>NZ_JXRP01000002.1 GCF_000829435.1 Jeotgalibacillus soli
AGAAAGGACCGTTACCAAAAAAGGTAGCGGTCCTTTTGTGTTTGAATTTAAAACGATTTATTTACAATAAAAGCACTATGTGTAAAATGATTATCACCTTTATTTTTATTATCTGTACACCATGATGGCTGTCGTCAACATACGACATTAATTTTAATTAAAGAACAAAATTCTCCTATTAAAGAAAGAGAGAATTTCCTGTTCAAAAAAATAATTCTACTTCTGACAATTTAAAGAAGAGTATTCTGATTAATGTAAGACTTCATGTAAGACAATCACGATACAACAAACAACGGGAATCAACTGCATCGAATGGGCATATTTTATATTTCATAAAACAAGGCGCGTATATTCAAGAACAAATGTCTCGGATCTAAAGAAAAAAATGGACTTTAATACGGAAAAAGAACTGTTTCACTTTTAAAAAAATTCCTTGTAAAATTAAATGCATGATATTTTTATTTTTACATTTATCGTGTTAAAATCATGTCAAAGATTTGCATGAAAATTAATTTTCTTCCCAGTAATTGAGCGTGGACTATTTTTTAATGCATTAGGTCCTGTTGTATAGATAGATCCAATAATTGCTGTTTTACAGGATGAACATGATCAAGTAAAAACTCCAGCAGTGCTTGAGGAATATATTGTGAAGAGAAATGTAAAAATCCTCGAATAATGGAATAGTCATCAGTTTTTTTATATTGAAGACAATCTCCCCACCACATTGTTTCATACCTTGCGATCATACTGAGATTATAAAGTAATAGAAAATGAGATTGAACTGGATTGAGTGAATGATGGTCTCCTTGAAGTATGGCTAATAGCTCATACATTTCATAGCTGTTTCCTTCAAGATGTTTCACATGAAACAGTAAATCTGAAAATGTAGGGAATAATCCGTTTTTTTGAATTTTGACGGAGTCTTCTAAAAATGAATAATGTAATTTCTTCTTTTTTCTTGTAGAGACACCGTGGGCAAGCTGAGCAGTGCTTGAGGGATAGGTTGGATCTTTACTGATTAAACATGCTTTTATAAGATGAGAGATTCCATAAAATTGTAATAAGGGCTGAATGGAAGTAGGGGCTTTGTCTGATTGAATGTAGCAGGATTCTGCATGTTCGAGATGATAAAAGAAAGATGAAGATTTCAGAGCGGCAAGCTGATTAGGCAATTCAAAGCAAAGCTGCTTATATTGATTTGAAAGATAAGATTGAATAGTTGAATGAGAATGAAATGGAAGATAGCGATTCCAATTGAAGGTACTGCTCATTTTTCCAAGCCTCCTGATAATTCACAATTATCTAACATATTTAATCCTTCTTGACAGTAGGAATGACGACTGATAACCTTACAATAATATTTTTCGGACCAGGAGGAATCACGATAATGTGGGAAACCAAATTTGCTAAAGAAGGCTTGACGTTTGATGATGTTCTGTTGATCCCAGCTAAGTCAGAAGTATTACCAAGAGATGTAGAGCTTTCGGTTGAATTGACAGAAAAGATTAAGTTGAATATTCCTTTAATCAGTGCAGGTATGGATACGGTAACAGAAGCTGCAATGGCAATCGCGATGGCTCGTGCAGGTGGTCTTGGGGTTATTCACAAGAACATGAGCATTGAAGCTCAGGCTGAACAGGTTGAAAAAGTAAAGCGTTCTGAAAGTGGCGTTATTACTGATCCATTTTTCCTAACGCCTGATCATCAAGTGTATGATGCAGAGCATTTGATGGGCAAGTACCGTATTTCTGGTGTTCCTATTGTTAATGACATGAACGAGCAGAAGCTTGTCGGCATTCTTACGAACCGTGACCTTCGTTTTATTCAAGACTATTCGATCAAGATCCATGAAGTGATGACAAAAGAAAATCTTGTTACTGCTTCTGTTGGTACTACATTAAATGAAGCAGAACAAATCTTACAAAAATACAAGATTGAAAAACTTCCTCTAGTAGATGAAGAAGGAATATTAAAAGGACTAATTACAATCAAGGATATTGAAAAAGTAATTGAGTTTCCTAATTCTGCGAAGGATTCAAAAGGACGTTTGCTTGTAGCAGCTTCTGTTGGTGTCACAGCTGATGCACTAAAGCGTGTAGAGCATTTAGTTAAAGCTGGTGTTGATGCCATTGTAATCGATACAGCACATGGTCATTCACAAGGTGTACTAGATACAATTAAATTAATTCGGAACGCATTTGCAGATGTTGCAATTATTGCAGGTAATGTTGCAACATCTGAAGGTACGAAAGCATTAATTGAAGCAGGTGCTGATATAGTAAAAGTAGGCATTGGGCCAGGATCTATTTGTACGACTCGCGTTGTCGCAGGTGTTGGTGTACCTCAAATTACAGCAGTATACGATTGTGCTACGGAAGCCCGCAAGCATGGTAAATCTATTATTGCCGATGGAGGAATCAAATATTCCGGTGATATCGTAAAAGCTCTTGCAGCTGGCGGACATGCAGTAATGCTCGGAGGCCTACTTGCAGGGACAACAGAAAGTCCAGGAGAAACAGAAATTTTCCAAGGCCGTCGCTTTAAAGTGTATAGAGGTATGGGCTCGATGGCTGCGATGGAAAAGGGATCAAAGGACCGTTATTTCCAAGAAGATGCCAAGAAATTGGTTCCAGAAGGAATTGAAGGGCGTACCGCATATAAAGGACCACTGGCAGATACCGTATATCAGCTAGTTGGAGGAATTCGCAGTGGTATGGGATATTGTGGTTCTAAAAACCTATATGACCTTCGCGAGCATGCACAATTTATCCGCATGACAGGTGCAGGTTTACGTGAAAGTCATCCACATGATGTTCAAATAACGAAAGAAGCACCTAATTATTCACTATAATTGATACTATGGGACTCCAAGCATAATAGGAGTCCCATTTTTTGTTAAATCGACAGTGCTATTCTCTCTCTATTTTTTGATATTTAACTATGGTAAAATAACGAGCGTGTATATAATTTCTTGGAGGTTTATAACTGTGAAAAGAAAATTGTTTCGAAGTGCAGTCGCTGGTATTTTGGCGTTTGTTCTTCTTGTAGGTAGCGGTACTTTTACGAAAACAACTCACGCAAACGAAGTCACGGATTGGAATTTAGACGCAGCCATACTAATTGAAGCGAGCACTGGAAAAGTCTTGTATGCTCAAAACCCTGATGCATTATTAGGAATTGCTAGTATGACAAAAATGATGACGGAGTATCTGCTTCTTGAGGCTGTGGAAGAAGGAAGAGTCTCTTGGGACGATCAGTACTCAGTTAATGATAAAACATTTGAATTGTCTCAAGATCGGGCTTTAAGTAATGTACCTCTTCGTCGTGATATGCAGTACTCGATTCAAGAGCTATATGAAGCAATGGCCATTTATTCTGCGAATGCTGCCACGATTGCAATTGCTGAAACGATTGCAGGATCAGAAGAAGAATTTGTAAAAATGATGAATGAAAAAGCTGCGGAACTAGGCTTAGAAAATTACAATTTTGTTAATTCAACTGGTTTAAATAATACTGATATGAAAGGATATCATCCAGAAGGAACGGGAGCAACGGACGAAAACGTAATGTCTGCACGTGCAACGGCAAAGCTTGCTCATTCTTTAATTACAGAATTCCCTGAAGTACTTGAAACATCAAGTATTCCGACTAAAACCTTCAGAGAAGGCACAGATGATGCGATTGAAATGGATAATTGGAATTTTATGCTTCCATCTCTTGTGTTTGGTTATGAAGGTGTAGACGGATTAAAAACAGGAACGACTGATTTCGCTGGGTATACCTTCACTGGAACAGCAAAAAGAGGAGATATGCGTCTTATTTCAGTTGTTATGAATGCGACAGATGAAAATGGAGTTGGTTCATATGCCGCTCGCTTTGGAGCAACAGCAGATCTTTTTGACTATGGATTTAACAACTTCTCTATGCAGGAAATTGTACCTGCTAATTACACAGTAGAAGGACAAGAAACATTGCCTGTTGGTAAAGGAAAAGAAGATTCTGTAGCGATCGAATCAAAGGATCCGATTCATATGGTTGTAAGTAACGGTCAGGAAGAAGCGTACAAGCCTGTACTGCAGCTTGATGAGGGACTTTTAAATGAAGCCGGAGAGCTTACAGCTCCTATTGAAAAGGGTGAGGTTGTAGGTAGCTTAACGGTCGATCTCGGTGATGATAGTTTAGGCTTCTTAGATGAGAACAGTGCTTCTTCTGTTCATGTAGATGTTGTTACAACGGAAGGTGTTGAAAAAGCGAACTGGTTTGTGCTTAGCATGAGAGCCATTGGAGGATTTTTCGGCAACGTTTGGGATACGGTAACATCTACTGTAAAAGGTTGGTTTTAATAAAAGAACGCTAATCATCTCTAGATGGTTAGCGTTCTTTTATTTAGCTGATGCCCCAGCAGTGCAGCAGTTCATCTATACCTGTTGCTAATTCTTCCTCTTTGATTCCTGCAAACCCTAATACAATCTGAGGTATATCGGATGGACGTGTGTTAATTGTATATTCAGATAGTCCGTAGACTAAAATCTCTTGATCTTTTGCTTTTTTGATCAATGTTTCTTCTGTCATGCCGTTGTGTACAGTCAATAAGATATGCAAACCCGCACTTTCACCTGTAACCTGGAGAGTGTTAGGATACTGTCTTAAGATATCCATTAAAAGCTCAAGCTTTTTTCGGTATAGCTTTCTCATACGATTTAAATGCTTTTCAAAATCTCCTTCTTGCATAAATCGGGCAAGAATATGCTGATCAATTCTTGAAACACTTGAAGTATAATAACGAAATGTTTTTTGATATTGAGCAAGTAAGGCAGGCGGCAGTACCATATAGCCAATCCTCAGCGATGGCATTAACGATTTTGAAAATGTACTTAAATAAATGACATTTTCACCTTGATCCATGCTTTGTAGAGAAGGGATCGGTTTGCCGCTATAGCGAAATTCACTGTCGTAATCATCTTCAATAATGTATCGATTTTTAGTTTCAGCAGCCCAATTCAGCAGCTGAACACGTCGGTTAACCGATAAAATATTGCCAGATGGAAATTGATGAGATGGGGTAACATACATCACATTAGCGTTTGTTTTGACGAGGGAGCGCACCTTCACACCTTCCGAGTCAACTTCAATGGGCTTTGTTTTTTTATCGTGTGCGCGTAGAACATGCCTTGTCAATCGATATCCTGGGTCTTCAATGCCGTACACCGCTTCTTTTCCGAGTAAAAAAATTAATTGCGGAAGCAAGTGCTCGATTCCTGCTCCGATCACCACTTGATCGGCAGTGCAGCGCACACCTCTGGAATGGTATAAATAGGTTGAAATTTCTTCTCGAAGAACAAGATCACCCTGAAAGTGGCCGAGTAAAAGAAGATCTTGATGCCGCTCGTCGATGACATCCTTCGCATGTTTTCTCCATCGATGGAATGGAAAAGGAGAAGTATCAATTTTACTAGGATGAAAATTGAATCGGGCGGTGGTCGTGTTGTCATCTGTTTTGGATGCACCAATCTGATCTTTTTTCACATAAGCCAGATCCTCAAAGGCTAAAACAAAATACCCTTTTCGAGGAATTGCCTCTATGTAGCCTTCCGCGACGAGCTGCTGATAGGACATTTCAATTGTCGTTTGGCTAAGTTGAAGAAAGTCAGCTAAATTGCGTTTTGACGGCAGTTTTGCTTGGAAAGGCAGGCGTCCGTCAATGATTTCCTGCTTAATATGCGCGTAAAGCTGTTCATATAAGGGGACGTTTTCTACCTTATCAAAATGGAAAGATAACATTTCCATACTAGATATTCCTCCTATCTGACCTTGTTCAATTATCATAAACTGACACTTTTAATATAGTCAACATTCCGTATACTAAAGATTATGACATCGCGTAAAATTAGACGCGCATTTTAGAGGAGGCTTTTCACAATGGCAGAAAGACAACTAGGAACCGATCGAGTTAAGCGAGGAATGGCAGAAATGCAAAAAGGCGGCGTTATTATGGACGTTGTCAATGCAGAACAAGCCAAATTAGCTGAGTCAGCTGGAGCAGTGGCAGTTATGGCACTAGAGCGAGTACCATCTGATATTCGTGCAGCAGGAGGCGTAGCACGTATGGCTGACCCTCGCATTGTAGAAGAGGTAATGAACGCGGTAAGTATCCCAGTTATGGCGAAAGCTCGTATTGGGCACATTACAGAAGCTCGTGTATTGGAAGCCATGGGCGTAGATTATATTGATGAAAGTGAAGTATTAACGCCGGCAGATGAAGAATATCATTTGTTAAAAAGCGATTATACCGTTCCTTTCGTTTGTGGGTGTCGTGACCTTGGTGAAGCGGCTCGCCGTATCGGTGAAGGTGCAGCAATGCTTCGTACAAAGGGTGAGCCTGGTACAGGAAACATCGTTGAGGCAGTTCGTCACATTCGTAAAGTGAACGCTCAAGTACGGAAAGTTGTACACATGACACCAGATGAACTTATGACGGAAGCAAAGCTATTAGGAGCCCCTTTTGAATTGCTTCTTGAAATTAAAGAGCTTGGCCGCTTGCCGGTTGTAAACTTTGCTGCAGGTGGCGTAGCTACACCTTCAGATGCTGCACTTATGATGGAATTAGGAGCAGACGGTGTATTTGTTGGATCTGGTATCTTTAAGTCCGACAATCCGGAGAAATTTGCTCGTGCGATTGTACAAGCAACAACACATTATCAGGATTATGATTTGATCGGTAGAATTTCAAAAGAGCTTGGTTCTGCAATGAAGGGAATGGAGATCAATTCTCTATCACTAGAACAGCGCATGCAGGAACGCGGCTGGTAAGAAAGGTTTGATGGACAATGACAACGATTGGTGTTTTAGGCCTTCAGGGAGCGGTACGTGAACACGTACGTTCTATAGAAGCATGCGGTGCCCAGGCAGTCGTCATTAAACATGCGGACCAGCTAAAAGACGTGGATGGTTTGATTATGCCTGGAGGAGAAAGCACAACGATGCGTCGTTTAATAGATCTATACGGATTTATGGAACCTCTGCGTGCATTCGCAAAAGCTGGAAAACCGTTGTTTGGTACATGTGCAGGTCTGATCCTGCTTGCTAAGGAAATTGTGGGATACGATGAACCCCATCTAGGCTTGATGGATGTAGTGGTTGAGCGCAATTCATTTGGGCGCCAGGTTGATAGCTTTGAAGCAGACTTGGAGGTGACAGGATTGAATGCGCCGTTTAACGCAGTATTCATTCGTGCTCCACACATCGTGTCAGCTGGACCAAATACAGAGGTACTGGCTGTGCATGATGACCGAATCGTTTTAGCACGTGATGGTCAATTCCTTGGCTGTTCGTTCCATCCGGAATTGACGGATGACCATCGTTTGACACAGTATTTTGTTCAGATGGTTGAACAATCTTCCGTTGTTTCTGCATAAAAGTATTGAAAAAGGTACATGATTGTAGTATCTTTATCGATAATTACAAATCGTAAAAACAATGACAGAAACTAGTAGCAGCTGATCCCTTTTTTAAGAGAGCCGGTGGGTGGTGTGAACCGGTAAAAGGATGTTGTGAATCCATTCTGGAGTGGAAAGCCGAACCTGTTTCAGTAAGCTTTCCCGGTCAGGCGCCGTTAAGTTATGAGCGGAAAATGAGTCTATCATTTTCAACCAGGGTGGTAACGCGGGCATTAACTCTCGTCCCTTTTTTACAAGGGGACGGGGGTTTTTTATTGTTTTTACGTATTTTTAGTATTTAAAGGAGGAAAAAAACATGTTTGATTTAAAACGATTGCGTAATGAATTTGATGAAATTAAAGCGATCATGGCTCATCGTGGCGAAGACTTAGGTGATTTTGATCAGTTTCAAGCTTTAGATCAAGAACGCCGCGAGCTCATCGGAAAAAGCGAAGCAAAGAAAAGCCGCCGAAATGAAGTTTCACAGCAAATTGCGCAAATGAAGCGTGAAAAGAAAAATGCTGATGATATTATTGCGGAAACAAGAAGCCTAGGCGATGAGATTAAAGAAATTGATGACCGCCTGCGCGAGGTGGAGGAGAAACTGGAGAGGATCCTGCTTTCTATTCCAAATGTGCCGCATCACAGCGTGCCAATTGGTGAAACAGAAGATGACAATGTTGAGGTGCGTAAATGGGGAGAACTTCCACAATTTGATTTTGAAGCAAAAGCGCATTGGGACGTTGCGACCAATTTGGAGATGCTTGATTTTGAACGAGCTGCAAAAGTAACAGGAAGCCGTTTTGTTTTTTACAAAGGGGCAGGAGCGAGACTTGAACGTGCACTTATTAATTTTATGATGGATTTACATCAGGATCAGCATGGCTATGAAGAAATGCTTCCTCCTTATTTAGTGAACCGGGCAAGCTTAACAGGAACAGGTCAGCTTCCAAAATTTGAAGAGGATGCCTTCTTGATTGAAAAAGAAGATTATTTCTTAATTCCAACGTCTGAAGTACCCGTTACAAATTATCACCGTGATGAAATTTTGCCTGTTGCTCAGCTTCCAAAAGCATATGTTGCGTACAGCACGAATTTTCGATCTGAAGCGGGGTCTGCCGGACGGGATACACGCGGATTGATCCGTCAGCATCAGTTCAATAAAGTCGAGCTTGTTCGCTTTGTGAAGCCGGAAGATTCTTATGAAACACTTGAAAAATTAACTGGTCATGCGGAAAAGGTTCTTCAATTGCTGAATCTCCCATATCGTGTGTTGAATATGTGTACGGCAGACCTTGGTTTTACAGCTGCGAAAAAATACGACATTGAGGTTTGGATTCCAAGCTACGGAAGTTACCGCGAGATCTCTTCTTGCAGTAATTTTGAAGATTTCCAAGCACGTCGTGCAAATATTCGATTCCGTCGTGAGCCAAATGCAAAACCAGAGCATGTTCACACATTAAACGGAAGCGGACTAGCAATTGGCCGTACATTTGCCGCCATTTTAGAAAATTATCAGCAGGCTGATGGAAGTGTGATTGTGCCTGAGGTGTTACGTCCGTATATGGGTGGAAAAGAGATTATTAAAGCATAAAAAACAAGGCTCTTTCATAAAGAAAGGGCCTTTTTCTTGCAACTTTCACACCAGTCCATTACTATTCAATTAATCCGATATGAGAGGTAGGAGAATTATGACAGCTACGCCATCAACGCCAACATTTATCCCACGTCCGCTTGTTCGTGTGAATCAATGGACCATTGTGTTTTCTGTAGTATTAACCTGGATTACTGGTCAGTACTGGTTACTGCTGATTCCATTATTATCAGGACTCGGTGGATTGCTATTTGATTTTCATCCAATCATGCGGTTTGCTAAAAGATTTTTGCGCAAGCCGATGAATGCATATATCCCGGAAGATCGTGATGACCAGCGATTCAATCAAAAAATTGCTGTTCTCTGCTTAACAGGTGCATTTGTTAGTTATGCAGCTGGTTGGACAGCAGGAGCCTATGCTTTTACCATTATGGTAGCTACAGCGGCCTTTATTGCGATTCTAGGGTTTTGTGTCGGTTGTTTTATTCGATTTCAATGGAATCAATTTCAGTATCGACGCCGTAAACAGGCTTAATTTTATTTAAAAAATTAATTTCTAAAAATGTGTTTGACACCTTTTGAAATGCGTGATATTATAGTTCTTGTCGATACGGAGGTATACCCAAGTTCGGCTGAAGGGATCGGTCTTGAAAACCGACAGGGGAGTCAAATCCCGCGGGGGTTCGAATCCCTCTACCTCCTCCATTGATTTTTAATTAACCATCGCGCATAAATATTGGAGATATAAAAAGTCGTTGCTTAGGCAGCGGCTTTTTTCTATTTACAGGACAAGTAAAAAGGACGGCTAAACGCTCGTCCTTTTTTTGTATTACTTTTAGGCTGTGTTTTAAAGACATATGTTGATTGGAACGGATACACGCGACTCCTGCGGAAAGCGAGCGCCTGCAGTGGGAATCAACAAGCAATTTTAACAGGGTTAATTTTTAAGAAGAGAAGTTTGATGAATAAACGTACCGATTCGTTCAAGAATGGGCTCAATGGACTGCTGATCATTTACGAGATCATAGTCATTGATATTTAAACGAAGCACCGGACAGGCATTGAAAGAATTGATCCAGTTTTCATAGCGTTCGTGCATTTCCTTCCAATAGGCTAAAGGCGTCTCTTGTTCCATTGGACGGCCTCGTTTTTGAATGCGGCTGAGGATATCATCCAATGATCCTTCTAAATAAATCAATAGATTTGGGTGAGGGAAATAAGGTGTCATCACCATTGCCTCAAACAAGCTTGTGTATGTCTCATAATCAACTGGAGACATTGTTCCTTTTTCATAATGCATTTTGGCGAAAATACCAGTGTCTTCATATATTGATCGGTCTTGGATAAAACCACCGCCATATTCGAACATACGCTTTTGCTCTTTGAACCTTTCTGCTAGAAAATAGATTTGTAAATGGAAGCTCCATTTTGCAAAGTCTTTATAAAATTTATCAAGATAAGGATTTGCATCTACTTTTTCAAAAGAGGTGCGGAAATTAAATTGCTCGGCCAGTGTTCGTGTCATTGTGGATTTGCCAACGCCGACTGTACCGGCAATGGTGATGACCGCGTTGGCTGGGATGCCATATTTTTCACGTGCATTCATAGCGTTGTGCTCCTTTTATATAGTGAGTCTTCAACTTGTTGTAAGATGGTGGTCAGATCCTGCTCCTGATGTACAAAATCCAAGTTGTCTCCATTAAAGCGAAGAACAGGAATCTCTGGATGACTTTTCTCGAAGTGGTGAATAAAATCGTCATAATCAGCCATCAGCTGCTTCAAATAAAGAGTGCTCATGTTTTTCTCGAAGTCGCGTCCGCGCATTTCGATTCGCTTTAACAATGTATCCAGGCTTGCATGTAAATAAACAACAACATTCGGCTGCGGCATATCGTCAGTTAAAATACGGTAGATTTCCAAATACTTTGTGTATTCTTTTTCTTGAAGCGTCCGCTTGGCAAAAATGAGATTTTTAAAGATATGATAGTCTGCGCTCACTGCTTTTTGATTGGAAAGATAGTGGCGTTGAATATCGTTTAGCTGCTTATAGCGATTGCAAAGAAAGAACATTTCTGTTTGGAAGCTCCATTCATCAATGTTGTCATAAAATTTATCTAAAAATGGATTTTCGTCTACAATTTCTTTTAAGAGATGAAAATCGAAATGTGATGAAATAGCATGGGCCAGAGAGGTCTTCCCGGCACCGATTGGCCCTTCAACAGTAATGAACGGAATGGTCATCATTCCCGTACCCTCCTTATACTTCTCGTTTAGTATGTTGCACGGGTTGGTGCAAGGACAACCGTTATTGTACCATATGGAAAGAGAGAGAGGGAATGCAAGGTGACGAAAGTAAAAAAAAGGATGAAAGCAGGACTATGTCCTGCTTTCATCCTTGTAAATTTGCTTTTACAGGTTCAAACTGATCGCTTAGCAGGAGCCAGTTTTGTGGGAAGGACAGTCCAAGCTTCCAATAGCCCATTCCGCGTAGCCTTAGCTCTTTAAGGAGATCAAATTTTGCCTGGATAGATCGTGCATCCTCAAACCAAACGATATGATCTTTTCCATCGGCCTGGTATTCAAAAAAAGGTGCTTGGGCTGTCTCATCATATTGGATCCTAGCTCCATTATTGGCTGCAACCTGTATGGCCTGCTGAGGACTGAGCGCACGTGCTTGTGTCCCTTCTTGATAGGGGAGCGTCCAATCATAGCCATATAGATTTTGACCCATCATGACCTTTTCCGGCGGTATTTCTGTGATGGCGTATTCGAGCACTTCTCTTACAGGTCCAATAGGCGAAACGGCCATAGGAGGTCCGCCGCTATATCCCCATTCATACGTCATAATAAAGATGAAATCCACGACTTTCCCAAGTGCGTTATAATCGTACGCAGCATACCATCTGCCTGGTTGATCAGCCCTTGTTTTAGGAGGAACAGCAATGGATAATAGCCAACCTTCCTGAGCGAATCGTCTTTTTGCTTTTTGTAAAAAATTGATGTAGGCTTGCCGATCCTCACCGCGTAAATATTCAAAGTCAAAGTGAATATCCCTAAAGCCGTATTTTTTTGCCTTTTCAACAATGTTGTTGATTAAATTATCTTGAATTGCGGTATCATTTAGGATGATTTGACCGAGTTCATTCACAAATGTTCCTTTTTCAAGATTGGTAATGGCCATCATGAGCGTAACGCGATTTGCTTTTGCTATTTCGATGAATGGGTCAAGTAAAGGCTCTTTTAAGCTTCCATCACTTTGAACCTGGAAGCTGAATACAGCAAGATAGGTTAAATAAGGAGCCGTTTTTCTTGTATCTGCTTCAATTGTGGGAGAGACTGTTTCTCCAAATGGTTCGACATAGCCTTTAAATTCCGCTGATCGTTTAGGTTGGGGCGGGATATATAACCGCCATCCAATAGCAAGCGGCTGAGTAGGAGAGATTGCGTTAATTCTGGCTAATTCGTTGTAGTTTAAGCCAAACTGTGACGCGATCGAGTAAAGACTATCCCCGGCTTTAACGAAATAATATCTTCCTACAATAGGGATTACGAGTGCCTGCCCTATTACTAATCGATCAGGATTGGGAAGCTCGTTTGCTTGAGTAATGGCTTGAGGTGCAATGGAGTAAATAATACCGATAGAAGCAAGGTTTTCTCCTTGCTGCACAACATGAATTTGCATAATACACTCCTTTTGAAAATAAGATTGTATAATTTAGTCAAAGAGATTTAGGTACAAGGGGTCGCTGTTTACGATCTTAAAAATGGCAGCTAAAGAGACAACACCTTCTGTCAGTACCTCTTTTATGCTTGTTATAACTGATGAATCGCTTTTCACTTTTATATGTATGATAAAATATAGAAATAATGAAAAAAGGTAGGCGACAGATTTTATGTCTGATCGAGATGAATATTGGATGAAAATAGCATTAAATGAAGCACAAAAAGCACGGGATTTGCGAGAGGTGCCAATAGGAGCCGTACTTGTAAAGAATGATCAGCTTATTGCTTCTGCATATAATTTAAGAGAAACAACGCAAAATGCAGTCACCCATGCTGAACTCTTGGCAATAGAAAAAGCGTGTAAAACAGAAGGGAGCTGGAGGTTGGAAGGGATGACGTTATATGTCACCCTTGAACCGTGTCCAATGTGCAGCGGAGCCATCCTTTTATCAAGAGTGGAGAGAGTTGTTTATGGTGCAGCGGATCCTAAAGCAGGATGTGCCGGGAGCCTTATGAATCTTTTGGAGGATGATCGATTTAATCACCAATGTAAAGTCGAATCTGGCGTTTTACAAGAGGAATGCGGGGATTTGCTTTCTACTTTTTTTCGAACATTACGTGCTGAAAAAAAAGAAGCAAAAAGACAGCAAATGCTTGTAAATGAATCAATCAATTCTGGAAAATAGATGCTAATTGATTTTTTTCTTAAAGGATAGTATACTAAGTCTTGCGTCGTCAAAGACGCATATGATTACTGGTCTCATTTTTGCCGTGCTAGGTGGGGAATTAGCGGTGCCCTGTATTCGCAATCCGCTCTAGCGAAACTGAATCCCTTCTCGAGGCTGTATATTCTGTTTGGTCTGCCTTCTGTAAGTGGTGTTGACGTTTGGGTCCTGCGCAATGGGAATTCATGAACTATGTCAGGTCCGGAAGGAAGCAGCATTAAGTGGAACCTCTCATGTGCCGCAGGGTTGCCTGGACTGAGCTAACTGCAGGAGTAACGCTTATGGATGTCAGTCGACAGAAGGTGCACGGCAGTTATTTTACTTACGTACCCACTCTATTATGGAGTGGGTTTTTTTCTATTCAATTTTATGTTGAGCGTTTTTAAGCGGGTGTGAATGCGTTATAATAGAGAAAACCAGTCATTGAATTGGAGGAGGGTGCAAAAATGGCGTATCAAGCGTTATATCGTGTATGGCGGCCACAGGAATTTGCAGATGTCGTAGGCCAGCAGCATGTCACGAAAACGTTGCAAAATGCCCTCTTACAGGAGAAAATTTCACACGCTTATTTGTTTTCTGGACCTCGCGGGACCGGCAAGACAAGCGCGGCCAAAATTTTGGCGAAAGCGGTCAACTGTGAACGAGCCCCAGTAGGAGAACCGTGTAATGAGTGTATGGTATGTAAAGGGATTACAAACGGTTCAATTCCTGATGTCATCGAGCTTGATGCAGCATCCAACAACGGTGTGGACGAAATTCGTGACATTCGTGATAAAGTGAAATATGCACCAAATGAAGGGCGTTACAAAGTGTACATTGTTGATGAAGTGCATATGCTTTCAACAGGAGCTTTCAATGCGTTATTAAAAACGTTAGAGGAGCCGCCGAAGCATGTAATCTTTATTCTTGCGACAACAGAGCCTCATAAAATTCCGCTAACCATTATCTCAAGATGCCAGCGGTTTGATTTTAGGCGAATTACTGCACATGATATTGTTGGACGAATGATGCATATTGCGAGTGAATCGAATGTAGTATTTGAAGAGAAGGCTATGCATGTTATTGCTCGTGCTGCTGAAGGGGGAATGCGTGATGCATTAAGTTTACTTGACCAAGCCATTTCGTTTAGCCAAGATCAAGTGACCGTAGAAGACGCGCTAACTGTTACAGGATCAATTGGACAGGATCGATTAAATCGACTAGCTCAAGCTATTTACCGGCAGGATGTATCAATGGCTATTGAAACGATTGACGAGCTTCTTCAGCAAGGGAAAGATCCGGTACGTTTAACAGAAGATTTAATTTTGTTCTGCCGGGATTTGCTGGTATATAAAACAGCTCCAAATCTTGAAGAATCAATGGAGCGTGTATTATCTGATGATGATTTTCGTCAATTAGCGGAAGAAGTGCGAACTGATCAGATTTATTCCTATATCGATATTTTAAATGAGTCGCAGCAGGAAATGAAATTCACAAATCATGCAAGAACGTATCTGGAGGTAGCAGTTGTTAAGCTTTGCCAGACAGAGCCTAAAGCCGTCACTGCGACAGCGTCGGATATATCAGATCTTCAACAGCTGATTTTGCGCGTGCAGCAGCTGGAAAGAGAGCTAAAACAGCTGAGGCAAGAGGGTGCAGTAATGACCAGTCAGCCAGATACAGGCGCTGCACCCGCTAAAAAAGCATCGCGCGGTTCAAAAGATTTTAAAGCACCGGTTGGACGGATTAAGGAAGTACTTAAAAATGCGACTAAATCTAATATTAGTCAAATTAAAAGCCGTTGGGGTGATATGCTAGAATCAATGAACCGCCAGCAGCTGCGGTCATTAACGGCTTTATTAAATGAAGCTGAGCCAGTAGCGGCATCGAATGATGCTTTTGTGTTAAAATTTAAATATGAGATCCATTGTAAAATGGCAATGGATAATGGCAAGCTATTAGAAACGATGCCTTCCATATTACAGGAACTAACAGGATCGCGTTATCAGATCGTAGGGGTTCCTGAAGAACAATGGCTTGAAATTAGAGAAGACTTTATTCAACAACAAGACCAGTCGGAAGCATCCAATGAAGAGGGCCAGCCTCCTAAAGAGGATCCGTTTGTTGCGGAAGCAAGGAAGCTTGTAGGCTCAGATTTACTTGAAATACAAGATTAATTCTATGGAGGTTATGTAAAATGCGTGGAATGGGAAATATGCAAGGTATGATGAAACAAATGCAAAAAATGCAAAAACAGATGGCTCAAGCTCAAGAAGAACTAGGTGAAAAGCGTTTAACAGGTTCGGCTGGTGGCGGCATGGTCACGGTTGTTGTATCCGGACATAAAGAAGTAATTGAAGTAAATATTAAAGAAGAAGTGGTAGATCCTGACGATATCGAAATGCTGCAAGACCTTGTGCTGGCAGCTACAAATGAAGCAATGAAACTAGCCGACGATCTGACCAACTCGACGATGGGACAGTTTACTAAGGGAATGAATCTCCCTGGAATGTTTTAAGGGAGAGTAATCAATGCATTATCCAGAACCAATATCAAAGCTGATTGACAGCTTTACGAAATTGCCAGGAATCGGGCCTAAAACTGCGGCTCGACTGGCATTTTTTGTATTAGGTATGAAAGAAGACACGGTGCTTGATTTTGCTAAAGCTTTGGTCAATGCGAAGCGAAATCTTGGTTACTGCTCAGTTTGCGGACATATTACGGATCAGGATCCTTGTTATGTTTGTGACGATAACAAAAGGGATCGCAGCACTATTTGTGTTGTCCAAGATCCTAAAGATGTCATTGCAATGGAGAAAATGAGGGAATTTAGCGGATTATACCATGTGCTTCATGGGGCGATTTCTCCTATGGATGGGATCGGTCCTGAAGATATTAATGTTCCAGACTTATTAAAACGGCTGCAAGATGATACAGTGCAAGAGGTCATTCTTGCAACCAATCCTAATATAGAAGGAGAAGCAACAGCGATGTATATTTCACGCTTGCTTAAACCCTCGGGGATCAAAGTTACACGCATTGCTCATGGCTTGCCTGTGGGTGGAGATCTAGAATATGCAGATGAGGTTACACTTTCAAAAGCGCTTGAAGGACGTCGTGATGTATAAAGGAGCGATCTTCCATGTTGTTTCGTAAAACAGGTAAGCTGAAAAAAGAGTACGATGACCAATTAATTCAACTGATGACCCGTACAAGAGAAGACTGGCAGCATCAAAAGGGTATGGTCAATCTGAGTGTCGAAATAAGCCAGCAGCTATCCGCTGCTTCCAAGCTTGCTGAAGCAAAATATTTTTATCTATTCAAAGAAGCGCGCCACCGGAAAATCGTCATAAAATAATGCTCCCTCCCATATAGTCTATCGAACAACTCTCTTGTATAGGAATGGGGTGAGAATGATTATATGGGCGTGGGGGATTGGGACACTGGTACTGGCTACCCTCCTGATTGTAGTGGGAGTTAAGCCGCTTTTAAGGTGGATATGGAGATTTTGTACGAAATGGGTTATAGGACTGGTTCTGCTTTTTTTACTCAATCGTTATGGACAAGCGTATGGCTGGTATGTCCCGGTAAACCCGGTGACAACCGGTATTGCTGGTATTCTAGGAATTCCCGGTACAATCGCACTCGTGTATTTATATGATCGAAGCAGCTACTGAAGGTGGCTGCTTTTTGTTTTGAAACTTTTCCTAATCAGCATCTTATTTATAAACGGAGGTGGTTCTATGCACTCATTAATGAAGGAATGGATCGATTATACGAGGGATCGACTTGGTCTAAGCGAGTATTATTTAAATAAATCCGATTTTCGGTGTAAATATGATGCTGTATCAGGGACTAACTACCTTTTAACGATAAGTGGCTCCCAAGGAATATAACGAAAGAACGGAAGAGGATTGAAATCCGCCTGTTACAGCAGTAGTGGGTCTAAACATTACGACAAAAAATTCATATCTATTATTTATGTAGAAGGAAAAACAACTGAGTCAAATCCAATCGTGTTTAAACATCTGGAGGTCAAGAAAATAATCGCATGGATTGAGATGGAGACCGGTCTTGCGTACAACAAGCAATTTCAGCTGCGTGTTGAAGAAAAGGGGCAGGTATGAATTCGCTTCTTGTTGTAACGGAATTCAGCTAGCACCCACAGGATATATTGGCATTGAGTTAAACGAAAAAGGGTATTAACCTATTTCTCAATAATAGGTCCATTCCCTGGACCAAAAGATGTAGCTGAAGAACTCTTTTCCCTTACTAAGGAAAGGGTTCATGATATTGCCTATAAACAAGTAGATATGTATAAATATCCTTTTGAAAAAGAAGAGAGATGGATTCTTTTATAAATGAAAACATTTCAATCGAGCAAGTAATGTATCAAGAACTGCATCCAGATAGCAGACCGTTCACTGAAATAGAAATAAAGTTAGCGACTGCAAGTGTTTTGGAATTCTTACGTAAAAAATATCCTGAAGATTCAGGGGTATGGATGATAAAATATTTATATAAGGATAAAGGATTGGTAAATGTAGTGTTAAAGCCTATACTTCCATCTAACAAGATGATTGAAAAGAAGATAATGATTTTATTGGAGTGAGAAAGATATGATTTGGCTAATTATATAGATACCCATTTCGTGCAGGAAATGTATGGGCACTTTAAGGATGATACGAAAATTAATTGCACGAAAGATCAAGTGTTTAAGACGTTGTATCCTGAGATTGAAGTAACGTCTTCTTAAATCTTTTTGTAAAAACACTTGCATCTGTTTTGCTCTCATGTTATATTAATCCTCGTTGCTAAAAACAACGACCAGCATAATAAATAAACAACAAAAAAGAATTTCAAAAAGTTGTTGACATAACAATCGATAAAATGT
>NZ_JXRP01000003.1 GCF_000829435.1 Jeotgalibacillus soli
AAAGGACCGTTACCAAAAAAGGTAGCGGTCCTTTTGTGTTTGAATTTAAAACGATTTATTTACAATAAAAGCACTGCAAGGGAAGGGAGGAACAAGGAGATCAAGGAAGCGAGGGAGAGAGACCCGGAACGTGTGAAGCTGATGCTAAAGATCCGACGTTCATCCTTTTCCGAGCGCCAAACACGGAAGAGAAGCTCGCGCGCCGATGGTAGTTGCGGATTCCCTCTTTGAGAATAAGAAGCCGCCAGGCACTGAAAAAACTTATTTAAAAATGAGAACTTAATAAATATGGGATTTCGTTCTCTCATTCCAGTTCCCGCTTTATTTGAATAAAGAGTTCAATTCAAAATACTCTGTTAAGGATACTTTTCTACCTTCTCTATCCCGACTATGGCATTCCTCAAAAATCAACTCTAGATCGTTATTAGCGCGAACTTCTACTGAGAACCTCACTGCAAGATAACCACGTCAATAATCAAACATTATACTGGTTAAGATGGTGCCTTGATACTAATTAGTACCGAATTTATCTAATGAATGTTTCCCATATTTCCCTTTGTGCACTTTAACTAATTCTAACTTTATATTTGTTATTTCTTTAAACGCCGTTTCATCTAATACTATTTTTCTCGGTAAATAGCCGCACATACCTTTTTCAAACCAAATACTATCTTTTCTTTCATCTTCGAACTTATCTACAAATAAATCTGAATGGTGAGCTAACTCGTGAGCCAATACCGTAAATAAATAATTCTGGTTAAAATTTTTAATGACCAGAATATTGTATTCTTCTAATTGTTTTAGAAATAACCTTCTCTAAGCTGATAGATCAGGGGAAATATAAATTAAATCTTTATTTGTAAAAGCTGGTATTGGTACATCAGACAAAACAGATGTAGCCAAACTTTCTGTTGTCCAACCGATTCCTTTTGGCAAACTTATTAATGCGAATTTTTCTTTCGATATAAGTTGGTAATCCTGTAATTTTTGACTGTGCCTTTCAATTATAGGGTGATATTTTTTATGATCTTCTTTTGATTCAAAAGCATATATTTGTCTCATTTCAGATTTTCCCTCTTGTAATATCAAGAATCCGATTTGCTCTGTTCATCAATTCTGCCCTTTTCTTGAATAAGTATAATTCTCAATCTGGTAAATTTTTATAGTATAAACTGAACATATGTCGCAGCTGTACAGAACAGGGGTATCCCATTATCAATTTACTTACTATCGTCTCATCGCTTCAATACTTGATGATATCGAAGAACTGGAATCACTCAACTAATGTCGCGATACTTGGTTATCATGCGAGTGAAACGTTCTATTCTTCTATCAGACGACCGTGAAGCAAGGGGGATAAAGAAGGAACGAGTGAAGTTGACTCGCATTACCAGCTTCGTGTGAGGTAGACATTTCTAAGTGTGGGAAAGAGCCGCTATTGAAGGTAGCGGTTCTTTTTTATAAGGAGATAGAATCAGGAATTTTATTTTTTAGCTATGTTAAAGTCCATTGTTGATTTTTGCACAGCGTTGATTTTAGCGGAACGCGAGCGCGTGCGTGCGTGCTGCAATCAATAGACACGTTTAATAAAGCCTATATTCAGAAAAATGATTCTACGCATCAAAAAAAATTACTTAGCTATGTGTTTAATTTATTTGCAACTCTATTTACATAGGAACTGTTTCCATTTTTTTGAATAAGATAAAAGTGGATTAGAAATCTGTAAGCGTGTCCATACTTGGTGATAGGGAACATCGAGAAATGGAGGAGTGGGGAATGAAGGTATGTCAAGCTTGCCGTAGAAGATCAAAAAAAGGAATTCGTGTTTTTGATAAGTTGATTTGTGTGTGGTGTGAGCAGGCATTAATCTCTTTGCATGCAGAGGATCAAGCATATGATATATGGGTTCGCCACTTAAAAAATTAATTTATGCAAGTTTGTTAAAGATATGAATAAAGCTTTTATCACCAAGTATATAGCTGCACACTTGGTGATTTTTTTGTTGCAATGGTACAATCGAGATTGAATGTTGTTAACAAAAGGTGGCTAGTAACGATGGATCAGTCAAAAAGGCCCTTGGTACAAGCATTGAAACAGTTTAAAGAAAGAAATCCTGTGACGTACCATGTGCCAGGTCACAAATCAGGTTTGCTTGACGAAACCGGTTTGCTTAAAGGGATTGGAGAATACGATGTAACTGAGCTTAGTTTATTGGATGATTTGCATGCGCCAGAGGGTGCGATTAAGGAAGCAATGAACCTTCTTGCCTCTCATTATGGTTCACAGTCAAGTTATTTTTTAGTAAATGGAACAACCGTCGGCAATTTAACTATGATGCTCGCATCATGTAATCCTGGAGATACTGTGTTTATTGCGAGAAATAGTCATAAATCAATCATCCATGCTTGTATGTTGAGCAAGGTTCACCCGGTATTTCTAGATCCCTCTGTGCATCCAGATTCTTTGACGCCGGAAGGAATTTCTTTAGAGGTGTTAAAGGAAGCACTGCGCCGCTATCCAGATGCCAAGGCGCTGGTTTTAACCTATCCAACTTACTATGGTCATACGTATGGTATTCAAACATTAATGGAGGAAGCTCACGGTCAAGATCTGATCGTATTGGTGGATGAAGCACATGGTGCCCATTTTACGCTCGGCGTCCCATTTCCCGAGTCCGCGCTTGCATTAGGAGCAGATGTGGTTGTTCAGTCCGCTCATAAAACATTGCCTGCTATGACGATGGGCTCTTTTTTACATATTGGAACTGATCGTGTGAAACAGAATAAAATCGAAAAGTATTTAGGGATGCTGCAGTCTAGCAGCCCATCTTATCCTATTATGGCGTCTTTGGATGGTGCTAGGTCTTATTTGGCCACGATTAGGCAAGCTGATGTGGAATATCTGCTGGCACTGCGTCAGCAACTAATCAAGGAGCTTATAGCTATCCCTAATGTAACAGTCATTGAAGCAGATGACCCGTTGAAGCTGATGATAAGGGTGCACCCTCTGTCTGGCTTTATGCTGCAGGAAGAGCTTGAAAAATATGCTATTTATGCGGAACTATCGGATCCTCAACAGGTGCTATTTATATTACCGCTATTAAAACAAGGGATAGCTTTTTCAATTGACCGGACAATTGAAGCGATAAAGAAAATTGCAAGTAAATCAGATGTAGAAGCAGATGAAGAAATCTTGATCAAAGAACTCCCTTCAATAGAAAAACCGGTTATGGAGCTTGCTGTTTCTCTTAGTGAGATGGAAGTGACAGAATCCAAATGGATAAGTCTTTCACAGGCGGAGGGCAAAATTTCAGCCGCTGCTATCATTCCATATCCTCCAGGGATCCCATATCTTTTAGCGGGGGAAAAAATAACGAGAAATAAAATTGATCAGCTTCAAAAATGGAATAATCAAAAAGTAAGATTTCAAGGCGAACAGCGAATTGCAAATGGGCTTATTAAAATAGTAGATTCAGCTTACTTTGAAGCGGAACATCATAATGGAGGTGTACAATGAAAAAAGGGTTGTTTATTACAGTAGAAGGACCAGAGGGAGCAGGTAAAACTTCTGTTATAAAAAAAATAGAAGAGACTTTGCAAGAACGCGGGCAAACAATCTTGCTTACAAGAGAGCCCGGAGGAATTGAAATTGCTGAAAAAATTCGTGAGGTTATATTAAATCCTGAACATAAAGCGATGGAAGGTCGGACGGAAGCACTGCTATATAGTGCAGCAAGAAGACAGCATTTAGTAGAAAAGGTTTTGCCTGCTTTAGAACAAGGAATAACGGTTCTCTGCGACCGCTTTATTGACAGCTCACTCGCTTACCAAGGACACGCTAGGGGCTTAGGAATAGATGAGGTTTGGGGCATTAATCAGTTTGCTATAGGAGACATGATGCCAGATTGTACGCTATATTTTGATATTGATCCGGCCATCGGGATGGCCCGTATTGCCCAAAATAAAGGACGCGAAGTGAATCGACTTGATCTTGAGGGAATGAGCTTTCATCACAAAGTACGAGAGGGATATTTGATGCTTCTGGAGCGATTTCCGGAAAGAATACATTCAATTGATGCCAGCCGTTCATTCGAAGAAGTATATGAAGAAGCACTTTCTATTGTACAATCTCTTCAATAGCATTGTGTTAGACAAGTTGTGTGGAATCCCGCAGCTTGTTTTTTTTACTGTAAGAATAAAAAGTGTCTTTCAAATTAAAGGCTATGGTAAAGATAATTGTTGATTTTTGCACGATGTTGATTGGAGCGGATACGTGAGACTCCTGCGGGAAAGCGAGTCAAGGGGAGAACCCACAGGCGCATAGCGAGGGCACTGAAAAAGTAAGGTTTTCAAAAACAGCGAAAAATTAACCCCTACTTTATCTCTCTTTTTTCATAATAATGTAGTGGTTATGTCCCACAATCAATCGTAAAACCAATGTTATTTTGGGAATTGACTTTACGAATTTGAAAATGAGCGACTTTTTCAGCAGCCTACGCATAGCGCCGAGGAGCGTCGGACCGCCCGCGGAAAGCGAATGCTCTTCGCTCCAATCAACAGGCAAGTTTAACAGAGGCTATTTAAAAATAATGTAAAAAATTAATTAAAGGAATCTGTAGGATAAACAACGAATATTAAGGATAAGGATTTATATTTCTCAAGCTCAGCACAAGCAGTATTGTTGAATATGCATAGGCTATAAAAGGGAATGTAGAATGCCTTAGTAATGCGTTCTTATTCTTGTTATAATGGAGATAGATAAACTAAAAAGAAGAGGGTGGCATGGATGAAACTAGTTGTCGCTGTAGTACAAGATCAGGATAGTAACCGTCTGTCCACTGCACTGATGAAAAAAAATTTTCGTGCGACAAAATTAGCCAGCACGGGTGGATTTTTAAAATCTGGCAATACGACATTTCTTATCGGTATAGAAGATGCGCTTGTTGACAAGGTTTTACAGGTAATTAACGATAGCTGCCGATCCCGGGAACAAATGGTGGCACCTGTATCGCCAATGGGAGGAAATGCAGACTCGTATATTCCTTATCCTGTAGAAGTAGAAGTAGGCGGAGCAACTGTATTTGTATTACCGATTGAACAGTTCCATCAATTTTAATTAGTGGAGTGATAAGACAGCATGAAAATCAACCAAGACCTTCGTTTAAGCTCAGACCAGCGACCAAAGGGTCAACAGCAATCATCTGTTGGACAATTAAACTTTGGAAATATTGTTCAAAAACAGGGACAAAAAATGCAGGTGGAGCAGCTAACACGTCTTATGGGAGACGTAACGAAGGCTGGCGAACGCCTTGCACGCTCTCGTAATTTTAAAGATCTTGCAAAATTTAAAACACTTGTGCGCCAGCTTGTTAAAGAAACCGTTGATTTTGGAATGGGGTTAAAGGAATCTCATTCATGGAATCAATATGGTGAGGGGCGCAAATTGAGAATTGTTGAAACGATAGAAGAAAGCTTGGTTAATCTAACTGATGATTTAATGAAAAATGAAAAGCAATCCATTGATATTTTGGATCAAATTGGTGAAATCAAAGGCTTACTCATTAATCTATATACGTAGAAGAGGGATAGACGTGACCGCAACATGGACTGAGCTTCAACAATGGCAGCCGCTTGCTGCGAAAATGCTGGTCAACGGTTTAACAAAGCAACGGATTGCCCATGCTTATTTATTCGAAGGAGCAAGAGGAACAGGGAAAAAGGATATGGCGATCTTTTTAGCGCAGGGCCTTTTTTGCCGTGTTCCTTCCGAAGGTCTACCTTGTGGAGAGTGTGATCAGTGTCAGCGGATTGCCCACGGAAACCATCCTGACGTTCATCTAGTGGAACCAGATGGCTTATCGATTAAAAAGGATCAAGTTCGAGCGCTTCAAGAAGAGTTTAGCAAGACGGGGATGGAGTCGCGTCGGAAAACCTATATTGTTAACTTTGCCGATAAAATGACAGTACAGGCAGCAAACTCCTTACTCAAATTTTTGGAAGAACCTCATCAATCAACGACGGCAATTCTTATAACAGAGCAATCGCACAACATGCTTCCTACGATCCTGTCAAGGTGTCAGCTGATTTCATTTCACTCCCTGCCGCCTCTTATTTTTAAGGAGCGACTGGTAGCAGAAGGTGTCCATCCAACAATGGCTGCCTTGCTTTCGAAAATAACGAATCAATTAGAAGAAGGAATTACGCTAAGTACAGATGAGTGGTTTGTACAAGCTCGAAAAATCGTGTTAAAATTATATGAAGTGCTTAAAGAACATCCTTTTGAAGCCATGACGCGTCTTCAAGTTGATTTTTTTAGCCACTTTAAAGAAAAGTCACAAATAGAATTAGCTTTAGACTTGTTTCTTTTTATATATAGAGACCTCCTTTACATCCAAATGGACAAGTTTGACCATTTATCATTTCCTGACCAACGTCATATTTTTGAGTCCGATGCTCTTCAGACATCCACGAAGCAACTGTCTGAACAATTGACCACCATACTGGAATCGAAAAGACATTTGAATCGAAACATGAATGCACAGCTATTAATGGAGCAGCTGATGCTTAAATTGCAGGGGGGATCTATGCTTGTATGAGGTAGTAGGAGTTCGCTTTAAAAAAGCAGGTAAAATATATTATTTTGATCCAAATCAGCTAGACATTGAAAAGAATAATTATGTCATTGTTGAAACGGTCAGAGGGGTTGAATACGGAAAGGTAGTTGTAGACATCAAGCAAGTAGATGAGAATGATGTCGTACTGCCGCTGAAAAAAGTAGTCCGTATCGCCGACCAAAAAGATCGTTTAGCGGTGCAAGAAAATAAAGAAGAATCCACACTTGCTTATGATGTATGCTCAAAGAAAATAAGTGAGCATGAATTAGATATGAAGCTCGTGGATGTAGAATATACATTTGATCGAAATAAGGTCATCTTTTATTTTACCGCAGATGGACGCGTTGACTTTAGGAATCTTGTAAAGGACTTGGCATCTGTTTTTAGAACGCGCATTGAATTAAGACAAATCGGAGTACGTGATGAAGCGAAAATGTTAGGCGGTATTGGTCCTTGTGGTAGAATGCTTTGCTGTTCAACATTTTTGGGGGATTTTGAACCTGTTTCAATTAAAATGGCGAAAGATCAAAATTTATCACTTAACCCTTCAAAAATATCGGGTCTTTGTGGAAGACTTATGTGTTGCTTAAAGTATGAAAATGATGAATATGAGGCTGCGAAAGAAGAAATGCCTGATTTAGGCCAATCTGTACAAACGCCGGAAGGTAAAGGGAAAGTCATTGGCCTTAATATGCTAGAACGTGTCCTTCAAATTGAAATGAAGGGGCAAGATCGAGTATTAGAATATACGCTTGAAGAAATCATGAATAACGATATCGCATCAATTCAAGCCACAGAGTAATGAGGTGGAGTTCGTGGATAAGAAAGAGTTCTTTGATTCCGTCACCAATATGGAGCAGCAAATTGGCCACTTATATCAGCAACTTGGTGAATTAAAACAGCATCTTGCTGAAATAATGGAGGAAAACAATTCGCTCCAAATCGAAAATGACCATTTACGCCGGCGGCTGGAACAGCTTGAGAACTCTCGCAAAAATGTCGGCAGGGGACGAGGTCGTTTGGCATCAGTGGACCCTGCTGGTGAAGAAGGACAGGTCGCAGATATTGGAGAAGGATATGATAATCTGGCCAGGTTGTATCAGGAGGGATTCCATATTTGTAACATTCATTTTGGAAGCCCGAGAAAAGATGAGGATTGTCTATTTTGCCTATCGTTTTTGAACAAAAAATAAGAGGTACAGGATCGAGGGCTGACGCTTGAGGGACCGTGTCGATTTCCAACCTGCAAAAGTAGTTACAGTTCTGTTAAAGGACAAAAAACTCTTTTTCAAAGGTTGGAAACACCGTCCTGAGCGATCAGCTCTTTTCTGTGCAGGTTTTTACCTAATATGATGGAGGGATCTCATGCAGTTGGTGGGAGATGAACGATTAGATTATTTGTTGGCTGAGGATTTGAAAATTATCCAAAGCCCATCTGTTTTTGCATTTTCATTAGATGCAGTATTACTTGCCCGATTTGTCCATGTCCCTATTCAAAAGGGAAGTATTATTGATTTGTGTTCTGGCAATGGTGTAATTCCGCTGCTTCTTAGTACGCGTACAAAAGGATCAATCGTCGGTGTTGAAATCCAAGAAAGATTGTATGATATGGGCATACGAAGTATTGCTTATAATCAGCTGGATCACCAAATTTCCATGATTCATGGTGATATTAAGACCATTGCTCCTTCACTCGGGTACACTGGTCATGACGTGGTTACCTGTAATCCGCCGTATTTTCCAACTCCTTCTGATAAAGAAAAAAATGAAAACGAGTATTTGGCTATTGCCCGACATGAAATCATGTGTACACTAGAGGATGCTATAAAAGCAAGCAGCGAATTGCTAAAGCAAGGTGGAAAAGCAGCATTTGTGCACCGGCCTGGACGGTTAGTAGATCTTGTAACATTAATGAGAAAATATCGATTAGAGCCAAAACGAATTCAGTTTGTCTATCCGAAACATGGAAAGGAAGCAAACACTATATTAATAGAAGGAATTAAAGATGGAAAGGCAGATGTGAAGCTCCTGTCGCCGCTTTATGTATACCAAGAGGATGGTCAATATACACCCGAAGTAAAGGAGATCCTGTATGGAGATAAAGGATAATCATTTCTTTTATGTCCTTCAGTGTGGAGATGGTTCTTTTTATGGCGGATATACAATTGATTTAGTGAGACGATTAGGGCAGCATAATAAAGGTATCGCATCAAAATACACTCGCACACGGCTGCCTGTACTATTTTTACATGCAGAGCGATTTTCAACAAAACGAGCAGCGATGCAGACAGAATATGCCTTTAAGCGGCTTTCTAGAATAAAAAAAGAACAGTTCATTCATGAAAGGAGAGACCGCTGTGTTAAAGACACAACAAAGTTTTTCGGATGATAAGCAAGGAAAGTTATATCTTATTCCAACCCCGATTGGCAATTTGGAAGACATTACATTTCGGGCGATTCGGCTGCTAAAGGAAGCTGATATCATTGCTGCGGAGGATACACGAAATACGAAAAAGCTATGCAATTATTTTGAAATCACGACTCCTATTGTAAGCTACCATGAGCATAATAAAGAAACAAGCGGCAAAAAAATGGTGGAGCGTTTGCATAGAGGAGAACAGGTGGCACTAGTCAGTGATGCTGGGATGCCGTGTATTTCAGATCCAGGATTTGAGCTTGTGCAAGCGGTACTGGAGGCAGATATTCCTGTTGTCCCGCTTCCAGGAGCCAACGCAGCCCTTACATCCCTTATTGCTTCAGGACTTATCCCACAACCGTTTTATTATTATGGGTTTTTATCAAGAGGCAAAAAAGAAAAGCGTGAAGAGCTTGATTTTCTTGCGACCATTCCTGCTACCTTTGTCTTGTATGAGTCACCACATCGACTAAAAGAAACATTAAGAGAAATGGTCAATCACATTGGACCTTCACGTAAAATGGTCATTTCTAGAGAACTCACGAAAAAATTTGAAGAGTTTATAAGAGGAACGATCCAAGAAGGATTGGATTGGTCAGAAGCAAATGATCTTCGCGGTGAATTTTGTTTAGTAATAGAAGGAGCATCAGCGGAGAACTGGCAGCAGGAGGAAACGTATTGGTGGGAGCAGCTTTCCATTTTACAGCATGTTGAAACCTATATTGAACAAAAGGGCTTAACATCAAAAGAAGCAATTAAGGAAGCGGCGAAGGATCGTTCTATCTCCAAACGTGATGTGTATCAAGCTTACCATGTTGAAGAGGAATAATCGTATAAAAAAGCCTGTTTGAGCGAATGCTCGAACAGGCTTTTTTATTGTTTTATGCTTATGCGTCTTGAAGATTACTTTGAATCTCTTTAATTAGCAACTCTGCACCTTCACGGCTAAGAACAAGTTTGCCGCCAGCAAGTTTAAGATTATCATCAGATACTTCACCAGTAATTTGGCAAGTCATGCTTGGCTTGTATTTCTTAAGGATGATTTTTTCGTCATCTACATAGATTTCTAATGCGTCTTTTTCTGCAATTCCTAGTGTACGGCGAAGCTCGATAGGAATAACGACCCGGCCTAACTCATCTACCTTACGAACGATTCCTGTTGATTTCATGAAAATTCCCCTCTCAAATAAATGATGTGTTTTTTCGTCATTTTTCGACAAATTTCTCTCTATGAGATTATCATACCAACGTTTCCCATATCCGTCAATAAATAAATTTTATAAATATGATCTTAAATTTACTAGTCTAAAAACCTTGCTATAATGGGAAATAGATTAAATTACCTTTTATTTACTACTACATAATCCACTATAACATGAAATTTATGTAAATGTAAATAAAACAGTTTGAATTCAAACTATTTATCATTTCGACAAAAATAAGTCGATTATGTCAAAAATTCGACAAACTAAATAAATTTCATTATAGGCCTTTGTTTTGTTATTTTATGGGCGGTACGTGTGCGGTTGCATTCGAGTGTTATTTCGGGTATATTTTTTAGCATATGAACGCTTGTCAGCAGTGGTTTTTCTGCCTGTAAAGTGAAGAGATGTGAGGGGGATTTTCGGTGAGCAAGTCCAACAATTCGTTTTATATTACAACACCAATTTATTATCCAAGTGGAAAATTGCATATCGGTCACGCTTATACAACAGTAGCAGGCGATGCGATGGCAAGATACAAAAGATTGCGCGGCTTTGATGTAATGTATTTAACCGGGACAGATGAGCACGGACAGAAGATCCAAGAGAAGGCGAATGAAAAAGGAATCACTCCACAGGCGTATGTGGATGAAATTGTAGTAGGAATACAAAATCTTTGGAAGACGATGGAGATTTCCTACGATGATTTCATTCGTACGACAGAAAAACGCCATAAAGATGTAGTAGAAAAGATTTTCAAGCAGCTCTTGGATCAAGGAGATATTTATCTTGGAGAATACGAAGGCTGGTATTCAATTCCAGATGAAACCTTTTACACAGAAACTCAGCTTGTTGATAAAGAGATGGATGAAGCTGGCAATGTATTGAAAGGTAAGAGCCCGGATAGTGGACATTCGGTTGAAAAGGTTCGTGAAGAGTCTTATTTCTTCCGTATGGGCAAATATGCAGATCGTTTGATGGACTACTATAAAGAAAATCCTGAGTTTATTCAGCCGGAATCACGAAAAAATGAAATGATTAACAATTTTATTAAACCTGGACTTGAAGATTTGGCTGTGTCACGAACGACATTTGACTGGGGTGTAAAGGTACCTGGAGATCCGAAGCATGTTGTCTATGTTTGGATTGATGCACTATCCAACTATATTACCGCACTTGGATATGACTCCGAAAATGAGGACCGTTTTAAGCAGTTCTGGCCAGCTGATGTTCACTTAATGAGTAAAGAAATTGTTCGCTTCCATACAATCTATTGGCCAATTATGCTAATGGCCTTGGATTTACCGTTACCGAAGAAGGTTTTTGCTCATGGTTGGCTGCTAATGAAGGACGGGAAAATGTCGAAGTCTAAAGGGAATGTAGTGGACCCAGTGACGTTAATTGAACGCTATGGCCTTGATTCTCTTCGTTATTACCTTCTTCGTGAGGTACCATTTGGTTCAGATGGGGTCTTCACACCAGAAGGGTTTGTAGAGCGCGTTAATTTTGATCTTGCAAATGATCTTGGCAACCTATTAAACCGAACAGTAGCGATGATAAATAAGTACTTTGATGGCCATATCCCGATTTATAAAGGATCGAACGGATCATTTGATCAGCAGCTTCTAGATTTAAATCATGAAACAGTGCATAAATATGAAGATGCAATGGAAAAAATGGAGTTTTCAATCGCTTTATCGACAGTTTGGCAACTGATCAGCCGTACAAATAAATACATTGATGAAACACAGCCATGGGTGCTTGCAAAAGATGAAGCAAAAAAAGATGAGTTAGGCAACGTAATGAATCATCTAGCAGAAACGCTTCGTCGGATTGCAGTAATGCTTCAGCCGTTCTTGACTCAAACACCAGCAAATATTTTAAAACAGCTTTCGCTTACAGAAGATCGCTTTTTATCATGGAATAGTCTGAAGGAATTTGGAGTGATTCCTTCAGATACAAAAGTTGTAGAAAAAGGAGAGCCAATCTTCCCGCGACTTGAAGTAGAGGATGAAGTGGCTTACATTCAGGAGAAAATGACTGGGTCTGTAAAAGCTGAGCCTGAGCAAGAAGAAATCGTCGAGCTTGAAGAGGAAATTGCCATCGATGATTTTATGAAGGTGGATTTGCGCGTTGCGACTGTGATTGAAGCCACACCAGTTAAAAAGACAGATAAGCTCATGAAGCTTCAGTTGGATTTAGGATTTGAAAAACGCCAGGTCGTATCTGGAATTGCGAAATTTTACACACCTGAGGAGCTTGTTGGAAGAAAGGTGATTTGTGTAACAAACCTAAAGCCTGTTAAGCTCAGAGGAGAATTATCGCAAGGAATGATTTTAGCCGGTGAAAAAGACGGAGTCCTTGCGTTGGCCCAGGTGGCCGAATCACTACAAAATGGAGCGCGAGTTAAGTAATTCGTATTTACTTAAATAGACTAAAGCAAAAGGGGATGAATCTCATTAAAGATTCTCTCCTTTTGTATTTTAAAAATAGATGTTTTATATTACAAAATGATGTCAAATAAATGACGTTATTTATTTCGGTGAATATATTCCTGTATTTTGGTTATAACGTTGAGAATATAGGCCCCTTGGATTACCTATATACTTTTCTTTTAGTATGTATATTGCAATAATATTATATAGAAGAAAAAAATAAGAATCTGTTTTTAATCAAAGGTTTCACCCTTTTTAGTAATTCTAAAATAATATTGTATAAGTCATATTATCTAGTTGATTAAAAATGAGTCTGTTTCTTGTGAATAAATCACAAGATTATTGTGACTAATTTGTCATATTAATGTTACACAATTGAGAAGCTTGTCATCAGAATTTTTTATACACTAAATTTGTTGAACTAAAGGAGAGACCTTGTATGTTGTTTGATACACATTTACATTTAAATGCTGAACAGTTTGAAGATGATTTGCCGGAAGTAATCACTAGAGCCAGGGAAAATGGCGTTGAATGGATGGTCGTTGTAGGATTTGATCGGCCGACGATTAAAAAGGCAATGGAGCTTATCGATGAATATGATTTTATCTATGCAGCTGTGGGTTGGCACCCAGTAGATGCCGTTGACATGACGGATGAGGATTTAGCATGGATTGAAGAGCTTGCAGATCATCCAAAGGTTGTAGCAATTGGCGAGATGGGGCTGGACTATTACTGGGATAAGTCACCAAAAGAAGTTCAAAAGGAAGTCTTCAGAAAACAGATTAAACTGGCGATAAAAGTAAACTTGCCGATTATCATTCACAACCGGGATGCGACTCAAGATGTGATTGATATTTTAAAAGAGGAAGATGCCGTTCAGGTTGGAGGAATCATGCATTGCTTCGGCGGAAGTGTTGAAACAGCCAGGGAGTGTCTGGATTTAAATTTCATGATTTCACTTGGTGGACCGGTGACATTTAAAAATGCCAAAAAACCGAAGGAAGTAGCAGTAGAAATACCGTTGGACCGTTTGTTAATCGAAACAGATGCTCCGTATTTGGCGCCTCATCCATATAGAGGAAAGAGAAATGAACCTGCATATGTAAAACTGGTTGCTGAACAAATTGCCGAACTTCGTGGGATCACTTTTGAAGAAGTCGGAAATCAAACGACACAAAATGCTAAAAAAATTTTTAAACTATAAATTAGCGCAGCGGTTTATAAATAGTTGTATGATACATAAATTGTTCGATCTGCATGTGACAAATTGCTTAAAAATTCATCATGTTGGTAGCCGGATATGTCGAAGAAAAAACCTTTTCAACCGCCATCCGGGTATGCATAATGGGACATATCACCTTCGCGAAGGAATTGAATTAATAGTTTCAAAGGTTGACAAGTCATATCAATAGTCTTTATAATCACTCGGAGTAAAGGAGGAGTTTTTCATGAAAACCAATAAGAACATGAAAAACCTGTTTCCGAAGTCTATGAGTAAAAAGAATTGGGTATATAGTTTGGTGACAATTGCTGTTTTTATATTAGTAATCAGCGTCTTGTTCCATGAAGTAACAAAGAAGACAATTGCCCTTTCTTTGAATGGTGAAGACCAATTAATACGAACACATGCTAGTACTGTAGAAGATATATTTACAGATTTAGAATTAGATTTAAACACTCAAGACTATCTTTATCCCTCGGGCGATTCGCCTGTCTTTCATGATATGAAAGTTCGTTGGGAACCCGCGAAACAGGTATCACTGATCATTGGGGAGGATACCCAAGAAGTGATGACCACAGCAAAAGACGTAGGAGAATTTCTGCGTAAAGAAAAAATAGAAGTTGGTGAACAGGATAATCTGTCCCATGATTTACAAGCAGAGATTAAGGAGAATATGGTAATCTCTTTAGAGCAGGCTTTTGCCTGGACGTTAGTAGATGGTACAACACAGCAGGAGGCATGGTCTACTTCGATCACCGTCGCTGACTTTTTAAAACAGCAAGATATTAAGCTGAATAAAGACGATCGCACCGAGCCGGGACTTGACACGAAACTGGCGGAGGGTGCTACTGTTAAGATCGTCCGTGTTGAAAAGGTCACCGATGTGCTGGAAGAACCAAAAGACTTTGCCGTTGAATCGAGAAAAGATAATGATCTTGCCGAGGGGACGGAACAAGTTATTCAAAAAGGTGAAAAGGGCCTTATTGAAAAAACCTATGAAGTCGTAAAAGAGAACGGGAAAGAAGTTTCCCGTGAACTGAAAAGCGAAAAAACGCTTAAAGAAAGCCGTAATGAAGTCGTCGCAGTAGGAACGAAAGTATATGTTGCTCAAGTTTCTCGCGGACAACAATCTACTCAAGCATCACAAACGTCAAACACATCGTCTGCTGAACCTAGCGGCGGAAAAGAAATGTATGTGACATCAACGGCATACACGGCTTATTGCAATGGCTGCTCAGGCATCACAGCAACAGGAATTAATCTAAAAGCAAATCCTAACTTAAAAGTTATTGCTGTAGATCCATCTGTTATTCCGCTTGGATCTAAAGTATACGTAGAAGGTTATGGATATGCTGTAGCCGGTGATACTGGTGGAGCGATCAAAGGAAACAAAATCGATGTTTTCCTTCCGACAAAAGAGGCTGCATATAGTTGGGGAAATAAACAAGTGAAAATAAAAATCTTGCCATAATATAAAAAGCGAAAGAATGTTTTAGATTCAGTCATTGCGTAAGGGAGTATGTAAGGAGGTATTTTTCTCCTCGTCAAGAAGCGACTTTTAACCGCAATGAACTCAGCATTTTTTTGAAGTCTATATAAAAAGAAAGCAGGGGGAGAAATCCTCCTGTTTTTTGTGTGTTTCTTCTCACTTTGATTTATACTAAGAAGAAAAGCGGAAACGGCTCGTTCAGACCCGACAAGTGTAAGGAACGATGGGGGTGTTGACGTTGTTTTTCAACAAACCAATCGGACCTTACAACCTAGAGGGTCTAGCCGTTGGAGCTGGACAAGAAGAAAAGCGGAAACGGCTCGTTTATCTGTGAAAATACTAAAATGCGAATAATTATAAAAGAAATATTATATAGAGCTGGAGGAAATAATGAAAATAAAAGAAGTAATTATAGTGGAAGGGCGAGACGATACAACAGCGATTCGACGTGCTGTTGATGCAGATACAATAGAAACAAATGGTTCAGCTATTCCACCGAGCGTGCTCGAGCGTATTCGACATGCACAAGATAAACGAGGGGTAATTATTTTAACTGACCCAGATTATCCAGGACAGCGTATTCGCCAAATTGTTCAGGATCACGTGCCTGGGTGTAAACATGCTTTTATTGATCGTCAGGATGCCTTGAAAAAGAACGGTCGCGGAATAGGTGTTGAACATGCATCACCAGAAGTAATTCGTGAAGCACTTAAACAAGCCCATCACATGGTTGAAGAGGTAGTGGAGCAGATCAGCAAAGAGGATTTATTGGAAACAGGGTTGATTGGCGGCCCGAAGGCAAAGGAACGCCGGGAGAAGCTTGGTGCCCGCCTTCGAATTGGTTATGCGAATGGCAAGCAGCTTTACAACCGACTGCTGATGTTCCAGATCTCACATGAAGAGTTTGTTCGAGAGATGACAGCTATACTACAGGAGGAACAGAATGTCTAAAGATATTGCAACGCCAATACGTACAAAAGAAATCATGAAAAAATATGGCTTTTCATTCAAGAAAAGTCTGGGACAGAATTTTTTAATTGACCCAAATATTTTACGGAATATCGTTGATCAAGCTGGATTAACAAAAGAAAAAGGAGCAATTGAGATCGGACCGGGTATTGGGGCTTTGACTGAACATCTTGCTCGTTCTGCAAAAAAAGTGGTCGCATTTGAAATTGATCAACGGCTATTGCCAATTTTAAAAGATACACTATCTCCATATGATAATGTGAAAGTTCTTCACGCTGATGTTTTAAAAGCAGATGTTTCTACAGTCATTGCAGAGGAGTTCAAGGAAATAGAGGATGTAATGGTCGTTGCAAACCTTCCTTATTACGTTACAACACCAATTATTTTGAAGCTTCTAACAGAAAAACTGCCAATTAAGGGGCTTGTTGTCATGCTGCAAAAAGAAGTTGCAGATCGGATTGCTGCTGATCCTGGTTCAAAAACCTATGGTTCTCTATCTATTGCCATTCAATATTATACAGAAGCTTCTTTAGTCATGACGGTTCCTAAGACGGTTTTTATGCCTCAGCCTAATGTGGACTCTGCTGTTATCCGTTTGATTAGGAGAGAAGAACCAGCGGTAAAAGTAAAGAATGAGGACTTTTTCTTTACTATAACGAGATCCTCTTTTGCTCAACGAAGAAAAACAATCTTAAATAATTTAACAAGCCAACTCCCGGGCGGCAAGGAAAAGAAAGAACAAATCCTTACAGCTCTAGCAGAAGCGGAGATTGAGCCGACTAGACGTGGTGAAAGCTTATCTATCGCTGAGTTTGGTGCTCTTGCAGATGCGCTATACCCACATTTTCAGTGATGCATAAATAGTTTTTAGCCTGGTTGTGAAGAATTCAATTCCCTTCATAACCAGGCTTTTTTAAATGATGATATGAACCGGTTTGTAGGTAGAAGCATAAAGTAAAGTATCGTCACCAATGACAGGGGGCTGTCACATGGATTGGATTGGAAATCTGGTTGGGCGCAAATCCTATAGTTGTGATGTGGTTTTTCGTGTGGTGGAAATTGTGAATAGAGAAGGTGAAGAGTTTGCTGTTTTATATGGGGCTGAGGTTAGACTTGTAGCAGACGCCCCTGTCTCCGACTTAGTTCTCATAACGGATAAAGAATTGGAACGTATTGAGGAAGAGTGGAAAAGCCAGGAGAGTGAGTCCTATCGTTCATTTACAAATGATACGCATAATGTGGATGAACGAAAGGGCTCATCTTCTGAGTCTTCATCCTTTCATTTGCCGGGCAGAGTCTTACATCTCGACGGTGATCCTCAGTACTTGAAAAAATGTCTTGCTACCTATGCAACCCTTCACGTGCCTGCTATTGGGATTCATTGCGCAGAAAGTGAAATGCCCGCAAGAGTAGCTGCGTTAATTGAGAAATATCTGCCGCATATACTTGTTATAACAGGTCATGATGCGTACCTGCCTTCCCGTGGCAAGCGGACAGATGTACATTCTTATCGTCATTCAGCCTACTTTGTGAAAGCAGTTCAGGAAGCTCGGAAAAAAATGCCCAGTCTAGATCAGCTCGTTATTTTTGCAGGGGCTTGTCAATCTCATTTCGAGTCGTTGATTCATGCAGGAGCAAATTTTGCTAGTTCCCCTCTACGTGTGAATATACATGCGCTGGACCCAGTCTATACGGTTGGGAAAATAAGCTATACGTCTTTTAAAGAATCGGTGGTTGCTTCAGACATATTAAAGCATACATTGGCAGATGAAAAAGGAATCGGTGGGATTGAAACAAAAGGAGTTTTACGGATTGGAACGCCATATCGAGCAGAAATGTACACTGAATAATGAGTGAGAGGTTAATTGTGGCGAAAAACAGAGTATTTTGGGGAATAAAATATATTGACATTCTTATCAAAAGATTGATAAAATAATTATTTTATTTGACCTCGCAAAACCAATGTGTTATACTAATGGCAGTGAGGTGGAAGCGAAATGCCAAAAACTTTAGCCGACATTAAAAAGGCACTTGATTTAAATCTTGGTAAACGTCTAATGTTAAAAGCCAATGGTGGAAGACGCAAGACAATCGAGCGTTCAGGAGTTCTTACTGAAACGTATCCGGCCATTTTCATCGTGGAACTGGATCAGGATGAACACGCTTTTGAGCGGGTATCGTATAGCTACACCGATGTATTAACTGAATCAGTGGAGTTAACCTTCATTGATGAAGGTGCAGAAGCTTTGACCGTAAGTCAGCAGTAGACACCCAGTTTGCTGCTTTTTTATTTGGGCGGGTATATTCTAACCGCCTACGTACATACTATTTGCAGGCGGTACTCCGGATAGGGGGACGACTGAAATGAGTAGACGAAAGGGCATTATGTCCCATCAACTCAAAGAAGAAATCGCCAAAGAACTTGGTTTTTATGATGTGGTTCAGCAGGAAGGCTGGGGCGGCATAAAAGCAAGGGATGCCGGAAATATGGTGAAACGAGCCATCGAAATGGCAGAGCGTCAGCTACCGAATAATAACTTGTAGTCATACCAATGAATAGAAATATTCGGTAATGTAGATTCTGTATGTTTAGGTGCGTATAGATTCATCGATCGTATACAATACGAGTACTTGCCTAGAAAAAGCCAGAGAAGACAACTTCTCTGGCTTTTTTGTGTACAAAACGATAACTGGAAAAAGTATAAGGAAGTATTTTAGACATATGCGGGAGCGGTTATGGTTTGATTAGTCAGCGAATACAATGTTTTACTCGCCAAACTATGACGTTTTTTTTCCAAATTCATCAACTTTCTATTCAAAACAGCAATCGCAACTATTTTATTTTCTATAGTAGAAAAGGGAAGTCTCTATTGGAAACGACTTACACATATTGTCGCTAAACAGAGGTGCTTTTTATTTTCTAGTCTATCTGCGCAGGCGACTAGCCCCTCGAGATCATTAGACATACTGACTATGCTAGCAAAGAACGCCAACTCCGGCATTGCGTCATATGCTTGTCGGGTCTAAACAGGCGCTTCCACTTTTCATTGTCCAGATACAGCAGGTAGACTCTCGGGTCGTAAGCCACCCAGCCCTAATCGACAAAGAACACCGACCATGGCAGGTCGTCTTATGCTAGTCGAGTCTAAACACCTGCTTCCACTTTTCTTCATTTATGCTACAATAGCTTCATTGAATGATTGTTGTGATTGAGGTGAGTTGGTTGAAAATGTTGGTTAAGGCACCTGCAAAGATTAATTTATCTTTAGATGTGCTACACAAGCGGCCAGATGGTTTTCATGAGGTAGAGATGGTGATGACGACGGTGGATTTAGCTGACCGTATTGAGCTTGAATTAATGAATGATGGCAAAATCCATATTCTTTCTCATGATCGCTTTGTTCCTGGGGATCATCGAAACCTGGCGTATAAGGCCGCGGCATTGTTACGTGAGCGGTACAAGATAAAACAAGGAGTAGCCATAACGATTCATAAGCAGATTCCTGTTGCGGCAGGGCTGGCCGGTGGAAGCAGTGATGCTGCTGCAACACTGCGCGGGCTTAATCAGCTTTGGAAGCTAAACATTCCATTAGATGAGCTGGCCGCGCTTGGTGCGCAAATCGGCTCCGATGTCTCTTTTTGCGTGTACGGCGGAACAGCGCTTGCCACTGGCAGGGGAGAAATTATACAAGAGCTTCCTGTTCCTCCGAACTGCTGGGTGATTTTGGCTAAGCCGACGATTGGTGTATCAACGGCAGATGTATATCAAAACTTGCGTATTGATAAGATAAAGCATCCAGATACAAACGCTATGGTCCAAGCAATCAAAAAGCAAGATTATCAAGCGATGTGTGAGAATCTCGGTAATGCGCTCGAATCTGTCACCCTTAAGATGCATCCAGAGGTAGCGCATATTAAAGAACAAATGGGGCGCTTTGGGGCGGATGCCGTTTTAATGAGCGGCAGTGGACCAACGGTTTTTGGTTTGGTTGAATATGAATCAAAGGTAAATCGAGTCTATAATGGTCTGCGTGGCTTTTGTGATCAAGTCTTTGCTGTTCGCTTGATTGGTGAGCGAAACCCTCTTGCTTAAATCCGTATAATAATGATATAGTAACTTTAAATTATTCGGGTTTTGGGAGGTATTTGGCAGAAATGAAGTTTAAGCGCAGTGAACGGCTTATTGATATGACGCATTATCTTATGGAGCATCCGAGAGAATTGGTTTCTCTTACTTTTTTTGCGGATCGATTTCAATCCGCTAAATCTTCAATTAGTGAGGATTTAGTCATTGTAAAAGAGACGTTTGAACATAGAGGTGTCGGTACACTTCAAACCATTCCAGGTGCAGCGGGTGGAGTGAAATACATACCCGGTATTCAGCGAAAGCAAGCGGAAGAATTAATTGCTTCTTTACGTGAGCATGTCTCTCATTCCGATCGCTTGCTTCCAGGTGGTTATTTGTACATGACAGACATTCTCGGTGATATCCATTTAATGAATCATGTTGGAAAGCTTTTTGCCGCGGCTTTTGCAAATAAAGAAATTGATTTCATTATGACCGTAGCCACAAAGGGGATAGGCATCGCTCATGCCGCAGCACGATACTTAGGTGTACCTGTCGTAGTAGTTAGAAGAGATAGCAAGGTTACTGAAGGATCAACGGTAAGCATTAACTATGTATCGGGTTCTTCAAGAAGAATACAAACAATGGTGCTTTCAAAGCGCAGTTTACCTCAAGGTGCGCGCGTATTAATTGTAGATGATTTCATGAAGGCGGGAGGAACAGCTGCCGGAATGAAAAATTTATTGGAGGAATTCTCTGCAACAGTGGCAGGGACTGCGATCTTAATTGAATCCGATCATGTGGAAGAACGCCTTGTAGAACAATATACTTCTCTTCTTAAATTATCAAATGTGGATGAAAGAGAAAAAACAATTCAAGTAACAACTGGTAATTATTTTGATCAAGTGTACTCATTTTTACCTGAAATAGAATAATCGAACTTTTAGGAGGATGAAATGATGAAATTGGTTCAAACAAACTTAGCACCGGCTGCAATTGGTCCCTACTCTCAAGGTGTCGCAGTAAATAATCTTTTTTACAGCTCTGGTCAAATTCCGCTGACTCCAGAAGGCGTTTTGATTGAAGGAAGCATTGAAGAACAGACTCACCAAGTTTTTCGTAATTTGAAAGCGGTCTTAGAAGAAGCGGGTGCATCACTATCAACTGTAGTAAAATCAACCGTTTTTCTTTCAGATTTACAAAACTTTGATCAAGTGAATACGATTTATGGAGAATATTTTGGTGAGCATCGCCCAGCAAGATCCTGTGTAGAAGTGTCTAAGCTTCCAAAGGGTGCTGGAGTCGAAATAGAAGTGATCGCACTTATAAAATCATAAAAAGTGTCCCTAGCGAATTTAAGCTAGGGGTTTTTTATTTATAAAAAATGGATGAGAACTTTTATTTAAGGCATATGTAAAATAAAAACCAATGAAAAAATTTTAATTTTTAAAAATATATGGGATGATAGAAAATAACTTATTAAAAGTATATTGTAAGTTTGGTAGATGATAAAATTTTTAAATTCGTGAAAAATATTTTACTAATAATTTCATTTTTATGCAGGAAACATCACGATCGTTAGGGAACTAGTAATAGGGCGAGTTATCTAGCGGGAAAGGTGGTGAAATTCAATGGAAGTTACTGATGTAAGAGTGCGTCGTGTGAGTACTGATGGCCGAATGCGTGCTATCGCTTCCATTACACTGGACAATGAATTTGTTGTACATGACATCCGGGTGATTGACGGAAATAATGGATTATTTGTAGCGATGCCAAGTAAAAGGACACCAGATGGAGAATTTCGCGATATTGCGCATCCAATTAATTCGGGCACACGTGAAATGATTCAAGAATCTGTTCTTGAAGAGTATATGCGAGTAGGAGAATTAGAAGAGATTAATGAACTTGAGGAAGCTGGTGCTTCTTAACCAATCTCATCTGTTAAAGGAAACCTGGCTGAAAATCAGCTGGGTTTTTTTCTTTATTAGAGATAATAGTGATAAAATGAATAACGTTGATTATAACCATCTAAAAAAAGCTTCCCTCTTGCTAAAATAAGGAGATGACTGGTAGTTTCATGACAAATGCGTGACAGATTGTTCTGAAATCCATAGTTTCCTTGAAATGATGGGCTTTTTAATATATATTCGAAGGGGAAAAATGTTAACTGGAGGACCGACTATGTCGAATCGATATGCCATTATTTTGGCTGCGGGTCAAGGAACTCGCATGAAATCAAAGCTATATAAAGTATTGCATCCAGTATGTGGAAAGCCGATGGTGGAGCATGTACTGAATCAAATTATGGCAGTAGGTATGAATGAAGTGGTAACGGTTGTTGGTCATGGTGCTGAACGAGTTCAAGCACAGCTTGAGGGGCGTTCAGAATTCGTATTGCAAGCGGAGCAATTAGGGACAGCTCATGCAGTTATGCAAGCGAAGGATCGTTTACAAAATAAAGAAGGAATTACATTGGTGGTTTGTGGAGATACACCGCTAATCACAGCAGATACAATGGCATCCCTCATTCAGCATCATGAGGAACAACAGGCCAAAGCAACAATTTTGACGGCTCACCAAGAACAACCTGATGGGTATGGCCGTATTATTAGAGATGGATCAGGCTTTGTTCAACGTATTGTTGAGCATAAAGATGCAAATGACGTAGAACGAGGAGTAAAAGAAATAAACACAGGAACATATTGCTTTGATAATAAGGCATTATTTGAGGCACTTGAAAAAGTAAATAATGATAATGTTCAGGGTGAATACTATTTACCTGACGTTATCGAAATTCTCCAATCACAAGGGGATACAATCGGTGCATTCCAGACTCCGTTAGCGCATGAAACACTTGGTGTTAATGATCGTGTAGCACTCTCTGAAGCGGAGCAGCTCATGCGTGTACGAATTAATGAGCAGCATATGCGAAATGGCGTAACATTGATTGATCCTGCAAGTACGTATATAAGCAGTGATGCATCTATTGGACAAGACACGGTTATTTATCCTGGAACTGTAATTGAAGGGAAATCAGTGGTAGGAGAAGACTGTACGATTGGTCCAAATACAGAGCTAAAAAATAGTACAGTTGCTCATCGCACATCGATTCGGCAATCTGTTGTACATGATAGTGCAATTGGATCGGATGTGACCATTGGTCCATTTGCCCATATACGCCCGCAATCAACGATTCACGATGAGGTTAAAATCGGGAACTTTGTTGAGATAAAGAAAACGAACTTTGGTAAAGGCAGTAAAGCCTCTCACTTAAGCTACATTGGGGATGCGGAAGTCGGGGCTAATGTCAACCTTGGCTGTGGTTCCATTACTGTTAATTATGACGGTCAAAATAAGCATTTAACAGTGATTGAAGACAATGTGTTCGTAGGCTGCAATTCAAACCTCGTGGCTCCTGTAACAATTGGTAAGGGCGCATATGTTGCTGCTGGTTCAACCATTACTGAAGATGTGCCAGGTGAAGCTCTTTCAATTGCCAGAGCACGTCAAGTAAACAAAGAAGACTATGTAAAGAAGATTCATACAAAAAAATAATTGGAGGACAATAATGTCTAGAGAATATGCCGATTCGAAATTGAAAATTTTTTCCTTGAACTCGAACGAAGAGTTAGCGAAAGACATAGCACAAGCGGTAGGGTTAAAGCTTGGTAAATGTTCGGTATCTAGCTTTAGTGACGGGGAGATTCAAATAAATATTGAAGAAAGTATTCGTGGCTGTGATGTATTTGTTGTACAATCGACTTCACAACCTGTTAATGAAAATCTGATGGAACTGTTAATTATGGTTGATGCACTTAAGCGTGCCTCTGCGAAGACGATCAATATTGTCATGCCATACTATGGATATGCTCGTCAGGATCGCAAAGCACGTGCGCGTGAGCCGATTACAGCAAAATTGATTGCTAATCTTCTTGAAACTGCTGGAGCAACACGCGTCATCACACTAGACCTGCATGCTCCTCAAATTCAAGGATTCTTTGATATTTTAATTGATCATCTTCGTGGTGTTCCAATTATTGCGGATTACTTCCTGGGAAAAAACTTTTCGCCAGACGAAATTGTTATTGTTTCTCCAGACCACGGTGGCGTTACACGTGCACGTAAATTGGCAGAGCGCCTAAAGGCACCGATTGCTATTATTGATAAACGCCGCCCTAAACCGAACGTAGCAGAAGTTATGAATATAGTAGGGAACGTCGATGGCAAAATTGCGATCCTGATTGATGATATTATTGACACAGCGGGTACAATCACCATTGCAGCTAATGCATTAATAGAAAGTGGAGCAAAAGATGTATATGCCAGCTGTACGCATCCGGTATTGTCTGGACCAGCGATGGAACGGATTAATAATTCTCCGATTAGAGAGCTTATTGTTACAAATTCAATTGCCCTTAGTGAAGAGAAAAAAGGAGGCAAGATTGTACAGCTATCAGTAGCCAGCCTTCTTGCTGAAGCCATTATTCGCGTATTTGAAGAAGAATCTGTTAGCACATTGTTTGATTGATTTTGAAAACCGATTCCATTATGGAGTCGGTTTTTTCTGGTTGTTGAAATTAAAAAACCGTGCCGGCCGATTCCTTCGCTTTCCGCGGACGAACGTTCGAGCCTCCTCGTGCAGAAGAACGCTGCACTGCGGGGTCTCTCTCGATCGTTTTTCCGCAGGAGTCTCAGGAATGGGCCGGCACTTTATTTCCCTTCCTCCTTACAGCTATTAATAAGAACAAATCAGGAGTATGATAGAAATAAATGGAAATTAACGACCCGTCATGATGGGACAACCCAAAAACGCCCGTCGCAATCGTCAAATTAAATGGATCGATAAGTTTTAATTTTTTTTCATATCAAAGGACCATCATAAAAGGCTTTATATCAGTGCTTGGAGGGTGATGTAAAGCCTTATAGTGAGGGAGCGTGCTCCAATGTAATGTTTAATGGTTAAGCAGAGTGGGAAAGTTTATAGTAGTCTAACAACGAAAACTATAACGAAAACTATTCGGAAGGTGATTATATTATGAGCTCAATACTTAAAGCAACGACACGAAAAGGGTTTAAAAAATCTGACCGCAATGGGTTGCGCAAAGAAGGTAAGCTCCCCGCAGTAGTATATGGTTATAATGTTAATAATACTTCAATTGCAATAAATGAAATGGAACTTATAAAAACAATTCGTGATGTAGGCCGTAACGGTATTATTGATTTAGATATCGAAGGAAATAAACAAAAGGTAGTTCTAAGTGATTTCCAGTCCGATTTCTTAAAGGACCAAATAGTTCATGCAGACTTTTTAGCTGTAAACCTGTCTTCAGAGCTTGAAGTCGATGTATCGGTTAAATTAATTGGAGAATCAGCTGGTGCTAAAGAGGGCGGCGTTGTTCAAATGATTCTTCATACCCTGTCTGTGTCTGCAAAGCCAAATGATATTCCAGATTCTATTGAAGTGGACATCAGCAAGCTTGAAATAGCAGAATCTATTTCAGTCGGAGATATTCGTGACCAATTCCAGTTCACAATGAATCATGAGGATGATGAAACTATTGTGACCGTCCTTACTCCTCGGGTAGAAGAAAAGTCTGAAGAGAATGATGAAGCAGATGGGACAGAATCTAAAAAAGAAGAAACAGAAACAAATTAATATTTATTATTTTAGGCGCAACCTTTTGGAGGTTGCGCCTAAAATGGTTTATGATGATGTTAACAGGTGAACAACGGGTTCAACCGGTAATGGACTAAAGAGGTGTAGATGGAATGAAATTGATTGTCGGACTAGGGAATCCTGGTAAACAATATGACGGCACTAAACATAATATTGGGTTTAAAGTAATCGATGAACTGGCTACTAGATGGAATGCACCACTTATGCAAAGTAAATTTAATGGGGCATTTAGTGCGATTCATAAAAATGGTGAGAAAGTCATACTACTTAAGCCGCTCACTTATATGAATTTGTCAGGTGAATGTATTCGACCAATGATGGACTATTATAATATGGAGGCTGAAGATCTGGTGGTGCTTTATGATGACCTTGATTTACCAATGGGCTCAATAAGGCTTCGGAAAAAAGGCAGTGCAGGTGGTCATAATGGCATTAAAAGTACAATTGCTCATGTGGGAACGGCGGAATTTAATCGCATTAGAATTGGAATTAGTCGTCCTCCGCAAGGAACAAAGGTGGTCGATTATGTGTTAAGTCGTTTTTCTGATGAAGATTGCACAATGATGGAGACCGTCGTTAAAAAAAGTGCTGATGCCTGTGAATCCTGGCTTGAAAAGCCGTTTTTAGAAGTTATGAATGAATTTAATGGCAGCTAAATGAATATCTCTTTTCGTAACGGCTTATACTAAGTTATCAAGCCTAGTGAAAGGAGAGGATATTTGAATGGCTATACACTATGACTGCCGACATTGCGGGAATTCAGTTGGTAAACTTGAAATGCCGTCAATTCATGCGGAGAAGCTCGGAATTCACAAACTGTCAAACGAAGAGCGACAAAATATGGTATCCTATACTTCAGAGGGGCACGTTAAGATTCAGACAATTTGTGAAGATTGTCAGGAATCATTGGAGCGAAACCCCGATTACCATGAGCTAGACCAATTTATACAGTAAGAAAGCTTTGGATGGCTTCATCCAAGGCATTTTTCTGTTTGAATATAACAGGAGGAGAGACGCTTGAATTCACTTTTAAATGGGCTACTGAACGACACACAAATCTCTTCAGCAATCAATGATTTAAAAATGGGACCCCGGGAGCAACTTATTTCAGGATTATCGGGCTCTGCACGCAGCGCTTTTATGGCAGGAGTGTTTCAGCAGCTTGATCGCCCAATGATGGTTGTAACGCATAATCTTTTGCAGGCCCAGCGACTTTATGATGACCTTTCACAATTTGTATCAGAAGAGCATTTATTTTTATATCCTGCAAACGAATTGATAGCAGCAGAAATGAGCATTGCGAGTCCTGAACTGCGTGCCCAGCGTTTAGAAACAATGAATCATCTCGCTATGAATGGAAGAGGACTTTATATCGTGCCGATGGCGGGTCTTAGAAAAATCGTTCCGCCAAAGAAAACTTGGACCGTTCATCAGTTTACATTGCAAGTAGGAGACGAACTTGATCTGCAGGACGTACTTTTATCACTGGTGAAAATTGGTTATAACCGTTCGGAAATGGTTAATAGTCCAGGCGAATTTAGTGTGCGTGGCGGCATATTGGACGTTTATCCACTGACCTCGTCACATCCCGTTCGTATCGAACTTTTTGATACAGAAGTAGATTCCATTCGTCTGTTCTCAGCCGATGATCAGCGGTCAATGGAGACATTACAATCGATCTCGATAGGACCTGCAAGTGAACTGATTGTTGAGCCTGAGCATCTTGAACGAATCGCGGTGGAATTAGGTAACCGGTTGAAGCAAAGCTTAAAAAAGGTTAAAAAAGAGTCGATTAAAGACGCAATGGCAGAACAAGCAGAATATGAGATTGGTTTATTGAAAAATGGCCAAAAGCCCGATCAGCTATTTAAATATATATCCTTAGCTTATGAAGAAGACGCAAGTTTAATAGAATACTTGCCGCAGGATGGAATGCTGTTTTTTGACGAGATGAGCCGTATCCATGAAATGGATGAGATCTTAGAAAAAGAGGAAATGGAATGGTATCTCTCTCTTTTAGGAGAAGGGAAAATTATTCATGATGTACCGGTTTCTCATAGTCTTGCTCGAATCATGGCTCGCGGGAAGCAGCAAAAAGTGTATTTTTCTTTGTTCACAAGACAAATTCCGCACACAAACCCCAAACAGGTTCATACCTTTTCATGTAAGCCGATGCAAAGCTTTCATGGTCAAATGCACGTGCTAAAAGCGGAAGTGGACCGTTGGAAGAAAGGAAAGTATACGGTTGTCCTGCTTGCTCCAGATGGACAGCGCTTGCAAAAATTCGAACGGGTGCTAGCAGATTATGAGATTGATGTGGCAATTGTTCAGGCTGGACAACCGCTTATTCCGCATGCGGTACAAATTATTAACGGAAGCCTTCAGGGCGGGTTTGAACTTCCTATGCACAAACTAGCCGTCATGACTGAAGAAGAGTTATTCCGTCAGAAAGTAAGAAAGAAGAAGCGTCATCAAAAACTCTCAAATGCTGAGCGGATTAAAAGCTATTCTGAACTCAAAGTTGGTGACCACGTCGTCCACGTTAACCATGGAATTGGGAAATATCTCGGGATTGAAACGTTAGAAATCAATGGTCTTCATAAGGACTATTTAAATATACGTTATCAAGGTAATGATCAGCTGTATGTTCCGGTTGATCAGATTGAGCTTGTGCAGAAGTACGTAGGGTCAGAAGGGAAGGAACCGAAGCTCTATAAGCTCGGCGGGACTGAATGGAAGCGTGTTAAGAGCAAGGTTCAATCTTCTGTAGCGGATATTGCGGATGATTTGATTAAGCTTTACGCTGAAAGAGAAGCGGCTAAAGGCTATGCTTTCATGGAAGATACGAATGAGCAGCAAGAATTTGAGGCAGCCTTTCCTTACCAAGAGACAGAAGATCAACTTCGTTCAATCGAAGAAATTAAACAAGATATGCAGCGCGACCGCCCGATGGATCGTTTGCTTTGTGGAGATGTTGGCTATGGAAAAACCGAAGTGGCTATTCGTGCAGCTTTCAAAGCGGTTATGGATGGAAAGCAGGTAGCGATTCTTGTACCAACTACGATTCTTGCACAGCAGCATTATGAGACATTAATGGAGCGCATGCAGGACTTTCCAATCAATATTGGCTTGCTTAGCCGCTTTCGCACTCGAAAACAGCAGCAGGAGACGATGAAAGGTCTAAAGGATGGAACGGTTGATATTGTTGTTGGAACACATCGTTTACTATCAAAGGATATTAAGTACCGTGAAATCGGTCTATTAATTATTGATGAAGAACAGCGTTTTGGTGTAACGCATAAAGAAAAGATCAAACAGCTGAAAACAAACATTGATGTCCTTACCTTAACGGCGACACCAATCCCGAGAACACTTCATATGTCCATGCTGGGTGTACGGGATCTATCTGTCATTGAGACGCCGCCTGAAAATCGTTTTCCAGTTCAAACGTATGTTATGGAGTACAATGGCGCGTTAGTTCGTGAAGCGATTGAGCGGGAGCTGGCTAGAAATGGACAGATTTATTTCTTATACAACCGGGTAGAAGATATTACGAAAAAAGCAGACGAAATATCGATGCTTGTACCGGAAGCGCGTGTTGCGGTCGCACATGGACAAATGACGGAGACAGAGCTGGAATCTATTATTCTGCAGTTTTTAGAAGGTGAATATGATGTCCTTGTAACGACAACTATTATCGAGACAGGTGTTGATATACCGAACGTGAACACCTTGATTGTTTTTGATGCTGATCGAATGGGGCTGTCACAGCTTTATCAGCTGCGCGGTCGAGTTGGCCGTTCGAATCGAGTGGCATACGCCTATTTTACCTATAGAAAAGATAAGGTGCTGTCAGAAGTGGCAGAAAAACGGCTTCAGTCAATCAAAGAATTCACAGAGCTTGGCTCAGGTTTTAAAATTGCGATGAGAGATCTAACCATCCGAGGAGCAGGAAATTTACTCGGCTCACAACAGCATGGATTTATTGATTCTGTCGGTTTTGATCTGTATTCTCAAATGCTCAAAGAAGCAATTGAAGAACGCAAGGAACTTTTGCCGAGTACTGAGAAAGGGAAGGAAGACGCTAAGCCTGCTGTTGAGATTGATCTCGATGTTAAACTGGATGCTTATATTCCTGAGAGTTATATTCCCGACGGTAATCAGAAGATTGAAATGTATAAAAAATTCCGAGCTGTTACTGCTATCGAAGAGGTTGAAGAATTGAAGGATGAAATGATCGACCGGTTCGGAGATTATCCAGTTGAAGTGCTTACTTTGTTCCAAATTGCTGAAATAAAAGCATATGGAAATCTTATTGGTTTAGAATCCATTCAACAGACAAAGGATGAAATAAAAATCCAGCTAAGTGAGCTTGGGACAAGGCTCATAGATGGAGCGAAGGTATTTGAGATCGGTAATCGGCACGGCCGGGCAGTGGGTCTTGGAATGGATAACAATCGATTGAAAATTACTGTACAAATAAGAAATATGAAACCTGAACAATGGTTCCAAGTTGTTCACGATATTATCGGCCGATTGCCTGAAGCGCTTAGAGAAACAGCTTAAAAGAAACGTAAATAAAAAAATTGTCTGAATCTCCGGTGTTTGTTATTATATGGTAATGGTTGCATGCTGATCCTGGCATGGTTTAAATGAGCGTTTACTCTCTCTTTAGCAGTGTTTGATCATCTTCAGCTTTCCTTCATTAAAAATAGGAAAATAATCTAACCGATACATGACATTACCTAAAGTTAGAGATTGAAGATATTATTTGGTGAAAATGAGCGGAAAAGGTATAAACACGACCATTTATAAAATACTAACAGTACGTAACAATCTGTAACGACAACTAAGAAGAATAATTCGTTTTAGGAAAGCGAGGCCCTAGAAGATGAAAGCAACAGGTATTGTACGTCGAATTGATGATTTGGGACGTGTTGTAATTCCGAAAGAAATTAGACGAACGCTTAGAATTAGAGAAGGCGACCCACTCGAGATCTTTGTCGATCGAGAAGGAGAAGTAATACTAAAAAAGTATTCGCCGATTAGTGAGCTTGGCGACTTTGCAAAAGAGTACGCTGAGGCATTATTTGATAGCCTGGGGCATCCCGTGCTTATCTCTGACCGTGATAACATCGTCGCAATTGCCGGCGTGTCGAAAAAAGACTATCTAGATCGTCGGGTTGGCGAGGGGATTGAAAGTATAATGACGGGTCGAAAAAGCGTACTTATACAAAAACAAAGCTCGCTATCTATTGTTGAACACCAAGAAGAGGATCTCTCGTCCTATGCAGTGGCTCCAATTGTAGCATCTGGTGACCCGATTGGAAGTGTGATTATCTTTACAAAAGAGGGCACACTGGGTGCAGTAGAGCAAAAATCAACTGAAACAGCGGCGAGCTTCTTGGCAAGGCAGATGGAACAATAAGAATATCTGAATATGAAAAAACGCAGCCTTTTCGGTTGCGTTTTTTCTATATACAGTTAGTGGGGGATTGAACAGAAAAGACAGCTTCAAAGCAGTTTGTTATAATTACCTGTAACTATGTGTAAGAGGGGAAATGAAAGGCGAGTGGGTAGGTTAATGGAGCGGTCATCTAATGAAATGATCAAGGGAGCGGCTATTTTAACTTTGGCAGCTTTTTTCTCGAAAATATTAAGTGCATTATATCGCGTTCCCTTTCAAAACATAGTGGGAGATACAGGTTTCTACATTTATCAGCAGGTTTATCCTTTTTATGGTATTTTACTTGCTCTTTGTACATACACATTTCCTGTCATGATTTCAAAAATGGTGGCTGAACAGATCGATACGGGAAAAAAAGAGGATGTTAGTCGAATCCTGCAGGTCTCATTTCTTTTTTTGACAGCCGTTGGTCTAGGATGGTTTTTAGCCCTTCGTTTTGGAGCTGAGGCGCTTGCTGTATGGATGGGAGATCCTTCACTGGCCCCGTTAATTGGCCTCATGGCATACCCTTTTTTATTATTGCCTATATTGTCAACAGGCAAAGGTTGGTTTCAGGCGAATCAGAATATGGTTCCATCTGCCCTATCACAAGGCTTAGAGCAATTTGTACGCGTAGTGGTCATATTAGTCCTGTCGATCGTTTTAATGACAGCTGAGGCGGGGTTATATGCTGTTGGTATGGGGGCTGTTGCGGGATCAATTGCCGGTTCGTTTACTGGTGTTGTTGTTCTCACCTATTTCGTGTGGAAGCAAGGGGTTCGTATTGAACGGGTTCAAAGTTTGAAATTTTCACGTTTTGACTGGATGATTGTACGAAAGCTGACGATTATGGGAGGCGCTATTGGCATGGGGAGCATGATGCTGGTGCTCTATCAGCTTGTCGATGCACTTAACGTCTATGCCATGCTGGTAGCGGGTGGGGTGGAACAGGAAGCAGCAAAAGAGATTAAAGGGGTATACGATCGCGGACAGCCTCTAGTACAAATGGGCATTATTGTTGCTACCTCATTGTCCTTGACCGTAGTGCCGATGATATCATCGGCTTATGAAAAAAACCAGCATGAATATGTGAAAGAAAAAGCAAAACTTGCGTTGAAAATAGGTATTATATTTGGAGCTGCAGCAGCTGTCGGTTTAATCAATATCATTATACCGTTGAATATAATGCTGTTTCAGGATTCATCGGATTCTCATGTGCTCGCTGTATTTGTCTTGTCTGCGTTAATGGCCTCGATCATCTTAACGATCAGTGCGGTGCTGCAGGGGATGGGAAGCTTTCATTTGGCTGCTTGGTCGATCGTCGCAAGTCTTGCAGTAAAATACGGTTTAAACCAATGGCTCGTCCCATACTTTGGGACACTTGGGGCAGCGATCGCAACTGTGCTTGCAATGCTACTGGTCTTGATTGTTGTTGTCATGAGACTTCGCCGGCGCGTCGGAAGATTATTAGAACGATCTTTTTATCGCGTGCTTGCTGTCAGTTTATTCGGAATGACAGCAGCGATTCAGCTTCTTATGGTTTTTGGAGGTATGATCCCTCCAGAATTGGCCAGTACAAGGGTACAGGCAACCTTGATGGCGTTGTTGGGAGCCGCACTAGGAGGGTGGGTTTTTATGTTTGTAACATGGAAGCAAAGGTTGTTTACCAATGAAGAAGTAAAGCAAATTCCGCTGGGCAAAAAGCTGGACCGGATTTTTGGTTCTAGTGTTTAAAGAAAGCGAACATCATAAAGAATGTGTGAATTTATATAAATTGATGATATTGATACAGAGGAGACAGGTGAGATGACACTTCGAATAGAAATTATTGGACTTGGCGCAGGTGATTTAGATCAGTTGCCTCATGGTGTATATAAAAAACTCAAAAGCGCTTCACATATTGTGGCTCGAACACTCTCACACCCAGTTATATCGGCACTTCAGGAAGAAGGCGTTATTTTTTCATCGTTTGATCACATTTATGAGGCTCATGATCGCTTTGAAGATGTTTATGCTTCAATCGTCGCTTTGTTAATGGAGCAAGCGGAGGAAGGCCCTGTGATCTATGCTGTACCAGGTCACCCGTTAGTCGCTGAACAAACTGTACAGCTATTATTAGATTTGGAAAAAAAGGGGGAAATATCAATTTCCGTTGTAGGCGGTCAAAGCTTTTTAGATGATCTCTTTACTGCTGTAGGAATCGATCCGATTGAAGGATTCCAGCTTCTTGATGGAACAGCATTGCGTCGAGATCACATTCAAGTGGCGCAGCATTTAATTATTGGACAGGTGTATGATGCACTTGTAGCATCTGAAGTGAAGTTGACCTTGATGGAAAAGTATCCGGATCATTACCCAGTTACGATCGTAACTGCAGCTGGAAGTTCAGAAGAGAGAATTACAACGGTACCTCTATATGAACTAGACAGAGAGATGGAGCTAAGTAATCTGACAAGTCTTTATGTCCCCCCTATGCAGGATCAGTCTCAGGCGTATGGTGAATTCTTTCAGCTTCGTCAAATTATCGCTGCGTTAAGAGGCCCAGACGGATGTCCATGGGACAAAGAGCAGACGCATGAGTCATTAAAGCGATATTTGATCGAAGAGGCATACGAGCTTCTGGAAGCGATAGACAGCGGTGATATTGATCATATGATTGAAGAGCTTGGAGACGTGTTATTGCAGGTCATGCTTCACGCGCAAATTGGAGAGGACAGTGGGTATTTTACCATTCAGGATGTTATTTTCGGCATTTCTGAGAAGATGGTGCGCAGACACCCTCATGTTTTTGGAGACGCTACAGCGAATAGTACTGAAGAAGTTGTTCAGAGTTGGCAGGCGATAAAGCAGCAGGAAAAAGGTGGATCTCAGGAAGGAAAATCGCTGTTGAAGGGTGTTGGAGCTGGTAAGCCCGCATTGATTCAAGCATTCGAGATTCAGAAAAAGGCTGCAAAGGTAGGGTTTGATTGGGATGATCCTTCTGGTGCCTGGGATAAATTTGAGGAAGAGTGGCAGGAATTTCAGGATGAGATCGCTAATGGAGACAAGGAAGCGAGTTTAGAGGAATTTGGTGATTTATTGTTTGCCCTTGTTAACGTATCTCGTTTTCATAATATTTTTCCTGAGGAAGCCCTTATTAGGGCAAATCAAAAATTTATGGCACGTTTCTCTTATGTAGAAAAAAGGGTAAGAGAATCAGGTAATACGTTTCAGTCGTTTAGCTTGACTGAGTTGGATGAATTTTGGGATGAAGCAAAAAATAAAGGAATGTAGAAAGTAGGTATTCATATGAGACTCGATAAGTTTTTAAAGGTTTCAAGGCTTATTAAACGCAGAACACTTGCAAAGGAAGTAGCTGATCAAGGGCGTATTTCAATCAATGGTCAGCAAGCGAAAGCAAGCTCGACAGTCAAAGTTGGCGATGAATTAACGGTCCGCTTTGGCCAGCGGATTGTAACGGTTCAAGTAGATCGTTTGCAGGAAACCATGCGCAAAGAAGAAGCAATGACCATGTATAGCGTAATCAAAGAAGAACGCCTAGGAGCAACTGAATAGCTCATATAAAAAAGGATAAGTGAATGGCGTCATACCCTCTTTAGGTTGTGCATACAATGTATTGAGTAAATGCTTGTACAACAAAGCGGGGTGGATGAAATGCCGTATACTGATCCAAGACAGGAAAGGCCAGAGCATGAGATTGTGATGAGCAAAAGAGAAACACTGTCCATAACCGGTGTTCGCCATGTGGAAAGTTTTGATAACGAGGAATTCTTATTAGAGACTGTACAAGGATATTTGTCTATAAAAGGAAAACAGCTTCAAATGGTTAATCTTGATGTTGAGAGAGGACATGTATCGTTAAAAGGACGGATCGATGACTTGTTATATATTGATGAACCGGGTCCACAAGAAACAAAGGGGCTCTTTAGTAAGTTATTTCGATGATTTTAGATGCACAGCTTCTCGTAATGGCTTCAATGATTGGGGCAGGCTTGCTGATCGGCTTTAATCTAACACTGTATGATAGATATCTGAGTCCCCGAAAATCATCAAACTGGCGTTGGATTACAGATGGCTTTTTTTGGTGCCTGCAAGCGATCATTGTTTTTCTTCTGCTATTCCAGGTGAATGGCGGAGAGTGGCGTTTGTATGTACTGATATCCATTATTTGCGGATTTTCTGCCTATCAAGCATTGATCAAAAGAATAATCATCCGTGTGCTTACATTAATTGAGAAGATCATTAAATGGGTGAGCCGCGTTCTAATCATTACTTTTACTATTGTAGTTGTTACCCCGTTAAGATGGGGATGGCGAATTTTTATGCTGGTCATGGCGGGTCTTTTATCTCTTGTTTGTCGCTTGTTGTCGATCTTCTGGTGGATACTATCGAGGCCATTCGCCCCTTTTTTATCAAAAATTCCTAATTACAGGATTTTAATTGCGAAAAAGGTAAAAAAGTGGCTGAATCTGTTATATAATAGGTGATAATAAACCAGTCATAGATAAACGCATAGCCAACAGAGACCAGAAGGGAGAAGGCCACCATATGGGGAAGCCACATAAAGCGGTTACTTCGCTAGACAATCAGTACACAGTAAATCAACAGCAGATTGAGCACCGTAAAGCCCTGCACAAAAAAAGACTTATTCGCAGATTATCATTTTTTATCATTTTTGCGGTCATTATTAGTGGTGTATTAGTGTCTTCTATGGTTTCTCGAGCAAACGTTTTAGAAGCGAAAGAAGCACAAAAAGAAATATTACAAAATCAGGTAGTAGAGCTTCAAGCAAAAGAGGAGAGGCTTAAACTTGAAATTGAAAAGCTTAATGATGATGAGTACATAGCCAAGCTTGCAAGGAAAGACTACTTCCTTTCCGAGGATGGAGAAATTATTTTTAATATTCCAGAAGAAGGCAATGAAAGCTTGTCAAACCTAAAGAATGATGAAAAAAAAGATTCACAAAATGATAATAATGATTAATATGGGGTGTCGGTATGTTGACACTCTTTTTTTATGTTGGCTATAATGGACAGTAAGCTCTATTTTTTATTTTTCTAAGGAGGATCATTTTTTTTATGTCAATCGAAGTAGGCAGCAAAGTACAAGGTAAAGTGACAGGCATCACTCATTTCGGGGCATTCGTTGAATTGCCTGGAGGTTCAACAGGGCTTGTGCATATCAGTGAAGTTGCGGACAACTATGTCAAGGATATCAACGAGCATTTAAAAGTAGGCGACGAAGTAGAAGTCAAGATCTTAAATGTTGAAAAGGATGGCAAAATTGGTTTGTCTATTCGTAAGGCAAAAGATCAACCACCGCAACAGACTACACAGCAGCAACGTCCGCGCAGTAACCGAGGGACCGATCAACGTGGTGGCCGTAATAATAGTGGCCCGGTAGGAAGAGAGACATTTGAACAGAAAATGGCTCGTTTCCTAAAGGATAGTGAGGATCGCCTGACTTCTCTAAAACGTAATACGGAATCAAAACGTGGGGGTAGAGGAGCTAAAAAAGGGTAACTAGCTGTCGTTTCGTACATCCGGAAGACATGGATAATCTTGATCAGTCGATATAACAATACGTTTAAAGTGGGGCCAATTATGTAGTTGCGGCTCCGCTTTTTTTATTTATAAAGGAGTATAGGTGGAGGATGTCGTAATGTAATAGGTAGATCAAGAGAGGAGTGATTGATTATCTTAAAGGTTACTTGGTTATCTCATTGTGAACAGTATTTATCTTGGCTTTTGGAATTAAAGGAAATGGAAGACTATGTTTGGTTCGCACCAATTGAAGAAGGTAAATGGTCCACTGCCGCCATTATTTCGCATCTTCAAGCCTGGGATGCTTATACCATAAATGAAAGGCTTTCATTTATGAAAGAGGGCGCCTTGTTGGAGAATTTCCCTGATTTTCAAGAATTTAATGAAAAAGCGAGAACCGAAGCACATAATGGACAATCAAAGGAAATGCTAATCGATCTTGCATACATAACAAGAGTAGACTTAATGAATCTGATAAGTGACCTGGCTGATGAGACATTGTCTGCTTCATTTTCTATCGGAGACCATTCTTTAACCATTGAGGAATACTTAAGAGATTTTATGGAGCATGACCTTCACCATCAGGAACAAATAGAAATGATGAAAAAAAGTTTGTGAAAAGCTCCGGATTTATGAAGTCCTTGGAAAAAGATCAGTCCTCTTGAAAGTTTGAAAACTCATTTAGAAGACGGTTCTTTCTATGGAAGACAGGAAAAACCGGAAATCTTAATTTCGACAGTCAGATTCTACCCTATGTTGTATACTAAAAATCAACAAATGAAATCAATCAAGGAGGGATCGTGTATGACTGGAACAATCGCGGCCGTTATGACTTTATCGATTCCGGTTATTGCGATCATAACAACCCATTTAGAAAAATAGACTAGAATGAAACGTGATATGTTGAAAGATGATCTGGAACTCGAAAGGCTTAAGCAAGAAAATTATCTAATCGAAACATAGAAGCTTAGGCTCGAACTTGAACAAAGGCAGCTTGAGGATTCATGATAAGAGAACAAGCCGCTCTATTTTTAAATATTGTCGATCATATAAACGCTAGCAGGAATGTTCATGGTCCTGCTAGCGTTTTTTTTTTTGTGTGTATGGAAATGATGAAGTTTCATTGTTTGATGGATAAAGTTGATGTCGATCGAGATGAAGATAAGTAAAAGAGGGATTGGAGTTTTACTCCAATCCCTCTTTTACTTATGCTTGTTGCAGCTAAAAGAACCATTCTTTATTATGTAATGACCCGTACGGGATTCGAACCCGTGTTACCGCCGTGAAAGGGCGGTGTCTTAACCGCTTGACCAACGGGCCTAAAAGTAGTGGCGGCAGAGGGGATCGAACCCCCGACCTCACGGGTATGAACCGTACGCTCTAGCCAGCTGAGCTACGCCGCCATATAAAAGTATTCTCTGTGCTATTTATAAGATGCTCCAACGACTCTCAAGACTATACAATCGCCTTTTCTTTCTTATTAAGCACAAGTTCTATAATACATAGCTGTGGAACGAGTGTCAATCATATTTTGATTTTTTTAAAAGAAAAAAAACAGAGAAAACAAACGTCTTTTTCTTCCTCTATTTCTGAGACGAATGAGCACTTTTCGACGTGTTGTCTGAGGGGAAACAGGCGAAAACAAGAAAGGTTTCTCGAAATGATGATCTTCTCAAAAAAACGTCGAACGATTTTATTGTTTTGTCCCTGAATTATGACAAACTCCCGTGGAACTTTTCTTTTATAATTACTCGCAACGAGAAGAGATAAGGGGTGGAGTAAATGGCCAAAATACAAGAGGCTAACTTAGACGTGACGAACTCGATTTCAATGTTTCACTCGAAAAAAAGAATACCTCTTTGGAAAAGTCGTCTAAAAGTAATGTTCGCTCAGTGGATGTTTCAACGAGGTGTTCTCCATCTAATCGTAAGCGTTTTACTAGGACGAGCATTATTTCTATCGCAATTTACTCCTTTTGCCCTGCCGATGTTTGCTGTCATCTTTATGGTCAGTCGAGATAAATCCCTCCTTGTAGCGGTCGGTTTAGCGGCAGGTGCTTCTACACTCGGTGTTTCTCAAGGTCTCTATACGCTAGGCTCAATCCTTCTCTTTTGTTCAATACAATTTATATTCAAAAAGTGGTTATCGTCAAAACGACTTTTCCTTGCATTGACAGTCATATTGTCTGTCGTGATTTCAAGGTTTGTCTATCTCGCTATTCAATCTTCTGTACCACTCAATTGGGTGGATGGAGTGATGGTCGCATTTGAAGCGTTATTAGCTGGCGTATTAACGCTTGTTTTTCTACAGGGCATTCAACTGGTGATGACAAAAGCAAGAAAAAGAACATATGAACCAGAAGAACTGGTCGCGATCGCGATTGTAGTGGCCTCTGTTGCTACTGGATTTATTAGTTTTACCGTCGGAGGTTTGGCGGTTGATCATGTCATTACTCGTTACGTTGTTATTGCGGCAGCACTTGTTGCGGGGGCAATGATTGGGTCCACCGTGGGCATAGTGACGGGACTCGTCTTCTGCTTGGCCTCTGTTATTCATTTACCAGAGGTAGCGATCTTGGCAGTGGCGGGTCTTCTTGGGGGTTTGTTGAAAAGTGGAAAAGCTACCGGTGTATCTCTTGGATTAATGATGGCAACGCTCCTCATGGGTCTTTTTTATGGCCAAGGGGCTGCGCTTGAATATTCCCTTTATGAGTCAGCTGTGGCGGCGCTGGCTTTATTCCTCACGCCGAAGAGTTGGTTAGCGGCAATCGGGAGACATATCCCTGGGTCAGATGCTCATGAGAATGACCAGCAACTATACGCAAGAAAGGTGCGTGATGTAACGGCAGAAAAGGTGCAAAAATTCTCTGATATGTTTGATACATTATCCAAAAGCTTTGAATGCAAGGAACAAGAGCCGGGTCTAAAGGATATGTCTATTTCAATTGACGAAACGCTAGGTCGTGTTACAGAACGAACATGTCAAATGTGCTTTAAAAAGGATTACTGCTGGTCTGCCCATTTTGATCGAACCTATGATTGGATGACCCAATTGACCCTTCCAGACAAGGAACCGCTTATACAATGGAAAAGCTTATGTGTAAAAGCAGAGCAGGTGCAAGAGGCCTTTGAGCAGGAGTCTGCGAAACGTGAAGTGCATCTTCATATGAAAAAGCAGATGCTTGAGAGTAATCAGTTTGTATCCACTCAGCTGCAAGGTTTATCCGCTGTCATGAAGGATTTTGCATACGACCTGCAGCGGGAAAATGAAAAGCATGAAAAACAAGAGGAGGAGATGCTGCAGGCACTAAGAGAATTCGGGATTCATGTGGACCAAATAGATGTTCATAGCCTGGAGTATGGTCAAATTGACGTGGATGTCATGCTGCCGTTCCAGGAAATACATGGTGAATGCGAAAAATTAATTGCTCCGATGCTTTCATCTATTTTGAAGGAAACCATTATTGTTTATCAAAAAGTGGATATTCCTTCGCCTTATGAGGGAATGGTTGTTACATTCCGTTCTTCTAAAGCCTTTAAAGTAAATATAGGGATTTCACATGCAGCCCATGGGGGAGGGCTGATTTCTGGGGATAGCCATGCAGCTGTACATCTTCATGGCGGGAAATATGCAGTTGCGATTAGTGATGGGATGGGCAATGGCGAGAAAGCACAAAAGGAGAGTGAAGAAACGCTGCAGCTGCTAAGACAAATGCTCGAGGCAGGAATCGAAGAAGAATTAGCCATTAAATCTGTTAACTCAATCCTTACCGTTAAACGCACAGGGGACATGTATTCAACAGTAGACCTTGCAATGATTGATTTGCAAACGGGTAAAGCAAGATTTTTGAAAGTTGGTTCTGTACCAAGCTATATAAAAAGGGGAAAACAGGTTAAAACAATTGAAGCAAGCAATTTGCCAATGGGCTTTTTTAGAGATCTTGATATGGATATCCTTGAAGATCAGCTAAAAGCAGGTGACCTATTAATTATGCTTAGTGACGGTGTGCTTGAAGGGACGAGGTTTATTGAAAATCCGGAAAGGTGGATTAAAAGGCAAATTTCAGAACTGAAAACATCAGATCCTCAGCAAGTAGCCGATATTTTAATGGAAGCCGCTGTTCGAACATCCGGCGGTGAGATTGAAGATGATATGACCATATTAACCGTGCAGTTCCAGCATCAATTGCCAAAATGGGCAGCTATTCCTTCTGCTGTTAAAACAGGTTAAATAATTTTCGTCGTATATGAGTATGGATTACGCGGAAGAATTGGTACAATAAAACCATATCTTCCTTTGATCATCGGGGGGAAGTAAGGAAAAGGAGAACCAATATGCAATCCTTCAAAGCGAAAATCCGTTCATATTGCGAACAGCATGAGCTTTTTACACCGGGTGAAAAGGTAGTGGTGGCTGTTTCTGGAGGACCAGATTCCATGGCTATACTCCACTATCTTATGCATGAGTCTCTTTATTATGTAAATATTGAGGTAGCGCATGTCGATCATTTATTAAGGGGCGAAGAATCGGCAGCGGATTGCACCTACGTGAAAACTTTCTGTCAACAGCATGGATTGCCCTTTCATGCTGCGACTCTTCATATAAAAGAACGGATGCAACAATTGAATAAGGGGCTTCAAGAGACAGCTAGAGAGGAGCGTTACGACTATTTAGCTGAAGTAGTAAGGAAGACAGGCGCCAAAAAGCTTGTCTTGGGTCATCACGCGGATGATCAGGTAGAGACGATATTGTTCCGTTTAATCCGCGGTTCAACGATGAAAGGGCGGGCTGGTATTCAAGCGAAACGTCCTTTTCATAAATCGATGCTCGTACGCCCCTTTCTTCCTGTTACAAAAAATGAAATCGAACAATATTGTGAACACTATCAGTTGAAGCCTCGTCGTGACAAGAGCAATGAGGCTGATTATTATATGCGAAATCGCTTGAGACATCACGTAATTCCCCTGCTGAAGGAAGAAAATCCAAGGCTTCATGAACACTTTCTTCGCTACAGCGAAGAAATAACAGAGGATGAAGATTGGATGACAGCTGAGGCGGAAAAGCGGCTTGCCCGGCTGATCATACTGCAGGAGCCTCAAAATATTAAGGTGAATCAGGAAAATTGGAACCTCGAGGCTCTTCCTTTACAAAGAAGAATGATTCATCTAATATTGAATTATCTTTATGCGAAAGTACCTATTTCCCTTTCTTCTGCACATACGGTAGCGATTAATAAGTTATTCAAACAAAATCATCCATCAGGAGTCATTCATTTGCCAGATGGATTACTCGTTACGCGCTCCTACTCAACCGTTTCCTTTTATTTTCAAAATGAAAGAGAAGCGCTGCTTCCCTTTCATTTTGAATTAGAAATCGGGCAGGCCATTTACTTGCCGGATGGATCGACAATGGAATTGGTAGGGGATGCAGAAGGTGAATCTGGAAACTTTCCCTTTGACCTGCTTAAACTGGATTCTGCTCAAGTGGAATTGCCGTTAATTGTTCGTACACGACACAAGGGCGACAAAATTCAACTTAAGGGGCTGACTGGTTCTAAAAAGCTAAAAAGCTTGTTCGTAGATGAGAAAATTCCACTTGAACAGCGGGATCAATGGCCGATTGTGACCGATGCAAACGGAAGGGTGCTTTGGGTTCCTGGCTTACGCACTGCGAATGGTGTTAACGAGCCGAAGAACGGTGCCCAGGCATATACGCTAATTTACAACAAGGACTACCTAGGGGGACATATTTCGTGTTGAATCAAGATATTGAGAAAGTACTGTATACGGAAGAACAGCTGCAAGAAAAAATTAAAGAGCTTGGCAGCCAGCTAACAGAAGAGTATAAGGACAGTTATCCGCTTGTAATCGGTGTCTTAAAAGGAGCACTTCCTTTTATGGCTGATTTAATTAAGCGAATGGACGTTTACCTTGAGATGGATTTCATGGATGTGTCAAGCTATGGGAACTCAACAGTCTCATCAGGTGAGGTTAAAATTATCAAGGACCTTAATACGAAAGTAGAAGGCAGAGACATTTTGATCCTCGAAGATATCATCGACAGCGGTTTAACTCTTAATTATTTAGTCGATTTGTTCCGCTACCGCAAAGCAAAATCCATTAAAATTGTCACATTGCTTGATAAACCATCTGGAAGAAAAGCGGATGTGAAAGCTGATTATGTTGGTTTTGTCGTACCAGATGCATTTGTGGTAGGCTATGGATTAGATTATGCAGAACGCTACCGCAACCTCCCATATATCGGAATTTTAAAGCCTGAAATATATACGGATGCTGAATGATGTATGACTCAAAAAAAGTACGGCGAATGAAGTGTGCAGCCGCAGTTGTAAATGGTTGTAATGCTTTCTTTCTCTATGATACTATTGTTATTAGTTTCTTTGACTGTGGGAGGAGGTAAGGGATGAACAGGATATTCCGCAATACCATATTTTATTTATTAGTATTCTTGGTTATCATTGGGATAGTTGGTTTGTTTAACAATGGAAACCAGCCGAACCAAGAACTCACATACGGGAAATTCATTAATGAATTGAATGAAGGTAACGTAAGTGAAATTGACATACAGCCCAACCGAAGCGTGTATAACGTACGCGGAGAGTTGAACGGTTATGAAGAGGGCGAATTTTTTGTAACAAACATTCCGTTAGAGGATACTGAGGTATTAGACACAATTCGCGAGATTGCTGCGTCTACTGATACAGTTGTTAACTATCTCGAAGCTCCTGAAACAAGCGGATGGGTGACATTTTTAACAACCATTATTCCTTTCGTAATTATTTTCATCTTATTCTTCTTCTTATTGAACCAAGCTCAAGGTGGCGGAGGCCGCGTGATGAACTTTGGTAAGAGTAAAGCTAAGCTTTATACAGAAGAAAAGAAAAAGGTTCGTTTTAAAGATGTAGCAGGGGCTGATGAAGAGAAGCAGGAGCTTGTAGAAGTTGTTGACTTCCTTAAAGACCCTCGTAAATTTACCGAAGTTGGTGCACGCATACCAAAAGGGATCCTTCTTGTAGGACCTCCTGGTACTGGTAAAACATTGCTTGCTCGTGCAGCAGCTGGAGAAGCTGGAGTACCATTCTTCTCCATTTCAGGTTCTGACTTTGTTGAAATGTTTGTCGGGGTCGGAGCATCTCGTGTGCGTGACCTTTTTGAAAACGCAAAGAAAAATGCACCTTGTATCATTTTCATTGATGAAATTGATGCGGTAGGCCGCCAGCGTGGAGCAGGTCTTGGTGGTGGTCACGATGAGCGTGAGCAAACCTTGAACCAATTGCTTGTTGAAATGGATGGATTCGGTGGAAATGAAGGAATCATTATGATTGCTGCTACCAACCGACCAGATATTCTTGATCCAGCACTGCTTCGTCCAGGTCGATTCGACCGTCAAATCACGGTTGATCGTCCCGATGTAACAGGTCGTGAAGCAGTTCTTGAGGTCCATGCTAAAAATAAACCACTTCATGACAATATTGACTTAAAAGCAATTGCACAAAGAACGCCAGGATTCTCGGGTGCTGATTTAGAAAACTTATTGAACGAGGCTGCTCTTGTAGCTGCGCGTCGTGACAAGAAAACAATCGATATGAGTGATATTGATGAAGCGACGGATAGAGTAATTGCCGGCCCAGCGAAGAAAAGCCGCGTCATTTCTCAAAAAGAGCGAAAAATTGTCGCGTTCCACGAAGCGGGACATACCATTATTGGTGTTGTTCTTGATGAAGCGGATATGGTGCACAAAGTAACAATCGTTCCACGTGGTCAAGCAGGCGGATATGCTGTTATGCTGCCAAAAGAAGATCGATACTTTATGACAAGACCTGAACTGCTAGATAAGATTACTGGCTTGCTCGGTGGTCGTGTTGCTGAGGATATCATTTTTGGCGAAGCCTCTACTGGTGCTTCAAACGACTTCCAGCGTGCAACAGGAATTGCTCGACGTATGGTTACCGAGTTTGGTATGAGTGAAAAGCTTGGTACACTTCAATTTGGTCAATCTCAAGGACAAGTGTTCTTAGGTCGTGACTTTAACAGCGAGCAAAATTATTCGGATCGTATTGCATATGACATTGATACTGAAATTCAAGCGATTATTAAAGAATGCTATGAGCGTGCAAAAACAATTCTTACAGAAAATCGTGAAAAGCTTGAGCTTATCGCAGAAACACTGTTAAAAGTTGAAACACTTGATGCTGCTCAAATTAAGCACTTGGTTGATCATGGTACATTGCCGGATCGTGTTTATGACAGCTCTATTGACGAGAATTCGACCCTAACGAATGAAAAAGACGTTGTTGAATCAAAGCCAGTAGAAGTGAAAGACGAAACTTCTGATGTTTCACCAGCTGAAAAAATTTCTGATGAGGCAACAAATGATGCTCCAAAGAAATTTGGACCAACACCAACAGAAGATCGTAAAAAAGAAGATTAAAAAAAGGCGCCGAATTACCGGCGCCTTTTTTTAATGAAAATAAAAGCTCGAGTAACAGCTTGAAAAAAAGAATTATGATATGATGTTTTCAGTGTGAATAATACGATGAGCGTGGTGACAAATATGATTTTTGTGGTGGATGTTGGAAATACGAATACGGTTTTAGGGGTTTATGAAGAAGATCGTTTAAGCCATCATTGGCGTATGGAGACAAATCGTCATAAGACAGAAGATGAGTATGGCATGATGGTGAAAAATTTGTTTGAGCATGTTGGTATAACGTTCGATCAAGTTGATGGTATTATTATTTCTTCTGTAGTACCACCAATTATGTTTGCGTTAGAAAGAATGTGCCAAAAATATTTTGATTTGGGACCGTTAGTGGTAGGGCCGGGAATAAAGACTGGTCTTAACATTAAATATGACAATCCGAAAGAAGTAGGCGCTGACAGAATTGTCAATGCTGTCGCTGGGATTCAGGATTATGGCGGTTCACTTATTATTGTCGACTTTGGTACCGCAACTACCTATTGCTACATCAACGAAAACAAAGAATATATGGGTGGTGTCATTGCACCGGGGATTGGGATCTCAACAGAAGCGTTGTACTCAAAGGCGGCCAAGCTTCCTCGTATTGAAATAGCTCGTCCAGACCACATTATAGGTAAGAGTACTGTAACAGCCATGCAAGCGGGTATTGTTTATGGCTATGTGGGGCAGGTTGAAGGAATTGTTTCGAGAATGAAAAACGAGGCGCAAAGTCAAGTGAAAGTTATTGCAACTGGGGGATTAGCCTCTCTTATTGCAAACGAGTCCAGTGTAATCGATCACGTTGATCCGTTTTTAACGTTAAAAGGACTTCAACTTATTTATAAACGCAACATGGAATAGCGGAGGGAGAATTTATATGTCTGATTATATGATTCGCGCACTAGCCTACGATGGTCAGGTTCGTGCGTTTGCGGTTAATACTACTGAAACAGTGAGTGAAGCACAAAGACGCCATTATACGTGGCCAACTGCATCAGCTGCGCTAGGGCGTACCATGACTGCTGGTGTGATGATGGGAGCTATGCTTAAAGGGGAAGAAAACCTTACAATTAAGGTTGAGGGAAATGGTCCGATTGGTCCAATCCTTGTTGATAGTAATGCAAAAGGCCAAGTAAGAGGATACGTTACAAATCCTCAAACACATTTAGATTTAAATGCACAAGGAAAGCTCGATGTAAGGGGAGCTGTTGGTGCAGAAGGAACGCTAACGGTCATAAAAGACCTAGGAATGCGCGAAAACTTTTCAGGTCAGGTGCCGCTTGTCTCTGGTGAGCTAGGTGAGGACTTCACTTACTATTTCGCTTCGTCTGAACAAGTGCCTTCTTCTGTTGGAGTAGGTGTTCTCGTAAACCCGGACAACACAATTTTGGCTGCCGGCGGTTTTATTCTTCAATTGCTGCCTGGAGCAGATGAGGCTGTTATTGAAGCAATTGAACAGCGCTTGGGTATGGTGCCTCCTGTTTCCAAGCTAATTCAACAAGGACTGACACCTGAGCAAATTTTAGAAACCGTTCTTGGAGAGGGAAATGTAAAAGTACTGGATTCGCTTCCTGTAACCTTTCACTGTAAATGCTCGAAGGAACGATTTAGTACAGCGATTATTAGCTTAGGTAAACAAGAAATCAAAGAAATGATTGAAGAAGACGGAAAGGCAGAGGCTCAGTGCCATTTCTGTCACGAGGTCTACCATTACAGTAAAGAAGAACTTGAAAGCTTCCTGGAAGAGGCTAGATAAGTGCTTATGATGACGGATTTGCGAAAAAAACGTCTTAAATCAAAGCCGCTGTTATATATTATTGTTTTATTGTTGTTAACAAATATCATTACACTCATTGCATGGGTTTCTAAGGATAACACTGCAGAATCGTCAGAAGTTGTTGCTACCGTGGGTGATGAAGAAATCACTAGACAGGAGTGGCTGCATGCCATTGAGCTTCGATATGGAAAAGAGGTTCTTCAGCAGCTTGTAAACCAAAGTGTAATGGATCAATCAGCAGAAAAATATAATATTGTTGTTTCAGATGAAGAGCTTGAACAGGAATTTTCATTGCTTCGCTCAGTTTTAAATGTGTATGATCAAGCGTTCTTATCAAACGAAGAGGTATTGAAGGAGCAGCTGAAAACTGAACTCATCCTTGAAAAATTGATTACAAATGATGTTGAATTTTCAGAGGAAGAAGTCCGATCTTATTACGAAGAAAACGAGTCGTTATATGCCATTCCTGCGATGTATCGCATATCACAAATTGTGGTAGCAACGGAAGAGGAGGCTTCTCAGGTATTGGGAGAGCTGGAGGATCAATCTTCTTTTGAAGTGTTAGCAAGGGAGCGCTCCATTGATGAAGTCACAGCTAGCCAAGGAGGAATGCTGGGCTATGTCCCTGAAAATTCTACTTCAATAGAAGAGAAAGTACTTACGGCTGTCCGATCATTGAGCGACGGAGAATGGAGCACTCCGATTTCAACTGATCAAGGATTTGTCATTGCCTATTTACACGAAACAACAGCCGGTGTGTCATTCGACTTTGATGAGGTTAAATCACGTATTGAACGACAATTAGCTCTAGATCAATTAAATGTACCAGTAACACCTGAGTCATTTTGGAATGAATTTTCGATTGACTGGTTTTATGGTGGCATGCAATAAAGTGAACTGAGATACCAAAAAACTCTTACAAACTCTGAACATTTTTTATAATGGACAGGTATTCGTAGAGGAATTGGTATCTTTTTTATCTTATTGGTTGCAATCATTCTGAAAAATTGGTAAATTTGGTATAGAGGAAAACCGATCACATTACTTGGAATTAGGAGTGAAAAAATGGTGCGTATAGCGAATAACATTACTGAATTAGTTGGTCACACACCGATTGTAAAATTAAACCGAATTGTTGAGGATGGCTCAGCAGATATTTATTTGAAGCTAGAGTACATGAATCCTGGCAGCAGTGTAAAAGACCGTATAGCACTGGCGATGATTGAAGCTGCAGAGGAAGCGGGCGATTTGAAGGCAGGCGATACAATTATTGAGCCTACAAGTGGAAACACGGGAATTGGTCTGGCAATGGTGGCAGCTGCGAAGGGCTATCGTTCAGTATTGGTTATGCCTGAAACAATGAGTATGGAGCGTCGTAATCTGTTGCGTGCATACGGAGCTGAGCTTGTGCTAACACCTGGTCCAGATGGTATGGGTGGTGCGATTCGCAAAGCAGAAGAAATTGCAAAAGAAAAAGGTTACTTTATGCCGCAGCAATTTAAAAATATCTCAAATCCTGAAGTACACCGACGCACTACAGGAAAAGAAATTGTTGAGCAAATGGGCGATCAGCTTGATGCGTTTATTTCTGGAATTGGAACTGGTGGAACCATCACAGGTGCTGGGCAGGCATTGCGTGAAAAATATGATAGCATTAAAATTTATGCGGTTGAGCCAGCTGATTCACCGATCCTTTCAGGCGGTAAGCCAGGACCACACAAAATCCAGGGAATTGGAGCAGGCTTTGTACCGGATATCCTTGATACGAAAATATACGATGATGTCATTCAAGTAAAAAATGAAGAAGCATTTGAAATAGCTCGTAAAGTGGCTAAAGAAGAAGGAATCCTTGGCGGGATTTCGTCCGGAGCAGCTATTTCTGCAGCATTAAAGGTCGCTAAAGAGCTTGGGGCAGGAAAAAAAGTATTGGTCATTATTCCAAGTAACGGCGAGCGCTACTTAAGCACACCACTTTATCAATTTGAAGATTAATAATCCAAACAGACCCTTTGTTGAACAAAGGGTCTGTTTTTTTGCGTGAAATAAGTAAGAGAAGGTCAAATGCAGCAGCATGGCATACTCTGCGCTGGAACCGAACAGATTAGAAGTTGTAAGCCCCGACAAGCGCAAGGCGATTTCCAGGGAGGCAGTTCTTAGCCTCCATAGGAAAGAGGCTTGTGACCTCAAGGGGCTAGGCACTGGAACTAGACAGATAGAAAAGTGGAAGTGCCTGTTAAGCCCCGACAAGAAAGAGGTTTGTGACCTCGAGGGGCTAGACACTGGAACTAGACAATAAAAAAATACAAGTCGACCTTCTGCGACATTTCTTGTGAATCCATCGCCGTGATCGTGTATCATGAAGGGGGAAAGAAAAATGAAAGGTGCAGCTTCAGGGTACCTTGCAAACCTTAGCTGATATTAGTTTTAGTTGGAATGGGAAAAAACGTTAGATGGAGAGTGACGTCAACATGGCAAAATATACAGTATCGTACCGTACTATGCGTACAACACACGACACTTTTTTTCATACATATACAAGGATGAGCGCACAAGAAACACGCCATATTTTTTTGGAGAGCGGCCGCGGCGGACGTTATAGCTTTGCGGGTATACACCCGTTTGCTTGGACAGTTGGGAAAGAGAATAGCCTAACGGTTTATGAAAACGAAGAAAAAACACAACTTGAGGGTGATTCGCTACACCAGCTTGTTGAGTGGATGAAGCAATACAAAACAGATAGAAATTCAGAGCTTCCTGACTTTCAGGGAGGTGCTATTGGCTTTATCAGCTATGATTACGTGAGGTCCATTGAGCGCTTGCCATCCATTGCAAAAGATGAACATGGCTTGCCGGATATATGCTTCATGCTTTTTGATCAATGGCTTGCATTTGATCAACACACCAATCAGCTTTACTTTATGATGCTTCACCAAAATGATGTAAGTGTGGAGAATCAATTAGACGAATGGATAAGCGAGTGGGGGAAGCATGAAACTAATTTTGAGGAACATACGGATATGTTCACTACTGCTCAATTAGGTGAACATGCTGATGAAATGTCCGTGTCGATGGATGAACAATCATTTCAATCGGCAGCAGAAGCAATCCGTACATATATTTCTCAGGGCGATGTGTTTCAAGTAAATCTATCAGTTAGACAATCAAAAAAGCTGAAGACATCAGCCTTAGATGTTTATAGAAAGGTTCGCTCGTTTAATCCTTCACCGTATATGGCGTATATGGAGTGGCCTGATTTCAACATTGTCTCTGCTTCACCTGAGCTTCTTGTTAAAAAAGCGGGCCAAAGCCTAAGTACGAGACCAATCGCGGGGACACGCTCTCGCGGCAAGGACGAGGCTGAGGATGAAAAATTAGCAAATGAGCTTATTCAAAATGAAAAAGAACGGGCAGAGCACGTGATGCTCGTCGATCTTGAACGAAACGATTTAGGAAGAGTAAGCCAATATGGAACTGTTGAAGTCAATGAATTTATGGTGATCGAAAAGTACTCTCATGTCATGCATATCGTGTCAAATGTTCAAGGACAATTGAACCCTATTTACAATGAAGCAGATGTAATTCGTGCGGTCTTTCCTGGAGGTACGATCACTGGAGCTCCGAAGGTTCGTACAATGGAAATTATAGAAGAGCTAGAGCCGGTAAGAAGAGGACTTTACACAGGCTCGGTTGGATGGATCGGATTTAACGGGGATATGGAATTAAATATTGTGATTCGTACTATGCTTGTTAAAGATGGAATAGCTCATGTACAGGCGGGAGCAGGAGTTGTGATTGACTCCCACCCGGCCAGAGAATATAAAGAATCGTTAAAAAAAGCACAGGCGCTCTGGAAAGCGAAGGACTTAGCAGAAGGGAAGGAGGAAAACGCATGATACTCATGATCGATAATTATGATTCCTTTACCTACAATCTTGTTCAATTTTTAGGTGAATTGGGAGAGGAGTTGGTCATTCGTCGGAATGATGAGATCACGATAGAAGAAATTGCTGAGCTATCCCCCCGTTATTTGATGATTTCCCCAGGTCCATGCAGTCCGAATGAAGCGGGAATAAGTTTGGAAGCCATTCGTTCTTTTGCAGGCATTATCCCAATTTTAGGCGTATGCCTGGGTCACCAATCTATCGCACAAGTGTTTGGTGGTCGTGTAGTTCGATCGGAGCGGCTTATGCACGGCAAAACATCACGTATTCATCACGATGGAGAAACGGTTTATAAAAACATGCCCAACCCTTTTACGGCTACGCGTTATCACTCACTTATTGTTGAAAAGGAAACATCTCCAGAGGAATTGATTGTAACGGCTTGGACAGAGGAAGGAGAGATTATGGGGCTCCGTCACTGCAAGCTTGCGGTTGAAGGTGTTCAATATCATCCGGAATCGATTATGACGGAGCAAGGGAAAACCCTTTTGCGTAATTTCCTAGAGACCTATCGATCATTCGTTCCGAAGGGAGCAAATGTGAAATGAAGATATGGATAAATGGGGAGGTGATGGCTGCTGAAGAAGCAACCATCTCCCCTTTTGATCACGGATATTTATATGGTCTCGGTGTGTTTGAGACATTTCGGACATACAATGGTCACGCTTTTCTAATTGGTGATCATCTTGATCGTTTGCATGCCTCTTTAAATGAAATGGGCATTCGTTATCATATAAAGAATGAGGAAGTAGCTCAAATGATTGAGAAGCTGCAAACGGCAAACGGAGGAGAGGATGGATACTTTCGGTTGAATGTGTCCGCGGGAGTAAGGGATATCGGCTTGTATCCTGATCCGTATGAAAGTCCAACGGTGATTCTTCTGCAAAAAGCTCTTCCGCCACAAACAACCAAAGGAAAAGAGGGTCGTTGGCTAAAGCTGTCTCGCAATACGCCGGAAACGGATATTCGCTTAAAATCGCATCATTATTTTAATAATCTGGCTGGTCGCAGAGAGATTACGGACGGTACTGTGGTAGAGGGCCTATTTTTAACAAAAGAAGGCTATGTGGCAGAGGGCGTTACCTCCAATCTCTTCTGGATAAAAAATCAAACGCTTTACACACCTTCGATCGAAACAGGTATCCTGCCGGGCGTAACACGGCAGTTTATTTTAGCCATTACTGAAAAAGCAGGCTTGCGCATCGAAGAGGGCCTTTATTTAAAAGAAGCTGTACTAAAGGCTGAGGAAGTGTTTATCACCAATTCTATTCAGGAAATCGTGCCAATTCACAGCATTGACCACCTTCATTTTCAAGGAACAGAAGGAAAATGGACAAACCACCTGAAAGCTATTTACTCCCAGAAGACGAGTACGCTGATCCGGTCAGCTGATTATGTAACAATGAAAGAGCAGTAAAAGGAGGTTTTGGATTTGACAGTGCTGACTTGTGGCAGCCATACGTTTGATTTAAGTAAAAGAACGCTTATTATGGGAATTTTAAATGTAACACCTGATTCCTTTTCAGATGGAGGGCGATTTAATGAGATAGAACGTGCCGTGGCACATGCGAAAGAAATGGTCGCAGCTGGTGCAGATATCATTGATATTGGCGGTGAATCTACTCGTCCTGGTCATGAAGCAGTGCCCGCAGAAAAAGAGATTTTACGAGTTGTTCCGATGATTGAAGCAGTATTGAAGGAAGTGGACGTGCCGATATCGATTGATACATATAAAGCAGCAACTGCCGAAGCTGCTGTCAAGGCGGGTGCATCGATTATTAATGATGTGTGGGGAGCGAAGCGAGAACCAGCCATTGCGGCGGTTGCTGCTCGTTACAATGTCCCGATTATTTTAATGCACAACCGGGAAAACCGAGATTATCAATCCTTTATTGAAGATGTAACAGCTGATTTGCAGGAAAGTATTACGATTGCTAAAAAAGCGGGTGTAAGAGAGAATCAAATCGTGTTAGATCCAGGAATAGGGTTTGCGAAGGAGCATCATCATAATATTGAAATGATGCGGGGGCTTGATCGTATAGTAGAGATGGGATATCCGGTTCTGCTTGGGACCTCAAGAAAATCAATGATTGGAAATGTATTGGATCTGCCTGCTGCTGAACGCACGGAAGGAACAGGTGCAACGGTTTGTTTTGGGATTCAAAAGGGCTGCCATATCATGCGTGTACATGATGTAAAAGAGATAAGCAGAATGGCTAAAATGATGGATGCATTAATCGGAAAGGGTGAGCCGGTTGGATAAAATTAAAGTAAATGACATGGAGTTTTACGGTTATCATGGTGTTTTTGAGGAAGAAAACAAACTAGGTCAGCGCTTCAGAGTCAATGCTACTCTTGAATTAGACTTGTCAAAGGCTGGGACTTCAGACAACGTGCAAGACTCCATTAACTATGCGGATGTTTATAAACTCTGTAAGGAAGTGGTTGAAGGAGAATCTTTGAATTTGGTTGAGTCTGTCGCGGAACGTATCGCTTCTAACATGCTTAATCGATTTGAGAAGCTTCATCAATGTACAGTTGAAGTAATTAAGCCTGATCCGCCGATACCCGGGCACTATAATTCGGTCGCGATTGAAATCACAAGAGGGCGTTCATAAAAATGACGTCTATTGCTTACTTGTCACTTGGATCAAATATGGGTGATCGTCTAACCAACCTGAAGGCAGCGGTTCGCCGGCTGCGGACCTTTGAGGAAATAGACGTTACAGCCGTATCGTCTATTTATGAAACTGACCCAGTGGGATTTACGGATCAGGAAGCTTTCTTAAATATGGTGCTTGAGGTTAAAACCTCTCTCATAGCTGAAGAACTGTTTCAGAAATGTTTGCAGGTTGAAGCGGCACTTGGTCGTGAACGAATGATTAGATGGGGGCCCCGGACTATAGATCTTGACATTTTACTGTATAATGACGACGATGTGGAGTCAGAGAATCTAATTATTCCGCATCCACGGATGCATGAACGCAGCTTTGTTCTCATTCCGCTTCTTGATGTGAATCCGGCGCTTGAACATCCGGTTTTGAAAAAGCAGCTGAAGGAGATCTTTCAAGCTTTAGAGGATCATGAAGGCGTGCGATTATGGAAGTTAACCCAAGGAAGAAGCGTATCGGCCTTTCTTGAAGGCTAGAAGGATTGGATTATCCGTTTAATATAATAGGAATCTGGAGCACTGGCTGTCAGTAGGATCATGCTTGTGAATCAGAAAACCCTGAGTAACTTGAGCCGAGTGAAAAGATTAATTAAGTATGCTTTAACCTGGAAGGGAAGATTAGTCTGGGGAAGCATGCAAAAAGAGGAACTACCGTTGCTTGAAATTGGTGACATTCAATTGAAAAACCGAGTTGCACTTGCCCCGATGGCAGGTGTGTGTAACTCGGCTTTCCGTTTAACAGTGAAAGAATTCGGTGCTGGTTTAGTTTGTGCAGAGATGATTAGCGATAAGGGTATTGTTACTCAAAATGAAAAAACAATGAATATGCTTTACATCGATGAACATGAATAACCATTAAGCCTTCAAATTTTTGGAGGGGAAAAGGAAACGCTTGTCCAAGCTGCTCAATTTGTTGATAAAAACTCAAATGCAGCGATTATTGATATTAATATGGGTTGTCCGGTAAAGAAAATTACAAAATGTGACGCAGGAGCAAAATGGCTATTGGACCCGGATAAAATTTACGAAATGGTTTCAGCTGTTACAGCAGCAGTTGACAAGCCTGTAACAGTTAAAATGCGTATGGGCTGGGATGAGGATCATATCTATGCTGTTCGTAATGCACGAGCGATCCAAAGTGCAGGCGGAGCGGCAGTCGCTCTTCATGGCCGTACACGGGTGCAAATGTATGAAGGATATGCAAACTGGGATATTATCCGTGAAGTAAAAGAATCGGAGGATATTCATGTTATTGGTAATGGGGATGTGCAAACACCGCAAGAAGCATGCTTGATAAAACAGGTGTTGACGGTGTCATGATTGGCCCATCTGCTTTAGGCAATCCATGGATGATCTACAACACCGTTAACTATCTTGAAACAGGCGAATTATCTCCAGAGCCATCAATCCGTGAAAAAATGGATGTTGCGATTTTGCATTTAGATCGTTTGATTCAATTGAAAAATGAGGATATTGCTGTTCGTGAAATGCGTAAGCATGCTTCTTGGTACTTGAAGGAAATTCGCGGAAACGCGAAAGTGAGAAATGGAATTAATGCGTGTGATACACGTGAGGAGCTTGTGAACCTTCTAAACGATTTTGCTGAAGAAGCAACTGCTAAACAAGCAGCGCAAGTGGGTTAATACTATTTTTACAATCAAACTGCCGTTCCAGAGATCGGCAGTTTTTGCGTTTAGCGTGAAGAGTGTGAGACACTCTAGGAACTTTAGGGGTGTAACCCTGCATTATATTGTGTAGAATAGATAAGTAAATGTGTGTGAATCCGGTCTGAGACCTTGATCCATAGAATAATTAATCATAAGGAGTGAACAAGATGAGTCACGAAGAAATGAATGACCAGCTACGCGTGAGACGCGACAAAATGGAATCTATTCGCGAAAAAGGAATGGATCCGTTCGGCAAACGCTTCGATCGTACGCATGGTTCTAACGATATAAAAGCTCAATACAATGAGTATGCAAAAGAACAATTAGATGAAATAGAAACGAGCGTAACTATTGCAGGTCGTATTATGACAAAGCGCGGAAAAGGAAAGGCTGGTTTCGCTCATATTCAAGACCTTCAAGGGCAAATCCAATTGTATGTACGTAAAGATTCGGTTGGTGAGGAAGCTTACGAGTTGTTTAATACAGCTGACTTAGGAGATATTGTTGGTGTTACGGGAAGTGTGTTTCGTACACAGGTTGGAGAACTGTCCGTTAAAGTTAAAAGCTTTGAGCTTTTATCAAAAGCCTTGCGCCCGTTACCAGAAAAATTCCACGGTCTAAAAGATGTTGAGCAGCGCTACCGTCAGCGATATCTTGATTTAATTACAAGTGAAGAAAGTAAAAATACGTTTATTTTGCGTAGCCGTATCATTCAAGCGATGCGCCGCTATTTAGACCAAAACGGCTATCTTGAAGTAGAAACACCGATGTTACACTCGATTGCCGGTGGAGCTGCGGCACGTCCGTTTATCACGCATCACAACGCGCTGGACATGGAGCTTTACATGCGTATAGCGATTGAACTTCACCTAAAGAGACTAATTGTTGGTGGATTAGAGAAAGTGTATGAAATCGGCCGCGTATTCCGTAACGAGGGAATTTCTACACGGCATAATCCAGAATTTACAATGATTGAGCTTTATGAGGCCTATGCAGATTATCAAGATATTATGAATCTAACTGAAAACCTTGTATCTCATATCGCGAAAGAAGTATTAGGTACAACGGTTGTTCCTTATGGGGATCATGAAGTGGAATTAACGCCAAACTGGACTCGTTTGCATATGGTCGATGCGGTTAAACAGGTAACTGGAGTTGATTTCTGGCGGGAAATGAGCAATGAAGAAGCTCATGCCATTGCTAAAGAGCATGGGGTTGAAGTGAAGGATTCAATGGAATACGGGCATATCGTCAATGAATTCTTTGAGCAAAAGGTAGAAGAGACGCTTGTTCAGCCAACATTCATCTATGGTCATCCGGTAGAAATCTCTCCTTTAGCAAAGAAAAATCCGGATGATCCTCGTTTTACTGACCGTTTCGAGTTATTCATTGTTGGTAGAGAATATGCCAATGCCTTCACGGAGCTGAATGACCCGATTGATCAGCGCGAGCGTTTTGAAGCTCAACTGGCAGAAAAAGCAGCCGGTAATGATGAAGCGCATGAAATGGATGATGATTTTGTGGAAGCGCTAGAGTACGGTATGCCTCCAACAGGCGGATTAGGTATCGGTATCGATCGTTTGGTCATGCTTTTAACAAACTCTCCATCTATCCGCGATGTTCTTCTATTCCCATTGATGCGTCATCGTGACTAAGATGTAACCTAGAGACTGCCCTTGATGGGTGGTCTTTTTTTGCTTTCTTCTATTATATAAAAGAGAAACTGAAATTATAGGAAATTGAAGCAGGGTACTTGAACGTCTATTTCCAGTAAAAGAGATTGATCTTGTATAAACCATTCTAGTATTCTGCAATAAAAAATAGCATCAAAAGTAATTTTATATTTTTTTTAAAAAAACTATTGCAACGGTGTTTATAGCGTGATATATTATTATTCGTTGCTAAGGAAATTACAAGCACTGAAAAAACAACAAAAAGAAATTCAAAAAAATTGTTGACATCATATAGTGAAAAGTGTTATGATGAATTGGTCGCTTAAAACGATGCAACGCACAAGAAATACTTTGAACCTTGAAAACTAAACAACCTAAAACGTCAACGTTAATTCTTGATTTAAGTAACATTTAAGAGCTACATCAA
>NZ_JXRP01000004.1 GCF_000829435.1 Jeotgalibacillus soli
GCGAAGAGGTCACACCCGTTCCCATGCCGAACACGGAAGTTAAGCTCTTCAGCGCCGATGGTAGTTGGGGGTTTCCCCCTGTGAGAGTAGGACGTCGCTAGGCGGTATTACATAAATTAATGTGGAGAATTAGCTCAGCTGGGAGAGCATCTGCCTTACAAGCAGAGGGTCGGCGGTTCGAGCCCGTCATTCTCCACCACTTTGCCGGTGTAGCTCAATTGGTAGAGCAACTGACTTGTAATCAGTAGGTTGGGGGTTCAAGTCCTCTTGCCGGCACCAGTTTTTTCGAGCCATTAGCTCAGTCGGTAGAGCATCTGACTTTTAATCAGAGGGTCGTAGGTTCGAATCCTACATGGCTCACCATTTTCAATATGCGGGTGTGGCGGAATTGGCAGACGCGCTAGACTTAGGATCTAGTGCCGCACGGCGTGGGGGTTCAAGTCCCTCCACCCGCACCATTATTATGCGGAAGTAGTTCAGTGGTAGAACATCACCTTGCCAAGGTGGGGGTCGCGGGTTCGAATCCCGTCTTCCGCTCCATAGTAATTTATCTGTCTTAGCCGGGGTGGCGGAATTGGCAGACGCACAGGACTTAAAATCCTGCGGTGGGTTCCCACCGTGCCGGTTCGAGTCCGGCCCTCGGCACTGTTTTAATTTTTAATGTAAATAGGATTTATATGCGCCCGTAGCTCAATTGGATAGAGCGTTTGACTACGGATCAAAAGGTTAGGGGTTCGACTCCTCTCGGGCGCGCCATCCTATTTTACGGGGAGTAGCTCAGCTTGGTAGAGCACTTGGTTTGGGACCAAGGGGTCGCAGGTTCGAATCCTGTCTTCCCGACCATTTAATTTTATATTATTTAGGGGCCTTAGCTCAGCTGGGAGAGCGCCTGCCTTGCACGCAGGAGGTCAGCGGTTCGATCCCGCTAGGCTCCACCATAATATTTGAACCTTGAAAACTAAACAACCTAAAACGTCAACGTTAATTCTTGATTTAAGTAACATTTAAGAGCTACATCAAA
>NZ_JXRP01000005.1 GCF_000829435.1 Jeotgalibacillus soli
AGAAAGGACCGTTACCAAAAAAGGTAGCGGTCCTTTTGTGTTTGAATTTAAAACGATTTATTTACAATAAAAGCACTGCGAGGGAAGGGAGGAACAAGGAGATCAAGGAAGCGAGGGAGAGAGACCCGGAACGTGTGATACACGTGAGGACCGAACGAGTGAAGCTGATGCTAAAGATCCGACGTTCATCCTTTTCCGAGCGCCGAACACGGAAGTTAAGCTCGTGCGCCGATGGTAGTCGGAGATTTCCCTATAAGAGAAGGAACAGAGCTAAAAGTGCCCACATCGCTAGGCTATGAAAAGCAGTATCGAAAGGCAGCAGTTCTTTTGTAATTAGAGAAGGGGAAAAAAGGAACTCATCTTTAGGAAAATGATTCTGTGCTTCAAAAAAATCATCTCACATTGCCTAGGAGGATTCTATATTCAGGACAGGTAAGTCATTTGGAATCCTGTTTGCACCGCTCTCCCCGTTCTAAAAGCCAGATTTTATGATTAATATATTGAATACTACTTGAAGTTATTTATTACCATAAATGATCATTTAATGTCCTCAAAAGAGATTCTACCCTCTCTTCATTCAAATTCTAGAGATATGAATTTTACACACCGGAGAAGGCAACCTACATCTTTAAAATCATTGTACACTGACGAAATAAATTTCACGTTCAAGAAATACGCTTCTACTTTCAGACGATATAGCAGCCCAAATCGATAAAGATCAACTTAATTCAATCGGGTGCGATTTTCTAATTGTAATCCAATAAATTTCTATTTTAATTCATTTCAACGCCCTATCCACCCAATTATTAATTCCTCAACTCCAAGGTAAATACAAACGGGCTCATCCACTTTTTCATCAACAAATATCTTTTATGTAATACAAATCAAGAATACCCTTCCTTCCTACCTGTTATTATTCTCTTGTACATTGTCCTTGAGTTTTAATTGTTGAAATAAATAGGCGAAAAGGCATAAACATTTGGAGTCATTAGTGATAGCACTTCGAGCATTCTGGATGCATATTTATTATTATTATGGAACGAACTTTAATTTCTTATGAAAGATAAAAATAAATGTAATCAATTTTATATTACGAATATCATTCAGTAAATATGGAGAAAAATAGTTCAGGAAGGCAGGATGGGGGACAAGTCTTGAAAAATGAGCTGGTCTATTTATCCGTTTTACAGTATATAGAATGGGTTAAAATTACATTTGAGTACACATCAATTAGCTGAAAATTATTAATTATATTTTTCTCCGATCGATTAAAGGGTTAATCCTTTGCAAATCAAAAGAATGCTGTTGTATAATTTATGTCAAAGATAGTCAAAGTCAAAGGGAGTGGAGGTTATATGAAAAACATTTCCGATGTCATTGAAAGTTATTTAAAACAGGTTTTAGATGTAAGTGGAAGTGAAATAGTGGAAATAAAGCGAAGTGAGATCGCAGATAAATTTCAATGTGTCCCATCACAAATCAATTATGTAATCAATACGCGTTTTACAGTCGAGCGTGGATACTTGGTGGAGAGTAAACGCGGCGGTGGTGGATATATTAGGATAATCAAAGTCAAAAGCCACGATCAATCACACCTTATTGATCAGGTGCTAGCGCTATTGCATTCACATTTGCCTCAAGCTACGGCAGAAGACGTGGTTTATCGACTTCTAAATGAAGAGGTTATATCAAAACGGGAAGCAAAACTGATGTTGAGCGCAATGGATCGTGCAGCATTACAGCTTGATTTGCCTCTGCGTGACGAGATTCGAGCGAGAATTTTAACGGCTATGTTAATAACGTTAAAGTATAAATAAGTGGGTGAGGTGTGGGAAATGGTTTGTCAAGAATGCAATGAGCGACCGGCAGCACTCCATTTTACAAAAGTAATTAATGGAGAAAAAACGGAAGTTCACCTTTGTGAAAAGTGTGCCCAAGATAAGGGGGGGCTTTTTCTTTCAAATGACGCGAGCGCCTTTTCATTTAACAATTTACTCGCAGGATTACTAAACATATCTCCAATGGTGCAACAGGCTAATCAGCCGCAGCAGAAAGAACATGAGACTGTTCAATGTCAACATTGTCATATGACTTTTCATCAGTTTTTGAAGCTCGGTAAATTTGGCTGTCCTAATTGTTACGTGACATTTGGGGCGCAAATTCCACCTATTTTAAAGCGTCTCCACAGTGGTAACGCGCTTCACCAGGGCAAGCTCCCTGCGCGTATTGGCGGGACCATTCATGTGAAGCGTCAGCTTGATGAACTACGCTTGCAATTAAAAGGATTAATTGAGCAGGAAGAATTCGAACAAGCTGCGAAGATCAGAGATGAGATTCGATCACTTGAGAAGGGTGTAAGCGATCAAGGAGGGGAGAACGTATGACGTTAGAGCGGTTTTTGTCACACGCTGTAAGCTCTTGGATGAGCGAAGAGGGACCTGATTCTGAAATTGTCCTGTCCTCACGCATCCGGCTTGCTCGCAACAGTCGTCACCATCCGTTCCCAACTGTTTTTTCTGCTGAAGAAGCTGTGGATGTTGCATCGGTTGTAAAGAAATCTATGGAACAAATAGGAGAATCATTAGAGAAGCTTGAGATGGATGAATTACAGGGCCTTCAAAAGCGCGTTCTCGTTGAAAAACATTTAATTAGTCCGAATTTAGCAGAGGATTCAACTGCTGCAGCGGTTTGGCTATCAGATCAGGAAGATATAAGCATTATGGTCAATGAGGAGGACCATCTTCGGATCCAATGTTTATATCCAGGCCTGCAGCTGAAAGAAGCACTTGAAAAAGCAAACCAAATTGATGATGCCCTTGAAGCCCATCTTGATTATGCATTTGATGAACAGCTAGGTTATTTAACAACATGTCCTACAAATGTTGGTACAGGTTTACGTGCTTCCGTAATGATGCATCTGCCAGGTTTAATGATGACGCATCAAATGAACAGAATAATTCCTGCAATTGGACAATTTGGTCTTGTAGTAAGAGGAATTTACGGGGAAGGTAGCGAAGCTTTAGGTAACATCTTTCAAATCTCTAATCAAATCACTCTTGGTAAGTCAGAAGAAGACATTGTGGAGGACCTGCTACGAGTTGTCCATCAGATTATTGCTCAAGAAAAGGCAGCAAGAGAGGCACTTGTTCAGACCTCTGGTATTCAATTAGAGGATCGAGTATTCAGGTCCTATGGAATCTTGCGCTATAGCCGGGTGATAGAGTCAAAAGAGGCGGCAAAATGTTTGTCTGATGTACGTTTAGGCATTGATCTTGGGTATATAAAGGATGTCCCGCGCTCAATATTAAATGAGTTGATGATTTTAACTCAGCCAGGATTTTTACAGCAGTATGCAGGCGGTTTTCTTCGACCGTTCGAGCGGGATTTGAGAAGAGCTGCTTTAATTCGAGAGCGGTTGGAAATGGATGATTTACAGGATAAAGGAGGAACAAACCTATGATGTTTGGACGATTTACTGAAAGAGCTCAAAAGGTATTGGCATTGGCACAGGAAGAGGCGATTCGTCTCTCACATTCAAATATAGGCACAGAGCATATCCTTCTCGGCCTTGTTCGCGAAGGAGAGGGCATCGCTGCTAAAGCACTTCAGAGCTTAAATCTCAGCTCTGATAAAATCCAAGAAGAGGTAGAAGAGTTAATTGGCAAAGGTACAGAGCAATCGCCAAGTGTTCATTATACACCTCGAGCGAAAAAAGTGATTGAGCTGTCCATGGACGAAGCACGCAAGCTGGGACACTCTTATGTAGGCACAGAACATATTCTCCTTGGTCTTATTCGTGAAGGCGAAGGTGTGGCTGCACGTGTTCTTAATAATTTAGGTGTAAGCTTAAACAAAGCGCGTCAGCAGGTCTTGCAGCTATTAGGAAGCAATGAGGCAAGCGGACATCAGGGAAGCTCTCATACCAACGCAAATACACCGACACTTGATGGTCTTGCAAGAGATTTGACCGTTATTGCGCGTGAAGGAAGTCTGGACCCTGTTATTGGTCGAAGCAAAGAAATACAGCGCGTAATTGAAGTATTAAGCCGCCGTACAAAAAACAACCCTGTTTTGATTGGCGAGCCGGGTGTTGGTAAAACGGCCATTGCTGAAGGACTTGCACAGCAAATTGTTCAAAATGAAGTACCTGAAATTCTGCGTGATAAGCGCGTAATGACGCTCGATATGGGAACGGTTGTAGCTGGTACTAAATATCGCGGAGAATTTGAAGACCGTTTGAAAAAAGTAATGGATGAAATTCGTCAAGCAGGAAATATTATTTTATTTATTGATGAATTGCATACATTAATTGGCGCAGGTGGGGCGGAAGGTGCGATTGATGCTTCAAACATTCTAAAACCTTCTCTTGCACGTGGCGAACTGCAGTGTATTGGTGCGACAACACTTGATGAGTATCGTAAATATATTGAAAAGGATGCTGCTCTTGAGCGTCGCTTCCAGCCGATTCAAGTCGATGAGCCTACACCAGAAGAATCTATTCAAATTCTTCAAGGGCTTCGCGACCGTTATGAGGCTCACCACCGTGTGTCCATTACAGATGCAGCAATTGTAGCGGCGGTTAAACTTTCAGACCGTTACATTTCAGACCGTTTCCTTCCGGATAAAGCCATTGATTTGATTGATGAAGCAGGTTCAAAGGTTCGATTGCGTTCATATACAACACCTCCGAATTTAAAAGAGCTGGAATCAAAACTGGAAGAAATCCGTAAAGAAAAGGATGCTTCTGTTCAAAGCCAAGAGTTTGAAAAAGCAGCTGCTTTGCGTGACTCTGAGCAAAAAACGAAAGAAAAGCTAGAAGAAACGAAGAAAGTGTGGAAAGAAAAGCAAGGTCAGGAGAACACAGAAGTAACAGTCGAGGATATTGCCCACGTGGTTTCTACTTGGACGGGAATTCCTGTATCACGCTTAGCGGAAACAGAAACACAAAAGCTTCTTAACCTTGAAGAAACGCTTCATAATCGTGTAATCGGACAGCATGATGCCGTAACAGCAATCTCTAAGGCTGTTCGTCGTGCTAGAGCAGGTCTTAAGGATCCGAAGCGTCCAATTGGTTCATTTATTTTCCTAGGGCCAACAGGGGTCGGTAAAACAGAGCTTGCACGTGCATTAGCTGAATCCATGTTTGGTGATGAGGATGCGATGATCAGAATCGATATGTCTGAGTATATGGAGAAACACTCCACATCACGTCTTGTGGGTTCACCTCCAGGATATGTTGGTTATGAAGAAGGCGGGCAGCTGACGGAAAAGGTTCGACGCAAACCATACTCTGTTGTGCTGCTTGATGAAATTGAAAAAGCGCATCCGGATGTTTTCAACATTTTGCTGCAAGTATTAGAAGACGGCCGTTTGACAGACTCTAAGGGGCGTACGGTAGACTTCCGCAACGTGGTCTTAATTATGACATCAAATGTAGGTGCTAGTGCCCTCAAGCATAATAAACACGTTGGCTTTAACGTCCAAGACACAGTACAGGATTACAAGGATATGAAAGGCAAAGTAATGGAAGAGCTTAAACGTGCTTTCCGTCCGGAATTCCTTAACCGAATCGATGAGATGATCGTGTTCCATTCTCTTGAGAAGAGTCATTTGAAAGAGATTGTAACACTGATGGCCAACGGACTGGTTAAGCGTCTTAAAGAACAAGACATCGAACTTACGATCACAGAGGCAGCAAAAGAAAAAATTGCGGACGAAGGATTTGATCCGGAATACGGTGCAAGACCGATTCGCCGTGCGATTCAAAAACATATTGAAGATCGTCTTTCTGAAGAACTATTAAAAGGTAACGTCTTAACGGGCTATGTCGTTGAGGTGGATTATAAAGATGGAGAATTTGCTGTGAATCGAAAAGAAGAGGTTAACTCTGCTACAATTTGATGAATGAAGGTGCGCGTGTTTTCCATAGGCACGTGCGCCTTTTTTATCTTTAATAGGTGGAATGCATGATTTAGCATTTCAGTGCATGTTAGAAAAATAGAAAGGGAGAGTTTTTTGGCGAAGAAAAAGACAAAGTTTATGTGTCAATCCTGTGGGTATGAGTCGGCAAAATGGATGGGGAAATGTCCGGGCTGCGGTGAATGGAATTCCATGGTAGAAGATATTGAAATCACAGGGAAACAGCCGAAAAGATCATTCACCCATACGCCTGTTGGAGAGTCAGCAAAGGCAACGCCACTCATTTCGGTAGAATCAATCGAAGAGCCAAGGGTAAAAACGAAAATAGCGGAGTTGAACCGCGTATTAGGTGGGGGGGTTGTTCCCGGTTCCCTTATTTTAATCGGGGGAGATCCTGGGATTGGTAAGTCTACTTTACTTCTTCAAGTATCCTCTCAATTAGCAGAGACTGACAATAAGGTCTTATATATCTCCGGTGAAGAATCCGTTAAGCAAACGAAGCTCCGATCTGATCGATTGAATATCCAATCAAAAGAGCTTTATGTATACGCAGAAACTAGCTTAGAAGCTATTCATCAATCTATTGAACAATTATCTCCAGATTTTGTTGTAATCGATTCAATTCAAACGATTTATCACCCCGAAGTGACATCGGCACCAGGAAGTGTCACACAGGTTAGAGAGTGTACAGCTGAGCTTATGAGAATCGCAAAAACAAAGAATATCGCAATCTTTATTGTTGGACACGTAACAAAGGAGGGATCCATCGCCGGACCGCGTATTTTAGAGCATATGGTGGATACCGTTCTTTATTTTGAAGGAGAGCGGCATCATACGTACCGCATTTTACGTGCTGTAAAAAATCGTTTTGGTTCAACAAATGAAATGGGTATTTTTGAAATGAAGGAATCAGGTCTTGAAGAAGTGGCTAACCCTTCAGAAATTTTTCTAGAAGAGCGGTCGCAGGGGGCTGCGGGTTCTACTGTTGTGGCTTCAATGGAGGGAACCAGGCCGGTATTGGTTGAAATCCAGGCGCTCGTTACACCAACAAGCTTTAATAATCCGAGACGAATGGCAACAGGAATCGATCAGAGTCGTGTTTCGTTGTTAATGGCGGTGCTTGAAAAAAGAGTGGGACTTCTTTTACAGCAGCAGGATGCCTACTTAAAAGTGGCTGGTGGTGTACGGTTAGACGAGCCGGCAATTGATTTGGCTGTGGCTGTAAGTATTGCTTCAAGCTTCAAGGATCAGCCGTCAAATGCGTTTGATTGTATCATCGGGGAGGTCGGCTTAACGGGTGAGGTTCGTCGTGTTTCGCGCATTGAACAGCGAGTGCAGGAAGCGGCTAAGCTTGGCTTTAAACGTGTTATTATTCCCGCAAATAATATAGGGGGGTGGAAGTTTCCTGAGGATATTCAAGTAATAGGTGTTTCAAGTGTGAACGAAGCGTTGAAGCAGGTATTGGGGGGATAGCTATGGATGAAAAGAAAAAACCGGATCGGTCGTCTGGAGATATTGTTCAGATTGTGGCGCCGGGTACGCCTTTTCGTGAAGGACTCGATAATGTCCTTCGTGCAAACACAGGAGGTCTTATCGTTGTTGGCTACAATGATAAAATGAAATCGATCGTAGATGGTGGATTTCAAATCAATTGTCCTTTCTCCCCAACCTATTTATACGAGCTTGCTAAAATGGACGGTGCGATCATTTTAAATGAAAGTGGAAGCAAAATTTTGATAGCAAACGCTCAATTAGCACCAAGCCCCATGATTCCTTCCTCAGAGACGGGGATGCGTCATCGAACAGCAGAACGGGTGGCAAGAGAAACGGATGCACTTGTAATTGCCATATCCCAAAGGAGAAATGTGATTACGCTTTATAAAGGGTCCTTTCGCTATGCTTTAAAGGACATGGCTGTTATTTTAACAAAAGCCAATCAGGCGGTTCAAACGCTTGAAAAATATAAAGTGGTGTTAGATCAAAGTATCTCTAGTCTTACACTGCTGGAATTTGAAGAAATGGTGACTTTTAGCGATGTTCTCAAAGTACTTCATCGTTTTGAAATGGTGCTGCGTATAAAAAATGAACTGCTTGTCTACTTAAATGAATTAGGAACAGAAGGCCGTCTAGTGCGCTTGCAAATGAATGAGCTGATAGCCGATATGGAAGAAGAAATCATGCTGATTATTCGAGACTATTCGATTGATCGTTATATTAAGCCGTTAGAAATCCTTCATCGTTTTCAGGATATCGTCACAACAGAGGTGCTCGATGACACGGTGCTGTTAAAGCTTCTCGGTCATCAAGGCTATGTTCCAATGGATGATGTTATTGATCCGAGAGGTTACCGTGTGTTGAATAAAATACCGAGGCTCCCAATGATCATTATTGAAAATTTAATTAATGAATTTCAACATTTGAATCAAGTGGTAAAAGCAAATGTACAAATGCTCGATGACGTTGATGGTATCGGAGAAGTGAGGGCAAGAAAGATAAAAGATGGTCTTCGTCTAATAAAGGATCAGTCGACGGCAGACAATCAGCTGTAAAAAAAAGATATTGTCGAGAGTGTAGATTTATGATACGATGTGTCGTTTTCAATGAATTGACACTCTAGTTTGAATCGTGCTACTCTTTTCACTAAAGATAGAAGGTAATTAATGGCTATTTCAATATGTAGCTATTTGGTTTAAATGTAAGTAAATAGACATGATTATGTAAGAATATAAGGTTTGAAATTTGGAGTATTGTTTATAATGAATAGAAGGAGGTGAAGGAATGTTAAGAAGAATTGTACAATCCTGTTTTCTAATTATAGGTGGTACGTTGGGCGTCTTTTTAATTCCGGAATTATTACTTGAATTACTTAATTTATCTGATAACGCATTCATTAATAATCCCTACACCACCGCGATTGTGGGAGCGATAATTTTTTATTCGTTATTGTTCTGGGTTATCGATCATGTGGTGAATTTTATTAAATGGTGTGAGGACACAATCATTAAGGCACCTGTAACCGATATTTTATTTGGAACACTTGGACTTATTATTGGTTTAATCGTCGCATTCCTTATCGGTGTAGCGATTACTGATATTCAAATCCCAATCGTCAATACAGTTTTACCGATCTTATTGACATTAATTTTAGGTTATTTAGGTTTTCAGGTCGGTTTTAAAAAGCGTGATGAACTGATTCAGTTCTTTACGAACTCTCGAAGCAACACAAATAAAAAGCAGTTGGATATTAATGGTCAGCAGCTGACTTCTGAGCCGTCCGTATCAAAACGTCACAAGATTCTTGATACGAGTGTCATTATTGATGGGCGTATAGCTGATATTTGCCAAACCGGCTTTTTGGACGGAGAAATTGTTATACCTCAGTTTGTACTTGGGGAGTTACAGCATATTGCTGACTCTTCTGACGCTTTAAAAAGAAACCGAGGGCGACGCGGACTGGATATATTAAAAAGAATTCAGCGTGATATTCCGATCGAGGTTACAATCTACGAAGGCGATTTTGAAGAGATTCAAGAAGTCGATAGCAAGCTTGTGAAGCTCGCGAAAGTTCTTAATGGAATTGTTGTAACAAATGATTTTAATTTAAATAAAGTATGTGATCTTCAGGGAGTCCAGGTATTAAACATTAATGATCTTGCAAATGCCGTTAAGCCGGTGGTTTTACCGGGTGAAGAATTGCATGTGCAAATGATTAAGGACGGAAAAGAGCATAATCAGGGTATTGCTTATCTAGATGATGGAACCATGATTGTTGTGGAAGAAGGTAAAAACTTCATAGGCAAGCATATTGATGTGATCGTAACGAGTGTTTTACAAACATCAGCGGGCCGTATGATTTTTGCTAAACCAAAAGCGTATGAGAAGGCACTTTAATCGCGTATTGTTGAACAGGAGATAAAAGTATGGAATATCAGGTAATTATCCCTGCTGCGGGTCAAGGCAAGCGAATGGGAGCCAATCGCAATAAGCTTTTACTGGAAGTTGATGGTCGTCCGATCATTGTTCATACACTAAAGGTGTTTGAACAGGATGAAAATTGCCGAGGGATTTTGTTAGCCATTCATCCAGACGATCACTTAGTGCTTCTTGAATTATTTGATCAATATAATATTCGTAAGGTGACGGCAATGGTAGAAGGCGGAAAAGAGCGTCAGCAAAGTGTATATTATGCTCTAAAGCAAGCACTGCCAAATGGGGTTGTGCTTGTCCATGACGGGGCTCGTCCTTTTATACAGCAGAATACGATTAATGAATTGGTGTCGGTGGCCAAAGAGACAGGAGCGGCCATTGCGGCTGTACCTGTAAAAGATACAATTAAGACGGTAAAGCAAGGACTTGTTGATAAAACAATTGAACGTTCAAGCTTGTGGTCGGTTCAGACACCACAGGCTTTTCGTCATTCTTTGCTGATGGAAGCATATGAACAAGCTGAGAGCTCAGCATTTCTTGGAACGGATGACGCCTCCCTCGTAGAAGAAATGGGTAAAAAAATTCAAGTCGTGGAAGCAGATTATGATAATATAAAGCTGACCACGAAAGAAGATCTTATTTTTGCTGAAGCTATTATAAGAAAAAGAAAAGAACAGTGATAGTCGGGCTGTTTTGAATAGAGAGGAGAGACTCCATATGTTTCGTATTGGACAAGGTTATGACGTTCATCAGCTAACAGAAGGACGCCCGCTTATACTAGGCGGTATTACGATCCCTCATGAAAAAGGGCTGCTTGGACATTCAGATGCTGATGTGCTGCTCCATGTTATAGCGGATGCGGCTCTTGGAGCAATTGGAGCGGGAGACATTGGTAAGCACTTTCCTGACACAGATCCTGCTTTTAAGGGAGCAGACTCTGCTGAGCTTCTTCGGCATGTCTGGGCACTTGTGAAAAAGGAAGGCTATAAGCTTGGAAATATCGATTGCACAATCATTGCGCAAAGACCTAAGATGGCGCCGCATATTGAAGCAATGAGAGAGAAAATTGCGGAGCTTTTAGATGCTGAACCATCACAGATAAACGTGAAGGCGACGACAACAGAAAAGTTAGGCTTTGCAGGGCGTGAAGAAGGCATCGCAGCTCAGGCAGCCATTTTAATTCAAATGGAAAAATAAACGAAGGCCACACAACTGAATAAAAAACATTATAGGAGGATCAGTATGTCAGCAGATATTCGAGTGCGCTATGCACCAAGCCCAACAGGTCATTTACATATTGGGAATGCAAGAACAGCTCTTTTCAATTATTTATTTGCAAGAAATCAAGGTGGAAAGTTTATTATTCGCATTGAAGATACGGATAAAAAACGCAATATTGAAGGCGGAGAGGAATCCCAGCTTCAGCATTTAAAATGGCTTGGAATCGACTGGGATGAAAGTGTTGATGTAGGAGGAGAGTATGGTCCTTACCGTCAGTCGGAACGTAATGATATCTACAAAAAGTATTACAACGAGCTGCTGGACCGCGGACTTGCCTATAAGTGTTACTGTACCTCTGAAGAGCTTGAGGCAGAGCGTGAAGCACAAAGCGCGCGTGGGGAAATGCCTCGTTACAGCGGGAAATGTCGTAACTTATCAGAGGAAGAACGTGCTGCGCTAGAAGCTGAAGGACGCCAGCCAAGTATTCGTTTTGCTGTGCCTGCGGGTAAGATCTATACATTCAAGGATATGGTAAAGGATGACGTATCTTTTGAATCTGACGGTATTGGCGATTTTGTTATTGTCAAAAATGACGGAATCCCGACTTACAATTTTGCAGTAGCGGTGGATGATCATTTAATGAAGATTTCTCATATTCTTCGCGGTGATGATCATATTTCAAATACTCCTAAGCAAATGATGATTTATGAAGCGCTTGGATGGGACATCCCCGTATTTGGTCATATGACGCTGATTGTAAATGAAAACCGCAAAAAATTAAGTAAGCGAGATGAGTCCATTATTCAGTTTATCGAGCAGTATGAGGGCTTAGGGTATCAGTCTGCTGCTTTATTTAATTTCATTGCTCTTCTTGGATGGTCTCCAAAAGGAGAAGAAGAAATCTTCACAAAAGAACAGTTCATTGAAATTTTTGATGCCGATCGTCTGTCTAAGTCACCCGCTGTTTTTGACCAGCAAAAACTTGTTTGGATGAATAATCAATATTTGAAAAATCTTGATTTAGATGAAGTGGTTCAGCTTGCAATTCCGCATTTGGAAGAAGCGGGACGAATCTCTAAAAATCGAACCCCGGAAGAAAATGCTTGGGTTCGCAGCCTTGTTGCGCTGTACCAGGAACAAATGAGTTTTGGTGCCGAGATTGTAGAGCTTTCAGAGCTTTTCTTTAAAGAGGAAATTGCTTATGATGAAGAGGCCAGTGCAGTGCTCGCTGAGGAGCAGGTGCCTGAGGTAATGACCGAGCTTCAAAACCAGCTGGCTGCCTTGGAGTCATTTGAAGCAGCTGAAATTAAAAAAGCAATTAAAGCCGTTCAAAAGGAAACAGGACACAAAGGGAAGAAGCTGTTTATGCCGATTCGAGTAGCTGTCACAGGACAGACTCACGGTCCTGAACTGCCAAATGCGATTGAAGTATTAGGTAAAGAACGTGTTTTAACTAGAATAAGCAAACTTTCAAATTAACATTTTGGGTTAAATAGTATATAGTATGACTAGAGGACGATGAAAAAAGCAATCGCCTTATAAGCAAAACGTAAATATATGCAAAGCATTGAAGAGGAAAAGTAAAAAAATGATGTCTAGAAGAGAGAACCATCACCGGCTGAAAGTGGTTCAGACCTCTTGTTTTTTGAAGTGCCCCTCAGAGTCTTTTACCGAACAATGTAGTAGGTAAGAGCGGTTCAGGCCGTTATCCTGTATAAGTGGGGAACAGTGAATTTGCTGTTTCAAACAGAGTGGAACCGCGCATTCAAAAGCGTCTCTGTCTATAGACAGAGACGCTTTTTTTCGTTTCTAAAGAATGTGTTACGAGTTGGAAAGATGGAAAATAATTAGATCAAAAAGGGAAAAGGGTCAGAGAGGAAAGGGGATGGGAGTATGTTTAAGAGAATTAAAGAAGATATTGAAACAGTATTTGATCAGGATCCGGCAGCAAGGTCATCCATTGAAATCATCTTAACCTATTCGGGGCTGCACGCTATATGGGCATACAGGATTGCTCATGCTTTTTATAAACGAAAGCTTTACTTTATTGCTCGGGTAATATCACAGCTTGCACGATTTGCAACCGGAATTGAAATTCATCCAGCAGCTAAAATCGGACATCGTTTTTTTATCGACCACGGTTCGGGAGTAGTAATAGGAGAAACGTGTGAAATTGGCGATAATGTAACGCTGTTTCAAGGTGTCACACTTGGCGGAACAGGTAAGGAAAAAGGGAAGCGGCATCCTACATTAAAAGATAATGTACTCATTGCAACAGGTGCCAAAGTATTAGGTTCGATTACCATTGGAGAGAATTCTAAAGTGGGAGCGGGATCTGTTGTATTAAAAGATGTTCCTGCTCATTCAACAGTGGTCGGAATTCCTGGGAAAGTCGTAATTAGCAACGGAATAAAGGTTCGCCGTGATTTAAATCACCAGGATATGCCGGATCCAATCGCAGATCGATTAAGAGTTTTAGAGACAGAAATTGCTCGTTTAAAAGAAGAGCTTCATGATGTAAAAGAGAAAGGGGTACAGCAGTATGAGCGTTAAGCTGTATAACACATTAACAAGACAAAAAGAAGAATTTAAACCGATACAAGAAGGGAAAGTGTCGATGTATGTATGCGGTCCAACCGTATATAACTACATTCACATAGGAAATGCCCGGCCGGCTATTGTCTTTGATACCGTTCGCCGCCATTTAACCTATCGCGGATATGACGTGAATTTTGTATCTAATTTTACGGATGTTGACGACAAGCTCATTCGTGTTGCCAACGAACTCGGAGAAGAAGTGCCAGCCATTGCAGACCGATTTATTAATGCGTATTTCGAGGATGTTGGCGCGCTTGGGTGCTCTCCAGCAGACGTTCACCCTCGTGTTACCGAGAATATCGATTTAATTATCGAGTTTATAGCAGTGCTAATGGAAAAAGGTTTTGCTTATGAATCAGGCGGCGACGTTTATTATCGCACACGCAGGTTCGATGGCTACGGAAAGCTTTCACATCAATCGATTGATGAATTGCGTATTGGTGCTAGAATTGAATCAGATGAACGCAAAGATGATGCCCTTGATTTTGTGTTATGGAAAGCGGCAAAAGAAGGAGAAATCTCTTGGGAAAGTCCATGGGGGCAAGGTCGCCCTGGCTGGCATATTGAATGTTCCGCAATGGCTCGCAGATATCTGGGCGATACAATTGATATACACGCTGGAGGACAGGACCTCGCCTTTCCGCACCATGAAAATGAAATAGCCCAGTCAGAAGCGCTGACAGGAAAAGAGTTTGCAAAGTACTGGATGCATAATGGGTATATCAACATTGATAATGAAAAGATGTCCAAGTCGCTTGGAAACTTTGTTCTTGTACATGACATTATAAAAGAGCATGACCCTCAGGTACTCCGCTTTTTCATGCTGTCTGTACACTATCGCCATCCAATTAACTATAATCTTGAGCTATTAGAGGCGGCGAGAGCGGGATTGGATCGCCTGCGAACTTCTTACGAGAATCTTCTTCACCGTAAAGAATCAAGTGCAGGACTGAATGAAAAGAAGGAACACTGGATAGAGGGGATTAAAAATAGTAAAGATGCCTTTGTCACAGCGATGGACGATGATTTTAATACCGCCAATGCGATCGCTTCTTTATTTGATTTATCTCGCCAAGCAAATCTTTATTTGATGGAAAAAAACACGGCGGTAGAAGTGCTTGACACATTTACCTCAGTATTTGACGAGCTTACAAGTGTTTTGGGTATCCCTCTTAAACGAGAAAAAGGCAAAATGCTGGATACAGAAATCGAAGCGCTTATTGAAAAGCGTGAACAAGCAAGAAAAGAAAGAAGCTTCAAAGTCGCTGATGAAATTCGAGATCAACTAAAAGAAATGAATATTATTTTAGAAGATACAGCTCAGGGCATTCGCTGGAAACGAGGATAAGGGTATGGAAGAAATAGAGCACAATTTAATAAATCCTAAACAGCTCAATGCATTGGCACTGGCCTATATGGGAGATGCTGTGTTCGAACAATACGTTCGACACCATCTCCTCCTTCAAGGGGCAGTGAGACCCAATTTGCTGCAAAAAACGGCGATTCAATATGTTTCGGCCCGTGGACAGGCCTTCGTGATAAAAATAATGCTAGCCGATGAGTGGTTTTCAGAGGAAGAAAAGGCGATTATTCGCAGAGGCCGTAATGCCAAATCAGGCTCAATACCAAAAAATGTTGATGTTCAAACGTATCGATACAGTACAGCTTTTGAAGCGCTTATTGGTTATTTATATTTGAGGGAACAAAAGGATCGTTTGCAATCAATTGTAGAACGAGCGATTGAAATCATCATGGAAAAGCAGAAAGGAGAGTAGACATGACTCAGGAATTCATTGGAGGAAAAAACCCTGTTATAGAAGCATTGAAGTCTGGACGTGACATTAATAAAGTTTGGATTGCAGAAGGATCGCAAAAAGGTCAGATGCAGCAGGTTATTCATCTTGCAAAAGAAGCGGGAGTACTAGTTCAATTTGTACCTAAGCAAAAAATTGATCAAATGCTTGATGGACAGCATCAGGGGGTAGTAGCATCCGTTGCAGCTTATCAATATGCGGAGATTGATGATATGCTTGCCTCTGCTAAAAACAAGGGTGAACAGCCGTTTATTTTGCTTTTAGATGAGCTGGAAGATCCACATAATTTGGGTTCCATTATGCGAACGGCGGATGCTGTGGGTGCACATGGTATCGTTATTCCTAAGCGACGATCCGTTGGACTAACGGCCACAGTAGCAAAATCTTCGACGGGTGCGATTGAACACGTCCCAGTGGCGAGGGTAACAAACCTTGCTCGTACAATAGATGACCTAAAGCAAGAAGGGCTCTGGATTGCCGGAACGGATGCGAAAGGCAGCGAGGACTACCGCCGATTTGATGGTACAATGCCGCTTGGTTTAGTCATTGGAAGCGAAGGGCGTGGCATGGGTCGCTTGATTCGTGAAAAATGTGATTTCTTAATACATTTGCCGATGGCCGGACATGTTACATCATTAAACGCTTCAGTTGCGGCGAGCATCTTGATGTATGAAATCTACCGAAAACGTAATCCGTTAGAGGGATGATGTTCCTATGAACAACGTCCTTCTTGTCGACGGATATAATATTATTGGCGCTTGGCCGGAGCTAAGTGAGCTTAAAAGTCGGGATCTCGGGGCTGCTCGTGACCGCTTAATTGAGATGATGGCTGAATATCAGGGCTACACTGGTTACAGAGTCATTGTGGTGTTTGATGCCTACTATGTACAAGGTATTGCGAAAAAACATAGGAACTACAAAATAGAAATATTATTTACGAGCGAAAACGAAACAGCGGATGAACGGATTGAAAAGCTAGCTATCGAACTGAATAACATTAAAACGCAAGTCTACGTAGCCACATCTGATTTCACAGAACAATGGGTAATCTTTGGTCAAGGAGCACTTAGGAAGTCTGCACGAGAATTATTAATTGAAATGAATGTAATTGAGCAAAAAATCAGCAAAAGTGTTCGGAAAACTCAAGAAGAACGTCCTATTACAAAGATTCCCCTAACGGACGAAGTGGCAGAAATTTTCGAAAAATGGCGTCGGGGCGATCCATTTGAATGAGTACAAGCGGGTAACAAATGATCGGGGAAGTTTTCAGGATCTAGAGGACGATGCCATCATTAATCTTGTCCACAAAGGAAACAGTGATGCTCTTGACTTTTTGATTAACAAATATCGGAATTTTGTCAGAGCCAAAGCCCGTTCTTATTTTCTGATTGGGGCAGATAAAGAAGATATTATTCAAGAAGGTATGATCGGTTTGTATAAAGCCATTCGAGATTATAAAGAAGAGAAGCTGACGTCCTTTAAGGCATTTGCTGAACTTTGTATCACCCGCCAAATCATCACAGCCATTAAAACTGCTACTCGCCAAAAACACATTCCACTAAACTCTTATGTTTCGCTTGATAAACCTATTTATGATGAAGAATCGGATCGTACACTAATGGATGTCATATCCGGTGCGAAACCGACTGACCCAGAAGCACTAATCATCCATCGCGAAGAATTCAGTAAAATAGAAGGAAAAATGGCAGAGTTATTAAGTGACTTAGAGCGTCAAGTGCTGTCACTTTATCTTGATGGACAATCCTATCAAGAGATTTCTGCAGAATTAAACCGCCATGTCAAATCCATCGATAATGCACTTCAGCGTGTTAAACGGAAGTTAGAGCGCTATTTAGAAACGCGAGAACTATCTTTTTGATAGAAGGGCTTGTTGACAGGGATTTGCCTAGGTGTTATTTTTTATAAGACCTATTTTCCGTAAAAGGGAATGAAAATCGTGAGTAAAAAGTTGATTCTGGCTTGTTCTCAATGCGGTTCTCGGAATTATTCCGTACCTAGCAAGAAAGACAAGCAGTCTGATAGATTAGAAATTAAAAAATTTTGTCGCTATTGTAATACCCATACATCTCATAAGGAGACAATGTAAGGGTACCCGTTCGCTTATAGTGAACAATTGAAATAACACGGGTTGGAGGGTACACCAGCATGGGGAAAATCAGCAACTTCTTCCGTAATGTAGCTTCTGAAATGCGCAAGGTCAGTTGGCCAAAGCGCAAGGAGCTGACTCGTTATACCATTACGGTGCTTGTCACAGTTATTTTTGCAGCTGTGTTCTTTGCAATTATTGATCAAGGTATTTCTACCGTTATCAACTGGATTTTGTAACTGATTATTGAGATTCTCTTCGCTTGTGCGAACGGTTTCGTGTACAATTAGGGAGAGAAGTGTTAAAGCCCGTTTAACGGGTTTTTTCATTGGGGAAAATAATAAAGTTTTCGGACTTGCGAACTAGTGTGAGCGACTGCTTTTCTTTTTTTAGTGTGGCGAGCTCTTTGACAGTATAAGTCACGCTGCCCAGGTCAGTAATAAAATTGCCGACCAGAGCAGGCGCGTCTTATGCGTGTCGGGCTTGAGTGAGCCACCTACATTTTTAATACAAGGAGGGACGGACGTTAAGTCCTTTTACATGGAGAAAAATTGGTATGTGGTTCATACGTATTCCGGTTACGAGAATAAGGTAAAAGCTAATCTCGAAAAACGTGTGGAATCCATGGGCATGCAAGATAAAATCTTTCGCGTAGTTATACCGGAAGAAGAAGAAACTGAAGTGAAAAACGGCAAAGCTAAAACCGTAAAACGCAAAGTATTTCCAGGGTATGTACTAGTGGAGATCGTGATGACTGATGATTCTTGGTATGTGGTGCGTAATACACCTGGTGTGACAGGATTTGTGGGATCATCTGGTTCAGGCTCAAAGCCAACTGCGCTGCTGCCCGAGGAAGTAACGCAATTGCTCAAGCAAATGGGAATGCAAGAACGTACGGTTGACTTTGATTTTGAATTAGGTGAAAACGTAACCGTGAACGAAGGTCCATTTGCAAACTTTGCTGGTGTCATTGAAGATATCGATACATCCAAAGGCAAGGTAAAAGTACTAGTCAATATGTTTGGTCGAGAAACACCTGTAGAGCTTGACTTTATGCAAATCAATAAAATATAATGATAAACGTCTTGAATTATGATTTGAAAGATGATAACATCTTTTAAGTCAGTATGTCTCAATGAGACTGAACTAACATTTACATTCTTTATATAAAAAGAATCAGTTTTGAGTGGGAGGGTTAAAGCCCTATTACCACATCACGGACTTAAGGAGGTGTGTCTCGTGGCTAAAAAAGTTATCAAAATGGTAAAACTTCAAATCCCTGCTGGTAAAGCTAATCCGGCTCCACCGGTTGGTCCTGCATTGGGTCAAGCTGGTGTTAACATTATGGGATTCTGTAAAGAGTTTAACGCTCGTACAGCTGATCAAGCTGGTCTTATCATCCCTGTTGAAATTACGGTATTTGAGGACCGTTCATTTACATTCATCACTAAAACTCCTCCTGCTGCTGTACTTCTTAAAAAAGCAGCTGGAATCGAGTCAGGTTCTGGTGAACCTAACCGTAAAAAAGTAGCGACTGTAAAGCGTGACAAGGTACGTGAAATCGCTGAAACAAAAATGCCTGATCTAAATGCGGCTGATGTTGAATCAGCTATGCGTATGGTTGAAGGTACGGCTCGTAGCATGGGTATTGTGATTGAAGACTAATTGATGTTTATGTTTGGCTTGGACGAGGTTGCGAAGTTGAAGGTTTTTTCACTCGCAACCTTTATTCGTGGGAGGTTATTCCGCTAAAACCACAATCGAGGAGGAAATATAGAAATGGCTAAAAAGGGCAAAAAGTTTGTTGAAGCAGCAAAGCTTGTGGATCGCACAACAGCATATGAAATCAACGAAGCAATTGAGCTTGCAAAAAAGACAAGCATCGTAAAGTTTGATGCAACAGTAGAGGTAGCATTCCGTCTTGGAATCGATACTCGTAAAAATGATCAGCAAATCCGTGGAGCAGTTGTGCTTCCAAACGGAACTGGTAAAACGCAAAGTGTTCTTGTTTTCGCTAAAGGCGAAAAAGCAAAAGAAGCTGAAGCTGCTGGAGCTGATTTCGTTGGAGAAGCTGACCTAGTTGCAAAAATTCAAGGTGGTTGGTTCGATTTTGATGTAATCGTTGCTACACCAGATATGATGGGTGAAGTTGGTAAACTTGGACGTGTCCTTGGGCCAAAAGGCTTAATGCCAAACCCGAAAACTGGTACAGTTACATTTGATGTTGAAAAAGCTGTTAAAGAAATCAAAGCAGGAAAAGTAGAATATCGTGCTGAAAAAGCTGGTATTATTCATGTGCCAATCGGAAAGGTTTCTTTCGATTCTGCGAAGCTTGTTGAGAACTTCAACACTATTTTTGACACTGTGCAAAAGGCAAAGCCTGCTGCAGCTAAAGGAACTTACATGAAGTCTGTTGCAGTAACGACAACAATGGGCCCTGGAATCAAGATCGACCCATCTACAGTTACAGTAAAATAATTTTATTTAAAATATGCTATTGACACGAAAACTCGTATTTGATAATATGTGTTTTGTTGTGAAAATATATAACCATTTGTACCGTAGACAGTAGGTGTCCTTAGGACTTAATATCCTGCCGAGGTCATTGCGATAAAAAGATTCTATCTTTTTCTTGACGTGATACGCCTCTATGTCTACTTTGGATATAGAGGCTTTTTAGTGATCGATCGGTATAAATGACGCACCAGATAAATCTACAGGAGGTGTTAAGATGAGCAGCATTATCGAGCAAAAGAAACAACTCGTTACAGAAATCCAAGAAAAACTTCAAAATAGCGTAGCTACTGTTGTTGTTGACTATCGTGGATTAACTGTTGCGGAAGTAACTGAGCTACGTAAGCAACTTCGTGAAGCAGGTGTTGAGTTCAAAGTTTACAAGAACTCTATGACTCGCCGCGCGGCTGAAGGTGCTGGTCTTGAAGGGTTGAACGTAAATCTAACAGGACCAAACGCGATTGCATTCTCTACGGAGGACGTAGTTGCACCAGCGAAGATCATCAACGACTTTGCTAAAAAACATGAGGCGCTTGAAATTAAAGCAGGTGTTATGGAAGGAAATATCATTACTGTTGAAGAAGTAAAAGCTCTTGCTGAACTTCCATCACGTGAAGGTCTTCTTTCTATGCTTCTTAGCGTGCTTCAAGCACCAATTCGCGGTCTTGCCGTTGCTACAAAAGCAGTTGCAGATCAAAAAGAAGAGCAAGGCGCTTAATTTAAAGCTCTTGCAAACCGGATGATTCTTCATCCACAACAAAAAATTATAACATCCACTAAGGAGGAACTATATCATGACTAAAGAACAAATGATCGAAGCTATCAAAGAAATGACAGTTCTTGAACTAAACGACCTTGTTAAAGCAATCGAAGAAGAATTCGGTGTATCTGCTGCTGCTCCTGTAGCTGCTGCTGGTGCTGCTGGTGGCGAAGCTGCTGCTGAGCAATCTGAGTTCGACGTAGTTCTTACACAAGCTGGCGCTCAAAAAATCAAAGTTATTAAAGTGGTTCGTGAAATCACTGGTCTTGGCTTGAAAGAAGCTAAAGAAATGGTTGATAACACACCTAAAGCAATTAAAGAAGGTATTTCTAAAGAAGAAGCTGAAGAAGTTAAAGCTAAGCTTGAAGAAGTTGGAGCTGGCGTAGAAGTTAAGTAATAACTGTTTGTAGAAAAAGCTCGCGTGAATTAGCGAGCTTTTTTTAACGGTTGAGAAATATTAATTGCTTATACTTGTTGTGAAGTAACTATCGAAAACGACAGTTAGCTTCAAAATGGCAGTTTATAGGGTTGTAAGGACTTGCTCTTATGGAAAGAAAACTGCCTTCTCGCAGTATTCTTCCATGGGTCGAGAACGAGCACCCGCTTACACTTTTGTAACGGGAGGGTGATCTGCGTGTCAGATCATTATTATTCCAAAACACCAGGGGTTAGTAGTAACCCGCAGTGGTGGGACTTTACGCTGCGAGGGCATTCGATGCGTTTTAAAACAGATCAGGGTGTCTTTTCAAAGCGAGAAGTGGACTTTGGCTCAAGAGTATTAATTGAAGCATTTTCTGAACCTGAAGTGGAGGGCCCGATTCTAGATGTTGGGTGTGGATATGGACCAATTGGTCTTTCAATAGCAAAAAGCTTTAAAAATCGAGAGGTCCATCTTATAGATGTCAACAATCGTGCGCTAGATTTAGCGCGAGAGAATGCTATACAGAATGAGGTATCATCTGTAAAAGTATATGAGAGTGATTGCCTTGACCAAGTAAAGCCTGTTAATTTTGCTGCTATTTTGACTAATCCCCCAATTCGGGCTGGTAAAGAGGTTGTGCACCGAATTTTAGAACAGAGTGTTGCTCATTTAGCTCCAGGCGGAGAGTTGTGGGTTGTCATTCAAAAAAAACAAGGTGCGCCTTCGGCTAAAGCGAAGCTTGAAGAGCTTGTCAGAGATGTGGAAATTGTTGAAAAGAAAAAAGGTTATTTTATCCTGAAAGCTAGAAGGATTTGACCGGTATTTGTAATTGTGATATTATTATAAAATGCAAAAATATCATTATCAGTAAGTATGTCCATTTTGTATAAATGGGTTCGTTATTGGGAATAATGGTTCAAATAATTGTTCGTCAAATAGAAAATGTGGTTATATAACCTCGTTTTCTTTTTGTCTTACGCCCGTTGTGTGATGGCATTGAGCAAAATGGGCGCAATTAAAACGCTTGATTTGAGGGGTGAATCGGTTGACAGGTCAACTAGTTCAGTATGGACGACACCGCCAACGCAGAAGTTTTGCGCGTATCAGTGAGGTATTGGAGCTTCCGAATTTGATTGAAATTCAGACAGCTTCCTATGAGTGGTTTTTAGAAGAAGGATTGAGAGAAATGTTTCGCGATATTTCCCCAATCGAAGACTTTACTGGAAACCTTTCACTGGAATTTATTGATTACAGCCTTGGAGAGCCGAAGTATTCGGTGGATGAATCTAAGGAGCGAGATGTAACGTTTTCTGCTCCACTCCGTGTTAAGGTGCGGTTGTTGAATAAGGAAACGGGTGAAGTGAAGGATCAGGATGTATTTATGGGAGATTTCCCTCTTATGACAGAGACGGGAACGTTTATCATCAACGGTGCTGAACGTGTAATTGTTTCCCAGCTTGTTCGTTCGCCGAGTGTATATTTCCATGATAAAATGGATAAAAACGGTAAAAGAGGCTTTGGTGCAACGGTGATTCCTAACCGCGGTGCATGGCTTGAGTACGAAACAGACGCAAAAGATGTTGTGCACGTACGAATTGACCGCACTCGTAAATTACCTGTAACGGTATTGTTGCGTTCATTAGGATTTGGCACAGATCAAGAAATTATTGATCTAATTGGAGACAATGAATATATTCGTAATACGCTTGAAAAGGATAATACGGAAAGTGTAGAGAAAGCTTTGCTTGAGATTTATGAGCGTCTGCGCCCTGGTGAACCGCCAACGGTAGATAACGCGAAGAGTCTCTTAGTATCTCGCTTCTTCGATCCAAAGCGTTATGACCTAGCAAATGTAGGTCGATATAAAATGAACAAAAAGCTTCACATTAAGAACCGTTTGTTTGGACAAGTGTTAGCTGAAACGCTAGCTGACCCCGAAACTGGCGAGATCTTGGCAGAAAAAGGGACATTGTTAGATCGTCGTAACTTAGACAAGCTTATTCCTTACCTTGAGAATGGTGTGGGCTTCAAGACGATTAATCAAGTGGCAGGAGTCGTTGAAGAGGATGTGACTCTTCAATCGATTAAAATCCAAGTTCCTAATGCGGACAGCGATCGTGTAATTAATGTAATTGGAAATGCTTATGTAGATGACAGTGTGAAAAACATTACATCTGCGGATATCATTTCTTCTATTAGCTATTTCTTTAATCTACTCCACGGTGTAGGTCTTACGGATGATATTGATCATCTTGGTAATCGTCGACTGCGTTCTGTAGGTGAATTGCTTCAAAATCAATTCCGTATTGGCTTATCCCGTATGGAGCGTGTAGTGCGTGAGAGAATGTCGATTCAAGACACAAACACGATTACGCCGCAGCAATTGATTAATATTCGTCCAGTTATTGCGTCAATTAAGGAGTTTTTTGGTAGCTCTCAGTTGTCACAGTTTATGGACCAAACAAATCCGCTTGCTGAATTGACGCATAAGCGTCGTCTGTCAGCACTTGGACCAGGTGGTTTGACACGTGAACGTGCAGGGTTTGAAGTGCGTGACGTTCACTACTCTCACTATGGCCGTATGTGTCCAATCGAAACGCCTGAGGGACCAAACATCGGTTTGATCAACTCCTTATCCAGCTTCGCGAAAGTAAATCGTTTCGGTTTTATTGAAACACCTTACCGCCGTGTTGACCCTGAGACAGGAAAAGTAACCGAGCGTATTGATTACCTTACAGCGGACGAAGAAGACAATTACGTAGTGGCGCAAGCAAATGCACGTCTAGGTGAAGATGGTTCGTTCCTTGATGAGGAAGTAGTTTCCCGCTTCCGCGGTGAAAATACGGTTATTCGACGCGATCGTCTTGACTACATGGACGTTTCACCGAAACAGGTAGTATCTGCCGCGACAGCATGTATTCCTTTCCTTGAAAATGATGACTCTAACCGGGCGTTAATGGGAGCAAACATGCAACGTCAGGCAGTACCTCTAATGAACCCGGAAGCTCCTTTTGTCGGTACAGGCATGGAGCACGTTTCTGCGAAGGATTCAGGTGCTGCAGTTATTAATAAAGCTGAAGGTATTGTCGAACGCGTTCAAGCAAATCAAGTTTGGGTTCGTCGTATTGTCGAGATTGACGGAAAAGAAACAGAAGGCGATCTTGATAAATACAAAATGCAAAAATTCATCCGTTCCAACCAAGGAACGTGCTATAATCAACGTCCGATCGTGGCGGTTGGTGATCGTGTTGTTAAAGGAGAAATCCTTGCAGATGGTCCATCAATGGAAAAAGGTGAACTTGCACTAGGACGCAACGTGCTTGTCGGCTTTATGACTTGGGATGGATACAACTATGAGGATGCTGTCATCATGAGTGAGCGTCTGGTTAAAGATGATGTATATACGTCGATTCATATTGAAGAATATGAGTCAGAATCCCGAGATACAAAGCTTGGACCTGAAGAAATCACCCGTGATATTCCAAACGTAGGGGAAGATGCGCTTCGTAACCTTGATGAGCGCGGAATCATCCGTATCGGTGCGGAAGTTAAAGATGGCGATATTCTTGTTGGTAAAGTAACACCTAAGGGAGTTACAGAGCTAACAGCAGAAGAACGCCTACTTCATGCCATTTTTGGTGAAAAGGCTCGTGAAGTTCGCGACACATCACTTCGAGTACCACATGGTGCCGGCGGGATTATTCTTGATGTGAAGATCTTTAACCGTGAAGACGGTGACGAGCTTCCTCCAGGTGTTAACCAGCTTGTTCGTGCTTACATCGTTCAAAAGAGAAAAATCTCTGTTGGGGATAAAATGGCCGGACGCCACGGAAATAAAGGTGTTATCTCTCGTATTCTTCCTGAAGAGGATATGCCGTATCTTCCTGACGGAACACCGATTGATATCATGTTAAACCCACTGGGTGTACCATCTCGTATGAATATTGGACAGGTACTTGAAATGCACATGGGAATGGCTGCTCGTTCAATGGGTATTCACATCGCATCTCCGGTATTTGATGGTGCAAACGAAGAAGATGTTTGGGCTACACTTCAAGAAGCTGGTATGTCTCATGACGGAAAAACCGTTCTCTACGATGGAAGATCCGGTGACCCGTTTGATAACCGCGTATCTATTGGGGTTATGTATATGATCAAACTGGCACACATGGTTGATGACAAGCTTCACGCTCGTTCAACCGGACCATACTCTCTTGTTACTCAGCAGCCGCTTGGTGGTAAGGCGCAGTTTGGTGGGCAACGTTTTGGTGAAATGGAAGTATGGGCACTTGAAGCATACGGTGCTGCTTATACACTACAAGAAATTCTGACAGTAAAATCAGATGATGTTGTAGGCCGTGTGAAGACATATGAAGCCATTGTAAAAGGTGACAGCGTTCCAGAACCAGGTGTTCCTGAATCATTCAAAGTATTGATCAAAGAACTTCAAAGTTTGGGTATGGACGTTAAAATGCTGTCAAGTAACGATGAAGAAATCGAAATGCGCGACACGGATGATGATGAGGATATTCACCAAGCTGATGCGTTGAACATCGCTCCGGAAACAAATTTATTGCCATCTGAAACAGTCGCGGTTAAAGAATGATTACCATTGTGCAGATAAACAGCAAAAGGGCAAAAGCTGTAAACGAAAAGGGAGGTAGGCTCCTTGATAGATGTTAACAATTTTGAGTACATGAAAATTGGTTTGGCAGCTCCTGATAAGATCCGTTCATGGTCTTTCGGTGAAGTGAAAAAGCCAGAAACCATTAACTATCGTACGTTGAAACCTGAAAAAGACGGTTTGTTCTGTGAGCGCATTTTCGGTCCTCAAAAGGACTGGGAATGCCATTGCGGTAAATATAAACGTGTGCGCTATAAAGGCGTGGTTTGTGACCGTTGTGGCGTAGAAGTAACACGTGCAAAAGTTCGCCGTGAGCGTATGGGACATATCGAATTGGCAGCACCTGTTTCTCATATCTGGTACTTCAAAGGGATTCCAAGCCGTATGGGACTTGTTCTTGACATGTCTCCTCGTGCTTTGGAAGAGGTTATTTACTTTGCTTCCTACGTTGTAACAGAATCTGGTGATACAGCGCTTGAGAAAAAGCAGTTGCTTTCTGAGAAAGAATACCGTGCATACCGCGATAAATACAGTAACAAATTCCAAGCAGCAATGGGGGCAGAAGCAATCAAAAAACTTCTGCAAGACCTTGATTTGGATAAAGAAGCTGAGTCGTTAAAGGAAGAACTTAAAACTGCTCAAGGACAGCGTCGTACTCGTGCGATTAAACGGCTTGAAGTAGTAGAGTCCTTCCGTAACTCTGGAAACTCTCCAGACTGGATGATCCTTGATGTGCTGCCTGTCATCCCGCCTGAACTTCGTCCGATGGTTCAATTAGATGGCGGCCGCTTTGCTACCTCTGATTTGAATGACTTGTATCGCCGTGTGATCAACCGTAATAACCGTCTTAAGCGCCTTCTTGACCTTGGTGCACCAAGCATCATCGTACAAAATGAAAAGCGTATGCTCCAAGAAGCTGTTGATGCGTTGATTGATAATGGTCGTCGTGGCCGTCCTGTAACAGGACCGGGTAACCGTCCGTTAAAATCTCTTTCACACATGCTAAAAGGTAAGCAAGGACGTTTCCGTCAAAACCTTCTTGGTAAACGTGTTGACTATTCTGGCCGTTCTGTAATTGTTGTAGGTCCAAACTTGAAAATGTATCAGTGTGGACTTCCAAAGGAAATGGCACTTGAATTATTCAAGCCGTTTGTTATGAAAGAGTTGGTTGAACGCGGACTTGCACATAACATTAAGAGTGCAAAACGTAAAATTGAACGTGTACACAATGAGGTTTGGGATGTTCTTGAAGATGTAATCAAAGAGCACCCGGTGTTGCTTAACCGCGCACCAACGCTTCACCGTCTTGGTATTCAAGCGTTTGAACCAACACTTGTAGAAGGTCGTGCGATCCGTCTTCATCCACTTGTATGTACAGCATACAATGCCGATTTTGATGGTGACCAAATGGCTGTTCACGTTCCGCTTTCCTCCGAGGCGCAAGCTGAAGCGCGTCTGCTTATGCTAGCTGCGCAAAACATCTTGAATCCGAAAGATGGAAAGCCAGTAGTTACACCATCTCAAGATATGGTTCTGGGTAACTACTACTTAACACTTGAACGTAAAAACGCTGTAGGTGAAGGACATGTATTCCGCGATGCAGACGAGGTTTTGCTTGCCTATCAAAACGGATATGTTCATCTTCACACCAGAATCGCGATTCATGCGAGTGCGGTTAAAAAGGAAAACTTTACGGAAGAACAAATGAAGAAGCTTCTCTTAACTACACCAGGAAAAGTTATCTTTAATGAAATCCTTCCGAAGTCATTCCCATACATCAATGAGCCGACAATGGAAAACCTTGAGGTGGCAACACCTGATAAGTATTTCGTTGCTCCGACTACAAATGTAAAAGAACATATTAAAGCGAGCGAGTTAGTATCGCCGTTTAAGAAAAAATATTTAGGTAATGTCATTGCAGAAGTATTTAAGAGATTCCATATTACGGATACCTCAAGAATGCTTGACCGTATGAAAAACCTAGGCTTCAAGCATTCTACACGTGCGGGTATTACAATTGGTATTGCAGATATCGTTGTATTGCCTGAGAAGCAGGGAATTCTCGATGGAGCTCAAGAGAAAGTAGACAAAGTCATGAAGCAGTTCCGCCGCGGTTTAATCACCGAAGAAGAACGCTACGATCGTGTCATTTCAATCTGGAGCGCTGCAAAAGATGTAATCCAAGATAAGCTTATGCTTACGCTTGATAGTCTGAATCCAATCTTCATGATGAGTGATTCAGGTGCCCGTGGTAACGCATCTAACTTTACGCAGCTTGCTGGTATGCGTGGTCTTATGGCCAACCCGGCTGGACGTATCATTGAATTGCCGATCAAATCAAGTTTCCGTGAAGGGCTGACGGTATTGGAATACTTCATCTCAACTCACGGTGCACGTAAAGGTCTTGCCGATACAGCTCTTAAAACAGCTGACTCAGGTTACCTTACTCGTCGTCTTGTTGACGTGGCTCAGGATGTTATTGTTCGTGAAGAAGATTGCGGCACCGATCGCGGATTGCGTGTTCGTGCTTTGAAAGATGGCACAGAAACCATTGAAGCACTTGAAGAACGTCTTGAAGGCCGTTATTCGAACCAAACCGTTAAACATCCGGAAACGGGTGAAGTGTTTGTTACAAGAAATCACTTGATTACAGAAGATATCTCTCGACAAATTGTTGAAGCCGGTATTGAAGAAGTATCAATTCGATCTGCATTTACTTGTAATACGCGCCACGGTGTATGTGAAAAATGCTACGGTAAAAACCTTGCAACAGGCGAAAAAGTCGAAGTGGGAGAAGCAGTTGGAATCATCGCTGCTCAATCAATCGGTGAGCCTGGTACACAGTTAACCATGCGTACTTTCCATACAGGTGGGGTAGCAGGGGACGATATTACACAGGGTCTTCCGCGTATCCAAGAAATTTTTGAATCTCGTAATCCAAAAGGGCAAGCAATTATCACTGAAATTAGTGGTGTTATTACAGCAATTAGCGAAGGAAAAGATCGACAACAAGAGATCACAGTGCAAGGTGATGTTGAAACAAGAAGCTTTACCGCTCCTTACTCAGCTCGTCTAAAAGTCAATGTGGATGAAACTGTTGTTCGTGGTCAAGAGCTTACTGAAGGTTCAATCGATCCCAAAGAGCTCCTGAAAATTCGCGACGTTGCTGCTGTACAAGAGTACTTGCTGCGTGAAGTGCAGAAGGTATATCGTATGCAGGGGGTTGAAATCGGTGATAAACACGTTGAGGTAATGGTTCGCCAAATGCTTCGCAAAGTACGTGTTATAGAAGCTGGTGAAACAGAACTTCTGCCAGGCTCATTGCTTGATGTCCATCAATTCATGGAAGCTAACAGTAGTGTCTTGCTTGAAGGGAAAAAACCAGCAACGGGTCGCCCGGTGATTCTAGGAATCACAAAAGCGTCTCTTGAAACTGAATCATTCTTATCTGCAGCATCCTTCCAGGAGACTACTCGTGTCCTTACAGATGCAGCAATTAAAGGAAAACGTGATGAATTACTTGGACTTAAAGAGAATGTCATCATTGGTAAGCTTGTTCCAGCAGGAACGGGTATGCAGCGTTATCGCCAAGCTGAGATTAAATCTAATGATTCTGCATTTGAAGAAGCCGTATCAGTAGAATAGATTTTCAGTCTTGAACCGTTCAATGAACTTGAATGGAAAAGAAGTAACTCTTTTAAAAGAGTGAAAATGCGATGCCGGCTTATGGCATCGCATTTTCAATTTCTTTTTATTCACTTGTTGACATCGTATAAGTGAAATGATAATATATTCAAGGTTGCTCCTATTCGTAACCTGTTACTTTGGAGGATATGAAGATGTCTTATGAAAAAGTATCGCAGGCTAAACACATCATTGTAGGATCCAAACAAGTAGTAAAGGCCATCAAGGCAGGAACAATCCGTGAAGTGATCGTAGCTGAAGATGCAGATAACCGTGTGATTGAAAAAGTTATGCACACTGCTCGTGATATGAACGTGTCTGTTTCCCGTGTGGACTCGATGAAGAAACTTGGGAAAGCATGCGGAATCGAAGTCGGTGCTGCTGCAGTAGCCATTACTGATTAAACAAGTTTTTGTAGAAGATTACTACAAGGACATTGTTTTTACCCAAAAATGAACCACCTGGATGTGTGGGCTTACAACAATTTTGAAGGGAGGAAAAATAAATGCCTACTATTAACCAATTGGTGCGCAAACCACGCCAATCTAAGAGCACTAAATCAACGTCTCCAGCATTGAACAAAGGATACAATAGCTTTAAGAAAAAAGCGACAAACGTATCTTCACCACAAAAACGTGGTGTTTGTACTCGTGTTGGTACAATGACACCGAAGAAACCGAACTCGGCTCTTCGTAAATATGCCCGTGTACGTTTAACAAACCAAATCGAGGTAACTGCGTATATCCCAGGTATCGGTCACAATCTTCAAGAGCACAGTGTTGTTCTTATTCGTGGCGGACGCGTAAAGGATTTACCAGGTGTACGTTACCACATCGTACGTGGTGCACTTGATACCGCTGGTGTAGACGGACGTCGTCAAAGCCGTTCTCTATATGGTACTAAGAGACCAAAAGAAAAGAAATAATTATCTAGAAACATAAATTAATTTTCTCATGAAAGGAGGAACACACATGCCTCGTAAAGGTGCAGTAGCTAAACGTGACGTGTTGCCAGATCCGATTTATAGTTCGAAATTGGTTACTCGTCTAATTAACAAAATTATGATTGACGGTAAGAGAGGTACAGCTCAAAAGATTCTTTATTCCGCGTTTGATGTGATCCAAGAACGCAGTGGTAAGGATCCTCTTGAGGTGTTCGACCAAGCTCTTAAAAACATCATGCCAGTTCTTGAAGTGCGTGCACGCCGTGTGGGTGGTGCTAACTATCAAGTGCCAGTTGAAGTTCGCCCGGAGCGTCGTACAACTCTAGGTCTTCGTTGGTTAGTAAACTATGCTCGTCTTCGTGGAGAAAAAACGATGGAAGAGCGTCTTGCTAACGAAATTCTTGATGCAGCAAACAATACTGGAGCTGCAGTGAAGAAACGTGAAGATACACACAAAATGGCAGAAGCAAACAAAGCGTTTGCTCACTACCGTTGGTAATCTAAAACTAAGTTATACAATATTATTATCTTAGGAAGGAGAAATACCCATGGCTAGAGAGTTCTCCTTGAATAAAACTCGTAATATCGGCATCATGGCACACATTGATGCTGGTAAAACGACTACAACGGAGCGTGTTCTGTATTACACTGGTCGTATTCACAAAATCGGTGAAACGCACGAAGGTGCATCACAGATGGACTGGATGGAACAAGAGCAAGAGCGTGGTATTACAATCACATCAGCTGCTACAACAGCTGCTTGGAAAGAACACCGCGTTAACATCATCGATACACCTGGTCACGTAGACTTCACTGTTGAAGTTGAACGTTCTCTGCGTGTACTTGATGGAGCAGTAGCAGTTCTTGATGCTCAATCTGGTGTTGAACCTCAAACTGAGACAGTATGGCGCCAAGCAACAACTTATGGTGTTCCGCGTGTCGTGTTCGTTAATAAAATGGACAAAATTGGTGCGGACTTCTTGTACTCAGTTGGCACAATGCATGATCGTCTTCAAGCGAATGCACATCCAATTCAGCTTCCAATCGGTGCTGAGGATGAGTTTAGAGGAATCATTGACCTTGTAGAAATGAAAGCTACTTTCTACGGGGATGATCTTGGTACTGACATCAAAGTTAGTGATATTCCTGAAGAATATCAGGAACAAGCAGAAGAGTACCGTGGAAAGCTAATTGAAGCGGTAGCAGATCTTGATGAAAACCTGATGGAGAAATATCTTGAAGGTGAAGAGATAACTACAGAAGAAATCAAAGCTGCAATCCGTAAAGGAACTGTAAACGTTGAATTCTACCCTGTAATCTGTGGTTCTGCCTTCAAAAACAAAGGGGTTCAGCTTATGCTGGATGCCGTTATCGACTACCTGCCATCACCATTAGATGTACCTTCTATCAAAGGTATACTTCCTGATTCTGATGAAGAAGTGCTTCGTCCATCTAGCGATGAAGAACCATTTTCTGCATTAGCATTCAAGGTAATGACAGATCCTTATGTTGGTAAACTAACGTTCTTCCGTGTGTACTCTGGTACACTTCAATCCGGATCTTACGTTCAAAACTCTTCTAAAGGAAAGCGTGAGCGCGTAGGACGTATCCTTCAAATGCATGCTAACTCTCGTGAAGAGATTGGACAAGTATATGCTGGAGATATCGCTGCTGCTGTTGGTCTTAAAGATACAACTACAGGTGACACACTATGTGACGAGAAAAATCTTGTTATCCTAGAGTCAATGGAATTCCCAGAGCCGGTTATCTCTGTTGCGATCGAACCGAAGTCAAAAGCTGACCAAGATAAAATGGGTCAAGCTCTTCAAAAGCTTCAGGAAGAAGATCCAACTTTCCATGCACATACAGACACGGAAACAGGTCAAACGATCATCGCAGGTATGGGTGAACTTCACCTTGATATCCTAGTTGACCGTATGCGCCGTGAATTTAAAGTAGAAGCTAATGTGGGTGCTCCTCAGGTATCTTACCGTGAGACATTCCGCAGCTCTGCACAAGTTGAAGGGAAATTCGTGCGCCAATCTGGTGGACGCGGTCAATTTGGTCACGTTAAAATCGAGTTCTCTCCAAATGAAGAAGGAAAAGGCTTTGAATTCGAGAATGGTATTGTTGGTGGTACTGTTCCTCGTGAATACATCCCTGCTGTTCAAGCGGGTCTTGAAGATTCATTAGGAAACGGTGTACTTGCAGGCTATCCATTAATCGATATTAAAGCCCGTCTATATGATGGATCTTACCATGATGTTGACTCCTCTGAAATGGCGTTTAAAATCGCTGCATCAATGGCATTGAAAAATGCTGTAGCGAAATGTAACCCAGTTCTTCTTGAGCCGCTTATGCGTGTGGAAGTAACAATTCCAGAAGAATACATGGGAGACATTATGGGAGATATCACATCTCGTCGCGGACGCGTTGAAGGTATGGATGCACGTGGAAACGCACAAATCGTTAAAGCGTTCGTGCCATTATCGGAAATGTTCGGATATGCAACATCACTTCGTTCAAACACACAAGGTCGTGGAACGTTTTCAATGTTCTTTGATCATTATGAAGAAGTGCCTAAATCAATCTCTGAAGAGATCATCAAAAAAAATAAAGGTGAATAATTGATTTAGAACTTACAATCAAGTATAACTACTTATGTAAGCTATGAGGCGAGGGAAGTGTATGGCACTTCTCAAGCTCATATCAAAATAAATTCTTTACTATCTAAAGGAGGATTTCCAGAATGGCTAAGGAAAAATTCGACCGTTCCAAGGAACATGCTAACATTGGTACTATTGGACACGTTGACCATGGTAAAACAACTCTAACAGCTGCAATCACAACTGTACTTCACAAGAAATATGGTCGTGGAACTGCAATGGCATATGATCAAATTGATGGTGCTCCAGAAGAGCGCGAGCGCGGAATCACGATCTCAACTGCACACGTTGAGTACGAAACTGATACTCGTCACTATGCACACGTAGACTGCCCGGGTCACGCTGACTATGTTAAAAACATGATTACTGGCGCTGCGCAAATGGATGGCGGAATCCTAGTAGTATCTGCTGCTGACGGCCCAATGCCACAAACTCGTGAGCACATCCTTCTTTCTCGTCAAGTAGGTGTACCTTACCTTGTAGTATTCATGAACAAATGCGACATGGTAGACGATGAAGAGCTTCTTGAACTAGTTGAAATGGAAATTCGTGATCTTCTTTCTGACTACGATTTCCCTGGCGACGATATTCCAGTAATTAAAGGTTCTGCTCTTAAAGCTCTTGAAGGCGATGCTGCTTGGGAAGAAAAAATCTATGAGCTTATGGAAGCTGTAGATTCTTATATCCCAACTCCAGAACGCGACACTGAAAAACCTTTCATGATGCCAGTTGAGGATGTATTCTCAATCACTGGTCGTGGAACAGTTGCTACTGGCCGTGTTGAGCGTGGACAAGTTAAAGTCGGTGACGTAGTTGACATCATCGGGTTCACTGAAGAACCAAAATCAACAACTGTTACAGGTGTTGAAATGTTCCGTAAGCTTCTTGACTATGCAGAAGCTGGTGACAACATTGGTGCACTTCTTCGTGGCGTATCACGTGAAGATATCAACCGTGGACAAGTTCTTGCTAAGCCAGGAACAATCACTCCACACACAAACTTCAAAGCTGAAGTTTATGTTCTATCAAAAGAAGAAGGTGGACGTCACACTCCATTCTTCTCTAACTACCGCCCACAGTTCTACTTCCGTACAACTGATGTAACTGGCGTATGTAACTTGCCTGAAGGCGTTGAAATGGTTATGCCTGGCGACAACATTGAAATGACTGTTGAGCTTATCTCTCCAATCGCGATCGAAGAAGGAACTAAGTTCTCTATTCGTGAAGGTGGACGTACAGTAGGCGCTGGCGTAGTTGCTTCAATTCAGAAATAATTCCTGTCGACAACGACTAAAGCCTGTTTCCCAATAAGGGAAGCAGGCTTTTTTTATAATTGTTTTGTTATAGGGATGCAAAGTAAGCAGCAAAATTTGTTCCTAGCATTTTGTGCGGGGAGTTTCACCTTTAAAGTATCCATGTTGTCATATATTAAAAAAAAATTGACTAGTAAAATATTGAGATTTTGGAATATAGGTCTACCTTTTAAAGTTGTTGCGACATTTTATAGAGTAACGATCATTTATTCACCACCAAGCTGCTTTAGTGTGTTCTAAGTAGAACTAGAGTTTATTTACTATAGAAGAAACTCAATTGAACCTAACTGAATGGTTGTTTTTGCAGAACGGAGCGTGTTCACTGTATGTTCGTTACAGTAATCACCCAATCAATCTTTCTTAAAGAGATATTATCGTTTTAAACAATAGGATATGTATGTGAATAAAAAGTTCTTTGTTGATGAGAGATTTGGTTATCTTAGCAAGGTTTGTTTTATAATAAAAAATGTTTGTGCTAGGTTATCCATTTGAATTTTCCGACTATATTCGACTCTCTTGAAACAATAGAGGCACGCTAGTATAATGAAATAAGTGCGTTAATAACTATTTTTCAAAAAGACTTGCGAGATTCTAATATTTTCTGTATAATATCAAATGTTGGTCTTTGACTGCGATGATGCGGGAGGTTGCCGACACACCCGGCCGCTTTGCCATGGCTGGTGTGTGGGAAATTTTCGCGGAGAATGTCTATTTACAAATAGGCGAAAAAGGAGGGAAAATAATGGCAAAGCAAAAAATTCGTATCCGTTTAAAAGCGTATGATCACAGAATTCTTGATCAGTCCGCAGAGAAAATTGTTGAAACTGCAAAACGTTCAGGTGCTAGCGTATCAGGTCCAATTCCGCTACCAACTGAAAAGTCAATTTACACAATTCTTCGTGCGGTACACAAATACAAAGACTCACGTGAGCAGTTCGAAATGCGCACTCACAAACGTCTTGTTGATATTGTGAACCCAACACCACAAACGGTTGATGCTCTTATGCGTCTTGACTTACCGTCCGGCGTTGACATCGAAATTAAACTTTAATCAAAATACATTTTAATAAAAACAATTTAGGAGGTGTGACTAATGACCAAAGGAATCTTAGGTAGAAAGATTGGAATGACTCAAGTTTTTGCTGAAAATGGTGACTTGATCCCTGTAACTGTAATCCAAGCAACTCCAAACGTTGTTCTTCAAAAGAAGACAGTTGATACAGACGGATACGAGGCGATCCAACTAGGTTTTGATGACAAGCGTGCTAAGCTTTCAAACAAACCAGAAGCTGGCCATGCTGCTAAAGCAGAAACTACTCCTAAGCGCTTCATTCGCGAAGTACGCGGTGCAGAACTTGGAGAGTATGAGGTTGGTCAAGAAGTCAAGGTTGATATTTTTGCAGAAGGCGATGTAGTGGATGTGACTAGTATTTCGAAGGGTAAAGGTTTTCAAGGTGCGATCAAGCGCCACAACCAATCCCGCGGACCTATGTCCCATGGTTCTCGCTATCACCGTCGTCCTGGTTCAATGGGTCCTGTAGATCCAAACCGCGTATTTAAAGGTAAAAAATTGCCTGGACGTATGGGTGGCAAGAGAATTACGATTCAGAATTTATCAATTGTTAAAATTGATGCTGAACGTAACTTGATTCTTATTAAGGGGAATGTCCCTGGCCCGAACAAATCAATGATTCAAGTAAATAGTGCGGTTAAAGCTAACTAATAGACGCTATCGGAAAGGAGGAAACAGGAATGCCTAAAGTATCTCTATACAAACAAGATGGTTCTCAAGCTGGAGAAATCGAGCTTAACGAGTCGATCTTCGGTATTGAGCCAAACAACGCTGTGATGTTTGAGGCGGTAGTTATGCAGCGTGCATCATTACGCCAAGGGTCACACAAAGTAAAAAATCGTTCTGAAGTACGCGGCGGTGGACGTAAGCCATGGCGCCAAAAGGGTACTGGTCGTGCTCGTCAAGGTTCTATCCGCTCACCACAATGGCGTGGCGGCGGTGCTGTATTCGGCCCGACACCACGTAGCTATAGCTACAAGCTTCCTAAAAAAGTTCGTCGCTTGGCGATCAAATCTGCTCTTTCTTCCAAAGTGGTTGAAGAGAACATCTTAGTATTAGAGGCGCTTTCATTCGAAACGCCAAAAACAAAGGAATTTGCAGCAGTGCTTAAAAATCTTTCAGTAGACAAGAAAGTCCTAGTAGTGACTGACGGTCTTGATGAAAACATCGCACTTTCTGGCCGTAATATTCCTGGAGTAACAATCGTATCTGCAAACGGAGTCAATGTTCTTGACGTGCTTGGACACGACAAGCTAATCATGACGAAGGCAGCGGTTCAAAAAGTAGAGGAGGTGCTTGTATAATGGAAGCTCGTGATATCATTAAGCGCCCCGTAATTACTGAACGCTCTTCAGACCTTATGGGTGAGAAGAAATATACGTTTGAAGTTGACACTCGTGCCAACAAAACTCAAGTAAAAGACGCGATCGAAGAAATCTTCGGCGTAGACGTTGCAAAAGTTAATGTATTGAACTACAAAGGTAAATACAAGCGCGTAGGACGTTATGCAGGTTATACAAACAAACGTCGTAAAGCAATTGTAACTTTGACTGAAGAAAGCAAAGAAATCGAATTTTTTGAAGTTTAATAACTGATCTATAGAAGAGGAGGGAATAGAATGGCGATTAAAAAGTATAAACCTACCTCCAATGGTCGTCGCGGCATGACTACTTCTGATTTTGCTGAAATTACAACTAGCAGCCCAGAAAAATCATTACTAGCGCCTTTAAAGCGTAAAGGTGGTCGTAACAACCAAGGTAAGTTAACCGTTCGTCATCAAGGTGGCGGTCACAAGCGTCAATACCGTGTCATCGACTTTAAGCGTAATAAAGATGGCATTCCAGGACGCGTTGCCACTATCGAATATGATCCAAACCGTTCAGCAAACATTGCACTTATCAACTATGTTGATGGTGAAAAACGTTATATCCTAGCTCCTAAAGGACTAGTAGTGGGTATGGAAGTTATGTCTGGTCCAGAAGCGGACATCAAAACAGGCAATGCCCTTCCGCTTATCAACATCCCTGTTGGTACAGTAATCCACAATATCGAGCTTAAGCCTGGTAAAGGTGGTCAGCTAGTACGTTCAGCTGGTACATCAGCACAGGTTCTAGGTAAAGAAGGTAAATACGTACTTGTACGTCTTAACTCTGGTGAAACTCGTATGATCCTTGCTACTTGCCGCGCTTCTGTTGGTCAAGTTGGTAACGAACAGCACGAACTAATCAACATTGGTAAAGCAGGTCGTTCTCGTTGGTTAGGCAAACGTCCAACTGTACGTGGATCTGTAATGAACCCTAACGATCACCCACACGGTGGTGGTGAAGGTCGTTCTCCAATCGGGCGCAAATCACCAATGTCACCATGGGGTAAACCAACTCTTGGTTACAAAACTCGTAAGAAAACGAACAAATCCGATAAATTCATTGTACGTCGCCGTAAAAAATAACGGGATTGAGCTACGGTTCAGCAAACGAGCCGTAGGGCAATTACGAAGGGAGGTTCCAATATGGGTCGCAGCTTGAAAAAAGGACCATTTGTGGACGATCATTTAATGGTAAAAGTTGAAAAGCTTAACGAAGTAGAGAAGAAACAAGTCATTAAAACTTGGTCTCGTCGTTCAACAATTTTCCCAGCTTTCATCGGGCATACAATCGCTGTATACGACGGACGCAAACATGTTCCAGTATACGTTACAGAAGACATGGTGGGGCACAAGCTTGGTGAATTCGCACCTAGCCGCACATACAAAGGCCATGGTAACGATGATAAGAAAACAAGACGCTAATTGAGAGGAGGCTATCCTAATGCAAGCTAAAGCTGTTGCGAGAACAGTTCGTATTGCTCCTCGTAAAGTACGCCTAGTAGTGGATTTGATCCGAGGTAAGCAGATTGGCGAGGCGGTTGCTATTTTAAACCACACTCCACGCTCTGCTTCACCCGTTGTTGAAAAGGTATTGAAATCTGCTGCAGCGAACGCTGAGCATAACTACGATATGGACATCAATAATTTAGTGATTACAGAGGCTTATGTAAATGAAGGCCCTACACTTAAACGTTTCCGTCCTCGTGCGATGGGTCGTGCAAGTGCAATCAACAAACGTACTAGCCACATTACAATCGTGGTATCTGAAAAAAAGGAGGGATAATGCGTGGGTCAAAAAGTACATCCAATAGGACTACGTATCGGCATTATTCGTGACTGGGAATCAAAATGGTTCGCAGGAAAAGACTATGCAGATCTTCTTCACGAAGACCTTAGAGTCCGTGATTACATTGAAAATCGCCTAAAAGAAGCATCAGTTTCTAAGGTTGAAATCGAGCGTGCGGCTAACCGCATTAACATTACAATTCACACTGCTAAGCCTGGTATGGTTATCGGTAAAGGTGGTACTGAAGTCGAAGCACTTCGTAAAGGCCTTAATGACCTAACTGCAAAGCGTGTTCACATCAATATCGTTGAAATCAAGAGAGCTGATCTTGACGCTAAACTTGTTGGTGAAAATATCGCACGTCAACTGGAAAACCGTGTGTCTTTCCGTCGTGCACAAAAACAAGCAATTCAACGCACAATGCGTGCTGGTGCTAAAGGGATCAAAACGCAAGTTTCTGGTCGTCTTGGCGGAGCAGACATCGCTCGTGCTGAACATTATAGCGAAGGAACTGTTCCACTTCATACTCTTCGTGCTGACATTGATTACGCTCACGTTGAAGCGGATACTACTTATGGTAAGCTCGGTGTTAAAGTATGGATTTACCGTGGAGAAGTTCTTCCTACCAAGAAGAAGTCCGAGGAAGGAGGAAACTAATCATGTTGTTACCTAAACGCGTAAAATACCGTCGTGTACACCGCGGAAAAATGCGTGGTCAAGCAAAAGGTGGCACTGAAGTGACTTTCGGTGAATATGGTTTGCAAGCTCTTGAAGCTAGTTGGATCACCAACCGTCAAATCGAAGCTGCTCGTATTGCGATGACACGTTACATGAAACGTGGCGGTAAAGTATGGATCAAAATCTTCCCTCATAAGCCTTACACGAAAAAACCTCTTGAAGTCCGAATGGGTTCTGGTAAAGGTGCTCCTGAAGGATGGGTTGCAGTTGTAAAGCCTGGAAAGATTATGTTTGAAATTGCCGGAGTATCAGAAGAGGTTGCACGTGAAGCTCTTCGTCTTGCATCACACAAACTTCCTATTAAAACTAAGTTTGTAAAACGCGAAGAAATTGGTGGTGAATCAAATGAAAGCTAATGAAATTCGTGAACTAACCACTGCCGAAATAGAACAAAAAGTAAAATCACTGAAGGAAGAGCTTTTCAACCTTCGTTTCCAACTTGCTACTGGTCAATTGGAAAACACAGCTCGCATTCGTGAAGTACGTAAAGCCATCGCTCGTATGAAAACCGTGATTCGTCAAAGAGAGATTGGCGCTAACAATTGATAACTGAGAGGAGGTTTGCAGCATGAGTGAACGCAATCAGCGTAAAGTCTACACTGGACGTGTCGTGTCTGATAAAATGGACAAAACGATTACAGTTTTAGTTGAGACACAAAAGAAACATTCACTTTATGGCAAACGAGTAAAATACTCTAAAAAGTACAAAGCTCACGATGAACAGAATGAAGCCAAAATTGGCGACATCGTTCGTGTAATGGAAACTCGCCCGCTTTCAGCAACTAAACGTTTCCGTCTAGTGGAAGTCGTAGAAAAAGCGGTTATTATCTAATATATTGTTCGGATAAGTTAATTCCGAGGGGAGGTAACCTACATGATTCAACAAGAATCCCGTTTAAAAGTAGCTGATAATTCTGGCGCACGTGAAGTATTAACAATTAAGGTACTTGGTGGCTCTGGCCGCAAAACTGCTAACATTGGTGATATTATCGTCTGCACAGTGAAACAAGCAACACCAGGGGGCGTTGTTAAAAAAGGTGAAGTTGTGAAAGCAGTAGTAGTTCGCACTAAGAGTGGAGTTCGCCGTACTGATGGTACTTACATCAAATTCGACGAAAACGCTTGTGTCATCATCAAAGACGACAAGAGCCCTCGCGGAACTCGTATCTTCGGTCCGGTTGCTCGTGAGCTTCGTGACAACAGCTTCATGAAGATCGTTTCTCTTGCTCCAGAAGTTCTGTAATTGATCAATAACCACCGTATCAAGGAGGTGCGACAGGATGCACGTTAAAAAAGGCGATAAAGTCATGGTTATTTCCGGTAAAGACAAAGGTAAGACTGGAACAATTCTTGCAGCTTTCCCGAAAAAAGACCGCGTGCTTGTTGAGGGTGTAAACATCGTCAAGAAGCACTCTAAGCCTTCCCAAATGAACCCACAAGGTGGGATCATCAACATGGAAGCAGCAATTCACGTTTCAAATGTAATGCTCATTGATCCAAAAACTAACGAACCAACACGCGTTGGTTACAAAGTTGAGGACGGCAAAAAAGTACGTTATGCAAAAAAATCAGGTGAAGTTCTATAAATAGTTCGATAAGAAAGGAGGTACTCAAGCATGAACCGCCTAAAAGAGAAATTCAACAATGAAATTACAACTGCTCTTGTGAGCAAGTTTAACTACACATCTGTTATGCAGGTGCCAAAAATCGACAAAATCGTAATCAACATGGGTGTTGGTGACGCTGTTCAAAACGCTAAAGCATTAGATACTGCTGTAGAAGAACTAGCGAAAATCACTGGTCAAAAACCTTTAGTGACAAAAGCTAAAAAATCTATCGCGGGCTTCCGTCTACGTGAAGGCATGCCAATCGGAGCGAAAGTTACACTTCGCGGCGAGCGTATGTATGAATTCCTAGACAAGCTTATCTCTGTATCTCTTCCACGTGTACGTGACTTCCGCGGGATTTCTAAAAAATCTTTCGATGGCCGTGGAAACTACACTCTTGGTGTTAAAGAGCAGCTTATCTTCCCAGAGATCGATTATGATAAAGTATCCAAGGTTCGTGGTATGGACATCGTTATTGTGACAACAGCTAATTCTGATGAAGAATCTCGTGAATTACTTACACAATTCGGTATGCCATTCCAAAAGTAATCTTTACAAAAGGGAGGCGTAAACGTGGCTAAAAAATCAATGATTGCGAAACAAAAACGCACACAAAAATTTAAAGTACAAGAGTACACTCGCTGCGAACGTTGCGGACGTCCACACTCAGTACTTCGTAAATTCAAGCTTTGCCGTATTTGTTTCCGTGAGCTTGCATACAAGGGTCAAATTCCTGGCGTTAAAAAAGCCAGCTGGTAATACCCGATTTTGGGAAGGAGGTAAAACATAATGACAATGACAGATCCAATCGCAGATTTGTTGACTCGCATCCGTAATGCGAATCAAGTTCGTCACGAGAAGCTAGAGGTTCCTGCTTCCAACATTAAAAAGGAAATCGCAGAAATTCTTAAACGTGAAGGTTTCGTTCGTGACGTTGAATATATCGAGGACAGCAAACAAGGTATTATTCGTATCTTCCTTAAGTATGGTGCGAACAATGAGCGTGTTATTACTGGCCTTAAACGTATCAGCAAGCCTGGACTTCGTGTTTATGCAAAAGCTGATGAAGTACCACGTGTATTGAATGGCCTTGGAGTCGCTCTAGTATCAACTTCCAATGGTGTGTTAACTGATAAAGAAGCTCGCTCTAAGCAAGTAGGCGGAGAAGTTCTAGCATACGTTTGGTAGTATTTTTTAATAGGAATGGAGGTGCAACAAAATGTCTCGTGTAGGTAAAAAACCAATTGAGGTACCATCTGATGTAACGCTTACTTTTGAAGGTTCAACCGTTACAGCTAAAGGACCTAAAGGTGAACTAACATTCACACACAAACCTGAAATTACAGTTGAGCAGGAAGGTAACATCTTAACAGTTGTTCGTCCTTCTGATTCAAAAGAACATCGTGCTTTACATGGTACAACTCGTGCGATTATCGCAAACATGGTTGAAGGTGTATCCAAAGGATTTGAGCGTGGTCTTGAACTTGTTGGGGTCGGATATCGTGCCCAAAAGCAAGGTAACAAGCTAATCTTAAACGTTGGTTACTCTCACCCGGTTGAGATCACACCAGAAGATGGAATTGAAGTTGAAGTTCCATCTAATACAAAAGTTATTATTAAAGGTGCGAGCAAAGAGCGCGTTGGTGCACTTGCTGCTAACATCCGTGACGTACGTCCTCCAGAGCCATATAAAGGCAAAGGAATTCGTTATGAAGGCGAACAAGTTCGTCGTAAAGAAGGTAAAACAGGTAAATAATGCCGCTTAGGCGCATGAAAGGAGTGACCTTGATTGATTACGAAAGCTGACAAGAATGCGGTACGTAAAAAACGTCATGCACGCGTACGTTCTAGAATTACTGGAACTGAATCTCGTCCACGTTTAAACGTTTTTCGCTCTAATAAGCACATCTATGCTCAACTAATTGATGATGTGGCTGGTAAAACATTGGCAAGCGCTTCAACATCTGACAAGGAGCTTGGACTAGAAGCAAGCAGCAACGTTGCTGCAGCATCTAAAGTTGGTGAATTGCTAGCTAAACGTGCAGTTGAAAAAGGTTTGAAATCAGTCGTATTTGACCGTGGAGGATATCTATACCACGGCCGTGTGAAAGCTTTAGCTGAAGCTGCACGCGAAAATGGACTTGAATTTTAATAGAAAAAGGAGGGACAATCCAGATGCGTCGCATTGATCCAAACAAACTCGAACTTGAAGAACGCGTAGTTACGATTAACCGTGTCGCTAAGGTTGTAAAAGGTGGGCGCCGCTTCCGTTTCACCGCTCTAGTAGTGGTAGGCGACAAGAACGGCCACGTAGGTTTCGGTACAGGTAAAGCCCAAGAGGTTCCTGATGCGATCCGTAAAGCAATCGAAGACGCGAAGAAAAATCTTATTGAAGTACCAATGGTAGGAGGCACAACTCCTCACCTTGTAATTGGACATTTCGGTGCTGGTGAAATTCTGATTAAACCTGCTTCTGCAGGTACAGGAATTATCGCTGGTGGACCGGTTCGTGCGGTACTTGAACTTGCCGGTGTCGCTGACATTCTGTCTAAATCTTTAGGATCTAACACACCAATCAACATGGTTCGTGCCACTGTCAATGGTCTAACGCAACTTAAGCGTGCTGAAGACGTCGCGAAACTGCGTGGTAAAACAGTGGAAGAACTGTTAGGATAAGGAGGGATAAGTGATGGCAAACAAACTAGCAATTACCCTCACTCGTAGCTTAATCGGCCGCAACAAAGATCAACGCAAAACTGTTGAGGCTCTTGGTTTGCGTAAAACTAACCAAACTGTAGAACAACAAGATAATGCTGCGATTCGCGGTATGATCAATAAAGTTTCTCATTTGGTTTCTGTTAAGGAATTGTAATAATACGTCTATCAACAAGGAGGTGCCATTATGAAACTTCATGAGTTAAAGCCTAGTGAAGGTTCCCGTAAGGAACGTAACCGTGTAGGTCGCGGTATCGGTTCTGGTAACGGTAAAACAGCTGGTAGAGGTCACAAGGGTCAAAATTCTCGTTCAGGCGGCGGTGTTCGTCCTGGATTTGAGGGTGGTCAAAACCCATTAGCTCGTCGTCTTCCTAAGCGTGGATTCACAAATATCCACCGCAAGGAATTCGCGATTGTGAACCTAGAAGCATTAAATCGTTTCGAAGAGGGTACGGAAGTAACGCCGGAACTTCTTATCGAAACAGGTGTTGTAAGCAATGAAAAAGCGGGTATCAAGATTCTTGCAAAAGGGAAGATCGAGAAAAAACTAACAGTTAAAGCTCACAAATTCTCTTCCACTGCTAAAGAAGCGATCGAAGCTGCAGGCGGACAAACTGAGGTGGTTTAATGTTTCAAACAATCTCCAATTTTATGCGCGTGAGTGATATAAGAAACAAAATTATATTCACTCTATTAATGTTGGTGGTCTTCCGAATCGGAACATTTATTCCGGTTCCGGGAGTAGATGCAGAAGTACTTCAAGCACAAGATCAGTTTACTGGTCTAATCGGCTTCATGAATACATTTGGAGGCGGAGCCTTAATCAACTTCTCCATTCTGGCGATGGGTATTATGCCGTATATTACGGCATCCATCATCGTTCAGCTTTTGCAAATGGACGTTGTTCCGAAATTTGCAGAGTGGGCTAAACAGGGAGATGTTGGACGACGTAAGTTGGCTCAGTTTACAAGATATTTCACGATTGTTCTTGGATTTATCCAAGCAATTGGTATGTCTTATGGGTTTAACCGTTTGTACGGAGGCAACTTGATTCAGGATACGTCCATCGGAACCTATCTGTTGATTGCTATCGTTCTTACAACGGGTACAGCCTTTTTGATGTGGTTAGGAGAGCAAATCACGGCAAAGGGTGTTGGAAATGGTATTTCCATTATTATCTTTGCAGGTATCGTGGCAGCTATTCCTAATGCAGTTAATCAAATCTATGCTACACAAATTCAAGATGCTGGGGAGCAATTGTTCCTTAACATTATTATTTTAGTGCTTATTGCTTTGGCAGTTGTTGCAATTACCGTAGGGGTTATCTTTGTGCAGCAAGCGTTGCGCAAGATTCCTGTACAGTATGCAAAACGTGTAGGCGGAAAAAACGCGCCTGCTACGGGTGGTCAATCGACTCACCTGCCATTGAAAGTAAATGCTGCTGGTGTAATTCCGGTTATCTTTGCGATATCCTTTATGATCACACCGCAAACATTACTAACTTTTTTCGGATCAAACAACGTCACCACGACGATACAAAATGTCTTTGACTATACACAGCCAATTGGGATGGCGATATATGTTGCATTAATTGTTGCGTTTACGTACTTTTATGCCTTCATTCAAGTGAATCCCGAAAACATGGCTGAGAACCTTAAAAAACAAGGTGGTTATATCCCAGGTATTCGTCCAGGTCAAGCGACCAAAGATTACCTGACAAATGTCCTTTATCGTTTAACATTTATAGGAGCTATCTTCCTATCGGTTGTGTCCATTCTGCCAATCTTCTTTATTAATCTTGCAGGATTGCCTCCAGCTGTTCAAATCGGCGGTACCAGCCTTTTGATCATCGTAGGTGTTGCGCTTGAGACAATGAAGCAATTGGAAGCACAGCTTGTGAAGCGTAATTATAAAGGATTCATGAGATAACCACATGGTTTTGGGGGCACATAGGCTACCCGAAGCCCACCAAAAGACTGAGGGGGCTGACTTGTGAATATAGTATTAATGGGTTTGCCTGGTGCTGGGAAAGGCACTCAGGCTGAACAAATTATCGAAAAGTATGAAATTCCTCATATTTCTACAGGAGATATGTTCCGTGCTGCAATCAAAGGTGGTACGGAGTTAGGCTTGAAAGCTAAATCGTTTATGGATCAGGGAGACCTGGTACCTGATGAAGTAACCATCGGGATTGTACGTGAGCGACTAAGCAAGGAAGATTGCCAAAAAGGATTCTTACTAGATGGGTTCCCAAGAACAGTAGCTCAAGCAGATGCGCTTGATACGTTACTTTCTGATCTTGGAAAAAATTTGGACTATGTTCTAAACATTAAGGTGGAAACAGAAGAGTTGATGAAGCGTTTAACAGGTCGTTGGATTTGCAAGACCTGTGGTGCAACGTATCATACAATCTTCAATCCTCCTGCAGTGGAAGGTGTTTGTGATAAAGACGGTGGTGAATTGTACCAGCGTGAGGATGACAAACCTGAAACTGTTAAGAATCGTTTAGATGTTAATATGAAGCAAACACAACCTCTTCTTGACTTTTACAGCAAGAAGGGCGTTCTAAAGGACATTGATGGTCAACAGGATATTAATAAAGTATTCGTTGATATTGATGACTTGCTCGAGGGCCTTCGCTAATGATCATTTGCAAGACTCCTCGTGAGATTGAGATCATGCGCGAAGCAGGCAAGATTGTTGCGTTAACCCATCAGGAGATGCAAAAGCATATTGCGCCTGGAATCACAACGAAGGAACTTGATGCGATCGCTGATCGGTTTATCCGGCAGCATGGCGCTGTTCCATCCTTTAAGGGATACAATGGTTTTCGCGGCAGCATTTGTGCTTCGGTTAATGAAGAGCTTGTTCATGGTATTCCGGGTGACCGGATCTTAAATGATGGTGACATTATCAGTGTTGATATTGGTGCTTATTATAAGGGCTACCATGGGGATTCAGCTTGGACGTATCCTGTTGGCAGTATTTCTGCTGATACACAAAAGCTCCTGGAGGTCACGGAAGAGTCACTCTTTCTTGGTCTAAGGGAAGCGAAGCCGGGTGTGCGTCTTTCGAACATTTCTCATGCAATACAAACGTACGTAGAAGCCAATGGTTTCTCAGTTGTACGGGAGTATGTTGGGCACGGAGTTGGGCAAGACTTGCATGAGGCGCCACAAATCCCTCATTATGGTCCACCCAATAAAGGGCCACGCTTGAAGCCGGGCATGGTACTAGCAATTGAACCGATGGTAAATGCAGGGAGTCGCTATGTCAATACTCTTTCTGATAACTGGACAGTAGTTACCGTGGATGGTAAGATGTGTGCTCACTTTGAACACACGATTGCAATCACTGAGGACGGTTATGAAATCCTGACAAAAGCCTAAATAAAGGCAATCCTTATTGTTTGAATCCGATTCGCCCCCCGGGATAGGGCAGATTGTGCTTTTGAACAAGGGCCGTGATACGGGTGTATCTGCGGTTGTCATTCATCGGTTGGATGAGAAGTTTGTTTTAGTTGAGGACGGTGAGCGCCGGAAGTTCGACCGCCCAAAAAAGAAAAACATTCAACATTCGACTTCATGCGATTATGTATCTTCGGAAGTTCAAAATAGTATTTCCGAAACTGGGCGTGCGACATATGCAAGGCTGCGTCATGCAGTCAACACATTTGTCCATGAGATCCTAAAAGATTGATAAAGAAGGGAGACATGTTCAATGGCGAAAGACGATGTTATCGAAGTTGAAGGAACCGTAGTTGAGACTTTGCCTAACGCAATGTTTAAGGTAGAATTAGAGAATGGCCACAGTGTGCTTGCACACGTATCTGGTAAAATTCGCATGCATTTTATTCGAATTCTGCCAGGAGACCGAGTGACAGTGGAGCTATCTCCATATGACTTGACTCGTGGTCGTATCACTTACCGTTACAAATAATCTTTTGCACTCCGAACCACTAAGGAGGTTTAGATAAGATGAAAGTCAGACCATCTGTTAAGCCGATCTGCGAAAAGTGTAAAGTAATCCGCAGACGCGGCAAAGTAATGGTGATTTGCGAAAATCCAAAGCATAAACAAAAACAAGGCTAATCAAGAAGGAGGTGCTCTTTAAATGGCACGTATTGCTGGTGTAGACATTCCGCGTGACAAACGCGTTGTGATCTCTCTAACTTATATCTTTGGTATCGGTAAATCTACAGCCGGGAAAATCCTAGCTGAAGCAGGCGTATCTGAAGACACTCGCGTTCGCGACTTGACTGAAGATGAGCTTAATAAAATTCGTGAAATCGTTGACCGTTTGAAAGTTGAAGGTGACCTTCGTCGTGAAGTATCACTTAACATCAAACGTTTGATGGAAATCGGTGCTTACCGTGGCCTTCGTCACCGTCGTGGACTTCCTGTCCGTGGACAACACACGAAGAACAACGCACGTACTCGTAAAGGTCCTCGTAAGACCGTAGCTAACAAGAAAAAATAATTCGTAAAGGAGGTTTCTTCTTAAAATGGCACGTAAACAACAAACTCGTAAGCGTCGTGTGAAAAAGAATATCGAAGCTGGTATTGCACACATTCGTTCAACTTTTAATAATACAATCGTTACCATTACAGACGTTCATGGCAACGCAATTTCTTGGTCAAGTGCTGGTTCACTTGGTTTCAGAGGATCTCGTAAATCTACACCATTTGCAGCTCAAATGGCAGCTGAAACAGCAGCTAAAACTTCAATGGAACACGGTTTGAGAACTCTTGAAGTAACAGTAAAAGGGCCTGGTGCTGGTCGTGAAGCAGCTATCCGTGCATTGCAAGCTGCTGGACTTGATGTAACAGCTATTAAAGACGTTACTCCAGTACCTCACAATGGTTGTCGTCCACCAAAACGTCGTCGTGTTTAATTTTTCTGTATAAAATTCGGATCCTTGTCCATACTGGGATCAGTAGATTCCTTCATGCAGAAATGAATGATCCAGTTGTTTTGCACAATGGGAACCGCAAACATGGGGAATTTCGAACAGATTCTGTAGTTGGATCAAATAGTTCGGGATTTCGACGTTTTGAAGGAGGGTAAATTTGAATGATCGAAATTGAAAAGCCAAAAATTGAGACGGTTGAGATCAGCGATGATGCCAAGTACGGAAAATTCGTTGTAGAGCCACTTGAGCGTGGATATGGTACAACATTGGGTAACTCCTTGCGTCGTATCCTATTATCTTCACTCCCTGGTGCTGCTATCACTTCAATTCAGGTTGATAGTGTTCTTCACGAGTTTTCAACGATTGAAGGCGTTGTAGAAGACGTTACAACTATCATTTTGAATATCAAGAAGTTGGCATTAAAGATCTATTCAGATGAAGAAAAGACACTTGAAATTGATGTTCAAGGTGATGGTGTGATCACCGCAGCTGATATTACGCATGACAGTGATGTTGAAATTCTTAACCCTGACCTGTACATCGCTACAATCGGCAAAAACGGACATCTTCGTATGCGTTTATCTGCATCAAGAGGTCGTGGATACACACCTGCTGACCAAAATAAACGTGAAGATCTTCCGATCGGTGTAATTCCTATCGACTCAATTTATACACCAGTTTCTCGTGTAAACTATCAAGTAGAAAATACTCGTGTTGGTCAAATGACGAACTTCGATAAGCTTTCACTTGATGTCTGGACAGACGGCAGTATTGGCCCGAAAGAAGCAGTTGCTTTAGGTGCTAAAATTCTGACCGAACACCTTAATATCTTTGTAGGATTGACCAATGAAGCACAGAATGCCGAAATCATGGTGGAAAAAGAAGAAGATCAGAAAGAGAAAGTTCTAGAGATGACGATCGAAGAACTAGATCTATCGGTTCGTTCTTACAACTGCCTGAAGCGTGCAGGAATCAACACAGTCCAAGAGCTGTCTAACAAGTCAGAAGAGGACATGATGAAAGTGCGTAACCTTGGCCGTAAATCTTTAGAAGAAGTTAAGGCGAAATTAGATGAACTTGGTCTTGGTCTTCGTAAAGAGGACTGAACTGTTCTAAAATGACTAGAATCATCCGAAGATAGACACAACTTTAACAAAGGAGGGAACCCTTCATGGCTTACAGAAAGTTAGGACGTACAAGCTCTCAGCGTAAGGCACTACTTCGTGATCTTACTACTGACTTGATCGTCAGCGAACGTATCGAAACAACTGAAGCACGTGCGAAAGAACTTCGCTCTGTTGCTGAAAAAATGATCACACTTGGAAAACGCGGTGACTTGCACGCACGTCGTCAAGCAGCTGCTTACATCCGTCGCGAACTTACAACAACGAAGGACGAAGAAGGCAATGAAAAGTCTGTATTCGCACTTCAAAAATTATTTGACGATGTAGCACCACGCTACGCTGAACGTCAAGGTGGATATACACGTATCATGAAAGTTGGTCCACGTCGCGGAGACGGCGCACCAATGGTAATCATTGAGCTAGTATAATTCATCACAACTCAGAGGGCGGAACAGTTAGAGCCTAACTGGTCTCGCCCTCTTTCTTTAAACAGCTTTAACGATCATACGACACGCAAAAAGCAGAGTGTTATGATGAGTAGCTCCGGCTATCTCGTTTAGCTCTTAGCACCTCATTCATCCATCGTCACAGTGGATCTGGAACGTCATAATTTTTTATGAATGAAGCGAGCGCATTTCCTTGAATGAGGTGCGCGCTTTTTTTGTATTTTAGGGATTAATAAAAATATAGACCTCCTTTAGCATACAGTTTAACCGAAGTCGCAAGTCAATCGTTGCCAGAAGGTAAAAAATGCTTTAGCATTCGCCTTATGATTGTCGCGGCTGAATGCCTGCTTCGGCTTTTTAGTAAATCCAGCTTCAGCAGCTAGTATATCAGGAGGATAAGCCACAAAACCCAGTTTGCATGAATATCGACTGGATTATGATTACTCATGATTATCTGGGCTATGCAAGCCGCTTGCACTTTTTAGATGGGAGACGTAGGCAGATGAAAAAACCAATCATTTCCTTAGATTCGATCACATTTCGCTATCCTAATTCTGTACATGATGTATTAAAACAAGTGTCCTTTTCAATTCATGAAGGTGAATGGGTCGCGATTGTTGGACATAACGGGTCAGGTAAGTCAACACTGGCAAAATTAATTAATGGACTCTATTTTCCGGAAAACGGGGAGATTCATATAGCTGGAATTAAGCTCGATAACAGCACTGTATGGGATACAAGAAAACATATTGGAATGGTTTTTCAGAACCCTGATAATCAATTCGTTGGAACGACTGTGCAAGATGATGTGGCTTTTGGCTTGGAGAACCATGGTGTTCCTTACGAAGATATGGTCAAACGCGTAATCGGAGCACTTAAGCAGGTGAAAATGGATGACTTTCTAAATCAAGAGCCACACCATCTGTCGGGTGGTCAGAAGCAGCGGGTCGCCATAGCAAGTGTTCTTGCGCTTAGACCTGATATCATTATTTTGGATGAAGCAACCTCAATGCTTGATCCACATGGCAGAGAGGAAATTATCTCATTGGTCCGACAGCTAAAGGAAGTACAAGGCTTGACGGTATTGTCCATTACGCATGATTTAGAAGAGGCTGCGAAAGCAGATCGTATTATCGTCATGAATGATGGAGAAGTTTTTCAAACGGGAACACCAGATGAAATTTTTAAGCTTGGCGATGAGCTCGTAAAGCTTGGACTTGATCTGCCATTTCCAATAAAAATGGCGAATACGTTTAAAGAGCAGGGCGTTCCACTACAGGGACAATATTTAACTGAAGAAGAGTTGGTGATTGAGCTATGGACATCTCACTTCAAAAAGTAGAATATCGATATGCAGCAGGATCACCATTCGAGAAGTTGGCAATAGAAGACGTTTCTTTTTCGGTTCCAAGCGGACAATACGTCGCAATTATTGGCCACACGGGTTCAGGTAAATCAACAGTTCTGCAGCACTTAAATGCTCTCTTAAAGCCAACTGCAGGGTCTGTCGTAATCGGTGATCGTACGGTCCGGGCTGGGCGAAAGGAAAAAGAACTGAAGTCAATTCGCCAAAAGGTAGGGATTGTTTTTCAGTTTCCTGAGCAGCAGCTGTTTGAGGAAACCGTGCTAAAGGATATTTGCTATGGACCGATGAATTTCGGTGTGAGTGAAGAAGAAGCAAAAAACCGTGCTGAATACTGGATTGAAGAGGTTGGTCTTTCAAGAGAAATTTTGAATCAGTCTCCATTTGATTTATCAGGCGGTCAGATGCGTCGTGTTGCCATTGCAGGTGTGCTTGCCATGCAGCCGGACCTCATTGTATTGGATGAGCCAACGGCGGGTCTGGACCCCCGTGGAAGAAAAGAAATGATGGATATGTTCTACCGTCTTCATAAAGAACGAAATCTATCCATGATTTTAGTCACCCACAGCATGGAGGATGCATCTGTGTATGCAGATAAAATTGTCATCATGCATAAAGGGAAAAAAGTACATGAAGGAACACCGAGAGAAATCTTTGCTGATGCCGAGAAGCTTAAGCAATGGGATCTAAGTGTACCCGAGGTCGTTCACTTCCAGCGTCTTCTAGAACATAAGACGGGCATACTTTTTCCGGTCGTATGTTTAACGATGGAAGAGCTTGTGGCTCAGTGGAAGCAGCTGTCAGGAGGACACCCGTTATGATGGAGAAAATGATCTTTGGGCGATATATCCCAGCTGATTCCATCGCACACCGTTTGGATCCGCGAGCGAAGCTGCTTTTTGTTTTTATTTTTATCGGTATTATTTTTTTGGCTAATAATGGTTGGGCGTACGGAGCCGCGGCCGCCTTTACGGTTCTTTCAATTTGGCTATCCGGTGTTACGATCCGTTTTTTAATAAAAGGGCTGAAGCCGGTCATGATCATCATTGCGATCACCTTTGTGCTGCAAATCTTTTTTGCTCGCGAAGGGGATATAATTGTCGACCTTGGCTTTGTGACGATTTACGAAGAAGGCGTACGGCAAGCGATTTTTATTTCAACAAGATTTTTGCTGTTGGTCTTTATGACATCCTTACTAACGCTGACAACTACGCCAATTTCGATAACAGACGGACTTGAAAGTCTTTTAAACCCATTAAAGAAAATTAAATTTCCGGCTCATGAACTTGCCCTCATGATGTCGATTGCCCTTCGCTTTATTCCAACCTTAATGGATGAAACGGATAAGGTGATGAAAGCACAAATGGCCAGAGGATCTGATATGTCCAGCGGACCGCTTAAGGATCGTCTGAAAGCGGTGGTACCGTTAATGATTCCGCTATTTGTTAATGCATTTAAACGGGCAGAAGATCTAGCAATAGCAATGGAAGTTCGGGGCTATCGAGGAGGAGAAGGCCGTACAAAGTATCGTTTATTGAAATGGCATGGACGAGACACTCTTGCTCTTCTTTCTCTCGTTGGGCTCACGGTGTTGCTAGTATTGCTTCGTGGATAAGGAGGACCGTATATGCCGCGAATAAAATGTGTCGTATCATATGACGGCTCAGGGTTTGCTGGCTACCAGGTGCAGCCAGGCATGCGTACGGTTCAACTTGAGCTTGAGCGCGCGCTGAAAAAAATTCATAAGGGCGTACCAACGTTCGTTTCTGCGAGCGGGCGTACAGACTCGGGTGTGCATGCAGTCGGGCAGGTGATCCATTTTGACACGGATTTTCATATACCTGATGAAAAGTGGCCGACCGTCCTTAATCAACGGCTGCCACACGATGTTGTCGTGCTGGAGGCTGCTGCGATGTCCGCTGATACCTTCCATGCCCGTTTTTCAGTAGTGGCAAAGGAATATCGATATCACTTAAACAGGGGACAGCACAGGAGCCCGTTTCGCCGTAATTATGCTTTTTATGAATCGAGGCCGTTGAATATTGCTTTAATGCAGGAAGCCGCACAGTATTTTGTCGGCACACATGATTTTACGAGTTTTTGTTCAATCAAAACAGAGGTCGCTGATCGAACCAGGACGATCGAACGATTTGATATTGTTGAACAAGGAGAAGAATGGATTTTTTCCGTAAAAGGCAATGGGTTTTTATATAATATGGTTCGCATCATGATTGGGACCTTACTTGGGGTAGGGTACGGACGCTTTAAACCGGAGGATATTCCTGATATGCTGGCAGCAAAAGATCGTAACCGTGCAGGCAAAACAGCTCCTGCACATGGTCTTTATTTATGGCAAGTCGATTACAAAGAAGTATAAATAAATATTTTACAAAAAAAATTAGTAAAACAACTCAACCTGGTGTGACATTCTCTTGACAGAGTACCGTAGACGTTATATTATAGCATATGGTATGTATTTCATCCCCACGATAAGCCCCGGAACTTATCTGTGTTGCGTATAAATACGGCTTGTGAAACAGTAGCAATAAACAATAATAGTAATTTACATTTTAGGAGGGTAACTCATGCGTACAACATTCATGGCAAAAGGTCACGAAGTAGAACGTCAATGGCTCGTGATCGACGCAGCAGGCAAGACTCTTGGACGTCTTTCCAGCGAAGTTGCGTCTATCTTGCGTGGTAAACATAAAGCAACATTTACACCAAACGTTGACACTGGTGATCATGTAATTATCATCAATGCTGAAAAAATCGAACTTACAGGTAAAAAGCTAACTGACAAGATTTACTACCGTCACAGCTTACACCCAGGTGGTTTGAAACAGCGTACTGCGCTTGAAATGCGCACTAATTATCCAACAAAAATGCTTGAACTTTCTATCAAAGGTATGCTTCCAAAGAATTCTCTTGGTCGTCAAATCTTCAAGAAGCTTCACGTATTTGCTGGACCAGAACATCCACACCAAGCACAACAACCAGTTGCTTACGAGCTTCGCGGTTAATTAATTTTAAGAGGAGGTTATTATCTTGGCACAAGTTCAATATATTGGAACAGGTCGTCGTAAAAGTTCTGTAGCCCGTGTACGCCTCGTACCTGGCGACGGACAAATCGTTATCAACGGACGCGAAGTTGAAAACTACATCCCGTTCGCAGCACTACGCGAAGTAATTAAACAACCGCTTGCTATCACTGAAACTATTGGTAGCTACAACGTTTTAGTTAACGTTAATGGTGGAGGATACACTGGACAAGCTGGCGCAATCCGTCACGGTATTTCTCGTGCATTGCTTCAAGCAGACCCAGAGTTCCGTGCATCACTTAAGAGTGCAGGTCTTCTAACTCGTGACTCTCGTATGAAAGAGCGTAAGAAGCCAGGTCTTAAAGGCGCTCGTCGTGCACCTCAGTTCTCAAAACGTTAATCTGGACTTCATCGTCCTTTCAAAAATCCTCAGCCCTTGTGGCTGAGGATTTTTTTGTCGTTTTGAGGGATTGATGCAAGTAGAGTGGAGGAAGGAAATTTATTGCGAGCTTCACATAATGAGTCAAAAGTCCCGAATCTCGGATAAAATTTTTGAGCTTCGATAACCAACTCGGAACGTCAACCAGAGCACCCGTTTTTATGCTTGTCGGGACTAAGCAAGCCGCCTCTGCTTTTCTACTCTTCTACTCTTTTCACGACGAGCATATACTGATGCATCAATGAGTGGAGGCAGGGGAGCGACAGTTGAAAAAAAAGATATTCTTGCTTGCGTTCATTTTAGGGATGATCTTGGTGTTCAGTTTTAGAATTGATCGGTTGGTGATAAATGCAATTGAGGAATGGAAGATGCCGCTGTCTGGAAAGATTATTGTCCTAGATCCTGGACACGGAGGAGCAGATGGAGGGGCGGCAGTTGAAACGATACTGGAGAAGCATCTGACACTCCGTATAGCAAATAACCTTCGTGCTTATCTTGAAGAACAAGGGGCAATTGTAAGGATGACGAGAGAAACGGATAAAGATCTCGCTGATGAAAGTACAACAGGGTTACGAGACCGTAAAAGAGAAGATTTGAAAAAAAGGCTAGACCTATTAAATGACCCAAAAAACGATCTCTTTATAAGCATTCATCTCAATGCGATTCCTCAAACCCAGTGGAGCGGGGCGCAAACCTTTTATACCACCTACCATGATGACAATAAGCGCATTGCCCGCTTTATTCAACACGAGCTAGTTCGCCATCTGCCAGAAAACAATCGAAAAGCGAAGACGATTGATGGCATTTATGTACTGAGTCATGCAAATACACCTGGTGTGTTGGTGGAAGCAGGATTTCTTTCAAATCCAGAGGAGCGTTATTGGTTATTGCAGGAGGAGTATCAGCAACAAATTGCTGCAGCCATCTATCTTGGTATTTTACGTCATTATTCAAACGAAGAAGATCTTCCAGAAGATTTAGAATAGAAGTAAGATACAGACCCCTTTCACAGACTTATCTTTTCGCCTATGTTATACTGACATAGGATGTAAACGAATTCAATGAAGGGGTGTCTAAGGTGATTACAGAACAACAAGTGCACGAATTGATTGGTTCCATGAAAGATCCAATCTTACATACATCAATTGCTGAAACAGGCGGTATTGTGGAAGTAAGCATAAAAGAAGAAAAGCAGCATGTCAGTGTGAAAATTGCACTTGCCAAAACAGGTACTGCTGAACAAATGCAGCTTCAAATGGCTGTTGTCGATGCGTTGAAAAAAGCGGGAGCACAATCAGTCGGTATACGATTTACGGAATTACCGCCAGAAGCGCTTGAGCAATTCCGAGGAACAGCCGGAGATGCTGTAGAGAACAATTTGCTTTCGCCAACAAATAAAGTTCAATTTATTGCCGTGGCAAGCGGAAAAGGAGGAGTAGGAAAGTCTACTGTCTCCGTTAATCTTGCTGTTTCTCTTGCACGTCTTGGCAAAAAGGTTGGCCTGATCGATGCGGATATATACGGTTTTAGTGTTCCGGATATGATGGGGATTAATAAACGCCCTGTTGTGCGTGGAGAACGCATTATACCAGTGGACCGCTTTGGTGTAAAAGTCATCTCAATGGCATTTTTTGTGGAAGATAATGCGCCGGTTATTTGGCGCGGGCCAATGCTAGGGAAGATGCTGAACAGCTTCTTTACAGAAGTAGAATGGGGAGAGCTTGATTATTTACTGCTTGACCTTCCGCCGGGGACTGGTGACGTCGCGCTTGATGTCCATGCTATGCTTCCATCAAGTAAAGAAATCATTGTCACCACACCCCATCCAACAGCCGCCTTTGTTGCAGCTAGAGCGGGTGCTATGGCACTCCAAACAGAACATACAATTCTAGGTGTTGTTGAGAACATGTCCTTTTATGAAAGTAAAAAGACGGGAGAACGTGAATATGTATTTGGACAAGGAGGAGGAGAGAAGTTAGCGGACGAACTTCGCACCGATCTGCTTGGAAAACTTCCTCTGCAGCAGCCGGATTGGGATGAGAATGATTTTGCACCTTCTGTATATGGGGAAGACCACCGTCTCGGAAAACTCTATTCAGACATCGCACAGCAGGTAATTGATCGCACGTAAAAAGGAGGCTTCGGCCTCCTTTTTTATTGAGCAAATTTGTTAAGATCCGCCGCCCCCGTCACCGCCTTCTTCTGATGAACCTTCATCTTTGGATCCGCCGCCTTCAGACGAACTGCCACCACCACCATCTCCAGACTGTTGTCCCATTTCTTGTGCTGCTTGTAATAATAAATCTTGTATTTGTTTTTTCATAATGGGGCTTTCCATCGTCTCGAGCATTAGTTTTTTCGTTTCATCTCGGTAGGCCTGGCTATTCATAATTGACAGTATCTGCTTCTGCATAGAGGGATCTTGGAGCAGTGTAAGCATCATTGCCTGATATTCTGGATCCTTCATTAATCCTTTAATTAGTTCTTCATGCTGCTGCTGCATGCTTTTAGCAAGTGTCTCAGAAAATGATGGATCCTTAAATGTGTTTTCCCAAAACTTTTTTCCGTCTTCAGAGAGAAGGGTTTTATCTATTGATTCTTTTACAACTTGCTGATCAAGCACAAGCTCTTTCTTTACCTCTTCATCAGCCAGCAGTTCCTTTAATGCATCTTTTCCCTCGTTTGTTTTTAATAAATCGACCATCATTTTCTTTGTTTCCTCATAACTATGGGATTCCTCGTTATTAGCGCACGCGGAAAGAAAGCAAATGAGGGTAATACTTAAATAAAATAGCCTTTTCGTCATTTTGTCACCTCCGTGTGAAATAGGTGTGTTCTTAGCGTTTGCAAATGGGCTGGAAATATGCATGTTCACACGGTATTCATAGATTTTTCAAACACTGATTGGTACAATCAAGAGACCAAGTGTAAATTAACGTATGGGGGATAAAAACGTGACCATCCGATACTGGATTCGATTTTTTATAGCTACGATGTTTGTGGGAGGCGTGACAGCTGGGATTGTCGGAATTACTGTCCGCTGGAATGAACTCGTTACATTATTGAACGGACAAGATATTGTTGAAGTTATCTCAGTTGTTGTCTGGATGATTGGGGTCGGCATAACCTTCAGTGTCATTAGTCAAATGGGTTATTTCGCTTACTTAACCATTCATCAATTTGGAGTGAATATATTCCGCTCACTATCTTTATGGAATGCGGTTCAGCTAGTCCTTGTTATTTTTGTATTATTTGATCTTGTTTATTTTCGATTTCAAAGTTTTGCTGATGAAGGTGATTCACTCTTACCATACATTGGACTTGCGATATTTATCCTTGTTATCGGCTTAATTGTTGCTTATTTCAAAGCTAAACAATCAAATAAATCAATGTTTACATCCGCTCTTTTCTTTATGGTTGTTGTGACAACACTTGAGTGGCTTCCAGTCCTTCGTGCCAACGAAACCTACTGGCTCATAACGATTATGTTCACGCTGCTTGCGACGAATGCGTTTCAAATGCTGGCTCTTCCTAAATACAACAAACGCTCTGAAGAAGAACGATCGGCACGACTGGAGAGGAAGAAAGCGCAGCAATCACCGTCAAAAACAGAGAAGAACAAATCAAGCAAGCGAAAAAATACTCCAACAACGTAAACACGGAAGGCTTATCGCCTCCGTGTTTTTTACTCTAATAATCGAATTTTACTATCGGAGGAGGCCATCAACTCAATTAAAGATACAAGTTTAGTCTCCTTTGACGATTCAAATGAGGCAAACCAGCCCTCCCATTCCGTTTTAATATCCTGAAGACGATTTGGGACATTCAACTCCACGACAGCTCCCTTTACTTCTGAGAGGTTTTTATCTTTAATATCATTCCAATCCATTTGATGTCCAACAACAATAAAATTATTTTGGGCCATAATCTTTATAAGAGAAGGAGAAGATAGGCTTCCTTTTGAGCGGTAATATTCAACATTTAAACCATTTTCTTTAAAGAATGACCGGAGTTCTTGTAAATGTGTTGAAACCTCATTCGGTGTTAATGAATCAAAACGAGAAGGATGCGGATCATAGATCCCGATGTCGAACCCAGCGAGATGGATATCCTTCACTAGATCACTTTGCCGGTCGACCCAGGAAGGATCGAGGAAAAAAGTTGCTTTACGAATATCATTTTTCTCAAGCTCTTTTAGCAGCCAGGTGACAGATTCATCACCTAGTTCAATATTAAATGTTAATGCAATACCACTTTCGCCTTTATAAAGAATTCCTGGAGAAGGCCATACGCCTGAAACTCGAAACGATTGGTCTGGAGCGGGATAGAGCAAAATGGCAAGTGTAACCACAATGAGGATTACGCCTGTCTCGTATCCTTTTTTGAAAAAATGATTTCGCATTCCAATCCTCCTCAATGTAAGGGACCGTTTTTAAAGCATATGAAACAAAAAAGAAAAATATCATTTTTTTATAAATAGTATTGACCACTGTGAAAAGGGGTGATATAGTGATAAATGTCGCTTCTGAGGAACGATTAATATGCTTTACAACAACAAAAAAGAATTTAAAAAAGTTGTTGACATAACAATCGACAAAATGTTATGATAGATTGGTCGCTTGAGAGAGCAATGCAACTGAGAAACACCTTGAACCTTGAAAACTAAACAACCTAAAACGTCAACGTTAATTCTTGATTTAAGTAACATTTAAGA
>NZ_JXRP01000006.1 GCF_000829435.1 Jeotgalibacillus soli
GTGCAGCTGACGAATACTAATCGATCGAGGACTTAACCAAATTTTATATGCGACCTTCGGTTCGCTTTCTTGTGAAACGTCTTATCCAGTTTTGAAGGAATGAGCAATGTAGTTACTGCATTTTTTATTCTTTCTTTGTAACTTATTATTGAAATTTGCGACAAACTTGATATAATAGTTTTTGTCCAAATCAATTTTAAGTTAATTGTCTAGTGATGATCGCGAAGAGGTCACACCCGTTCCCATGCCGAACACGGAAGTTAAGCTCTTCAGCGCCGATGGTAGTTGGGGGTTTCCCCCTGTGAGAGTAGGACGTCGCTAGGCAATCATTCCGCAGTAGCTCAGTGGTAGAGCAATCGGCTGTTAACCGATCGGTCGTAGGTTCGAGTCCTACCTGCGGAGCCAATTGCTTCCATAGCTCAGCAGGTAGAGCACTTCCATGGTAAGGAAGAGGTCGCAGGTTCAAATCCTGTTGGAAGCTCTGTAATGGCCCGTTGGTCAAGCGGTTAAGACACCGCCCTTTCACGGCGGTAACACGGGTTCGAATCCCGTACGGGTCACCATTTAACAACTAACAAGATTAAACAGTATTTTTGTACAACCCAGATGGAGAATTAGCTCAGCTGGGAGAGCATCTGCCTTACAAGCAGAGGGTCGGCGGTTCGAGCCCGTCATTCTCCACCATCTTGCCGGTGTAGCTCAATTGGTAGAGCAACTGACTTGTAATCAGTAGGTTGGGGGTTCAAGTCCTCTTGCCGGCACCAGTCTTCAATTTAATATGGAGGGGTAGCGAAGTGGCTAAACGCGGCGGACTGTAAATCCGCTCCTTCGGGTTCGGCAGTTCGAATCTGCCCCCCTCCACCACCATTATTTGGACATAAAAAAATGTCCTTTATCTTTTTTATTAGGACATACTAAAAATGTTTACATATTCAATGGGCTATAGCCAAGCGGTAAGGCAACGGACTTTGACTCCGTCATTCGTTGGTTCGAATCCAGCTAGCCCAGCCAAGAGCCATTAGCTCAGTTGGTAGAGCATCTGACTTTTAATCAGAGGGTCGTAGGTTCGAATCCTACATGGCTCATTAAGAAAATCTCTCATCATTTGATGGGAGATTTTTTGCGTTATCAGGATAATGGATTTGTGCTCAGAACACCCAGTATGCGCTGGCGGGGAAGATTCAATATCCAAGACCCAAGTTAATGTCGAATATTTCTTATAAATCGATTGTTTTGTTGAGTCCATCATATTTTATGATTCAAAGAGCATTTGCCGGTCTTAACAATAAGAGTCTACCTACCGTTTCCAAATATTATTCAAAAAAGATCCCACTTTCAAAGCTTTAAAAGGTCGTATCATCGCACATTACTTCTCTATTCTGGAACCTTCTATGGAATGAACGCATATATATACATAATTTTGTCCAGTTGAGTCATATATGCGTGAACGGATACAATAGAAGAGTGAAACCGTTTCCATTTTATATTGAAATGAAAGTGGAATTGAGGAATAAGGGGGATAATCGCCATGGATAAGAAAAGAATTTCAGTGATAGGCGTGCCGATGGATCTCGGTCAAATGAGGCGAGGCGTTGATATGGGTCCAAGTGCTATTCGATATGCAGGAGTTATTGAGCATCTAGAACATCTTGGCCATATTATTGAGGATTTAGGAGATATTCAAATTACCCCTGCTGAGCGTGTGCATACAGCGGAGACGAACCTGCGTAACCTTGAAGCTGTGGCTGATGGAAATACAAAGCTCGCTGATATCGTAAATAATGTTATTTCAAATGGTGATTTTCCTTTAATTTTGGGAGGAGATCACAGTATTGCGATTGGTACTCTTGCAGGCGTAAGCCAGCATTATAAAAATCTTGGCGTGATTTGGTACGATGCACATGGTGATTTAAATACAGGAGAAACCTCTCCTTCAGGAAATATTCACGGCATGCCGTTAGCGGTAAGCTTAGGTATTGGTCATCCAACGCTAGTAAATATTCATGGCTACGCACCTAAGGTGAAGCCGCAGAATATTGTCATCATTGGAGCTCGTTCACTTGACGATGGAGAGTGTAGATTGATTAAGGAAAAAGGCATCCGTGTTTATACAATGCATGAGATCGACCGTCTCGGCATGACGAAAATCATGGAAGAGACCATTCAGTACTTAAAGGAAAAGACTGATGGTGTACACCTATCGCTTGATTTAGATGGTTTAGATCCTAGTGATGCACCTGGTGTCGGAACGCCTGTTATTGGCGGCCTCAGCTATCGTGAGAGCCACTTGGCAATGGAAATGCTGGAGGAGTCCGAGATGATCACATCTGCTGAGTTTGTTGAGGTTAATCCAATACTTGATGAACGAAACAAGACGGCGACTGTTGCTGTTGCTTTAATGTGCTCGTTGTTTGGAGAAAAGCTTCTATAAACAAGCGGAGTTGTTTCCTGGTATGATAAATACTAAATCATTCTTTTCAAGCAGCTAATCTCATGTTTAAGCTAGGTTATTATTATCCAAATCGCAATCTTACTTAGCCGAGTAGATGTTATCTCTATCCAAAGGCTTTTCAGCTATAAAAAACACACCGTTCTTCTTACAGAACGGTGTGAATCTGTTCGCAGGGTCATTCCTCTTGATTAAAACATTGCGATAATCGTTCCGCCGATTGCCCCAGTCAATACAATGACCCAAGGAGGCAGCTTCCAATATACAAGCATACTGAACAAAATCGCTGCAAACGCAAAATCGATCGCTGACAAGATCGAGCTTGTCCAAATTGGATGATACAAGGCAGAAATTAAAATCCCAACAACTGCAGCATTGACACCCATTAGTGCGCCTTTAATTTTTGAATTGCGGCGTAACACATCCCAAAATGGCAGTGCTCCTAGAATTAATAGGAATGCAGGTAAAAAAACGGCCACAGTGGCCAACAATCCACCTTGCCATCCGCTAATAACGGTTCCTAAATAAGCAGCAAAGGTGAATAGCGGCCCAGGGACGGCCTGTGTTGCGCTGTAACCAGCAAGAAATGCTTCTTCACTTAGCCAGCCAGTCGGGACAAATTCGCGTTCGAGCAAAGGCAATACAACATGTCCTCCGCCAAACACTAAAGAACCTGCTCTGTAAAAGCTATCGAACATGGCGACCCAGTTTAATGTTGTCATTTCTCTTACGATCGGAAGGAAAATAAGAAATCCGAAAAACAAGGCTAAACAAATAGTACCAAGCTTGCGAGAAATGGGAAAATGAAAGCTGCTTTCTTCATCTAGCTGGTGATTTTTGTAAATTAGATAACCAACAAGACCAGACAATAATATGACGCCTACTTGTGTAAAGGCAGTTTGCCATAGCAACGTACCAACGAGTGCAAACAGGGCAATGGCTTTTCTTTGCAGATCAGGTGTAAGATTTTTTGCCATACCCAAGACGGCGTGAGCGACAACTGCGACGGCCACAATCTTTAAACCTTGAATCCAGCCTGCTGTGCTTACATCAAAGCCTTGAAGAAGCAAGGCAAAGAGAATTAACGCAATGACAGATGGCAGGGTGAAGCCGATAAAAGCCAGCAGCCCGCCTAACACACCAGCTCGCATAACACCAATTCCGATCCCTACCTGGCTGCTAGCTGGTCCAGGCAAAAACTGACATAGTGCCACTAAATCTGCGTAGCTTTTTTCATCCATCCATTTTCGTCTTCGAATATATTCCTCATGAAAATATCCTAAATGAGCGACCGGACCACCAAACGACGTTAGACCAAGCCTTGTAGATACAAAAAGGATCTCCATAAGGGACTTCAAATCTCTTTTTTTCTCCATAATGCTGCTCCCTCCACTTCAATCTTTTATTTCTTTAAAAAGCTCATAGGCTTTTTTTCTTGCTTCGATCAGAACCATATTTCCTTTTTCTGTAGTTGAGTAATATTTTCTGATTTTCCCTTCAACATTACGTTCTTCTTTTATTAGCAGACCATCCGTTTCCATTGTGCGGAGGATTGGGTAAAGTGTGCCGGGGCTAATATTATAGCTGTGCTCTCTAAGCTCTTCCAGCATCCATACACCAAATATCGGGTGTTCCTTGGCATGATGTAAAATGTGAATTTGTATAAACCCTAAAAATAATTTTCGTAAAATTTTATCCTCCAAGCTGTCACCTCCAATTATGAAAATCAATATCGTATATCGATATCGATAAATTATATCAGCAGTATAACATTCATTTTTTTAGCATGGCAAGTGATAGGGACTCCATTTTACACAATCTTTACAAAATGATTCTGGTTTGAAAACAGGCTTGTTTATTCAGAACAATGAAGTGAAAAAATGCCAATTTCACGTACCAATTTTTTGAAAAAGGGATGACGTGTTACTCTTAGAGCAGTATAATTAGATTAGTATATAGTGACACTTTAGTCGGTTTAAGTAATACAAGTAGTCGTTTTGCTTTATTTTTGATCATACATATTACGATGGTAAAAATTTTTTGTGATAAAAGAAAAAGTGTGAAACCTTTTATCCTTTTAGTCGTAAAAGGATTATAGCCGCACGAAGCGGAGGTTACAAAATAATGGAAGAATTGGTGAAAAAGAGAATAAAACAGGTGCTGAAAGGTGATCAAAATGCATTCGGGGAGATAGTAGAGATCTATAAAGATAAAGTTTTCCATGTCTGCTTCCGAATGTTAGGCAATCGGCAAGAAGCGGAGGATATTTCTCAGGACGCTTTTATTCGTGCGTATATTAATATCCATACATTCGATATAGACCGGAAATTTTCAACATGGCTATACCGGATTGCGACGAATTTATGTATTGACCGCATACGGAAGAAGAAACCCGATTATTATCTTGATGCCGAGGTAACTGGTACGGAGGGATTGACAATGTACTCCCAGATTCCGGTGGATGAACGTCTGCCAGAGGAAGAAGTGGAGTCCATGGAATTACAGGATACCATTCAAAAAGAAATTTCAAAACTACCCGATAAATATCGTTCTGTGATCGTATTAAAATATATTGAAGAACTCTCGTTAAAAGAAATCAGCGAGATATTGGACTTACCGCTGGGCACCGTCAAGACAAGAATCCACCGTGGGCGTGAAGCGCTCCGAAAACAACTAAGAACAGTATAGAGAGGGTGAGTATGATGAAAACTTGTCCTGACAAAATGGTGCAATATATGCATGAGTATTTAGATGAAGAGTTGCCGCAAGAGCAAGAAACGGAATTAAAGCTGCACATCCAGCAATGTGAGGCATGCCGAATTCACTTTCATGAATTAAAGAAAACAATAGCGCTTGTACAAAGCACTTCTCATATATCAGCACCTAGCAATTTTACCGAAGGCGTCATGAGCCGGTTGCCTAAGGAAAAGAAAAAGATTGGCATACAGCGTTGGTTCCAGCGCCATCCATTGATCATGGCAGCCGCAGTTTTCTTTCTTTTAATGGGAGGAAGCTTACTGACGTCGTGGAATAATGGAAGTGAGTTTGCCTTTACTGCACAGCCGAACGTAGTAGTAGAAGGGCAAACTGTGATTGTACCTGAAGGTGAGATTGTAAGCGGTGACCTTCTCGTAAGAAACGGTGACCTTCGAGTTGAGGGAGAAGTGCAAGGTGATGTGACTCTCATTAATGGACAGCGTTATATGGCGGGAGCGGGAAGTATTACCGGAGATATTGATGAAATTGATCAAGCTTTTGAGTGGCTCTGGTATAGCATGAAATCCTCCTTTAAAAACATGGGTCAATTTTTTGGACTAAATGAATCAGAAGAATAAATGATAAAGCATTGACGGCATGAAAGCGGTCGATGCTTTTTTTCTTGATTTCTGAAAACAACACAGCGGCGAGAGAAAAAATCAGATAAAATAAGAAAATAAGACTAGATAAAGCTAGAAAACTTTCACATACTAAAAGAGTCGTATGCAATTATTTAGATTGGCAAAGCCTGAGCGATAGCGGTAGGTAAGCCTTATACACGGAGTTTGTGCTTTCCAAGCGAATGCTGCTGAAGTAGTAAATAAGAATCATATTTCTTTCTGAATCAAGAGATTAGAGAAAAAATTGACGGAAAACAGGCTAGTAAAAGAACGAACGATCTATTTTGCCTGAATTGAAAAAGCCAGACTGATGTCGCTTGTCTTGTGTGATATAATGGTATAGTTTATATGAGAATAGGCAGTCTCTATCACGGGGTTTGCTTCAAATACAATATTGGAGGAAGTTACATGCCGTTTGCCGATCGATTTTCAGATATAACGGTGTTGGATTTCGTGATCAACGCAGCGGATATTCTGCTTGTTTGGTTTGTGATCTATAAGTTGATTGCCGTTATTCGGGGTACCAAGGCTGTACAGCTGTTAAAAGGAATTTTTGTTATTGTTATTGTGCGAGGGCTAAGTGAGCTTCTCGGGTTTAATACATTGAGCTGGATGATGGAGCAGGCACTTAACTGGGGGGTCCTAGCTGTTATTATCATTTTCCAACCTGAGCTTCGCCGTGCGCTGGAACAGCTTGGACGAGGCCGCTTGTTTGCACGAGGGAATCATTTGCAAGAACAAGAGGAACAAAGCCGTCTGGTTGAAGCGCTGACAAAAGCGGTGAGCTATATGGCAAAGCGTCGAATCGGTGCTTTGATTACCGTAGAAAAGGAAACAGGAATGGGCGATTATGTCGAGACCGGAATCCCGATGGATTCAAAAATCACTTCAGAGCTGTTGATTAATCTCTTTATTCCTAATACTCCCCTTCATGATGGAGCGGTTATTATTCAAAAAAACCGGATCGCTGCAGCTGCATGTTATTTACCGCTTTCAGAAAGCCCCTTTATCTCAAAGGAGCTGGGTACACGGCACCGGGCGGCTTTAGGCGTCAGTGAGGTAACGGATGGCGTTACTGTGGTGGTTTCAGAGGAGACTGGAGCGATTTCGATTACCAGTGATGGAGAACTTAAACGCGATCTTGATCTAGAAGAATTCAGCAGCCTCATTCTTCGTGAATGGTTTGGTGATAAAGCAACCTCTGCTGCTGCAACTCGATGGAATTGGAGGGATAAAAAGAAAAATGGATAAATTCATGGACAGCCGCTGGTTTCTGCGAGGCTTCGCACTTCTATTAGCAGTGCTGATGTTTGCGACCGCTAATGATGATCAAGCTAGTTCCAATAACACGAGTTCACAAAATGACGTCGAGACCATTGAGAGTGTGCCTGTGGATGTAATATATGACCAGGATACACTTGTTGCAACCGGTGTACCGACCACTGTGGATGTGACAATTGAAGGACCGAGACAGGTTGTCCAGCAAGCAAAAGCTGTCCGTGATTTCCGTGTTTTTTTAAACTTAAGTGACCTTAGTATCGGGAGACACCAAGTCGCACTTCAGCATGAAGGACTTTCGTCTCGTCTCCGTGTCACATTGAGCCATCCTGTGGCGGATATATACATTGATGAGCGCGTAACAGAAGAATTTAGGGTAGACCCAGAATTCAATAACGCAATTATTCCGGATGGCTATGAGCTCGATGCTCTCTCTGTGAATCCGCAAACCGTTGAAATCACTGGAGCGAAAAATGTAATTGAATCTATTCGTTACGTACGTGCTTCAATTGATTTAAATGATCCTATTGATGAAGAAGCAACGGTGGAGTCGCAGGTTCAAGTGTTGGATCAGAACCTGGATAAGCTTTCAGTCAGTGTAGATCCACCTGCTGTCGAAGTCACGATCAGTGTCACACAGCCAAGTAAAGAAGTCGCACTAGTGGCAAACCAGACAGGTACTATCGCAGAAGGGCTTGAGGTGGCTAGTCTCACCTTAAATGATGATGCAGTCACAATTTATGGTCAGGCGGATGCCTTAGCTGAGATTGATGAAATACCGGTTACATTTGATCTAACTGGTATTGAGCAGAGCGGATCGAGAATTGAAGTACCGATTCCTTTACCAGATGGGGTGTCTCGCTTGTCGCAGCAAACGGCTTCAGCAATCGTGATATTTAATGAAGTGGAAGAAGCCGCCAATCCAGACTCGAACGAGCAATCCGTTGGAGAGCAGGCACCATCTTCAAATGAGGGAGACCAGGCGAGTAATCCTGACCCAGATTCAGATACAATAGTGGATTCAACGGAAGAAGAGCAAACACTTTCAGGCCTTCCTGTTGAAGTACGGGGAGTAAGCGATGATCTGCGTACGGCATTTATTGAGCCGCCAAGCGGGGAGCTGGACTTGCGTGTCACAGGCGAACAAGCCGAACTGGCTGAAATATCGGAAGAGGATGTCTCGCTTTACGTTGATATGACAGATCTTGACGAGGGTGAGCATGAGCTGGAGGTTCAGATCGACGGACCAGCAAATGTAACATATATTTTGTCTCAGCCTTCGATTCGAATCGAACTAGCCAAAGTATAAAAAATAGCAGTCGGATGATCATCAACTGACGCTTTAGGGTAATGATATGAAGGAGCGATGTAGGAAATGGGTAAATATTTTGGAACAGACGGCGTTCGTGGCGTAGCAAATGCTGAACTAACGCCAGAACTGGCATTCAAACTTGGGCGTTTTGGAGGCTATGTGCTGACAAAAGATATGGATCGACCAAAAGTGTTAATTGGTCGAGATACACGAATCTCAGGACATATGCTAGAAGGAGCATTGGTAGCGGGCTTGCTATCAATAGGGGCTGAGGTCATGCGTCTTGGTGTGATTTCCACACCGGGTGTATCCTTTTTAACAAAAGCAATGGGTGCACAAGCAGGTGTTATGATTTCAGCTTCACATAACCCTGTAGCAGACAACGGCATTAAGTTTTTTGGTCCTGATGGTTTTAAACTGACGGATGAGCAAGAAAATGAAATAGAAGCATTGCTTGATGCTGAAAAGGATGAGCTTCCTCGTCCAGTTGGTGGAAACCTTGGTGTTGTGACAGATTACTTTGAAGGCGGACAAAAATACCTTCAATATCTGAAGCAAATTGCGGACGAAGATTTTTCAGGTCTGCATGTGGCGCTTGACTGTGCACATGGCGCAACGTCAACGCTTGCTACACACCTATTCGCCGACTTAGATGCTGACCTTTCAACTATGGGGGCTTCACCAAATGGTTTAAATATTAACGAAGGTGTGGGATCTACACATCCTGAAGCACTTGCAGCATTCGTAAAAGAAAAAGGTGCAGACGTTGGCCTTGCGTTCGATGGTGACGGGGATCGCATTATTGCGGTGGACGAGAACGGTACAATCGTAGATGGCGATCAAATCATGTATATTTGTGCGAAGCATTTGAAGTCAGAAGGACGCTTAAAGCAAAATACGCTTGTGTCGACCGTGATGAGTAATCTTGGATTCTACAAAGCGCTGGAAAAAGAGGGAATCTTGAGTATCCAAACAGCAGTAGGAGACCGCTATGTAGTGGAAGCAATGAAAGAGAGCAACTATACATTAGGTGGAGAACAATCCGGACACATTATCTTCCTTGACTACAATACAACAGGTGACGGTCTGTTAACAGGTCTACAGCTTGTGAATATCATGAAAATAACAGGCAAAAAGTTATCCGAGCTTGCCAGTGAGATGGAAATCTTTCCGCAAAAACTTGTTAATATTCGTGTAACGGACAAGAACGGCGTCACAGATAATGCACGTGTGAAAGCAGTGATCCAGCAGGTGGAGGAAGAAATGAACGGCAATGGCCGTATTCTTGTTCGTCCTTCCGGAACTGAACCACTCGTTCGTGTCATGGCAGAAGCACCAACCGCTGAAGTGTGTGAGGCTTATGTTGACCGTATTGCAGAGGTAGTAAAAGAAGAAATGGGTATAGAGGAATAATTGAGAAGGTTGGTGCCGTGAAATGGCACCAGCTTTTTTTATTTTTTCCTCCTTAATAGGTATCTATACCCAAAATTCATGGGTAAAAGGTGCTGGAAAGCGGATGAAACTCACTTGGCTGAATCTAAATGGACTCACATCTTTTTTCGTGAATTTTGGGTATGCTAGGAGAATCAAGCGCTTTTACGCACAATAGGACACCTTTTATCGTAGAATATGGTGATGGATAAAATATCAATCCATAAGAGATTCAGCTGTAAAAAATAGATTGACGAGTAAAATCGAAATCGTGTATGATGAACTACGTGTTACCTTTATGATAAAAAGGGTATACACGAAGAGGTTGAATTAAAAACAGAAAGGTGGATCGTAAGGTTAAAGCCATATAAAGCGCCAGGACTGCCCGGATCGATTCGGCAGTTGACGAGGAGGAGGAGCATCGAGTTTTCGGCGGATGCCTCCCGACTGATCGGATGCACAGTCGTAGCCCGTTCTTAAATCATGAAGGTGACTTCGTGGACAAAGGAGCGGGATTGCACCCACACAACCCAATACAAATGAGAGATAAAGGGGGCCAAGTCGTCCCCTGACGACCTATGGACCTCCTTTATCCAAATTAGGAGGACAAAAAACATGTGTGGAATTGTAGGATATATTGGATTAAATGACTCGAAAGAAGTATTGCTTAAAGGTCTGGAAAAGCTTGAATACCGCGGTTATGATTCTGCCGGAATCGCTGTGAAGAACGAAAATGGTGTTTCGGTATTTAAAGAAAAAGGCCGTATTGCAGACCTTCGCGCAATCGTCGATGACAGTGTGACAGGATCAATCGGAATTGGTCACACTCGCTGGGCAACTCACGGAGCACCTAGCAAAATTAACGCTCACCCGCACCAAAGCTCAACTGGACGTTTCACCCTAGTGCACAATGGAGTAATCGAAAACTACTCCCAGCTAAAGCGTGAACACCTGTCAAACGTTGAACTAGCGAGCGAAACCGACACAGAGGTCATTGTTCAACTAATTGAAGGCTTTGTACAACAAGGACTTTCAACAGAAGAAGCATTCCAACAAACACTAAAAGAGCTTAAAGGCTCTTATGCTCTTGCATTGCTTGATAATGAAGTGGCAGATACGATCTTTGTTGCAAAAAACAAAAGCCCATTGCTAATCGGACTTGGCGAAGACTTCAACGTAATTGCATCTGATGCAATGGCAATGCTGCAAGTAACCAACCAATATGTTGAGCTTATGGACAAAGAAATCGTAATCTTAACAAAGGATGCAGCGGTGATTAAAAATCTTTCTGGTGAAACAATGACTCGCGCGCCTTACACGGCAGAGCTTGATGCAAGTGATATTGAAAAAGGAACATATCCTCACTACATGCTAAAAGAAATCGACGAGCAGCCTCTTGTGATGCGTAAAATCATCCAAGCGTACCAAAACGAAACAGGCGAGCTTGCAATCGAAGACAGCATCCTGGAAGCCGTTAACGCTGCAGACCGTATCTATATTGTTGCTTGCGGCACGAGCTACCATGCGGGTCTTGTAGGAAAGGAATTCCTTGAAAAAACAGCTAAAATCCCAACAGAAGTACATGTAGCGAGTGAATTCGTCTACAACATGCCGCTTCTTTCTGAAAAGCCATTATTTATCTTTATCTCTCAAAGCGGTGAAACGGCGGACAGCCGTGCAGTACTCGTACACATTAAAGGGCTTGGACACCCGGCTCTAACTCTTACAAACGTTGCTGGTTCTACACTTTCTCGTGAAGCAAACCACACGCTGCTGCTCCATGCAGGACCTGAAATCGCAGTAGCTTCTACTAAAGCATATACAGCGCAAATCGCTGTGCTTGCAATCCTTGCTGCTGTAGCTGGAAAAGCAAAAGGTTTGGAAATGTCCTTTGACCTTATTCAAGAGCTTGGAATCGCTGCGAATGCAATGGAAGCAATGACTGACGACAAAGAAGCATTCGAACAAATTGCGCGTGAATACCTAAGCGTAACGCGCAACGCATTCTTTATCGGACGCTCTATGGATTACCATGTCGTTCAAGAAGCCGCTTTAAAGCTTAAAGAAATCTCTTACATCCAAGCAGAAGGCTTCGCTGGAGGAGAGCTCAAACACGGAACCATCGCGCTAATTGAAGACGGCACACCAGTTGTCGCAATCAGCACGCAGGAAAACGTCAACTTGAGCATCCGCGGAAACGTAAAAGAAGTAGCTGCACGCGGTGCCTACACTTGCATCATCTCAATGAAAGGACTCGAAGAAGAAGGCGACAGCTACGTGATCCCTCACGTTAACGAACTGCTAAGCCCGCTTGTTTCTGTAGTCCCAACACAACTAATCGCCTACTACGCTGCCCTGCACCGCGACTGCGATGTAGATAAGCCACGTAACTTGGCGAAGAGTGTGACGGTAGAGTAATATTTGAGTGGTTTGTACACTAATGTACTCGTCAAATTAAGTTCTTCCGTAGCAAAACAAACTGTATTCTTGGCTAAATAAAACGTTCCCTAACACGAGCGAAAATCGGAATCACCATCCGATTTTCCTCGTGTTTTTTGTTGGATGAAAAGAGCGAGGAAAAAGATTGGCGAAAAAGAACTGGGGAGAAAAAGCGAGAAGAAAAGCGGGAGAGAAAGACCGTTAAACCTTGGGTTTGAAAGAAGAGGGGAAGAAAAAAGAGGGGAAAAGAGCGAGAAAAAGCATGAGAAAATGCGCGGGGAAATCCTGGGTTTCAGGGAACAACTTATTTACCTGAAAAAACTGGATTCTGACAAAAAATAGGACAAAAAAAGAGCGAATTAGTGTACAACTAATTCGCCTACAAAATATGGAAAGTCAGTCGTACCAAGGGTTAAAAAGAGGCGGGAGTGAACTACTTAATTTGATGGGTACAGAAAGAGCAATGATTGCCAAGACAGGGCAAGGAACAAGAAAATGGAGTGGTAAAAGAAGAGAGGAAATTTTAAAACATGGTAAAACAAAAGGAATAGTTGGGCACCATGTCAACAATGTAAAACACCATCATCAATGGGCTGGGCTTGCACGAAATGTTAGGTTTGAAACACCTAAACAACATTATAGATCACATGGTGTAAATTGGAAAAAATAAAACCGCTGGAAAATTTATAAAGAGAAAGTAGTGATAATATGAATTATAGAGAAGAAATATTAAAATTCATGGATGAAGATATAAAACAGGGGTTTAAAACGTTAAAAAATAAAACGATCTTAATTAACAGACATTCTGAAAACGGGGTTGAAAATTGGAAGCATATTATTTATCATCGGATGGAAAAGAAAGAGATTGATTTACTAGAAAAGCAAGTTAATAAACCTTTTTCGAAGGAATATAAAGAATTCCTATCCCACTGCAATGGTTGTTTTCTGTTTAACGGGAATTTCTACATTTATGGGAAGGCATTTTTGGAAAAAGGGATGTCACGGGAGGAAATGCTATACCAACCATACGATCTGGTTGAAGAAAGGGAAGATCCTCCATGTAAAGTATCAGATGAATTATTTTACTTTGGAGGTACACCGGAAAGCATCTTTGCATACACAAATAATGCAAGCATTGTGGAATTAAAGAGGCGTTCCGGAAAACTTATTTCCACTTATGATAGCTTTGATGACTGGTTAATTAATAAACTGCATTCAACTGAAATGTTTTCTTATCTTGATTAAATTAAAAAAACGAATCGATCTATTTCAGACCGATTCGTTCTTTTATATTCTGCAGTGAATCAAAAAGGAGAATAGGCTCCCAATCGCCAGCACCATGTTCGGCAGTAAAAACCGGCATGGCTTCCTGAGAAGTGTCAACAATTAAAGGGTCTCCAAGATCTTCTTCATACCCAATAACGATCCATCCCTCCCGCCAATCTCCTTCACCACTTCCAATTAAAGATTCTCCTTCGTCATTAACACTGTAACCTAGTTGCTGATCTTCAATTTCCTCTTCTCTAAAGAGGATAAAATGTAGATAATCTTCCTCTTCTAAACCTTTAGAGATCACTTGAAATTCAGCTCCGTCTAATTCTAATAAGAATGGTTTTAACATATTTATTTTCTCACTATCCAAACAAATCTCATCTCATTAATTTTTTGATGAATCCATCCTGTGAATAAATATTTTAAATCTTTCATTATATTTTAACATGTCTGTTGATTAGCTAATTATTACCATAAAAAGATAGAAAAAAGGCACCAAAACTGGTACGAAGTTAAGCGACAAAACCAACATCAAATCCAGCGAGGTACCTTCCATGAACCGGTTTAGCACAGTTTCGACCTTTTTTAACCAGTTAATTTCTGAAAATGAACGTTTTTTGATCGCAGACAAACATAATTATGGAGAAGAAGGCCGTAAATTCGGCGTTCGTAATCTGGATCAACGATTGTTGGAGATATTACGTGTCAGCTAGGTATGGAGCAAGCGCGAACAAAAACAATCGTTTTTCCAATGGATCAAAGGGCAATTAAATGGAAAGAAATTGTTCGGCAAAACGAAAAACGCTGTCTTTTCACAACTTTTCGTTGCGTTAATTGCCTATATTTTGATCAGGTGGATGCATGAACAAATGAGGAAAAACATCAGAGAATCCAAATCCCTCAAGTCATTCTATCGTTGTTTGCTTAATGATACGTTGTCGATGGAATGGAAGAATGCCAAAGCCGAATTCTTTTATCAATTAAGAGAAAGGGCTTCTTTTAATCTACCTATTTTTGGATAATCAACAGACGTGATAAAATCCTTTTGTTTTTTTCAAATATTTTTAAAAAAGGGATATAATATACGACATATCTGTAAGCGCTGTGTTTTTGGTCAGTAAGTGGGATGCAAAATGTTGCTTTAAAACACTTTTTTTAAACTGTTTTATCTTATTAAAAAATCGAATTATATGATTAAGAAGCGTTTTTTCCTCTTGGTAAAGAATTCACTTTAGGTTTTTTGTATATATTTTATCACTAGTGCAGTTATTCATATAAAAGTATTTAAGTTTCCTTTAACCCACACCGACTTTCGTGTAAAATTTCTATGGAAGATACTTTCTTTTTGGACATAATGACAAAGCATGAACTTGTGATAGTAAAATGAGTTGAAGCTGTCTTCCGATCAACTATTTTCAACTGCACAAGTTCTATGACACAGGAAAGTCGGGGGTTCAATATGGTTTCATCAAAAGATGTTGCAAAATACGCAGGTGTTTCACAAACTACAGTTTCCCGTGTGCTGAATACTCCTCATTTAGTAAAAGGGCCCACATATAAAAAAGTAATGGCCGCAATCGATGACCTGAATTATATTCCAGATGGCAACGCTAGGTCGCTCGTTCAAAAGAAAACCGATACGATTGCCCTCGTTTCAGGCCCACTTTACAATCCGTTTTTTGTTGATACGACGACTTCAATCGTTAATTATGCAAACAAAAACGGATTTAAAATCAATGTCCATTTTTCGAATGATGAAAACCTGTCGGAAACTTATAACTCCATTTTTGAAAACAAAGTGGATGGCATTATATTGTCCTCAATTTTATTGGAGGATCCTATTTTTGATAAGCTGGAGAAATCGGGAATTCCGTTCATTACATATAACAGAAAGCATAAAAGCAATAAGAATTTTGTGGAGATGGATAACGAACAGGCTGGGTTTTTAGCTGCTGATTATTTACTATCACTGAAACACGAGACTATTTGCTGGGTAGGCGGGCCTCTGGAAATCAGTACGTTCAAAGGGCGCTATAATGGATTTTTAAAAGCATTCCAGAAAAAAGCAGTAGCGGTGAAACAAGAGCAGGTTTTCATTACAGATACCAGCAAAGATGAGCTGTATCAAGCTTTTTTGAAGATGGAAAAGCTTCCGGAAAAGCCGACAGCGATTCACGCGGCGACTGATGCCATTGCTATACAGATGATGGATTTTTATATTTCAGCAGGTTATCGGGTACCTGAAGATATTAGCATCATAGGAATTGATAACGTCGAAATGAGCCAACACGCGTCTATCAGCCTTACAACTGTCGGCATTTCTTCTCCAATCGGGCTAGGGCAATTGGCCATTGAAAACCTGATCAAGATGATTCAGGAAAAAAATAAAGCTTGTATTCAAATTACTGAATCTGTTAGAATATTCGAAAGAAAGACATCAGTCGAAAAATAGGGGTGAGAGTGAGTTTTATTTTTTAACCTAAAATGGTTACGTAGTCATTTTGTTCATTTTAAAATGATGGCGCTTTCATAAAAGTGGGTTGGTTGAAGTGAAATCCAGCAACCAGTTCAACTGGCAATACCAACTCTATGTAGAACCGAGGGATGTATATGAAGTGGAAAGATCGCAAGTTTGGGGAAGAATCACCATTTATTCCAGCTGGACCATTTAAAATTCGTTTACCTTTTATTCATTATCGTTTTGAATGGCCCGATTATGTGCAAGGGCTATTAATGTGCGCTGTTGATTTGGCGGCTATTCCATTGTTAATCGAATTGCTTGGAATGCCTTTTGAAGTAGCGTTAGCTATTGTATTGTTGAACGGAATTTTTTATCTATTGCACCACTTGCTTGGAGATCCTACAATTCCAGGATGGATTACGCCTGCCATTCCTTTGATTATGCTATATTGCACGCAATTTCCGGAAGGGCCGGAGAGGGTACATGCGTTGATCGCTTTTCAGATGACCTTGGGGATATTTTCTATTCTTCTCGGATCGACTGGTTTGGCAGCTAAGGTTGTATCAAGTATTCCTTCTGCAATTAGATCCGGGATTATTCTCGGTGCTGGATTTGCCGCAGTTGTCTCTATTTTCGAAGTGGGCGGACGTTTCGAGACCTTCCCGTGGACCATTTCAATTGCTGTCGGAATCGGTTTCTATTTACTGTTTTCAAAGCATTTCAGTAAACTGAAAACCAAAAATCCTGTCTGGGGCGTGGTCGGGAAGCTAGGAATTTTCCCGATCATCATTATTGCAATTATCATTGCACCATTGTTCGGTGAAGCACCGTGGCCGACAATTGAGTGGGGACTCATCTCGCCTGACTTTATGGGCTTATGGACGAACTACACGTTGTTCGGTTTAGGCTTTCCTCCTTTAATGCTGTTTGTAACGGGGATTCCGACCGTTCTTGCAGCCTACATCGTCCTGTTTGGCGACGTATTGCAGACGAAAGCGTTAGTGAAAGAAGCAGATTTATCGCGTCCGGATGAAAAGCTCGACTTCAACCCGAACCGTGCACACTTAATTTTCGGGGCAAGAAATTCGGCTATGAGTGTTATCGGTCCGGATGTTACGATGGCTGGGCCTTTATGGGCGGCAATGCAGGTAGTGGTTGTTCAGCGTTATAAAGATGGCAGAAAAGCGATGGACTCCTTTATTGGAGGCGCTGGCTCTTTCCGTTGGGGAACCAATACCGGTTTATTGGTATTGCCGATTGTCAGTTTGTTGGAACCTATCCTAGGAATCGCTCTCGCCTTGACACTTCTGATTCAAGGGTATGTCAGTGTGAAAGTCGGTATTTTAGAAGCAAGAAGCCAAAGTGATTTGGGGATTGCAGGTATCATTGGAGCAGTTTTAGTTATTAAAGGAGCTGCGTGGGCATTTCCAGTCGGAATCGCCTTGTGCCTGCTAATATATGGCAAGGACTTCTTCAAGAATGAATCGGATGAGACATTCACGAAAGACCTTCCTCTGGAAACGAAAGAAAATGTTTAATGGATAATCGAGAGGGTGTAATGTATGAAAAAGAAACTATATATAGGCGGGCAATGGAGAGAAACGGAAGACTATACGGAGTTGTTTTCGCCGTATTCAAATGAAAAAATCGGTGAAGTTCCAAAAGCTTCTGTACAAGATGTGGAAGCAGCAATTGAAGCTGCCTCTGGCGCAAGTGAAGCAATGGAAGCGTTGACTGCATATGAACGTGCCGCCATCCTCGATCAGTTGGTTTCATTGTTCATCGAGCATAAAGAACAAGCTGCGAGGATTATTGCGCTGGAATCAGCCAAGCCTATGAAATATGCTTTGGGAGAAATCGAACGGACGATTGAAACGTATAAGTTTGCAGCTGAAGAGGCCAAGCGTTTGTCAGGGGAAATGATCCCGATGGACGCAGCAAAAGGCGGCAGCAATCGGTTAGCCTATACTTTGCGTGAGCCACTGGGCGTAGTAGCGGCGATCACACCTTTCAACTTCCCGCAGAACTTGGTCGCCCATAAAGTCGGACCGGCCATTGCTGCGGGCAACACAGTCGTTTTAAAGCCGGCTTCCCAAACACCGCTATCTGCGTTTTTACTGGCAGAACTGCTGGATCAAACGGATTTGCCGAAAGGTGCCTTTAACCTAGTAACCGGCAGCGGAAGAAGTGTTGGAGATGTTTTAGTCGAAAGCGACAAAGTGAAGATGGTGACCTTTACAGGCAGCCCGACTGTCGGCAAAGGCATCCGTGATAAAGCGGGATTGAAAAAAGTGGCATTAGAATTAGGATCCAATGCGGGGATGATCGTCGACGAAGTGGTAGACATCGATTTAGTTGTCGAAAAGGCGATTACCGGAGCTTTTTCAAACCAGGGGCAAGTGTGCATCTCACTACAGCGAATTTATATCATGGAAAACTTGATGGAAGATTTTCTTTCGCGTTTTAAAGCTGCGGCTGGCAAACTGAGAATTGGAGATCCATTAGATCCAAAAACGGATCTTTCGGCGATGATTTCCAAAGAGGAACAAGAGCGGGCTGCAAACTGGGTGCAAGAAGCGGTTGCTGAAGGGGCGACTCTAGTTGCTGGGGGTACAGTCCAAGATGGTGTTTTCCAACCGACTATCCTTTCGAATGCTGCAACAGATTCAAAAGTATCATGTCAGGAAGTGTTTGCGCCTATCGTCATTGTCAATCCGATCCAATCGGTTGCTCAAGGAATCGACGAAATCAATAACTCGGATTTCGGGCTGCAGGCCGGCATTTTCACGAATGATATCAAGACTGCATTCAATGCATCCAAAAAGCTGCAGGTGGGTGGAGTGCTGATCAATGACATTCCTACATTCCGTGTGGATCAGATGCCCTATGGCGGTGTGAAAGAAAGCGGCAATGGAAAAGAAGGACTTAAATACGCTATTGAAGAAATGACTGAAATGAAGCTGGTCATTTGGAATCAATCTTAAAAATTAGAAAAGGAGTGGATAATGTGTCGAGCAAAATTACTTTCATGCCCATCAGTTATACAGGCTGGGGTTCATTGGAACATTTAACAAGCGAGGCTGAGCGCTTAAATGCCAGCAATATTCTAATTGTCACCGATCCGTTTCTGGAAGAGCTGGGCATGACGAATAAAATCGTCGAACCGCTTCAGGCTAAAGGATGGAAGACGAGCGTTTACACAGAAGTTGTGCCGGAGCCGCCTTTGGAAGTTGGCGAAAAATTGGTGGCTTACACAAAGGAAAATAAATTTGATTTAGTAATCGGGCTGGGAGGCGGCAGTGCGCTTGACCTCGCGAAATTAGCAGGCGTATTAGCCGCGCATGAAGGCAAGGTGGCCGATTATTTGAACTTGACGGGCGACCGTTCCCTGACTCATAAAGGCATCCCGAAAATTTTAATCCCGACGACTTCCGGAACCGGTTCTGAAGTGACCAATATTTCAGTGCTGTCACTGGAATCCACGAAAGATGTGGTCACCCATGATTACTTGTTGCCGGACGTCGCAATAGTCGACCCCGCCTTGACGACCTCCTTGCCGCCGAAAGTGACCGCTGCGACAGGTATTGACGCATTGACTCATGCGATTGAGGCATATGTTTCCAAAAACGCCAATCCGGTGACGGACGGGCTTGCGTTGCAGGCGATCCGCTTGATCAGCGGATCCATCCGGCAAGCTGTAGCTGATGGGGAAAATAAAGAAGCGCGTACGAATATGAGTTACGGGAGTTATTTGGCGGGATTATCGTTCTTCAATGCAGGAGTTGCCGGGGTCCATGCGTTGGCCTATCCCCTTGGCGGCCAATTCCATATTTCACACGGTGAATCCAATGCCGTCCTGTTGCCGTATGTCATGGGCTATATCCGCCCAAGCTGCGAAAAGAGAATGAATGATATTTTAGAGGCAATGGGATTTAGTGCCAATCAATTATCTCAAGAACAAGCTTCCTATAAATGTGTGGAGGAATTGAAAAGGCTCGTTGCTGACGTGAATATTCCGGTGTCGTTAAAAGGCTTCGACATTGGGGAAGATGCATTGGACAGTTTAGCCGACGACGGAATCAAGCAAACGAGAATTTTAGCAAGAAGCCCGATGCCGTTAACGAGAGAAGACATTTATACTATTTACCATGCTGCTTATTCAGGGGAAGTGACAGAAAAGAAAAGGGTCTGACAGCAAGTGTTTTTCATGAAAAAAGCTGAAGCGGGAAACCTTTATGGGTTCCTGCTTCAGCTTTTGTATTTCTATAGAGGAAAATCGGGTCTTATAATGTTGCGAATTCCGGGTCTGCCACTTTCACCAATTGCTTGCCTCGGTTGGTTCCTTCGAACAAACAGAGGAATGCTTTCGGCAATATCTTGTTTTTTCACTAGAGCGTTAACGATATCTTTTGTAAACTGGTTCATAGGTAAGACCTCTTTTCTGTGCATTGTCTTGTGGTGATTCAATTCTACAAGAAAAGGTCTTTCTTTTTCTATTTACTCATTTACACAAGATATTTTACGCTCTCCTTAAATATATTTACTAACATTTAGCTTCCTCCTTTATTTTAGATATAAAGTAATGATAATTGGATCTGCTTCATTAGTGCAATCCAGGACGTAAACCACCCCATTACTTTCTCTCTTTTCAATATTGTCGAGACGGTACAGTACCCCCTGTACAACCAACAACAAGCCATTGTTACCAGTGATCTTTAACTAGTAACCTCAGTTTTTTACATGGTTGCAGACAATTCCACGTAACAGAAAAACAAAAAAGACGCTATCCCCTTAACCTGTTGGTCTTACACAAGTTAATGAGATAACGCCTTTAGTCAAACCTTGTCTGATTATGTATGAAAAGATACTAGTATTTACTAGTTGAAATTCAGTAGACAATGGAGCGTCTACACTTATCTGGACAGAAAAATTAAGGTTACGTACACTTGATCTAAAACAGATGAGGAGCCTCGAATATGACAAAGCGAGAACGCCGCACATTTACAGCCGCGTTCAAAAAGCAAATGGTGCAGCTGTGCCAGAACGGAAAAACGAAACTTAGAAACTTAAAACAGCTAGAGAAGAATCCATTTTGGTTAATCAAAATGGATTCTTCTTAACTTTCCATAGTCTTGAACTTTCAAGACTATAGATAATTCAATTGATGTCTCAAAGATAGCAAAGCAAAGAGGAGTGTCTATTACTCAGAAATAACCTTCAATAAATCTCCCTCTATCTTACTTGGTTCTGTAGTCGGCGCATATCTCTCTACTACGTTCCCGTTTTGATCGATAAGAAATTTAGTAAAGTTCCATTTAATATTTTTTAACAAAAGTCCCTTTTTTTCTCCCTTTAAAAAAGTAAATAAAGGATCTTCGTTGTCGCCGTTTACGTCTACTTTAGCAAACATAGGGAAAGTAACACCATAATTCATCTGACAGAATTGAGTGGTTTCCTCAATATTGTCAAATTCCTGGTTCCCGAATTGATCACAAGGAAATCCAAGGATTTCAAGCCCTTTATCCTTATGTTTATCATACAATTCTTGCAGCCCTTTAAATTGGGGAGTAAAGCCGCATTTGCTAGCGGTATTTACGATAATTAATGCCTTTCCTTCATAATCTTTCAATGATTTCTGTTCTCCGTTTGGCATCTTAACTGTATAATCATAAACTGTTCCCATATTAAAATCCTCCTGTTCATTCTGAAATGTAAGTCACTTACGGTTAAATCTTACACGATTTGAGCTAAAAATGTTTATTCAAAAGCCTCAGGATCACAACTCGGCTCCATAAGCCCCTTACGCCTTTTTACTTGATTAAATGCGCTGCTGATTTCCGAAACAGTTAACAAAGAGGAGTTTCGCTGCGAAAGCGAATTTTAAAATAATCTCTCCATATTTAGATGAAAGCGAAAAAAACAAGATAATGCGCATTAGACGAAGATGGAATTGGTCTTCTTGGATAAAAAACCTTCCGGAAAATTGGAATGGTTCGATTTAAGATAAAAATGTTTGTATCTTGGCTAAACCATCTTCTGCAACTGTTTTAGGTGCTTGATCCCTTGCAAATCATAGAAGAATCGAGACTTTCCGGAAGAAGAGTATTGATCTTCTCCCAATTTACAAAAATGCTTAAGCTGATTGGCAAAGAGATCACTATGCGAGAGCAAAAATATTTTTATCTTGATGGACAAATGCCTATAGAGGCACGAGTGGAGCTCTGCAATCGATTTAATGAGGGGGAGAGGGATCTGTTTCGATTTCCTTAAAAGCAGGAGGGACCGGGCTGAACCTGACAGGTGCGGATACAGTCATCTTATATGATCTCTGGTTGAATCCCGCGGTCGAACAGCAAGCGGCAGACCGCGCTCATCGAATCGGCCAAAAAAAGGCTGTACAGGTGATCAAGCTCGTTGCCCGCGGCACAATTGAAGAAAAAATGAATGACCTCCAAGAAAAAAAGAAGGCTCTCGTTTCAGACATTATCGATTCGGAAGAAAAAGCATTAGCCTCTTTAACAGAAGAGGATATTCGTGAAATTCTTATGGTATAAGATATCTGATAGGAATGTTTCTGCAATCGTACCGTAAAAAGGATGTTGTAGAGGGATCCTCTAAATAGGGAGCAGTCCTGCATTAAGGAGAGAGTATTTTTTACATTTATGGCTGTAAAAGCTGAAGTTCTTAGTTGTAAAGGAGTGAAATCGCTGACAAAAAATCGTGCGTAGTACTGAAATTTAGAATTTTCCCCATCTAAGGTACATCGTTAAAGTACAGCATTGTGAACCTTGAGCTTCAGCATGAATTGTAAGAAAAATTCCATCTGGAGTGTATTTAGCTGTAACAGGTGTGCTGATCCCTATCGATTTAATTAAACTGTCAACTTCTTTATGATTTCCAGTTTGAGCTGCTGACATTATCCTATGAGCGAATTGGGGTTCAGCAAACTTTTTAAGTAAAGTGCCGGCTTCGACAACAGTTACTTGAAAGGCTTTTACAGAATGCTCAAAGGTTGTGACGTCAACTGGAGGGTATTGTTGACGATTTATAGGAAATTGGTAATAGGGGTTTTGGTAATACATCATTTACCTCCTGCTGCTTTTACAAATATGTTTATGTAAATAATTGAATAATGGTGACTTGATGTTGATGCATTTGTAATGAACAATAAGACTATATTGTCTAATAAAAAATCTTATTAAACTAATAAACGTTTAAGGCGATCACGAAGTATTGTAGTTGAAGATCTTTCCTCAAAAATCGGGCGCTCTTACGGAATAACATAAACAGAAACTCAGAGGGTCTTGTGGAACATAATGATAAATTAATGCAGGTACTGCGAAGGGGACTATTACGAGTGGGGTGCTAAGCCAGTTGTCAGAGCCTCAATATGGATATTCGCTTGTTTGGATGCTAGGTAATCAAGGCATTCAGGTTGAACCTGGGACGTTATATCCGCTTCTTAGACGTTTGGAAAAACAAGGATTATTAGAAAGTAAGTGGGATACGAATGAGCCTAGACCACATAAATATTACGTAATTTAATTCAATCTTGCCAGCCAGAAAATGATGGAGAAGTAATTAATGAGAAATTATAAAGCATAATAAGATATGTCCATCACCTATGCAAAAAGGGCTTATACGTTTGAATGATTTAGAAGCTGCTAAGAAAATTTGGTGAGATTGAATGGATATTACTGATTGAAAAATATACAGTCTGTTACTTGAAATTCAGATGAAGCTAAATGACAGACTACACCATAACATTTATCAGCATGCAGTTCGAAAGGATTAGATATGAGAGTTTCATGTGAAACAATTTAATAGATGATAGATATGCGAAAGTGAAATGAAGGATTAAAAATAAGGGAGAGATAGTATACGGATGGAAAAACAATATTTTAATCTCATGCAATTTTTTGAAGGGTATGTTCGGAATTATAGAAGAATGAATTTGTCTTATTTGCATAATCATTCTATGTTTACAAAAAGGGAAATCGATTATTTTGCTAATTTAGGAGAAATGTTGGGGTTTGAAGCTTTTGTTGAGGATTCAAAGTTCGATCGGATTAAAGGGCGATCAAGACCTATGGACTTGTCATGGTGGAAGTGGGATGCACGAAAAGATCCGGAAAACTATTTGTATCTTGCTCTGCATTTAGAAAGAGAAAATGTTTGGGATAAAGATGTCGAAACAATCGAAAAGCTCTTTTCTGAAACAGTGGAAGGCTATGTTCCTCATAATGTGATAGGTATTCAATATATTGGATCGGCTGAAAGAATCGATTATCTTAACGATTTAATTATCCAAAGGAATACTATTCAGCAGTCAACCGTTTTAATGGTCTACCGTTATCGTGATGCTGAACTTGATATTGAGAGAGTTTGTGCCTGCCATTTTACACCGATGGGTTTAAGTGAAAGTAGAAGTGCAGTATGTAAGCAGGATGAGTCAGGCTATTGGTTTATATCCTTTGATGAAGAGTATGCTCCTTTTCAAAAAAAAGAAAAGGCTGCTAACAAAAAAATAAAATAATTTTTGTGAAGCGGCAAATGTCATAGCTGAAAGAATGAGAGGTGGAGGCGGCTTATGAACAAAAATCAAAAGAAGCGAAAGAATAGTTGGATGAAAGAAATCCTCAATGAAATACGAGATTCTATCATTTTTTCGGTCATTTGGAGCATTTTATCTTTTATTCCTCGATTGATTATTCGCCTATATAAAAATGTAAATTAACCACATGCATATGCAAAATGCTCTCCCAAATCGCACGCACTGGAGATTGTGCTAGTTCTTGCTATTTAATATGAAGGGATTGTTTTCTTTTATGGTTTTAAAACAACTTTAATGCATTCATCTTTATAGGTGCAGAACAGTTACGATGAATATTATCACATCTATCGGTAACCTACTATTTATTTTTTCACAAAAACTGCGGGGTTAGTGGAATAACAAAGCCGGAAAATTATTAAACCCTGTGCAGCATTATAGACAGAGCAGAATGTCATAATGATGATATTCTGCTCTTTCGGGAATCTGGATAATAAATAACCATACTTAACTGTGTGAGTTCATTACTTGGGTTTGGAGACGAATGTGGATGATCTGCTCTAAATTTAATGGAATCTACAGCCTGTATGATTTGTTTCTTGTTCTGAATGGTTAAACAAAGTGGAATAGTCTACGGATCAATTTTTGCGGCTCATCAGGCAGGTGTGGCGCCTTATTTATAAAATATTCAATTCCTATACAAGGGCATTCTTTCTTGCAGAAATCTTTTCCTTAATGGCAAATTTGTTCGTAATCGGCATAAAAAAATCGGATTTTTTGATGAAAGAAGAGAGAATAACGATATAAAAATACTCCATGTGCTGATCCGGTTCCATTTAGCCGAAACGGTTTGTACTTTTTTAAAAAGGGATTTTAACGCAAAAACAACAGGCTATCTGAATTAGATAGCCTGTTGTGTTATCGGAAGAAACGATAATTGGTGTGATCATAAAACATGATTCTAGTTGATCAAACTCGAAATCGTATGTTTAGATCATTCATTCCCCTGGATTCTGTTTTCTATGGTTGGGATAAGCAACGTTCCGTTCGAATTAAGTCGTCCTGCTCGAATTTTACTAATCACTACTTACAGATTTAAGGGTAAGTAAATATCATTGAAAGATGGATAGGATGCAAAGAGTTGGGTCTACTGTACTTCTAAATAATGCTGCAGTACCCGTGGCGGAAAGAATTTTAGGGGCAAGGGTCTTAAGGACAAAATAGTGGAATGCGGCATTATAGAATCGTGCTGTGCTTGTTTCAAGCTGTTATACATCGCTTTACCTGCACCTGAATTGGCAGAGTGAACGGTTATGCGGTTAGCAAATAGTTTTTCTTTAATCATCATTTGAACAAGCATAAAACCATTCCTAGTTCGATCTAATAAATCATGGTCTAAAGACAGATGTTCAATTTTAAATTTTTTCAATAGCTCGATACACTCATCTATTGTCTCAACCAATACATAGCCGTCAGGTGCACTCCGGTAGTCATCAAGAAAAACGCTGATTTTCTCCATTTCTTATACTCCTCCTCTTATACAGGGGGGTGACTAAGAAAAGTCGAATAACCCAAAGTAATTCATTTGTATCTATTAATTATAACATATTTTTTGTCAGAATAGGGCATAATCAGCATAAAAAATACCATGTTTCCAAAATATATCTATCAAAGGGCTGTATCGTTTCTTTACTAGCTGGTTTCGTAAGAAGTATGGATAATGGGACACTGGATCGAAACGGCTGTTTTCATGACTATTTGAAAATATGAGAGTATGCAAAAAGGGTTCTTGTCGCAATATGTGGAAGATATGTAATGATGCTGAAGTTTTGGTGGTTAGTTGCTGAAAATGATAAGCATAGTAGAAGGCCCTAATCATTAATCATTAAATGTTAAATGGGGGATTGAGATGGAACAGTGGATAGAAGCGCTATTTACTAAAGATCTATTAAATGAAGCGGCAAGCCGATATAATGCAGATGCAACAGAGGCTAAAAAGCTAGGAGACTTTGAAAATTACGTTTTTGAAGTATATAAAAATGACCAGCCCTATATTTTGCGGCTAACTCATTCCTCTCATCGCAATATGGCGGATGTAGAAGCAGAGCTCGAATGGATTAACTACCTTCATGCAAAAGCGATTAATGTATCCTTGGTGCACCAGTCTAAAAATGGAAGTCTTGTAGAAGAAATCCCTGTGGGCAACACATCATTTTTTGTTTGTTTATTTGATAAAGCGCCTGGAAATCCTGTGAAAATAGATGACCCTCTTTTTGGTCCGAAGCTATTTGAAAAATGGGGACAAATTACAGGGGGAATGCATCGAGTCACAAAGGATTATCAGCCTGGAGATCATAAGCGGGAGCATTGGGAAGAGGATGATGTACTGGACTTTGGCCTTTATCTAGATAAAGAAAAGGATGCAAAAATAATTGCTGACGGAGAAGAGGTCGTGAGAGTTATCAAGGGCCTTCCTGTAACAAAGGAGAGCTTTGGGCTCATCCACTCTGATATTCATCCGGGGAACTTTTTTCTTGATGGCAACGAAATTCATGTTTTTGATTTTGATGACAGTGCTTATTTTTACTATATGAGTGATATCGCCATTCCGCTTTATTATGCGGTGTGGTGGAAGTGTCGAAACGAAATCTTGGAGGATCGATCTGAATTTGGAAAAGAGCTGCTCTATCATTTTTTGAAAGGCTACCAAAAGGTAAATAAGATTGATCCGGAGTGGATTTATCGAATTCCTTTGTTCCTACAACTAAGAGACTATGTTCTTTATGCTGTTTTTCACAAAAAAGTGGATATGGAAAACGCCAGCGACAATACACAACAGCTAGTAGCGCAAATTCGTGACCGCTTACTTCGCAATGAACCGATGGTAGAGCTGCAATATGGGGAAGTTTTAGAGAGATTGAAGGGGTAATGGTGGTGGTTGGTTAAGAGTGGATTCGGAGAGATAATCTGAATTCGCTCTTTTTTTTTTGGTGAATTAGTCCTGAAGCTTCGACAAATGATGCCTGAGCTTCGATAAAATCCCCACATGAGGTCTCTCCCTTTACTCACATAAAATCTACTTATAAAATGGTAGAATAGGAGATTAGTTGAAGAGTACATAAGGTGAGGAGCTTTTAATATGAAGAAAACGATAAATGTTGCTGGAGCAATCATCACCAATGATCAAGATGAAGTACTATGCGCTTTGCGCTCACCTGAGATGTCGCTTCCGAATGTCTGGGAATTCCCCGGAGGAAAAATAGAACAAGGAGAGCAGCCGGAACAAGCGCTTTACCGGGAAATTCAAGAAGAGCTTGGCTGCACGCTTAACATTTTTGAATTAGTTGAGGATACTACGCACGAGTACGAAAACATGATCGTGCGACTTATGACATATAAAGCGTCGATTTTAAAAGGCGAGCCGACTGCTCGTGAGCACGCCGAAATTAAATGGGTCTCCCTTGATCATTTGCGAAGCCTCGAATGGGCACCAGCGGATCTTCCGGCTGTTAATAAACTTTTGGCGGCTGATCAAACTGCAGTGTAATTGGCAGGAGTTAATCAGATCACATCGAATATCATAAACAGATAAGGCAGAAAAACCTACGTGTTTGCTGTTACAGTAAATGTAGCAAGCTGCGTGGGGTTTATTGTAAGAGAAAACTTGATACATCGTTTTTATAAAAACCTATACACTGGAAAAGAGGTGCGCAAGATGAAAATAGCCTTAGTAACAGGCGCAAATTCCGGAATGGGATTGGCAGCAACAATCGAGCTTGCGAAGCGTGGCATGCATGTTGTCATGCTGTGCAGAGATCCGCGCAAAGGGAAGGTCGGTTGGATTTCAGCCAAAGAGCAAAGCGGTTCTAATGAGATTACACTGATGCACTGCGATCTTGGTTCACTCGAGAGTATACGAGCATTTGCTGAGAAATTCAAAGAAAAATTTGACCGTCTGGATGTATTGCTAAATAATGCAGGAGTTGTTTCATTAAAACGAGAATTGACGAAGGATGGATTTGAGTCACAGCTTGGCATTAATCATTTGGGACATTTTCTTTTAACGAATTTATTACTGGAGGAGCTTAAGAATGCAGAGTCCGGCAGAATTGTCGTCGTGTCCTCAGGTGCTCATAAGTGGGGCAGTATGAGTTTTCAAGATCCTTATTTCGAGAAAAACTATAATGCAGCAAAAGGATATGGACGCTCGAAGCTTGCAAATATCCTGTTTGCAACTGCGCTATCAAAGCGGCTGGAAGGAACCAATGTCACAGTGAACTCCGTGCATCCTAGAGCAGTGGCAACGAATCTTGGCGTAAACCGAAAAACTGATTTTGGACGTCTTATTACACGTGCACTTAAGCCTTTTTTTCTAACTGCAGCTGAAGGAGCAAAAACGGCCATTTACCTGGCGACTGACCCGGAAATCAAAGATGTGACAGGGAAGTATTTTTATAAGATGAAAGAAGCTCCGGTGTCTGTTGCAGCTCGGGATGAGTTGTTGGCTGAAAGATTGTGGTCATGGAGTGAGGAGCAGGTTGGCTTGAAAAATAAAGAACAGGAGACCATAATATAATTTTTTCTAGACACCAGTGCTTTCTCTAGCCTGTAATCGTATTTTTTGCCCGGTAAATACTTTTATAAGCGTATCACTTGATTTATATATATCTTACATGTAAGATATATATAAGCTTGAAATAAGATATGTAATAAAAGCAGAAGCTATCGATTAAAAATAAAGTGCAATAATGTATATAAATATGATAAATGGAGCGTGAATGGATCGTGTCGACAACAATATTCACTACAGCTAGCTGTACTTCATGTAGAAAAGCAAAATCTTGGTTAGAAGAGAATGAAATTCCATACACAGAAAGAAATATCTTTTCAGAACCTCTAAGCATTGAAGAAATTAAAACGATTCTTCGTATGACAGAAGATGGAACAGATGAGATTATTTCAACAAGGTCAAAGGCTTTTCAAGAGCTAAATGTAGATTTAGATTCATTGTCTCTTCATGAACTATTAGAGCTGATTCAAGCATATCCAAGTTTGCTTCGCCGTCCAATTATTATGGATGAAAAGAGACTTCAAATTGGTTATAACGAAGACGAAATTCGTCGTTTCTTACCACGTAAGGTTCGTACGTATCAGCTTCTTGAAGCGCAAAAATTAGCGAATTAATTTTCATAAAGAATGATTGCTGGTTTCAGCAATTGACTTCATATTTTTGGGGATGAATAGAATGAACGAAAAAAGAATTGACAATATCAGCTCATTATATGAGATCTTTTTTTCTCTTGAAAGAAAATGGACGAATGAATGGAATCACCATAATGAGGTAGGACTTTCTAAAACCCATCTTTTCCTTCTGAAAATATTAGGGGTAGAAGGCTCTAAACGTCCTTCCATCCTTGCAGAGCAGTTGAATATTACAACTGGCGGAGTCACTGTATTGACCAGCAAGCTAATTAAAGACGGGTATGTTGTAAAAACGCAAAATGACCGCGACCGCAGAGCTTATAATTTAGAAATTACAGAGGCGGGAAGAGAGCTTCTAGAGTCGGCGCGAAAGCAGATCAATGAACAAATTGATAAGATGTTTGGGATGTTATCGGACGGAGAGGTTCAAAACCTGAAGGATATTTTTTATAAGTGTTTAGTTGGAAAGTGAAAACTAGTGGCCTTGATCATGTATTCGTCCTAAAAACAGGGTGAATTTTTTTATCTGTTGAGATGATATTTATGGAATAAAACATTATATATATATTAAGGCTGCAAGCGATGATCTTGACTAGCGGCAAACAGATTTTAAAGGCTTTTGGATTTGACGCAGATGAAGAGCCGAAAAGCATTTATCCATTTTCACCTGTTTATTATATGGAGTCAGACCGAGTTGTGTATATTATTAAAAGAACTCAAAAGCCTCTTGGTCTTGCGAATGGGCTGATGAACTATTTGAAAGCGTTAAAGGAAGCAGGGGTAAACATCGTAGCACCCGTTCACATGCTGAAAGAGAATCTGCAAGTGATTAGCGAGGATGTCTTTGCCATATATCCATTCATTAACGGAAATGAATATTCAGGTGAAGACGATGAAATTATTGAAAGTAAAGCTTGGGTAAACGTACTCGAACATATTTATTTGGACGAGGTCATGTGGCTGATGGCAGAGAAAGAGGATTGGTAAAATCCTAAGCAGCGGGAGCTCTTTCAGTCGTTATTGGCATTGTTTATTGATTCTTCCGTAAATGACTTGGAAAAACCGAAACAAAAGATAACGAATAGAAAGCATTTATAGCACGAACATTAATAAAATGATACGATGATTGAGGGAATAAGAAGGATTATAGAAGAAGGTGCACCATGAAGAACAAAATTATTATTGGATTGTTTTATTTAGTTGGATTATTGCTTCTTTCCTTCGGGATTTGCATGTTAATTTTTGCTGATCTTGGGGCAGGACCATGGGATGCCATGTATGTAGGACTATCACAAAAAATGGGTCTTACCGTTGGAACGTGGGTATTTATTGTCGGTTTTCTCCTTATTTTATTAAATGCGCTTTTATTGAAAAAAAAGCCGGACTTTTTTGCTGTCATCACGATCTTTTTAATCGGATCTTTTATCGATTTCTGGTTGATCATGGTGTTTTCAGAGCTGGTGGTTACCTCGATGGCGATAAGGGTTAGTATGCTTGTCAGCGGGATTTTCATTATGGCAATTGGGATTTCGTTTTATCTGCAATCGAATTTTGCCAGAAACCCGATTGATAACCTAATGTTGGCCGTACAATATAGAACAGGGAAAAGCTTATCCTTTTCAAAAACAATTATGGAGGTAACGGTACTGGTTATCGCCTTAATCATTGGCGGACCCATTGGCATTGGGACGGTGCTCGTCGCATTTGGTATCGGACCGCTGATTCAACTGTTTTACAAGTGGGTAACTAAATTTAAATCAGGTATTATTCATGAAACGCTCCCATTAGAAAATTAGTATACTGCCGCCCGTATTGCTCTTTGAGTAATACGGGTTTTTGTATTTAATTTTCACATTGTTCCGTCATAGAAGTGATCCAGTGGCTTAGGGGGCAGGTATTGAATCTTTTAAATGGCGTATACGTAAAAAGTTAAGAAGGGAGACATCTAAATGAAGAAAAATTTAATCTACGGCTTATTTACTTTCATGTTATTCTTTATTGCCGCTTTTCATCCACAGGCTGCACTGTCACGTTCTTATTCTGTGGATGAAATTAATATTCGTGCCTGGATACAGCCAAATGGTGATGTGCTTGTGAATGAAATTTTTAATTATACATTAAATGGTTCCTGTAGGAGCGCATTTCGTGTTATTCATGTACATGGTCATGAAGGTGTCGATCAGTTTGAAGCCTATGAACTTTTGAAAAGTAACGCTGAGCTTGGGTTTGTAAATCCAGCGGAGCTCCAAAGACTCACGCTTTCACAGATACATTGCCGAAGTGGAAAAAGAACGCATCACGGTGAATGCTGTTCCAGTCTCGTCCCGCTTTAAATACGATAAAAAGGCACCAAAGCACACCCTTCAATTTAGATTGGCAACAGGATATTCAATATTAAAAAAGGATGAAGCTGAAATGGTCTCATGTTATATTTACCTGGTGAGGAACCATTTGAATATATGGTTCACACCTGGTCATAGACGTCTGTACCACCCAGCAGTTCCGGAAGCTACACAGATGGCGGAGCCGGGGGTGGAGGAGGTGCAGATGCAGATTAAAAATTATTGCAGCTTTGTGTTAGTGAAATCTTGTAAAAAGACCAAACAAAATGATGGAAATCGATTTCAGGCCGACCTTGAACGAATCATCCATCCGGAACTCCTGGGTGGATGATTTTTTAAATGGCAGACTACTGATATTGGAAGGAAATTAAGTATTTAGTGGTAGTATAGTACAAATGTATAATGACTATTTTGCCTAACGGCGCAGAGGAGGACTAGTCTTGAAGCCTATATTGATGGAATTTCCAACCGAATTTTATTCAGAACGATTGCACATGCGAATGCCTCAACCAGGAGATGGGAAAACCGTTTATGAGGCCATCAATGTATCTATAGAAGAGCTTAAGCCTTGGCTTCCTTTTGCCCAGAAGGAACAATCACTTGGGGAGGTAGAAGCAAATATTCGGGAAGCGCATACTCAGTTTTTAAAGAGAGAGGATTTGCGCTTCCTAGTCTTTCATAAGGAGACGGGAGAATTTATTGCTTCTTCAGGTTTGCATCGAATTAATTGGGAGATTCCGAAGTTTGAGATAGGCTACTGGATTGATAGCAGGCATAGCGGAAATGGCTATATCACAGAAGCAGTCAAAGGTATTTCGGATTTTGCCTTTCAGGAGCTTAATGCGAATAGAGTGGAGATCCGGTGTGATGCAAGAAATAAAAGGAGCCGAGCTGTTCCAGAGAGACTAGGATTTGAATTAGAAGGCGTTTTAAAAAATGATTCGTTGGCAGAGGACGGCAGCCAATTAAGAGACACTTGTATTTATGCCAAATTAAATAAATAGACAGATAGCCAGTCTCTTAGTAAAGCACTCGCTTGCTAAGAGACTGGCTTTTTTGTACGAGTTTTGTTCTCTGTTTTGCTATTTTTCTGAAAAGATTGAAATTAAAGTTGTTTTTTTTAAGTGAGTATATTAAAATAACTTAAAACATACTAAACTGATAGGGATTAAGGTCTTTGTAGGGACGGGAGGCGCGAACGTGTCGGAATACATGATTGAAGTAACAGATGTAAATAAATCATTTGGAAATGGAGCAAAGCCAGTTCATGTGTTGGATAATGTATCTTTTCGTGTGAAAAAGGGTGAAATTGTGACCTTGTTCGGAAAGAGCGGATGCGGCAAGAGCACGATGCTGAATATTGTGGGCGGGTTTGAAAGAGCGGATAACGGTGACGTAATGCATGATGGTCATCCGGTGGAACGTCCAACCAAACGATGCGTCATGCTATTCCAGCAAATTAACCTGCTTCCATGGCGCTCTGTTATAAAAAACGTAGAATTGGGACTTGAAGAGGAAAAGATCTCAGCAGAAGAGAAAAAAGAGCGAGTGATGGATGCATTAAAGCTCGTTGGACTTGAAGAACATCTGAATAAATTTCCGCATGAATTATCAGGTGGGATGCAGCAGCGTGTGGCAATCGCAAGAGCACTTGCCATTCAGCCGGATGTGATTTTAATGGATGAGCCATTCGCAGCGCTTGATTCATTCAATCGTTACAATCTGCAAAATGAACTTCTCCGTATTCAGGAAAAAAAGAAAACAACAATTGTCCTTGTGACGCATGATATTGACGAAGCAGTCTATTTATCGGACAGAGTTATGATTATGAGCTCACATCCAGGGAGAATTTTCAAAGAAATTTCGATCAATCAAATGAAACCGCGTGATCGTACGCATGGAGATTTCCAATATTACCGTAAAAAGATCTTAGAAGAATTCCAGCTGAGTGATGAACAGCTTGCTCCGGAATACAACATTTAAGGGGGAGATGAACGGTGAAAAAACGGGGTAAATGGGCGCTCCCATTCTTACTAACGCTTGTCATGCTAGTATCGGCGTGCGGACAGTCGCAGCAAACGGCTGGAGGCAAACCAACAATTAAAATTGGCTATCTGCCAATCACTCATGTTGGGCCGCTCTATTTGGACGCACACCTTCATGATGGGGAATTCGCAGATTACAATATTGAAATGGTCAGATTCAGTTCCTGGCCTGATTTAATGGATGCCTTGAATTCTGGTAGAATTGATGGGGCATCTGTATTAGTAGAGCTTGCCATGAAGGCTAAGGAAAAAGGAATTGATCTAAAGGCGCTTGCGCTTGGGCATAAAGATGGGAATGTTCTCGTTGCTGCAAACGACATTGAAACAGCACAGGATTTAAAAGGTGAGACATTCGCAATTCCTCATAAGTATTCCAGCCATAATATCTTATTATATGAAATGCTGAAAAAAGAAGGATTAACATTTGATGATGTCAATGTAGTAGAGATGGCGCCTGCCGAAATGCCTGCAGCATTAGCAGAGGATCGAATTGCAGGTTATGTAGTGGCAGAGCCATTTGGTGCACTTGCTGTAAAAAATGAAATTGGGAATGTCCTTAGCCATTCGGACGCAATTTGGGCTGATTCCTATTGCTGTGTGCTTGTTATGAGACAGGATTTTATCGACAACCATCAGACAGCCACTAAATCACTTGTGAAGCAATATGTTGCATCTGGTGAGCATGCGGAGCATAAAGGGGAAGATGTATATGCCTCTTTTGATCAATTTATGAATGTGGATCGAGAAGTACTGGAGCTTTCTCTTGAATGGATTTCTTTTGATGGATTGCGTATTGAGGAAAATGAATACAACAAACTGCGAGATTTTGTCCTTGAGATGGATTTGATGGAAAATCCACCTGCTTTTGAGGAATTCGTAGACAACACATTTATAGACGAAGCGATGTGATCGAGATGAATTTCAGGAAAAAAATATTGAATTTTTCGATAGGGATGACAATTCTTGTTATTCTGTGGCAAATGGTTATTTGGATAGGGGACTATCAAGAAGCATTGCTTCCTTCCCCGTTAAGTGTAGCGAAAGCGATTATTGCCATGATTGTGGATGGAACGCTATTTGTCCATTTACAGGTGAGTCTTGGACGTTTTATAGCTGGGTATTTATTAGCGGTTATTCCTGCTATTATGCTCGGAATGCTTCTGGGTAGATCACCGAGAGTTTGGCAAGTGATTGACCCAATTGTTCAAGTGCTGCGACCGGTATCTCCTGTAGCGTGGTCGCCATTTATTGTACTTTGGTTTGGGATCGGCAATATGCCGGCTATTGCAATCATCTTTATTGCAGCATTTTTCCCTGTATTATTAACGACCGTAGCGGGTGTAAAGAAAATCGATCGTTCGTATTTGAAAATTGCTGAAAATTTGGAGATTAAGAACTGGCAGCTAATGTATAAATTTATTTTCCCTGCTGCTTTTCCATCTGTTGTCAGCGGTCTTCGCTTAGCGCTTGGTACTGCATGGATCTTCCTTGTAGCAGGAGAGATGATCGGAGCGCAGTCCGGCCTTGGCTTCTTAATTGTTGATGCGAGAAATATGCTGAATCTTGATTATGTCTTGGCAGGTATTATTTTTATCGGTGTTTGCGGCTTTCTGTTGGATCGTTTGATCAGTGTTTTTGAAGGATGGGTTGGCAAGCATTTTGGAATGGTACGCGGATAAAAAAAATGGAGATATTATTTATCTCCATCAATTGTTTGAAGCTCATATTCAAAAGGTACTACCTCGATATTATCAATACGCTCACCGGTTTCTTTTGAGTAGTAGGCGATCTCAACTTCGTCACCTGAGGAGGGATCGATCAGTTTTTTATAGCATTTCTGCAAGTTTTTACTGCCCCATATAATAAGGGAATTGAACACATGCTCAAGCTCCTCGCCCTTTGTTGTCAAAGTGTAGCGATAGCGGGGCGGGTGATCGGAATACAATTCAGACATGAGAAGTCCTTCTTCCTCCAAATATTTGAGCCGTTCGGATAAAAGATTGGAAGAAATGCCATCCAGTGATTTCTTGATGTTATTAAACGTTGTTTGTCCGATGAGGATTTCATGGACAATTAATAATGTCCAGCGGTCTCCAATAATATTAAGAGATTGGGCAATATTACATGGCAAATTGTATCTTGGTTTCATAAATAAGTCCCTCCAGTGTGTATTTTAATTTTACCATAATTATTTTGCAATCATGTAGGTTGATTTTTTATACTAAGTATAATAAAATAACTTACAAGAAGTATCAATTTTCAAAAAAAAAAAAATAAGTGAGGGATTAACATGGGACTACATTTAATCGAATCATCATTAGCGGGTATCGTGTCAACGAAAGAAGAATTGGATCAAAAGGTAGAAGCACTTCAAGCGAAGCTGGCTGAAAGCGATTCAAGCCTGATCGAGCTTCAAGTATCAAAAGACTTTTCACGTTCTTTCTTTATTGTTGAAAGCGAGAACCAAAATGCAGCAACTGAAACATTGAAAGAAGCTGGCATTCCAGTTGACCTAGTAAAGGATGTTCGTCTTGTAGGTAAAGATCTTGAAGATGTTAAGAAGAGCACAGAGGTTGTGAACTATCTGGTAGAATGGAACTTACCAGAGGATTTAACAATGGATGCTTACTTGGACAGAAAGAAAACGAACTCTGTTCACTATGAAGAAGTACCAGAGGTAGCATTTTCAAGAACATATGTATGCGAAGATATGACCAAGTGCCTATGCTTCTACGATGCGCCAGATGAAGAAGCTGTAAAACGTGCGCGTCAAGCTGTTAAAGCGCCAATTGATGCGATTACTGAAATTCAATCAAACAAATAATTGAAAAAAATAGCAGGAGTGGTTACCATGGCAAAAAGCGGAGTGGATAAGAGCTCCACGCTTGAACAGTTAATCGAACAGGAATTAAAGCCTTATGTGAAAAAAATTGATGTGGATGCTTTTTATGCGGAGAGCTTTTTAAAAAAGCTTGGTGAAGCTGGATTGCTATCTTCTGAAAACAAGTCACAAAAGGAACTTCTTTTAGATGAGATGCAAGTGGTAGAGGAAGTTTCAAAGATGTGCATGACTACCGCATTTTGTCTCTGGTGCCACCTTGCTGCATTAACGTATGTACGTAATACCGGCAATGAAGAATTAAAAAACAAACTGCTTCCTTCTCTCGAAAACGGCGAGGTGTTAGGTGCAACAGGCTTATCCAATCCGATGAAATATTATGCCGGACTTGAAAAGCTGCATTTAAAAGCGAAGCCTGTAGAAGGCGGATATATCCTTTCGGGTATTCTGCCGTCTGTATCCAACCTTGGTGAAGATCATTGGTTTGGATTAATTGCCGGCGTGGATGAAAACAAACGAATTATGTGTTTCGTCCCGTGCAACGCTGAAGGATTAACACTGAAAGCGAAAGTGGACTATTTAGCGCTAAATGGAAGTGCGACGTATGCTTGTACATTTAAAGATGTATTCATTTCTAACGAGTGGGTCTTATCTGAAAATGCCGATACGTTTGTTGAGAAAGTCCGGCCGGCTTTCATTTCATATCAAATACCGCTTGGCCTTGGTGTAACGCAAGCTTCCATTTCTTCGATTGAAAAAGTCGGCCAAAAGCAAAACGGCTGCAATCGTTTCCTGCGTACGCAATCAGACGAGCTGCAGGAAAAAGAGCGCCAATTGCAAGGGAAAATAAAATCACTTTTTGATGGCGAAGAAGAAACACCGAATTGGAAAGAAATTTGCGGGGTGCGTCTTGAAGCTGCTTATTTAACGCTGCAGGCTGTACAGGCAAGCATGCTGCACAACGGGAGCGCCGGCTATATAAAAGACAGCGCACCATCCCGCAGACTGCGTGAAGCCTATTTTTTTGCTAATTTAACACCAACAGTTAAACATTTGGAAAAAGTGCTGAATGCTTAAATAATAAATGATCTCAGACGTTGAGCTGGGGTCATTTTTTATTTAAGGAGATAGCTTCATCCACGGCAATAATACAAAAATCCACCGAGGCTTCTTTTCTTCGATGGATTTACTAGTTTCTAAGATTAATATTGATTTTCCAGCGCTTTCACAAAATCATCTTCGTTATCTACGCCAAGGAGGGAGAAGCCAGAGTCGCCTGCGCTATCCTCTATGCTAGGATCCGCTCCATAGTTATACAATAGCCTTGCGATATCATAATCTTCATTGAATAAGGCCTGTGCCAACGCGTTTGTGTATATATCCTCTGTGTTCGGATCGGCTCCTGCATCAAGCAGTGTTTCCGCAATTTCTGGATTGCCCATATAAATAGTATACATCAGGGCGGTACTGCCTTCAGTATCAGTTTCTTCCAAATCAGCACCAGATTCAATGAGGCTTTCTATTTCATTGACATCCTCGAGATTAACGGCCTCCATAAGAGGTGTTAACCCCATACCCGTTGTATCATAGTCTTCAAAATCAGCCATTTCATCATAAGAATCATCGTAGCCATCTGCAAAAGAAGTGTCATCCAGCCAATCACTCCCTGCCAGAAGAGAGCCATAAACTACTCCGCTAAGTGTCATGCTGATTAAAACAGCAATATACGCGCCAAAAACACCACCGAAAAGCAATCCAGCGCCGAGTACAATTTTACCGTTGTTTGGGAAGTACAGCGGAGTGCCTTCCACTTTCATAAAATGGCCGACAGCTTGAATACGTTTTGGCAAGCGGGGGTGAGTGGACAATACCTCACTTAACCACACTGCACCGTTTGATTCTGTTTGAATTTGCTGCAGGTACGCATCCTCGTTAACCTCACGATAAAGCACTTTGCCGATACCTAAGATGGTTAAAGCACGTTTTGCTGCCGGACCATTTTGAATTATGTAAGCAGCTTCGCGATCGCACGTGTACTCACATGCACGGCTATAGGCTTGTGAAAGAAATGGGATAAACTGAGCTGGCATAATCAGAATGTTTTTCCACACATGTCGTCGTTTAATATGAGACAGCTCATGGGCGATAATAAAATCCAGCTCATCTTTTCCTTCCTGACGTGCAAGCTCAAAAACCTCAGAATAAATAACTACCATATTGCGTCCGAAGAAGCGGGTAGCAAACGCATTTAAAGCACCTTCAGAGTGTACGACGAAAACTTCTGGTACATTCTTTAAGCCCATTTTATTTGAAAGCTCAATAACCCGTTCATAAACATCCGGAAACTGCTGTTCATTGATCCGGACTCCATTTCCGCGAATTGAACCCAGCATAAGAGCATTAACATACAGCAGCACTACAAGAAGAGCTAAAGCAATTCCTATCCCTATAATGGAAATAAGAGCAATAATATAAATAATTCCGCTAAAAATAGCAGCCAGCACAAAATAAAGGGTTTCGCGCTCGGATGTTAATGATGAATGGTTCATTCCAAATTCCTCCTGATATTGCTTGTATTTTACATACATTACTAAATTTATAGGAGGAAACTCGTGTAGTCAATCAAATATTTTGATAGTGATGAGAGTAGGAGGTTATCCGAGTTCACTGATGGATGATCAACATTAGATAGCGTTTTATCTGCGTTTACCGATTTTTTTCGCTCTTTGGAACTTTTGAATGATCCTTTGCATAAAAAAGAGTGCCAATCAAGACACTCTCTTAATCTTATATTTACACTTCTCGTCTCATCGCCTTCAACACAGTAATTTCAGTTGCTCTCTTCGTTGGGCGCAAGCCAGATAATACGGTAACGACAAGGCAAATGCCGACTGGGATCACAACAAGGCTCCACGGAATGGAAGAAAACTGCAATCCTGCAGGCAGCTCTTCCTGAAAAGCGGCTTCGAGGATCATCGGCAGTGCGAAATTCACCAGAATGCTGACACCATAAGCGGTAAAGGTTCCAACAAATGCCCCAATTAATCCGATATAGCTGCTTTCCAGCAAGAAGATTCGTTTAATCACACGCGGGTTTGCACCGATTGCTTTCATAATGCCGATATCGGATCGGGCGCACGTTCAGTTACGGCCATCGTCATGGTGTTATAGATGCCGATGGATGCTATCAAAATAGCGATCGTTCCAATTAAAACAAGTCCTGCTTTAAAAATCATATAGAGCATGTTGATTTATTCCACTTCGCTAACAACTGAGTAGGTGGCATAGTTTGCCTCCTCCAGTTGGTCTGATACTCCCTTTACGGCTTCCAAATTGTTTGCATAAACGATGACTTCCTCATACGTGGCTGCAGTCGTTTCCGACAATTCTTCGGGTTCAGCAAGCACTTCTTTTATTGTTCCAGTATTTGTTGTTTTATTTCCTTTCTTTCCGAGTGTGAAATCGTGGCTAAGCTGTTTTACTTCAATCATAATGGCTCTACCTTATTTAAAATGGGCATAAAAAAAGACGGAATTCAGCCGTTATCAGAACGTAGAATTCCATCCGGTTTTAAAGAATCAACGCAGCGGCAATGCTTCAGCTACAAAATCAGGGACATCCTCCGCATCGAATCCAAGGATAAAATGCTGGGGTTTGCCTTCAGCCGGAATGACAATCGTGTAGTCACTGTAATAGCCCTGTTGCCCCACCTCAAGAAGGATTTCAATCTGTGCGGGGTCCATCGTGACAAAATTTGGTTCAGGCAGCTGGTCAAGATCTGCCATCCCGTAGACGACATTATCAATCTCCATTCGATTTTCCTCGTTAAAGGTAGGGATAACGATTGCGGACTCAATATTTTCCGGCAGCATCAATCCTGTTGCAAAGCCATTTTCCTTCATCCATTCAATTGTATTGGTATAGTCTGAATAGATGGGAAGTACAAGCGATGAATGCTCGTCACGTGATAAAATAATTTCTCCTATATAGTTATAGCTGCCGTAAGAAAAGAGAGCACGGCTTGGTACAGTAAATACGTCTTTTTTCATTTCGGCTAATAGTTCATCAATATTGTCCAAATCTGTGATTCGATCTGCTGTATATCCCGTTGGGTCGAATACTTCGGCATAAAGAATATCAGCATCACGATCTGCAAAGAAAACAGGTTCAGTTTTTCGTTTAAACTCTTCATTATTTCGCAGTTCTTCTGTTAACTGGTCCAATGTATCGTAATCAACACGATATTCACGGCTAAGTGTATTGCCGTTTCCCAAGGTATACTTTATGGAGATCGCTTCTAAATCGTGGCGAAACGTCTGTCCTTCATTAATAAGCGCCTCATGAAGAGCCATTACTTGATTGATTGTCTCTTCGTCTGTCAATCCTTCCATTGGCGGCTGTTCGCCCGTGTAAGGGTTATGGACAACAATAGAAGCGACTTCATCTGCGTCCGGCAGCTTGTTTTCATAAAAGCCAGCAATAAAGCTTGCAGGAATTAATAAGAGTGCAAGGGCCGCCAGATAACTAACAAATCCTTTCCATGGCCATGACAATCGCAGTGTTTTTTGAAGAATCATCTGCAAAATGGTGTACCCAATAAAGGCGCCAATTAAGTATCCAATGAAGGACCAAACAACGCTTCCTTGCTGAATTTCGCTAAAATAAAAACCGCTGATCAGCATCACAAATAGCGTCAGCCCAAAAAGAAATACGTAACGGAAGAAAGGGAAAACGATGGATTGATCGGTTGCTTCCGTTGGTCTTTTTGCATAAGCAATATATGATATCAAAACAAGTGCAGCTGCGAGCAATGTGTAAATCCCATACTCCAACAAAGTAAATGGATCATAATTTAATTCAGCCAGCCGGACGAAGAAAATCCCTTTTGTCAAAAGCTCCTCTGTATAGGCAGTTAATGCGAGCCCGTTCACATAATACTGGGCATTAACTAGTAAGAGGGAAATCATGACTGCAGGAAGGACGATGATTAAATAGGTCAATCCTCCATGAAGCAAGCTGCTTCCGACAAACATGCCAACAGTGATTGTTACGATAAACATAAAGAGAACAATGAAAAAAGATACACCCAGCCAGACTAGGATCTCAATCCAGGAATAAAAGGTCACTTTGATAAATGGACGTAAAATAGCTGTCAGTATAGCAGTTGTCAATAACGGGATAAAAAGTGATGCAATCCCAATTAAATAGCTATGCGATAAGATGGACTGGCGGGTAAAGGGAAGACTGTGCATAAAATCAGTAGCCGCTTTATTAGATGTGTAGTTCACAAGAATAATGCCGAGTAATACTGGAAATGTAGCGAATGCTACTAATTGAAACGGAAATGAAAAAGCGAATAGATGGTTAAAATCTGTCGTTGGACGATAAAATTCACTCGGATCTTGTATCGATAAGCTGTTAATTAAAATACTGAGCGGAAGCATAATAATCAATGCCAGTGTAAAAAAGATTGCGATCCATAAAATTGAGCGTGCCTGCTGCTGAAAAAGGCCTTTATTCAACGATAAGATTCCGGATTTCATAGCCGACACCTCCTAATTCGTAGATGAAAATTTCTTCAAGCGTTAATGGCAAAAGATCAAAAATAGCCGGGTTATAGGATTCTACGTAATCTGAAATTTCTCCCACACTCCCTTTGACAATACAAAGAAGGACACTCCCGCGCTTTTCGTAGTGAAGAACATTCAGACCGTCCAAAAATGATTTATCCGGAACGACACGAAAAGCAATTTGCAGCTTATGAATATCCGTTTTCAATTCATCCATATCCCGTTCGAAAAGAAGTGTTCCTTTGTGCATAATTCCCACATAATCGCAGAAATCCTCCATTTCACGAAGGTTGTGAGAGGATACAAGAAGGGTTAATCCGCGATCTGCTACGTCTTGTAAAATAAGATTCTTCATTTGCTGCCGCACAACCGGATCCAGTCCGTCAAACGGCTCATCCAAAATCATCACTTCCGGCATCGTTGATAAGGATAGGATAAAAGATGCCTGACGCTGCATCCCTTTTGACATACGGTTCAGCTTTTTATTTGGATCCATTTTAAAATGGTCCGTTATTTGCTTGAAGCGATTCGAATTCCAGTGTGTATAGACCTGCTCGTAAAAAGCAGCCATATTGTTGAGCGATGTTTGGTGCAAAAAATAGGGCTGATCAGGAATAAACAATACACGTTGCTTTGTGTCAGGCACTTCATAAATCGGCTGATTATTAATTGTGATTTTTCCCTGATCCTGCTTGTAGATCCCTGCTAGCATTTTTAGTAATGTCGTTTTCCCGGCACCGTTTGACCCGAGCAGACCGTAAATCGAACCTCTTTGCACATGAAGGGTGAGATTTGAGACCGCTTGAAGATCCTCAAATCGTTTGTCAACAGCTGTCGCCTTGATCATTGTGAATCCTCCCTCTCCGCAACTTTAATGGAGTTTACCAAATGAATGATTTCTTCTTTTGAACCGCCTAAAAACAATATCTCACTGATAATTTTCTCAAGATCCTTTTTCAGCATCTCCAATCGCTCCTTATTCGCATCAATCTGGAATGGTGCAACAAAGCTTCCCTTGCCAGGAATTGAATAAATAAATCCTTCACGCTCCAGCTCCCGATACGCTTTTTGAATCGTATTCGGATTAATCGTCAGCTCCTGCGCCAGTGACCTCACAGAAGGCAGTTGATCCTCCTGCTTCAGCACCTCATGCATCATCAACGTCTTAAGCTTATCCATCAGCTGCTCATAAATTGGGACCCGGCTTCTCGTATCTAACGTAAACATCCGCACCCTCCTCTCAAAGTGTTCTAACTGTATTAATTAATATAATACAGTTAATACGGTTGGTCAATACTATATTTGGAATTTTTAGTTTGGTTGTGGAAAATGAGGGAAGTGGTGTAATCGAAGCCTGTGGGCAGTTAATCGAAATTCGAGTAGTGTTTATCGAAGTTTAGGAGGTTAAAAAAGTTAGCAAGTAGTTAATCGAAGTTCACGGGTAATTTATCGAAGCTTAAAGTAGATTTATCGAAGTTCGACACACTTTTACCGAAGATCAGCCCCCGTTTATCCGCACTTCAGGACTATCCGCCAGCACAAAAAAGCCGTGCACATGCACGACTATTCCGGTTAAAATCGCTAATTTTCAAAAGGACTAATGTATATTTTCTATTTCAACTTTCCTTCAGTCCGTAAATCCATTGAAAGCAGAAGTCTTCGTGCTGTATCGCTTGCTTCCACGCCTAAAAATGTCCTGGAATTAACGCGAAATAAGGTGTCAAATGCAACTGATCCATATGTCCTACCTCCTCACAAGATTGTTGGTTTAATCAAGTGAACGACTCCAACCCCCTAAAAATAAATATGTAATCGCTTTCATTTACATATTTATCATAGGTGATAAAATAAATAAAGTAAACATTTTAAATATTGTGTTATTTATGTATTTATCACAAAGACGAGAGTCGCACGTGCGTGAAAATTAGTTAAGTTTCAAAAATGGCTTCCCAAACTTAGATAAAAATAAAAGGAGGAAAAATGCTGTGATCATCAGTGAGAATAAGATTATATCAAAATCTGTTATGTCTGAAGATCAAAAATATCGCTATAGCTTAACAAAGGAATGGAATCCAGATAAAAAGAAAGCAGCGGTAATTATGCTGAATCCAAGTAAGGCTAATTCATTGAAGCTTGATATTACGATTATGAGGTTAACGAATTATTTTGTTGATAATGACTATGGGGGATTTGAAGTAGTAAATTTATTTGCGTTTATGTCGTCTACACCAAAAGAATTAAAGAACAGAGATACAGCTTTTGAAGCACAAAATGATGCTTTTATTATTGAGTCAGCAAAATGTTACGAGAAGATTATTATCGCATGGGGTTCCGACAATAATAAATATGTATCAAGGAAAAGAGAGGTAATACAGCTATTGCAGCCATACAAAGAAAAGCTGTTTGCATTTGTAGATGAAAAAGGAAAAAAACAAGGCATCCGAGGGACTTAACAGAAAAATGGGTCCTTGACCGTTTTTATATCTAATTTTACTAGCAAAATGCTACTCAGGAATATTTGCTTTGAAACAATAAAATAACCATCTGATAATAAAAGGTCTCAGGACCCCTGCCTGACGAACCTTTTAGAAAATAACGCACATTTGTCACAAACTCATCAATCTCCAAGCATGCATTGCCTCTACAAATCATATATAATATAAATATAACATTGTGAAATATTTCACTAACTCAACGAGCTGAATTTCATAAGTCAATACAGTATCGAATGTTGGGAGATAATGATGATATGAACGAACTAAAACATATTGCCAAAAAGTATAAAGGGGCAAGGCTGTTTCTAATTTTAACGGCTGTACTGACGGGTGCGGTCATCATTGGACAGGCCTATTTCTTTGTCGCGATTGTAGATCGCATTTTTATAAGAGGGCAGTCATTTGAAGAGATTGTCCCATTTTTGGGCGGCTTAATGATTGTGCTTATTGCCAGAGCGGCACTTACGTATGTAAGTGGACGAGTGGGCGTGAGGATGGCCGCGAGGGTGAAGGCGGATTTCCGAAGAAAGCTTTTGGAAAAGTACTCAAGGAACCCTATTCAGGCCTCATTGCAAGGGCAGTCTGGTCAAAAAGTAAGTGTCATGATGGATGCTGTGGATGAGATTGACAGCTATTTCAGCCGATACATTCCGCAGGTGATTCAAGCTTCTGTCATTCCGCTGATGATTGTGGTCACGGCCTTTACTCAGCATTTTTACACGGGGCTTCTGATGATGATCACGGCGCCGTTTATTCCAATATTCATGGCGATTATCGGGATGAAAACAAAGGATAAGTCAGAAGAGCAAATGGAGAAGCTGGCCGCTTTTTCCGGCCGTTTTCTTGATACGCTGCAGGGACTGACCACGCTTAAATTATTTGGACGCTCTTCGCAGCAGAAAGAAAAAATTCGCGAAAGCAGCATAGGTTTTCGCGATGCGACGATGGCTGTATTGAAGGTTGCCTTTATTTCCTCATTGATGATGGAGTATATTTCCACACTTGGTATGGGATTGATCGCACTTGAGCTTGGTCTCCGTCTTGTTGTGTTCGAGAGCGTTACCTTCTTTACGGCTTTCTTTTTACTCGTTTTGGCACCGGAGTTTTATTTATCGCTGAAGGAGCTAAGCAGTGCTTTCCATACGGGACGCGGCAGTATGGGGGCAGCGAAAAAAGTAACAGAAGAATTAAATAAAACAGAGCAAGCGGTTATGTGGGGAGACGCTAGCCTAAACAACGGCACTACACCGCCAACTGTCGAGCTGAGCGGAGCAGGCTTTCAATATGGTAAAGGTGGCTTTGCAGTAAAAAATATAAAAACGGAGATCCCATCATACGGACAAGTCGCCATTGTTGGACGAAGCGGCGCCGGGAAAACAACCTTGCTGCATATGATGGCAGGACTTGTTGGACCTACTGAAGGAGAGATCCTAGTTAACGGTCGTTCACTGTACGATTATAAGGAAGCCGAGTGGTTCGATCAATTAAGCTATATTTCACAGCATCCATACCTTTTCTCAGGAACGTTTGCAGAAAATATTGCGATTGGAGGAAAAGCGGACGCAACGCATGCCGAAATCGAGCAGGCAGCTGAAAAGGCCGGTATTTCCAATCTAATTCAGTCGCTTGAACAGGGCTATGATACTCCGATTGGTGAAGCTGGAAGAGGACTTTCAGGAGGAGAAAAGCAGCGGGTGGCCATTGCTAGAGCCTTTTTGAAACGGCCGTCTGTCATCCTTTTTGATGAACCAACGACAGGGCTTGATCTACAGACAGAAAGAATTTTACAGGCATCAATTGAAGAATTGGCGAAGACGTCAACCGTCATTACCGTTGCTCACCGCCTCCATACGATCCGAAATGCGGACAAGATTCTGTTTTTAGAAAATGGAAAGCTTGTTGCACAAGGAACACACGATGAGCTGATCGTATCGGTGGCAGAATATCGCAGTATGGTGTCTGTACAGCAAGGAGGTGCTGCAGAATGAAGGATTTAGCACATGTAATGAAGCTAACAGTAATGGAAAAAAAGGATATATTTCTTTCGATTATCTGTGGTTTCATTGCCGGCATTACGTCAGTTGGTCTCTTTGCTTCCAGTGGTTATCTCATTTCAAAGGCAGCGCTTCTTCCGCCATTACATGCGCTGACCGTAATGATCGCATTATTGAAAATGTTTGGCCTGGCAAGGGCCTTCAGCCGTTACTGGGAGCGTTATTATTCACACCGTGCGACTTTTACAATGTTAAGCAATATACGGGTCTCATTTTTTGAAAAGCTTGAGCCGTTAGCACCTAGAATCTTTCAAAAATACCGAAGCGGAGATCTTCTGGCACGTATTGTTGGAGACGTAGAGAGCTTACAAAACTTCTTTTTGCGTGTTTATTATCCGCCGATTGTGCTGGTAATTGTCTTTTTAAGCACGATTTTCTTTACGACCTTTTTCTCGAGTTACGTGGCGCTTCTTTTGCTGTTGGGGTTGATTTTAACTGGATTTGTCGTTCCAGCATGGTTCGCCTATAGCCAGCGTAAAATCCACAGTCAAGTAAGGGAAGGACGCGGGGCATTATCGACAGAAGTAACGGAGCTTCTATATGGCTTTCGTGATTTGAAAATTTATCAAAAGCTTGAGAAAAAAGAACAGCAGCTGACCCAATCCTCCGATGCGTATATTAAAGAGCAGGAAAAAGAAGGTATTCAGGAGATGTTTAACCATTCCGTCAATACAATGGTGTCATTGTTCATTTCCTGGTCTGTTCTTGCGCTTGGCGCTTATTTAGTGGTGGACGGGCAATTGGAAGGACTGTTTCTTGCGATGCTTGTCATGATTTCGCTGACTGTTTTTGAAAATGCGACACCTATGGCATTAGTCCCAAGCCACTTTGAAGACAATCGTCGAGCGGCTACACGCCTCTTTTCTGTAGTAAGTGAAGAGCCAGAAAAAGAAAAAGAGCCAATTGTGGAGCTTCCCGGCCAAAAATCATTGTCCATTGAAATGAACGATGTAACGTTTGCCTTTCCAGATGAAATTCGGCCGGCATTGGTTCATGTGAGCATTCATTTGCCTGCAGGCACAAAAACAGCGATTGTCGGGCCAAGCGGCTCAGGGAAGTCAACATTACTTCAGCTTATCTTGAAAATTCGAGCAGCAAACGAAGGGGAGATAAGGATCGATGGTAATTCCATTTCCCACGTTAAACAAGTGGATCTATGGGCAAAATCAAATGTCGTGTTGCAGGAAAACCACTTTTTCTACGGTACGATTCGTGAAAACCTGCTGCTTGCTAAAGATGGATTAACGGATGCGGAAATGGAAGCTGCACTTGCAAACGTAAAGCTAGAGCAGTTTTCTTTAGATGACGAAGTCTTTGAAAAGGGTGAAAATCTGTCAGGTGGAGAAAAGCAGCGGATGGCCATAGCCCGCGCTATGCTGAAGGGTGAGCATTTATGGTTCTTTGATGAACCAACCTCCTCCGTCGATGCACTGACTGAACAGCAGATCTATGGTCATCTTTTTCAACAGGCAGCTGAGGATACGCTAATACTCATCAGCCATCGCTTGACTGGGCTCGAAAAAATGGATCAAATTATCGTAATGGAAAATGGAAAGGTAATTGAATTTGGGACATTTAATGAGCTTATGGATAAAAAGGGCTACTTCTATGAAATGAAACAGATTGAGAAAAGTGTGTTGATGTAGCCAATTAAAGGCAGAACGAAATCACTGTGATTTTGTTCTGTTTTTTTATGGGAAAAATATTCTTGCTCATTGACCCTCACGATGCGTAATACTTTATAGTGACTAATGAAGGGATTTCAAAACGATGTCTTTAGTGATTGTGATGATAAATGGCAATTCAGTTAATAAATAACAAAACCCATATATAGTCATTCATGTTCTCCTAAATTAAAAATAAGATTGTAAAATCATTGCGAAAAAAATGTCGTTTAAAGCAAAGCCTCTATCCTATGTACTCGAATTTTATCATTTCAATGCCGCACTCTGGTAAAATGTTTACATTATGATTAACAAGATAGGGAGTTCTTTATATGGTTGTAAAAGTGGATTTCTTTGATCGCAAAAAAAGAGAGCTGGGGGTTTCATTAAATGAAGTTCAAAAGAAGGCGGTTTTACAGACTGAAGGAGCTTTATTGCTGTTAGCCTCGCCAGGTTCAGGAAAAACAACGACGATCATTATGAGGATTGGCTATTTAATCGAAGAAAAGGGCGTTGACCCTTCAAGGATTAAGGGAGTAACGTTTAGTAAAGCTTCGGCAATGGACATGAAAGAACGTTTCGTACGCTTTTTCCCGGAGCTTGAGCCGGTAGATTTCTCTACAATCCATAGTCTCGCTTTTGAAGTAGTAAGAGAGCATTTCTACAAAGAGAGTATAAAGTATCAGCTTATAGAAGGCGCTGCAGATATAAAGGATCCATCTTTTATGAATAAAAAGCTTATGCTGCGCAAAATTTATCAAGATTACGCAGGGGAGAATATAACGGAAGATCAGCTGGAGGAGCTCGCAACTTATATCAGTTTTATAAAAAACAAGCTTATAAAGAAAAATCATTGGTCAACGGTACCTTGTGATGTTCCCCATGCAGAACAAATCTTTGAAGAGTACGAAAAAGTAAAAAATGCGAATCCGGGTCAGCTTTTGTTGGATTATGATGATATGCTCACGATTGCGAATGAAGCGTTAGAACAAAACCCATATCTTTTGAGAAAGTATCAGCAGCGCTATGATTACGTACTGACGGATGAAAGTCAGGATACATCATTAGTGCAGCATTCAATCATCGAAAAGCTGGTAAGGGGTCATGGGAATATTTGCGTTGTTGCTGATGATGATCAGTCCATCTATACATGGAGAGCAGCTGAACCTCAATATTTATTAGATTTTAAACAGGTATATCCAAAAGCCAAGATAGTAAAAATGGAGCAAAATTATCGCTCCTCAAAAGAGATAGTAGAAGTAGCCAATCAGTTTATAAAGCGCAATAAAAATCGTTACGATAAAAACATGTTTACGGAAAATGAATCAGCGAAGCCGGTTGTGATAAAGGTTTTCCCGGATTATGAAGACCAATCGAAATACTTGGCACAGGAATTGTCCAAGCTGCAAAGCTATAAGAATGCAGCCGTTCTATACCGCAATAATGCCTCATCCATTTTATTAATTAATGGATTTGAAAGGGCGGGCATTCCTTTTTATATGAAAGATTCTGATAACCGCTTTTTCTCTCATTGGATCGTTGAAGATATTTTAAATTTTATGCGCGTTACCTTTAATGAAGTCCGGATAGACATATTTGAGAAAATTTATACGAAATTTAATGGTTACGTAACTAAACAGCAGATGTGGGAGCTTAAAAAAATTGCGAATGGGCAATCAGTTTTTGATAATCTGTTAAATATGGTTGAGTTAAAGGGCTATCAAATTAAACAAATCAAGGCGTGCAAGGAAACCTTCCAGCAGATGAAGGGAAAAACACCGTTTCATGTCATTCGTTTAATTCGTGAAGATTTAGGCTATGAAAAAGCATTGGAAAAGATGAGCCAGCGTTTAGGTTTCAAAATGGATGCGCTGCTTGATATTTTAAACACATTGGAAGAGATTTCAGGCAGTTTGAATACGATGACTGAATTTGCGAATCGTTTAAAGCACTTGGAATCCATGATGAAAACATCGAAGGTTAATAAGGGGCAAAATGCGGTTACATTATCCACACTCCATAGCTCAAAAGGACTGGAGTTTAAAAAAGTGTACATGACTGATTTAATTGATGGCATTATTCCTTCCAAGTCTGATAATGAGGCCAAAAAGGAAGGAAATCTTAACCCGATGGAAGAAGCCGCGCGTCTTTTCTATGTGGGGATGACAAGAGCTGAAAAGGAGTTAGAACTCATCTCCTATCGAAAAAGAAATAAAAAGAATACAAAGCCGTCAGTTTTCTTGCTTAATGTGGCGTATATTCTTGATCCGCAGAAGGAAAAAGAAGCGGGTCAAAAATCGGATGGTAAAAAACCGGAGATCCCGCATAATCCTAATGCACTCACGAAGGTTTCACAGCTTATCGTCGGTTCTGCAGTAAAGCACCGTGTATTTGGCAGAGGTGAAATACTTGGCTTTGTTGAAGAGGGAATCGAAATTCGATTTCAAGCAGGGGTTAAAAAGCTGTCGATTGAAAGGTGTTTGACGATGGGGCTTTTGGAACCGGCAGACTAAGAAGACAGCACAGCGTCCGCTTTTAGGACGCTGTTTTTTTTATAGGAGAATGTGCTTATTGTTGACCATTATTGCGTGCTTTTGCTTCATCCATGATTTCAGCGCGCATTCCTTCTATACTGTGTCTGCGGCGTTCGTTTTTTGCTTTAATAGCCCCAGCGTTATTGCCCTCAGTAAAAGCAAGTGTTTCTTCAGCAGCTTCCATATTTTCAATTGTATTTACTACCATCTCTTGCAGTTTTTCTACGTTATCAGATCGATCATCTGGTTTTGGCTTGTTATTAGTCATAGTAATTCCTCCTTATTATGAATGTGACACATATGATAATGTGTCCATTTCAAGCAAGACTATTCTAAAAAGAAGGATAAATATCAAGAATCGATTCAACTAACAATGGTTTCAGCAGTGTTGAAATATGGAAGTAAAACGGGTGTATTGTAAATTTTTCTGAAATTTCGACATTATATGGTTACACCATGTTAGTTATACGTTAAAATAATGTCAATATTAATAAACTTATATAAGGCAGCGTTTTGGTTAAAACTTGGGGGTGTATATAAGTGAAAACGAATATCCAATTGACTAAAAATTTACAAGTCTCTTCCGGGGGGCACATCCTGTACCTGTATGACGAAATTGATCGGTACGTAAGAAATGCTGTATCATATATCGTAACGGGATCTCAGGAAAATCATCATATTTTTTTTATTGATCGAATGGAGCGTTTTCAACTAATAAACGAGGAACTTAAAACGCGGTTGTCCAAAGAGGATTTAAAAAAGGTTCACTTCATTGATAGCTATGATTTTTACAATTTGAATGGAGATTTTAACACCTCTATAATTGTTGATTATTTTCAGAAAATTGTTCAACCGCTGATTGAAAGCGGTACGCCATTTCGTACATGGGCTCATGTGGAATGGAATGAACAAAAAGAAATTTTTTCGCGATTGGTTGAGTATGAAACGTCTGCGGACACGGCTGTCAATGATTTGAAAATCATCTCCGTTTGTGCGTATAGCGGGGCACGAATTACATCATCCATCCAAATTAAAATGATGAGTAATCATGAATATGTGATGACAGATGATGAACTGCTGCAATCTCATTTATACAAAAAGAAAAAAGTGGTGTTCCCTTCCCTCTCAATTCAGGCAGAGATCCAATCTGAAATGGATTTATATAAACGTAAATTAGACTTCATTAATGTTATTTCTCATGAGGTTCGCAATCCATTAACCGTTATCAAGGCATATGGCAGCTTGATTTTATCCAATGAACAAAAATTAAGTGAGGACGGAGTAAAAAAATTAAAGTCAATTGTTGATTATGTAGATGTGATCGACCATGAAATTACAAATATTATTCGAACCGAACAAATGCTGTCTGCGGATGAATTATGGAAACTTGAACGCATTGACCCGCTGACCGCCATAGATGAAGTCCTTTACTTTATGAATACAAAGGCACGGTGCGAGAACATTGAGCTCGTAACGAATATCTCACTGCCGAATATATGTATTAATAGTAATGTAATCGGTTTCAATTTGCTTTTGTCAAATCTTTTAAGTAATGCCATTAAATATAGCTATGAAAAAAAAGAAGTTTACTTAGCAGCCTATGTTAAAAATAAGGATTTGGTTATAACAGTAAAGGATTATGGGATAGGCATGGCTGAGCATCAGGTTGCTAAACTTTTTTATAAGTATGAAAAAATGAATTTAGAAAAAACTGGGCAAGGGGTAGGGATGTACACCGTAAACCTGCTGGTGAAACATTTTCAAGGCAGTATTTATGTTAAGAGTAAAGTGAATGAAGGAACAGAAATTCGAGTTGAATTTCCTCTACTATAAGTTTGATGAGACCATCCGTTAATTGGATGGTCTTTTTACATAAGGAGAAAGGGAAGATAACGTGACAATTAAAGGGGTAAACCATCTTAAAAAGCTGTTTATTACTAGAACAGCCTTATTACTTTATCATCCAAATTTTGTTTAAGACCTTCCCGTGTATGTGGTCTTCTTAATCAACAATTTATCCTCTCTGCTATTTATGGGAATAAGTCATGCAAACGTCATAAATATCATTGGTTTTGAGACTGCTGACCTTGTTGTCCTCCGCCTGGTATTCCCATCATATTAGAAGCAATAGATGGCATCATATTTCTCATTTTTCCGCCATTCCCGCTGAACATTTGATAAGCAGCAAGCCCGACTCCTACTGAAGCCATAACTGGTAAAATTTTATTCATTTTCATATTTGTTTTCAACTTCGTCATCACCTTTCTTATTATATTGTTCATTACTTGAACGTTCTTATCATGGCTTAAAAAAAATGAAACAACCACGGAGATTGTTCCCAATATAGACAATCATAAAAAGCCTGTTCGCTGGAACCATAGAGATATTATGAGGTCTTCCATTTTACTTTTTTAGCTTCGTTGAATCGTTTTTCGACTTCGTTCCAGTTCACAATATTCCACCAGTTTTCGATATATTTCCCTCTGTTGTTTTCATAATGCAAATAATAGGTATGTTCCCATACGTCTAATGGCAGAAGGGAATGACATCCCATTGACTTAAATTTTGATGCTTTTCAGCCTGCAGTATTTCGAAGTGATGCGAGCGAGGAGACCAGACAAGGATTGCCAGCCAACGGCTTCTACATTTTTTGCGGCTTCAGAAAATGCTGTTTAAACATTTTAAAGCTTCCAAACGAACGAGTAATTTCGGCGGCAAGTTCCCCCTTTGGCTCGCCTCCTCCATTAGGAGACATCACTGTCCAAAAAATCGTATGAAGGTAGTGGCCTGTCCCATGAAAGGCTGCTTCTATTTCCCAATGCTTGATTAGATCGAATTGATTGGTTTTTCTCGCATTATCCATTTCTTTTTCTGCTTTATTTAATCCGTCTACATAACTTTGATGGTGTTTATCATGATGAAGTCTCATGATTCTGCGGTCAATATAAGGTTCAAGCGCTTCGTATGAATAGGGAAGCGGTGATAACTGATGCTTGCCTATTGGGACTGGAGATACATTTGGACTGCTTGTTTGTGAAAGAATCTCCCATTGCTGATATAAGTTATTTGCCTGCTTGCTTAAATGATAAGCCATTTCTGGATCTTCATTCCTTTTTAGCTTCCAGCCAAGTTTCTGCAAAGGCTGCAATTGCTGAAATAACGATTCCTTGAGCCGTTGTGGCTGGGCACGTAAAATAATTGGGTCATCGCAAATAAATGATCATAAACAGGAAATGCTTATCTAATTCCATTTTCATATTGAGAAACTAAATCCGGTGTGAAATGTTCGTCCATCTGACTACCATTTTTCGTTAATTTTTATTGCCTTGAGCATATCACCATTTTGCAATTAACACAGTGGAAAAATACAAATTAAATGCAATGTTCATGGTACTATAAAAAGAAAGAACAATGCACGGTAGCATTTAGAAATCAGGTGAAGAAATGAATAGGTCGTTCGTTTATTTTTTATTAGTGGCGGTCATGGTGACATGGGGATTAAATGTTGTTGCATTAAAAGTGCTGGTGGAGCAGTTTGAACCGGTCACAATGACGGCACTTAGAATTTTCACAGCGGGAATGGCTGTAATAGTTGTTTTGTTGATCTCAAAATCATGGAGATGGCTGTCACTGAGGGAATTAAAGATGATCTCTTTTATCAGCTTATTTAATATTGTGGCGCATCATTATTTTTTGTCAGTTGGGCTTACCGAAACTTCTGCAGTAAATGGTGGGCTGATACTTGGACTGCTTCCTATTTTAACGGCAATCGCAGCTATTCTTTTTTTACGCGCACGTTTGACGCCTATTAAGCTGGCAGGAATTTTAGTGGCGTTTGTTGGGGTTAGCTTTGTTGTGATTGCAGGAGGACAAGGTGGTTTTCAAGTGGCAAAAGGGGATATTTTTATTTTCTTGTCTGCTATTACTCAAGCGGTTAGCTTTGTGCTGATCAAAAAAACGTCACCAAACATTGATATTCGTCTTATGACTGGCTGGATGATGATAATTGGATCGGCGTGTTTAATGGTGATCAGTCTCTCTCTTGAGCCGAACGGCTTTGCTTCGATGCAAACGGGAGAATGGCATCATTATGTCGTCTTTTTTGGTTCAGCTATTATCGCAACTGCTGTTGGCCATATGTTTTATAACTACGCGATTCGACTAATTGGACCAAGTGAATCTGCCGTTTTTACAAATCTAAATCCATTTTTCGCGCTTATTGGTGCGGCACTGCTATTAAATGAATCCATTTATATAGAGCAAATTATGGGCTTCGTGTTAGTCGCTATTGGAGTTGTTGGCGGAAGCGGGGCAGTGGATCATTGGAGGAGTACGCGTCAGATCAAGTATGGGGTTGTAAAGAAATAGTAATTGATGGGGCAGAGCTGTTTGGTCGATATTTCCCGGAAAATAATTGTCGAAGAGATGGGGAAGTATTCAATTTGTAAATGAAAACGGAAACTTGTGATGAAAAGAGTCTAGAATAAGAGAAGAATAGTACATAAAGGGGTGCGATGTAATGGCGTTAATACAATGCAATTATTTCTCAGAGGTATTAGGATTAAGTACTTCCATGACGGTTATTTTACCGCAGCAAACGAAAAACCAGATTGGGATGAAAAATGTTAAATATAAAGACCGGCATCCGTCATTATTTTTACTCCATGGTTTATCGGATGACGACACTATCTGGCTTCGTCGAACATCGATTGAACGATATGTTGCATCTTTAGGCATTGCAGTTGTCATGCCGCAGGTTCATCGCAGCTTTTATACTGATATGGCATACGGAAATCGGTATTGGACATTCTTAAGTGAGGAATTACCGGAAGTTGCACGTTCCTTCTTCCCTTTATCTGATGCGAGAGAAGACAATTTTGTTGCTGGCTTATCAATGGGTGGATACGGAGCGATGAAATGGGCGTTGCGAAGGCCGGAGCAATTTGCAGCCGCTGCAAGCTTATCAGGTGTGATGGATATTGCCGATTTTGCAAAGAGAGCACCATATGATGACCACTTAATTTTTGGAGATCAGCAGGTCACTGGAACAGAGAATGACTTATTTTGGTTAATTGATCAGGCTACTATGCAGAGGCCTAAACTTTATCAAGCCTGTGGTACCGAAGATTTTTTATATGAGCAAAACGTCCGGTTCCATAAAGCATGCCAAGAAAAGGGGATCGACTTAATGTTCGAAGAAGAAGCCGGGGATCATAATTGGGATTACTGGGATAAAAAGATACAGGATGTATTGGCGTGGCTGCCTCTTCAGAGAGCATAAAACAAGTGAGTTTTTTCTGGTTTTAAATTGTTCTGAAATACGTTATCGAAATTTAAAAATGAGTTTATCGAAGCTCAACTTACTTTTATCCGCGCTTCGGGACTTTAGACATCAAAACCGCATGGATTATTGAAAATAATTAAGTGTCGTAAAATAATTTAGATTGGAGGATTATAAATGAAGCAATGGACAAAATGAGTTGAAATAAACGCTTCAATTGATCAAGTCTGGAAGCTTTTTAACGGTTCATTAGAAGAAATGCAAAAAATTATGCCTCAAGTAATCGGGCATGAACCTGTTAAAATTACACAGGAATTGGTTGGAAGTGTGTATCGTCAAAAATACAAAGAAGGAAAACGAGTTCAGGAGTATGATGTAAAGACGCTGGAGTATTTGGATACCGCTGAAAAAAAGAAGCTGAAGGTCGGCTTTACACTTGCTAGTATGTTTGAAATTACAGCCCTTTATGAGCTGATGAAAATGGAAGACAACAAAACATTTTTTAGATATACAATAACGAACAAGCCGTTGAAATGGTTTATTAAGCCATTTTTGATTTTTGAGAGTGAAAAAGTAGTCGTGAGGTTTTTGGAGCGAGTAAAGCAAGCAGCGGAATCAGAGCGTAAGCAGTATATTTCAACACTTGAATGAGAATGATCAAAACAACATCATCTATCTTTTTGACCAGCACATGCTTCAATCATGCTGCTGGTTTTTTTGTATCTTAATTATGTGATGACAAATTGATGTAAAAATTTGTTCTTGAGGTTTTTGATTAAAGTAAGGCGGGAAATGAATAGATAACGTATTATACATAAAAATTAAAGGGGTGATATAGGTGAGTACACAAGCATCAAAAGTAGGGGTAAGGAAAAAAACATCAAATGCAAGTCAGGAAATAAAGCCTTGGATACGAAGGTTTGGCCGATTTGGTCATATGGCCAAAGGGGCAGTGTATGCCTTGATTGGCCTTCTTGCGGTGATGGCAGCTCTAGGAATTGGCGGGGAGACGACAGATACGAGCGGGGCGCTTCAGTCATTAGCAGGTATGCCATTTGGTGAGGGACTTCTTTGGGTAATCGGAATTGGTCTTATTGGCTATATTATTTGGGATCTTATAAAGGTGATAAAAGATCCGGAAAATAAAGGGCATGATGCAAAAGGAGTTATCACAAGAATTGGCTATCTGGTGAGTGCTGTTATTTATGGAAGTCTTGCTTTCAGTGCAATGAAATTAGCAATGAATGCTGGCGGCGGCAGTGGTAACTCGGAACAAACCATATCAGCGCGGTTGCTAGCTCAGCCCTTTGGCCAATGGATTGTCGGAATGGTCGGACTTGTCATTATTGGATACGGGATATACGAATTGTATAATGGCTACAAAGAAAGGTTTATGAAAAAATTTAATGTGAATGAAATGAATCAGCATGAAAAGAAAATTGCAAGGAATGCAGGAAAGATAGGGCTTATCGCACGTGGAATTGTACTCTCTATGATCGGTTTTTTCTTCATGCAAACCGCGGTAACGGCCAATCCAGAAGAATCAAAAGGACTAGATGGAGCGTTATTAGAGCTCATCCAGCAGCCTTATGGGGGCTGGTTGCTTGGAGTTGTAGCTGCAGGCCTTATGCTATATGGTATTTACGAGATCATTAGAGGACGCTATGCAAAGATGAACTTTGGGAAATAGCACTCTACTAAGCAACAGTTTTCAAGAACATGTGCTTTAAATTCTCAGTTTACTGCAGCCATTTAAGCTATGTCCTTTACTCTTCCCTATTCTTCTAGTAAAATATTGTTACTGGGAAAACAATAGCGTTTCCAAGAAAATTATGCAGCAAACAAACTGAACTATTATTCATTCTTTAATGCCATTCACTAAACAAGGTGAGGATATAGCTGGAATAAAACCAATTAAATTATGTACAGGTCGAAATGAGTCGTACCTATAGAGTCGAACATAAGCCGAAGAGGATCTTTAGGGATCCTTTTCGGTTTTTTTATTTTTCTGGGGATGCGCTGATTGAACAAGGAGGAAGAAGTTTATGAAATACTTGATTGACCATGAAACAAAGTCTATACACCGCACAACGTTTGCGGGAGATCAGTGTGGTTTTAACGAAAGTGCTCTCGAGAAAAGGGAATTTACACGTGATGGAAATGTTGTTACTCAACTGATTGAGAAACAACAGTACAAAAAGTGTGGATATTGCGATTCGTTTTCGAGAATAGAGAGGGAGTAAAAATAAATTAAAGAGATTTTTTTGTATTTTCACAACTTTTGATTCTGATAATTTTAATCAATTGGTGTAAAATTAATAAACGTACAAATGTCGCTAGAAAGGGATCTGTGATGAACAAGAATAAAGAAATATACTCTGAAATGGTAAGCTACGTTGGGAAAAAATTAAGAGATCATTTCGGAAAAGGCCCAACATCCATCTATATTACGTTGAACAAACCATACATTACCATTTATCTGCGCGATTTTTTAGCGCCGATGGAAAGGATATTGGTAGAGAGAAACGAAGTCAAGCGGGTAGAAGAAACAAGAGATTTGATCATGGTAGATCTATTACCTGAATTAAGTCGAATGTTAAGTCAAATAGCTGACGTAAATATTAACAAGCTTTATTATAATTGGTCTCTAGAAAATCAGTCGGGTATGATCTTTGGGGTGATCAATGAGCAGAATATTATTCCTCCCTCATGGCCATCTTATTTAAATGAAGAGGCTTTTCGTCAGGAAGTCATTATATTAACGAAAAAAGGGCAAAAGGCGCCTGAGCAAACGGAGCTCTTCTGGTTAAGCGAGAGAACAATTGTAGTCAAACGCAAGGGGATCTTCGTTCGCATCGAAAAGGAATTAATTAAAAACGGCTATGTGGAAGAATTAAAGCTGACAAAACGGCCAATGGAAAAGGAATTGGTTGCTGAAGCTAATTTGGAACCGTTGCTGCAAAAGAAAATCCAGGATATTTTTGTTGATTGGGACGTTGATGATGACGTAGGGTATATTGTTTTAGTGACAGAGTAAGGGGAACTTTGGCTGTCAAAATTGTTTGCATCATGTCTGGAGATAGTAGACATTGATTTAAGCGATAGAAAGCGACTTTAAAGCTCGCTGGGATCAATAAGCCCAGCGAGCCGCTACTCTATGCTCATTTCATACTTATAAAAGCATACATGATGAATTTATTTACTAAGAGTATTACCAATTGGCTATTTTCCTCTCATGCTCGCTCCGTGCAAGGATCATGATCATTAAAAGATTTTTGTATTGACGACTTCTTGTCTGAATCCAGCAATAGCCGATTCCAGCGTGGCACCCCTCTTCTTTTTTTATTCCTCCCTATTCCGTTCGCATGCTATGTATTAAAAAATAATTGTACTGAAGCCAAAAACGCCACTATAGAAAAAAAAAAGAAGACTGACCCATTCAATGTTCGATTCTCCTTGAGTGCAAGTATTCCTGAGCATATGAACATATTCCCTAATGAAAATAAATAGTATGGTATTAATTGTTCATTATCGATTCCAAATAAATAAATCGCTGCGAGTATTAGGGCTCCTGATGCAAAAATCATCTGTAATTTTTTTAACAAATAAATTCCTCCTAAACGCGAGATTTATCTGATAGCCTTATATTATCAGTTTTTACCATCTGGAAATTGGGTGTATTGTACTGTTTTAAAAAGGGGATGGTTGTGGGAATCTTTTAAATGATGGTTTTGGCGTTATCTATTTTTCACCCTTTTTATGTGTACATCATTAGAAAAGAAAAAAAGGAAGTCGGCTTGACTTCCTTTTTACTTCACAGCTTCTTGGGTGCTGTCAGCTTCTTTTTTTGCATTCATATGCTCAAGGTGAGTTACACTCCACTGAAGCATCGATTCCAAGGTGGTCTCTAATGTTCTGCCGTATTCTGTTATAGAATAGGCTGCATTTGGTGGATTATAAACCACGCGTTCAATAATATCTTGTTCCTCTAGCTCGCGCAGGTGCTGTATAAGTGTTCCGTGAGTGAGATTTGGAATTAGATCTTTTAGCTCATGAAAAGGCATTATCTCACAGAAAAATAAATGTTGAATAATGATGGGTTTCCATCCTACGATCTTTTCCAGTGCGATAGATGCTTTAATGTGTTCTAGATTTTTTCGCATGCGATTACCTCCACCACTGTATTTTTCGTACTCTGTTAGTTCATTATAAACGAAATAAAACAGTCTTTCACGCTTAGACCTTCATTAAAATGTTAACATAATTATTCACAGTGTTAAATCAATTCGCGATGACGGGCGAGACCCGAGGGCTGAAAAGAAACTAAACGGTAAAGGGAGGTGATCAAATGAATGGCAGTATTATTGATGCTCATCTCCACTTGGATTTGTATTCAGAAGTAGAGAGGAAGATTCTTTTACAAGACCTCAAAAAATATGAGATAGAGGCACTAATCTCTGTTTCAAACAACCTTTCCTCTGCGAAGAAGAATGTAGAATTAGCTCAAATTGATCAAAGAGTTTATGCTGCTTTTGGATTTCATCCGGAGCAAGCATTGCCTAGCGAGATTGAAATAGATCAATTACTTTCATTCATTAAGAACAATACAAATAATATGATCGCCATTGGCGAAGTCGGTTTGCCGTATTATTTACGAAGAGAGAAACCTGAAATACCGATAGAGCCGTATTTGGAGATGTTGGAAGTATTTATTCAACTGACAGCTAATCTGAATAAGCCTGTAATTCTTCATGCTGTATATGAAGATGCACCAGTTGTCTGCGAGCTGTTGGAGAAATACTCCATCAAGAAAGCCCATTTTCATTGGTTTAAGGGATCATCAGTGTCTGTTCAGCATTTAATGCAAAATGGTTACTACATATCGCTTACACCTGATTGCTTATATAAGCCTAGCATTCAACAGATGATAAAAGAATATCCGTTAACAAATATGATGGTAGAAACGGATGGACCTTGGCCATTTGAAGGTCCATTTAAAGGAAGAATGACTCATCCAAAGATGATTCGTCACAGCATTGCTAAAATAGCTGAGTTAAAACGAATTGATCTAAAGGATGCTTATCAGGAGCTGTATAGAAACACAAAGGAATTCTATCAGCTATAAATGATGTGTGAAAGAGATTCTCTCAGTTCTTCCATCTCCTGCCGAAAATATGAAAAAAGAAGGAATCGATAGGGTTTTATGAGAATGATAGAACAATAGACAGAGTAACCAATGACTAATACTAAAATTAAAAAATCCGCAGGCAGCGGAAAAAGGTTCATGAATCTATATCTTTTATGATACTCAATTAACTACAACGCTGCTATTTCTTTTTATCTTTCTTTTTATCTTTCTTATTGTCTTTTTTCTTGCCTTTCTTCTTGTCTTTCTTCTTGTCTTTCTTTTTCTTCTTATCGTCCCAATCTTTTTTGTGTTTTTTACACATATGCTATCCCTCCAATCTTTATAAGATAGTATATTGTATGAAGGATTGAAAAAATTGGAAAGGCGTATATCGTGAGGTAAATGAATTATTTATGTTTATAGAAGAATGATTAATAGATTAAGGATCAACATGGTTACCCAAAAAAGAAGCTTCTACTTTACATATAAATGAAAGAGAACATAAGGCCCATTTTATGTGGTGTAGTCTTTTGTGAATAATGCGAATAAAAGGATATTGTTTTATCTATCCTATTCATTCGTTTAGACTAACTACTATGAGGTAAACGAATTAAAAGGGCTGAAAGGAGCGTTATTATGTTTATGGGGATGGAAGTTGTACCCATTTGGTTTTACCTAGTGGCTAGTGGTGTTTTAATTGGATTTGTTGGTTTTGGCTATTGGTGGACACGTTGATTAATGGGTAAGGCATGCCATTACTGGGAAGGAGAGTGTGACAATTGGATCCTGCTCTACTGCTTCCGGTTTTTATAGCAGTAATTTTGATTAACTTTTTTATGATTGTTAAAAAAAGAAGAGAAATGAACGTTAAAGGCGGATGGAAAAGCTACGTTACACCACTAAGCTTTTTTTCTATTTCAATTGTAGCTGTTAATTAAGGAAGGAAGCCAGCAAATTGCGGCTGCTGCAAATGATGTATTGCAGTTAACGAACAAAGGAAATTAATGAATATCTCTGTCCACGAGATGAACATGATCCAGGAAATCATGAAGAGCTCTGTTCAAAGAGTGAATGATTTGGATGCACAATCGGTCCGAATTACAGAAATGATTCAAGTGATTCAAGCGATTGCAGATCAGACAAATTTGTTAGCATTAAATGCAGCAATTGAAGCCGCTCGAGCCGGAGAAAGCGGGAAAGGCTTTGCTGTCGTAGCAGATGAGGTGCGTAAGCTGGCTGAACAGGTCAAGCATTCCATTGGAGATATTACGTATATCGTAAACGGGATTCAAAATGGATCAAAGCAGGCCGTAACATCCTTGCAGGAAGGATTTGAAAAGGTCGAATCGGGAGCAGATCAAATTCGAACAACAGGACTTACATTTGAAGAAATCACAGGGGAACTTTCTACTATGACTGAGAAAATCCAACGTATTTCAACTAGCCTGACTGAAATTAATAAAGAGACCTATAATGTAACGACATCAGCAGTCAGCATCGCATCCGTTGCTGAGGAAGCAGCAGGAGTCGAAGAAACCTCAGCCTCCGTTCAGCAAACCAGCAGCTCGATGGATCAAATCACAGATAATGCTGATGCATTAGCAAGCTTATCGAAGGAGCTAAATGAATTAATCCGCCAGTTTAGGGTTTGATTTAAGGATGTGGCGCATTAAGCAGACTGTCAAGAAACTAGGCAGTCTGTTTTTTCGATTGATATTTATATAACTAGTAAAGCAATCACTATAATAACACCTTCTTTTCACCAGCCTGTCTCATATACATAAGAAGAGACAGGCTGTTTTATTGAAGGAGTGGGAAAGATGACGCGTGGGTGGATTCATTCTTTTCAAGTAGCAGCAGTTTACGTTGGGACGGTTGTTGGTGCAGGGTTTGCAACCGGCAAAGAAATCGTTGAGTTTTTTACTCAATATGGACTTTTAGGTATAGCTGGAATTTTAGTGGCCGGGCTGCTGTTTATTTTTATGGGTGTAAAAATGATGATTTTATCAAAAAGGATCAACGCAACTTCCTATCAAGATTTAAATCGTTTTCTCTTTGGGCGTCATGTAAGCAAGGTCATTAATTTATTTATGCTAGCCGTTCTGCTCGGGGTAACGTCGATTATGCTGTCTGGAGCGGGGGCTGTTTTTGAAGAACAATTGGGATTATCGAAGCAAATAGGGATTGGCAGTACCGTTATTTTAGCCCTTTTTGTCATGGTGTTTGGCGTAAAGGGACTGCTTAGTGTAAATGTTTTAGTCGTCCCCATGCTAGTTGTTTTTAGCATTGCTGTTGCAGTTCAATCAACCGGTACATTACATCTAATGACGCCTGAGAATCCAGCCTCTGCCGGCTGGATTCTCTCAGCACTCTCTTATTCAGCCTTTAACATTACGATGGCGGCAGCTGTTCTTGTGCCGTTAGCCAACGAAATCAAAGATGAAAAGGTGTTAAAAAGAGGGGGGATTGTGGGCGGCATATTATTAATGCTAATCCTGATAAGCAGCCATATTGCATTGTCGTCTCTCCCTAATGTAGCCGCCTATGACGTCCCAATGGCAGAGATGATGAAAACAATCTTTGCCGTTTTTTATTTTGTTTATGTCGTTGTCATTTACGGGGAAATATTTACGAGTGTTATTGGCAATTTATTCGGTTTAGAAAGGCAATTGATCCGGTATTTTAATATACCGAGGATGATGATGATCCTTGGCATTCTGTTAGTGGCAGTGGTCATAAGCCAAGTGGGGTATAGCGCTTTGCTTACATTGCTATATCCGCTGTTTGGAAAAATTTGCTTAGTGGTACTAGTTTTGCTTATGTTTAAAAAAATTCCTAATCAAGGATAAAGATAGGCTCCATATAAAGGTTTCGCTATTTCTTTAACGGGAAAACAAAAGAAACACAAGCGAACTTTAAAAATGGAGGGAACCCACATGGTAGAAGAAACAATGCGTGCATTTTTTACCTTTCTTGCTAAAAATAAACCATTAATTAAGACGGCTAATAAAGTAGGTATGGAACTTGGCGGTTCAAGTTTTGTCGGTGGGGAAACGATTGATGAAACAGTTGAGCAGGTCAAGAAATTTAATGAAGACGGCATTTACGTGACCATTGATTGTCTCGGAGAATTTATCCATGATTCCTCAGATGCAGAAGAGATTACAAAGCAATGTATAGAAGCCATTCACGCTATTAATGAGCATGAGCTGAAGGGCCAGGTTTCCTTAAAGCTTTTTTCCGTGGGTCTTGAATTGGGAGAAGAGACCGTCCTGAAAAACATGAAGCGAATTTTAGAAGAAGCAAAGCAATTTGATGTGTTCGTTACGATTAATATGGAAGAGTATAAAAACTGCGGAAAAATCATTGACGTGTTTAAAAAATTAAGAGCAGAGTATGACAATGTCGGAATTGCGCTGCAGGCCAATCTTTATAGAACAGAAACGGACGTAGAAAAGCTAAATGAATTTTCTCCAGTGATCCGTTTTGTAAAAGGTGCTTATAAGGAATCCGGTGATGTGGACATTGATGATAAGGATACAGTGGATGAAAACTATAAAAAGCTTGTCAAGACCCATTTGCTTAATGGGAACTATACGCAAGTGGCTACACATGACGATGATATCATTCAATATGTAAAGAACCTGGTGAAAAAGCACGATATCCCAAATGATCAATTTGAGTTTCAAATGCTTCAGGGTATGCGTGATGAACGTCAAAAGGAATTAGCCAAGGAAGGATATAAAATGGTTGTCTACGTCCCATATGGAAAGGACTGGTATACCTATTTTATGAAACGTTTGGCTGAACGTCCGGCCAATATCGGGTTTACATTAAAATCGATGGTGAGAAGATAAAGCAAAATGAATTAATAAATCACTTAGCGTATAAATGAAGCATTCATGGCAATCCTGCTAAAGAGTTCAATACGCTAGGAGGCTTGTTAAATGAAGAAATGTTTGCTCGTTTCATCAGTGCTTTTGGTTGCTATAGTGGGAAGTGCCTGTAATTCCGCAACTGATGTGCTGACTAGTCAGGAAACGGTTCCTGTTAATGAAAAAGCAATAGAAGCTGTTGAAGTGGATATGATGAATACAGAAGGAAATAAGGTTGGAACGGCCATGCTTTCTGAAACGCCTAAGGGGGTTGTGATCCATCTAATGGCAGAGGGGCTTGAGCCTGGAGAAAAAGCGATTCATTTTCACGAAACTGGAAAATGTGAGAAGCCTGATTTTAAAACAGCCGGTGCCCATTTTAATCCTGAGCATAAAGAGCATGGCTTTGAAAATCCTAAAGGCTTCCACGCGGGCGACTTGCCGAATCTGGAAATACCCGAGAACGGGATAGTGGATTTCGAATTGACGGTCAAGACTGTGACGCTTAAGCAAGGTGAGAAGAATTCACTGCTCGATGAAGATGGGAGCGCACTCGTCATTCATGCAGGTCCGGATGATTATAAAACGGACCCGGCAGGAAATGCAGGTGACCGAATGGTATGCGGTGTAATACAGCACTAGATGAAGGTTGTTCATACAAACTTTTTTATGTTTAAACAATAGCCATGCTGACTTTGGGAACTACCAATATGGATCCTGATAAATGTTAACTCCACCCCTGACTGCTATAAGCGCTTGGGGGTATTTTGCATTTTATATGCGGTTTTTCTATTGGTGATTGTCCTTTTGAAGATGGCTGCTCTCCTAAAAAACGGGATAAATATTTGAATCAGAGCCTGTTGACCAAAAAACAGGCTGTTGGTTTTGTTTTACCTTTTTATTTAGATGGGTAAAGGATTTATAGGAGGTGTTGAATATGCCTTTTGACTATTCATTGGACTATAACGAAATTGATTTCCGTAAGCAGCCAGAGCTTTACAGCGTAGGCAGAGGAGAGCAGGGTGTTTTGCTGGTTGAGCCGTATAAAAGTGAGATCTTGCCTCACTGGCGCTTTAAAACACCTGACATCGCGGAGGAATCCTCGGAAAAAATTTATGAAATGTTTTTAGCGTACAAGGAAAATGGGGATTTTGTTGGAATGGATATGGCAAGAAAATTCCTACAAATGGGATATACTCGTTCACGACGCTACACCAATTACAAAGGTGGAAGAAAGTACAATAAGCAAGGTGACGTCAATAAGCGCCACATTGACAACGAAAAAGCGAAATCTGCGAAAATTTTTGAAGAGAAATGGAAGCTGGCAAGAGAAGACCATGAGTATTTGGCATATAAGAAAAAACACCAGAAGAAATATGGATAAATGGCCACTTGTTAAAGATTGCTGATGCCCTTTTGTATAGATAGAAATTTGTATATAATGAATAGATTTCCTGTAGTATGACAGTTTAGAAAAAGGGCTGATTCTATGGATAGAAGTCAGATATTACACAAAGAATTTATTCAAATCGCAAAAGAACTCAATTCCAAACTAAATGCCATACCGGTTTTATATGGCTCATTAGGTTTGCAAGTTACCTCTGGCATCAACTATTCCCCGCGAGACATTGATATTTTGGTGCCGAAGGAATTTATTGAAGAGAAGTGGACATTATTAAGACAAATGATGGAAGGAATGGGGTACATTTTTGTAGATTTACATGAGCATGAGTTCAATAAAAACGGCATTAAAGCAGCCTTCTCGTTTTTAGAGGACCTTTATGACTTTGCTGGAGTAGATTATAAAGCTTTAGAAATCAAATCATTTAACGGAGCAGCGTATAAACAATTAAGCTTGCATGACTATTTAAAGGTCTATTTGCAATCATCCAAGGACAGCTACAGGAAGAAAAAGAATAACAGCAAGGATTTAATTAAAATTGATCGAATAAGAAGAAGGATAAAGAAAAATGAGTAATCTGGATGGAAATAGTTTACTTTTTAGTTTTAAAGGTTTTAGTGATTATATTGGACTTATTAGCTTACAACGGTCATGTAAGGAATAAATTCTGATGTTTTGACAAAATCTATAGGTGATATTCTTTTTGGATATCGAACTCTATATCTTAACAGAGGTGATTTGTGATGAGCTATAAAGATCGATTAGATCAGCATTCTCAGCTTTTTCACCACAATTGGACAAGGCCGAAGCATGCAAAATCTCAGGTTAATGGTCATACGGCCATTTCTCAGCCGACCATTATTCTGAAAACGAATGCGAAAGCCCGCCAGTTCTAGTTAGAGAAATAGGGGATTAAAAGGAGAAGACTTGGGGATCCGAGTCTTCTTTCTTTTTGCAGGTCAAAAGCTGTACTAATGTTTAGCCTATATGTATTGAAAATAATGGTATTAATAACGATGTGGAATCGGTTACAATGAAAGTGACTAACCATTCATTTTTGAGAAATCGTCTAAAAGGCTGATACTTTTGATAATTTTACGACAAGGGAGGAACGCAAATGAATAAAATAGTCTTTGGGCTGTTAGTCATACTTACAACGGCTCTTATGGGTTCCTCATTTGCTGTAGGGAAAATTGGATTAGCCTATTCATCACCTCTATTGTTGACAGGACTTCGTTTTACATTTGCAGGGATCATAATGGCAGTAATAGTACGTCTCTTTAAAAAAAGGCATCCTGAAAAAAGAGAAAGCTGGGTTCAAATTGTCATCATTGGTTTTTTTCAAACATCAGCAGTAATGGGATGCATTTTTCTTAGTTTGAAAACCATTACCTCAGGTGAATCGGCTATTTTAACTTTTACAAACCCATTGCTGGTCGTTTTATTTGGCACTGTTTTTTTACATATTAAATATCGAGCGATACAATGGGCTGGTGTAATGTTTGGGCTGATTGGTGTTTTTATTACGATGGGTGCGAACCTGGAGCTTGAAATTGGTACGATATTAGGTTTTCTATCAGCAGTGGCATGGGCGATTGCAACCCTTTTAATTAAAGCGTGGGGACAGCAATTTGATACATGGGTCCTTACAGCCTACCAGATGATGTTTGGCGGCGTTTTTCTGTTATTCGGAAGCTTTTTTCTTGAAACACCCTTTTTTATCGTTAATTCAACTTCGGTTTTAATATTGATATGGCTAGTAATTTTGGCTTCGATTGTTCAATTTGCTGTATGGTTTTATTTACTGCAAAAAGGAGATCCAGGAAAAACAAGCGCTTTTCTTTTCTTGGCCCCGTTTTTTGGCGTGGTGTCAGGCTGGCTGGTGCTTGATGAACAGCTGAAAGCGTATGTGGCGATTGGCGGAATATGTATCTTTATAGGCATCTTTTTAGTTAATTGGAAAAGCCGTAAAAGTGAGAGTAATGGTGAGCAAACGGTTAAAGCGGGGTAAAGTTCCTCTAATTTAATCATTGAAAGAGGTACAAGGAGCGCTGTTGCTCCCAGCCTGCTTTTTTTGTTTTAATTAGTAGAAGAATGCATAAATCATCAAGAAGGACTTCCTGCTTCGGCAGGAAGTCCTTCCACTTTTACTTAATGTAGTTGTTAAGCTCTGCTTCAATTTCCTTGTTAATAACACCTGTACCGCCGTAAATGTAAAGACTCTTTGGATGGGTATTATTCAACCAAGCCTGGATGCTAGGCGTTAATGCCGTACCGTTTGTTAGCAGGATCGGCATTTTCCAATAGGCAGCCATATGACTTCCGCTTAGTGCATCCGGAAATGATTTTCCGCTTGCGAAGGCAGCAAGCTGTATATCTGGATAATAACGCTTGGCAACCTCAAGAGATGTTTCGTAGCGGTCATCTCCAGAAACCCGCTCCACGCTCGTAACGCCTGATGCTTGTAAGTCAGCAGCTACTTTATCCGGTAATGGTCCAGTTCCACCAATAAGCGTTACTTTTTTTATACTATTTGCTTTAATATAGGCAATAAGCTCATTGGATAGGCCTGTTTTAGAGCTGTTCAGCAGGATTGGAATTTTCTGATTTGTGGCGTAAGGCACGACACTCAGTGCATCAGCAAAGTTTAAACCTGATGTGATGATGATCTCCTTCGGTTTGGCACTGACTTTTTTCGCAATGGCGATAGAGGTTTCTGTCCTGTTATCTCCAGCAATCCGTTCCACTTTAAAATCTTTTTTAAGCTCTGACTCAATGTTGGCAGGGATAACACCTGTGCCGCCTAAAAGCACAATTTTACCACCTGTTTTTAATAGTCTTTTTGCTTCTGCTTTTACTTTGTTAATTGTGTTCGGATCGTTTTTAACGAGTAGGATAGTACCATTCATTGAATTTGTTAAAACGCCGCCTGCGAGAGCATCAGGGTAGTTTTCACCAGATGCAAGAATGACCGTATCAAGTGTATGATCTGACATCTGTGCTGTGAATGCCCGGGAGGTTTCATAGCGGCCGCCTCCGGCGATTCTTGCTACTATTCCAGCCTGCGCTTCTAAATTAATTTTTAATTGATAAAAATCTGCAGATGGATTCCCTAAAGCATCAGAAACTTTAATATAGTACGGTCCAGCATCAAGTGAGACATTAAAGACTTCGTCATCACCTGCTCTGTAGGAGTCAGAATGCATCACTAGCTTGCCAGTTTTATCATAGATGGTTAAAGCCCCATCTACATCAGCCGGTGCGGCTAAAGCAACCTTTGCAGTCGTTCCTTTCATTGCAGGGAGGATGTACCAATCCTCATCATTTTTTTCACCGAGGGCGTTTAAATACCCTGTTGCTTCAAGCTGGTAATCCGTTATCTTTTTCAAAGAAAGGGGCTTTGATGGGACATTGTTCTTTATAACTGATCCAGCATCTTCATCCTTTGTCGTTGCTTGTTTAAAGGTTAATTCATACGGCGTTGCTCGAGCAGCTGTATCCCAAGCGAAATTCACGAGAATGACAAAGTAGCCGCTTTCTGATTTTCTGTTGATTGATCCTTTTTCAATTTCATTATCCCAGCCATTATCATATAGAACGATCGTATCATAGTCTTCAACATCTAACAGACCATCACCATTTAGATCTTCAATGATCACAAGCATAGGATCAATTGGAGAACGCAAGCTTTCTGGCACAGAATGATTAAGCTGATCTGGATTAGGCTCCACTGTGAAGCTGTACAAGCCTTCTTCCCCGGGTTCAAGATAGAAGATATCTTGATCTGCTACATTTGCAAAATCTCCCGAAATCTTTCCTTCTAAAAGTGGAGTGGCAGTTAAATCAGTATCATTTGGTTCATTCATGTCAGCAATTTCAAAAGACTTTTTAATCGAGATTTCATAAGGCTCGGTGTCGGGCTGATAGAGTGTGTTCGCGATAACTAATAGATAATCTTTTCCTCCATTTAATCCGATCTCAAGAGAGTTTTTATAGGTCCAGTCAAACATATTACTCGTTGCTTCCACCCAATCTCCTATCATTTCCTCATATACGAGGAGATGGAGAGCCGGCTCAAATACTGGTGAAATGTTTCCAGTAATTTCGTATATTGCTGTTTCATCAGGCTGAATATGATAAATATCCATATCATCACTGTACTGAATGTAAGCAGAAGCGCTTCCTTCAATTGGAAGAGGTTGTGCAATGCTTAAAAGAAAATCCTCTTCTTCTGTAATCAATTCATCGTATTCAGGCATATTTTCTTTTTTTTCACGCATATGGTTAGCATATTCCTTGCTAGATATCTTCCCTTGTATCCATTTTTCTTCGAAGATAACTGCATCTTCTGAAGGATATGGGAATCCATCTTCATCCTCTGGCAGAACAGCTCCGTTTAACTGAAGCTGATATGGAATATTGGACGATACTGGCATAAAAGAAAACCCGTCTGTCCAATCAAAATTTTCAATTGTAAAATCAAAATCGCTAAAGTATAAATTGGTTATTTCAACGTTATAGATTACACCAGGGTAAGCATTGAAGGCGATACTTTCTCCTTTTCCGATTCCTTGTCGGTTTCCTTCTGCAATTTGATAACGCTCCGTTACCGTACCTGTCTCATCGGTTATTTCTTCTTCGATATAAGTGTTTATGGCAGGATCAATGCCAGGGATCGCTGAAAGGTTTACCTTTACAACCTGTGGTTCAGATACCTGGAATGAATAAAAATCACTGTCCCCATTTTCACCGGTTAAGTAGAATGGTCCAGCAGCTGATTCATCTGAGCTGAAAGGAAGTTCAATAGAAAGCGAGTTTTCCTCAGAGAGTGCATCCTCCAGCAAGCTTGATGATTTCATCAGGTGTAGTCCATAGTTTGCTGCTTCAGACGCGCTGCTGTTACCGTAAATCTCTTTAACACCAATTACAATAGTGCCGTTCTCAGGTGCTTGATATAAATTACCTTCTGAAGTACCGTTTCGAACATCGTTGATGGTCAACCAGTCGAAAGGATAATCTTCGTTATTCGCATAGAATAATAGTTCATAAGCAAAATCAAAACGCTCATCACCGCTTAAAACCGTTTGAAGAAATTCTCCCGTATTTACCTTGAGGCTGTACCATTGGGTTTCGCCTGGAAATTGAATACTGTTTTCAGCCATTGCCGTATTATTGCTTAGTGTAATTTCATTTGCAGAAGACAGAATATCCCCTTCATCCCACTGAGGGTCTTCTGGCAGACTAGATAGGTCATATGATAAAGCTGCCACAGGATCGATTAATCCGTAACCAAAGGAAGTATCATAGCCCTTACCGCCCAAATCCATTGCCGTATTTTTAAGAATGGTTTCTACCTGAAAGGGTGTTAAATCTGGATACTTAGCTAATAGAAGAGAAGCAACACCTGCTACGACAGGGGAAGCCATTGATGTGCCGCTTAAATTCATATACGTTGATTTTTTCGATGCATCATAAGCAGTGCTATAAACATCTTCACCAGGCGCCACAACATCGACTGATGGACCATAAGTGGAGAACCAAGAAAGTTTGTTTCGTTCATTGGTAGCTCCTACACTAATGACACCGTTGAAGGATGCAGGGTACATTGGTTCTTCATTGCTGCTATTGCCAGCTGCCGCTATAACGGTCACGCCTGAATCAATCGCCATTGCAACGGCATCCTCTAAAATTGCAGAGGGATAAGGTCCACCCAGGCTCATATTAATAACCTGTGCTCCTTGCTCAACCGCTTCAAGAATTCCTTCAGCGATCGCGTAGTCGTAAGCGGAGCTTGACCCATTAAAAACATCGATTGGAAGCAAAGAGGCATTCGGATTAACCCCATATCCCCCAATCCCATTGTTTTTAACGGACCCGATTATTCCAGCAACATGCGTACCATGAAGATCGGGGGTGCTCTTCCGCATTGGATCAAGAATATTAACACCTGGAAGCAAATTTGATTTTAGATCCGTGTGCTCCATATATACTCCGGTATCTATAACAGCAACTGTGACAGGCTCATCCCCTGCAAGCAGCTGTGCTTCCGTTGTATTTAAAATTTGGTGCTGAATCATTTTATCTGCCTTTGGATCCGTTATCTCAAGAGTTTGATAAGGAACGCTTGGTGTTACAGAAAGAACCTTACTGTCTTTTTGGTATGTATCTACAATCTTTTCTAAATTTGCGTTCTTTGGAAGGCTTACTACATCATAATTTAATGCTGGGAATTGCTTCTTTAGCGTAACGCCTGCTGTCTTATGGATATTCTTATTGAAACCCTTTTGATACTTAATGATGAGTAATGATGCATCAGGCTTCTGAGGTTGTTCAATTGCGAGAGGGCTTACGTGTACTTTGTTTTCTGAAGTTTCAAGATGACTTAAAATTGGTGATTGGTTAAATAGCTTGAATTTTTCCTTGCTTCCTTCCGTAAATGCGTGTGCCTGAAAGGGTGTACTAAGAATGAAGAGCGACATACCGATTAAAAACCCTGATTTAACCCAATTTTTCTTTTTCACATTGTTCCTCCCAAATCGATAATAGTTGTTAGTGTTTAAAGAAAACTGTAGTAGTCTAAAATTCTATTAAATTAGAATTGTATTGATAAATAATACCTCTTATTTCATTATTTGGAAATATATAAGTGTTAGACAAAAGCCGACAAAGACTTCATAAGGAAGGAAATTAATTAAAAAGAATCCGCAGGAGGAATGAATCATTATTTAATATCGCGAGAAAAAAGGTGATCAGCACATAAATGGAGAAAATTAGTAGAGAATAATTAATTCTAAACGTAGCCTTAACCATGGAGTAAACTAATCTGATAAATCTTCAAAAAGACGGAATAATAATAGATGGATACTTTTGAGAATCTGGAATTAAGCATTTTTCATTGTGTGAGTGAGCAAAATGTAGACAGCCAAAAATTATCAGGGCAGCAATAAAATGCCGAGGCTATTTGGGGATTAGGTTAAAAGGGACCATGTATATTTATAAAATAATTTCTCGAATATAAAAGTCTAGTTACTTAAGCTATATTTTGGATTATGATTCACGTCATATTCTTCCTAAAGTGAAGGCGCTGCTGTATCGTGTATTTGCTGAAAATGATGAACTTGTTCCTCTGCAAGAAAGTATAATAATTACTAAAGAACTTATACAGAGTGTTGATACACCATATAAAACATGTAGTAACAACAAGTCTTGACTCTGTGACCGCACATATGCACCTAGTCTGGGATGAAATCAAAAGCAAAGCATCACCTGACCGCATCCACATGCTACAAGATTTTAGTACTGGACAAAAAGCATTTCACTTTAAAACACCACGATTAAGGTAGGTCACTATATAAGGATTTCTTATTGAACCTTATAAAAATAAAATAATAAATTTTTCTTTGTTAATTTTAAAGTTTAGTATTATTTTTAGATTCTTGATAGGGGGATATATATGTCATTTGTGTTTAAAGCAATAGACCATGTTCAATTAGCTGCACCAAAGGGATCTGAAGAAACCGCGAGAAAATTTTTCAGTGGAATTTTAGGATTTAATGAAATCGAAAAGCCGGAATTGCTAAAAAAGCGTGGTGGTGTGTGGTTCGAGTTTGATCATTACCAAGTACATATAGGAATAGAAGAACCATTTTTTCCAGCTAAAAAAGCTCATCCCGCTTTTAACGTGGAGAAGATTGAGGAATTAAAACGGCATTTAACGAAAAATAATGTATCTTTTACTGAAGATGACAGCCTGCCGGGAGCAAACAGGCTTTATATGAATGATCCATTTGGCAATCGAATTGAAATTTTGGATCGGATTCAAGGGGATATATAGATTCTTTAACGATATGACACCGTTCTCTCCTTGAACGGTGTTATTTTAATGGCTTATTGATTTTATGAAAGAACTGTTTTAATTAAGTTATTCCCCTGTTTTTTCACTTTTTTGTCGACTGAAACTTTTATAAAATTCTTTAAAATGCACCTGGAATAAAATACAATTAATGTAATGTGAATACTGAATGGAAGGGAGATGGAAAAAACGAAAAGTATTAGGATAGGTATGCGCCTTACTATATTATGATGATTCCAATAATCCATATCAATAGCTTTCTTATTGTCAGCAGTTTGTTAGTTGTTTTTACCTTAATGGTGATAGTTCATTCATATGTTGCTTATCTTTATGCTTGAAAAATAGTAAAGACTCAGGAAAATTTTCGAAATCTGCAGATAAACCAATGGTAAATAGATAAGGTTGTAGATCGTTTGATACAAATAAATTTGAAATATACAGACATGGTTATTTCATTAAATACATCCATCTTCCGCTAAAGAAATGCTAAGAACAAGGATAAAAAAACATAAGAACCGCAGAACTTCCGTAACAAGTACATGTTTAAAAAGGAGGAAGATGAATGAAGCAGCAAAGAGCATCATTTTGGACGAGAGAACAGGTAAACGCTACCTTGTCAATAAGAGGAAAGGATAGCCATAAAGGAACGTTTGGAACTGGTCTGCTTTTGGCAGGAAGTGAAGATATGCCGGGAGCCGCTCTTCTTGCAGGACTTGGCGCAATGCGAAGTGGGATTGGAAAGCTCGTGATCGGGACGCCAGATGGTGTTATTCCTCTTATTGTTCCGGCTTTGCCAGAAGCAACGTACTGGCGTAATGGCTTGGAAAAAGCAAGAAAGGGGCGTTTAGAAGAGCGCTATCAAGCGATTGCCATCGGACCAGGGATAGCCTCAACACCAGATCTTGAGCAGGTGATCACACGTGTTTTTGAAATGGATTGCCCTGTTGTGCTGGATGCAGGAGCTCTTTCGGAGCGTACCTACCCTAAACGCAAACAACCAATTATTCTTACACCGCATCCTGGAGAATTTTCTCGGATAACAGGGATTCCATTGGAAGAATTGCAGAAAAATAGGGAGGAGCTGACAAAAGAGTGGGCTCAAAGGCTAGGTGTAACGATCGTATTAAAGGGAAAGGAGACCGTTGTTGCTTTCCCGGATGGTGATTGTCGTGTAAATCCCACGGGCAATGAATCCTTGGCTAAAGGAGGGACAGGTGATACATTAACTGGCATGATACTTGGCATGATATGCTGTCACGACTACTTTAAGCCAGCTGTTTTGAATGCAGTGTATCTGCATGGAGCTTGTGCTGATAAATGGACTGAAACAAACTCTCCCCATACACTTCTTGCACACGAATTAACCCATTTGCTTCCTGCTATATGGAAGCAACTTGAGAGATAGATACATAGGGTGTCTATATAGAGCTCGTTAATGTCCCAAACATAGAAAAATGATCTCCTGACCAAGATTATTCAGTGAAGCAGGATGAAGTAAAATGAGAGCCTGGCTTTGAAAAAAAGATTAAAGCCAGGCTTTTTTTATTTATGTTTTAAGTTGTTTCTAAAAGTATCGGCAGCCCTTGCTCTTTTAAATCCATGTATATTTCATATTGATAGATCGTGGTACCTAGTTTATGAGCCTTTTTAAGATTGCTCTTTTTTCCAGTATGAACATAGACATCAGCCTCAATCGCATTCTTGTGAAGAGAGGAGATGACAGCGCTATTGATTTCATTGTTTAGATTTTTTAGATGATAAGACATTGAGGACATTGAAGAAAAGGGGATTAGGCATAAAAATAAAATAGTGAGGTTAACTCTTTCTATTTTTATAATGTTGGCCTTAGTTATTGGGGGAATCTTGGGGTATTTTGCTTATAAAAAAATGGTGTAGAAAAAGCTGTACGTGAGTATTTAATTGAAAATGGAACAGCGGAAAGTGGGATTGAGAGTCTAGAACCTTTTGTTGCAAATATAGCTCTGGAACTGTTGTCTGCAAGCCTTATTGGAAGAAATTTAAAATAGAAAATGTACATATACTACCCTTTTCATTATATTTGAAAAGGGTAGTTATTTTTCACTGAAAGAGTTTTAAGTATTTCTTATCCATTCATTGCATCCGGGGTTTTTCCCGTTTTATCAAGCATTTTTCCTTTGTTCGTTCCTGTTTTATTTCTTGATTGTGTTCCCGTTTGGTTTGGGACGAAATCTTTGCTGTTTTTTTTCGGATTGCTCACATTCATCACCCCCTAAATCTAATATGCCCTGTTACAGATTAGATATTTATTCATTTGATTAATGATGATTAATTGCTCGCATAAAGCAGAATTGTTGCGAACAATAGATGCAGACTCTACAATATGATCAACGTTACAATAATTTTTGAAAGCGCTATTATTTCGTGATTCTTACAAACAAAAGGAGGCAGATATGCGATGAAAGGAAAGCATTTTATTAATGGACAATGGATCGAAAGCGGCGATGGGGTGATTGATGTTTATAATCCTGCAAATGGTGAGCTTGTGGGTACCGTTCCTAATGGCGGAGAGGAAGAAGCTACTCGTGCGATAGAGGCTGCTGCAGCGGCTTTTCCTGAATGGTCTGCTAAAACGGTGTATGAGCGTGCGGAAATTTTGATGAAGTGGCATGATCTCTTGCTTGAACATAAAGAGGATTTAGGTAAAACCTTAACAACAGAAATGGGAAAACCCCTTAAAGAAGCGATTGGTGAAATCCAGTACTCTGCTTCATTTATCTCCTGGTTTGCTGAAGAAGCAAAGCGTTCTTATGGAAGGCTTGTTCCTGCGAGTGCCCCTGATAAGCGGATTCAGGTTCTCAAGCAGCCGGTTGGTGTAGTGGTATCGATAACTCCATGGAATTTTCCTGCTGCGATGATTGCTAGAAAAATGGCACCAGCATTAGCAGCCGGTTGTACATTTGTTTCCAAACCAGCTGAACAGACTCCGCTGACAGCGGTTCGTTTATTTGAACTGGCTGAAGAGGCTGGCGTTCCAAAAGGCGTCATTAATCTTGTAACCGGAGATGCAAAGGGAATTGGGGGAGTGTTTACAAGCCATCCGTCTGTAAGAAAGCTTACGTTCACTGGCTCCACTGAAGTCGGTAAAATTTTGATGAAGCAAGGTGCAGACCGGATGCTAAACCTTTCTTTAGAGCTTGGCGGACAGGCGCCAATGATCGTATTGGATGATGCGGACATTGATAAAGCGGTTGAAGGAGTAGTCGCTTCAAAATTCCGAAATGCTGGTCAAACATGTGTATGCGGCAATCGGATCTTTGTTCAGCGCTCAATCCTTGAAACCTTCACTGAAAAGCTTAAAGAGGCAACAACTAAGCTGAAGGTTGGCAATGGTTTGACAGAGGATGTCAATATTGGACCGTTGATTGATAAAGATGGCTATGAAAAAGTTCAACGGCATGTAAATGATGCAGTGGAAAAAGGAGCGACTGTACTAACAGGAGGAGAAGGCCAAGTTAATGGTGATGCGTACTTCTTCCAACCAACAGTTTTAGCAAATGCCAACACTGATATGCTGGTTATGAATGAGGAAACCTTTGGTCCTGTTGCACCAATCATGGTGTTTGATGAAGACCATGAAGCGGTTCGCCTGGCAAATGACACGCGCTTTGGATTGGCGGCTTATTTCTTCACAGAAAATCTTTCAAGAGGGAATGCGATCATGGAAGGCTTGGACTATGGAATCATCGGCTGGAACGATGGAGCCCCTTCTGTTGCTCAAGCACCATTTGGAGGCATGAAAGAAAGCGGTCTTGGTCGAGAAGGAGGAGTAGAAGGACTAGAAGCGTTTTTAGAAACAAAATATGTCTCCATTAAAATGTAGTGTTTCACTACTTTATCTATCATTGAAAAAAATGAATGGTTTTCAGAGAAGAGGGTGTCCCAAAAGTATAAAGCTTTTGGGCACCCTCTTTTTTCCGAGAAAATAGCTCTATAACATAAGAAAATCGTTCCTTTCTCGTATGGTAGGTTGTGGTGACTTTATTATACCAAAAAGGATGATTTTCTTCTTTTTTTTACCTTAGTTTATATGCTGATATTGATTCTTGCACCCTGTTGATTGGAGTGGAAGGGGCGAGACTCCTGCGGGAGAAGCGAGTCAACGGGAGACCCCGCAGGCGCGAATGCGCCGAGGAGGCTCCCGGACCGCCCGCGGAAAGCGAGTCCCTGGAGCGGAAATCAACAGGCCAACTGCATTTTGATCAGGCGATTAAATGGGTGTGGCAGAATGAATCATTCTCTTTTGTTGGAGGTGAGTCCAATCTAACGGCCCAGTCTAGAGGAGTTAAGGCAACTAAAATGGTTTTAGAAAGATATGCTGGCAAAAATGTTGTAATTGGGACACACGGAAATATTCAGGTGCTGATCATGAAGTGCTTCGATTATCGCTATGATTTTCCTTTTTGGCAGGGCCTTACGATGCCGGATATTTATAAGCTTATTTTTAACGAAAAAGAAATAGAAAAAGTTGCTAGAATTGTGATGTAGTAAAATATATCAACTTATCGTTTTGGATAATCGTCATAAATATGACATGATTTGACGTCAAACCATAACGTTGTACTGTACGGTTTTTTGTTGTATGTGCTATTCTTAGATCATCTGCATGAAAATTGAGGGGGAATGGACCTTGGGGAGGCTTTACTCCGTATTGGCCAAGTGGCGGAACTAAGCGGTCTATCTGCAAGAACGATTGACTACTATACACGCCAAGGATTACTAAATTACGAGCGATCGTCATCAAATTACAGACTCTACCATCAAAATGTTCTTCAAACATTAGAGCGAATAAAATTATTAAAAAAACAGCGACTATCCCTAACCGAAATATCAGCCGCGCTTCATATTCCAAGTATGCAAGCGATCGAGCCGTTGGTAGTTGAGGTACAAGAGGAAATAGATTCCTTGCAGCAAAAGCTGACGGCACTTGAGGAACAAATGAAAAATACCCCTCAAGAAGAAAGAAAAATTGTGTACGAAGAGCTTGCCCATAAACTTACAGATGTTATGCAGCTTTTAACATTACTTTAAATCTCGCGGAGGTGAATCCCTCATTATGAGGGAAAGAATTGGACATTATTTTAGTTGTGAATTTATTATTATTGGCTTTGCTTATTGTACTGACGGCTTTTTTCGTTGGTTCAGAATTTGCAGTTGTAAAGGTAAGGATGTCTCGAATTGATCAATTAATCGCAGAAGGCAATAAGACAGCGGTAGTTGCTAAAAAGTTAATAGATGATTTGGATTATTATCTGTCGGCCTGTCAGCTCGGTATTACAGTGACAGCACTCGGACTTGGCTGGTTAGGAAAGCCGACGGTTGAAAGAATCTTGTATCCTGTTTTTGATAACTTCGGGGTACCAGCCTCTGTATCAGCAGTAATTTCGTTTGTGGTGGCTTTTTCGATTGTAACATTCCTTCATGTGGTTGTAGGAGAGCTTGCACCGAAGACATTGGCAATCCAGTATGCTGAAAGAATGACACTGATTTTGGCGCGTCCATTATATTGGTTTGGCAAGCTTATGGCTCCGCTTATATGGACGTTAAACGGTTCAGCACGTTTACTGCTCCGTGCGTTTGGTGTTCAGCCTGCAGGTCATGAACAGGCTCACTCAGAAGAAGAGCTGAAAATTATTATGACACAGAGCTTTCAAAGCGGTGAAATCAATCAGACAGAGCTTGATTATATGGAAAATATCTTTGCATTTGATGAGCGTGTCGTAAAAGATATTATGGTACCGCGGACGCAGATGGTAACACTTGAGCAAACACTGACTCGTAAGGAGATTATTGAGACTGTTCATGAACACCAATACACACGCTATCCAGTGATGGAAGCAGGGGATAAGGACCATATTATTGGGTTTGTCAATGCCAAAGAGATGCTCACGAATTATGCGGCTGGCCGAGACACAGCATTGGTGGATTGCGTTCACGAGCTTCCAATGATCCATGAGGTCTCACCTATTCAAGATGTGCTGCGTAAAATGCAGAAAGAACGTGTCCATATTGCACTCGTTATCGATGAGTATGGCGGTACAGCCGGTCTCATTACGATGGAGGACATCCTGGAAGAAATCGTTGGTGAAATCCGTGATGAGTTTGATACGGATGAAGTAGCCGATATTCAAAAAATAAGTGAGAATACGTATCATATCAATGGGCGAGTACTGCTTTCTGACATTGAGAAAGAGTTCGGTATAACATTTAACGATAGTGATGATGTGGATACAATCGGTGGATGGTTCTATGTTCAAAACACGGATGCTGTGATGAATGATTTTATTCAAGAGGGAGAGCATCAATGGACCGTTCTTGAGATGGAGAATCATCAGATCCTTCAGATAGAACTACAGCTAAATATTGTGCCGAAAGAAGAAGCAGAAGAAGAGAAATAATACGTATTATCTAGAAATTATCGCTGTCCCGACCGTTTTTAGTGACGTGTCCAACGGGGATAAGCTGATTTTTTTATAATTTTATTTGAAAAGTCAGCTATCGCAACCAACCTGAATATATGGTAACATTTAGCTTTAAGAAGGGCATTCTGCTGTACGCTTTTTCAGAAAAGTGCTATCTTTTTATCATATGTTCTTAAAATAGGGAGGGATGGACCTTGGGAAGGCGTTATTCTATATTGGGCATGCGGCGAAATTAAGCGGGTTATTTTCGCGAATGATTAATTCTTTTATACAGGGTATGGATTGCCGACATTCATGCGTCCATTTCAAGGCCACGAACTTAATCATAATCGTATTCTTAAAAATTAATGAACTAATTAAACATTTTAAGCATCATCGCTTTTATCTTTTTAATGTTCACAGATCATATGTGTTATCGATTTAACTTTTATAATCTCCTGGAGGTGAATCCCTCGTTTGAGGGAAAGAATTGGACAGTATATTACTATTAAATTTGTTTTTAGTGGCACTTCTAATCGCACTGACGGCTTTCTTCGTTGGTTCAGAATTTGCAGTTGTAAAGGTAAGGATGTCTCGAATTGATCAATTAATCGCAGAAGGTAATAAATCAGCTGTCATTGCAAAAAAACTAATCACTGAATTAGACTACTATCTTTCAGCCTGTCAGCTGGGTATCACAGTAACAGCGCTTGGATTAGGTTGGCTTGGAGAGCCGACTGTCGAAAAGATTTTACACCCAGTCTTTAATGATTTTGGGGTTCCTGATTCTGTTTCGACCATCATCTCTTTTGCCGTTGCATTTTCAATCGTTACGTTTCTTCACGTCGTGATTGGAGAACTAGCACCAAAATCACTTGCGATCCAGTTTGCTGAAAAAATGACACTGCTGCTGGCTCGTCCTCTGTACTGGTTCGGTAAGCTAATGTACCCGCTTATTTGGACGTTAAACGGTTCAGCACGCGTGCTGCTTCGTACGTTTGGTGTGCAGCCAGCAGGTCATGAGCAGGCACACTCTGAAGAAGAGCTGAAAATAATTATGACACAGAGCTTTCAAAGCGGTGAAATTAATCAAACAGAGCTGTCGTACATGGAGAATATCTTTGATTTCGATGAGAGAGTTGCAAAAGACATCATGGTACCTCGTACACAAATGGTGACACTTGAACAAGCTTTTGGCAGAGAAGAAATCATCGCCGTTCTTGACGAGCATCATTATACACGTTATCCAGTGACCGAGGACGGAGATAAGGACCACATCGTTGGCTTTATTAACGTCAAGGAGATGCTTACAGAATTTGCAATTGGAAGAAGTGAACGTCAACTTTCGGAATTTGTGCATGAACTGCCATTGATTAATGAGGTGACTCCTATACAAGAAGTTCTGCGTAAAATGCAGCTTGAACGAGTTCACATGGCGCTTGTTATTGATGAATATGGCGGTACGGCAGGTGTAATTACGATGGAGGATATTCTGGAGGAAATCGTTGGTGAAATCCGCGATGAATTCGATGATGATGAAGTTCCAGATATTCAACAAGTACGTGAAGATCTCTATCATATTAACGGCCGAGTTTTACTTTCGGAAATTGAAAAACGTTTCGGTATAACGTTTAAAGAAAGCGAAGATGTTGATACGATAGGTGGATGGTTCCAGGTTCAGAATATGGAGGCGGAATTAGAGGTTTCAGTCGACCATGGAGAGCATCGATGGACTGTGCTAGAAATGGAAAACCATCAAATCCTGCAGGTAGCTTTACAACTCCGTGCAATTCATGAAGAAAATAGAAGCGAAACTATTAACGAATAAGAAGAGTGTCGAGAAGGCTATAGCCTCTCGACACTTTTTTTGTTTTTTGTAAACCTGTTTTAATTACTTCTCAATCTACATGAATAAACATATAGTAGGTAGTAAATGTGCTACTAAGGCAAGGTGATGCTTATTTTAAAAAAAGGAATGGCTATAATCGTCGGCAGTTCATTGTTAAGTCTAGGACTGAATGGGTTCTTAGTACCCTATCAGTTGCTCGATGGCGGGATCATTGGAACTGCACTTATTCTTCATTATTACTTTAACTTTCAGACTGGACTATGTATCATTTTGCTAAGCATCCCTTTATTTATATATGCCTGGTTTCATGAGCGGATATACTTTTACAACAGCCTTCATGGGTTATTGCTTTCATCGCTGATGATTGATTGGCTGGCTCCCTTGGAAACGCAATTTACTGTTCCGATCCTTCCTAGCTCGATAATAGGAGGTTTCTTAATTGGCATCGGGATTGGTCTTATGCTTCGATATGAGACAAGCACCGGAGGAACCGATTTATTAGCGCAATTTATTTCTAAATGGCTTTCCTTAAATATAGGTATTGTTATTTTGATTGTAGATGGTTTTGTCGTCGTGGTGGGATATAATGTGCTTGGACTGCAGAGTTTTCTTTATTCAAGCTTAACGATTTGTGTGGTGGGGCTTATGACTTCTTTGATTGCAACAAAGAGATCGATTTAAATGGGGAATACATATAAAGTAACATAACGTAAAACGAGGGTCGGCTGTCAGTAGTTCACAGTCGTCCTTCGTTTTAATTGAATGTATCGGTAAGTATTTCCTGAGCAAGGTTGACGGTAGTGGATTTGCACTATCCCTAACCTGTTAAACCTTCCACGAGAATTCGTTATGTCGTCATTAAGTAAAATCACCTCTTGAAATGTTCGTTGAATAGGTAAACAAAAGAACGTTTACTCTACTGTAATCACCTTATCGCAGATTATTCTCTACTTGTATTAACTTTTTTATGAGAGTACCATATAATGTTTGACAATTCCCACTTCTCCTAGTAAATTTAATACATACTTAAAACCGACTAAAACGATATGAATTAAACGAATTCACATATAATAAAATTGAAATAGAAATAAGAGGGTGAAGAAATGAAGAAACAAGTGAATATAAACTGGGGAAAGAAAAATCTCACAGCAACCGTTCAGTTTCCGCACTCCTACAATCTAAAAAATGAAAATAAGCAGTATCCTATAATGATCATTTGCCATGGCTTTATTGGCAGTAGAATTGGGGTTGACCGGCTTTTCGTTAAGTCTTCTGAAGAGCTTTCCGCAAAAGAAAGCATTGTTCTTCGGTTTGATTATGCTGGCTGTGGTGAAAGTGATGGGAACTATGGGGAGAATCGTCTTCAGGATTTTATTGAACAGACAATAGCCGTGATTGATTTTGCCGCTAAGATAGAGAAAGTCGATACAGAAAATCTCGTATTGATTGGACATAGCCTTGGAGGGGCGGTTGCTGTACTTACAGCAGCAAGAGATCAACGAGTAAAGAAGCTGATTCTCTGGGGTGCCGTTGCTAATCCCTATAATGATATTACAAACATTGTAGGAGTGAAAGAAGTGGAAGGGCTACAAGAAGCAGCAGAGTTGGATTATCTAGGGTATTCACTCACGAAAAACTTCTTTCGTTCTTTATTAAAATATCGTCCGTTACGTGAGACGTCCAAATTTGCAGGTGATGTATTGATCGTTCACGGGACAGAAGATGAAGATATTCCCTTTCAGTATTTGAATGATTATGATGAGGCCTTTCAAGCAAGAGCTTTTGGAACATGTGAAAAGAAGGCCGTGGAAGGTGCTAACCATACATTTTCTTCTCGTGATGGCTATACACAGTTAATTCATGCAACAATCAATTGGCTTGGGAGTAAAGAAGTGCTAGCTGAGCGTGAAAGAACGCATGCAATGACCTAAGGCGTGGCACTAAAATTTCATTCTCCTACTGCGAGAAAGGTTAGTAAAAAGGACCTCCTAATCATGAAGGAGGTCCTTTATTTATATGGAATAATTACGCCACTCTCCTGAAGCAGCACCCATCATAAAAGCGTTGGGCACGTTTGTTATCACCCATGACATATCAGCATAGTCGTGATCTTTCGTGAAATGTTTGCATGCTTGGAATAGTTCATTAGCTGCATTTGTACTCCTACATTCTTCTATAATATATAAATCATTTAATAACGCTGCCTTACTTGCTTGTAGTGTACTGTATGTAAAATACAATGTTGCAAAACCAACTAACTTTTCATTTTTTCAACAACAAATTGAATTCCCTCTTTATGATTAAGCAGTGTATAAATAAGCTGATGAATGTTTTCAAATGGCAGTTTTGGTCGTCGATAAAAATCAACGACATACTTATACATTAGTTCAGTTAATTGATTAATATCTTTAAATTCAGCATTTCTAACAACTATAGTCATACTCATTTCTCTTCATTGCAAGGCTGTATATTTATTATTTTACAGTACTTTACTGATGATTTTTTCAGTTTAATTGAACTGGATGCATGAAGAGAAGAAAAAATATGAATATAAAGACACTCAGAGTGATTTGTGAGCGTCTTTGTTTATGAATTTTACTTTTATAAATTATTTGGTTTATTATTTTTTCGCCCTAAACTTAGTCTGTTAATTTAGAGGAAATGATGTATGTTTTCTAATTAAGAAGGAAAATATAAGGCGATTGAACAGAATGGTTTGGCTGAATTATGGAGGTGTTATGTGTGGAGGATAAATTAATTCCTGTTACTTCTGTTGCATCAGGCTTTGGTATAGAATTTTCACCCAATGCTTATATGTATACGAATCAGGTTGTTAATCTTTTTTTCGTAGGAACAGATGGAGGATGGGTTTTGATTGATGCAGGTATGCCGAAGTCGGCTGAAAAGATTCGAGCAGAGGCTGAGGAAAGATTTGGAAAAGGCAGCAAGCCGGAAGCGATCATACTGACACACGGTCATTTTGACCATGTCGGAGGAATTGAAGAATTAGTAGAGTGGTGGGATGTTCCAGTCTACGCTCACGAGCTGGAGCTGCCTTTTTTACAGGGTAAAATAGATTACCCTGAACCTGATTCCTCTGTAGAAGGAGGAATGGTAGCGAAAATGTCGCCCATTTTTCCAAATGAAGCGATTAATCTGGGAAGTCATGTGCAGAATCTTCCAAAAGATGGAAGTGTTCCGTTTATGCCAGGCTGGAAGTGGATTCACACTCCGGGCCATACACCTGGCCACATCTCATTATTTCACGAACAAGACCGGATATTAATCGCAGGAGACGCCTTTGTTGCGGTAAAACAGGAATATCTGTATAAAGTTATTACACAGGAACTAGAAATTAGCGGGCCGCCTCGATACTTTACAACTGATTGGCAGGCGGCCTGGGATTCAGTAAGAAAGCTTTCAGCATTAAAGCCTCGCATAGCGGCAACTGGTCACGGCGGAGTCATGTCAGAAGAATTACTGACTAGCAGCCTCGATTTGCTTGTGAGTGAATTTGAAACGATTGCGATACCTGATTATGGACGTTTTGTAGATGAAGGAACATATCATTAAAAGATTGATCCTGAACGTAGCGTGTTGCGTGCAGAGACAATATAGTAGGATCGTTTATTTTCTCTTTAGGTGTGGAGTCTAAAGAGATTTTTTTGATCATCTTTTTATGAGTAGGGATCAATGCTCTATTATTAAAATACATATCGTTCGCGAGAGGATGCTTTACAGATTAATCCAGAGATGGAGTAGGGTTGCTACTCTTTGTTATCAAAAAACACATGCTCGATGGACACGGTTTTCTCAATTTCAATGACCCCGTAAGAATAGTGCTGTTGGCGGCGTTTATCAGTCGGCGAGCCAGGGTTAAACAGAATTGGTTTGTCATTTGTCTTCAAAACGGGGATGTGGGAATGGCCATAGATCAAAATATCAATGTCATCGTCTTTAAATACGTCCATTGCCCGCTTCTCTGTCGTTTTTCCTTTTCCATCTCCATGAGTAATCCCAATCTTCACTTCACCAAAATGAAGGATCTTTTTTCGATCAAATAATTTGTGAAGACCCTCCTCATCTATATTGCCCGTCACGCCTTCTACAGGAGCGTATTTTCTCAGCTCATCATATACCTCGGCTGTTTGCCAATCCCCTGCGTGAAGAATAAGGTCCGCGTCCGTTAAGCCTTTTTTTAAAGCCTCGGGAATCTTCTTTGCCATTTTGGGCATATGAGTGTCGGATATAACGATCATTTTCATATTAAGCTCTCCTGTTTTTAGTAAGGTTGATTTTTAGAAGATAGGCTATGTTAAAGGTAATGGTTGGTTTTGGCACTCTGTTGTTGATTGGAACGGATACTTGAGACTCCTGTGGGAAATGCGAGTCATCGGGAGACCCCAGAGGCGCAAAGCGCCGAAGAGGCTCCCGGACTGCCCGCAGAAAGCGAGTGCCTGAAGCGGAAATCAACAGGCAAGTTTAACAGATTCATAAGATAAATAACTGTTATTTTATGGTGTAAATCTTTTAGGGAATATACAATGAAGATGACTTACAATTTAAAGCGCAGGTGATAAAGATGTTCGCATGGAGAATCCTTTTTATCACTCTTTTTAAATCGGTTTAATGAGAGGGCGATCTATTTGCTGGATGAGCCTGAGGCGGCATTGTCCCCTCAAAGGCAGCTTGCGTTTTTAAGGATTGTTCGTGATTTAACGAAGAATAATGAGTGTCAGTTTATTATCGCTACACATTCTCCTATTCTATTAGGATACCCGGGTGCGACAATTTTAAGCTTTGATGATGGAACGATTGAAGAAATGGAGTATGAAATGACGGAGCATTATCAGCTCACAAAGTACTTTCTACAGCATAGAGAGAAGCTGTTAAAGGATTTGTTTAAGGAATAACTTGAAATCCAGAAAACAGGTAATAGCAGTTTGCGTGCTGATTTCCTGTTTTCTGGTTTAAAAATCTAATAAACGATATATGTCACTTTAATGGGCCCGTGAACGCCTACTACAAGCTTCATCTCGATGTCAGCCGAGTTGCTTGGACCGGTGATAAAGTTGATACAGGATGAAAGAGCGTCCCCATCCTGTATTTTGTTATGGATGATAGATGTTGCCTGAGTCATTCTAGGGACGATTGATTCAGCTGGGATAAGAGCAATATAAACGGTTGGGAGAAGACTTACCGCTCTCCCTTTTTTCGCTCCGCTGAACAGTACTACAGTACCTGATTCAGCGAGTGTAATATCGCTGAAGGTAATACCGATATTGGCTTTTTCAGCGAGCGGAATGTTATTGTCCCCAATCGATGGATCCCAAATAGAAGTATCGTCTCTTTCAAACAGGGAGGAGAGACCGCTCTGTTCGAAGCGTGGATCATCCCATGTAATAATGGGACCGCCTCCATATGATTCGATTACATAATTCAACGTTTCCTCTAACGTATTTTCTGGTTTCACACGTACGAAATCTGTATGAATAATCTGGCATTGCTTTTCTAATACAGCGATTAATTCTTCCTGTGTAGCATTTTCTAAAACTCGATGCTGAGGGGAATAGGACCACTCAGGCAGTGTGACAGCGGGTTCGATCGTGTCGCGTCCAAGCCTAGAGGAAATGTTTTTTAGAAAAGAATCGCTATTATGAACGGTACCTGTTTTCATCAATGCGGCCCCCTTTTGCTCTTGATTTCATCCAATCACGGAAGCGTTCCTGATCAGGAGCCGGGAATTCTCGGCTATCCGTCCAAGACTTTAAAGGTCCCGGTCCTTTTGAAATGGACTGATTTTCTCCAACAAAAGGCTTCATCGCCATAGGGGCAAATTTGCTTCCCATTTGGTAGAGGGCAGGTGAAGAGATCCCGAATCCAAAGGCTTTCATGATCAGTTTCTCGCTTACAGGCGCTTTTCCTTCTCGTTCAACAATCACTTGTCTGTGCTTATGCAAAAGATCATGCAGCGGGATTTTAACTGGACAAGCTTCTGAGCAGGCGGCGCACAAAGTAGAAGCATAAGGAAGCTCTTTATGATCCTCATATCCTTCAAGTAATGGTGTCAGCACCGCACCGATCGGCCCTGGATAAATGGAGCCGTATGAATGACCGCCAACGTGACGATAAACAGGACACACATTGATACAAGCCGCACAGCGAATGCACTGAAGGACGGATTGAAAATCAGTACCCAGGATTGACGAACGTCCATTATCCACAATGACTAAATGGAATTCCTCAGGACCATCGACTTCGCCTTCTGTTCGCGGACCTGTTAAAGCCGTCACATAGCTTGTCAGCTTTTGACCTACCGCACTTCGCGTCAACAAACTCACTAAAATATCAAGCTCTTCAAAGGTAGGGACAATGCGCTCCATTCCCATCACTGTGATCTGCGTTTTGGGCAGGGCTGTAACGAGCCGGGCGTTTCCTTCATTTGTAACAAGACTGATTGAACCGCTTTCAGCTACGGCAAAATTACACCCGGTGATACCGATATCCGCTGATAGAAATTCCTTGCGAAGCAGCTCCCGTGCATGGAGGGCTAGTTCTTCTGGCATCTCGCTTTTTGTGTAGCCTAATTTGGCTTTAAACACATCGCGTATTTGCTCTTTATTTTTATGAAGGGCTGGCGTGACAATGTGGGAGGGGGGATCATGGTCGTCAACCTGCAAAATATATTCACCGAGATCCGTTTCAATGACTTCACAGCCGGCTTCTTCAAGACAGGCGTTTAAGCTTATTTCCTCTGTGACCATTGATTTAGACTTTACGACTTTTTTGCCGTTTTTTGATTGAACAACATCACGAATATAGTGATTCGCTTCCTCTGCTGTTGCAGCAAAAAAGACGTGACCGCCGCGTTTTATGATGTTTTCGCTCAATTGATTCAAATAAAAATCAAGGTGTTCTATTGTATGCTGGCGAATTTCCTCTCCAAGTGAACGCCATTCCTCCCAGTTCCCAAGCTCCTCTATTGCGCTCGCCTTTCTTTGCTGAAAACGCTCCTGTGCACTGGATACGGCTCCGCGCATAAACGGGTTATTAAGTCCTTTTTCCACTCGTTGGTGAAAAGGCCCTTCTCCAATTTTGATTGACATGGACTCATCTCCTTTATTGGCTATTTAACACCTCTGCGATATGCAGTACCGTTACTGGGCTTTTTTTGCGGTCGATTCGTCCTTTAATATTCATCAAACAGCCACAGTCGGCTCCGATGAGAAAATCCGCTTTTGAATCTTCTATATGAGATACCTTTTCATCCACCATTTGTTCAGAAATCTGTCCCATTTTTACAGAGAAGGTTCCGCCAAAGCCGCAGCAGTCCTGAGATTTATCCAAGGGAATAACCTCCAATCCTTGAACATTATTTAGAAGGGTAAAGGGCTCGCTTTTCGCTCCAAGAAGGCGAGTCATATGACAGGACGTATGGACCGTTGCTTTACCATTCAGCGTGGCCCCAAGATCCTCGCGTTTCAACACCTGTACAATAAATTGTGTGAGCTCATATGTTTTATTTGCGACAAGCTGCGCACGGTGCTGCCAGTCAGGTTCATCCTTTAAAATATGCGGATATTCCTTGAACATGGTTGCACAAGAGCCGGAGGGAGTTACAATGTATTCAGCTTGTTCAAATACGGTAATCATATGTTTCATCGCTTGTTTTGCATCCTTCACATAGCCGCTATTGTAAGCAGGCTGGCCGCAGCATATCTGGCCTTGCGGAAATTCAATCTCACAGCCTAGTTTTTCTAAAAGCTCAACCGTTGCTTTACCGACATTAGAATGGAACATATCGACTAAACATGTAGCGAACAAAGTGACTTTCATGATTGCTCAGCCCCTTTAGATTAATCTATTAATATTTAGCTTAGTTAGTTGCAGTATAAATGAGATTCTCTTCATTGAAAAGGCTTTCAATAGAGTGGCTGGCTAATAAAGTATTGTGGATTGAAAAAGTAGGAGATGAAAATAGGATTATTCGTTTTACAGGCCATGCTCTGTGATTTGCAGGCCGTCGTGTGAATTTACAGGCCGTGCTCAATGATTTGCAGGCCATCAGCCACAATTTACAGGCCATCGTCCAATAAGCTCCCAACAATAAAAAAGAAGGTCCTCAATTAAGTGGACCTTCCAACAGTTAAGGCTTTTCTTCAATAACAGGAGCTTCCATAGGCATGCATTCCTTATTTGAATCGGTTTTGTCTTTAGAAAGGAACCAACCACCAATACCGATCACAAGAAGAACGGACCAGAAGATGATTTTCCACGTTGTTCCTTTTGCGAAGTCTTGAGAAATAATCGCTAGCTCTGGGTGAGCCATAGCATATACAGCAAGCTTTACACCTACCCAGGCAACCACAAGATAAGCGGCTGTTTCAAGTCCAGGCTTGCGATCGAGCAAAGTAACGAAATAGTTTGCAGCGAATCGCATGATCACAAGACCAATAATACCTCCGGCAAGAACGACTGCAAAGTGACCGCCGTCCAATCCGCCTATCGTTGGCAGGTTCGTTGTAGGAAGCATTACAGCTAACGCTACTGCAGCTAAAATCGCATCGACAGCAAACGCAATGTCAGCTAATTCAACTTTAACGACAGTCATCCAGAAGCCAGACCCTTTTTTCTCTTTCTCCTGCTCTTTTTTCTTTAAATAGCCTTTTATTACGTGCTTTTTAAGTAAGTGGTAGGCGGCAATACCAAAAAGGTAAAGGGCACCGATCGCTTGAACCTGCCATATATGCACGAGGTACGAAATAAGAAAGAGTGAACCGAAACGGAAAACAAACGCTCCAGCTAATCCGTAAAATAATGCTTTTTTACGTTGTTCTTCAGGTAAATGCTTTACCATTGTTGCGATTACAAGCGCATTGTCAGCAGCTAAAACTCCTTCTAGTGCAATAAGGATAAGAAGCACCCATCCATATTCCAACAGCAACGTAATTTCCATTTTCTATCCCCCTTTAAGTTTTATTTTGGATTATTTTAATATCATCATGATCTGTACGGTTCACATTTTCGTTAAAGATTAACCTAGTGTGAAATCGATACGTAATGTTCTGAGAGGTTGAAGCTAATTCTATTGGCAAAACATAAGAGAAAGGAATAACAGCTTCTTCATCTGGTTTAAGCGTTTTCGACATCAAAATCGTTGCAGCTGTTTCGATTACACGTTCCTCATTTGTATTTGTATCTTTTACCACGAGATCACATTCTAGTCGCTTTAATTTTTGCTTGCTGCGACCGCATGTAAGACGAAAGGAGCCTGTCACTTTCTCTCCTGGTGTAAATTCGTGAGAATCTAGAATGAGATCAACGTGCTTTGATCGTTTACTGAAAAGATTGTTCCACATACTAAGCATGAAAGATGTCCTCCTTTATAGTCTGTTATGGGTTTCAGGCATCAAAATCGATTGTTCGACTTGAGTGTGAACCGAGATGCTTCTTGGGGGCAAATTCGTCTCCAAGGTTATGATTGAGACCATGTAAAGATTTACGGTCACGATAAAAGTAATCAAAAGTAAAAGTTTTCGATGCAGCTAAATGTTCAATTCGTTTTTCTTCTCCTTATTAAAAACTAATGATTTTTTTGTAGGATTGTTAGTGTTTAGATGGTTCTTCTCCTCCTGAAGACAAAATAAAAACCTTTACCAATTAATTGGTAAAGGTTTTGTGGATGGATTTATATCACCTTTACCAAAATGGCAAAGGTCTCGCAAGCAACAATACATGTTGCCAGTTAGGCCGGTGATGATCCACATCACGAAATGACGACATAACTGTAAGCTACTCCCCTTTGGAGTTATATGCTCAATATGAGCGCTAGTCTTAACTCTTTGACTATTGAAATTATAATATGATGATTCGAATTAAATGTCAATATTTTTTTATTGATAATTTAAAAAGAAGACTTTGTTAAACTTGCTAGTTGATTGCAGCACGCTGGCGCTCGCTTCCCGCGGGCGGTTCGACGCTCCTTGGCTCTATTACGGAGGCTGCTGAAAAAGTCGCATATTTTCAAACTCATAAAATCACTTCCCAAAACAACATTGATTTTTACGATTGATTGTGGGACATAACCACCACACGTTGAAAAAAAATGTGAAGTAGAGATTAATTTTTCGTCATTTTTGAAAAACTTACTTTTTCAGTGCCCTCGCTATTGCGCCTGTAGGGTCTCCCGTTGACTCGCTTTTCTAAGCAGGAGTCTCGCGCAGCTCGCGCAGCCGTTTCAATTTACATCGTGCCAAAACCAAGCATGATCTTTGACAGAGCCAAAAAGAAAAAACCCTCATAGTGAAACTGAAGGTTTTTCCTAAAAATGACCGAACATTAATTTGTTGTTTGTGCTAATCTTACAAGAAGATGAGCCAATTGATGTCTTTGATCTTTGTCTCCGACTTTCCATAGCTCTTGAAGAAGCTTTTCTTCGCGGTTTCTCGGCTCTTCATTTTTAGCAAGGTAATCCCCTATTTTTTCAGCACCTTTGGCCAATGCTTCTTCACCTAAACCGAGCTTTTCGCCTTTGGCTACTTGGTCACCTAAGTAATTCTTAAAGCGATCAAAGTTTTGCAGAATTTCCTCTTTCTTCTCAGAATCAGCGTGAAGGATTTCTTTTTCTACTTTGTTATCTACACTGTTTTGGTTCATGGTATTACCTCCTAAAATTTTTTGTTATAGTACACTTCTTCCCGATTATCTAACTTTCAAACAACTAAATGCGTTAATTCATCATGTAACGATAGGAGATTAACATTTAGACGTTGAATTTGTAATGAAATGAGGGGATAACGTGAGAACGAAACTGCCTAATAGGGAACCATCCATTGTTGAGCATGGTGAAGAAGGTTTTGCACGTTATTTTTTCGATAGCAGGAGAATAAATTGAGGTAGTATACGAGAGAGCAGTCACTTCGGCGGCTCCTTTTTTTCGTCATTTAAATAGTCCGTGAAGGGACGTTTAACCTGATTTTTGATTGGACATGATTGGAGTGTACCCGAAAAAAGGAGGGATTTAATTGGATAAGAAAAAAGAAGAGCTGACAGGTACATCTGTAGAAGGAGCAGGTGATTCACACGATCACCGTTTAGGCACCGGGGAAGCAGAGGACACCTTAACGAACCGGCAAGGGCATCCTGTAACAGATAATCAAAACATTAGAACAGTAGGGAACAGGGGTCCCGGGACATTAGAAAATTATGATTTCTTGGAGAAAATTTCACACTTTGACCGGGAGCGTATTCCTGAGCGAGTAGTGCATGCACGCGGAGCAGGTGCACATGGATATTTTGAAACGTACGGAAAAGTTGGGGATGAACCCGTCTCTAAATATACACGAGCAAAAGTATTTCAAGATGCAGGGAAACAAACGCCTGTTTTTGTACGTTTTTCGACCGTTGCAGGGGCAAAGGAGTCCCCGGAAACAGCACGGGATCCACGCGGATTTGCAGTGAAATTTTACACGGAAGACGGAAACTGGGATCTTGTCGGAAACAATCTTAAAATATTCTTTATCCGGGATCCAATCAAATTTCCTGATATGATTCATGCGTTTAAAGTCGATCCCGTTACAAATATTCAGTATCCGGAAAGAATGTTCGATTTTGTTTCTCAATCACCGGAAACACTTCATATGATTACCTTTCTCTTTTCTCCGTGGGGAATTCCGGCTAACTACCGGCAAATGCAAGGCTCAGGGGTGAATACATACAAATGGGTAAATGAGGACGGGGAAGCAGTACTGGTCAAATACCACTGGGAGCCGTTAAGCCAAGGAATCAGAAATCTTACGCAAAAAGAAGCCCAGGAAATTCAAGGAGAAAATACGAGCCACGCTACTCAGGATTTGTATGATGCCATTGGAAGAGGTGATTTTCCTGAATGGGAGCTTTGCATGCAAATTATGAGTGATGAGGAGCATCCTGAGCTAGATTTTGATCCACTCGATGATACAAAGCTATGGCCGACAGATAAGTTCCCTTTCCTGCCAGTAGGAAAAATGGTGCTAAATAAAAACCCGGAAAACTTTTTTGCAGAAGTAGAGCAGGCAGCTTTTGGTACAGGTGTACTTGTAGATGGGCTTGATTTTTCTGATGATAAAATGCTTCAAGGACGCACCTTTTCTTATTCTGACACACAGCGTTACCGTGTAGGAGCGAACTATTTGCAGCTCCCGATTAACTCACCGAAAAAGCGTGTTGCAACGAATCAACGGGATGGGCAGCACGCCCATTATGTTGATACCGCACCAGGACGAAATCCGCACGTAAATTATGAGCCGTCTGTTCTTGATGGACTGAAGGAATCAAAACAGATTGGTAAAATCCACGAGCCTCATTACAATGCCAAACTAGTGCGGCAGCCAATTGATCGTTCCAATAATTATGGTCAGGTTGGTGAAACGTACCGTAATTTTGAAGAGTGGGAAAGAGAAGAGCTTATCAGTAATCTAGTGGCTGCACTTTCTGTTAGTCATGAGAAAATTCAACAGCAAATGATCGAACATTTCACAAAAGCAGACCCAGACTATGGCAAGCGACTAGCTAATGGTTTAGCAAAAGAGAAGGAAAATATGAAGGATCAGAAAAAGGGACCTAAAACAACGTATGATGCGGAAAAAGCTATGTACAGCGCTCAACGAAAAAGCCATAAGGCAGATCCATATTAAAAAAACTCCTCTCAGAATTTATTTTCTGAGAGGAGTTTTTTTAGGTTGAGTTCCGATTTTTCAATTCTAGTGCTCTCAAGCATTAATCAATGCCTCTGACGGAATTCGAACCCGCACTCCTTGCGTAAGCATAGGCTTTGGGGAGAACACGCTTCCCTACGGATTTTCACCGACAGGAATTCCACCTGTCTCAGCTTATTTGCTTTTCGGTGCTTCTGAAACCCTTGCCTTGCGACCCGTTTCTACAATGTTTTACGGCGCTCTTCCCTTCTAGAGCTACAGAGGCGTTTTAACTAGTATGATGAAAAAAAGGCAATTAGACTATATATTTGAAAATAGGGAGTGAAGAAAATGAATTTATTTTTTGATATCCATTCCGGTTTACCGAGCGAAGGTCCGGGGAGCGTGGAATCATGGAAGTTTCCTATCAGCTATTGCCACATTGGTGGGGGCTTGGGCTTGCGACAGAAACGGTTAATCGTGTTATCGCATTTGTTTTTGAAGAAATGTATTTACCAGAGAACATTGCAGAAACGTAAGCAGCGAACAAAGCGTCCTGCTAATTGTTTGAAAAGATCGGCATGATATAAATAGAAACACTGGAACGATTTAGAGCGGAGCAAGCGATTTATGAGATGAAATATAAGATTGATAGTTAGTTGACAGGCACAATAATGGACGTTTGGCTTATAAATGTTTGAGGATGGCTTGTAAATTCAGGAGCACGGCCTGTAAATCATAGCTGATGGCTTGTATTTTGGGATGATGGGTTTCAGCGATGCACGTATGCACGTAAATTATAAGCTTATGTGCATAAATCTTTGGTGAAGGCCAATAATTTCGAGTTATGCACATAAATATTGAACGAAGCTCTAAAAAAGATAAGAACACGATCGAGATGAGGCTGTTACTTTGCGGAAAACTGAGAAGCTTCGATAAATTCCTCCCGAGCTTCGATAAACGCTCCTAAATTTGAATAAAACCCTATCCCATTTAATATATAAACTCCTGCTCCAGTAACAACGACTCCTGTTATTAAAAGAGAAACTGAACATTTTCCAGCTCTTCATCTCAAACCCCACTATGATGGAAATGAAGAGAGAGGATAAAATCCCAAAAAACAAAGAAGCCCGCAGATTTGTTGAGGTAATCAAATCATACCAGTTAAGAAAGTCCATGCCAACAACTCCTTTACAAATATTGTAATTCAAATTTCCAGCACTCTTTTACATTTTATATTTGCTTTATAATTTATCCGATATTTACAAATATTTTCCAATAGTTGAAACTTTTTTTCGAAAAAGACGTAGATAAAGTAAGAATTAGTACGAACAGAAATGGAGGGCATAGTATTGGCAAAAAGATTATATAAAGATCCGAATGACAAGATGATCGACGGTGTTTGTTCGGGGATTGCAGAATATTTTAATGTGGATGTAGCAATTGTACGTGTAATATTTGTCTTAACGGCATTTTTGGGAGGGCCGGGGATCATCGTGTATATTGCTTTGCTGATCGCGATGAAAAACCCTCCTGAATAGGAGTAGCGTAGGTTAGAAGGAGAAAAATGAAACGATTTATCCTATTTATCGTTAGTTTTGCGTCTATTTCATAATCCAAATCGGAAGCGATGATCCAGCCAGTTCAGCAACTGAACTAAACAGCAGCCTAGTTGAGTTTGGTGAAGTTAACTATATGTCTTGGCTATTTGGCCTTGTTTCAGCGACTGTGGCATACGTACTTTCAAGGAAGACCATTAGAGTAAAAGAAGCCTGAAAACAAGCAAGTGGCTGCTCGTAGCCCTTGCTCTTTTTATATAAAATTATATAAAAAGGTTTTTTAGTTTACTTAAACGGAAAAAATGACGATATAGAGCATGCAATTCAATTATAGAGGAGTGTTTCCGTATGAAGTTTTCCAGTAGTGCATTATTAATCATAGATATGGTCAATAAAATGGATTTTGATGGGGGAGAGGCGCTGCTGAAGCATACATTGCCCATGGCGGACCGATTGGCTGCTTTAAAAAAACGCGTAAAGGAAGCTGAAATCCCTGTCATTTATGTAAATGACAACTTCGGTCAGTGGCAGGATAATGCAATGAATTTAATCCGTGAATGTAAAAAAAGCCCAGGAAAACCAGTTGTTAATAAAATTATGCCGGATGAGGATGATTATTTTATTATCAAACCAAAGCATTCCGGTTTTTTTGGAACACAGCTGGACATTTTACTCCACCAAATGCAGGTGGAAAATCTGATTATCACGGGGGTTGCGGGTGATATATGTGTTCTCTTTACAGCCAATGATGCGTACATGCGTGAGTATAAGCTATTTGTTCCTGAAGATTGCATCGCCTCAGAGCGTACCGAGGATAATGAAAACGCACTTCATATCATTCGCAGAACGCTATTTGCGGATACGACACCTTCAGCTGAAATAGACTTATCAACAGTAAATAAATAGTTTCAAGGTTATCAACAACTTGAAACGGTTGCAGCAAAAAACAATCCACACGCTTTTTTGTGGATAACCCGCATTTTTATTTAATGTTAATAACTTCTTGCGTTTTCAAAAGGGTTTATTCACATACTTCACAAAAGACAGTGGATAAAGGGGGCGAATGAAAATGTTTATTGTAAATGTGGAAGCAGCGGTTTTGAAGGATGGCAAATGGCTGATCGTCAAGAGAAGTGCAAAGGAAGAGCATGCAGGGGGAATGCTTGCTCTTGTTGGAGGAAAGGTTGATATTGAAGGCTTTTCTTCAGATATTTTAGAGAGAACGATTGTGAGAGAAGTAGCTGAAGAGGTCGGGATCCAAATAAAAAAATATACACAATATATCCACAGTACTACTTTTGTGACGGAGTTGGGTGAAAATGTTGTGGATATCGTATTCCTCTGCCAGCATGAAGCGGGTGAAGCGTTTGCCAAAAGCCCAGATGAAGTAGATGAGGTCATGTGGCTGACAACAGAGGAAATATTGAATGAAGAAACGGCGCCTGATTATTTGAAAGAAAGTATTAAACGCGCAGATCAGTTAAGGAGAACAAGATCTTGCTAAAGAGGAGAAGCTATGATTATACGTCTTTTAACAGCATTGGATGCGGAAATTCATCGGATATTACGCTTAGAAGCATTAATGAATAACCCCGAAGCTTTCGCTGCAGCGTATGAAGAAGAAAAGGAATATCCAATCGATCTTTTCCGTGATCAGCTTCGATCGAATGATTCGTTTACGTTAGGAGCATTTACGAAGGACAAGCTTGATGGGGTTATAACATTGGTCAAAGAAAAACCGCTTAAGCTCAAACATCGAGCGAATATTGTTGCCATGTACGTTTCACCGGAGGGAAGAGGGCTTGGTATTGGAAAATCCTTGCTCGAAAAAACGATAGAAGAAGCAAAAGGAATAGAGGGATTGGAACAAATTTATCTTACAGTCGTTACGACCAATGAGCCCGCTAAAAGGCTCTATTCTTCATTAGGATTTGAAATGTTTGCGACGGAAGAGAGAGCGTTAAAGTTTAACGATATATATTTTGATGAGGAGCATAGAGTACTATTTTTAAAAAATAACGAGTGAGCCCAGCACATGATATTTTGTGCTGGGCTTTTTCTTTTTAAAGGGGGAAAAATTTAGATATCGAGCAACCTCTCTCATCTTCAGATAAATGATACATACGTTCGAATATCTGGAGTTTCACAAGGAGGAAATTTTGTTGAAAAAAAGTGTGTATGTCCTGATGGGGACAGCATTTTTATTAATTTTGTCAGCATGCAGCTCCAGCGATAAAAGTACGCTGGAAAAAATTGAAGAAGAGGGAACAGTCACAGTCGGCTTTGCCAATGAACGACCCTGTGCCTATCAAGAAGGCGATGGAACCGTAACAGGACAGTCGGTTGAAATTGCACGGGCTGTTTTTGAAGAATTAGGAGCAGAAGAGCTGGAAGAGGAAGTAGTCGGCTTTGATTCATTGATAAGTGGATTAAATTCTAGAAATTTTGATGCAGTTACTGCAGGAATGTACATAACGCCCGACCGCTGTGAAAATGCTGCGTTTGCAGAGCCGGAATATAGAATTGGTGAAGGGTTAGCCGTACAGCCTGGTAATCCTCACAATCTCACAAGCTACGAGGATACTGCAAACAATCCTGATGTGAAGGTAACGGTAATGGCTGGTGCGATTGAGCGTGACTATTTATTAGCTGTCGGTGTTTCTGAAGATCAAATCCAGCAGGTAAGTGACATTGCGTCTAACATTTCAACACTTGATGCGGGGAATACGGATGCCATTACGATGACAGATCTAACCCTGCGTACAGCGCTGCAGGTAATAAAAGATTTGGCTGATCAGGGAGATATGTCCATGATTTTGATTACACATGAAATGGATTTTGCTTTAGAGGTATCTGATCGTGTGGTTTTCTTTGCGGATGGCAAGCTAGTAGAAGAAGGACCCCCTGAAAAAATATTAAAAGCACCGGAAAGTGAGAGACTTCAGTCATTTTTAGAACGTGTACTATAAAGTAAGACTTTCATAAAAAAACTTGCTGATGATGGCTGAAAACCGCCTGTCTTCTGCAAGTTTTTTTAATAGCTGGAGAGCCTCTTGGGATGCTGCATTACTTAGCGTATTAAGATGAATGGATTTATTTTGATTTCTACATTGTGTACAATGATAACGTTATATAATAGTTGATAAGTGGAATCATTCCTATAAAAACTAAATTTTTTTGCAAGAGGTTCAATGATGAAGCATAGAACGTTTTTAGATATATAGAGAGGATGAGCGTATTGCTGCAGGAACGCTATTCAAGACAGGAGTTATTTAATCCAATAGGCAAGAGTGGGCAAAATAAAATAAGTGATAAACATGTCTTGCTAATTGGTGCAGGAGCGCTTGGAACGGGCAATGCAGAGGCTTTAGTAAGAGCCGGTGTAGGGACAATAACCATCGTTGACCGTGATTATGTAGAGGCAAGCAATCTGCAGCGGCAGCAATTATATAGTGAAGAGGATGCAAAAAAAAGAATGCCAAAAGCAATTGCTGCCAAAGAAAGGCTTTCTCAAATCAACTCTTCTGTTACCATTCATGCGAAAATCATGGATGCATCCTTTGCGGAATTATCCTCGCTTGCTCAAGATGTCGATTTAATGATTGATGCGACAGATAATTATGACACGAGACTGATCATTAACGATGCAGCGCAAAAATACAACGTACCATGGATTTATGGTGCATGTGTCGGAAGCTATGGCATGACCTTTACCATTATACCCGGTGAGACGCCATGTCTTCAATGCTTGTGGGATAACATTCCAATGAGCGGCGGTCAAACCTGTGACACAGCAGGCATTATCAGTCCGGCTGTTAATATGGTCGTCTCTTATCAAACGGCTGAAGCCTTGAAGATTCTCGTAGAAGATTGGCAGGCACTTCGTGGGAAGCTTGTTATGTTTGATCTTTGGGAGAATACCCATACAGAAATTAATGTGAAGAAAGTAAAGAAAAAGAACTGTCCTTCGTGTGGGGAACAGGCGTATTTTCCATATTTATCAAATGAAAAATTGATGAAAACAGCAGTTTTATGTGGTCGGGATACTGTCCAGTTTCGTCCGTCTGAAAAGAAAACGATTGATTTAACAGAGATCGAGAGCGTCTTTTCTTCACAAGGGCTGGTTGTACAGCGAAACCCGTATTTATTATCTGTTACTTTTGCTCCTCATAGAGTCGTCGTGTTTTATGATGGGCGGGTGCTTGTTCATGGAACAAATAATGTAACAGAGGCGAAAAAATATTATCATCGTATTTTTAGTTGAGGAGAGAAAGCAGATGCGGACTCAACGATATTTTATGCTGCTTATCCTTATGCTCCTAATGGTCAGTGGATGCGCAGCGCAGGCAGATGACCGTCGTAACGTCATCACGATTTCAGCGGCAGCGAGCATGAAGGATAGTTTGGAAGAGATTCAGGAGGAATTCTATAACGTGCATCCTGATATCTCTTTAGTGTTTAACTATGGGAGCTCTGGTGCACTTAAACGTCAAATAGAGCAAGGTGCGCCAGTAGATGCTTTCCTTTCTGCCTCGAAGAAACATTTTGTGGATTTGTTAGAAGAGGAGTATATCTTCACAACGAATAAAAATGCTTTTGCGAGCAATGCAATCGTGATGGTCACACATAAAAATAGTGAATTTAACCGCTTAAACGAGCTGCTTCAAAATGGAAAAAGGATTGCCCTTGCTATTCCTGAAACGACTCCAGCAGGCAAGTATGCACAAGAAGCGCTAGAAAATATGGGAGCTTGGGAGAGTATGCAGAGCAGAATTGTTTTTGGGAAGGATGTTCGGCATGTCTTAACACTTGTCGAGCAGCAGAGTGTCGATGGCGGTTTAGTGTATCAATCAGATGCTGTTTCATCCCAAAAGGTGAAGGTCATTAAAAAGCTGGATGCTTCTTTGTATTCTCCTATTGGGTATTACGCAGGAGTAGTAAAAAAAAGTGAAAATAGAGCTCAAGCAGAGCTGTTTACAGAATTTCTACATCAGAAAATAAGCCAGGATATCTTGGTCGCAAACGGTTTTTTATATCCGAAATAACAAGGACACTCTTGTTCTATACAAGAGATGTCCATATGATTTGGTTTATAAAATAAGTAGGTGAAGCAATGGATCAACAATTTTGGTTTCCCATTCAGCTGTCTTTATGGGTAGCATCAATCGCAGCAATTATAGTTTTTGTACTTGGTATCCTATTAGGCAGACTGTTTGTTTCTGAGAGAATTAAAGGGAAATTAATATGGGAGACGCTCTTTATTCTACCGCTTGTGCTGCCTCCTTCTGTAATTGGCTTTTTGCTCATCATGATTTTTGGAGCAAATAGTGCTGCCGGCAGGCTGGTAGAAAATGTATTCGGCTTCTCTGTGATGTTTACACCGATGGCGGCAATTCTTGCTGCCATCGTCGTCGCCTTCCCTCTCATGTTTCAGTCAGCTAAGATGGGATTTTTTTCCATCGATAAAGATATCGTTGGCGCTGCAAGAATCGATGGTGCCTCAGAGTGGGGGATTTTAAGAAACATCATGATTCCGCTCGCAGGAAAAGCCCTTATTACTGGCGGTATTCTTAGCTTCACCCGTGCACTGGGAGAATTTGGGGCTACGCTTATGTTTGCTGGGAATATTCCAGGGAAAACTCAAACCATTCCAACAGCCATTTATGTTGCTCTTGAAACAGGCGACACGAAGCTTGCTTTTATATATGTTTTGTTTAGTATTAGTGCGGCTTTCATTCTGTTAGGCTTAACAAACGTCTTAAATAAGCGTTATAACTGAGTAAAAGGACTTTTAAACAAACGTTTGATTAAACCGGTTCATCCTGACGGGAGAAGTCACCATTTTTGCCGCCTTTTTTTTCTTTTAAAAAAGTGGGGCCGATGATCATGCCTTTATCGACTGCTTTACACATGTCATAAACGGTTAGTGCGCAGACTGAAGCGGCTGTGAGAGCTTCCATTTCAACGCCTGTGCTGCCTTTTGTTTTAACAGTAGATGAAATGGATAATTTATAGCTCTGTTCTGTTTTTATCCAGTCAAAAGAGATGTCAATGCCGCTGATCGGAATAGGGTGGCACATAGGAATAAGCGTAGATGTTTGTTTCGCTGCCATGATACCGGCAACTTGCGCAACAGCAAGAACATCACCTTTTTTCATCTCATTGTTTGTGATTTTTGTATAGATTTCTTCATTAAGCAAGATGCTTGATTGGGCAATCGCGGAGCGCGATGTCTCCGGCTTTTGTGTAATATCAACCATTTTAGCTCTTCCCTGATCATTAAAGTGTGTAAAATCGGACATTGCGATAAAGCCTCCATTTCAATAGTGAAAAAGTTTGTGAGTATATAGATCAATTGATGGTATTGTACCATGACGCTATATCTTTTAAAAAAAGGATTTTCAACGAAGAAGGAGAGAGGAGCTTTTAGAAATGGCAGAGAGAAGAAAGCCGATTCCCATTGGAGAAGCGGTGAGCAGAGTAATGAGCTTCGCCGCTCCCGGGACAAAAGAAAAGATCCATGTTAATGATGCATATGGTCGGACACTGGGAGAGGATATTATTGCTGTCCACCCTGTTCCGCCGTTTGACCGTTCGCCTTATGACGGATTTGCCATTCGTGCAGAGGATTCGGCGCAGGCGAGCAGGGGAAATCCAATCACCTTTAACGTAATCGAGACGGTCGGGGCAGGCTCTGTCGCGACCAAAGAGGTAAAACCGTATGAGGCTGTTCGAATTATGACAGGTGCTCAGCTGCCGGATCAATGTGATGCGGTTGTGATGCTCGAGCTTACCACCGAATCTACTGAAGACGGCGTAAGCACAATGACCATTAAACGTCCGTTTCAACCAGGCGATAATGTATCGTTTAAGGGTGAAGATACAGAGCAAGGTGCTGTTTTAGTAAAAAAAGGCGAATTAATTAATCCGGGTGTCGTGGCTGTTTTAGCCACTTTTGGCTACGAGTATGTCTATGTTGCAAAAAAACCGCTTATTGGTGTTTTTGCTACAGGCTCAGAGCTGCTTGATGTGCATGAGGAGCTGCAGCCGGGGAAAATACGCAACAGCAACGCACATATGATTGCCGCTCAAATTGAACGGGCGGGTGCAGAGGTAAAATACTTCGGAAAGCTTGAAGATGATCTTGAACGCTGCTATCAATCCATTAATGAAGCCGCTGCAGAGGTGGATATGCTCATAACAACAGGCGGGGTTTCAGTTGGCGATTTTGACTATTTGCCAGCTGTTTATGAAAAGCTTGGAGCAGAGGTGCTGTTTAATAAGATTGCCATGAGACCGGGAAGTGTTACGACAGTCGCTCATTGGGAAGGGAAATATTTATTCGGGCTGTCAGGAAATCCTTCTGCCTGTTATGTAGGATTCGAGGTGCTTGTTCGTCCTGTGGTCAAAACGCTGTTGTTTTCAGCTAAACCTCATCTGCCAAAAGTGGAGGCTCGATTATCCGAGGATTTTCTGAAGCCTAATCCCTTTACCCGTTTTGTTAGAAGTAAATTGAACATAACAACAGAAGGATTAAAGGCTGCACCAAGCGGCTTCAATAAATCAAATGCTGTGACTTCTCTTGCGACTTCTGATGCACTTGTAGTATTGCCAGGCGGAACACGGGGATATAAAGATGGCGATCTTGTAGACGTACTGCTGCTGGAATCCTATGAAGGAAGTGAATGGCCTTGGGAGAAATAATTACTATTTTACAGGTCGTCGGATTCCAAAATAGCGGAAAGACAACGGTGGTAAGCAAGCTGATTGAAGAGGCCAGCAGGCGCCATTTTCGAATCGCTTCGATTAAGCATCATGGTCATGGCGGTATACCTGATCTGGCTGCTCAAAGCAAAGACAGTGAACGCCATCGGCAGGCAGGAGCCGTCATAAGCGGGGTTGAAGGCGGAGGAGTACTGCAAATGACTATCAGTCAATCACAATGGCAGCTTGATGAAATTTTATCTATATATTGTCAAATGAAGATTGACGCGATATTAATAGAGGGTTATAAACACGAAAATTATCCAAAAATTGTTATGATTAAAGAGGAAGAAGACCTATTTTTATTGGATAAGCTTGAGAATATTGAAGCCGTGATCAGCTGTGAACCGATCCAGGCACCGTATCCTGTTTTTTTGATCAACGAGGAAGAACGCTATCTTGAGTGGTTTATTGAGTTTATTGGGAGGACGAAATGAAAAATTCGATGTTTATTATTACAAGTGAGCCCGTTTCAATTGAAGAAGTGACGCAAAAGGTTGTGCGCAGGGAAGCTGGGGCAATCGTGAATTTTATAGGAACAGTGAGAGAGTTCACAAAGGGGAAGAGAACGCTATCATTGCAGTACGAGGCCTATCCCTCTATGGCTGAAAAGCAGCTGGCGAAAATTGGAGAAGAAATTAACGAGAAATGGCCAGATGCGATCACAGCCATCACTCACCGCACCGGGAAGCTTGATATTTCCGATATTGCTGTGGTGATTGCGGTGTCAACACCGCATCGAAAAGACGCTTATGCTGCGAACGAATATGCGATTGAACGAATTAAGCAAATTGTACCGATCTGGAAAAAAGAACAGTGGGAAGATGGAGAAGAATGGATTGGGGATCAGCTGGAAAACAAAAGTTATCCAAAAGGGAAGCCGGAGGAGGTAGAAAATAATGATTAATATTAAGGTTTTTGCCCATTTAAGAGAAAAGCTTGGCGGGGAGCAGCTGACAGTCGATCATACTGAAATTACGGTAAAGGAGCTGCTGCAGGAGCTTGCTGAAAAGTACTCGATTAAAACGGATTCTATTATGGTTGCGATCAATGAAGAATATGCGGACAGTGAAGATTTGGTTCAGTCTGGTGATACGGTAGCTCTTATCCCGCCTGTTAGTGGAGGATAAAGACAGATTCATCATAGATATGTTTGATTCATGCAGGAGTTAAACGTACAATAGAGGGACAATCTGAAGAGATGTTATCGGAGGAGATTCGTTTGAACGATAAAAAGCCAGGGCTGGCAGGTGTCATACTTGCAGGAGGAGAATCAAAAAGATTCAGAAGCTCAAAAGCGTTCGCAACGTATAATAACCAGTACTTTTATGAGAGTGCGCTGGAAGCGTTATCTCCGTACACAGATCAAAATGTGATTGTCAGTCAGCCGTCTCTCAGCACACGTTTTATAAAAGAAAAGGGTTTTTCAATTATAGAAGATATAGACCCGTTTAAAGGGAAAGGTCCTTTATCCGGAATCTATGCTGCAATGAAGCAATGCCCGGCATCCTGGTATTTTGTTCTCCCTTGTGATATGCCGAGAATGAATGCTGCAGCTGCTGGAAAACTTGCTGCTCAGATTGACCGTCAGTTTGACGCTGTTATTCCGAATGTATTTGGCAGAATTCAGCCGCTTGCCGGTCTGTATCATCGAAGCACGCTTACTCAATTAGAGGAACAGCTGAGTTTAGAGAATTACAGAATGATCCATTTTTTAAATAAAATCAACACTAAATATGTAACAGAACAAGATTTAGCGATTACGGAAGATGTTTTTCAAAATGTGAATGACCAGGATGAATACAAGCTGCTGTTAGAAAACAATTCTTCAAGCACTTAAAGAGAAATGGTTGAATCCGGAAAGGAGTGAAGAATATGAATCAGCTAAAAGATAAGTTTCAGCGCCCATTAAGAGACATTCGAATCTCAGTGACGGATCAATGTAACTTTCGCTGCTCATATTGCATGCCTGCAGAAATTTTTGGTCCGGATTATGCATTTCTTCCAAAAGAAGAATATCTGTCTTTCTCTGAAATATATGAAATCGTCAATGCAGCGGCTGATTTAGGTGTAGAAAAAATCAGGCTGACAGGCGGAGAGCCGTTATTAAGAAAAGATTTGCATGAGCTGATCAAAAAATTGAATACCATTGATAAAATAAAGGATATCGCGTTAACAACGAATGCTATGCTTCTGCCAAAATATGCTGCAAAGCTGAAGGAAGCAGGCCTGCAGCGAGTAAATGTTAGTATGGATGCCATTGAAGACGAAGTGTTCAAGATTATGAATGGCCGTTCTGTGGGAGTAAAGCCTGTCTTAAAAGGAATTGAAGCGGCAAAAGAAGCAGGACTGGACGTAAAGGTTAATATGGTTGTTCAAAAAGGGGTGAACGATCATCAAGTCATTCCAATGGCCGCCCATTTTAAAGAAAAAGGCATTACACTAAGATTTATTGAATTTATGGATGTTGGAAGCACGAATGGGTGGAAATTGTCTTCCGTTGTGACAAAAAAAGAAATTGTCGATATGCTGAATGAACACTTTTCCGTTACCCCAGTGGAAGAAGCGTATTTTGGAGAAGTGGCAAGCAGATATCAATATGCAGGAACAGAAACTGAGGTTGGTGTCATCTCATCCGTTTCAGACTCTTTTTGCTCCTCCTGCACGCGAGCGAGAGTCTCAGCAGAAGGAAAGCTTTATACATGCTTGTTTGCTATGGAAGGACATGATCTTAAAGCGCTAATGCGAAAAGGAGCAACTGCTGATGAGGTGCGTAAAACCCTCTCAAACATTTGGAGCAATCGAGTAGACCGCTATTCAGATGAGAGAACGGAAGAGACAGCAAAGAACCGTCCTAAAATCGAAATGTCCTATATTGGCGGCTAGTGTGAATAATACCTTATTGTTCGCATTACTAAATACGTTTTTTGATGGATGCAATACAATAAAAGATAGAATAATAATAATCCCCGACATACAGACTCCCAATCTGTATGTCGGGGATAAAGTTTATAAGGAGATGAAAAAATGCTGGAGGAGCACCGTAAAAAATCAGTTAAAAAAGTGAATTGTAAAATTATCACGGTAAGTGATACGAGAACGGTGGAAACAGATAAAAGTGGCAAGAGAATGAAGGACATGCTCCTTGAAGAAGGACATGCAGTGCTTGAGTATGACATCGTAACAGATGATCGAGCCGTTATTGAAAGAGCAATTTTGAAGGGATTACACGATCCTGCGATTGAAGCGATCCTGCTGAATGGCGGAACCGGGATTGCGGCGAGGGATGTCACGATTGAAGTTGTTCAGCCTTTGCTGGAAAAAGAATTGGTTGGATTTGGTGAGCTTTTTCGCTATTTAAGCTATCAGAATGATATTGGATCTGCAGCTATTTTGTCCCGTGCCATTGCAGGAACCGCTCAACGCACCGCAATCTTTTCTGTTCCTGGATCAACAGGTGCAGTGAAATTAGCAATGGAAAAACTCATTCTTCCGGAGCTTGGTCATGTTGCGATGGAATTATCAAAAGGGTAACCGATATAAAAGGTGTATGGATCAAACAGAGTAGATTTTTGTCATAATATTTTCTTGAAACAGCATTTTTCTCCTGTGACTGTCGATACTATATAAGGAAAAAGTAGTATTGATATGAGTTTAAGCTGTAAATGAGAGGGTATTAGACAAAAAAACTGAATTTTCTTAACAGTTTTTTTAACAAAAGGTTAAAGAGAGGAGAGACAATTTTGCCAGATAACATGAGAGTAAACGTTAATGGTGCAGAAGTAACTCTTACGGAAGAAAAAACAGTTCTTCAAATGCTAAAAGATAGCTCAATTGAAGTTCCAAATGTTTGTTATCATCCAAGTCTTGGTCCGATTGAAACTTGTGACACGTGTATTGTCAGTGTAAATGGTGAACTGGTCAGATCATGCTCTACACAATTAAAAAATGGAGATGTAATTGATACCGCAGCACCTCATGTAAAAGAAGCGCAAGTGATTGGGATGGACAGAATTTTAAACAACCATGAGCTTTATTGCACAGTCTGCGACTTTAATAACGGTGGCTGTGAGGTACATAACACCGTAAAAGAAATGAAAATCAACCACCAAAGCATTCCATTTCAGCACAAGCCGTATGAGGTTGACGACTCCAACCCTTTTTATCGTTATGATCCCGATCAGTGCATTCTTTGCGGACGCTGTGTTGAGGCGTGCCAGGATGTTCAAGTCACGGAAACGCTGACGATCGATTGGGAGCTTGAAAAGCCACGAGTAATTTGGGATAAAAATACCACGATCAATGAGTCCTCATGTGTATCATGCGGACACTGTTCAACCGTTTGCCCTTGTAATGCCATGATGGAAAAAGGCATGGAAGGAGAAGCCGGCTTTCTTACGGGCATAGCAAAGAAAACCCTCCGCCCAATGATTGAAATCACAAAAAGTGTAGAAACAGGCTACGGCTCCATTCTGGCCATATCCGATATGGAATCTGCCATGCGAGACGAGCGTATTAAAAAGACCAAAACCGTTTGTACGTATTGCGGTGTTGGCTGCAGTTTTGATGTATGGACAAAAGATCGTAAAATCCTAAAGGTGGAGCCTCAAGCAGAAGCACCGGCTAACGGAATTTCAACCTGTGTAAAAGGGAAATTCGGCTGGGACTTTGTCAACAGTGAAGAACGCTTGACCAAACCGTTAATTCGTGAAGGCGAGGCGTTCCGTGAAGCAGAATGGGAAGAAGCCCTTGACCTGATCACCCGAAAATTCACAGAAATGAAAAAAGCACATGGACCTGATTCGATGGCGTTTATCAGTTCTTCAAAATGCACGAATGAAGAGTCCTATTTAATGCAGAAGCTTGCCAGAGGTGTAATAGGCACGAACAATGTCGATAACTGCTCAAGATACTGTCAAACACCTGCTACAATGGGGCTGTTTAGAACGGTAGGGCACGGAGGAGACTCTGGTTCGATTACGGACATTGAAAAAGCGGAGCTTGTGATTATTGTAGGCTCAAATACTTCAGAATCTCATCCTGTTTTGGCAACAAGAGTTAAGCGCTCTCACAAGCTCAATGGACAAAAGCTTATTGTTGCTGATTTGCGAAAGCATGAAATGGCTGACCGTTCTGATCTCTTTATTCAGCCGGCGCCAGGCAGCGATATTGTATGGCTTTCAGCTGTCACAAAATATATTTTGGATCAGGGCTGGGAGGATGAAAGCTTCCTAAATAATCGAGTCAATGGCTTGGATGACTATATCGCAAGTCTTGAAACTTTTACAATGGACTATGCCGAAGAAGCTACAGGCATCAAAAAAGAATTGCTGATAAAAATTGCGGAAGAAATTCATTCCTCAAAAACAGTTTCGATTTTATGGGCTATGGGCGTAACGCAGCATCTTGGCGGCAGTGATACGAGTACGGCTATTTCAAACCTGCTGCTGATCACTGGAAACTATGGGAAGCCAGGAGCAGGAAGCTATCCGCTCCGAGGACATAACAACGTTCAGGGGGCAAGTGATTTTGGCAGTATGCCGGATCGTTTTCCAGGATACGAAAAAGTAACGGATGATGCGGTTCGTTCAAAGTATGAACAGAGATGGGGCGTGAAAATTCCTGCCGAGCCTGGTCTTAATAACCATGAAATGATTTCAGCTGTTCATGATGGTCACCTTAAAGCCATGTATTTGAAGGGTGAAGATATGGGTTTAGTTGATTCCAACATTAACCATGTTCACGCAGCGTTTGAGAAGCTCGATTTCTTCGTTGTACAGGACATTTTCCTTTCACGAACAGCTGAATTTGCAGATGTTGTGCTTCCTGCAGCACCAAGTCTTGAAAAAGAAGGAACATTTACGAATACAGAGCGACGGGTTCAACGTTTGTATCAAGCACTTGAGCCGCTCGGCGATTCGAAGCCTGACTGGGAAATTATTATGGACATTGCAAACGGTCTTGGTGCAGGATGGAGCTATTCTCACCCTAGCGAAATTATGGCCGAAGCTGCTTCGTTATCACCGCTTTATGCTGGTGTATCATATGAGCTCTTGGAGGGGTATAAGAGCTTGCAATGGCCGGTTGCAAAGGACGGTACGGATACACCGCTATTGTTTATTGATGAATTCCCATTCCCTGATGGTAAAGCGCGTCTTTTCCCGGTTGTGTGGACAAAGCCGCTTCAATTCGAAGAACAATATGATATTCATGTCAATAATGGCCGGTTGCTTGAGCATTTCCACGAAGGCAATATGACATACAAGTCCGAAGGCATTACATCAAAAACGCCTAATGTATTTCTTGAAGTATCACCGGAGCTTGCAAAAGAGAGAGGGATAGAGAATGGAACGCTTGTCCGCTTAACGTCTCCTTATGGAAATGTGAAGGTAGAGTGTTTAATCACAGATCGTGTCAGAGGAAAAGAAGTGTACCTTCCAATGAATGATACAGGGGATGGAGCTATCAACTATTTGACAAGCAGCCATGCAGATAAAGACACGGATACACCTGCCTACAAAGAAGTGAGTGCCAAGATGGAGATTTTGAGAGCGAAGGGTGATAATCCCTTGCCGAAGATTAATCACCGCAATGGAAATCCTCAGCCTCAAATTGGTGTACAGGTACAGAAAAAATGGGCGCGCAAGGATTATATCTTCCCTGGCGATCTGGTGAAAAAGGAGTCGAAGCAGCATGGCTAAGGCGACGAAGGTTATTCATCGAATTGAATTCAGTGAGGAAGAGCAGCGACAAAGGGATTTGAGAAATATTGAAAACACATTGCTGGAACATAAGGAAGTCATTGAAGAGACCTTTGGGATCCTGAAGCATATGCAGGATAGAGGAGTGTTAAATCTGCTAAATGGACTTTTCGCTCAAGGAGATAAGGTTCTCGACATCCTTGTAAAAACAGCAGATACGCCTGAAACCGCCAATTCATTAAAGAACCTTTTGTTAATGCTTGGTACTCTCGGCACGCTAAACGTACAGCAGCTAGAGCCAGTGATTCTGAAAATGAATACGGGAATTGCAAGAGTAGCGGAGCTTGGGGAAAAAGAAGAAAAAGCAGGCTACAGAACATTGCTCAGGTCTCTGAATGATCCGGAAATAAAAAGAGCAATGGCAGTCGGTGTGGCATTTTTAAAGGGGCTTGGTGAAAAACAGGACGATCTAGAGCGAACAACTCAAAATCCTGAGGATCAAGCGGCACAACTCTATGTTGGAATGGAAGGTTCAGATATTACGGCTTCCAAGAAAACAAGCCGTTCAAGTTCATCTTCTAAGGAAGAAAGCAGCGGAGCAGGATGGATGATTGCTGCAGCCGGCATAACACTTCTGTCGATTCCACTTTCACGTTTTTTAAAAAAGTAGTTAGGGGATGCTATGAGTAAATAATGAAGGGCGGCTAATGGTGCTGCTAAACTTCAATTCATGTGTTTAGGGACTGTTCCAGCTGATTGTCAGGATCGCTGGAGCAGTCGTTCATATAAATTGTGTATTTACCTTCTGCCGAAGCAATTGATGTACGGAAGTTTTAATAGAATCAGCATTAAAAGCAGTAGACGATAAAGAGTTTAAAGAGAATTGACTTTAACAAAACAGGATGTATCCTTAAAAGAAAGGGGAAATATGATGGCTAAAACAAAAAATCGCTGGCTCATTGCTGCGGCTGCAGTCGGAATCCATATCTCCATTGGTTCTGTATATTCATGGAGTGTATATACCAATCCATTAGGCGATAAGCACAATTGGGGATTAAGTGAGATTTCTCTCACGTTTAGTATTGCAATACTATTTCTAGGGTTATCTGCTGCATTTATGGGTCACTTTGTTGAAAAATATGGACCGAGAAAATCAGGAATGATTGCTTCGATCTGTTTTGGTATTGGCATGCTTGGATCCGGTTATGCGGATAGTATTGGGTCTCTTTATCTATTATATTTTTTCTATGGAGCGCTTGGAGGCATCGGTCTTGGGATCGGTTACATAACTCCCGTATCCTCTCTTGTAAAATGGTTTCCTGATCGAAGAGGACTGGCAACCGGACTTGCCATTATGGGATTCGGTTTTGCTTCGTTAATCGCAAGTCCGGTTATTGCCGCATTGATTAACAGCATTGGGATTTCCAATACATTTTATTTACTAGGTACAATTTATTTCGTTCTTATGTTTTCTTCTTCACTCTATCTTGCTTCTCCACCGAAGGGCTGGCTGCCAGCGGGTATGAAAGAAAAGGAAGCAGAAAAGGTAGAAAAACAAGCGAAACCTGCAGGCGACCTGTCGCAGCTAACTGCTAATGAAGCCATTAAAACGGTTCGCTTCTGGGCGCTATGGATTATGCTCTTTATAAACGTTACGTGTGGAATTGCCATCATTTCGGTTGCTTCGCCAATGGCGCAGGATGTTGCTGGCTTAAGTGCCGCTGCAGCAGCAACAATGGTTGGAATTATGGGGTTATTCAATGGCTTTGGACGAATTGGATGGGCCTCCATTTCAGATTATATCGGCCGTCCAAACGTATACACAGCGTTCTTTGCGATTCAAACGGTTGCTTTCGCCCTTTTGCCGAGTGTCACAAATGCATTCGTCTTTCAAATACTGATTTTTATTATATTGTCCTGCTATGGTGGAGGATTTGCTTCGATTCCAGCATATATCGGCGACCTTTTTGGAACAAAGCAACTTGGGGCAATTCACGGCTATATCCTTACAGCGTGGGCAGCTGCGGGTCTTGTTGGTCCAATTGTAGTGTCGAGAATACAGGAAGCAACAAGCAGCTATTCGATAACGATGTATATTTTTACAGTCGCTTTCGTCGCAGCGCTTAGTGTGTCCCTTCTGATCCGTTTAAATATTAAAAAGATTCGTGAGGCAAATGAGAAGTCTCAACCCGTGACAAGCTAATATTTGTTTTAGAAATATGAGATAAGGAAAGTGAATGATTGTGGAAAATCCAATTGTAACAACACGAAAGATTCTTCGTTATCATAATGGCAATGCTGAATATATTGAAGATGTTGTTGCCACCGAACACCCCGTCACGATCAAAATTAATGGGGAAGAATTTGTTACGATGGTCTGTACTCCTGAATATATTGAGGATATGGCAATCGGCTATTTAGCTTCTGAAGGAATTCTTCGTAGATATGAAGACATAGAAGATTTATGGATTGAAGATAAGCAAGACTTCGTCCATGTGAAAACGTCAAAGCTTAATCCTTTTTACCAAGGTCTTCAAAATAAAAGATATATTACCTCCTGCTGCGGAGCCAGCAGACAGGGATTTGTATTTGCAAGCGATGCTATGACCGCAAAAAAAATGACGGAAAGAAGGATCAGTGTCACTCCTGAAGACTGCTTTCGATTGATGAAGGAGATGCAGGAGGGGGCTTCCACGTTTAAAGAAACAGGCGGTGTACATAATGCTGCACTTTGTGATCTGGATGGAATTGTCCTGAGCAGAATGGATATTGGCAGACATAATGCGCTCGATAAAATTTATGGATATTGTCTGAAAAACAAGATCTCTCTACGCGATAAAATTCTTGTCTTCAGCGGACGCATTTCTTCTGAAATATTGCTGAAAGTAGCGAAAATTGGATGTGAGATTGTCCTGTCCAAATCAGCTCCAACAGAAAGGGCTTTACAGCTGGCAGAGGAGCTTGAGATTACAACAGTAGGATTTATTCGAAACCAATCATTAAATGTCTATACATGCCCAGATCGCATCAAAATGCAGCAGGAGCACGTATTAGTAGAAATAGAGAACTGATATCATCACTGTCTTTGTGTAAGCGGCTTCTTATTTATATCCTCGAAAAAGTACAAGATGCCTTCTGGCTCCTTGTACTTTTTTATTCATTTACTCCGGATTTTCTTCGTTCCTCTATGCTTTGACTATTAAATTAACTCCTTGATCTTGCTGATAAAATCATTTATTTCCTGGTTCTTACTTTTTTTAATCATGTAGGTGGCGGCGTGTGGCAACTTAATAGTATGTGTGAAAACTTCAAGAAGGCGCCCCTCTGCCAGCTCTCGTCTCACAGTCGAAATAGGCAAAATTGAAAAACCAAATCCTTCTTCAATAAATCGTTTTGTAACATGAACTTGAGAAACTTTCATTGTTCGTATGCGACCGTACTGGTTTTTCAATTCCAGCAGTATTGTATCCCAATATTCAGGATGGTTATGTGTTAAGAGAACCTCTGATGATAGGAGTGATTCCATTTCAAGCGGGGGACTGCTCTCTATGTCCCATCCATCATGAGGAGCGATGATTTTTAATGATTCCTCATAAAGTTTTTCGCAGGAAAGACCGAGTGTTTTGCTTTCCATACGTGATAATCCTAAATCAGCATGACCTTTATCCACTTCCTCTGCAATAAGGTTTGATTCAACAACATGCACTACAACCTCTACATCTATGTGAACCTGTATATATTTCTTGATCCAATAGGGGAGATAGGTAGAAGCGATGAGCGGGGAAACCGCTATTGTTAACGTTTTGTGATAGCCCTGTCTCAATTTTTCAATATGGTTCACACCGTTGTCCAGTGAGTCAATCATATTATGGGCATGCGGTAAAAATTCACGTCCATATGCAGTGAGTACAATATTTCTTCCTTTTCGATCAAAAAGACGGACACCGAGTTCTTTTTCCAGCTGTTTAATATGCACAGTAACCGTAGGCTGGGATAAATAAAGAACTTCAGAGGCTTTATGGAAGTTTTCATATTTAGCTGCAACAATAAAGGTTTGAATCCAAGTGATATTCAAAGGATAGCGCCTCCAATCAATTGATTAAAATATGTAATCTATTATAGCCTAATTATTTAATTTTATTAATTATATTATTGTTGTAAGATTTAGATAATTAAGAAGCTGAGGTGATCAATAATGGAACAGATGATCATTAAAGGGCTTGAGGGCATAACCGTTGCTGCCACTAATATCAGCCTGGTTGATGGAGATCATGGACGACTTGTTTATCGTGCTTATTGGGCCAAAGATTTAGCGTTACAGCATGATTTTGAAGAAGTTTGCTACCTTCTTTGGCATGGAAGACTCCCTAATGAAATAGAATTGAAAAAATTAAAAAATGATTTTCGGGAACAGAGAAGGCTGCCTGCTCATCTAGTGGAGCTGTTAAAAATTTTGCCGGAGAATATGCCCATGATGAGCGTGATAAGAACGTGTATTTCAGCGATGGGGGACGGCTCTTATCAATGGCCTCCAAAGGTGGAAGAAGCGATCAAGATTACGGCAGTTCTACCAACGATTATTGCAGCCCGCAGTCATTTATTAAAAGGGGAGAACGTAATCGATCCTCATGAAACGCTTGATCATGTAGCTAATTTTCTTTATATGCTGAATGGTGAAATACCGCTTGGAGCACATAGTAAAGTACTTAATGCATACTTTGTTTTAACAATGGAGCATGGTATGAATGCATCTACATTTTCTTCAAGAGTCATTGCTTCTACTGAATCGGATATAGTCTCAGCCATAACAGGAGCTATTGGTGCCATGAAGGGGCCTTTACATGGAGGAGCGCCGAGCGAGGTTACAGCGATGCTGGATGAAATTGGTTCAAAGGAAAATGCAGAAGGATGGATAAGGGAACAGCTTGAAAAAGGGAAAAAATTGATGGGCTTTGGCCACCGAATTTATAAAACGAGGGATCCGAGAGCAGAGGCCTTAAAGGAAATGACCAGTCAGTTAACGAAAGAGGATCCGTGGTTAGATCTTGCTGTGCATGTGGAGGCTGAGGCCATCCGTTTACTGGAGGAGTATAAGCCTGGAAGAAAGCTGTACACGAATGTTGAGTTTTACGCAGCGGCCGTTCTTCGTGCAGTGAATATGCCAGCTGAATTATTTACGCCAACCTTTACTTCTAGCAGGGTAGCGGGATGGACAGCGAATGTAATGGAGCAATCCCTAGATAATCGCATCTATCGCCCGAGTTCATTGTATAATGGCGGGATGCCGAAAGACTGATCTTTTGGGGCGGTTATGGCGATGCGATGGCCTGTAAATTTATGAGCACGGCTTGTAAATAGTGGATGACGGCCTGTAAATCAATAAGCACGGCCTGTAAATTCGCACGACGGCTTGCAAATCACCGAGCCCGGCTTATAAACGCATAATCTCCATTTTTAAACATCCAGACCACCACAAAAAACCCGCCGAAAATTAAATTTCTCGGCGGGTCTATTCATTTCTGCACATTAAACCGTTGCTTCTTCCATCTCCATTTGACCATTTGCTTTTAACTGGCGGTATTTCACATAGAAAAGCCATGTCATAACAAAGGATAACAAGCCAAAAAGTACGACCATAAGCTGAAGACCAATCAAATCAAGGAAGAACCCTGTCAACAGCAGGACGAGCTGGAAGACGATGCGATCGAGCATATTTCTGAAAGAAAAGAATCGCCCATGAAATTCCTTTGGTACGCGTGTTTGAAAAATTGTAGAGGCAGTTGGAATAAAAGCACCTACTGAAAAACCGAATATAACAAATGAAAAAACGGACATAAATGGAACATTAGCAAAATAAAGCATCAACTGTGACAGCCCAATCATAAATGAGAACACGAATAAAATGGTGTATGGAGAATACTTATGACTTAGCCGATTCACCATGAACGCGCCGAGCATAAAGGAGAGTCCTTCTGCTGTGTAAATCCAGCCTTTAATCGCTGGGCTGTCCTGCAGCTCACTAATGTTAATGACCATCAGGTTAAAACCGCCTAAGAATAGGAGCGGGACAAGTGTCATAATCAGTGTCATCGAGACGATCGGCAAGCCTTTGATAACAGGGAATACGTCCTTAAAGCCTTTATTCAATGTCTTTGCCTCATCCGGAAGCGGCTCTGCCTTCTGTTCGTCGATCCGCAGCAAACACGTGACCAAAAAGAGGAGAGCGTAGGCCAGCAATGACATGACGTAGAGCATAGATAATGACATAATGACAAGGAATATTCCTGCTGCAGCTGTTCCCAATATTCTTGAAAGACTGGAGACATTCATATAGACCCCATTAAGCTGCAATAGATCCTTGTCCTCTACCACCAGAGGAATGGCTGCTTGAAGCGCAGGGAAATAGAATGCAGCAGACATTTGGATAAAAACGAGAAATACGACCATCCACCAAACTGATCCGGTTTGAATAGCGATAAGCATAAAAACAACGCTGATTACACGGACAAAGCCTGCACCGAGCATCACCGTTTTTTTGTTCATTTGATCTGTAATACGGCCTGCAAGCGGACCAATTGCAACCCCTGCGAGTAATCCTGCTGCTAAAATTACCGCTTTTAGAAAGTCAGATGGTACCTTCTCCTGCATAAATTCAAGGTTGCCGATAATTCCAAGCCAAAGACCGACGCCCGCAACAAATTCCCCAGCTAATAAAATCCACACATTCCGATTCTTCCACATAGCAAAAGCCTCTTTCCTAATTCTTTCGTATTACGAATTAGTATCTTCCAATTTTGAGAATTTGTCTATACTCTATTGGTCTTGAATCGCGTTTTTCTTTCCTTGATAATAGAAGTAGAACATTATTTTTATGAAAATAAATAAAGGGTCTTAATAATCAATCATAAAGCATTTGAAAAGCCGTCAGTGGAGATAACGGAGTCTTCTTTTTTAATTGAAAATCTGCAAAACGATGAGGAGGGATTGGAAAACAATGACTGTAAATACACCTATTCTCATTCTTGATATCGGGGGAATGCCTGCGACCAATTTTCCCCATGTTTTTGGGAAGAGATGGCTACAAACGCTGAAGCCCATTATGAAGACGCGCTTCAATTCATAACAGATATACGAGAGCAACTATGGTCTGGTGAGATGACATAAGAAGCATTCTGGACGTGGCTTTGTGAGCATTTCCCGTTGATAGATAAGAAGGCTGCCCCCTTATCCTTGCTTTCTTACATTAAACCTTTACCAGCTTTAAAAGAGATAGCGAATTGGAGTCAGGTTGCTGATATTTATCTATTAAGTAATCATTGTTCTGAATGGATCGCACACATTCTTAAACCAATCAATCATCATGTAAAGAGTATAACGATTTCCAGTCAGGTTGGTTCCTTAAAACCACATCCAACGATTTATTCTAAAATTAAAGCTGAAGATAACCTATTATTTATTGATGACCAGCCTGAAAAGCTCAAAATCCCCTTGGGTGGCACACCTTGCTGGCTGATCGTAAAGGTGACTGGATTCATAGGGTTATACCGCTTCTCACGAAAATTAACACATCAAAAGAAGAAAATTAAATTTTTCAAAAAAACATTTGCAAAACGCTTTCATTATAAATATAATAAACTAAACCGGTTTACTAATTCGGTTTAGTAATGAATGAGGTTTAGAAAATATGAAAAAAATCACGATCGCTGATGTAGCTAAACACGCAAATATTTCAAAAAGCACTGTTTCACAATATTTGAATAACCGCTTCGATTATATGGGTGAAAAAACAAAAGAGAGAATCGCACAATCCATTAGAGAGCTGGATTATAAGCCGAATATTGTTGCAAGAAGCTTAAAACAAAAAACAACATTTACCATTGGTGTAATTGTTGCAAATATGCTGCATGTCTTTTCTACTCAGGTATTGCGAGCAATTGAAGACGTATGCCATGCCCAGGACTATCATGTTATTGTTTGTAACTCTGATGATGATCCTAAAAAGGAAAAAAAGTATATTGAAATGCTGCATGCCAAACAGGTAGACGGGCTTATTGTTTTTCCAACAGGAGAAAATAAAGAGCTTTATGAAGGGATGGTAAACGAACAATTCCCTTTACTATTTATGGACCGTTTTGTTGAGGGGCTAAACATCGACTCTTTTTTAATTGAAAATGAAAAGGCTGCCAAAATAGCAGTTGATCATTTTGTATCGAAGGGATATGAAAACATTGCCATTCTCACAAAAGAGCTCCTCAAGAATGTGACACCGAGGGTCGAACGTGTTCAGGGCTACAAAAAAGCGTTGAAGGCACATGGTATAGAAGTCGCCGAAAAATTTATTATTGGTGAAGAAGTAGAACATATTCAAGAGAAATTAAAGGAAGTTTTTTCTTTGCCAACACCGCCGCGGGCGATTATTGCCGGGAACGATCTGGTGCTTATACAAATTCTTCAATTTGCAAAAGAAAATGAAATGAATATTCCTGAAGATTTAGGGATTATAGGGATTGATGAGGTGTCGTTTGCCAGCATTTACAGTCCTCCTTTGACAACAATCTCTTACCCATCCTATGAAATGGGGAAGGATGCAGCTGAGTTATTGCTAAAAAAAATCAGAAAAGAGGAAAATAGTATGTCCTCTGAAATACATCGTTATCAGCCTGAGCTTATAGAACGGCGGTCCTGCTAAATAGCAGCAGCTGCCGACAAAATGAAAGCGTACACATAGTCCTGGGATATTCATAAAAGGGGATGGTAAGGTGAGATCAATAATTAATTCAGTGGTTGAGGAATTAGATATTGTTCTCGCTAACGTAAGCGAGGATGAAGCGATACAGGCATCTAATTATCTTCAATCTGCCAACCGAATTTTTGTATGGGGAGAAGGCAGATCCGGTTTAATGGGAAAAGCCTTTGCGATGCGACTGATGCATGGCGGTTATGAAGTGTATGTGATCGGTGAGACGATAACACCAAGTATTGAAAAGAATGACCTTTTCGTTGCGATCTCAGGTTCAGGCTCTACAGGGAATATTTTAGACCTTGTAAAAAAAGCGAAGAAAACAGGAGCCAAAGTTATTGCAGTAACAACAAATGGAGAATCTGAAACGGCTCAGCTTAGTGATCAACTTTTGATCATTCCAGCTGCGACGAAGTATCGCAGGTCTGGAGAGCCTGACACGATTCAGCCTTTGGGCAATCAGTTTGATCAATGTGTTCATCTATTGCTCGATGCAATCATTATTCATTGTTTACAAGAGCAAGAGGTGGACTCCCATGAAAATATGAGGAACCGGCATGCAAATTTAGAATAAGAGACTTACATATATGAATTTATTAATGGAAGGTTGGATTGACATGACAGAAGTGACAGTAGCACGTGAAGAATTAGCAGATTTGGTTGTAAATAAACTAACGAAGGCTGGACTAAAGGAAGACCACGCTGAAGTAGTAGCAGATGTTCTGGTTCACGCCGATTTGCGAGGAGTAAGCTCACACGGTGTGCTACGTACAGAGCATTACGTAAAGCGTTTAAATGAAGGCGGTTTAAATCCTGATGCTTCGTTTTCAGTAAAGGAAACAGGTCCTTGTTCAGCTATTTTTGATGGGAATGACGGCATGGGGCATGTCATTGCAAAAGAAGCGATGGATTATGCTATCAAGCTTGCAGAAAAAAATGGCATTGGAATGATAGGTGTTGTGAACAGCAGCCATTGCGGTGCTCTTTCTTATTTTGTACAGCAGGCAGCAGAGAAAAACATGATTGGTATGGCGCTAACGCACACAGATAAAGTAGTTGTGCCATTCGGTGGAGCAAAGTCTTATTTTGGAACGAATCCAATTGCTTTTGGTTTTCCAGCGAAAGAGAACAAGCCGGTTATTCTTGATATGGCAACAAGCAATGTTGCATTTGGAAAAGTACTTCATGCAAGAGAAGCGGGGAAAGATGTTCCTGCAGACTGGGGCGTGGATGAAAACGGGAAGCAAACAACCGATCCTAATCAAGTAGCAGCTCTTCTTCCGTTTGCCGGCCCTAAAGGATATGGCTTAGCGATGGTAGTGGATATTTTATCAGGCATTCTGACTGGATCTGCATTCGGTCCTAATATTACCGCCATGTATGGTGATTATGATAAAAAACGAAAGCTTGGCCATTTTGTTTGTGCAGTGAATCCGGCAATGTTCACAGATCCTACAGGATTCCTGGAAAACATGGACAATATGATTAATGAACTTCATGAAGCACAGCCTGCAGAAGGGTTTAGCAAAGTAATGGTGCCAGGAGAACCTGAACAGCTGCGTGAGGAAGAAAGACGTGTTAACGGAGTGCCGATTACTAAATCGATTTACCAATATCTAATTGAAGAGTAATGGAGCGATCTAATATGGATGTAATTACAATAGGAGAATCAATGGTCTTATTCACGCCTGATTCTACGGGACCAATGAGATACGCGAATCAATTTTCAATGAAGTTTGGAGGAGCAGAGTCCAATGTAGCAATTGGATTAACTCGCTTAGGACACAAATCCGGATGGATTAGCAAAGTAGGCAATGATGAATTCGGCAAAGGTATGGTTTCATTTATAAACGGTGAAGGAGTGGATGTTAGTCAAGTAAGCGTTGATTCAGAAGCACCTACAGGCATTTACTTTAAAGAACCGCGGCGTGCGAATGATACGCGAGTTTATTATTATCGAAAAGGCTCTGCGGCAAGCCGTTTATCAAAAGACGATTTAAACCCGGATTATTTTCAGCATGCTAAATATCTGCATATCACCGGCATTACGCCAGCTTTAAGCGAAACCGCTCGTGAAGCAGTATTCGAAGCAATCAAGCTAGCAAAGCAGCATAATGTCCCTATTGTATTCGATCCTAATTTACGCACGAAGCTTTGGTCAGAAGAAGAGGCTAGAAAAACTCTCCTTGCCATTGCGAGAGAAGCGGATATTGTTCTGCCTGGAATTGCAGAAGGAAAATTTATATTTGGAGAAAGTGATCCTGCAAGATTGGGAGAATTGTTTCTTAATCAAGGAGCATCAGTTGTGATATTAAAGGATGGTGCGCGTGGAGCTTATTATTTCACTGCTGAACAGAACGGTAGGGTTCCAGGATTTCCAGTAGAACAGGTTGTTGATCCTGTTGGAGCCGGAGATGGATTTGCTGCAGGATTTCTATCCGGTTTATTAGATGGGTTAGATCTTTCAAAAGCAGTTGAGAGGGCCAATGCAGTCGGTGCACTTGTCACGATGGTCAGTGGAGATGTAGAGGGCTTACCGGATAAAGAGGAAATTGAAGCATTTATGAACCAAACGAATGAAGATGTTATCAGATAAGGAGAATAGAAGATGAGCTTAATCGAACAAATTAAAGAAAACAGTATTGTTGCCGTTATTCGCGGTGCATCACCAGATAATATTTCAGCAATTGCAAGAGCGCTTAAAAATGGTGGAGTAAAAACATTAGAAATTACCGTTGAAACGCCGAAAGTACTTGCGTTGATCGAGCGAGTTTCAGAAGAACTTGGAGACGAGGTTATTGTAGGGGCAGGTACTGTACTTGACGGAGAAACGGCAAGAGCGGCCATTATGGCAGGGGCAAAATTTATTTTCTCTCCAACAGTGAATACTGAAACGATTAAAATGTCAAAGAGATACGGAGTCACTAATATTTCAGGTGCATTGACGCCAACAGAAATTTTAACAGCTTACGAGCATGGAGCAGATATCATTAAAGTCTTCCCTGCTAATGTCTTCGGACCTAGCTATATAAAGGATCTAAAAGGCCCTCTTTCTCATATTCCATTAATGCCAACAGGCGGTTTGGATGTTCATAATGTAGGTGATTACATTAAAGCAGGTGCCGTTGCAGCGGGAATTGGAAGCTCTCTAGTGAACACAAAGGTAGAATTCACACCTGAAGCGCTAAAGGAGCTTGAAAATCGTGCAGCTCAATTTGTAAAGGCTGTTAAGGAAGCAAGAGGTCAATAAACCAAATAAACAAGGGAGTTGTCCATAGCTTCCTTGTTTGATGGTATTTCTTAAACTCTAAGTTAATACGGGGTGGAAATAATGAAAATGAAAGCGTTTTTAATACTAACAATTGTGAGCTGTTTATTGTTTGTCTCTGGATGCAACCAATTAAACAATGTAATTAGCGGAGAAGACGATGGCGTTACAACTATCAAAATCGCACATTACTTCTCAGATCAGCATTCACAGCATATTGCACTTTTGGAAAAATTTAAACCAATTATTGAAGAAAGAACAAATGGAAAATATATTGTGGAGATATACCCAGGAAATGAGCTTGGTGATGAATCGCAATTTACAAATGGCGTTCGGATGGGAACAATTGAAATGGCGATTACAGGTATGGGTCTTCAAATGGCCAATCCTAAAATCGGTGCAGTTGAATGGCCTTATCTCTTTGATGATTATGAACAGGCTAATCGAATTTTGAACGGAGAGGTTGGTGAAGAGATTGGTGACGCCTTCCGTGAGTTGAATGCAGAACCTCTTGCATGGACTGCGAATGGATTCAGGGTTGTATCCAGCAACCGTGCGATTAATTCAATTGAGGACTTTGACGGGCTGCGGCTAAGAATGCCTAATATCCCGATCTTCATTAATACGGGAAGAGCAATGGGTGTAAACGTACAGCCGTTGGCCCTTTCTGAAGTATTTACTGCACTGGAACAGCATGTTATCGATGGACAAGAAAATCCTTATGCGACACTAAGAGAATCTGGTTTGTTTGAGGTTCAAAGCCATGTGCTAGAAACCCGCCACATGTTTAGTCCGAATGTTTATTTAATGAATAAAGACTTCTATGAAGAGCTGGATGATGAGACGAGAGAGATCATCGAGGATGCAGCTGAAGAAGCTTCTCAATATCAATGGGAGCTTGCGATTGAAGGGGAAAATAAGGTGAAAACGGAATTGGAAGAATTGGGGCTTGAAATTATTGTGCCTGATGAAGAATTCCGTCAACAGCTTGTTGATTCAATGGACCCTCTTTATGAGGAGCTTTATGAAGAATATGACTGGGCAGAGGATTTTATTAATCAAATTCTAGAACAAAAATAAGAGTTGATAAATAGTTATTACATCTTTGACTTAATGTGGGGTGAAAGAAATGGAAAAAACATTAAAATATCTAAACCTCCTTTTAAATAGTGTGATTGTACTGATTTTCGTTACAATGGTTGGTTTAGTATTCTTAAATGTCGTGATGAGGTATGCCTTTGATTCTGGTATTACCTGGTCGGAAGAGCTGGCGCGTTATTTGTTTGTGTGGGTAGTTTTCTTAGGAGCAGTTGTGGCGATGAAGGAAAAAGGTCATCTTGGCGTGGACGTTCTTGTGAGTATGGTTCCGCTTAAAGCTCAAAAAGTACTCTATCTTATTTCAAATACGATCATAATCATTGTTCTATCTTTATTTATTGATGGGCTTTTTAAGATGATTGAGCTTAACAAAATGATAACAGGTCCTGCAACCGGCATTCCGGAGGTTGTCTTTTATCTTGCTGGGGTAGTGTCCTCTGTGTTAATGATTGCAATTGTTGCTGTTCAAACAATTCGCTTCGTATTCTTCAATCAGGATGCTCCTCCCTGGGTTAAAAATAATCCTTTGATGGGTCTTAAGGAAGGAGCGAACAAAAAATGATCTGGCTTTTTTTAGGTACACTCTTTTTCTTTTTACTACTGGGTATTCCTGTAGCAATTTCGATGTTAATTAGTGCGATTGTTATGCTGAGCGCACTTGGTCTCTTTGATACAGCCATTATTGGTGAGTATTTAACGAAGGGTGCCAATAACTTTTCATTAATGGCGATTCCTTTCTTTATCCTGACTGGTGAAATCATGAACGTCGGGGGAGTATCGAAGCGTATCGTAGAATTTGCTACAGCTCTATTTGGGCATATTCGCGGTGGATTAGGCTACGTAACTATTGTTGCCGGCGTTATCTTTGCAGGTCTATCCGGGTCGGCAGTTGCTGATACAGCTGCACTGGGAGCGATTCTAATTCCGATGATGATTGCAAGAGGATACAATAAAAACAGTTCAACCGGTTTAGTTGCCGCTTCCGGGATTATTGGAACGATTATTCCGCCAAGTATCCCGATGATTTTATTTGGGGTTGTGGGTGGAGTATCGATCACACAGCTATTTATGGCTGGTATTGTTCCAGGGCTTATGATTGCGGTTGGATTAATGATCGCGTGGTATTTTGTTTCTAAAAAAGATAATAGTGAAAAACTTCCTAAAGCAACTTGGAATCAAAGATGGATTGCATTTATCCGTGCGTTTTGGGCATTGCTTTTACCAGTGATTATTATCGTTGGTCTGCGCGGAGGAGTATTTACTCCAACAGAAGCGGGTGTTGTAGCAGCCATTTATGCTTTACTTGTAAGTCTTGGCTACCGTGAAGGGAAATTGAGCGATCTTCCTGGTGTATTTATTGAGACGGCTAAAACAACGGGAGTCGTTATGTTTGTTGCTTCTACAGCAATTGTTTCGGCTTATGCGATTACAGTTGGGCAAATTCCGCGTGAGCTTGGCGAGACCATTGGTGGATTTACAGATAATCCTACGGTTCTATTATTGATTATTATGCTCTTCCTGCTTCTTGTAGGCTGTGTAATGGATTTGACACCAGCAGTCCTGATCTTCACGCCAGTACTTCTCCCTGTTGTTACAGCTGCTGGAATCGACCCGGTTTACTTCGGATTGTTAATGGTTATCAACCTGTCTATCGGTTTAATTACGCCTCCTGTAGGTACAGTATTATATGTTGCGAGCGGAATTAGTAAAATCAGTTTGGTAGATATTACTAAAGGAATATGGCCATTCTTGTCTGTTCAATTTGGTATTTTGATTTTACTCGTTCTATTCCCAGAGCTAGTAACCGTACCACTTGGTTGGTTTACAGACTAATAGATTGATAGGAGGATAAACGATTGAGTAATCATAAAGTATTCAAAGGCATTATCCCGCCAGTATCAACCATATTAAATGAACAAGGGAAGCTGGAGCGACAAGGGATGGGACGTTTAATAGATTTTTTAATCGATTCAAAGGTTGACGGACTATTCTTTCTCGGTACAGGCGGCGAATTTTCACAAATGTCAACGGAAGAACGGAAAGAGGTTGCAGCGTTTGCCGTTGAGCATGTGAACTCTCGTGTTCCCGTATTTATTGGGACAGGAAGTGCAAGTACACGAGAGGTTGTAGAATTAAGCAATCACAGTAAGAATATCGGCGCTGATGCTGTTGTGGTCATCAATCCATATTACTGGCCACTTTCTGAAGACAATCTTTTTGCCCATTATAGTGAAATTGCGCGTTCAGTAGATTTGCCAATTCTCTTATATAACTTTCCAGCATTAACGGGTCAGGATTTATCACCTGATTTTGTTTTGAAATTAGTAAATGAGCACCAAAATATTGTAGGAATTAAGGAAACGGTAGATGCAGCCGGACATATTAGAGAAATGATTTTGAAAGTAAAATCTGTTCATCCATCGTTCTCTGTGTTATGCGGCTTCGATGATCATTTGTTGAATACACTTTCTCTTGGCGGTGATGGAGCAATTTCCGCCACCGGAAATTTTGCACCGCAATTAACGATTGGTATTTATCAAGCCTTTATAAAAAAAGACTATAATAAGGCAATCGAGCTTCATAAAAAGCTTGCCGTCCTTCCTGAAATGTACAAACTGGATTCACCATTTGTGAGCGTTATAAAAGAAGCAATAAAAATGACAGGAATGGATATTCCTACATATGTACTGCCGCCGGCAAGAGCGTTATCGAATGAAAAACGACGTCTTTTAGCTGAGCTTTTAAAAAATATTCAATAACCAAAAAAAGGGCTGCTCCGTTAATTGGCTTTATGCCAAAATGCGGAATAGCCCTTTTTTTGCCATTTTATAAGATTTTACAGCACGAAAAATAAATTTCAGGCATCTGAATCTTTTTATGGAAAATTAAGAATTCTCTAATCCATTTCTGATAACACATAAATAAGTAAATAGAAGAAAAAGAGTTTTTGTGATCGACGTCTCATTATAATCTTAATTGATAATTTAAACACGGAGGGCGCTTTTATGAGTGAGAAATGGCTGGACTGGGCGAAAAGAATTCAATCGTTATTGCAGGCAGGGCTGGCATTTACAAAGGATATATACGATCGAAACGATTTGAAGAGCTGCGTACGATCAGCGTGGAGATAATTGCTGAATATACCGATCTGGAATTTATTAAAATTAGAAATCTATTTGCGCAGGGTACAGGGTACCAAACGCCCAAAGCAGACGTGCGCGGAGTCGTTTTTAAAGATGGAAAAATATTAATGGTCAAGGAAAAACAACACGATAAATGGTCTTTGCCAGGGGGGGTTGTGATGTTGGCCTATCACCATCAGAGAATGTGGTAAAAAAGATTAAAGAAGAGTCAGGGGATGATACGGCTGTTAAAAAGCTTCTCGCCGTTATGGATTACAATAAGCATCCTCATCCTCCGCAGCCGTACTACTATTATAAGCTTTATATTGAATGTGAGCTGATCGGCGGCCATACAGTCAACGGAATTGAGACGAATGATGTTTAATTCTTCGCCATTGACAGTCTACCCAACCTTTCCATCCAGAGAAACACGAAATCCCAAATTGAAACGTTATTTGAGTTTTTAAAAGATCAGAAAAAAGAAACGATTGTGGATTAACGAATGGAGAGATTCTAATTGGAGGGGGCAATATGAAGCATGCGCTGGTGGCAGGCGGTACGAGAATGCTGATTGATACAGTATTGTAGCTGACTCAGAATGGATACCACGTATCTATTATCAGAGGATGTTATCTATTTATAAAGCTATGTTAAAATCCATTGTTGATTTTTCACAGCGTTGATTGTAGCGGGTGTGCGAGACTCCTGCGTACTGCAATCAACAGACATGTTTATCAAAGCCATTTATAAAGAAGTATCCAGCGATATCGTCAATCGCCTTCAAACCAGGCTTGGCTTAATTTCTTTATTCCTTCTTCAATTTCTTCCTCCGAGAGACCGCCAAACCCTAACAATATTTTAGGCAGCCCACTATCTTTTGATACGTAATACACAGAAGTAGGATAAAATTTAACTTGATAATCGTTTCCGAGTTTAATTAAGGATTTCTCAGCAATGCTTTTATTGACTTTTATTAAAATATGCAAGCCTGCATGTTCTCCAATAATTTCAACTCTATTTTGCATATATTTTTTAATGGAAGCGAGCAGGATCTGATGCTTTTTACGGTAGATTGTTCTTAAACGATTTAAGTGTGTCTCCCAATGCCCATTTTTCATAAAAAGATACAGTGTATGCTGATGCAAACGGGATACGGTTTGTTTATAGATGGTCAGCTTGTTCAAATATACTTGCAGCAATGGCTCCGGTAAAACCATGTAGCTGATGCGCAAAGAGGGAATTAATGATTTTGAAAATGTCCCCAAATAAATTACCCTTTGATTTGCATCCAGTCCTTGCAGGGCGGGGATTGGTCTGCCTCTATACCTGAATTCGCCATCATAGTCATCTTCTATAATGTATCCATTTCTTTCATTCGCCCATTGCAAAAGCTCCAGTCGTCTCGATATGGGCATGATCATCCCATAAGGAAATTGATGAGAAGGTGTAACGTAAGCGTTGTGGGCATTACTGTTTTCCAACATATCAATGCGTATGCCATGCTCGTCAAGAGGAATAGGGACAGTCTTTATATGGTGATCTTCAAATGCGGTTCTTGTGCGATGAAACCCTGGCTCTTCAAAACCAACAAGATCTCCCCCATCGAGCAATAAGCTGATGAATTGGATCATATATTGTGTCCCCGCCCCGACCACAAGCTGTTCAGGGGAACAGATCACCCCTCTTGATTGATAGAGGTATTTCGCTATTTGTTCACGCAGCAAAAATTCACCTTGTGGATGTCCAGTTAAGAAAAACTCACTTTGATCATAAAAAAGGGCCTCTTGACTGAGTTTTCTCCAAATAGAAAAAGGAAAGGAAGCCAGGTCAATTTTTCCGTGACTAAAATCGTATTTCATGCTATCGGAAAAAGAATTGTCCTGTTCCACTGGTTTCGTTGGTGCATTGGTTGAAGCGGGATGCAAGTCTTCTTGAATCAGACTAACAAATACGCCTTTTCTCGGCTGGCTAGTAATGTACCCTTCTGCCATTAATTGCTCATATGCAGTTATTACGGTGTTTTGACTAATGGATAGGTGATTGGAGAGCTTTCGTTTCGAAGGCAGTTTCTCACCGGATGGAATCCTGCCGCTTCTAATTTCTTCTTTTATAAAATGATAGAGCTGTGAATACAATGGTTCATTTCCTTGAGGGTTTAGCTCAGGTGTAATATCAATCAAAACGATTCCTCATTTCATATCTGGTACCAAAAATTATAACAAATCTGGAACTACTGATCATACCAGTTGTCTGAATATAATAATGAAAATAGAGGGGGGAACCATAAATGAACATAAAGTATAAATCGGATCGTCTAATTAACGCAGCAGAAATGTCCAATCTTTTTAAAGCGTCCGGTATTCGAAGACCTTATAAAGATTTACCAAGACTTCAAAGCATGATCGATCACGCAGATATCATATGGACAGCATGGGATAACGAAAAGCTTGTCGGGATAGCAAGAGCGTTGACAGATTATAGCTATTGCTGCTATTTATCAGATTTATGTGTAGACGAGGAGTATCAAAAAATGGGGATAGGTAAAGAGCTCGTCCGATTGCTGCAGGAGCAGCTTGGGGAAGAAGTAACGTTGGTTCTATTATCTGCTCCTGGTGCCATGGATTATTATCCTATGATTGGATTCAATAAAGCCGATAATGGTTTTTTAATTCCTAGAAAGCAATAAGATCACGACTAAAAAATGAAAATGGCTGAGGCTGTTTCGGATAAAGGGGATATAAACGTAAAATATTTTGCGTGTAATTAGCCAGAATAAACTTGTTGTAAATAAAAGGAGATTTAACTTAATGGCGCTAGTACCGTATGATCCATTTAGACAGCTGACGAATATTAGAAGGGATTTTGACCGATTCTTTTCCGATTTCCCTTCAACTGTCGGATTCGAGCAAAACTTGGGTAGTGTTCGAGCGGATGTACATGAAACAGAAAATGAAATGGTCGCTTTGTGTAATCTTCCAGGAGTTGAAAAGAAGGAAGATGTAGATATTCATATTGAAAGTAATACCCTCAGTATTAGCGGTTCTATCAACAGAACAAATGAAACAAAAGAAGAAAATATGCACAGAAAAGAACGTTTCGTCGGTCATTTTCAACGTTCTGTATCGTTTCCAAAGCCGGTTTCACATGAAGGTGTTAAAGCAACTATAAAAATGGGGTTTTGGAAGTAAGAATGCCCAAGATAACAAAAGATAATGAAAAAAAGATCGACGTGGAATTTCATTAATAATTTTTGATAACAAAAATGCAGCTATTTCAAAACACCGTTTGAATTGTTCATACGGTGTTTTGTATGTTCTTTTCTGTTTTTCAAAGAAGGTGATTAAGCCTGTGATGTCAGAGGATGTTTAAACTGTGCAGGAAGCTTATGATCCTCGTATGTTCTTACAAATAATACTTCACTACCATGGAAGAGCTCGCTTTTTAGTTGAGAATCCTTGATTGCAGGAGTGAAATAGAAAATGACCTTATCCGTTTCTTTTAAGGCCATTTTATCTATAATGGTTAAAACATCAACCTTTACTTCGCTAATCAAATCAAAAACATGCAGTTCATTTCTTTCAAGTTTATAAATCACGATAACATTTTCTTCAGGAAGATAATAAAGGTCCTCACTAATTACGTTTAGACAATAAAACATCAGGAGGTACTGTGTGTTGATCGTTCCAAAGCAATCTGAAACTGGCAGTCTCCTAGATGAAAAATCATGGATGAAATGCAAATCCTTTGAATTCGTCACGTCTAATTTTTGAATATCAGCTGGTTTAGAGTGTTGAAAACGAAAATCCATAGAGAATTGATATTCATTTACTTTTGTGAACCCAAACTTCGGATAATAATCTAATACTGAATGATTGGCGAAAAGGTACATGACATCATATTCATTCTCATATTCTTCTAAGACCTTATTCATTAGACTTGCTGATAGTCCTTGATTCCGGTAGTCAGGATGCGTCATTACCGTGCCAATTTGCAATCCTCTCTTTAACTTGCGATTAATAATCAGATCCATTTTGTTAACGGAAACATTGGCGACTACTTGATTCCCATCTACATAGGAAAAGGGAGTATATTTTTCATTCCAATATCCTTTTTCGTACCATCCTTCAAAATTGATTCCAAACACCTTTTCTGCAAGGGAATTAAAGCTGTTTTTAAGTCTATCTTTATTTTTTAAATTTTTTATGAACGATCGTTCTTTCATTTGTTGAAGGCTTTAGGAATGATCAGGGTAGAATCGACCATATCGGGAGTGTGTCCTGAAATTGCTCAAACATCTGTTCAGCTTGGCTTAACTTTTGATGGGGTGAGGATTAAGTCAACGCTTGCTCAAGCATAGCGGGTAATGCGGTCGTGATCGGCCAAAAATAATGAATGGTGTTTCAACTACTAAATAAAAATGATCGTTACATGAGCCTGATTGATTCGGGCTCATGTTTTTTGTGTTCTATTTATTAAAGGCTGTGCAGTGAGAAGATTGCGATTAACCCGTCCATACACAATTTTTTGGATAAAGTGGAACCGCGTAGATCATAATAAAAGCAGCAATTCATGAAGGATTCAGGTAACATTTAGCACCAATCATTAACATGGGGGAGAGGTTCTAGTTGTTTAAAAAAAAAGGCAATGATGGAAATAAATCAATAGAAAATCAACCTCTCAAAAATAATGGTACAACGATAACCTCAGATGCACTCAAGCGCCATTTAGCCAATATGGATGATGCTGAATTCATTGAGCGCACAACAGATAAAGAGCAGAAAATAATGTTTGTTTATATAAGAACATTAATCGACCATGAACGTTTTAATGAATCTATTATCCAACCCTTAATGCACCATTCCTGTGATTTAATTTATGAATGCATTACAACCTCAAAGGTGTCAGAAATCAATACGATGGAAGAAGCACTAAGCCAGCTGCTCCAGGGATCTATTCTTATAAATGATCCTATTCGAAATCAATGGTGGGCTGTTCTTCTGCAGAATCCTTTGGCCCGTGGGATCGAAACCTCTGAAACAGAAACTATTTTATATGGATCAAAAGACAGCTTCAGTGAGGTATTGGAGCAAAACATTACGATGATTCGAAGGAGACTTCCGATTGCTGAACTGAAGACGGAAAAGTTTACAGTCGGTTCTTTAAGTAAATCGACCGTTGTGCTTATGTATATTGATGGGTTGACCAATCCGGAATTTATTGCTATCGCCAGAGAAAAAATTAAACAAATTAATTATGATATGTTTCTTGACTCTTCACAGGTGGCTACTTTCATGGAAGAACATCATAATAGCGTCTTCCCTCAGTTTCAGCAAACCGATCGTCCGGATGTTTGTGCGTATTCTTTGGGATTGGGTAAAATTACCATATTGGTGGGGAATACACCCTTTGCTTTGAATGCGCCTGTTACTTTTTTTCATCTATTTCAATCTCCTGAGGATTACATTAACCGCTGGATTGTTGCCAGTTTTTTGCGATCTCTTCGTTACATTAGCTTTTTGCTTTCTCTGATCCTCATCCCTATGTATGTTGCCTTGACCACCCACCATTATCAAATGATACCACTGCAGCTTCTTTTTGTTCTTTTAGAATCGAGAGGTAAATTACCATTCACTCCTTTTTGGGAATCCTTTCTCATATTAGGCGTTATGGAAATTATTAAAGAAGCCAGTTTACGTATGCCGACGAAATCAAGTCAAACCTTAGGGGTGATTGGCGGTATTGTGATTGGGCAAGCTGCTGTTCAAGCAGGATTCGCCAGTCAGGTGTTAATCGTGTTAATGGGTATTTCTGCTATTGCTTCATTTTTAGTTCCGAATTATTTGATGACGAAAGCAAATACGCTTATACAACTAATGATTCTCATCCTTTCCTCTTTATTAGGCATTTTTGGGATTGTTCTGGGATTAATTGCTCTTCTGATTCACTTAAATAGTTTAACATCATTGAAACAACCTTATTTGGCCCCGCTGACACCATTTTATTGGAAGGATTGGATGGATCTCTTTATTCGAGGACCATTAGTTAATATGAAATCTCGTCCAGAGCATTTACGTCCTCTCAAGAAATGGAGATACAGCCAAAGGAGATGAGAAGTATGAAGACTTTCCCGCTATTTAATAAATCGTCTGCCTTTGACGGTATCTATTTGGTGTTTATGCTGAGCCGTTTACAAATGCTATATTACATGCTGATCATGCCTACCATTTTAGTTGATCCCTATATGATTTGGGTGATTATATTAGTGGGGGCTGTTTCGCAGCTAATTTTAATCATGATATCAAAATGGTTCTCTTCAGAATTTGCAGCAAAAGGATATCTGGGATTTGTAGAGCTTTTTGGAGAACGGACTGTTCGGATTCTTGCTTTTTTGGGTCTGGGTCTAATTTTACTAAAGCTTTCCGTACATCTTCTTGGATATGTTGAAATTGTCCATCAGTTTATATTTTTTTCAATGAAACCATCATGGCTAATCTTTTTTGTATTGTTAATCAGCTGCTATATCGCTTCCAAAGGGGTAGAGAATACAATTCGTTATTCAGTCATTGCCTTTCTTTGTACGATTTGGATGCTGTTTTTGTTTATTCCGTTTTACACGCCGCCTATTGCTTTTCTACATGATCTGTATCCATTGATCCCTACAGAATGGTCAGGACAATCATGGAGGGGGCTGTTATTAATCATGGCCTCATTTTCAGGAGCAGAATACGTTCTTTTTTTGTCTCCTTGGTTCAAGCGTGATAAAAAAACCGTCAAGTATTTCTCGGTTGCAAATGGCATCACAATCTTTGAATATGTATTTCTGTTTATTGCTTCTCTCTTGTTTTACGGTGCCAATTATTTAAGCAAAAGCAGCTATCCTCTTGTCAATATGGTTCGATATCTGCAGTCTCCTTTGTTTGAGCGGATTGATATGATTGTCATTGCGATGTTTCTCATTCATTTTAGCTTTGCGATCGGTCTCCTCCTTCTTCTGCTTTATGGTGGTGTACGTATTGCTGGGGGGAATCAAAACCAGCCAACCAGGATTGGGTTTGCAGCATGCGCTATTGTGGTTTTTATCACCATGATTATTATGAATGAGCTATTATGGAAAGATCATTCTCGACAGACGAAGTTGATCGATCTTCAGATGTGGATAGGAGCTGCCACCTACTTGCTGGTTCCGGTTGTACTTCTCGCTGCACTCAAACGAAAGGGGAGGACTTAGCTGAAGAATATACTGCAAAGAGCAAAGCTTATGATGATATGTCTCGTTTTGTTTTTAGGCGGCTGCTCCCCATTTATGGAAAGCCACTTAACAGAAAACAATTTGATTGAAGAAATTGCTCCTGTAATATTTTGGTCAGTTAATAAAGGAGAAGAAGGAAAATTAAAAGTGAGCACATTGGTGCCTCCATTGACAGATGAGAAAAAGAGACTGAATACATTAGAAGTTGATTTGCTAAAGCAGGGGGAAAAGGGATTTAATTTGACCTACTATCGTGAGGTGAAAACAGGGCAGCTGCGAATGATGTTAATTAATGAAGAGGTTGCAAAGGATGGATTATTGCCTGTTATAACGACTCTTTTGGTTGACACCGATGTTTCTCAACGCCTTTATTTGGTCATTGTTAAAGGGGATTTCGAGGAATACATGAGCAAACAAATAGAGAAGCAGGAAAATCTTGATTATTTTATCTATCGTATGTTAAAGCACTATGAGGATGATAAAGGAGAAATAACAGTGATCAATCTTCACCAATTTAAAAATTACTTATATTCTCCTTTTTTGGACCCGCTGCTCCCAGTATTTAAGATCGAAGAAGACAAATTTATGTATGAAGGTACTGCTTTTTTCAATGATGATAAATTTGTTGCAAATGTGAACGGCATTGAAGATAACATCGTTCAGCTTTTAGCCACTAACAATTATTTGGATCTTCTTCCGTTGCCTGAGCAATCTGTAACGCTTGGTCATGTTCAAGCGAATGTAGATACAAAATTGAATGATTTATCCTCTATCTCCATCAAAGTGAAGCTGAACGGCAGCATCGATGAATACCGTGGTGATAAAGATATACATGACTATAGCACGATAAAAGAAATCAACAAGGAAGCGAAAGTGTATTTAGAAAAAAAGACAAAAGAGGTACTGAAGCAGTTTCAGGAATGGAAGGTAGATCCTTTGCATTTCGGAACACTTACATTAAAGCCGTTTGAAAAGAAGATGGATCATGAGGAATGGATGAAACACTGGGAGGATATGGAGATTGATGTGGAATATGAGCTGGAATTTGAACCCTTAACGAATATAGACACGAATGATGGAGACCATCTTACTCATTGAGGGGGTGGTTTTGTTTTGCCATAAAAAGAATTTGTGGTAAAGGCTGATTCGTTAATTTTGAATTTTCTTGATACGGAGAAAGCGGATCGTTATATTTAGAAGTGATAAAATACCGAATATCAAGGGAGGTCTAACCTTAGCGAAAATAATCCCCAAATATATTATTAGTGTTCCAGTCTCTGTAACCAACGAGAAAAGGTGCAAAGCAATCCATTTGAACAAATGGTGAAAACGGACGAAGAGCTGCGTTCAATCTTTGCTGAACCAGGTGAACTTGTTATACGGAAAGTCATTTCTGGAGTGCACAAGCACTGCCGAGAATTTATTTCTCGTTCGCCATTTTTAGTCATCTCAACCTCGGATGATTCAGGCTTTTGCACCATTTCTCCGCGGGGTGACAGTCCAGGGTGTGTCATGGTGCTGGATGAACGTTTGCAGGATAGTTATACAAACCGCCTTTATTAATAGGCATTATTAATATTGGTATAGATTAATTTTGGTACGATGTTGATTGGAGCGAAAGGCGTGAGGCTCCAGTTTAGAAAAGCGAGTCAAAGGGAGATCCCACAGGCGCATTATGAGCCGAGGAGGCCCCGGACCGCCCGCGGAAAGCGAACGCCTGAAACGGAAATCAACAGACAATATTTACAGAGTCTGTTAATAAGATAATACATAAGCATCGCTCTTTAGCATTTTGAAAGGAGTTGGAGAATTGTTATGTTAATCGGTTCTATGCAGGAAATCACCCGCCATCCAGTAAAATCTTTTACTGGAGAAAGCGTAGGCAGAACAAAGGTAATGGATTACGGACTATATGGTGATCGAAGCCATGCCTTGATGGATGAAACGAGACCAGGCGAGTTTTTAACCATTACACAGTTTTCGGGATTGGCACAATATAAAGCGAAGTTTATTGGGGAAGAATCGTTGCTGCAATATCCGCAAATTGAAATCATAACGCCAAACAATCGAATCTTTAACTGGGGAGATCAAGCATTAGTCGATGAAATCGAAAACCTAACCAAAAGGAGGATATCCCTAGTTGAATACAAGCCTGCTCATGTTCCTTTTGGGGCTATTGAAGAGGAAAATCTATTGCTTGTTACAGATGCTTCGCTGCAGCGTTTAAAAGAAATATGGGGTAAAGAGGTTGATCCAAGGAGATTTCGTCCCAACCTTCTTATTGAACTAAACGATAAGATCCCGTTTGTTGAAGAAACATGGTTTGGGAAAAAGCTGAAAATAGGCAAAGAGGTAGAAATTCAGTTGAACCGTTATTGTGAACGCTGCATGATTATTACGGTAAATCCTGAAGATGCAAAGCGAGACCCGTCGTTGTTAAAAACAATTGGAAAAGAAAGAAGCAATCACTTCGGGGTTTACGCTTCTGTCATAAAAACAGGTGAAATTCAGGTGGGAGACGAAATCTATCTTCTTGATTGATCGTTTGACTTGAAATTTATGAAAAGATAAGGATTTTTGATCGCAAGGGAGCAGAAGGACGATGGTCTTTTAAAGTAAATGAATTGATACGCTCGAAATATTTTCAAAAAAACACGCTTAAACGCGTTTTTTTTGGTTTTTTTACGATGGATTTGGGTAAGGATAATTGATATACATATAAGGAAATGGAATAAAATGTATCTATGTTATTGTCTTTATTATCAATACTTTTTATTGGCTGTTATTTTTACGATAAATAGGGGGAGTAACCAGTGAATTCGTATGAGGTTCTAGGGAACTACATTATAACCAATAGCTATGAGTTATCCAGACAAATGAATGAGAAGATTGATAAGGAATTTATTGATTCGATTATCTCTCCAGATGAGCTGAAAGAATTAAATCAGTGGAGAGCACAGTTTATAAGCTTGGTGGGTGAAGCGATAAAGGAAAATAGTAAAGATGCTGTTTGGACAAGAGTTACGGAATGGGCAAAGTTAACAGGTGAATCAGCAGTCCAGAGAGAGGTTTCGTTAGATGAGGCATTAACTACGCTGACGTCCTATCGAACGGTTACATGGAGAGCGATTCTAGAGCAGCTGAAAGACGTCCATGTGGCGAATGAAGACTTGATTCAAATGGGCTTTGTTATTGATCCGGTGATTGACCATGCAGGCTATGTGTTCAGTACCTCATATGTGGACAACCACCGTAGAACAATTGATAGAGCCCAACAAGCTGTTCTAGAGTATTCAGTCCCTGTTGTAGGGCTTTCAGAAAAAGTGGCGATTTTGCCATTAGTAGGAGATCTTGATACACATCGTGCCAAAGTATTAAAGGAAAGTTCTTTATTTAGATGCAGAGACTTAAGGAACTCCGTACTCATTCTGGATTTATCCGGTGTTCCAATTGTTGATACAGTGGTCGCAAATGAAATTTTTCAAGTAATAAAAGCGTTAAGACTAATAGGCGTTGACACGGTGCTAACGGGACTGCGTCCAGAAATTGCTCAATCTGTTGTGGAAATGGGTATTAGCTTTAATGGGATAACGATTAAAAAAAACTTGCAAAATGCCATCGAATACTTACAATCAACAGGAAATTTTTAGTGCATCATAGCTAGATTAGCTAACAAATAATCATTCATTCTATCTTTAATTCTCATACTGACAATAGTACAGAAGCATATGAATTCGTGAAGGAATTAGAAATTGACAATCGATCCGCTATGATTCACTTCGATGATTTTTCCTTTTTTACTATAAAGGATCCAGTTCATTTCTTTAGCTAAGAATAGTTATATAGAAAATCTGTTTACATATTAAGAGGATTTATCTCACATAGAAAGAATCGATTTGAGAAATTTTTCAAATTCGATTCTTTTTTATTTTTGAAAACCAAAATGAGCTGTATTTTTTTTCAACTTACTTTGTGTAGGATTTCTAAAAAATTCATCCTTTTTTTCAAACATGGGCTTCCGTCTATGCTAAATGGCTACTCTAACATAGTCTAGACTGTAACCTAAATGAAGGAGAGATGACATGGAAGATATAAGACAATACGGTGGATACGCAGGGTACGGAGGCTATCCGGGCTATGGTGGCTATGGCGGGTACGGAGGTCACGGCGGTTATGGAGGCTATGGAGGTCACGGTGGTTATGGAGGCTATCCGGGCTATGGCGGTTATGAAGGATACGGAGGTCACGGAGGTCACGGAGGTCACCCAGGCTACGGCGGCTACGGTCACCAAATGGGTTACCCAGGTTACAGCGGCTACGGTCAACAAGCGGGTTATCCAGGCTACGGCGGCTACGGTCACCAAATGGGCTACCCAGGTTACGGCGGTTACGGGCAGCAAGCAGGATATCCAGGCTATGGAGGCATGGGCGGATTCGGGGGTATGAGGGAAGAGTAATGGTCTAATCAACTTGTCAGCTCTTTAGAATAAGAAATTAATAAAGTAACAGAAGGGATACGGAATAGCATCCGTATGTTTTAATGAATGATTGTTTTATGAACATCTAATAAACCTGCCTATGAATAATGTGAAAAGGCAGGTTCCTTTGTATGATAACATGCGAATGACATAGTTTAAAATATTCATTTAATACATATATAATGATATTAACCAATGGTTAGTAACTGCTGGTCAATCAGTTCTGTAAGCAGGTGGGACACCAATGATGAAAGAAAAACAGACACGAGAAAAAATTTTATCCGCTGCAAAAGAGCTGTTCTCAAAAAAAGGATTTGAGCATGTAACGGTAAGGGAGATTGCGAGAGCAGCAAATTGTTCCCATACAAGCATCTATGTGTATTTCACTGACAAGCGCCAGCTCCTAGAAGAACTGGCCAGCGGCCCTTTAAATACGCTAATGGATACTATGAATTCAATCCTTCAAGAAGAAGCCCTTACTGATGAAGAAAAGCTCGTCCGCATTTCGCAAACCTTTGTTCACTTTGGGTTGATTCACCGCAATTTATATGAAGCATATATGGCTTATGAAGGAACGAGAGTAGATCTGGATACAACAGCCTGGGAATTAAATAAAACCAGACTGCAATTATTTGAATTTCTTATGAAAGTTGTTTCTGACGTTTTTAACACATGGAATGAAAAAGAAATTCTTGCTTTTAGCCGGATGATTTATTACCAATTACATGGAATTATTATGACTTATAAGGATTCAGAGGAAGGCATTCTGCAAATAGAAAGAAGAGTCTTGCCGATTGTGAAGCAGTCTATCCAGTATCTAGTGAAAGGAGCAAGATAGGATGAAAATCATTCGCGTTTCTGAACATATTTTTAAAATAGAGGCATGGTTCCTTGTGAAAATGAGTGCATGGATTATAAAAGAGGATCAGCATGTCTACATCATCGATACAGGGGTAGCTTTTATGGGAGAGCGCATCGTAAAAGAAGCACAAAAAATGGGTGAGATCAAAGAAATACTTTTAACACATGGACATTCAGATCACGTTGGTGGACTGAAGAAAATTTTGAACAATCATTCTGTTCCAGTTTTTGCACATAAACAGGAGATCCCGTACATGGAAGGCGAACAGCCATACCCTGGGAGGAAAAAGGAAGAAGTGTTAGTGGCACCAGGCATCGCAAAGCCGCTAATGGAATCAGACAGCGGAGAGCTAGAGCCGATCGGTGACCTCGTACCAATTCATACGCCTGGCCACACACCCGGACACGTCTCTTATTACCATAAAAAAGATCAGGTCCTGATCGCAGGCGATTTATTTACGTCCAAGAAGCGCATTCTTCAAAAGCCTATGGCCATGTTTACGTCAGACATGAAGCAAGCGGTTCAAAGTGCGTATTGCGTAAAGGAGCTGAAGCCTAAAATCATCAGTATTTGTCATGGAAATGATGTAGCAAATCCTAAGAAGCAAATTGATGCTTATCTTAAGAGGAAGGGATAGGTTTTTTGAAGCGAAAATGTGTATGCAGACTTCACGGCCTGTAAATTGTCACTGACGGCCTGTAAATATTAGAGCACGGCCTGTAAATTCTGCTGACGGCTCGTAAATTCTAAAGCACGGCCAGAAACGGGCTGCTGTGACCTTAATTAGGGGGGAATCATCGTCTTTATAGCACTAAATATTGAGGTTGGTTGCATAGATGAGCCAACTTTCGCATAGATAATGATGGATTTAATTTAAGACTGTATGGTGAAAGGAGAAAATTTGACTGCATCAAAAATACATAGTGTCTAAACCGTCTGAGCTAAGCAGGACCAAAGGTAACATCAAATAAGCAGTGAAAAACACACCTTCTAAAGATTACTTTTTAGGAGGTGTGTTTTTTGATCTGGATAAAACGAATATACGTTATTTCTGAAACTGAAAGCCCGCTTACCCCATAAATTAGATAGGGTGAGAGAAATCGTACAATTTGAAAATGCCTATCTTAATAATACTGGCAATACTGATAGTGGAAAAGGAAAGGATAAACATGTAAAAAATCATCTAGAGGTTGCAAATCTGTTAATTGCAGGGGCGGAAAGAAGTGCAAAAGAACTTCGTATCGCCGAGGTAATCACAATCGTTGATGACGGTGGGAATCTGGTCGTTTTTGAACGAATGGATGATGACCGGATTGACAGTATTGATATTTCATATAACAAGGCGTGTACGGCTGTTGTTTTAGGATGCCGACTTCATCGCTTGCTCAGCTCGCTGTTCCTAGAGGGAAATTGTACGGGATTAATACAACCAATCAAGGGCGTATCGTGATATTCGGCGGTGGGATTCCTTGGCTGCAGGACGGTAGGATCGTGGGTGCGGTTGGTGTTAGCGGAAGCGGTGTAGCGATTGATGTAGAGGTGGCAAAAGTAGCGGTTCAAGTGTTTTCGTCCATGCATCAAAGGCAAGCTTCTCCTCGTGCTCTGTATTATCCTTATAACAGTTGAAAGAATTGTCCTAGAAATGCTGTGTTTTTTTGTTGCTTAAGTTTTTCTGATTAGAAACGAATGGAAGTATTTAATTTAATGATCAATCATTTAACTGACATAAATCCGCGTTTTTTAGTACATATAGAATAATAACATACGATGAGGTTTTCGTTATGCAGGATCGTACACTTGAGGCCATTGACGAACACCCACATTCTTCGATTCCCCCTCCTCCTTTAGGTAGATCCGCTCCGTCCAAGGGGTGAAGTACCTCGAATGAAAAACGTTTCAAGCAGTCTGACTATCGACCGAAATATAAGTTGTCTACAAATAAAAAGAAACCATTCTTAGTAAAGAATGGTTTCTTTTTATGTTATATTATATAACATAAATTTAGAGTATTTGACAATAACTCATAAATTCTTTGTAAGATCTGCTAATGATTTTTGTTTATTAGGTCATATATGATAGAAAACATAACATTATAATGAGAATCACTGAGGAGGAAAAATATGGTTTCATCTAAAACTGTTACCCAAAAAGAAAAGTTTAGTTCACAAACGGAACCCGCAGAACAAAAACAAAGAATGCCTCATGTTTATGTTATTTTATTTATCTTTATCGTGATTGCATCTTTATTAACTTACATTGTTCCAGCTGGTGTGTATGAACGGGTGCCAGGTCCAGAGGGAAGGACTACTATTGATCCGTCTTCGTATCAAATCGTTGAGTCAAGTCCAATTGGTTTGACTGATTTTATGTTAGCAATACCAAAAGGATTAGCTGGGGCAGCGGAAGTTGTTTTTTTACACTGATTATCGGTGGCATGTTTATGGTGCTTAGAAAAACAGGCATTATTGAATGGGGTGTAGACGCTCTTACAAGACGTTTTTCATCTAAAAGTATGGCCGTGATTCCAGTGTTAATGGTGGTATTTGCTGTTATCTGTAGTTTAATTGGGACGCAGGAATTAAGTTTGGTATACGTACCGGTGATTTTGCCTTTAATGATTGCACTAGGTTTTGATTCCGTTACAGCTGTTGGGATTGCATTGATAGCCACTACTTCAGGATTTATGACAGGAGTGCTGAATCCGATTAACACAGGACTAGGACAAAAATTAGCGGAAATACCAGTTTATTCTGGTCTTGGATTGCGTGCAGCAGCATTTTTCATAATGGTGACTGCCGGTATTTTGTATGTAAGCAGATACGCGATGCGTGTCCGCCAAAACCCTGAATTGAGTCTTGTCTACAATGAAGATAAAGAAAAAAGATCTCGTTACAAAAAAGCTGAGAATGCCCCTGCTTATCTTGCTACAAAACGTCAAGTAACTGCGGCGGTTGCGACTGCTCTCTTCTTTGCAATTCTTATCTACGGGGTGCTCGGTCAGGGGTGGTTCATGCTTGAAATGTCCGGCCTTTTTATTCTAATGGGAATCGTAGTTGGTCTTATTGCTGGTTTAAAAACCAGTGAGATTTGTGAAGGGTTTAACGAGGGATTTCGTGATGTGCTAGTTGGAGCCGTAATTGTAGGAATTGCTAGAGCGGTAGCTGTCGTGATGGAGGATGGCCAAATTATGGACACGATTGTTTATGGTCTCGGCATTCTGGTTGGCAACTTTCCTCCAGTGTTCAGTGCAGTTGGCATGTTTTTTGTTCAGCTCCTTTTTAACTTTGTAGTCCCATCAGGAAGCGGACAAGCACTCGTGACAATGCCAATCATGGCACCGCTAGCTGATATACTTAATATGACTCGCCAAACAGCTGTTCTTGCTTTTCAATTAGGTGATGGACTAGGGAATATTTTATTTCCAACATCAGGCTATTTTATGGCGGCATTAGCACTCGCGGGTGTTTCCTGGGGGAAATGGGTGAAGTTTTACTTTCCGTTGTTTGGTATTTGGGTCGCTATTTCGATTGGTTTGCTTGTATTCGCGCAACTAACAGGGTGGTCATAAAACAGGAAAATTTTTAAATGGGAGTTTGATTGAAAAACAGGGTATTTAGCTAAAAAATTATATTAAAATATTGGAATTAAATTTCCGGAAATGCCTAAGTACTTCAACTGCAAAAAATTCTTACGTTTACCATAATTCTTTTTGTTTTAATTGGAGGCAGCAAGGCTCTATTAAGCTAACTATATTTAGAAGTTGTTTTTCATCTTAAGTAAAGATGCCTGCTTTACCTCTTCATAGTAAGACTACACCAATGAAAAACAGCTTTCTTATAGACAGATAGGGGCTGTTTTTCATTGGTGTAATATAAAGACAGACAAATGTCGAAAGAAGTTCTCTTATAATTTGTTGTTTTTCGGCTACCTGTTTTCAAGCAAAACCTTAATTCGAAAAGCAAGACGGAGACAGAGAGTCTGCTCTGGATCTTTTAAACTGCGGCCGAGTAATTCTTCACATTTTTCGAGACGGTAAATGACCGTATTCCGGTGAATAAACAGCCGCTTGGCGGTTTCGGAGAGCTGACAATGGGACTCTAAATAAACAGATAACGTCTGCATCAATAGATCATAATCTTTTTTTGGCTCATTCACGAGTCCTTGAAAGGTATTTTGATAGAATTGTTCCATTTGTTCATATGGAATCATCCGCAAAATCTCAGAGACTTCCTTCGGCTGATACGACTCAATGAATTCATTTTTTCCAAGCATGGCTCCATAAGAAAGAGCATTAACAGCTTCCTTATAGGATTCGGGTAGCCGCACCAGTTGTTCTGCATATGTATTGATGCCAAAAGAAATCGTTTTTTGAAGCATCGTTTCAACAGCAGATTGAATGGCTTTTAAAAAGGATAAAAAGCTGTATTCATTATCCTGCCAGTTTTCTTTGGTTTCCATCAAAATAATAAATTTATCTTCTGAAACAAACAGCTGCATCTTTTCTTCTGCTCTTTGTATTTCTTCCTCGATTGTATCGTAAATAAGCTCTGACTCCCATTGGTGCTCGGCAAGGGAAAAACTTTTATCTGGTTGGTCTATACGCCCCGCAGCACAGAAAAATCGGTTTTCGTTTGATAGGCTGAACTCTTTTGCCCGGTTGAGTATTTCTTCAGACGAGGAAAAAGCATTATTCATAAAGTTTGTAAAAAATTCATTTCGGAGCCGCTGTGTTTTTTGTTTAAGGGCGTTTTCTTTCATTAATTCGAATGCAATAACGTTGGCAGCCTGTTCTATAGTTAAAACGGCCGAGCGGTCTGTCTGCGGGATAAACCGGTGAACAGCTAAATAGCTCGGTTGCTTCTTATGTGTGGAAATTGGAAATAGCGTAAAAGTTTTCTGAGTGCCATTGTCATGAAGCGAAAAAGACGTAAAACTGATTTTTGGTAGAAAAGCACCTATGCCGGCAAACAAAGAATAAACCGGGTCTTCTAAACTGCCAGTACTGATAAAAGGACGCAGTTGATGATTTAACAAGGTCATGGGGCTACCGATTAAGCCGGACAGACTTTGAAGAATTTTATCAAGCCCTTTTCCCTTAATACTAAGTTGGGTAAATTGCTGGTGTGCTTTCATTGCTTGATGCAATTCCGTAGTCCGTGTATCCAAAATACAGCTGAGGGATTGATGAACAATATCTCCAAGGGATGTCTCGTTGGGTATATCAATAATCGGTATATTGTAACGGTTTGCTAGATCAACGGCTTGGGGAGGAATAGTATTTAAAAAGCGCTTTGTTTTAATGCCAAGGCCGGCACAACCCTGTTTGTGCATTTTCTCCAACAGATCTATTAAAGACGAAGGATTATCTTTTAAATGAAAAGCAGTTGTGACCAGCAATTCATTTGGCTTAAGATAGGATATGATATCGGGGGCGTCCATCATGTTGACCGTATTCACTTCGTGGTCCAGTCCTTCTCGTCCACCGGCTACAACGGCACCGGAGAAGACGGGTAGGTTTAGCAAATCCTTCATAAACATTTTGTTCTCTCCTTAAATTTCGAATAATTCAATCTTTTAGTTATATTAAACAATAAAACGTGGTAACTTTCTACATTTTTGTGAGTGTTTTTCATGAATCCTTCTATTAAAATGAAAATAGAAATGAAAAAAGCAGGGGGATGGATATGGTTAAAACGGATCCACCTATTAGATTATTTACAGCGCAGGAAATGATTAAATGGCTATCTCATTTTGGTAGAACCGAAAGAGGAGGCGTCACCCGCCTTTTATATGATCAAAAATGGCAGGAAGCCCAACAGGCACTGCATAAAGAAATGAAAGCGACAGGGCTTAAATCTTATTTCGATGATGCAGGAAATCTTTATGGTCGTTTAGAAGGGCTTGAAAAAACAGACAGTGTAATTTTAACAGGGTCCCATATCGATACGGTTAAGGACGGCGGCAAATATGATGGTGCTTATGGCATCATTGCGGGGGTGCTGGCACTGAGGCAATTGTTTAAACAGTATGGCCGGCCGAAGCAAACGATCGAAGTCGTTTCTCTATGTGAAGAAGAAGGAAGCCGTTTCCCCTTAACCTACTGGGGTTCGGGAAGCATTACGGGACTGCGAAAAAAAGAGCATATAAAAGAAATGAAAGATTCGTCAGGCATTTCTTTTTCAGAAGCGATGAAAGAAGCGGGGTTTGGTCTTGGGCGCTTTCGTGAAGCTAGACGTGATGACATCGATTGTTTTATTGAACTTCACATTGAGCAGGGAGAAGTACTTGAGCGGGAAGATAAAGCGGTGGGTGTTATCAGCCGCATTGTCGGGCAGCGCCGCTATATCGTAACGATCACCGGAGAGAGTAACCATGCGGGTACAACGCCGATGCCATATCGAAAAGATGCAGTCCATACAGCCGCTGTGCTGATTCAAACCTTAATTGAACAGGCTAAAAAAACCAATCAGGAACTGGTAGCAACCGTCGGAAAAATGGAAGTTAAGCCTAATATACCAAATGTTATTGCCCGTGAGGTCGTGTTTTCGATTGATATCCGGCATGCGGAAGAATCATTGTTGGAATCATTTAGCAACGATATTTTCGAAACGTTTCGTCAAATTTGTCAGGAGCACCAGACAGGGATCCAAATCGAAAACTGGATGAGTGAAAAACCGGTTCTGATGTGCGAGAAACTGAGTGCGCTGTCAATGGGGATTTTAAAAAGGGAACAAGTTCCTTATAAAGTAATGGCAAGCGGGGCTGGCCATGATGCCCAGGTTTTTGGCCAGTATGTACCGACATCTTTATTGTTTGTGCCAAGCCACCAGGGGATCAGCCATTCACCAGTCGAATATACAAAAGCGGCAGATTTGGATAAGGGAGTCCAATTGTTAACAAAGACGTTATACGAGTTAGCTTACTAAGGAGGAGAATCCTGATGGCATACCGAGAATTAATTACACCTTTAAGAACAATTATGACACCGGGACCGGTTGAAGCAGATCCCCGGGTGCTTCGTGCTATGAGCACGCCGATATTAGGTCAGTTTGATCCGGCTTTTACTCACATCATGAATGAAACAATGGAAATGCTGCGCCAAGTATTCCAAACAAAAAATCATTGGTCATTTCCAATTGATGGAACGTCTCGTTCGGGCCTTGAAGCGGTTCTGACAAGTGTGCTGGCACCAGGAGATAGAGTATTGATCCCGATTTTCGGGAGATTTGGACACCTCCTTGCAGAAATAGCTGAACGCAACGGAGCTGAAATTCACATTATTGAAACAGAGTGGGGCCAGGTTTTTGATCAAGATGAAATCATTCAAGAGTTAAAGCGTGTTAAACCGAAAGTACTCGCCATTGTACATGGAGAAACTTCAACAGGATGCATGCAGCCTCTTAACAAGGTAGGAAAAGCTTGCCACGAATTGGGTATTCTCTCCATTGTGGATGCAGTAGCGACTATCGCCGGGACAGAGGTGGAAGTAGATGAGTGGCAGTTGGATGCTGTTATCGGTGGAACACAAAAGTGTTTTTCAGTTCCATCTGGGATGGCGCCTATTACATACAATGAACGGATAGAGAAAATTCTGGCGGCTCGTAAAAAAGTAGAAAGAGGCGTGCGGACTTTAGAAGATAACGCAGATGTATTGCAACCGATTCGAAGCAATTACTTTGACTTAAGCCAGCTTCAAGATTACTGGGGACCGCGCCGTCTAAATCATCATACAGAAGCAACCTCCATGCTTTACGCACTGCGAGAAGGAGCCCGCGTGATCCTTGAAGAAGGTCTTGAAGAACGCTTCGCCCGTCATCGGCTTCATGAAAAAGCAATTATGGAAGGAATCAAAGCAATGGGGCTGACTCTTTTTAACGATGTGCCATGGAAACGGCCGATGGTTACATGTGTTAATATTCCAGAAGGAATCGATGGAGAAGCGGTACGGTCGATGTTGCTTGAGCAATTTGGAATCGAAATTGCCAGTTCGTTCGGTCCTCTTCACGGGAAAATCTGGAGGATTGGGGCAATGGGATACAGCTGTCGAAAAGAAAATGTTTTTGCTGTGCTGGCAGGTCTTGAAGCCTCATTGATTCGAAATGGAGCAGCCGTTATTAGGGGAGAAGCGATACAGGCTGCCCTGGATGTATACGAGGCAGCGGGTGATGAACAATTACTGAGTTAACTGCAAGCTGAGCCGGCTCTTATCCATGAATTATTAAGTGGGGGACTGCCGGCTTTTTTATTCATGCATGGAAAAGAAGGTGTATATATGCGGGAATGGATAGAGATAAAACATTGGACAGCAGCGCTGCAATGGCTGTTTTTCCTTTTTACGAATACAGTCGTTATACCGATTACGATTGGAAGCGCTTTTGGACTGGAGCAAGGGAAAATTATCGCCCTCCTTCAGCTTTCTTTTATTTTTACAGGGCTCGCCTGTATTGTGCAAGCGCTGTTCGGTCATCGCCGATCAATTATGGAAGGACAGTCTGGTCTTTGGTGGGGCGTTATCTTAAGTATGTGCTATATCGCGCCTGCACAAGGAATGTCACTTTCGGTGCTAGGGGGCAGCATATCTGCCGGCATTGTTTTATCTGGATTCATCACAGTGCTAATAGGTGCCTCAGGCTTAAGTACCTTTATTTCCAAGTGGTTTAACGCGGGTGTGATGGCAGTATTTACGTTTTTGCTTGCTGTTCGGCTGAATACAATTTTTTTAAAAGGGATGCTTGGTATACCGTTTAGCACAGAAATCGTATCTCCGCAGATTGACGTTCCAATCTTTTTATTATCATGTGCCATTGTCCTGTTTGCGATTTTACTAAGTGTAAAAGGCCATGCGAAAATCAGCCAGTATTCTCTCCTCGTCAGCATCATTGCCGGCTGGGCTGTGTATGAGCTGTTTTTTTCAGCAGCAGGGGAAAGTGTCAGTATGGACGGACAGGCTGCAAGTGGCATGTTTCTTCTTGGGGATATTTCCTTTGATGCCGGTATTATCATAACAGCAGTTGTAGCTGGGATGCTGAATCTGTCAAATACTTTTGGTGCACTAAAAGGTACGGATTCCATATATCAGGGAAAAACGGAAAAACGGGAATACAGACGGTCTTTTACTATTTCAGGTGTGTTTACTATGATTTCTGGCCTGTTTGGCATGGTTCCTTATGCACCGTACGTGTCTTCTATTGGGTTTTTAAACCAAACGCGAATTATAGAAAGGCTACCTTTTATCTTAGGGAGCGCACTGTTTATGATAATGGGAGCCATTCCGGCAATTGGCCAATTGATGGCTAAAATGCCTTTAAGTGTCGGCAGTGCGGCATTGTTTGTTACGTATATGCGTCTGCTGCAGCCAGCACTCCATTATTTTGAACAAATTGAAATGACACAGGCAAATTTGTACCGGGTTGCTGTGCCATTGTTTATTGGCATTATCTTTCTTTTTCTGCCAACAGAATACTTTCTATCATTTCCATCTGTCATCCGCCCGCTCATTAGCAACGGCCTGCTGATCGGAATTTTTTTATCATTAGTGATTGAAAACAGCCGTTTTATGAAGCGGCGCATAAAAGAAACCAACGCTATAAATTGATGAAGGGGGATGCGGTTCAAAATGAATGATCAATGGAACGCGTTTGCTGACCAAGATGTAAAGCTTTCACCAACAGGGAAAGGGACATTGGACAGCCTGAGTTTTGCAGTAAAAGATGTATTTTCAATTAAAGGCTATACATGCGGTGCCGGTAATCCGGATTGGCTTCGGACACACGAGCCAGCGGAGGAAACAGCAGAGTCTATTCTGAAACTGCTCGAGAAAGGTGCGGCGCTTAAAGGCACCTTGCAGACGGATGAGCTGATGTACAGCTTGAACGGGGAAAACGCTCATTACGGTACGCCGGTCAATCCGAAAGCGCCGGACCGAATACCAGGCGGTTCTTCAAGCGGTTCTGCTTCTGCAGTAGCCGCCGGGCTCGTCGATTTTGCCCTTGGAACTGATACTGGCGGCTCGGTCCGCATTCCATCTTCATACTGCGGTTTGTACGGCATTCGACCGACACATGGCGCCGTTAATATAAGCGGCGTAATCCCGCTGGCAAAAAGTTTTGATACTGTTGGCTGGATGGCGCAGGATATGAACCTGATTGCTCAAGTGGGCGATGCTTTGCTCCCTGCTTCAACTAAAAAAGAGCCGTTTGAACGTATTTTCATTGATGGGGCTGCCTGGGCTCTGGCGGATACCGAAACAGGAGAAGTGCTTCGGAAGCTTTTGCCCGCTGCTCAAAAAAGGACAGCACATTTTGAGACGGTCAGGGTAGCAGAAGAAGGATTGGATCTTTGGACAGACGTGTTCCGAACCATTCAGGCGCTGGAAATTTGGGAAGAGCACGGTTCATGGATTGCGAAAGAAAAGCCTGTATTTGGACCAGGTATCGCCGAGCGGTTTCAAATGGCCGCCACGTTAACGAAAGCGAAATGTCAAACCCGATTTGATAAGCGGGAGCAAATTAAACAGCGTATGGTTGAACTTTTAAGGGAGGATGCTCTATTAATTATTCCAACTGCGCCAGGACCTGCACCATTCCTGAATTTACACGGTGAAGCAGCTGAACAGTACAGGGCTAAGACCATGCAGCTGACATGTATTGCTGGACTTGCCGGTCTTCCTCAGCTTACACTTCCGCTTGCTGAAGTCGGCGGGCTGGCGGTTGGATTATCAGTGATCGCAGGAAGGAACCAGGATAGACGGTTGATCGAATGGGCTTCTTCTTTTGTAAAAAGCTTTAGTCTGGAGGATTTAAAAAGATGAAACTTGCAACGATCTATCATGAAGATAGCGAAAAGGCGGTACTAATTAAGCAGGAAACAGCCTACCTCATGAATCATGTAAACAAAGCAACGGGAAAACAGTGGAGTGAAGATCTTCTTCTTCTCCTTCAAAAGGGAGAATTTCATGAGGTAAGAGATTGGTATGAAAAAGAAGGTAAAAACCAGCTTTATCCCGAAAATGGTTTTTCAATGAATACGGTGTCATTTGCTCCTTTATTTCGTCATCCTGAAAAGGTATTTGGGGTAGGCATGAACTATTTGGAAAAAGCGTTGGAATTATCGGGAAAGCCTCCGGAAGAAGAGCCTGTCATTTTTATGAAGCCGAACTCCAGTATTATTGGTACGGGTGAAACGATCCAAATCCCGTCGCAGTCACCGAATGTGGCCGGGGAAGCAGAGCTGGCCATTATTATCGGTAAAACATGCGAAAATGTGAAAGAATCTGATTTCTGGGATGTAATTGCAGGCTTTACCACGAGCCTAGACATGACAGCAAGAGATATTCAAAATCTAAACCCCCGATTTCTACAGAGGGCAAAAAGTTTTAATACATTTTGCAGCTTTGGTCCCTGCTTAATTACGGCAGATGAATTACCTGAACTTTCTTCTCTCAAAATCGAAACCATTTTAAATGGCTCCGTCTGTCATGAAAATGTCATAGCCAATATGATGTATCAGCCGGCATTTATCGTATCATTTTTCTCTCAGATCATGACACTTCAGCCCGGTGATGTGATTTTAACAGGGACACCTGGGTCAGTATTAATTCAAGAAGGTGACGTACTTGAATGTAGGATCACGGGATTCCCAAGTTTAACAAATCCGGTAAAAAGTCATGTGCATAAATAAAATGTTTAGCTGTTTCATAGACTGAGTTCTTCCTGGTTTATGAAACGGCTTTTCTAATTTGAGTTCTTTGGATAGTATGTACGACCATTCAGAAAAAAACAGATTCTCTAATGAATTAAAAATTCGGATATTGTAAAATCAAACCAAGTCTTTCTTGTTATAAAATGTAACATGGAATAAGAGGAATAGTAGCTGTTATGAAAGACGGTTAAGGTAGGACTTTAAAGTTTTATAGGCAGGGACAAAGAAAATACATAAATAAAGATGAAGAGTATTAGAAAGGGGAATGATCATATGAAGGAGTTTGATACTATTATCCATAATAGAACAGTTGTATTTTCAGATGGAGTGAAAAAAACAAATATTGCTATAAAAAAGACGGGAAAATCACAGCGATAAGCGCTGATTTTTTAAGTGAAGCTAAACACGTTGTGGATGCAGAAGGTCAGTATGTACTCCCTGGTATGATTGATGGTCCATGTTCATTTTAGCGATCGGGGCCGTGAGTACTGGGAAGGGTTCGATACAGGCTCTCAAATGATGGCGGTGGGAGGCTGTACCACCTTTTTCGATATGCCGCTAAATGGGATTTTCTCTACGATTGATAAAGGCGCTCTCATTGAAAAAGCTGAAAAGGGAACCGAGACTCTTGGACTGATTTTGCTCTTTGGGGAGGGCTTGTGCCAGGGAATGAGCCGAATTTGCTTGAGCTGGCTGAAGAAGGGGTTATTGGGTTTAAAGCTTTCCTTTATACAACGGGCAACAAGGAATTTGAAAATGTAGATGACATGACGCTTCTTAAAGGAATGAAGGCCATTGCAAGGCTCGGCAAAGTGCTCGCTCTTCACTCTGAAAGCGGGCCGATTACCGACTGGTTAAAAGAAGAAAAAGAAAAGGACGGGAAGGTTTCAGCGGATGATTATTTGGATACAAGACCGATTGCGGCTGAAGCAGAAGCGGTGCAGCGTGCCTTGTTTTACGCAGAAGTAAGACAATATTAAAATAACACTGTTATTTTAATAGACACGATGAAAATGGATAATTACATGTAATATGTATAGCAATTTTCATCGAACGTTACCACTGATCAAACGTTTGTTTAAACGCTCTGTATCCTAAAGTGTCTGTATTTAAGCAAGGGTAAACCGACCGATTAATAAAAAGAAAAAGGTATGGTGAAAAATGAATTCACCGAGGATTGACGTAATACGTCAGGAAGTAAAGAAATACCATGACCATTGTTATGATCACTACAAGCTTTTTGAACAAGGCTCCTGGCTGTATAAGCCAGTTCAATCCGTTATGGAATTACTGAATTACTTTGATGAACAAGATAAGGTGACTGTTCTTGATCTAGGCGCTGGAGTTGGACGAAACAGCATTCCAATTGCGCAAAAATTAAAAGGAAGAAATGGTCAGGTAGTGTGCGTTGATTTGCTTGATACAGCTATTGATAAATTGAAAGCGTATGGTGACGAATATGAGGTAGCTGAGTTTATTTTCCCTGTAAAAGAGGACATTGGGACATTTTCAATTCAAGAAAATGAATACGACTATATTGTGGCCGTTTCAAGCCTTGAGCATGTTGAATCGGAAGAGGTATTTGAGCGGGTTTTAGTGACTATGGAGAAAGGAACGAAGTCAGGCGGGATCAATTGTCTCATCGTCAATTCTGAGGTGGAAGAAATGGATATGGAAACTGGGTCAAAACTGGATGCGCTGATGGAAGTGAATATCTCGACTGAGCAAATGCATGAAAAGCTTAGAGCAATGTATAAGGGCTGGAATGAATTGCTCGTCATTACGAAACCTTTGGAGTATCAAATAGAAAGAAATGGCAAGCAAATTTTATTAAAGACAAACGCAATTACATATGCTGTTCAGAAGGGATTTTAAATGAGTATTGACATACCTTGCTATTATCACATACGATAGATTTAACAAAAAACGGAAGGGTGACCCAAGTACATGAAGCTATAATCCTATTTCTAGAAAAGTATTCGTTCATTAAAGCGTGGGGATGGTCAAACGGGATTAGTCTGTATTTTTTATGATCCTGTTTTAGACATCGGCGCTTCAAGACGATCTTTTTCTGAGTAGGATTAGTGTGTGTGCTGAGTTACGTAAAAGGGATCAGTCTCTTTTGCTTATTCACCCATGGCCTCCTATTCAGAAAGTGGATAGGGGGCTTTTTATGTCCCCATCAAATCTGAGAATGGGGATGAGTGTATGATGATATTGGAAGTCAACAAAATAGAGAAAATAGTAAAAGAACGCAAGCTTTTTGAAGTAGAGCAGCTGCGTATTCACAGCCGTGATCGCATTGGACTTGTAGGACGCAATGGAAGCGGAAAAACGACGCTGCTCAATCTTCTTGCGGGAAAAATAAAAGCAGAAAAAGGAACAGTCGAGACTTCAGCTAACAGGTATTTGCTGCCTCAGCTTAAAGAAATCAACACAGTAAAAAGCGGAGGAGAGGTGACACAGCAGTATATTAACCAGGCGCTTGCGAGCAAAGCGGATATTTTATTTGCTGACGAGCCTACTACGAATCTGGATATGGAGCATGTGGAAAAGCTGGAGGTTCAGCTAACGAAATACCAAGGGGCGATCGTGATTGTGTCACATGACCGAAGCTTTCTCGATCAGCTTTGCACGAAAATGTGGGAGATCGAGGACGGAAAGCTCACAGAATATAAGGGAAATTACACACGATACCTTGAGCAAAAACAATTGATAAGACAGCAGCATGAAGAAAAATATGAGCAGTATGTAAAAAAGAAGGAGCAATTGGAACGAGCGAAGGAAAGCAAGGAGCAAAAAGCACAGAAAATGGTGAAAGCGCCTAAGAATATTAGCGCTTCAGAATACCGTCAGGCAACAGCTCCCTTTTACGCTGGAAAACAAAAGAAAATGCATCAAGGTGTGAAAGCGATCGAAACGAGGATTAATAAGCTTGAGCATATTGAAAAGCCGAAGGACCATCCAGCGATTAAAATGGACCTCCCGAATGAAAAGGAGATTAAAGGGAGAAACGTTCTGCGTGTAAATGAGCTATCCATGAAAATCAGCGGTCGAGTGCTGTGGGAGAAGGCGAAGTTTTTGATTAAAAGCGGGGAGAAGGCTGCCATTATCGGTAAAAACGGTGCGGGAAAAACGACATTGCTTAAACAGCTGCTAGCAAGACCAGATGAGGTTCTCGTATCAAGTGCTGCAAAAATCGGTTACTTTAGTCAAAACCTTGATATTTTAGATGTTAAAAAATCGATTCTTGAGAACGTAAAAGCATCTGCGATTTATCCGGAGGACCTGATTCGAACGGTGCTTGCACGCTTGCATTTTTATAGGGAGGATGTTTTTAAAAAGCTCGAGGTATTAAGCGGGGGAGAGCGGGTGAAAGTCGCTATTGCCAAAGTGTTTTTAAGTGATATAAATGTGCTTGTGATGGATGAGCCGACTAATTTTCTTGATATTGAGGCAGTGGAGGCGCTGGAGAGTTTGCTGACCCAGTATAAGGGCACCGTTATTTTTGTCTCGCATGATCGCCGATTTATTGAAAATGTCAGTACAAAAGTAATTGAAATCAAGGATCAGATGGTGAGGGTGTATGAAGGGGATTATCGTTCGTTTAAAGAATATAAAGAGAAGCCTGCAAGGGATGAATCAGCAGATGAAAAGCTTATGCTCGAAACAAAGCTTACAGAAGTCATCAGCAGGCTTAGTATCGAACCAACTGAGGAATTAGAAAAGGAATTTCAGGATTTGTTGAAGCTGAAAAAATAGATTGTAAGGACAGATGCTTTTTTAGCAGACTGTCCTTACAAAGCTTTTACTTTCCGTCCTTCGCAAGACGAATGCCGCTAAACTGCCAGCGTTTATCAGCGTGAAAGAAGTTGCGATAGGTTGGACGAATGTGATGTTGCGGGGTCGCGCACGAGCCTCCTCGTAAAATCATCTGGTTGCTCATAAATTTCACATTATATTCGCCCAGTGCACCTTCTGGACGCGCGCTTTCCGGGTATGGAACATACGGACTTCTTGTCCATTCCCAAACCGTTCCGTAAACTGCCTTGCCGTTTTGAATGGAAGGCTGCAGCTGGAGTGACTCTAAAAACTGTCCTTCGATCTTCTCATCTTTAAATGCCCATTCCCATTCCTGCTCGGTAGGAAGACGATATCCTGCCCACCTAGCGTAAGCATCCGCTTCGTAATAGCTTATATGGGTAACAGGCTCATGTTCCTGAACTTCCTTTAACCCTGCCAGTGTGTAATTAAACCAGGTTCCATCCTGATGGTGCCAATACAAGGGAGCTGTCAAGTTATTCCTTTTGACCTCTTCCCACCCATCAGACAGCCAGTATTGAGCTGTTGAATAGCCATTATCTTCTATGAAGTTGATATATTCACCATTCGTTACAGGTCTTGAAGAAATGGAAAACGGATATAGATATTGTTTGTGGGCAGGACGTTCATTATCAAAAGAGAAATCTTCTTCATTTGTTCCAATCGTCACAACCTCCTCAGCGAATGAAAGCCATTCAACCGGAGCAGGGGCAACTGATTGTATATGACTTTCTCGGTAAACAGGGGAGAGAGGGTTAACCGAAAAGTTATATTTAATATCCGTAATGAGCAGCTCTTGATGCTGCTGTTCATGATGAATGCCCAGTTTTATAAGAGCCAATATTTCATCGTCAATCTCTTGCTCGCTTGATAGATATGAAGTTATTTTTTTATCAACATGCTTTCGATAATTTATGATGGTCTGTACAGTAGGGCGGGCGATTGTTCCCCGCATTGATCGTGGAAAAGGAGTTCCCAGCGTTTCATAATAGGAATTAAACAGTTTTCTCGCATCCTTCAGATAGTAATCGTATCCAGCGACATGCTTAATAAGAATAAAATCTTCAAAAAACCACGTAGAATGAGCGAGATGCCATTTTGGAGGACTGGTATCTGGCATCGCCTGTATAACAAAATCTTCAATCTCTAAAGGTTCAACAATTTTCATTGTCAGGTTTCTTGTGGCGATGTAATCCTCGAGCAGCTCTTTTTTCTTCTGATCAATATTAGCAGAAATAATAACGATCCCTCCTTAAAATCACATATACTCCTCATACCCATATTGATTCTTAATGGAAACATTTTATTTGAAACGGATTGTTGGGGAACGAGGGTTATCCGCGAGAAGTTCACTTGGTTGGATGATGTTTTCGATAAATTTCTTGAGCGAAAAAGATCGTAATCAAACGTTTGTTTAGTTTGAGGAATATTCAATGATATAATGATTATCCATATACCTACCCGGGTATAATTTTTGTGGCTTGATTAATCAAACTAGGGGAGATGATCGAATGTTTCATTACACAGTAGAAACGAATCAAACAGTAGAAGAGGCGATTTCGTCGCTTGAAAAAAATTTAGCGGAAGAAAAATTCGGGATACTATGGAAATTTGATATTAAAGATAAGCTTCAGGAGAAGCGTACCGTTTGAGCTGTCTGATGCAGGAGATTTTCAGCTGGAAGAGGGCGGGGTTATCGTGAATTGTAAGCTTGCGTATACAACGTTTGGTGAGCTGAATAAGGAAAAGAATAATATGATTTTAGTTCCGACATGGTGAATTACATTTATTACTATAATCACAAACGGATTAAGGCGAAATTAAAAGGCATGAGCTCGGTTCAATACTGTACTGATGCCCAAGTAGCTGCTTAAAATTCGTGTCTAACTTTTTGGGTTCAGATCATAAAGAGATCGGTGGTTTGATTTTTATCTTATCCATGCAGTTCTTTATATTCCTTAGGCGTTATTCCGGTACTAAAAAGGAGTAGTATCTTTTCAATCGTTCATTTCCTTTTTTAGAAGGGAATAATAAAATAAATATTAATACGATATCATCTATATTCATCACTTGGTAAGAAGTGCGTACTTGAATCTATCACTAAAGTCTATTGTAAGGAGTAAATAGGAAAGAAGCTATTCTATTCATTTCTATGAAATAGTAGTGAAACTGCTGATGTTTCAAAAAATCCGCAGTTACATCCACTCTTGTCCATTCCTTTTCATCAATAAGTGAATACTTTATTAATACGAGAGATGGAAGTCTCTTAGAGTAAGCTACAGGTCTCCCCCCTTTACCATGTAGCTTGCTCAGGCATATCTACCCCCTTAACAAAAAAGCGTGTGCAATAGCATACGCTTTTTTGTATGCGGAAAATTGGTTCTAGGAGAGCAGTATAATAACAAAAGATTTTTGCGTTAACGATCTAGTAGACAAGTGTGGATTTCTATACGATACCAATGATTTTGTCTAATCCAAAGCAATTATTAAAGCATAGAGTAATAGTGGGGAGGAAGTGCGAGTACTTCCCAACTTAGTGTGCAGGAGGTGAAAACAATGTTCGGATACGGAGGAGGTTACGGCGGCGGATACGGTGGTTGCTGTGGCGGTGGCTACGCTGCTCCAAGTTACGGTGGAGGTTTTGGCTCAAGCTTTGCGCTAATCATTGTATTGTTCATTCTTTTGATAATCGTTGGTGCATCTTTCTGGAACTAAAAAAAAATAGTCACTTTACCATGATGGGAGGTAGTAGAAATGAGCGATGGTTTCAGCCGCTCCTTTGCGTTTATCGTTGTAATTTTTGTTTTGCTTATCATCGTAGGATGTTCTTGCATGGGCATTTACTAAATTCCCAATGTATATAATATTAATGATAAGTAAGTTTATCTAGAGTAGTAACAGAGTGAGGGCAGATTATCATATTCTGTCCTTGTTTCTTCTGAAATTGCTATTGGGCTGAATACCTCACTCAACCACCCTTCCGTAATTAATTGATGGTATCTTTTACCCTGCTGTAACATCACTATTAAAATCCATACATAAACAGGTGGAGGGTTTTATGCTTAAGCCTGCACTGCATCTGTTAATTCGCCGCTATACAAATTTGTTTTTACAGCAGCAGGTTTTTGGTGAAAATAAATAGGCTTTCCTCGAATAATATCATGTTATATTTCCTCACATATTTGACATAAAAAAATAAGATAGGAATAGATTGTTTAAGAATAGGGAGTAAAAGTTAGAAGTCTTATTTCCTGAAGACCCTCGTATCTAAAAATTTGTGACAGAGAAGGAATATGACCGTATGGCAAAATACAAAAATGAAGACATCTTTCAAATCGTTCAAACAGAAAATGTGAAATTTATCCGGCTGCAGTTCACGGATATCTTAGGAACCATTAAAAATGTAGAAATACCTGCTTCTTAATTAGAAAAGGCATTAACCAATGAAATCATGTTTGATGGATCCTTGATCGAGGGGCTTTGTGCGAATTGAGGAAATGGAATTGTGAATCTACCTTCTACATTATCTCATGCGTTGGAAAATTTGAAGAAGGCTCAAGTCATTGTGAACGCATTAGGAAAGCATTTATTTCAGCACTTTATTGAAGCGACGGAAATGGAGTGGGATCTGTTTCGGACTCAGGTCCATCCGTGGGAACGTGAGCAGTGTATTAAATATTATTAATGATTGGCTAGTGGGTGCTTTTACAAAAATCAGCTCCCAAGAGGAAGGGTGATGGCGTTTGTGTGGAATTACAGGATGGATCGATTGGAATAAAGATTTGACCAAAGAAGTCGCAACCATGAAAAAAATGGTACAGACGCTTGGGAAGAGGGGGCCGGATGCGTCGAATGTTAAGGCTGCGGTTCATGCATTGTTAGGTCATACGCGGCTTGTGGTTGTGGATCCTGCTGGCGGGGGACAGCCAATGGAAAAAACGAAAAATGAACGCAGCTACACGCTTGTTTACAACGGAGAGCTATACAATACTGAAGACATTCGAAAGGAGCTGCTGAAGCGGGGGTATACCTTCTCGTCTCATTCTGATACAGAGGTTCTGCTGACTGCTTATATCGAGTGGAAAGAAAAATGTCTGGATTATTTTAACGGCATTTTCGCCTTTGCCGTTTGGGATCATGAAGACCAAAAGCTGTTTGTGGCGAGAGATCGTCTTGGTGTAAAACCAATTTTTTATCAGGAAAAGAATGGATCTTTACTGTTCGGCTCTGAGCTTAAAGCCATCTTGGCTCATCCAGATGTCAAAAATGAAATTGATCGAGAGGGGTTGCAGGAAGTATTTGGACTGGGACCTTCCAGAACACCTGGTCATGGCATCTATAAAGGGGTCAATGAGCTTCGTCCGGCTCATGCCTTTATTTATGATCAAAATGGAATAAAGGTTTGGAGATATTGGAATGTCGAGAGCAGGGAGCATGAACATTCATTAGAAGACACGATTGAGAGGGTAAGGTTTCTTTTAGAGGATGCTGTGCAAAGGCAGCTCGTTGCGGATGTTCCTGTTTGTACGTTCTTGTCTGGAGGGATTGATTCAAGTGCCATTAGTGCAATTGCTTCCGATTATATGAAGCAACAGCGCAGAGGCTCGTTTCATACGTATTCGATTGATTTTGATCATAACAGTAAGTATTTCAAAGCGAATCAGTTTCAGCCGAATGAGGATGGACCTTGGATCAGTATCATGCAGCAATTCTTAGGGTCCACGCATCATTCAACTGTTATGGATAATGAAGAACTTGCTTATCGGCTGAAGGATGCCATGATCATACGCGATTTGCCGGGAATGGCTGATGTAGATTCGTCGCTATTGTGGTTCTGTGAGCTAATAAAAGAGAATTTCACGGTAGGCTTGTCGGGAGAATGTGCAGACGAGATTTTCGGAGGATATCCGTGGTTTTACAAAAAAGAACTGTTAAATGACGGAAGCTTTCCATGGATGAAATCTCAACAGGAAAGAGAGGGTCTTCTGCTTCCACACTGGCAGCAAAAGCTTCAGCTCACCGATTATGTGCGTGATCGCTACCAGGATGCGATCGCAGAAACGCCGCGGCTGGACGGTGAAAATGAACAGGAAACACGTCGCAGGGAAATGTCTTATATCAATATGATCGGATTTATGAGCACGCTGCTGGATCGAAAAGACCGCATGAGCATGGGAGCAAGCCTCGAGGTACGGGTTCCTTTTGCCGACCATCGAATCGTGGAGTATGCCTGGAACATCCCCTGGGAAATGAAAATGCTCAATGGATATGAAAAAGGGATTTTACGCAAAGCATTGGAGGGAATCTTACCAAATGAAATCCTCTATCGAAAGAAAAGTCCATATCCGAAAACGCATCATCCAGACTATACAGCTGCAGTAAAGAGGATGTTAATAGAAGTTGTGGAGAACGCATCCTCGCCAATTCTCGAACTATTATCAAAAGAAAAAATAAAAGAAATTGCAGAATCAGAAGGCTCCTCATTTAAAGGACCGTGGTTCGGCCAGCTTATGACAGGTCCACAGCTCATCGCCCATCTTGTACAGATGAATATGTGGCTTGAGGAATATAATGTGAATATCCTTGATCATTGAGATGAAAGCAAGAGGGCCGGAATATGCTGCCCCTTTTTATTTTGTGTAGCCCATTTGGAAGTGTATAAAAAAGCTCCAAGCCAATTTGGTTTGGAGCTTTTGTTAAAAATAATGATGAATTAAATACCTGGTAAAATTCCGGAAAACAGGCTGAGAAGGTAGACCATCCCAAGTGCACTTAGGCCTGCAAGGAAGCCGCCGATTGTCCAAGCCTTTAACGTTTGAGGAATCGTAAGCTTACCAAATTTGTTGACCACCCAGAAACCGGAGTCATTCGGCAACGACAATCCGATACCTCCTGCACAAATGGCAAGCCCCAGCAGGATTGGTGAGATACCCAGGTCTAATGCTAGTGGCCCCATAATGCTCGATGTTGTAACGAGTGCTACGGTAGCCGAGCCAAGGGAAGCACGTAAGATTTGTGAGAAAATAAATGCTAACAGCAGAACCGGAATGCTCCAGCTTTGCATTGTGGCAATTAAATATTCGCCAATTCCACTTTGGTTAATAACGGCACCAAACGCACCACCTGCACCGGTAATCAGAAGGATAATTCCAGCGGAGCTTATCGCTTCTGAATAAAGGCTTTCTTTCGCAGCAGTAATGTAAGGTGAAAGTACTATAATTGCTGCAATTACACTAATAAATAGCGCTATGTTTTTATCCCCGACAAAGCCGAATATAGTTGAAATAATCGCATCTGGGAAGAGTAGCTGAGAGATCGTATTCCCTAAGATCAAGACAATTGGCAAAGAAAGCATCAGAAAGGAAATACCTGTACCAATTTCTTTTTTTGGTGTCTCTTTCGTTACTGCGATTTCATCCTCTTCTTCAAATCCAGCCCCTGTCTTAACACGCTTTCCAACAAACATACCATATAGGTAGCCACCCACTAATGTAGCGGGGATTGCACATATGATGGCATAAAGAATGAATAGTCCGAGATCTGCTTGTGTATTTTCTGCTACGACAAGCGGTCCTGGGGTTGGAGGAATCATACTGTGAGAAACAATTAATCCAACACCGAGAGCTGTAACAAATGTAACGACGGAGATGCCTGTTTTTTTCGATAAACTTTTAATTAAACCACTTAAAATAACGAAGGCGGCATCAAAGAATACTGGGATTGAGACGGCTGTTCCGGTTAACGCAAGACCAGCAGGAGATTTTTGTTTGCCAAACCCCTTCAGTACAGCATGAGCAATTTTTTCAACAGCCCCCGACGCAGCTAAAAACTGACCGAAAATAACCCCTAATCCAATAAGAATCCCAACGCCCGCAAGTGTATTTCCGAATCCGGTTGTGACGATTCCAGGCACTTCTGCAATAGGAATGCCAATCGCAACTGCAGTGGCAAACGCGACGCCTATTAGTGAGAGAAACGGTTCAACTTTCAGCTTTAAGATGAGGAAAAACAATGCAGCTAGCGATAAAAGAAAAATAACAATCAACATATTCCCTGTTACCATGATCAACTCTCCCCTTATGTGTGAAGTAGATTTCTACAATATTACTTTTCTAACAGCATGACCACTTCTTTTAAAGTAGTGACAGCACCGACGTTACCTGGAAAAATCACGTATGGAATATGTGGGAATGTACTTTCTTCTCCGGTTTTCCATACTGGTATTCCTGGAGCAATTTGTCCTAGAACCGTTGCTCGTTTGACCTGCAATCCTTTTGTTCCAACATCACTTGATGTAATACCGCCTTTAGCGATGACATAATTAGGACGAACAGTGAAGTTTCGGACAATGCTTGTGACAGCTTCTGAGATTTCCACAGAAAGCTTTAATTCCTCCTCCTTCATCCCGTCACCTAGATCTAAGCGCTCTCTTTTTGTATAAATGGCTGTTGTTACCCCTTTTGAAACCATTTCTTCAGCTTCAGCTTGTACGCGATGAATCTCTTGCTGGAAAGCATTTTTGTGTAATGCAAGATGGCAATCAAACTCAATAAAATGAATCGAAGATAAAGATTGCAGCGCGTTTAACTGCTCTGTTGTTTTTTGAACGTGAGAACCAACGACAATGAGTCCTCCCGTGTCTATATCTTTTTCAATCAATTCGCTTCTCGTCAGAATCGGACGGGAAGAGATGTTGCCGATTACTTTAGTGAAGGTTGCGGCTGTTCTAAACATGAAATGTTTCCCTTTTTGTATCGCTTGAATAAGTGCAATGGAAAAAATCATGATGTCTTCTTCTTCTAATGCATTTACGACTACTTTACCAAACTGAGAAACTTGCATCAGCTGGTCCACGATCTTTTGAATATCTAAACGACGAATGGATTCCAGTGAGATGGATGTGACCGAATCTTTTTTAAAATGACCGTTTGTTTTCTCTTCAATCCATTCTCCTAAATGGCTAGATTTATAACCGAAAGTCCGATCTTTAGAGAATTCCGTTTCGCCGGCTGGCATAAGAATATCGTCTTGCAGCACATAGTGGATATTATCTACTGTAAGTCTTCCTCCTTCTTTAAAGAAGGGCATTAATATTTCTCCATCAAAGGATGTTTTTCCAGCGCTCTCGATTGTATCTCTCATTACCTCTGTTTCTAGCGGGTAATGTCCTCGCAATGTTGAATCTCCTCGACTGATTATTAAATAGGGGCGGTTCTGTTTCTCGGAGATTTTTTCTGCGCGTAAAGCAATGTCGTGATGGATCGTTTCGGTTTCCCTTGCTGAATACGCCCGTGAATTCGTTAGGATAAAGAAGATGTCGTTGTCTTCAAGAAACCCTTTTTCAATCGTTTCTTCTGACCAATCGGTATACACAGAGACGTTATGGACGGTTTGAACACCAGTCGGATCGTCATCAAGTACAATGATTTTATGCTTAAAGGATGGACGGATTTCAGCCCATTTTTTTTTGATTTCATTGCTGTCGATCCTAGGATAAGCGCTTGTTACATCAGCTATACAATGCAAAGTGGTCATAATACAACCCCTTTTCGAACCTCGACCTTAGCAAGTTTTTCATAGTATTGGACGAGACCGCTGTGATCTTCAGCTGCTTTCCCATCAACTTTGAGAGCGTGGAACATTTCTAATACCTGACTGGAGAGAGGGAGAGGCACGCCAATTGTATGTGCTGTATCCATCACATTTGTTAAATCCTTCAGATTGATGTCAATGCGCCCTCCAGCAATAAAGTTGCGCTCTAAAATCATTGGCACCTTGGCATCGAGCACAGCACTTCCTGCGAGTCCGCCACGGATCGCTTCATACATTTTCTCTACATCAATTCCAGCCTTTGCGGCCAGCACGAGTGCCTCTGACATCGCTGCAATATTGACATTGACAATGATTTGGTTGGCCAGTTTTGCCGTAGCTCCACAACCATTGCCCCCAACAAGAACAATATCCTCTCCCATACAAGCAAGAACAGGCTTTACTTTTTCAAATAGGTGATTTTCTCCGCCCACCATGATTGAGAGTGTTCCATCAATCGCTTTTGGCTCACCGCCGCTGACCGGGGCATCCAGCATGTAAATTTGTTGCAGCTGTAAGATATCAGCTAACTCTTTGGATATCACAGGTGAGATGGAACTCATGTCAATGACGATCGTTCCTGGTTTTGCTCCATGAATGACACCGTTTTCATTTAGTAGAACACTTTTTACATGTTCAGAGTTTGGAAGCATGGTGAAAATAACGTCACTAACTTGTGCAACTTCTTTTGGCGATTGTGCAGCAGTTGCACCCGCTGCGCTGACTTGCTGAATCGCTGCTTCGTTTATATCAAATACTGTTACGTCATAACCACTAGTAAGTAAATTAAGTGTCATAGGTTTTCCCATAATACCAAGTCCGATAAATCCAAGTTTCATTCTTTCTCCTCCTTGTTTTTAAAGCGTTTTCATTTATTGAATTGATTGTACACGATTTTTTATTTTATGTATACAATAATATTATTTTTGTATACATAAATATTTTCCTTAATCCTTTTAAAAGCGCTTCACTCCCTCTATACTTTTAAATACATGGCTTTGTTAAACGTGTTTGTTGATTTCCGCTGCAGGTGCTCACTTCTCGCTTCAGCCCGCAGGAGTCTCGCCCCTTCCGCTCCAATCAACGCTGTGCAAAAATCAACAATGGACTTTAACCTAGCTAATTACAAAGAGATAAAATCTGTATTTCCTTGTCTTGAGGTAAAAAAGGAGGAGAATAAGACTGCTGCGGAGACCGAAACCATTAATAAAAAATGGACATTTGTCGGAACTTTCTTGTTTGCAGCGGTTCGTGCTATGACAAAACCAACACAGCAATCAGCTTATTTAAATGCTTATGAAGCGATACGAGATAAAATATTCAACGGGGAACTGACAGGAGGAACAAAGCTTGTAGAGGAAAGGCTTGCTGAAGAGCTGGGAGTTAGCAGGACGCCTATTCGCGAGTCCATTCGAAAACTGGAACAAGAGGGTCTCATTAAAAATAGAAAAGTTGCCAATCCAAGTGATGCAGATCTACGCCATATGTTTCAAGTTCGTATGCTCCTTGAGGGTTTTGCAGCAAGATCGGCAGCAACCTATATGAGTGAAGAATCATTAACCAAGCTCCATGAGTGTGTCATAACAGGTCGGAATGGCACAGTAGAAGAGATTATGATGGCAAACTATGCTTTTCATGACATTATTGTGCAAGCAAGTCATAACCCTGTTATGATTGATATCATTGACCGAATGCAGTCAATCATTTACTTGTTTAGAAAAACGGTTGTGTATCATAAACGGCCATTTTTAATCGACGAACATGAAGAAATATATGAGGCTATTCGGGATCATGACGGAGACAAGGCGGAGAAACTGATGAAGGAACATTTACAAGCAGATCTGGACTTTTGCCTGCATTTATTGCAAAGAGGGCAGCTAAAGTAAAAAAGTATTTCGAGCAGCAAAGATATACGCTATGTGCATACTTTCTTAGGTAGATCACTAGTACAAAAAACAGCCTGATGAGACACCTCATCAGGCTGTTACAATTTTAATAGACCATTATTTTTGCAGAATAAGCTGGTAAAAATGTACGTCCTGCCATTGATCGAATTTGTATCCCACTTCTTTGAAGGCGCCGGCAAATTGAAAGCCGAATTTTTTGTGAAGTCTAACGCTTGCTTCGTTGCCGCCGGTGATGCCGCCGATCATGACATGGTAGTCCAGTGATTTAGCACGCTGGATAATTTCTTCCATAAGTATATTTCCAAGTCCTTTTCCTTGATGGTTAGGGGCTATGTAAATGGAAAGTTCCTTCGTTAAATCGTATGCAGCTTTTTCTCGAAATGGACTTATGCAGCTGTAGCCAGCAATTTCACCATCAATATCAGCAACTATGAGCGGATGTTTTTCTCCATATTTTGAATACCATATCTTACGTTCTTCTAAGGACTGTTCCTTTAGATCGAACGTAGCTGTTGTGTTTCTAATGGCTTCGTTATAAATTTCCAGTATGGCTGGTAGATCATCTATGCCTGCTTCTCGAATATGAACCATGGTCTTCCTCCAACATCATTCTATTTTTATTTTATCTTACGTTAAAATAGTCTCTGAAGGAATCATTTCTTTAAGGGGAGGAAGTTTGATCGTAAAGCATGTCCCTTTTCCAACCTCGCTGTCAACGGTGATCTGGCCGTTCATTCCACTAATAATACTATATGAAACCATCATACCGAGTCCGGTTCCTTTTTCCTTTGTGGTGAAGTACGGTTCACCTAAGCGGTTCATTTGTTCTTGTGTCATTCCTTTTCCTTCATCACGAATTGTAAGAGTGATTTCCTGGTGATTACTACTTAAACCGATTTGAAGAGATCCTCCCTCGGGCATGGATTCAATCCCGTTTTTCAATATGTTGATTAAACATTGCTGAAATTTCTTTCTTTCTCCGCTTACAAAGTATTTTTCCTGCTTTATTACAGGCAGGCTTATTTCAACCTCGTTCATATTAGCCAGTGGCTTAATAACATTGACAGCATGCTGAAGCTCCTCGCAAACACTCATTTTGTCATTTTGTTCTATGGAGGGTTTTGCAAATGTTAAATAGTCATCAATGATTTCAGAAGCACGATCCATTTCCTGTACTGCAAAATCCACATATATTCTTCTTGTCTCAGCAGAGATTTCTTCATCAACTGACATTTGCATAAAGCCCTTGCTAACGGTAAGTGGATTTCGAACCTCGTGTGAAATACTTGCTGCAAGATGAGAAACGATGTCCATTTTTTCGGCTTTTATTAATTCCTGCAGTACTTGGAAATTTGTTCGAATCACCTCCCAGAGAATGGTGATGATGAGCATTCCTGTGAGGTTGATGACAATAAATTGTATCCAAAGACTGGTTCCCATGTTGAGACTAAATATCGCTTCTGAAAGAAACAGCGAGATCATGAGAGAAAGAAAAATAATTAAACAACTGACCAACAGCTTATATTTTAAAGCCATTTTCAAATAGTACTTAGACACAAAGAAGATTAAAATCATGATCAATGAATACGATACGATGGAGACATAAAATCCATCCCCACCCATTAAAAAGCGTGTAATGAACATAAGAGCAAGCAAGAAAAGACCTAATCGATATCCCCCGTATAATGCCCCTAAAATAAACGGAATTCTTCTGAGATCCCAGACAAAGTTTTCTCCTAATGCCACGGGGAATTGCATACATAGAATAAGTGAGAGGATGGGGATAACAGCAAACATCCACTTTTTTATTTCTTTCGACCGAAACGAATATTTTAATTGGTAGAAGGTTTGTAGCAAAAATAAAGGAAGGAGAATAAGTAAAAAATTAATAAGTAAATCCTTCGTAATAAGATCCATAATTTCACCGTGCTTTCCATGGGAAATTTCTAATAGTGAATGTGTTTTCTAAACGATCACGATACTCTCTACATATAATGATTTACGCATATAAACAATACATTAATTAAAATGTATATTCAACCGTACATCGCTTACTTCATTCCTAAACAGTCACTCTATCATAACCTTTATTATCCTCCTTTAATAAGAATGTTTACCAAATACCATATAATTTTAATGCTTCCTTCACATTTCACCTGTAAGGTAGGTTTTGTGAAGGAAAGAATTTTGATTAGGATAAGATTGATTTCCCGTCAGTAGTATGCTAATTTAGATTATTTTATCTTTGGTAAAATCCCTTGATAAAGCGGCTTTATTGTGTTAGTTGAATGGACTCGATTTAGAGGGAAAAGGGGAAAGACACAGATGGAAAAGGTGTTGTTAACGCTAGAGGACGAAAAAATGCATGTTGAAACAACGCTCTATGGTGAAGAATATTTATACTGGTACTCTGTTCAGGGGGAATTGATATAAATGACTCTTCTTATGAAATTGATCAGCTGCATTTGTATTATTGGAAGGAATGCTTCGATACGGAATTTAAACCAGTCGATTTGCAGACAAAAGTTGTCATGATCCAGGACAAAGTAAAAGCAAGTATGAAGTAATTTGGTTATTGCGTTTGAGTCCTCTAAATCTTACTCCGTAAAAGCTTCGCTGTGAGCAGTTGTTCTTTCACATCCATTTAATTGAAAAACGAACAGAATCTCTACTATTTTTTTTAGGATTGCATATTAATAAAGAATGACGAATAAGATTTTAGTTCGAGGTTATGAACTTCCTATTTACTGGATATACTAGTTTGTAGACGCCACATGGATGTACAAGTGAGTGAGCCGTTTGAGCAAATTGGGTATACAGGCTTTATGAAAGCTTATTGCGAATATGGAGGGATGTTAATGAATCACGGCATCGAACTATTTGGTCATAGAGGAGCTAGTGGGCATTACCCTGAAAATACATTAAGTGCTTTTGAAGCGGCAAAGCGTTCGGGGGCGGATGGAATCAAATTTAGTGTACGGATGAGTAAAGATCATCAATTAATGGTTATTCATGATGAATCCGTGAACCGGACGACCAATGGCTCAGGTATTGTAAGGAATATGAATTATGAAGAATTAAAAAAGCTGGATGCTGGAAGCTGGTTTAATGGTGAATTTTCAAATGAAACGATTATGACGCTTCATCAGGTAGCGGAATGGGCAACGCAAGATGGAAATCGTATGCGTTTAAATATTGAGCTGAAAAATGATAGCATTGACTTTGTCAGCTTGGAGAGAGCAGTATTAAGGCTGACACGGTACTATGAGTTAGAAAATCGGGTTATCATTTCTTCTTTTAATCCGAAAAGCCTGATGCTGGTTCGTGCTCTTCATCCTACGATTGAAATTGGCTACTTGGTGGAGGGAGTCCCACAAAATGCGGTCGCAAAGGCAAAGAAAATAGGAGCTAGTTCCATTCATTGTCAAGAACAGTTTGCATTATCTTCTGAAGGACAAAAAACCCTTGCTGCGGGCTTGTCACTTCGCGTCTATCCGGTAAACGATAAAAGTCGAATAGAACCTTTTTACCAAGCTGGTGTTTCAGCAGTGATGACAGATTTCCCTGATGACTTTGTAAAAGAATACAGTCTTCTTGTTCAATCAAAAAGAGCAGTTCAATAGATAGATGAAGGCAAATTTGGAAGGCGTTTAAGCGATGAGAATGGTTACGTTCATTTTGTTAGGTAAATATATGGTTCGAATTAGGCCTGCTCCTATTGATTACAAAGAGAGACAGGCTTTTTTGTGTACTATTGAACTTATTAATTTTTGAGATTCGAGTTTTAAAAGAAAAGCTTGCAGGGCGGCAGCGACCATTTATTTTTCACAATGGAATGTCCAGTTAAACGCCAGAAAATCCTTTTTAACGAGAGGGTTTCCATCAGTTTGCTCGCAGTTATTTACAGCCGTGTTAATGGCTTGATGATTCAAGAAAGATAGGATCAATACGAGGGTGAATATATGAATGATTGCAATGGCAGCGATTTTTTTATGATGCATGCATTTCTTCCTTTCAACGGTTTTTAATAATTGGTAATATTGTGTAGAGACAGCTTATCATGATTAGGCATTGATTTGGATATGAAACTCTATGATATTTATAAGAACGTTCGAGGAGGAGGAAAGCATGACAAATCCGATTCATCCAAAAATTGGTGCTACGTTCATTCCGGTACGGAACATTCAGCAAGCAAGGGACTGGTACTGCAGCATCCTTGGACTCCCGGCAACAGAGGAAATCATTAACGGGCATCTGTATGTCATTCCGCTTGAAGATCAACATAATATCGTTCTTGATAATAAGATTTTTTCGAAAAGAGTGGTTGATGAGATCCCGCTGTTTCATTTTAATACGAATGACATTGAAAAGGCTTATCAATTTATGAAAGAGCAGCATGTCAATATAATGGACCAAATTGAGCATGGTCATTATTTTACCTTCAAAGATCCGGATGATAATGTACTAATGATATGCAAGTGTTAACTGAAAATATGGGGAGGTCATTATGAAAGATGAACAGCTGAATATTTTTGATGAAAAAAGAAATCATTTGGGGACTGCAGCTAGGGATGAAGTACATCAAAAGGGTTATTGGCATGAGACATTTCATTGCTGGTTAATAAGTAAAAGCCAAAAGGGGTTCGATATCTATTTTCAAATTCGAAGCGACACAAAGCAGGATTTTCCGTGTTTGCTGGATATAACAGCAGCAGGACATCTGTTAGCTCACGAAACCGTTGAAGACGGAATAAGAGAAGTTCGTGAAGAGCTGGGGATTGATCTTTCTTTTGACGAATTGCATTCTCTTGGAATAATTATAAATCGGATACATCTAGATCATTTTTTGGATAATGAATTTTCCCATACCTATTTGTCTGTAATTCCAGACGGCTTTTTCGATTTCACCCTTCAAAAAGAAGAGGTAGCTGGGGTTGTAAAGGCATCGTTTCGCGATTTTAGTGATATGGTATTTGGCCAAACTGGTAAGATGCCCATTCAAGGATTTGAATTTAATGAACATGGAATAAAGGAACAGTTTGATAAGAGCGTTGGCATAGATGATTTAGTTCCGCATGAAATGGCCTATTTAAAAGATGTAGTTAAGTTAATTGAAAGGAAATTAAAGCTTGTATCCAGCTGAAAATGGATGAAAGAAATCGATCTTACATATTGAGAAACCAAAAAGCAAAAGGTCGAATGAATGAGCTTTTGCCAGGTTAATCTCTTCTTTAGTTCATTTTTTTAATACCTAAATACTGCAACGCTTGTTGTACGGTAGCCATTGTCTTTGTTGATGAAAGGTTAATGCCAAGCTGAACCGCAATTTGAGCAATCTCTGGTCTAATTCCTGTTATAATCGTGCGAACACCCAGCATTTGCATAACAGCACTAATATTGAGCAAATAGTCCGTTACAATATTGTCCAAATTATACATACCTGAGAAATCAATAATTAAATACTCCACATGCTGTTTTTGAATTTTAGAGGGAAGAATGTCCAGCAGCTGTTTGGCTCGCTCAGAATCAATGGAACCAACTAATGGCAGGACAGCAATGCCTTCCACTACAGGCACGATAGGCGAGGAAACTTCATTAATTTCTCTTAATAGTTTTTTATGCCTTCTCTCATCTTCCTTGCGTTTTGTTATATCTCTTAAGACAGACTGTACAGCTCTTGTGTCGCCAAAATGAACAGGATGGCAATATAGTTCTATATCAACAGGCGTACCATCCAATTTTAATATTGTATATTCAATAAGTTCACCGGGTTCATTTTTATCCATCGCTTTTTGAATTCTATTGATAATCTCTATTTGGGCTTCTTCCAGAAAGATACTTAAAACGTCTGCACCAAGAATTTCTTCCTTTGTGCCTCCAAAGAAATCTGCACCTGATTGATTTATATATAAAACCTTTTGATTGGCATGAATAATAATGGGCTCTAAAGAATATTCGGTAATTTGACGATACATCTTTTCTCTTTCAATGATGGATTGATAGATTTCGCTGGAAATATCATGATTCATGTATTCACCCCTTTTTATAAGAATAAATGAAAGGATAATTTACCACAATGAAAAAGAGTGATTTATATTGCTGCCTTTATTTCTTTTTCATAAATTTTCAGTCATATATCAATTGAAGTCAGCATATACTCTATGATAGGATCAGATTAACTTTAAATGAACGGAGGGTTTTCAAATGATTAGTAAGGCAGCTTTCTTCCATTCAGGAAGAATCCGATTGCACGTAATGTGCCGCTAATTGAATAGTGCTCGTGACTCTGTGGATACAGAGTAAACGGGAATGGTCTGCCTATTTTTAGAAAACCCAAATAATCACATGATTAAAGAGGGAGGCATCGGTCTGCCCTCTTTTGTTATGCGACTTTAAAAGTAGACAATCAAGCAATATCCTAGTAAATGAACTTCTTTTTTATTCTAGGGTTATTGTTATGACTGCCAGGAGATTGTATTGTGAATGATATTTAGGTCTCTTTGTCAGTTCTCTTCCGTTTGCTATAACATAGGGCACCTGTGTTTTTTCTTTTATCGGCACCAGGGAAAATGAACACTTGGTTCGAATAAAAGAATGGAGGATTTTATATGACAGCATTAAATGAAAAAGCAGTGATCGTTGGCGTCGAGCTTCAGCATCAAGAGGACTTCGAGTATTCGATGGAGGAGCTTGTTAATCTTGCAGCAGCATGCGACGTAGTGGTAGTTGGTAAGGTAACGCAAAAATTGAACCGCATTAATCCATCACACTATATTGGAACGGGCAAGGTTGAAGAGGTACGTGTACTGTTGGAAGAAAACGAAGGCAATGTGGTGATTTTTAATGATGAGCTATCACCTTCACAAATACGAAATTTAGAGGCTGAATTAGTATGCAAGGTCATTGACCGAACGATTTTAATTTTGGATATTTTTGCGCAGCGGGCAAAGACGAGAGAGGCTCAGCTTCAAGTGGAAATTGCCCATTTGCAATATATGCTCCCCCGGTTAATTGGACTTGGTGAATCGCTCGGCCGTCAAAGCGGCGGTGTTGGGACCAAAAATAAAGGAGCAGGTGAAACGAAGCTGGAGCTTGATCGCCGCAGAATTGAAGAAAAGATTACGGCGTTGAATAAAGAGCTTGAGGCGTTGGTTGCGCAGCGGAGAATTCAGAGAAAGCAGCGTCAAAAAAATGAAATTCCTAGAGTATCGCTTGTCGGCTATACCAACGCCGGGAAATCCACAACCATGAATGCGCTATTAGATCTCTTTTCTGAATCAAAAGAGAAGCATGTCTTTGAAAAGGATATGCTGTTTGCTACATTAGAAACATCCGTACGTAATATTCAGCTTCCGGGCAATAAGTCGTTCTTGCTGACTGATACAGTCGGGTTTGTAAATAAGCTTCCGCATCATTTGGTGAAGGCTTTCCGTTCGACCCTCGAGGAGGTTGCGGAATCCGATTTATTGATTCATGTAGTGGATTATTCGAATCCAGAATATGCGCAATTAATTAAAACGACAGAAAGAACGCTACGTGATATTGGAGTTGAAGATATTCCAATGGTTTATGCTTATAATAAAGCGGATTTAACCGAGCAGTCTATTCCTAAAACGGAAGAGAATCGTGTTTATCTTTCTGCAAAAGAAAATATTGGTATAGACGAACTTCTCACGATGGTTCGCCAGCATATATTCCAGGGTTATGTAGAGTGTGAATTGCTCATCCCGTATGATCAAGGAAAAGTGGTTGCCTATTTTAATGAAAAAGCAACTATTCACAGCATAAGCTACGAGGAAAATGGGACATTGATTAAGGTGGAATGTAAACAAGCGGATGCAAAAAGATATCAGCAATATGTAATGGGATAAAAGAACAGCGACTACGTGAACAATTGGCGCAGTCGCTGTTTTTCTTTTAATGAGATTTTGTTAAAATTGCCTGTTGATTTCCACTTAAGGCGTTCGCTTTCCGCGGGCGGTCCGTCGCTCCTCGGCGCTGCGCACCTGTGGGGTCTCCCTTTGACACGCTTATTCCGCAGGGGGCTCGCGTATCCATTCCAACCAACATCGTGCGAAAATCAACAATGATCTTAACTATAGCTTTTAATGAAGATCCATCACTTCTGCAATAAGCTGATAGGATTTCAAACGATCATGGAAATCATAGATATTTGAAATGATAAGAAAATCATCTGTTTCATAACGCTTGCTTAGCTCAAGAAGCTGCTGCTTTACGTCTTCTGGTGTGCCGACAATGGTACGGCGGCGGTTCTGTTTGATTTGTTTTAGCTCATCTGAGGTGACGCCGCGCTCGTGGATATCTTCTAATGAAGGAATCCGAGAATCCCCTTTATCGATTCCAAGCAGCCACATGTCTTGGCTAAACGCGAGTTCTTCAGCTTTTTCTGTTGTTTCAGCACAAATGACAAATACACATACGTTGACTTGCGGAATGGAGCTGTTAAGAGAAGGCTTGAAATGCTCACGGTACGTTTGCAGCGTTGAAGACCATTTGTCCGGATTAATAAAATGACCGAATGTCAGTCCAAGTCCGCGCTCTGCTGAGATTTTTCCGCTGCTGGGCGATAGTCCAAGAACCCACAGCGGAGGCTGTTCATTTGTCCGCGGCGTTGCCTTTACCATTCGGTAGTCATGATTTCTCGGGAGCTTGTTATGTAAAAAACCAAACAGATCATCCAGCTGGCGTGGGAATTCACTTAAATTGTTTGCAAGACCGTCAGTTAAGGCAAGGCGAGTTCGTTCCGTTCCACCGGGTGATCTTCCGACTCCGAGATCGACTCGACCTGGAAAAAGTGTTTCTAAAAGCTTAAAGGTTTCGGCCACTTTTAACGGACTGTACTGAGGGAGCAAAACTCCTCCAGAACCTACTCGAATTGAGCTTGTTTCAGCGGCGATTCTTGTCATCAGTATTTCAGGGGCTGCACTAAGCAAGCCGTTTGTATTATGGTGTTCAGCGAGCCAATAGCGAGAGTAGCCGAGCTTTTCCGCTTCTTTGGCGAGTGTCATTGTATAATCAAGTGTCTCTTTCACGGTTGCCCCCTTTGGTAAGGGAACCTGATCGAGAATTCCGATTTTCATAAAGCTTGCGCCTCCTGTCTACTATCCAAAACGCATATAACTTTTTTATTATGGCATAGAAAAGGAGAAGAATTCAGCTGTGACGGCTTACAAAAATCATTCTCATCCGCTTACTAATCATTCATTTTCCTTCTTTTGCGTGTTGATTAAATGCTGATTAGTTAGAGCAATGGGTAAAAGTAAAATAAATTAGGTCATTTGAATGTAGTATTCAATAAAACAACAATGTAATCTGAGGATAGCAAGGTCATTGATAATAATTCAAATAGGAGTGATGGTTGTGAAGCACCAAGTAACGCCTTATCTTACGTTTGATGGGAATGCAAGAGAAGCAATGGCTTTTTATGCTAAAGTTTTTGAGAGTGAAATGGAAGGGATTCAGACGTTTGGAGATGCAGAATATCCGACACCTCCTGAAATGGATGACCGTATTATGCATGGCAGACTAAAGAAGGATGACTTGCTGATCATGTTCTCTGATTCCTTCGTGAGTCAATCTGTTACAGTCGGTAATCATATTTCTCTTGCGCTTGAGCTTGAAAGTGAAGAAGAAATCAATCGCATTTATGATGCTTTGCGTCAAGAAGGAAAAGTATTTATGGAGCTGCAGGATACCTTTTGGGGAGCTATATATGCAAAGATGCAGGATCGTTTTGGCGTGATGTGGGATTTGAATTACACAAAAAGCTCATCTTAATGTAGATAAATATTTTTAAAAGAATCCATTTTAATTATTAAGTGGGTTCTTTTTTTTGTAGGCTGTGTAAGATAATGGCTCTTACGTCATAGTGGTGAAAAGGCAGATGAATACCCGGAATAAAGAAGTATTTGTTCGAATTCTATTGTTAGTAACGAATTATTATTTAAATTTATTACAAATAAACGGAAGTAACGAATATTTTTTATGACTTCACTTACTTTGCATAAGAGCCAAGATAATTGTTGATTTTTGCACGAAGTTGATTGTGGCAGATATATGAGACTCCTGCTTAGATAAGGGAGTCAAAGGGAGACCCCACAGGCGCAAAGCTAGGCTGCTGAAAAAGTCGCTCATTTTCAAACTCGTAAAATCAATTCCCAAAATAACATTGATTTTACGATTGATTGTGGGACATAACCACTACATTATTATAAAAAAAGAGAGATAAAGTGGGGATTGATTTTACGCTGTTTTTGAAAACCTTACTTTTTCAGTGCCCTCCGCACAGCGCCGAGGAGCGACGGACCGCCTGCGGAAAGCGAACGACTGAAGCGGCAACCAACAGGCAAGTTTAACAGGGTCTTTTTGTTAAATAGGATGCTATTGAGAAGGATAACCTGGAATTTTTGGAACCACTCTTTTTGTGGCATAATAAAGGAGACGATTACTGCGTTACCATATTTATTAATAGGATCCGAAAGATCTTTATTTTATCGATGCTCACTATATTTAGGAGGAAAACAAATGGCGCTATTATTATTTGATCTGGACGGTACATTGGTGGATTCAACCGACTACCTAACAAAAGCGATTCATTTATCCATTGAGGATATGCCTCACCTGGAAAAGCCGTCACGTGAATTGGTTCAATCTGCTTTTGGTCTGACAGGAGGTCCTTTTTGGAAGAAAGTGGTCCCAGAAGCGACAATCCAGGAAGTTAATATGATCCGTACAAGAAGACGCACATTTTTGGATCAGCTTGTAAAAGGTAATAACATCCTGTTTCCTGGAGTCCGTGAGACACTTGCAAAGCTAAAAGAGCAAGGGCACACATTATCAACCGCAAGCAACTGTGGTACACATTATTTAAATATGATACTGGACACGCAAGACATTCGAGACTATTTCACCAATCCGATCTGCCTTGGTACGATAAACGGTGAAAAGAAAGCAGATATTTTAACAGCGCACTTTAAGCATTTTCCAAAAGAAAATGTTTTAATGATTGGTGACCGTTTATCTGATATTGAAGCAGCAAGAGCGCATGATGTACCCGCCGTGATCTGTACATATGGATTTGGTCATGAAGGTGAATGGAAGCAGGCTGATTATCGGATCGGCCAGATTGAGGATATTCTTAAGCTTGTTTAACCGTGAAGTTTGATTTCATAAGGGGAGGAGAGCCTTATTATGATTGAGCGAAAGAACTTTTTTAGTTCATGGAGCGGGGGAAAGGACTCTACCCTGGCTTTTTACAGAGCGTGCAAGGAAGGTGGACAGCCCTCTTTTCTTTTAACGATGTTCGAAGAAAATGAAGAGCGATCGAGATCACATGCTCTTCCGATTGAAGTGCTGCAGGCGCAGTCTGAAGCAGTAGGTGTACCGCTTGTTGTCAGAGGAGCTTCATGGCAGGAATATGAATCAGTATTTCTCGACGTGCTGGAATCGTTCAAAAAAGAGGGCATTACACATGGCGTATTTGGAGATATTGATTTAGAGGCTCATCTAGAATGGGTGCAGAAAACCTGTGCAAGGGTGGATATAGCGCCTTATCATCCGTTATGGAAAATGGAGCGACGTGCAGTATTGGACGAGCTTCTTGAATTAGGATTTGAGGCAGTAATTGTGGTAGTAAAAGATGATAAGCTCCCTGAATCATTTCTTGGCAAAGTACTCACAAAAGAAGTAATAGAAGAAATTGAGCAATACGACGTGGATGCCTGTGGTGAAGAAGGAGAATTTCATACCGTTGTGGTGAACGGACCGAATTTCAAGCAGCGGATTGCGTTGGATTTCAAGGGCATACATAAGGATAGCGGGTACTCTTTTTTACAGGTGAAACTTTCGTAAGATTTGTATATTAAATGGAATACCTGGTGTTTGGGAGATCTGGCTTCTACAGATAAAGCTTAGGAACTGACAATAAAAAAGGTCATTTCAATGACAAGAAGGAGCTGTGATCGCACAGCTCCTTCCACTTTTAGTTTAATTTCCATTTGGACGTTCGCCTTTTTGAAGCTCGCTAAACGATAGTCCAAAATCCATTTGAAGATGTGGATAGTCTCTAAAATGATGCCAGTCGCCGCCCCAGTCAAAACCAAGATCCTTAGCGGTTTCCACGACCTCCATCCAGTCTGATTTGCCGTTGTTATTTCCATCGTAGTCCATGTCCCAAATTACATTACCACTTTCGGGCTGCAGGGCAAAATCAATCGCTAGTCCGTAGTTGTGATACGATTCTCCACCTTTGGCATTGGTGACAATATTGCCTTCTGCTGTTCGTCCTCTTGCGTATAGTTCATCTTGTTCCTCAACAGATCGAAAGCCTTCGGTAATGACAATAGTAATTCCTTGGGCAGCTGCCCGCTCAATTAACTCATCTCGCTTTTCTGCAACAATTGGATGAAGCTCTGTTGGCATTGGAACATTCCTAAGCTCTTCACGTCTTTCAACCTCTTTGTTGATCCATGTCATAATGACAACGATGGCCAGGGCGAGCAAGCTAAGGCCAAATAGTCTTCCTGTTATCTTCAATCGAAACAAGCACTCCTCATTCGTTTTACATATCTTAATTCTATCAGAGAAGAGGAGTAAACACAGGGGATATGGTTTTGGGAGCCGGCTTCGATCGCTCCTATTTTTTCTGACAGGTTGGAATTGTAACAGCCGTGCCGTAATCCAGCGATCTTTTTGACGATTAGGTGCCATCAACACGTCAAGCTTTATTTTCTCGATTAAAGACTCAATGACGGTAGTCTTATTTGTGTTCAATACGAAGCTCACGGCTGACAGAGATGGAACACAGTGCTAGTCCTAGTCAAAAAGCTCAATACGCTCCCCATAGCGGATGGTGCGATAGGCTGACATGCCATCACTATATTTACCCTCGCCATAATCAACGGGCAGTAATGAAAAGGCGGCAAAGTATATAGAAAAATAAGCGTACTGATAATAAAAAATATGCGGTTCAACTACATCCAGCATAATAAGAGCATTGATGAGGAAAACGGATCCCAAGTTAAATAGGACCCCACCTAAATGAACGAGTGCATGTGTAAGGCGGTTATTCCACTTCAGCGGTGAATATTTGCAAAACGAATCAAGAAAATAGATTCGGTGTAAACTTACCGGTCCAATACTGAACAATTTTTTTCCTCTTCCGATCGAAAAGCTGGCGTTTCCGCCAAATAACACAGCAAAAAAAGAATGTCCCACTTGATGCACGATGGAGACAATTGGAAAGACAATGAGAAATGACCAGAAAAATGTCCACATATCTGACAGTTGAAACATAGTAACACCAACTTGTATAAGAATTTACTGGCACACAAAAAGCAGTGCTTCAATAAACGGACAGTAAAAATGAGAAAATCTAAATTCCTTCTCTTTGATGTATTCCCATACTAAATATAGAAAAAACATTGTATGGTCAATTGATTATTTTTTATGGATTGGAATACAGATAGCGAAAATCATTGTTTGAAAAGAGAACATCAGAGCGAGACTAATCTAGTAGAAAGGTATACAGAAGTGTACCGGGAGTATAATGACCTGTAAAAATGAAGAAAGGCCGTGCACTGCACAGCCTTTAGTTTTCAACCGTTTGTTTCGGCTGATCCTTCGTAAGCTCCTGGTCAACTAAATAACCTTCAAGAATATAGCGGTCTGGAGCTGCACCAATAAAATTAAATGGATAGCAGGTACTTACTGTTAACGTGGCGCGGGGCTTTGGAACGATTACCGTTCGGTCGTCTTTATCCACAATTCTTACCTTGTGTACAAAATACGTAAATGTTCCTGCAAATGTTGTTACAATCAGTTCGTCGCCCTCACCAACCTCACCTAGCTTTCTGAATACCGTATCACGATGACCAGAAAGAACAGAGTTATCACGTTCCCCAGGCAATACGCTGCCTGCAAAATGACCTACGCCCTTTTCCAGCATGTCTTCATCTGTCCCGTGATAGATGGGCAGTGTCGCATCCAAAGCAGGAATATACAAATCCCCGATATGATCTCCAACTGCAGGTCGCACAGGGTACAGAGGATCATCATCACCTGGTTCTTTTTTCGTTGATGAGGCTGCTGCGCTTGGTGGCGTAAGCGGCTCAGGTGTATACGATTCTGTTAGAAAGAACCCTTTTGTATATGTATAAAGCTGATTACTGAATAAAAACAAACCAGTTGCCATGGCACAAAAAGCGAAAAAGAGAAGAAACAACCGCTTACGGCGGCTGTTTCTATTTACTCTGCTTTTCATGAAAGTACAGTCCTTACTCGTCTGAATAAGAGAAGACCCCCGATGAAAATTAAGGCTCCAATTGCACTATTGGTCAATAGGTTAGATCCTGTCGTTGGAAGCTCAGCGCCTTTTACCGTTTTAGGCGTTTTTGGTGCTGATGCGGTCGCTGCTGGTTTTGAATCTGAATTATCAGAATTCGATGGTGTTGTAACAGCAGGAACGTCATTCACCACTTCTTCCACTATATCTGACCCAATCAATTCACCTGTAATAACAATATCAGCTAAAAAATCTCCTGCAAGATTATAAAGATCAATACGTAAGGATGCATTGACTAACTCATCCATATACATAAGATCAGATAATGAAACCGGTGTTTCTGTTCCATCCTGAATCAAGGTATAATCTGCTTGAATTTGAAAGATTGCTAGAAGTTCTTCAAAAATAGATACCATTTCCTGCGTTTGAGCTTCTGTCAGCTCGGTCATTGTTTCAAAATCACCTATTGTCATCATGCGATCTAATAATACATTGACACGTTCTTCGACTTCAGGTGACATAAGCTCTTCTTCTATTGATAGAAGATGTTCAACAAGACGGTTCACTTCTTCATCTGTCAGGTCAAATTCAGTAAATAATCCATCAATATCAGCAAAGTCTTCTTCTGTATAATCTTCCTCGTAAGGGTTTAAGTAGAAATCAATGGAGTAATTCAAGTCATCTATATAAATATAATCATCAAGTGTTTCGCCATGCTCTTCAAGCAGGGCAATAATAGCAGCTTCATCTAACTCGTACCATTCATAAAAAATGGAGAGGTTACTTAAATCCTCCTTGATGACTTCACTTAGATATTCACTCAATTCTTCTACTGTTTCGAAATTCTCCAGGCTTTCTTCATACAATGATAATGAATAAATAATATCATCTATGGTTACTTCAAATCCGCGCTCATTTGAAACCTCATCTAAATAGTCTTGAAGCAGTGGATCATCCTCTGAAACAGCAGCCCACGACGGTGTGGGGTAAAATCCGATAAACAAAAACAATGAAAATACGGCAAAAAGAATCTTTTTCAATTGGCTTCCTCATTTCGGTAATAGAATAGTAATCGAGTGGATGTAGTAAGCTAGGATTCTAGAGAGGTAGATAATTCTTTAATAAGAACAACTTAGTTGAAATCCCAAATAGTGAGAAGATGTAATTGAAACACCATTAAAGCTAGAGAAACGGAAATAGCGTTTTAAAAATCAAAGTATTGGTTTAGTAATCCCCTCCTAAAAATCAACTCACAGTAAAGAGTGACAATAAATCTTCACCGAAAGATAAAAGATTACATTAATAGTAAAATAAACTAATAATACTCATATTATAATAGCATTTTATAGAGAACACAATATTATCTTTAGACATATTTCTTCCATCACATATTATTTTTTAGAAAGATAAATCACCACTTATATGTCTCCTTTCATAAATAGTTATATAATCCATAAGTACTATTAATGATATTTCCTTTTGGTGATAGAAGATGACTGGCTTGTATAATAAAATAGAGAAATACTCTTGGAAAAGAGATGAATAAAACCTCGGTTGGTTAGTGGCTTCCATTCTACCAGCTGGGGTTTTATTTGTCTGAGAAGAAATAAACAAATTGTTTAACTTATAGACTGATACGGGGATTATATAAGAGAATAAAATAATAGAAAATTCAGATTGGTATGATAAAAATGAAAGTTAATTATGACCGCCATAAGCTTTCCCAACTTTTTATGATGATAATATCAGTGGCGGGATGGGTGTTAGCCATATTTATGTTATTCAATGTGCCGAGTATAGAGGTGCCTGTCGAGCTGTTTTTTTTATTTGTGTTCCTGGTTGTTTGTGAGCTTTTCCCGATGCCTGTCCCAAAGGGATTATCCTCTTTAACGTTTCCAGTTTTGTATATTCTCTATATTTTATACGGTATTGAACTTACATTGCTATTGCATTTTGTTGCCGTTTTGAGTAATGGAATTATTCGAACGCGCCCCTTGCGAACGATTTTCTTTAATCCGGCACAATTAGTGGTGAGCTTTTACCTTGCTCACGTTGTGTATATTAATTGGCAAAATCATCATTCTTTTTTTACAGAAAATCCTGTATTAGAAGCAGTAATTGGATTTACCATCCTTATTTCAGTCTTTTATCTGGTAAATAATCTGCTGGTTGATCTTGTGCTTCTTATCAGGCCGGAAAAGTACACTTTTTCACTTTGGGCTCAAAAAGGGCAAGGGGAATTATTCAGCTTTTTCATTTCATTTATCTATGGCTATTTAATTCATTTTTTAGGCAGTCAAAATCGCGGGGAAATTGATATTTTTTCATACTTTTTTTTCTTTTCTCCTTTAGTTGCTTTATCACTTCTCAGCTCGATCATCCTTCGTTTGAAAAGCGAAAAGAACAGGCTGAAGGCGTTGTTTCAATTTTCATCTGAATTGAACAAGACAATCCCGTCTAAGGACTGGGAAGGGGCACTGGAGAGCTTAATCAAGAATGTGATGGTATATGAGGACTGCTTGCTTTTTAGGAAAAAAGAAAATGGGCAATGGGAAGCTGTATTCATAGATGGAAAATTGAAATCATGTAAGTTCTCTGATGAGGTTTTTGACCATCTAGAAGCGATAAAGGCTATTAAGGTTTTTGATCAAAAAAGCTTGAAGAAGGGTCCGCTTGCTGAACATTTCTGTGACCGTATTCAAGCCGCTGTCTATGCTCCTTTATTGATTGATGAAGAAGTGAACGGATGTCTTGTCTTAACAAAAACAAGAACAAAAAGCTTTATCGTAGAGGACATTCGTTCCATTGCCACGGTGGCAAACCAGCTGGCCATTTTTCTGAAGACAAAAATGCTGTTCTCTGAAAAAGAGCAAAGAATTCTTTTAGAGGAGCGTAATCGAATTGCACACGATATCCATGACGGAATTGCCCAGACATTGGCAGGAGCCGTCATGAAGCTGGATATTTCAGTTAAAAAGATAACAGGCGGCAGCGCAGCAGAAGCGAAAAACTTGATTCTAGATAGTAATGAACAACTAAGAGCCGGTTTAAAAGCAGTGCGAGATTCCATTTACGCACTCAAACCTTATCCAACAGAACAGCTGGGGCTTCATTCAGCAATTGAAAAGAAGGTCAGAGAGCTTAATGAAGATCATAGCCTTCAAATAAAAGTGACCTTTGTGAGTAGAGGAAAAAAAGAGGCACTTAGTCCAATGACAGAAAAAGTCATATTTGATGTGCTGAAAGAAAGCCTACAAAATTGTGTGAAGCATGCGGAAGCTGCTGAGATTCAAATCCTCTTAAGCTATCAGACTGATCACATTCTCCTGAAAATTGCTGACGGCGGAAAGGGATTTTCTTTGCTTCAAGCAATGAAGAAGGCGATGAAGGAACCGCATTACGGGATTTTTCAAATGAACGAGGCAGCTGAAAAGATTGGAGCTGCTTTGCAAATTGAAAGCAAGGAAGGGCGAGGAACCATTATTGAATTAAAGGTGCCTAAAATGGGACTGGAGGGGGAGTTTTAGATGATTAACATTATGCTAGTCGATGATCATGCGATTTTACGTGATGGATTAAAAACAATCATTTCTCAGGAGAAAGATATGATTGTGATTGGAGAAGCGACCAACGAAGAAGAATTTATTGAGAAGCTGAATCAAGAACTCCCTGACGTTATTGTGATGGATATTAATATGCCAAATAAAAATGGAATTGAGCTTACAAGGCTTGTGAAAGACAATCATCCAACAGTAAAAGTGTTAATCTTAACGATGTATAAGCATGAGGAGTATTTTATGTCTGCCATCAAAGAAGGAGCGGATGGCTACCTTTTAAAGGATTCGCCTTCTGAACAGGTTATTCAAGCGATTCAAACAGTAGCAAATGGAGAGTCTGTTATTCATCCTGCGATGACCAAAAAACTACTAACATACCATCAGCAGGAGAAAAATACAGAGAATAGGGCCCTAACGGAAAGAGAAAAAGAGGTTCTGATTTGTTTAGTGGAAGGATTAGCAAATAAAGAAATCGCGCAGAAATTGTTTATTAGCGATAAGACAGTAAAGATTCATGTGAGTAATATTTTTAAAAAACTAGATGTGAAAAGCAGGTCACAAGTGATTATTTATGCGGTGCAAAACAATCTAGTTCCCTTGCCATAAAGTTGAAGAACCTGCTGATCAGTTAAGAATTTCTGACTGATTTAGCAGGCATTTTTTTGTGAACATGGGACCGCTATTTAATGTGCTCTAAAGATCATTCATTTCAAGGAGACGGCTAGTGGTTTTTTATTCTTCATTTTTACGCTCTCTTTCTTGGTTTTCCCATAATCTCAAAGATGGGAACGGATCAAAGGCCCATACTGTTCGTCCATTATCCATATACATGCCATAGTGGAGATGAGGAGGGAAACGTCCTGATGTTCCTTTTTTTCCATATCCCGTACTGCCAACATAGCCAATTTTGGTTCCAGGTTTAACGATATCCCCTTTTTTAATGTCCTCATGAAAGCCCGATAAATGGGCGTAGTAATGATAAACATTGTGAATATCACGGATACCGATACGCCAGCCTCCATATTCATTCCATCCTTTTTCCTCAACTACTCCGTAGGTCGTTGCCAGTACAGGGACCCCATGAGAGGCAAAAATATCTGTTCCTTCATGCATTCTTCGCCCACCCCACCCTCTGCTGTCACCCCAGGTGCTTCGATAGCTATAGATGTGCTGAAGGGGAAGCGGAAAGGTATGATCATATAAATTCAATGTATTAAAATGCTTATAAATAGCAGTAATTGTCAGTATTTGTTTTACGCTCTCCTCGCGCATATAGTATTTCGTCAAAGCCTGCTTAAAATCTTCTTCGCTATGGCCATACTCACTTAAATAATTAGCCATTGTATAAAGGACATCCTCATCATTTTTGCGATCAGCTAGTCCATCAAGATTTCCATCACGTCCATGCCCGCCCCAAAAAATAATGGATTCCAAAGAGTTATCCTTCTTATTGGGATTGAGAAGGCCCACCCAATCCTCTTCGCGAAAATGGATGGAAAGGGTGCCTTCTCTGCGTGGAATATCGTATCGAACAAGCTGATTATTTCGTTCAAACTGATCGACAGCAGCTAGATAGTACCACGGCAGACTGGTTAGTGTTCCATATTTTATATAATATTCCATTCGCTCGTTCAGTCGTTCCTCTCTTGTTTGTTGCGCTTCAGCTGAACCAACAGAGGAAAAGTAAAAAAACAATACTATCGAAGTAAGTGATAATCGAATCCATTGATGCACATCAATTAACCTCCATTTGTTTGCTATAGCATTTAGACTTCCCTATTCTGCTTCGTTTCATTAAAAATTTGTGATTAACGCTTTTGATTCATGTCAATAAGACCGGTGTTCCTTACTACTTAAGTAGTATTGAAAATACTTCCTTTGCAGTTAATTTTTATAACCGTTGCCTAATAGAGAGAAATGAAATGCTATGAAAGAATATACATAATGATTTAATTTTCTGAATTTTAAAGAGGAGGGAAAGCTGTGAAAATATCTTCCGCTTTGTTCGGCTCATCGATGGTTTTATCCTTAGGCCTTATTTTTGGCTCAATGTCGTTCAATCAAGAAACAAAAGCATCTTCTTTAAATGAAATTACGGATCCTAAGCTTTCAGAGGTATTAGAGAATACAGCAGGGCCAGTTGAAGTCATCGTGACATTTGACGGAGAGAATGGCGTATCACCGGATCAGATGGAGCTATTAAAGAAAATCGGCGTTGATCAAGGTGTTACATTCGAGAGTCTGCCAATTGCCGGTGCTTTGGCAACAAAAGATCAGATCAAACAGCTGTTAAAGGCTACGGGGGTTCAGTCGGTATATTACAACGAGCCATTGCAGTACGAAAATGAAGGTGCTACAGATTATACAGGCGTTGATAAGGTAAAAACAGATCGCAGCTTCCAGGAATTAAATGAAGGCTTTCCGATTACAGGAAACAATATTGGCGTTGTTATCAACGATAGTGGAGTAGATGGAACGCATAAAGATATCGAATTTGGCCGCAATCTTGTACAAAACGTATTGGGAAGCACCAATTTAAATAGTTTGTCAGGGATCTTTCCTGTTACGTATGTAGAAAATGTGCCGAATACGGATTCCAGTTCAGGACATGGAACGCATGTTGCCGGAACGGTTGGCGGAACTGGTGCGATATCGGCTGGTAAATATGAAGGAGTGGCCCCTGGAGCGAACCTGATTGGGTATGGTTCCGGGGCGGCCGTAGCGATGCTTGATACACTTGGTGGATTCGACTATGCGCTTACTCATCAGCAGGAGTATAACATCCGCATTATTACAAATTCATGGGGAGCTACAAGTGATGCCGGCACTGATTTTGACCCGAATCATCCGATTAATATTGTAACGAAAAAACTGTATGACCGCGGGATCATTACTGTCTTTTCTGCCGGAAACTCTGGACCAAACGAATCAACCATTTCAGGCAACTATAAAAAAGCGCCTTGGGTCGTAACAGTCGCAGCAGGTGATAAACAAGGAAATCTTGCTAATTTCTCTTCTCGTGGATTAAAGGGACATGGAGGAACAGTTACGGTTGATGGAATGTCCTACAAATGGGAGGATCGTCCAACCGTTACAGCACCGGGAGTAGATATCATTTCAACAAGAGTATTCACACCATTGTCTGCCTTGAGTGCGGCAAAGGATATTGAAAATATATCTCCTGCACATTTGCCGTATTACACAACGTTTAGCGGTACTTCAATGGCGGCTCCGCATACGGCAGGAATTATTGCCTTGCTGCTGGAGGTGGAGCCAAGCTTAAATTCTTTTGAGGTGAAAGATATTCTTGAACAAACCGCGACAGACATGGAGGGCTACGAAAGCTGGGAAACAGGCGCGGGATATGTCAATGCCTATGAAGCAGTAAAATCAGCCTTTACGTACCAGCAAGATAAAAACAAAATGAAAAAAGCGAATTAAACATAAAACTAAATTAATTCAAAAGGAGCTTGATTATGAAAAGAATACTTTCTCTAGTATGTGTGTTGATTCTAATCTCACCTGTTTTTTCAACAGCTGGTGCAACGAGCTTTCCTTCAGGTTCAGTAAGTAATGTTGTAAATGATCAGGTTTGGAATGCACTTGCTGAAGGAGATGGAACTGCACAGGTTATTATTACCTTCGATGGAGATGAAAAACCAAACGCAAATCAGCTTAGCCTTATAGAAGAAGCAGGGATCACAAATGGATTATCCATGAATTCCCTCCCGATGGTTGGGGCGATTGCAACCAAATCGCAAATTGAAACGATTGCACAAAACGATGAAGTGCAATCCGTATTTTTAAACGAAAAGCTGACGTATTTTAACGCAGATGCAACCGAGCTGACAGGTGTAGATAAAGTAAGAACTGACAATGAGTTTAGGCAGCAAAATGGCGGTTTTCCCGTATCAGGGAAGGGCGTTGGTGTTGTAGTTAATGACAGCGGCGTGGATGGTACACATAAAGACCATGAATTAGGCAGAAACCTTGTTCAAAATGTACTTGGAACAACGAACCTGCAAGGACTAACTGGTATTGTGCCAATCTCGTATACAGAAAATGTGGTGAACACGGATACGAATTCAGGTCACGGTACCCATGTAGCCGGAAGTGTGGGCGGAACGGGAGCCCTATCAAGCGGACTGCATGAAGGAGCAGCACCCGGTGCCGATTTAGTCGGATATGGATCAGGCGGTGCACTGTTTATTTTGGACGCGATTGGCGGATTTGATTATGCCATTACGCATCAGAGAGAGTACGACATTCGCGTCATTACGAATTCATGGGGATCATCAGGTGATTTTGAACCGACCGACCCGGTAAACATTGCAAGTAAAAAAGCATTTGATCGCGGCATCGTCGTGTTATTTGCAGCAGGAAATGAAGGGCCATCAGAAAATACACATAATCCATATGCAAAAGCCCCGTGGGTCATCTCTGTAGGAGCTGGTGTGAAGGATGGAACGCTGGCTGACTTTTCATCTAGAGGAACCAAGGGTGTTGGTGGAACCTTCACCATGGACGGACAGGAATGGTCGTGGAAGGATGAGCCAACGATTGTTGCTCCTGGGGTAGACATTATTTCCACACGAGTGCCTGGTCCTTTATCAGCACTTTCAGCTGCGAAGGATGCAGAGCTTATTGAACCGGGACATCTTCCGTATTACACAACGATGAGCGGAACTTCAATGGCAACTCCTCACGCTGCAGGAATTGTGGCATTGCTATTGGAGGCAAATCCAAGTCTGTCTCCTGAAAAAGTAAAGCATATTTTAGAAATGACAGCGACCAATATGCCTGGCTATGAGTCATGGGAGGTAGGGGCTGGACATGTAAATGCTTATGCTACGGTGGATATGGCTTTTAATGAGAAGGTCTACGGTGCAACATTAAACAGCGGGCAAACATTTCATTCAAATGTAGAAACAGCTTCAACAAGTGAAGATTTTTCGATCAACTATATAACAGCCGGCAGCGAAAAATATGAATTTAATGTTGAAGAAGGGCTGACAAGTCTCCTTTCAAGAGTGAACGGGTATGGACTTTTCGAAGCGACCGGTAATCCTGTCAATCTCGTATTGACCGCACCGGACGGTAAAGAATACAGCTCTGGCATCAGTCTGCTATTTGCACTGGAAACAGAACGTGTTGTTCTTGTAAGTAACCCAATTCCAGGCAAGTGGACTGCTGAAATTAGAGGGTTAAGAGGGAATGAAATAAATCCAATAGGTGCCGCTTTTCCTGAAAGCGTAGAAGGAGCACTAACGTTCACCAAAATTTCTGGGTATACAGGACTGAATGATATAGAAGGTCATGAAGCCGAAGTAGCGATTTTACTTGGAATCAACAACCGATTATTCGATGGAAATAAAAATGGTGCGTTTCGACCTGATCAAAAACTGACACGGGCTGAGCTGGCAAAATCATTGGTGATGGGTGCTGAAATTCGTCAGAGTCTGCCGGCGCAGCCAACCTTTAAGGATGTAAGCAAGGCTGATCAGCCATTTGTTGAGGCTGTTGCTGCAAAAGGAGCTGCATTCCGTGATCAAAACCACGCATTCGATGGCGTCGTTTTGACGGAAGAAAACGGAAAGTTTGCACCCAAGGGTTCCGTAACGAAAGCGGAGCTTGCATACAGCTTAGTCCAAAGCTTAGGTTTGCAGGAGCAGGCGGAAGCACATATTGGAGATGTTACGGTTCAATATAAGGATGAAAGAATTGTATTGAAGGATCAAGCGGATATTCCTGAACATTTAAAAGGATATGTACAATTGGCATTAGATTTGAATATTCTTAATGCTCATTTTGCCATCACTCAAGGGACATATGATTTAAAGCCGAAAGTTGAAGCCGCTATATCACCATCTGTAGCGGTGACGCGAGGCGATTTTGCTGTTGCTTTCACACGTTACTTCCATGTGTTTTTTCAATAGGCTTTGTTAAAGGTGTCTGTTGATTGCAGCACACAGGCGTTCGCTTTCCGCGGGGCGGGCGGTGAAGCCTCCCGGACCGCAGAGACGCACCTGCTTGAGTCTCACCTGTCCCGCTTCTGCCCGCAGGAGTCTTACACACTCGCTCCAATCAACGCATGCAAGAATCAACAATGGACTTGAACATAGCTTTTCAATGGAATCGACTCAGCATCGTTGTAATTTTACAGCGATGCTGAGTTTTTGATTAAAATAGGGGAAATCATGCGAAGGCAGGTCTTCATTTCGGATTTTGTGAGCCTGAGTATGACGGTTATGGGCCAAAGTTTTGGATTTATGTTCAAATGTTTTTCAGTTATGGACCTTGGCTGCGCATTTATGGATCAAAGTCTCATAATGGGTCAAAGCAACTCGTTTATGCATCTTCCTCTCGATTATAGGATTCAACAGAGAAACTACTCTTAAATACATACTGGACAATGTTAGGTTTAATACGATAAGATGGAAAAAATTTGTTTCCGGGAGAGGATTTGTCATATGGACATAGGCGTTGTAATTTCGACAATCGGAGTTATGGGAATCCTCATTACAATTGGTGCGTTATTTGCCCATCATGTGAATATGACCACGGAAGTAAAGTATGTCTTTATTTTAATGATTATTAATATAGCGGTTCCCTCTGTTATTTTAAACGGGGTGTTTAGCATTGATATGTCAGGAGAAACGTTATCGCTTGCTGCCCAAGTGTTTGGCATTTCGCTTGCTTATCACGTTTTATCACTTGCATTTGTTTGGATATTTGCGAGAATGCTTCGCTTTCGCTCCACATTTGCTGTCAAAATGACGGTGCTGGGTGCACTTGGGAACACTGGATTTATCGGCATTCCATTGGCCGCTACGATTTTTGGTCCAATGGGCGGTTTTTTAGCCGCGATTTTTGATGCAGGACTGAGTGTCGTGAATTATACGATTGTCATTTACTTGCTTAAGGCAGAAGGTAAGTTCCGTTTTAGCCAGCTTAAGGCATTAATCAACGGACCTGTTATTGCAATTATTGCAGGGATCATTATAGCCGTTACGGGCTTTCATCCGCCGCAAGTAGTGAACCAACTTACAAGCATGCTAGCGGGGCTGGCTGCACCTATGGCAATGCTATATGTTGGTATGCTTTTACCGCCACTGCTTAAGAAAAAGAGAAAAATAATGTTTCCGCAGCTATGGTTTCCGGTCGTATTTCGACTGCTGCTGGTACCGTTAACGGTTATGCTCATTTTTAATCTTATCTCTTTCGATGGGTGGACGGCCAACATGATTGTTCTGCAAGCAGGTATGCCGACTGCCATGGCGCTGGCTGTTTTATTTTCACGTTATACAGATGAAGAGGATACAGCGGTTGTAACGATTTTTTCCACAACACTTCTTAGTCTTCTTACCATCCCATTGCTTGCTATGATGATGCTTTAGGCAGACCTTAATTGTTTTATTATGGCTGAATGTGGTATGTAAGAGGTAGAATAAACATGAGCTTTTATTATATGGGAAGGAGCGAGTTAGTTTGGGACAATCAATCTTTACAGGTTACATAGGTACGTACACAAAAGGGAAAAGCAAAGGTGTCTATTCCTTTAAAGTGGATACAGAAAACGGAAAGCTGGAAAAAGCGGAGGTGGCAGCTGAGCTTACGAACCCTACATATGTCACGATCAGTGGGGATGAACGTTTCCTTTATGCTGTTGCAAAGGAGGGAGAAAAAGGCGGGCTTGCTGCTTATGAAATTGATGGGACATCAGGTCAGCTTACACTCTTGAACGCTGTTACTGAAAAAAGCGGATCTCCTTGTCACGTTAGTGTCGATCCAGAAAATCGATTTGCTGTAGCTGCCTACTATCATGACGGTACGGCGGTTCTTTATACGGTGAACCCTGAAACTGGTGCACTTGATGAGCAGGTTTCCATCGCACAGCAAGAAGGAAGTGGTCCGAATCAGGAGCGTCAGGATGGACCGCATATGCATTTTGGCGGTTTTACGCCTGATGGGAAATATATCGCAGGTGTTGATTTAGGCACGGATGAGGTCATTACGTATGAGTACAAAAACGGACATCTTATGGATGTACACCGTTTGGCGGTTGCACCGGGTGCTGGACCGAGACATCTTACATTCCATCCCAATGGTGCTACAGCTTACCTGATGACAGAGCTAAGCAATGAGGTCATCGTTTTGCGCTATGAGTCAGGGGTATTCACGGCAATCCAAACAATTTCGGCGATCCCTTCTGACTTCACCGAAAACAGTCAAGGCAGCGCCATCCATATATCTTCTGATGGACGTTTTGTCTATGCGGGTAACCGTGGACACGATTCCATTGCCGTATTTGAGGTGAATCCTGAGAACGATGAGCTGGCTTTAGTTGAATACACACCTACTGGAGGCAGTTGGCCTCGTGATTTTGTGTTGGATCCAACCGAAAAATTTGTTATTGCCACTAATCAGGAAAGCAGCAACGTGGTCCTATTCACAAGAGATCAGGAAACAGGCAAGCTAAGCCAAACCGATTCTGTCATTGAAGTTCCTGATCCTGTATGTGTTAAATTCCTTAGTGGAAAGTAATAGATAATATGCCGAGGTATAATGCCAGGCTATTGTCGCTTCAAAGCTGTACTATGAACTTAACCTAATAAAGCAGAAAATTTTAGTTTAGATAAAAATTATGTGATAATAATAATTGCTGAGAACATACTAAACGATCCATGAAGGAGATAGAAGGATGAAGTGTAAAATTAATCGCAACGCTGCAAAACAATTCAAAAAAATGTTGAGCAGTGAAGAAGCAGAAGGCAAAATGATTCGTGTATTCGTGACACATGAACATGGAGATCACGCTCACTACGATGTTAAACTTGATACACCGACTGAACATGATGAAATCGTGAAAACAGATAAAGATGTGGACATTCTTTTGGACACGAGAGAAGCATTTTTGGATGGTATTTGGGTGCAGTATTTCTTCCTGCCTAAAGAAGAATTTGTTATCACGAACTCATCTAAGGGTGGACATGTTCATTAATTCTTTCAATAAAGAGTAGCGTAATACTTGATCTTTTAGCGAATCGTGTATTCAAAATAAAAACCAGATCCTTTTAGGATCTGGTTTTTATGTTAAGTTCCATCTATAACTGGTCTGCTTCAATTTGCAGTAATTGCTTATTTTTTTTTCGCTGCCAAGCCATGGAACCGATCATGGTAATGGCAAGGACAACCAACCCCAATATGAATGGATAAGAGATATCAACGTCGTACAGTCGACCTGCAATGGTTGGACCTAATACGTTTCCTATACTCATATAAGCATTGTTCATCCCCATTGCGAAGCCTTGTTCATTACCAGCAAGCTTGGAGATCAATGTGTTAAGTACAGGACGCAGGATAGATGTAGCCAGGAAGATAATCAGGGTTACAGTGAAAAATAATGCGTAGCTTGAAGCGAATAGAGATAACAAGAATCCGAATGTTGCTACAGCGAGAAACATAGTTAATACGGCCCCTTCGCCGAATTTACGCACAATACGTTCAACAACAAATAGCTGGACAATGACGCTGATTATACCTGTCGCGGTGATCATGATGGCAATTTGCTGAGGCGTAGCGCCAAATTCATTGTCTACGAAAAGCCCAAGCACTGATTCGTACGCCATTAAGCCGAAACTCATGACAAGTGTGATCACAAGAGGAATAAAATAAGGCTTGCGGACAGATTGAGCAATCTGTTTCACCATAGGAGCTTGATCAATCTCAGGCATTAGGCTTCCTTGTTCTCCGCTTTCTTTTAATACAAGGATGGAAAAAAATACTGCTGCTAGAGATACGAGAGCAGATACTAGAAGGGGAACCTTTAATCCAAAATCCGCTAAAAATCCTCCAATACCTGGCCCGATAACAATTCCAAGAGACATTGCTGCAGAGATAAAACTATTTCCTTTAGCACGCTGATCCATTGTTGTGATGTCTGCTACATATGCAAAGATCGCGGGTATTAAGAGAGCTGCACCAATACCACCAATGACTCGTGAAAAGTAAAGCACCCAGATGGAATCAGAGAGATAAAAAACAAACATGGACAGCGTTAATCCGCTTAAACCGGCGATGATCATTTTACGGCGACCATACTGATCAGCCCATTTTCCTGCAATCGGAGACATAACGAGCTGAGCTCCTGCAAAGATAGCAATCATAAGTCCAGCCGCTGTACCGCCCTCTCCAATAGAAGCAAGATAAGCGGGTAAAATTGGAATAATGATTCCAAAACTCCCAATGGCAATAAACATATTGATCATTAAGATGATCATCTTTTTGCGTTGTTCAGGTGACACAATTCATTCCTTCTTTCTAAATGCGCGATTCAATTTCTAATGAATTAGTTCGCATGGTTAACTATTTGACACCCTAGTCATGTTATAATGATTTACAGACAATGTCAATAAAATGGTTTAGATGAAAGGAACTTGAGTATGTCGTCCATTGATTCATCGTTTATGTCTTTACATGCTGCTCTGCGTGATTTTAGTGTATCAATCCAGGAGCTGTCTGATCCATTTTTAATGGAGGAAGATTTAACACCTGTACAATATACAGCGCTGGAGTTCATTATATTGAGGGAATCTGTATCGGCAAGGGCACTCTCAGATTTTTTAAAAGTAAAGCCCGCGGCCGTTTCTTCATTGATTACACGATTAGAAAAGAAAAACTTTATTTCCCGTATGGAAGGTAAGGCTGACAGGAGGATGATCAATCTTTCTGCTACATCAGAAGGACAAGAAGTGTATGACCGTATCTTTCATCGTTTTTCTACAATGCTTGACCAAATTTATACAAAACTAAGCTGTGACGATCATATGCATTTTGAGCGGATTATTCGCAAGCTAAATGAAGAAACGAAGTCAGAATTGACGGAGAAGCAAGCCAAAGCTTAATATATTTGTTTCCTTTTATAAAACAGCCCACAGCGGCTGTTTTTTTATGATTAAACAAGTGGAAAAAGTCTAGAGAGTCTAGAGAGTTGCATAATAGCATATTTTTAATATAAGAAGATACACGTTTTTTTATCGAGTTGGTGAAGCAGAGAAGCTTTAAAATACGATCTTGATATAGTTAATGAAAGAGATTGAAAAGGCAGGTCTATTATTTTTAAGCAGATGAGTTATAAGAAGAAGGTTTAGTCATAGTGGAATATCTTGAGTTATGTTTAAGCTTAATTTGGTGTTTTATGATTTTGATAATAAATAACCACAGTCCAATGCGGATCATTTAGAAGTAATATAATTTTATTTTAAAAAACAGCTGCTTTGACAGAAAAAGATCTCATATATAAGTCCATGAGTAATAAAAAAATAATCATAACTATTATTTTCTGTTAATAAAAACCATAAAATAACTATTTTTTAATTCTGTAAAAAAAGAGTATGTGAAATAGTCTACTTACTAAATGAGAAGAAATTAAAACAAATTTACAGCTTTTTGATATGAACAATTCCTCTACAGGTTGTTATTAAGGCTTTTGACACAATATTAACCAGTATATGTATTTAAATTTATTGGATCAAACTAATATATTATTCCATCATTTTTTGAAATTTCATTATAGAAATAAAAAAGAATAAATATATTTTTGAAAGCAAATACTTGATTAATTCGGAATTATATTTAGTATAATGAGTCTATATTTATTTAACAATGGTCAAAAAATTCCACATTGTTCATTAAACGACAAAAAAACTAATAATGTTTAGAAATTAAGTCATATTAAACATTGGGGGTATAAGATGTCACCGGGGAGAAAAAAGATAGATAAAAGAGTGACAAGAACGAAAGAAGCCTTGAAGGCATCTTTAGTTGAATTAATAGGAGAAAAGGATTTTAGCTCTATTACAATTACTGAAATAACAAGGAGAGTGGATTTTAATCGCGGAACTTTTTATGCTCACTATACTGATAAGGAAGAATTGCTAAACGATATTATCACCGATATGATTAAAGGTTTTACAAATGCTTTTCGTGAAACCTTTAAAGATAGGGATTTTGTGGATTTTAATCAATTAGCATCATCCTCTATTAAGATTTTTGATCATGTGTCTCTAAATGAGCAAATGTATAAAACAATGTTAAATCCGCATATTATGCCAGGGTTTCTTGAACAGATTGTAGGGGGGGTAAAAAAGGTGATCATGGAGGAGTGTATATATCATGACTATGATCAGGCTTTAGACATTAATGTATATATCCACAGCCGAGTATACGCACTGATTGGTATGATTATGTATTGGCTGCAAGAAGATTTTAAGTATTCTCCTCGTTATATGTCAGAACAGCTCCTGCTTTTAATGAACTACAAGCCCAAACATATCACTATTAAACCTTGAATAATACGTTTAAATAAGCTGATACCGTTGAAATGGTTTCAGTCTTATTTATCGGATCACTGTGTGGTCAGGGGAAACTCGTGATATAAAAAACGATTATTCTGGAATGCGATCTATAGAACGGAGGATATTAGGGAGTTCTTTTTTATAAAATTATTACTATTTTCTTACTAAAGATTTTAATGCTTAAAACCGATCTATATTGTATGCGTTATTATATTGGATTAAATTACTAATTGACAAGCTTATATAGGTATAATTTATACTATATAAGCCCTATTTCCACATCTTGTTAATAGTAATTATTGATAAGGAAGCCCAATTATAATTAAGGAAATAGTAAATTTTTCAACTGTTTTGTAAAAAGAAGGGATGAAATCAAATGAGAATTACTATTGATTTAGCTGTTACCAACGTGAAACCTCGTTTAAAATCCCATTTACCGAATATTGTTCATTTCGTAGATTCAGAGAACAATCGGTTTATATGGACTACTGCGGTAGATAAACAGCTTCAGGTTGGTCAATGCTTTACTGCTCAGGTCAGTGTGAATGAAGAAATGTATGATGGGGATGGAAAATTTATTCGAATTAGCCATGTTACTTTAATGGAAACAGTCGATAAGCTAAGCCCCTCGACTTATAAAGAAAAGCCGTTTTCAGTGATGGACAGACCGGCCGAACCAGAAAAGAAACAGCAGGTACCTACGAATGAGTTGTTAAAAGATATTGAAAAGACACTTGAACTATTAAAAAAACATTCTTAATCCTAATAGACACATACAAAAGATGTGTTGGTGCAAATGGAGTAGGAGATTATGAACTCCTATTCCATCAAGTATTCGAATGCTTTGTAATCAACTTCAAACAAATCTCAGATTCTGGCTACACTCGTAACGCGAAGTATAAAAGGGCGGCAGTTATCACCAATAGGACGGTACTAAATAAACTGAAAAATAAAATCGTACTTTCCAATGACAAGGTTGTAGCTGGCAAACTGCAGATGGTTGGATCAAGAGCCACAGCTCCGATCATTGTCCCCATTATCCCGCCCATTCCTCCATTAAAAATCCCTGCTATAAAGGATTGTATGTTTACCATGAAGCCAAACATAACCCCTATAGCTGTTCCTAAGAAAAGATTCACTCCGCCTATAAAAATAATATTCTCCGGAATTAACATGAACAAATTCACCCCAACGACCACGCTGAAAACCGTGCTGCAGGCAATGGTTGTGATAGAACTAAAACGATCACTGAATAAGTGCCGTGATCTATATAATGTTTTGTATAAAAATCCCCCAATAAAAGAATGCACCACCAAAACTCCCACTAAAAAAATTTGCATGTAAAAATCTCTCCTATATTCTTTAAGGAAATTTTGATGACATCATAAGGATCACGAAAGAACTAAGGAAAAAAATCTCTAATAAAAATATGAATGGTAAACTGCTGGCGGCGGCTGCACCGATCATGGGTGCCATCAAACCAGATATAAGTCCATTTATATATCCGGACAATAAGGTTTGATAATCGAACATCCCCCCAAATAAACTTCCAGAAACCATTCCAATAATGGTGGCAGCAACGGTGATTTCTACATAATGCAAAGGGAAGCGGTTAATTAGTAGCACGCCTGTTGTTAGTGCTAATCCTCCTCCTGCCATCATCGCTATATTCATCCCTAAATGAAAACCAATAAGCTTTCTCCTCCTATATAAAAATCCATATGTGAACGATGCGAAAAGGAAGTTTGCATATAGAAAAAATAAAAGCCAAATAGACATTTTCATCACCTCTTACGTTTACAGTATGAAATGGAGAGGTGGGATGACTATATTCTTTTCGCGTTTTTTTACAAACAAATTAGTGCATTTAATCATACGATATTAAGAATATTACTGAAAAAGGGGAGGGGACAATGAAAACAGGGCTGAGACTGGATGAATATACAAAGGATTTATGGGAAAAGAGGGAGTCTGAAATCAAAAAAATTGATCCTTTTTATGAAACCGCTGAAAAACTGTCATCACCACCAGGGTCTTGGTCGAGTGAAATAATACGAATTTTTTCTGAATATAAGGAACTGGCGAATCTGTTAAGTGTAATCGAAGCGATTCCTGATCAAAAAAAATCTTTAATCCTTATGAATTTTTTTAAAATGAAGCGTTATCAGCCTGTTGTCGTTTATTCACACGTTGGAGAAGAGCTTGAAAGTACAACAGGAAGAGTAAGCACTGCTGGACGTGATTTTGTTCTTTTAACAACGATAAATAATCGGATATGGATTCCTTATCACACTATTCATTCCACTAATATCCCTTCCGGTGTTCCCGTCTATTCAAACACTCACCAATATGTAATTTATGACAATAATTTAAAAGAGAAACTATTAACAAATTTTGGAGAGGTTGTCTCGAAAAGAGATGTGCTAATCCAGCAATTTTTTGATGAGACGTTACGTACTAATTTACGATCATGGGTAGGTCTATGGGTAAAGGTTGAGACAGCTGAAAAAACGCTTTATGGAAAGATAATAGGAACGAGCGATCACGAGCTTAGCGTTTCATTGCTGGATCATAAAGAGGAGGTTGACTTACGACATATACGAAAAATAGTTAGTACTCGATTTCTTCCGCGTTTATCTTTATTAAGGAAAAAGTTTTTTAGGGAATTATTTTAGCAAAATATTTATTTATATAAAGAAAGGGGAGGTAAAATGGGTAGCAAAAAGTCTAGAGAGAAAGAGGAGCTTATTGACGAGCTTTTTGAAGAGTTTACACAATTAATGGGGAAAGAAATTCTTATCATTACAGAATCATCTCAACTCAATTTATTAGGGCAGACCTTCCGTCCTATTTTTGTTGGACCAATCGTGGAAGTTGAAATGGGTCATATTACATTATTCCCTGCAACAATTAAGCTTTTAAATGCTCCATTTTTTCAATTTCCAACCCCTCTTTCAATTCCATTTGAAAAAATCACACAATTTACACCGGATTTTGACAGTGACATGAGATTTCCGCTTATTTAAGCCGAAGTATAGAGGAGGTTTTTAACAAAATGGGGAACTTGAACAGTATTAACGAAATGCATGATCAGGCAATGATTGATCACTTTATTAATCATATTGGTGAACGCGTGATATGCTTTATGCCGTCTTATCCCTTTATGTTTATAGGGGGAATTAAAGCTGTATTAGGGGACGTTGTGAAAATTGATGTTGAAACTACCCATTTTGCCCAATTGGAAAAACGAGACTGGTATATCCATATTCACAACATTGAAGTCTTTTATATTGAGCGTGAAGGAGAAATAGAAATTCCGAAGCTGGATGACTTTTGCTGATTTAAAGGAAAGGACGGGGCATGATGTTACGAAGGTATCATGTGGTAGCAATTCCGATCCGAATTGTTTTTAACAACTTCGGCGACCATAATCCAACTGGGGCTATCTATGTTTTGAAAGAAAACGAATCAACAGTCAAAAAACGGGTCAAAAAAAATCGATTTACACCTGTTGAACTCGTTCAGCCTCTTACAATTAGGGCAAACGAGGGTGACGTTGTTGAAATCATTTTTGAGAATCAGCTTCCCTATGCGGCCGGAATGCATTTTCATGAGGCAGAATATGACGTGTTGACTTCAGATGGGGCTAACGCAGGTCTTAATCCGGATACAAATGTCGAAACGGGTAAAACCATTTTGTATAAAATTTCCTTACCCTATAAAGGTATCCACTACTTTTCTGATTTAGGCAACGTATCAAGCAGTGAAAAAGGATCAAATATGGACGGGCTTTTTGGTGCCCTGCTTGTTGAAATCCGTGGCTCGTGGTGGACAGATCCCGTGACAGGTGAACGTCAATCCAGCGGCGTATTTGCCGATGTTCACCACCCATTTCTGCCATCATTTAGAGAATATGCCTGGTTCTTTAATGATGAAATGGAGGTTAACGATTTAACCGGGAATCGCCCGATCAATCCGGAAACCAATCAAGAAGGGGTATCCTTTCATGGTGTGAATTTGCGGTATGAGCCTCTTGCGAATCGAAAAAAGCTAATAGATGAGGGTGTTGTATGCCCGGAGTATGAAGGGGAGGAGGTTCATCATGACTCATGGGTCTTTGGTGATCCGGCGACACCTATATTAAGAGGTTATCGTGGAGACCCCGCTGTTATTCGATTAATTCACGGCGGTGTAAAAGAGACGCATGTTTTTCACTATCACGTTCATCAATGGTTAAGCGATTCGGGCAACACCCTTTCCGAAATTGTCGATTCTCAAGCAATCAGTCCGCAATCTCATTATGATGTGCAGCCGCTGTATGGGCTAGGCAGTCTTCAGGGGGCTATAGGTGATACGATTGTTCATTGCCATTTATATCCTCATTTTGTAGGGGGAATGTGGGGGATCAACCGTATTTTTGATACCTTACAGGACGGCAGTCAAGTCTATCCAAACGGCAAGGCAATCGCGGCGCTACAGCCTTTGCCAGATAGGGCAGTACCCCCTTCTTCAACGAAGCAAAAGCCTGGCTTTCCTAACTTTATCCCTGGAAGGATTGGCTACAAGGCACCAAGACCGCCTCTTTCAATTGTAGGTGGCAGAGATTTGACTGAACTGGAAAGAAATGCTGCCATCCCCAATGCCAGGCCTGGTGCAGTTTTTGCAGAACCGAGTCTTGGAAACCCGCCTGTTGTTGAATTCAACGTTTCTGTAATAGAAAAGAAGATAGTATACAACAAACAGGGATGGAATGATCCTCAGGCTCGATTTTACGTATTTGACAGTGACCTAGATGACATATTATCTGGAAAAAAAGAACCGGAGCCGCTTGTATTTCACGTTCCCGCAGGAAGCAGCATTAGAATCAATTTCTCAAATAGAATGCCGGAAATTCTTCAAGGAAGTCCTTTTCAGCTGTTAACAAGAACATACGAAACGGGTTTTCATAACCACTTCGTTAAGTTTGATGTTCTTGTAGCGGACGGTGCAAACACTGGATGGAATTACGATAGCTCGGTTTTGCCGGGAGAAACGATTCGCTATGAGTGGTTTGCGGATACAGAATTAAAAGCATTCTTTTTGCACGATCATCTATTCCCAGGAGCAATCCAGCAGCATGGGGTTTTCGGCGGAGGGATCATTCAACCGCGCTTCTCTTCATTTTTTGATCCAAAAACCGGTATTGAAAAGGACCATGGCACACAGGTAACCGTGTCACATCCAATCATTCCGGATTATCGAGACTTTTCTCTTTTTGTACAGGACTTTACGATGCTATTTGATAAAAACGGACGTCCGATTGAACCGCCCCCATTTCCAGGCTCTGAGGATGACCCAGGAGTTTTTGGCGTGAACTACAAATGTGAACCGCTTCAGTTCAGGCTAGGGAAAGAGTGTGATCCAGCTTACTCGTTTAGTTCATATGTGAATGGTGATCCTGTTACACCCATCTTGAAGGTGTATGAAGGAGATCCAATCAGAATTCGTCTACTTCAGGGAGCACATGAGGAATCCCATAGCTTTAACCTCCATGGTCTAAAATGGAAATCAGAAAGAGCGGATATGGACTCTGCTTCAAAGGACCAGCAGCATATCAGCATATCAGAATCCTTTACATTTGAATTAGAGGTCCCGCTCTCAGGTGACTATTTATGGGCGTTTGAAGATGAAGAAGATATATGGCTAGGTACATGGGGGCTGATAAGGGCATATGACCAAGTGGTTGATGACTTGATCGTGTTGTCTGACCGGCCTGACCCTCCCCCAAGAACAAAGCCTCTTCCAGTCGTGACAGGAAACCCGCCAGCTCCTGCTAGGCTTGAATCAGCACTGCCTCCAGGAGCTTCTCTGTATTCGCCCGTTCGAAAATATAATGTGGTCGCATTTCAAACGCCAATCATTTATAACGCGTATGGAGACCATGACCCCTTTGGCATTATCTTTGCACTCGCAGAGGATGTCAATGATATTCGACTCGGGAAGAAGTACCCTGAGCCTCTAATTCTTCGGGGGAATTTGGGGGAAATCATTGAAGTAACACTCACCAGCCTACTCAAGTTTGATCTGTTTCCATTCCAGGATGGGATACACCCTTATCCAACAGTGAAAAAACAAGCTTTTTATCCTCCTTCTGTTCGGATATCCCTTCACACAAACTTGCTGAGTTATGATGTGAAAACATCAAGCGGAGACACAGTTGGGTTTAACCCAGATCAAACAGCAGGACCTGGTGAAGTGATTACGTATCGGTGGTATGTTGACGGAGCACATGGTACTTGTGCAATGTGGGATGTAGCCGATTTGCGAAATCACCGGTCGTTTGGAGCCTTTGGTGCTTTTATCGCAGAGCCTCGCTTTACTAAATATCTTCATCCAAACACACATGAGCCTATTCATACGGGTGGAAATATCGTTCTTTCGCATCCGTTTTTACCGGAGATTAGAGAGTTTGTTCTTGTGATGCAGGATGGAGTTCGTCTTGAGGATAAACATCAAAAGGTCATCATTGATCCACTTGATGGCGTGATTACTAAGCCTGGAGAACCGGATTTAGTCGATACGTACGATCAAGGATCGCGAGGGTTCAACTATCGATCAGAGCGACTCATTAACCGGTATAGAGATCATCCTGTGCTCCATGACTTATTCAGTTCAAACGTATTTAAAGATCCGTCAACACCTTTATTCGAGGCTTATCCTGGTGAAGTGATTACAATCAGGCTGACGAGTCCCGCAGAGAGAAGAAGAGCGCATACATTTCATCTTCATGGACATAAATGGAAGGCTGATTCAAAAGATTTAAATTCCCGTGTCCAATCCTTTGTTGGTAATGTAATAGCAGGCCATACAAATGATTTATATTTGATCGGCGGTGCTGGAGGTATGTTCAATCTCCCTGGAGACTATATGTATCGTTCAGGAAACATCCGCTGGGATATGGAGCAGGGAATGTGGGGGATTTTACGTATCCATGATCAGGTCATGGAGCACTTGCCACCCCTAAAAGACTAAGAAACATTCACTTGTGAAGATTGTTGTATATCAAGATAAGACAGAGGGGTCGACAATGAACAGATCTTTCGTGATCGGCAGAATCATAAATATTTTAGTAGGCTTATTGATCATACTGGGCTTCTCCTTGGTTTATTTCTTGTGGGAAAATGAAGAAGAGATTCCCATTTTGGGCAAGGCGAGTTCTTTTGTATTGGAATCTTCAAATGGAGAGCACTACGATTCAAATAACAATAAAGTGAAGCTGCTTGCTTTTTTCTATACACACTGCCCAGATATTTGTCCAATAACAATGATGGATTTTCAGGATTTACAGGACCAGTTAAAAAATGACGGGCTCTTTGGTGAAAAAGTGGAGCTTGTTGCGATTACTCTGGATCCGGAAAATGATAGCATAGCGCTCCTTAATGAATACGCAAGTTCGTTTGAATCAGACCATGAAGGGTGGAAATTCTTAAGGGGCACGCCACTCGAGACAAAAGAAATTGCTGATTCTTATCACATGTTCTATCAAAAAGTTGAAGGTGACTTTATCGCCCACAATACCACGATGTTTCTAATCGACGGGGAGAACAGGCTCCGCGGACTATACGACATGGCTACTCCGAGCAAAAGTATAGAGAAGGAAGAAATTTATGATGTGATTGTCAAGCTGACAAATGAATAGGGGATCTTCAAGATGGATCATCTGCAAAAAAATGCAGGTGATTTTTCCCATTTAAGTTTTGTGAAAGTCCATCGTTGATTTTTGCACAGCGTTGATTGGAGCGGAAAGCGAGTCCCTGTGTGCTGCAATCAACAGACACGTTTAACAAAGCCTTACATTAAAAAATAACATCAAACAGCGTCAAAATGGTTGATTAACGTCCTTATGTACAAAAAATTTCCTTCTATGGTTTCTCGATTATAAGATAAAAAATAAATGGACGCTTTTATTATTCCTATTTAATAGTTCAAGTATGGTCCGAAAATTGTTAAGATAGAAGGCAGAGGAAAAGGAATTCATTTTCACCTTACATAATGAATGCTTTTCAAACAAAACTAATTAAATTGACAAGGAGTCGACTTATGGAAAAAGTACTTATTTTCGGACATAAGAATCCAGATACGGACACAATCACATCTGCAATTGTTTATGCACATTTAAAAAATGAAATTGGGGTAACAGCAGAGCCGGTTCGCCTTGGTGAAATCAATGGGGAAACGAAATATGCACTTGATTACTTCAATGTTGAGGCCCCTCGTCTGATTGAAACAGCAGCAAATGAAGTGGAGAAGGTTATTTTAGTGGATCACAACGAGCGTCAGCAAAGCGTTAGCGATATTGAAGATGTTAAGGTAGTGGAAGTGATTGATCATCACCGGATTGCCAACTTTGAAACAAGCGATCCTCTTTACTTCCGTGCAGAGCCAGTTGGATGTACAGCAACTATTTTGAAAAAGATCTACAAAGAACAAGGTGTAGAAATTCCTACAAATATAGCTGGGTTGATGCTTTCTGCTATCATTTCGGATTCCTTGCTTTTCAAATCACCAACATGCACAGAGGAAGACATTCAAGCGGCACGTGAATTAGCAGAGATTGCAGGAATTAACACGGATGAATATGGTCTTGCAATGCTAAAAGCAGGGGCTGATTTAAGCGGTAAAACAGTTGACCAGCTTATTTCCATCGACTCAAAAGTGTTTGAAATGGGAGATCACAAAGTTGAAATTGCACAGGTAAATGCGATTGATCCTAACGACATCCTTTCTCTAAAATCGGATATTGAGGCAGTACTTGATGTAGCGATTGTTGAAAAAGAATTGTCACTTTTTGTTCTAGTGGTTACTGATATTTTAAATAGTGACTCAACCATTATCGTACGTGGTTCTCACGCAGGGATCGTAGAAAAAGCATACGATCTTAAGCTTGAAGACAACGCTGCTTTGTTAAGAGGAGTCGTTTCTCGCAAAAAGCAAATCGTACCAATCTTAACTGAAACGTTTAAAGGGTAATAAACGAAAATGCTGCTCTCATATAAGAGCAGTGTTTTTTGTCGATTACAATCATTTCCTGGGCAATAAGATCCAATAAAACAATTATACGCATAAGGGCTGCATCCATCTTTTAGGTGTGCAGTCCTTTTTTTATTAACTTTAGAAAAACATACCTGTATACGCTTATCGGCAAAATCCTGTGATTATGCTGACAGCGATGGGAGGCGTTCCTGATCGTCTAAAGGGATTTGAGTTTGGAGAAGATTACTATATTCCAAAGCCTTTTGCTGCCGATGAAGTGATGGCAGCAAAAGGCGATAATGAGAAGACCGAGAGTGCTGACACCAGAGGAATCGGTTCAGCAGATCGGAAGCTTAAAGCTTGATCGGAAGTCGTTCACGGTCACGTTAAATGGGGTCAATATTATGCTTACACCGAAAGACCGTTCGCTTATTTTCTTTTTAGCCGAGCATACGAATCAGCTTTTTGACCGGGAACAGCTGATTGAGCATGTGTGGGGTCTAGATTATGATGGCAGCGATCGTGCGGTTGACTTGGCAATAAAAAGAATTCGCCAGGCACCTGTGAACTGGCCTTCATCTGAAGGGGAAATTAAAACGATGAGAGGGTTGGGGACCAGTTCAATGTCTATCATACATCGTAGACGAATTTCAATTCGTGCCTATTGGACATCCCGATACCTCATTACCCTTGTTATCGGCCTTGTCATTATCGGACTTTTTGCTGCGTGATGGATAAGAAATACAACCATTGAACATAATCTTGCACTTACACATGTAGTCGTTCAGGAAATGACGGAACAAATTAGTTCAGAGGAAAATGGACCTGCTCCGGGGCCAAGGTTTCCACACCTTCTCGAACGGCGCGGTCAGGTTTTCCCATTAGAAACACAGCCCCTTACATTTGTGGCAGATCCGGAGGGAAATGTCTTATTTAATCAGCAGCAGCAAGGCCTGCTTACGAGGAATCGGGAATCTGTCCAGCTGCCGACTGCCTTTTTTGAAGAGAATGAAGTACGGGTAGAGTATGATTCTGATCTTGCTGGCACAAATCAGGAATACCGTTTATTAATTATTATGCTCGTTAATCTTGCTGCGCTTGGAGCAATGGTCATTTATTAACTATCCTCTAAGCTTTCTAAACCGATTCATGATGTGTCAGAGGCAGCAAAGCATCTCAAAAGGGGCAGGTATGATATTCATCTGTCCCATGATGTGAAGGAAAGGGAATTGTATGAACTCATTCATTCTTTCAAAGAAATGGCTGGAAAACTGGATCAGCTGGAGAAACTCTGTTATGAGCTTCTTGCAGGTATAACACATGATTTGAAAACACCCGTGACCTCGATAAGCGGATTACTGCAGGCAGTTAAGGATGACGTTGTGAAAGAAGACGAAGCGCAAGAGTTTCTAGCGATTGCATTAAAAGAGACAGATCGCTTGAAATTAATGATTCAAAGCCTTTTAGATTTTGAAATACTTAATGCAGGTTCAATTCTTTTGAGGAAGGAGCGGATTGATCTTGTATCCTTTATTCAAGAAATGATCTACCGATGGAGGGCAGCTCATCAGGAAGCGGAAGGAAATATTACAGTTGAAGCAGCAACTGTCCCGCATATAGTGGAGGCAGACCCCATTCATTTGCAGCAAATCCTTCTGAATGTGCTGAATAAGGCCCGAAACGCTTCAGCATCGGGTAATCATTCAATACAGTTCCTATTGTCTAAAAGAGATAAATCGATTGAAGTGGCAATAATAGACCATGGACATGGAGTACCAAATCACGAACAAGTACTGATCTTTGAACGTTTTTATCGTGGAGAGAAGAATAAACTGCGTGTGAGAGGCCTTGGGTTAGGGCTGCCATTTAGCAGACTGCTTGCCAGGGAACATGGCGGGGATCTGGAACTGAAGGAAACATCAGAAGAAGGAAGTACATTTCTACTTACTTTGCCGGTTGAAAAAGAAGAATAAAGTATCACAGTCACTGTTTTCAGTGACTGTGAACCGGGTACTTTACTATGGACTAGAATTTTTGGCTGTGGATAGTAAGGAGGAGTCAGCTTTGCAAATTCCAGAATCATTGGCTGAATTAGGAAAAAAAAGAATTAAGCCATATACGGTAGAGGGTTTTGTGTACGGGAGTGGTCCGGCTAAACCGAAGCTGATGCTTGTGGGCGAAGCACCAGGGGAAACCGAAATTCACAATGGTATCCCATTTAGCGGGCGTGCTGGTAAGCATTTGATGGGTTTTTTAGAGCAAATCGGGCTATCACGAGAAGAGGTGTATATTACAAGTGCAGTGCGCAGCCGTCCATACAAATGGGGCGAAAAAAGGGAACGGAGCGGTGAGGTGGTTAAACGAAAATATAATCGGACACCTACTGCAAAGGAAATACTTGCGCATGCACCCCTGCTGGATTATGAAATCGAACATGTCGTGGCGCCAGTAATTGTGACATTAGGCAATATCGGGCTGAAGCGGCTGGCGGGTGCTGATAAAAAGATCTCAGAGGTTCACGGACAACTTCTTGAGCAGCCCGTTCAGCGATTAGCCGGTCTTGATGATGTAAGCTACGAGTGGACGAAGAAGCTGTATCGTTTGTTTCCAACGTATCACCCCGCATCCATTTTCTATAATCGGAGTTTGTTAGAAAGCATAAATGATGATTTTGACCGATTAAGAAAGCTTCTTGATTAATAAAATAAAACAGATTCTTTTATAAATGAGTTAGGACAATAAAATAACTAACAAAATGTTAGCTCCTCTTGTTAGCCTTTTTTTCACACAGGACCATCCAATGATCAAGTGAAAAGGATTGCAGCAGATTATTTTCTTCTATAAATTCGAAGTGCTGTTTTACGTTATCAGACGCCGAGCTGAAAAAGTCCGTTACTGCTTTAATTTGTGTTTCATTATCCAGTGTGCGCGTGACCCAATTCTGAAAAGGGAGCGCTTTTTTGGTATGGTTGCTTTTTAGAATCGAGAGGTGATTTTTTGTTAAGAGGTCCTCCCATTCTGAAATAGGCAAGGCACGGGCATGACTTGGGTCGCGCATTTCTTCAAATGTATTCATAAAACGTTCTAGTTCAGGATCTTCGGGTGCAATATTATCAATAAATAAGAATTTACCTCCAGGCTTGAGAACCCGGTTTACCTCTTGAATAAAGCGTTCAGGGTGTGGGAAATGGTGAGCAGCAATCCGGCAGGCAATGACATCAAATGTATCATCAATAAACGGAATATCCTCCGCATCCGCGACAACATAATGAATGTTTGGGAAATGCTTTAAGTAGGAAGCGGTGTTCTGGAGCATATCCTTCGTTAGGTCAGTAGCAAATACAATCCCCATGTCAGGAGCTAATAGCTTCGCCACATGTCCGCCGCCCGTTGCAAGGTCTAAGGCTGCCCAATTTGGTTCAGGCTGAATCCAACTGATCATCTGTTCCAAATCGTTTCCTTGAGAGTGAGTTGTGCTTTTTACATAGGCATCCGCATTCTTGGAGAAAACGGATTTTACTTGATCCTTTTTCAAATTGCTCATCAAACCGCAACCTTTCAGGTAAAGTGTCTACTTATAGTGTATTGTGTTTGCTTGTATAAGAACATTACAGATCCACATTCACTGCTCATAAGAAAAACTTATCGGACAGTTATTTTCCTTGTTTTCTGCGCTCGGTTACAGATTCTCCGCCAATTCCCCAGTTATCCATTTCTACTTCATCAATGACAACGACCGTTGTTTGCGGGTTTTTACCTAATACATCCCGCAGCAAATTCGTAGCTCCTTCTATTAGCTGTTGTTTTTGTTCAGCTGTTACAGGTTCGTTTTCTTTCGTAATTTTAATATTGATGTATGGCATATGAATCATTCCTTTCAATCGAAGTACTATAATTATAGCTTATTAGGAAGAAATGGAAAAAGATTTATTAAAGTTATACGCTGTTAAGCTAACCTGTTGATTTCCGCTTCAGGCGCTCGCTTTCCGCGGGCGGTCTGGGACCTTATCCCGCAAGAGTCTCACGCCTTACGCTCCAATCAACATCGTGCAAAAATCAATAGTTATCTTTCAAATAGCTTATAGTAAAAATAAAAAGGACGTGCATCATACACGACCTTTAAAATGTTTCATTCGGTTCATTTTCAATCTCAAGCTGAATTTCAATGTCTTCCATTTCACGAGTCAATGTTTCATGCACATTCTTTTTATGGTCTGGAAGATCACACCATCTAAACTCCTGCTCCTCAAAGTCGTCAAGTGGCTTTACCTGGAAATTTGTATAGGTTTCAGAAAAGCTTGTATAAGTCGGAACGGCATAAAGTGAGTCAATCGCAATCTCTTCAGCCGTTTTTGTAATGGTAAGGCCGAGCAAAGCGCCTGTTAAACGATCGCAGTCAAGATGCGGTACACGGTCATCAAACGGGCCGGAGATAAAATTCCCAAGTGAATAGGCGACCAATGTTTTTTGGCCGTCCTGTCCATCGATCCATTCTATTGGCTGAAGAACATGCGGATGATGACCAATAATAATATCGGCTCCGCTTTTAGCAAGGTCTTTTGCAAGTTGCTGCTGTTCTGGCGTTGGCTGAGCATATTCCTGTCCCCAATGCATTCCTACAACGACAAGATCAGCTACTTCTCGGGCACGCGACACATCATCGATAAGCTGTTCCTCATTATCTGTAAAAATATTAAGCGAGTGCGGCGTCGTCACAGGTAAATTAGATTTATACGTGGATGAAATTAAGGCAATAGAAATGCCGTTTTTCTCGATTACAGGTATATATTCTCTGTCTTCAGGCTTGATATGCGCCCCGCTTAAAAGGACATCAGGGTAATGAGTTTGCCAAAATTCAATATTGCGAGCAAGGCCGGAGATATCCATGTCCAGCGTATGATTATTCACGAGCTGCAGCATATTAAAGCCTGTTTCATGATACAAGTGTCCAAGCTCGTATGGGTTATTAAAAACAAAATAACCATCACCAAGACCGAATTCGGCACCGGTAATGGGTGTTTCTTGATTAGCATAGGCAAAATCCGATCCATAAATTAAGTGCTTAACCTCAGCTAACAAAGGATCAAAATAAAAAGAACCATCCTTTTGTTGTGCATCATATAGAATAGGGCGCTCTACAAGTAAGTCACCAACTGCCACAAAATGTGCAGTGGAAGATTCTACAGGCAAGGGCTCGGAAGGAGTCTCGGAGCTGTCTTTATTTGAGGAAGAGTTTGGATCCTCAGACACTGGCTGGAAAGCACAGGAGGACATCAAAATAATCGTGCAAAAAAACATAAAAGCTTTTTTCAAATTTTTTCACCTACAGATAATATAATTCTTTCATTCTCTTAGCTATCCTTACTTTATTTTACTATCAGTATGAGTATAAGGATAGATATGTTCAGGAATTTTTTGAAAAAATATAATAAACACTATATAAAATGGAATATAAATACTTTATTCTCATATTTTTTGGTTCTGTTAAACTAGCCCGTTGATTTCCGTTTCAGGTGCTCGCTTTCCGTGGGCGGTCCGACGCTCCTCGGCGCTAAGCGCCTGTGGGGTTTCCCTTTGACTCGCTTTTCCCACAGGAGTTCCACGCCTTACGCTCCAATCAACAATGATCTTTTACATAGCCTATTTTTTATAAAAACATAGTGTAGCGTATAAAATATAGATCTAAATAACTATGAAAATAAAATTAATATACACTGTAATATTAGCAGGTATATTGTTTTGTTTTGGTCTGCTATTTTATAGGTTTAGACAACTAAGAATGAAACATAAGGTGATTAGGGTGGGAGTAAAGCTTCAAATGACGCGGGGATCGTTAAAGAAGTAAAATAGGGTTTAGCTGGGCAACTTTTTTCTTCGGTTTCTTTCCAGCGCTGTTCCGTGGTGATTTAAAATGGGCTGCGATTATGTTCGTAACGGCTATAGCGCTCGGTGCGTTAACACTTGGCATAGGAGCATGAATTCCGGGACTTGTATTCTCTTTTATTTATAATAAATTCACATCAAAGAATTGCTTGAAAAAGGCTCCCGCCCTGCAGATGAAAGTGATAAAACAGCATTACAGCAAGCACAAATTTTCGTAGCTTAACTTAAATTCATAAAATAAGATTACCCTTCAGTACATTGAAGGGTAATCTTTTTACTATTTTCTTAATATCTTTATCCCAATAAATACGATAACCACACTTAGTAAAAGCGTCTGAAAATAGCGGTCGAACCAGTACCATAAATCAATTTGGATCAAGTTCATCACAGTTGGTGCGAGAGCGGGAATTAACGCATTAAATAGCAGATAGTACAGACCAATAAATATGAGTCCCATGCCCAGCCAGCGCTGATATTGACTAAAGAATCCAAATATCGGTTCGTCAACAAGTTCTTCCTTTCCATAACGCGAAGCTTTTTGAAGCCCGTCAAAAAAACTGTAGAACCAAATGAGCGGCACAATAAACAAGAAAAGACCGAGTCTTAATGCATCTAAAATATAGATGGTAAATAAGAATGCTGCCATAAGCTGGATTCCCCGATGCTGCAAGCCTAAATACAAATGACCTGCCCCAGGGAAAATCGCAAGAGCAGTTGCAATCGATATGCTTTTCTTGCTTTCTGCACGTCGTTCCTCAAAATCCTCCAGTACAGACCTGTCCTCCAGCTGCTCTCCACGCTGTTTTCGTGTGAGCAGCTGAATTGAATCAACAAAGCTATAAATCCATATGACAGGCAGCAGAACAGCGAATAATAAAAAGGCATTCTGCTTTAACAGAATTGTAACAAAGAAAATCATTGCAGCCATTCCAAAAAATGCTGTCATAAACGTTAATCCGCGGTTCATGAGCCCAAGCTGAAAATGTCCGAGTCCTGGAAAAAAGGAGAGGATGATGGTGAAAAAACGTTCAGAATCGCCTTGCTGCCTTGGAATCACTCTTGATCTTTCCAGATTCTCTGGCTCAGTGTGATCAGTTAAAGCTGGGTTTGGCTGCTGGCGGTTTAGACTAATAATCATATCTACAAAACTGATCATATAGATGGCAATGCCAAATAGTGATATGGCTAAAAATATAAAACCACCCTCTATATACGTTAATAATACCCCTCCAAACATTAAGCTGCTCACGATAAAGAAATAGAGGAATCCTCTAATAATATTTCCTATATATACATGTCCCCAGCCAGGAATGATGGAGAGTAAAAAAGCAATCACTGGTGATTTTGTCATTCTGATTCCTCCCTTTCTGCAGGGTCCATTTGACTTAACAGCCGTTCTGTTTGTTCCATAAGCGATGTTGTAATCGAAGGTGCCTCTTTTAAGCTATCATCATGAACGCTTGCTGATTTATCAATAATCGACGTAAAAACCCCAGTACTCGCGAGCATGACGGCTGCAGCCGCTGATATGAAAAAATGGGCAACGGTTTTTCTTTTTACATGAGCGTTCGTGGTTGACCGAATTACTGGAGCCTTTTGCATATTCACCGCAATGGCAGTCATCACCTGCTCCTCTACATCAATCACCCGTAGAGGTGTAAATTGCTCAGCAGCAGCCTCATATACCATTAAACATTGATCACATATAAGCAGATGGTCTTCCATTTCCTCAGAAAAAGAAGGGGTCACATGTCCCTTAACATAAAGATCCCAATGTTGATATGAATAATGTATCATCTGAATTCTTCCTCCCGCCAATGCTTTTTCATCCACTGTCGTCCCCGGTATAGCCTCATCTTCACCGCTGATAACTCTAGATCATACTCTTTTGCGATTTCTTCATAGGATTTATCTTCTATGTAAAACGCATAGACAACAACACGATAATTCTCGGGTAACTCATGCAGCCTCTGATGAATCTGCTCATTCATTTTGCGCCGAATGAACTGAGATTCCAGCGAGTCCGCACCATCATCCAAATAGGGGGCCATTACTTCGAGGTCTTCATCGCGACCCGCCTTACGACTGCGCTTTCGTTTCATATCGATTGCGTGCCGTACAGCAATTTGCCGTACCCATGTCTTCAACCCTTCCTGCCGATAATTCGGCAGCGCCTGATAAATTTTTATAAGAATCTCCTGCACAGCATCCTCCGAATCCTTCTCATGCCGAAGAACACCATAAGCCAGCTGATAAATATATCGTTGATAGGAACGGATAAACAGTCGAAACGCCGCTGCATCTTGCCGAACCAAACTCTTAACATCAATCTCCTGCACCCGTTCCCCTCCTTACCTGCAAGCTGCATTATAGTAGACGAAAAAATATGGCGGATGACTACAAATTATAATAAAAACCTTACAGAAACGTTGAATTCACTCCATCATACTAGATTCATATCTTCTAGTGAAAATATCGTTATTTTCTTTTATCTCATTTGATAAACTATTACTAAATACTAGTGCTAAGGGGAGATTTTTCAATGCCAATCTATAATAAACTCGTTCGAGACCGTATACCTGAGATTATTAAGCAGACAGGTAAAAAATTTTCAACTAGAGTATTAGATGAAAAAGAGTACATAGATGAGGTAAAGAAAAAACGCAGGAATAATTAGATAAATATGTAGAATATTACGGTGATCAAGAAGCTTTAGAGGAGCTTGCAGATCTTCTGGAATTAATTCACGCCGCTGCTGCTACTCATCACTCTTCATTTAAAAAAATTGAAGAAATACGTGAAAAGAAAGCCTTGAAGAGCGAGAGATTTAAAGAGAAAATTTATTTAATTGAGGTGGAGGATGAGTAAGCTTTCGCTCATCACTGAAAATTTAATACATGAATTGAATCACCTCATTTAATCTGCAGTTTTGGGAAGCAATCCAGCGTCAATGGCTGTCTTCATTTCATTATTATGGCATACGCGATAACATTGATTATTCAGCGATTAAGTGGCTCGGAACAAGGTATGACGAGGAAGAGCTTTTACAACAACAGCTGCATGTTGAAATGGCGGAGAAAATTCATCTGAAAGTTGTGATACCCCTATTGGTCCATAAATAAGGGTATCACTTTCTCCTGTTCACGATATTTTACTCGAAACCAATATTTCCTCAACAGATTTTTTCTTGGACTCCTGTACAATAACAACAGCTCCAATCACGAGAAAAATTCCAATATATTGCCAGAAATTCAGTGTTTCCTGAAAAATGAGGAAGCTTATCAGGGTAGCGACGACAGGTTCGATTGTCGCAATGATGGATGCTCGGCTTGATTCGATTGCTTGCAGTCCTTTAGTATATAGAAGAAACGCGAGCATGGTGGAAAGGAAGCCAAGTCCAATCGCATATAACCATACTTCTATCGTTGAAAATAAAGGCAGGCTTGACCATAGTCCACTGAAGGGAGTCACGGCGATAGCAGCAAAAATAAAGGTGTAGACCGTAACGGTTAAAGAGTCATACTTCCTGAGAGCAAATTTCCCAAATATGCTGTAAAGAGCATAAAAAAGTCCTGAACCAAGTCCAAGAATTAACCCATATAATGAGATCGATTCATTCGTATTTGGAAAAACACCAATGACAAATGAACAGCCGATTAATGTAATGAATAGGGCAATAACTTTTCGCGTTGTGAGCAATTCTTTAAATAGTATTCTTGAGAAAATGGTTACAAAAGCAGGTGCCGTATAGAGAAGAATAGTGGCAATCGAAATCGATGTTTCTTCAATGGCACTAAATAAACACCAGTTAAAAAAGACGATACTGATAATACCGGTTCCTACAAAATATTTGCTATCAGTTAGTTGGATTTTTAGGAGACTCCAATTTTTAATGAGTACGTAACATAAAAGAAAAAAAGCTGCGGATAATGCGCGTATGGCCACAACCTGTGTTGCAGTGAAGCCCAATTTATAGAGATAAGTGACAAAGATGCCGATAATTCCCCATAACGATGCAGCGGCAGCTATATAAAGCAATGCTAGTTTTTTATCCATCCCAGTGCCTCCTTCACATTAACGCCTTCCATATTAACAGATTTTTCTAAAATTGAATATAAGCATTGGCCGTGAAACGAATGGATTATTTCCTATTTTCTTTATGACTGTCATCGCAAAATGGCTTGTTACTGGAGAGACCGCAGCTGCAAAGGGCAGCACGTGTGCAGTGAATTGTATGTTCGTCTTGCTTAATATGTAGATTTCCTGTTACAAAATAGACGCCGTCCGGCTGCGGTTCAATTATTGTGTTTTCAGGAGGCATTTCTCCTATTCCTTTGTCTTTTCTTACGTATTCCAGTGCTCCTGTTGGACATTTTTCGATAACGTAAGCGATTTCATCTGATGTTCCTTGTTCGGGGTTAACCCATGGGCGATTGTTTGGATTAAAGACGGAAGGAAGGCGCTTAACGCATTCACTAACATGCGTACAGCGGTCAGGGTGAAAATATACATCAATTTCATCACTTGTATAGTGTTTTGTTCTGGAAGTCATATGGTCTCACTCCTTTGATTTTAAAAAAAGAATATGATTCTATTTTCTTCTAATTCGTGAGAAGATATTCTATATACTGTAAAAAATAAAGGAGAATGGGTATGGAATTGCAAACACTTATGTCAGAGCTTGAAGCACTTGGGACTGAGCAGACAAGAAAAACATTCTATCGTCATGGCGCGAAGGATCCTTTTTTTGGTGTGAAAGTGCGTGACTTGAAGAAGTTTGTGAAGCATGTGAAAAAGGATCATGAGCTTTCACTCGCCCTTTATGCAACAGGTAATTCGGATGCCATGTATTTGGCTGGTCTTGCTGTGGACCCGAAAAAAATATCCAAGGAAACGCTCCGAGAATGGGCGAGAGGAGCTTATTGGTATATGCTGGCTGAGTGTACGGTTGCGTGGGTAGCAGCTGAAAGTCCGTATGCGGGGGAGCTCGCTCGTGAATGGATGGCGTCTGAAGAAGAACTGATCACTGTGGCAGGGTGGAGCACGTATGCAAGTTATCTGTCCATCACACCGGATGAAGAGTTGGATTTGGATGAGATTCGCAATTTGCTGGCAAATGTCGAAACATCCATTCATGCGTCACCTAACCGTGTTCGTTACAACATGAATGCATTTGTAATCGCTGTAGCCTCGTACGTGGCGCCTTTGACAGAAAAAGCAAAAAAAGTAGCAGACACCATTGGCAAGGTTCATGTAGATGTTGGAAATACAGCGTGCAAGGTGCCACTAGCAACTGAATACATTGGAAAAGTTGAGGCACGGAATAAAATTGGTGCAAAGAGAAAAACATGCCGTTGTTAAACATTTAGCTATGTTACAGCCCATTGTTGATTTTTATACAGTGTTGATTGGAGCGCCTGCGTGCTGCAATCAACAGACATGTTTAATAAAGCCAAACATTTAGTTGAAAACACGTTCCTGTTTTTTGTTGGGACGTGTTTAGTTTGGTAAGTATGTGGTATAGTAAAACAAACGAATATCCCAAAAAGGGGAGTAGCGACCGTTCGCGGTTGATGAGTCGTCATTACGGTGGAATTCCACTCGGTTCATCAAGCTTTGACGTAATGATTTACGTGATCGAAGTACGCAAGACCTTTTTATGAGTGTTCACGTTAGATCGGTGATCACTCATAAAAGGGTCTTTTTTCGTTCATATTAGAAGGAGGGATTACAGCATGGTATTTGTTTATTTTATTTTAGCAGCTGCAGTAACCGTATTTGCAGCAATGAAGTTATCAAAGTATGCTGATGTAATGAGTGAAAAAACGGCTATGGGAGGATTAATGGTCGGAACACTGCTTTTGGCTGGAGCGACTTCTTTGCCCGAAGTGACAACAAGTATTTCAGCAGTATTGATCGGAAATCCGGATATAGCCATTGGGAATGTGCTCGGGTCGAATTTATTTAATTTATTTATTCTTGCATGTTTCGATTTGTATTATAGAAAAAAGCAGCTATATCAGTGGGGAAGTAAAGATCACGTCTATACAGCAGGGCTTGGCCTTGTGTTGACTGTAATGGTAATGCTGGCTTTAATAGTGAGAATTGATTTTACCATTTTGGGCATTGGGATAGACTCTTTACTTATTGCTCTTGTCTATGGTGTTGGTCTGTTTATTATGAATAAGCTGCCAAAACCAGCTGCAGTAGAACCAGTTGTTGATCAACAAGCAGCAAATGAGACAGCTGCAACAGCCGTTTCTTCGATTTCAGTTAAGCATGCGGTGATTGGTTTTATTGTTGCAGCACTTGTTATTATGGGTGCCGGTACTGTTCTTTCAATCATGGGTGATCAAATTGCGGTTATAACAGGGCTTGGCTCAAGTTTTGTCGGGAGCTTCTTAGTTGCAGCTACAACGTCATTGCCAGAAGCAGTCTCTGTTCTTGTAGCATTGAGGCTCCGGAATGTTAACTTAGCGCTTGGTTCTATTTTAGGAAGCAATATTTTTAATATGTTAATTTTAGCAATGTCGGATGTCGCTTATCGTGATGGATCCATTTTAGCGGATGTATCTGACTCCCATTTAGTAACAGCCATTGGTGTGTTGATATTGTCGGTGGTTATCATTGGTGCATTATTTAGAAAACCAACAAAATCGATTATGAGTTATGCTGTACCGTCACTTCTTATTGTGTTAGGTTACTTCATCACTTCTTATCTCATTTTTATCGGTTAATGTTTATCCCGCAGCCTTATTAAGTGCTGCGGGATTTTTTTGTGTGAAATTAGGAAAAATCTGCACTGCTCCGGCATAGCGTTTGAAGAGGGGAGTTTTGTTGGACAAGGTCCATTTGATTGGAAAAATTGAGCAGGAGGGATACATGATTGCTCTATATAATTTTTGGTTTAGCTGCGGTTGTAACAGTAATAGCTGCTGTGCATCTGTCCAGCTACGCAGATATCCTGAGTGAAAAAACACGGCTGAGCGGATTGCTTGTTGGCACATTATTGCTTGGAGGGGCCACCTCATTACCTGAGCTGACAACGAGCATGTCTTCAGTGTTCATTGGAAATAAGGATATTGCAGTAGGGAATATGCTGGGCTCCAACTTGTTTAATATTTTTATTATTGCAGTCTTTGACCTTTATTTTAGAAGGCAGCGAATCTTTGAATCGGCTGACAGAGCGCATGTGTATACAGCGGGGCTGGGATTGGTTCTAACCTTGATGACCGTGATTGCAATTGCCAGGCATGTGAGCTATACAATCGTTGGGATTGGGGTAGATGCCCTATTAATTGCATTTGTATATGGTATAGGGATATACATTATTGGTACACGATCTGCAATGGGATCTGAAGCAAATATGGAGGTAGAGAAGGAGGTGGATTCACATCCATCGGTAACTCGTAATCAGGCATTCATTGGATTTATCGTTTCCGCACTGGTCATTATGGCAGCAGGAAGCGTACTATCCTTTATGGGTGATGAAATTGCTGTAGTAACGGGTCTTGGTTCGAGCTTCGTCGGCAGTTTTTTGATGGCTGCGACTACGTCGTTGCCTGAAGCAGCAGTAGTTTTAATGGCATTGAAACTTGGGAATTCGAATCTCGCTGTTGGTTCAATTCTTGGCAGTAATATTTTTAATATGTTGATTTTGACAGCATCTGATGTTATTTACCGGGAAGGGCCAATTTTATCGAATGTATCACCTATTCATGAATTTACCTCTATTTCTTTGTCGTTTTTGTCGGTCGTGTTGATTTTGGCGATCATGCGAAGGAAAGTACGATCTGGATGGAGGTATTCTCTGCCTTCGTTAGTGATGATTGCCGTGTATTTTTTGACGTCGTATGTCATTTTTAATGGGTGAGCGGGTTGGATGTAAAATACATATAGTTCAAAGTTCACGAAGCGCGGATAAACGGGTGCGAAGCTTCAATAAAAGTAAGTTGAGCTTCGATAAACCTGCAGGTCAACCTATTCAAACATAAAAAAGTAGCCTCCAGCAAACACAGGAGGCTACTTTGGGGTAGTTTTATAAATAATTCTCATACCGTTTTTCTAAATAATTTTGCAATAAAGCCATGACGGAACAGATTCCCCAGTAGATGAGTGCGACGAGAATAAACATCGTCATCATGTCGTACTCTCGGCCGCCAACGATACGTGCTTTTTGGAAAATTTCAGGCACGGTGATCATGGCTGCGAGTGAAGAGGCTTTAATTAAGTCGAGCTGTATATTGGCAAGAGGAGGGATCGAGATTCTGATCGATTGGGGCAGAATGACTCCCCGCATCGTCTGCCAATAGTTTAGACCAAGTGATTTTGCTGATTCCCACTGTCCTTTGTCCACAGAGGACAAAGAAGCGCGAAGGATTTCAGCCATATAGGCGGCGCTATTTAAGCTGAACGCGATAAGCGCGGCTTCAACAGCTGAGAATTGGATCCCGATAACAGGAAATCCAAAGTATAAAAGAAACAAAATGACAAGAATAGGTACGCCTCGCATAAAAGAGATATAGGTTTTTGTCGGCCATCTCAAAATTACATATTTGGACGTGCGACCCAAAGCGAGAAAAAATCCAATCAAAAGACCAATGACCATGCTTACAAGAGAAATCAGGAGAGTATTCCAAATTCCCTCCATCACGTACGGAAAGGATTCAAGGGCAAGCTCAGGGTTAAATAAAAGATTCCATTGAATATCGCCCATTACGCTTTCATCCTTTCTGTGCTACTCTTCAAAATCAATATCTGGCTTTTGAGATACGTCTGCCCCATTGAAAAATTGAGCTGAAATCTCAGCAATTGTGCCGTCCTCAAGCATTTCTTCAATAATACGATTGACGTTTTCTTCTAGCTCGGTATTATCTTTGTGCATCACGACTCCCACTTCAGAGGGGTTGTATTTAAGTGTAGGGTGGATCGTAATGTTTAAATCCGGGAACGCAGCTAGTGCCAATGTTTGAAGGTAATAGTCATTTAAAATAATATCCGTTCTTCCATTGGCTACGTCGCGTAAATACATTTCGTTAGTTGCGTTGTCGTACGTCACTTCTTCTGCACCATATTCACGTGCAAGCTCCATAAAAATAGAGGTAGAGGCACCGGCTGCTTTTTTTCCTTGAATGTCTTCGAATGTTTTAATGCCTGAAAGATCATCTGCACGAACGATCGCTGTTCCATATGAGTGCTTGAATGGAATGGAAAATGCGAATTTATCTGCACGGTCTTCAGTTACTTCAATATCATTTGCCGCCATATCTACTTGTCCAGTATTCACGGAAGTCAGCATTTCATCAAAGCCTAATTCAGTGAAATTGACTTCAAGATCCAGGCGGTTCGCCAGTTCACGAACAACTTCTACTTCAAAGCCTGTCAGCTCATCTGTATTTTCATCGTGATAAGAGGTTGGGTATAACGTGCCTGAAGTGGCAACGTTAATGGTTCCTCTTTCTTGAATTTCATCCCAGGCGCTGGATGAAGCTTCTTCGCTGTTATTACTGCTATCACTGCCGCAAGCAGCAGCTATAAGAGCAATTGACATAATAATTATCATCAATGCCCATCGCTTTGCGCTCATTAAATTAGCCATAAATAAATCCTCCTTTAAAATTAATCCTTTAAAACAATAGCATTGTGGTTGGGGAAAGGGCAAGAATTGTAACCTGATGTTTGATCTGAAATTTGTTAAAGCACATAAATGGGGGTTCATTTATCGGTGAAGGCTTGTAAATGATGGATGAAGGCCTGCAAATTCGTCGGACGGCCTGTAAACAGTTAGACACGGCCTGCAAACGAGATTATCAAACACTTCAAAGAGTATATTTTGTCCATATTCATCCTTGACGACAAAAAACCCACAGAGAAATCATCTCTCTGTGGGTTAACGGCCGGTTCAGGCTTGGTCAAGTGGGTAGGTAACACCGATTTGTTTGCGAATTTCCTGCATAAGTGCAATGACATTCAACGACAGCTTGTGGGTATTAATAGAAGATTCAATTTTGCCTTTCTTCCAGCATTGAATGAATTCTTCGAGCTCGTAGGCCATCGACGCTTTTGTGGCAGGGATGGTATGGTCCTCGCGTTCACCGCCTTTATTGATTTTTGTCACGCCGCTTGGGCTGCTTATGTGTTCAATATGAAGAGCAGCTTTTTCACCCGCAATTTCAGCTGGCAAATAGCTGTCTATAATTTTTGAATAGGTGACAACTGCATCCATTTCAGGATAGCGAAGCGCTACAACTCCTTGACCGTCAACGCCTGAATGAAGGTTGACACTGACCGCTTTAACCTCTTCCGGCATGCCAAAAAGAGCAACAAGTGGATACAGTGTATAGACGCCAAGATCCATTAATGAGCCATTGGCAAATTCCGGTTTAAAGGCATTTTTGATATCGCCTTCTTTAAAGGCATCAAAGCGTGATGAATACTGTCCATAGTGCGCACTGTAGCGGCGGATTTGTCCGAGGGACGGCAGAAGCTCCTGTGCACGCTTGAAGTTTGGCATAACAGTTGATTTCATCGCTTCCATTAACAAAACTTGATTTTTGCGAGACGTTTCAATCATTTTTTCTGCGAGCTCACGTGTTGCCGTCAATGGTTTTTCACATAGTACGGGGATTCCTTCTTCTAGACAAGCGATGGCCTGTTCATGATGCACGGAATTTGGCGTTGCAATATAAACACCATCAATTACGCCGCTTCTGCACATCTCTGTAATAGACGTGAAAACGTGGGGGATACCGTGTTTACTGGCAAATGCTTCTCCTGTGTCCTGCTTGCGAGAGCAGACCGCTGTAATAGTTGCTTCTTCGACATTTTTTGAAGCTTCAATAAGTGAATCAGTGATCCAATTCGTTCCGATAACGCCAATTCTCATAAGTTGGAACATCCTTTCTTTTTTCGTAAAGAATTCTTTATATCAGCAGTGTACAGTGAAAAGTATAGTGCAGACAAGCCGGACGGTAAGAATTAATGATAAATCATGAATTAATAATTCGTGGTCCAAAAAAATAGATTGAATAAACAGATTTTTCTATCTATAATGATAAGCATTCTGTTAGTTTAGGAGTGTTGTCATGGGAGTTTTAACGAAGATCAGCCGTTTTGCAGGGAGCACATTTGCGATTTGGGTCTTATTAATTGGTGTTATTGCATTTATCATCCCTGCAGGTTTTACGTGGATTGGTCCACACATTGCGCTGCTTCTTGGAATTATTATGTTTGGCATGGGAATGACGCTTACTGTTCAAGACTTTAGTGCGGTAGCGAAACAGCCAAGAAGTGTATTTATCGGAGTTGCTGCTCAATATACGATTATGCCGCTTCTCGCTTTCGGACTTGCGACGGCATTCCAGCTTCCTCCAGCGCTTGCGGTTGGAGTAATACTGGTAGGGTCTTGTCCAGGAGGAACAGCGTCCAACGTTATCACCTTTTTAGCAAAGGGAAATACGGCGTTATCCGTTGCTGTCACATCTGTGTCCACCTTGCTGGCACCAATTTTAACACCGGCGATTGTTTTCCTTTTTGCTAGTCAGTGGCTTGAAATTTCCTTTATGAGTATGTTTGTTTCCGTTATTCAAGTGGTACTTGTACCGGTTATTCTTGGTGTTGTTGTCCGAGGACTGTTGAAGGAGAAAGTAGAAAAGGCTACTCCGGTAATGCCTTTGATCTCCGTAATTGCCATTGTCATGATTGTTGGCGCTGTAGTAGGTGCCAATAAACAGCAAATCATTGCTACTGGTTTATTAATCTTTACTGTAGTTGTTTTGCATAATGGTTTGGGATTATTGCTTGGATACTTAGTAGGAAAATGGCTAAAGCTCGATTACCCTAGCCAAAAAGCTCTTTCCATAGAAGTTGGCATGCAGAATTCCGGACTGGGTGCCGCGCTTGCAGTAGCGCATTTTAGTCCAGCCGCTGCCGTACCGAGCGCCCTGTTTAGTCTTTGGCACAATATTTCTGGTCCTATTTTAGCGACCTATTGGGGACGGAAAAAATAAAGAATGGGCCCGGGAGATCCTCTCGGGCCTTTATTCTATTTGCCGTATTGTTGCCTATGCTCATCATAATCAGATCATAATATCGATGGTTGATAAAAAGATAAACTCTTAAAATGCCTTCCTGTTTAAAGCCGATCTTTTTATATACGTGCATTCCACGGTCATTATGATTATAGACATCCAGCTCGATACGATGTAAATTAAGCATGCCGAAGCCATAATCCAGCAGCTTCAAAGCTTCTGTCCCGTATCCCTTATTAAAGTAGGCCTCATGAAATAGACCAATGCAAATATTCGCATTGGTCTATTTCATTTAATACGACCTCGCCAAGTCCCGCATCATCCTCTTGACGAATAATTAAAAGATCAACTCTCGTATGGTCCCCAATCATTACTTTATCAACATATTGATCAATCATTTTCTTGGAAAATGGCTTCGTACTGCCTGTAAATAAATTGGCCTCTTTTGCAAACATTCCTTTGTACAGTGCTTCGCGATCCTTTTCAGTTTCGTAAGGTCTTAAATAAATAAGATTTCCTTCTATATACTTGTTGTGTGGCTGATTTTGTTCATATGACATGGTATATTTTCCTAAATAGATCGTTTTATTTTTATTCTACCATATAGACTTTTATTCTCTTAAATTCCTTCTATAATAAAAATCACTAGAAATATCAGTGGGCTAGAGACGAGCAAATCTTCAATTTAACAATATAGAATCGAGAAAGAGTGGTCCTCATGATCGGCATTGCTGGGAAATTTGGTGTTAGTGTGTACCGAAAGCAGATAGGAAAGACTACAGGGAAATTGAATCCTTTGAAAGGAGAACGAAATGAAACCATTTATACAAAATCATCAATTTAATTTGATTAGGCGTGAAGTGACACTGCTGCAAAAGCAAGTGCACGGTATTGTGGATCGAGATGTGGAGCTGGCGGTTCGTGTTGGGGTGGAGGAGAAGGTAAAAAATTCATTTAATTCCCTGACAGAGATGCAGGAGAGGCAGCTTGCGCCAATCTTCTCGCTGAAAACGGAAGAGGAAAGAGAGAGGTACTTACAAAATCTTCGGCCCTATCGCATCGCTTTTCCATCCATTACTCAGACTGATCTAAAACAGATCTTTTCAAAAACGAAAAAACTTAAGTTGCCATCGTTAAAAAATACTGATTTTCAATCGTTAACCTATTTAGGCTGGAAGGATATCGGTTCAAGCAAGCAATATCTTTTGTACAAGCTTGACGGTAAGTTGATTGGGGTTGAGGGGCGCTATGTGATTTTAACAAAAAAAAATATTTGTCAGGTATGCCATCGTTTTGGTGACGTGGCGCTCGTAACTGCACAAAAGAAGTTTAAAAAACTAAACGAAAATGATAAAGCATTCGGAAAATATATGTGCTATGACAGCAAGGATTGCAATCAATTTATCCAGCGTTTGGAGCCCTTGGAATCCTTTCTGCGTCAAATTGTTGCCCCTAGGTAATGAAACATTTTTCCACCCGAATCGTAAAACTGGTATGAATATAGAGCGGGGGGATTGAAACGGAACAGATGGTAAAGCAAAAACAAGAATTTATCGAAATCTATAATGAGCTTAAGGGGAAATATGGATGGCGTGTGGACAAAGGTGTCTTGCTATTGACGGCAGCGCAATACGCTGGGGGGCAAAAGGCGTTCGACCTGAAGAGCTATATAGAGGTGGTAGATTATATAAATGATCGAGCAGGAGCTTTCTCCTTTTTAAAATCCAATCTGGGTTATTCATTGGCTGGATTATTGATTACAAATTGTGAAAACCCAGCCTATGCATCTGAGCGTGTGCAGGAATGCTATGATTTACTGATTGACCGCGGCTTTAAACGAAGTCCATATAGCTATATCTCAGCCTACTCTTTATACATGGCGATGAATGAAGGAGAAGATATGAAGGCTCATTGTGATCGTGCGATGGAGGTGTATAAAGGAATGCGTAAGCAGCACTTCTTTTTTACCTCTCATGATGACTATCCACTGGCTGTTTTATTAGCGGAATCAGGAGATGATCCAGTACGTTTGCTTGAAGATATGTCGTATTTTTACCAACAAATGGATGGAGTGATGGGGAAGGGAAATGACCGCCAGTTTCTCTCGCATATTTTAACCTATGGGCAGCATGATCAGCGAGATGTCCTTGTACAAAATACAAAAGACTGGATTGAAAATCTAAAGCAGCAAAATGTAAAGCTTAAAGGACTTCATTACCCTGCTGTAGGGGTGCTGGGTTTAGCTGATCAGCCTGAAAATTTGCTATATAGAGTGCTTGAAACGTATAACAGCTTGATAAAAGAAAAATCGCTTCGCTGGCATAAAGATCTATGTTTTCTATTAGCAGTACGATTTGTGGTCCAGGAGAAGCTGTCAGGTAATCAAATGCTGAATGTCGGTCTCGCAACGACGATAGAGTCAATTTTACAGGCTCAGCAGTCCGCAATGATTTCAGCTATGACAGCAGCCACGGCAACAGCAAATGCTAATAGCGGCAGCTGATTTTATCAAGGCAGCTGTAAAGAAATAGCCCATTTTTCTAAATGATGCATGATTTGTATTGCTAAGTGGTAAATAAGTAGAGGGAAACTAATTTTATAAGGGTGATCATTGTTTTACGATCATTCATCATATAAAAGAAAGTGGGTTACTATGAAATTTATCTGTTTACAACATGCATGGTTTGATAATGCCGGCTATTTGGAGGAATGGGCAAAACAGTGGGATATACCGCTTGAGTATATTGATGCAAAAAAACCTGATGATTATCCAGTTCTTGATCAGGATGATGTACTTGTCATTCTTGGAGGACCTATGAGTGTCAAGGATATTGAGAATATTGATTGGTTGCAGGACGAGCTTTTCTTTATTAAAAAAGTGATCTCCAACAAACAAAAAATGATCGGGATATGCCTTGGCTCTCAACTGATTGCTCACGCTCATGGACAATCAATTACAACTCTGGAAAAGCATGAAATTGGCTGGGCACCTCTTGACTGGTCCGAGCAATTTCTTGAGGATTTTGGCGTCGATCAAATATCCTGCCCCATGTTTCATTGGCATAGTGATATTTATGATTTGCCAGAAGGCATGAAGCGGATTGGGAGTTCAACCTTAACCCCGGTTCAAGGCTTTTATAATGACCATATTCTTGCGTTTCAATTCCATCCTGAAATGACAATCGACGGGATTCAGCTTTTTATTGACCATGATGGGGAAGATATCCCTAATCGTCATAAAAACATTGATTTGGAGGCACCTAAGCTTGATCCTGACTATGTGGAGCAAAGCCACCAGCGTTTTCAGCCGATTTTGGAACGTTTTTTTGGGATAAGGAGTGAATAGATGGAAAAAGGACATGCAGGAAGTGTGCGTATTCGACCTGTCACAGATGATGATTTGCATCGTCTGTGGTAGCTAATCTATAAAGAGGAATCACCAGAATGGAAGAAGTGGGACGCTCTCTATTATCCATTTACTCCTATAACTCTTGAGCATTTTCTTGCTAAACGGGACAAATACGTCGACGCGGATGATTTTTGGGCCATTGATTACGAAGGGGAAATCATTGGCATTGTCAGCTACTACTGGGAGCATGAGCCTTCCAAGTGGCTGGAGATGAGATTTGGTATTTATGAACCTGCGTATTGGAACGGGGGTTACGGAACAGAAGCGCTGCGACTGTGGATCCAACGTTTATTTACGGAAAAGATTCTTGTAAGAGTAGGGTATACCACCCGGTCTGGGAATGAACGCATGATCAAGGTAGAAGAAAAATTAGGTATGAAAATGGAAGCAAAGCTGAGAAAATGAGCTATTACAATGGGGGGTACTATGATTCTATTCGAATGGGGCTGCTTCGTGGGGAATGGGAAGAGCGTTCTGTAGAATCTTTAGTAAATTAGCGGTTTAGAGAATTATTTACATTTAGACACATAAATGTAATAGAAAAAAACTGGACATTTCACAGAATTATTTATACAATAATAATGAAATTCATTCTCAATTAGATTTATTGGTCATAATCCACTCAATGAATTGGAGCAAGAGGATGAACGAAGAGCTGCTGATTCCAACAGGATTCAACCTTTCATTTGGATAGTTCGCACCTGTCCAAACCGTTTTGTGACAAAAGGTATGGAATAAAAGCGGCGCCCCCCTTTGTTGACTCCATCCGTTATGTGCAGCGGGTGGAGTTTTTTTATTAGAAAGGTATGTTGGGCTGTTACTCTTTTTATGGGCTTACAGACTCTTCCCCTATACAAAAATAATGAATTGTGGACCTTCGTTGAGCATTTATGGACATAAGTTCAAAATTTGTGTGGAAAAGTCTTTGGGTGATTGAGTGACGGCCTGTAAATGTGGGAGCACGGCTTATAAATGCTCCACGAAGGCCTGTAATTTTTTCTAACGGCCTGTAAATGGCCTCTGTCTCTTGAAAATTCGGTACTTCCACTTTACCAGTTACGATATTAACTAAATGAATGTTTTAAAAAATATACTTTTCCTCTTGATTATTTGGATCAGCTGTTGTAGGGTTAATATCAACGTTATTGATTTTTCTGAATAATAATACTATAATTTATATACTTATCCAGAGAGGTTGAGGGACTGGCCCTTTGATGCCTCAGCAACCAGCCACATTTGGCACGGTGCTAACTCCAGCAGGTTTACTTTAACCTGAGCGATAAGGAGAACCACGAATGATGATTCGGACCTTCTTCTTACAGGAAGGTCCTTTTTATTTTTCCTTCCAATCGTTACAGGCCCTATGTATGAAGGAGGAACTTACAATGACAAACAATCACCTTGAAACTCAATTAGCACAATTAGGAAATCGCAGCGAAGAAGCAACAGGTACAGTAAATCCACCAGTATATTTCTCAACAGCTTATCGCCATGAAGGCATCGGTGCTTCAACAGGTTTTGATTATACGCGTACAAAAAATCCAACCCGCTCCATATTAGAGGAAGGTATCGCTAAGCTCGAGGAAGGGGATGAAGGCTTTGCCTGCAGTTCGGGAATGGCTGCGATTCAGCTTATTCTTACCCTTTTTAAAGCGGGAGATGAGATTCTTGCATCCGATGATATTTATGGTGGGACATATCGTTTGTTAAAGCATTATGAGGTAACGTACGGCATTCAAACTCGTTATGTTGATACAAATAATTTAGAAGAGGTAGAAGCAAATCTTTCAGATAAAACGAAAGCGATTATCGTTGAAACACCGACAAATCCTTTAATGCATACGACTGATATTTCAGCCATTGCACGTCTAACGAAAGAAAATAGCCTTCTATTGATTGTAGATAATACATTTTTGACGCCATATTTACAAAAGCCGCTTACGCAAGGTGCAGATATTGTGATCCACAGTGCAACGAAATATATCGGCGGACATAATGATGTACTGGCTGGATTAGTTGTTGCGAAGGGAGAGGCGATTTGCGAGAGACTGGCTGCGCTTCATAATGGAGCTGGAGCGGTTTTAGCACCGCTTGATTGTTGGCTTTTAATTCGAGGGCTTAAAACATTATCGCTGCGTATGGACCGTCATCAGGAAAACGCAAAAAAAGTCGTTTCTTTCTTAGCCGAGCATGAAGGCATCCACAGTGTATTATATCCGGGCGTCGGCGGGATGGTGTCGTTTCGCTTGAAAGACTCGGCGTGGGTAGACCCTTTCCTTCGTTCGCTTAAACTTATTGTATTTGCAGAGAGCCTAGGGGGAATAGAAAGCTTTATTACGTATCCTGCAACACAAACGCATGCAGATATTCCGGTGGAGGAGAGGCATGCACGTGGAATTTGTGATCGATTGCTGCGTTTTTCAGTTGGGATTGAGCATATAGATGATCTAACAAGTGACTTGGCCCAAGCACTTGAAGCTGTTCAAAAGGAGGCGTCAGTTCTATGACCAAAAATGAGCTTGGATTTGAGACGAGGCTAATGCATCAACCTAACTTCATTGATCAACCAACAGGCGCAGTGAATGTTCCATTGCATTATTCATCCACATTTCATCAGAACTCATTTGACGAATTTGGTCCTTTTGATTACAGCCGTTCCGGCAACCCGACGAGGCTTGCGCTGGAAGAAGCGATCGCAGATCTTGAAAACGGGACGAAGGGATATGCATTTGCATCAGGAATGGCAGCGATCTCAAGTGCTTTTATGCTGCTGTCAGCGGGTGATCATGTGCTCGTATCAACGGACGTCTATGGTGGAACATATCGCCTGATCACTCAGGTTTTAACGCAATTTAAAATTGAACATACGTTTATTGATATGACGGATCTGGATGAAATAGCGAGAAACGTTCGTCCGAATACAAAGGTGATTTATGTGGAAACACCCTCTAATCCTTGTATGAATATTACGGATATTGAAGGTGTTGCAAAGGTTGCAAAAGCGAATGGATGCATGACCTTTGTGGATAATACATTTATGACGCCTCTTTTGCAGAAGCCGCTTGATCTTGGTGCAGATCTTGTGCTGCATAGCGCGACGAAATTTCTGTCTGGTCATAGTGATGTTGTAGCGGGACTTGCCGTTGCAAAGGATGAGGAGCTTGGGAAGCGGATTGGATTTATTCAAAACTCATTTGGCTCAATATTAGGTGTACAGGACTGCTGGCTTTTGCTGCGGGGAATGAAGACATTGAGTGTACGTTTAAATCAGTCGCAGGATTCTGCAAGAGAGATCGCGGATTATCTTCATCATCATACTGAAATCGAAGAAGTATATTATCCTGGATTTTCTTTTCACGAAGGCTACCCGATCCATGCGAGACAGTCATCAGGAGCAGGAGCTGTTCTATCCTTTCGATTGCCGACGAAGGATAGTGCACGTGTTTTCGTAGAACATATGAAAATTCCGGTTTTCGCAGTGAGCCTTGGCGCTGTGGAATCCATTTTATCCTATCCTGCAACGATGTCTCACGCTGCAATGCCTCCGGAAGAGCGGGCAAAACGAGGCATCACAGACGGTCTCCTTCGATTATCTGTGGGCTTGGAAAATGTGGATGATCTTTTAAATGATATTAAACAAGCACTTGAAGCAGTGAAGCAGCATGCATTAAAGGCAGAACATGTTTAAAAAGCTGTGAGAGCATAGAGCTTTCACAGCTTTTTGCGTTGTATATAGAATGGGTGGATTGCAGTGAAATTTATGGTTAAAATAGGAAGTAATATATTCATATTATAATAGATGTTGAGAAGAGGAGATAGATAATGAAAAAATATCGAATCCTTTTTATTTTTATATTCTTTCTTGCCCTCCTTCTTGTAGGAGCGATAATCTATAGTTTTTTACGAGACAGTGATCCATACAACTATTTTACCGGTATTGCAGTGAGATTGCTCTGTCACCTGATGATGAAATAATCCTGTTTTCATCTTTTACAGATGGAAGTGAAGCGATTTACCGGGCAAATCTAGATGGAACCGATGTGGAGCAATAAACGGAACCGAATGGAGAGCGGCACAGGGAGCCTTCCTATTCGAATGATGAGACGAACATTCTGTACTTAGCTGAAGATACTGAAGGAATTCAGTACCTGTATACGGCTGACAGAGATGGAAGGAATCCTTTTCAGCTTACAGACAACAAGCAATATGTTTCTGACACCGTTTTTTCACCAGGTGGAGATGTCATCTATTATGCTGCGACTCCCGCTGAAGACATGTTTAAAGCAGAAGGGGAATCGAGAGAAGGATTTGATATCTTTTCGATTCCAAGTGATGGAGGTGAAGAAGAGCAAACCACGTTTGAAAATTGATATATTCTCTCTTTCACCTGATGGAACAGAGCTATATTACAGCCTTTACGAGGACACTGGAGATACGGTTTATTCATTTTCGCTCGAAGATGGAATTGAGAAAGGAGTCGTGACGGCAGATTCTGCGCCAGTTGATATGTCATATTATTCACCTCGGATTTCTCCGAATGGAAGGATGCTTGCTTTTACTGCTGTATCGGAAGAGTCACAGGATAGCTCGCTGTTTGAATATGAATTATTTTTACTGAACATAGACTCAAAAGAGATGAAGCAACTGACCGATCTTCATGCATCCGTCCAATCACCGGCTTTTTTCCACAATGAACAGAAAATAGCCTTTCTTTATCAACACAACCGGCCAAGCCAGCCGGAGCAATACCGCCTTATGACAGTGGATCTTGAGTCCGGAGAGCCAGCAGAAATCAGCATCGAAGCTCTTCCACAGTCAGAGGGAGGACAATGGTTTCTCAGAGCGCTTGATTTATCAGTGAATAGCGGAACCATTGGCTTACTGTATACACTTTTGCTTGTTGCGCTTACACTGTTTACACGGCAGCGCCTTCAAAAAATCTTTTTACCTGCGTTCGTAAGTTTAGGATTAACGATCATCGTATTTATTTCAAGCTTTGCTGCAGCAGCGATGATGGATCCTTGGGCTGGAATTGCTTTGGTAATGTTGTCGGCTGGGATGATGGTCTATACAATACTCGTGTTTTTATTTGCACTCATCACAAAACTTGTTAAAAAGAGGATGATGCAGTGATTTCATCATCCGGAAAAATTTTACCTTCAAGTGATATATATTAGGTTTATACAAAGGAGTCAGCATTTGAGCTTTCACTACTCAAGGCTGGCTTATTCTTATGGGATGAAATGAAATTATCCCTTCCAAAAATATGTAGAAACAGCTTGTTATTTTTCAAAAGAGAAGGTACACTGTAATTAATCTGATACTGATAATCATTATCAACAAATACGAGCGATGATAAGAGGAGGATTTTCCATTGGCTATCCAAACGACAATACAAGAACGCCGAACTGTTCGTGAATTAGAGACAACTTCGATTCCAAGAGAGACATTATATAAGCTATTAGAAATTGCATCCTATGCACCTTTTCATAGTAAGCAAGAGCCCTGGCATGTAACCATTATCGAAGATCCAAATGAAAAACAGCATTTTCTTGAACAGGTACTTGTGAGCTATCAGCGTACAGGCGTGACATCAAATTATACCGAGGAACAGCATGAGAAGCTGCGTCAGTCCTATACATCTTATTACCATGACACACCGCTTCATTTGCTTGTTACAACTGACCGTGAAGATACAGAAAAGAAGCAGCTTGAATCGGTCGGGGCTACAAGTGCTTTTATTCAAAACCTGCAGCTTTCCGCCTGGGAAGAAGAGATCGGTGTTGTGTGGAGGACGAATCCTTATATCTTTGATGAAGAATTTGGACGCGCAATGGGAGTGCCGGAGGATCAAAAAATGATTGGCTCACTTCATTTAGGCTACCCAAAAAGGGTGCCTAAAAAGAAAGAGCGCAAATCTGTTGAAAGCTGGACGCAAACGTTGAATCAAGTGCTCGGAATTGAATAAATCATGAAATCGACTGGCTATGTCCAGTCGATTTTTTGTTTAGGGAGGAGGAATGAAAGGGAATGAAATAATAGGACTAAATGAGAAAGGAAGAGAATAAATGACCATTTTTTCTACAGAAGCCTTAAAAGACGAACATATACTTATTACGGGTGCAACGGGAGGCATTGGGTATGAAACCGCAAAAGCCGCTATTCTTGCAGGAGCGACAGTCAGTGTGACCGGAAGGAATGAAGAAAAGCTTGGGAAATTAAAAGAAGACTGCGAATCTCTTCATGCAGCTGGACAGCTTATTGTCATCCCGGCAGACTTAAATGAGGCCGCATACAGACGGCGTCTTGTGGAAGAAGCATCTGTCAAAGGCGGTTCGATCACAGGGCTTGTAAATGCTGCAGGTGTATCAGGGGGCGACACACTGGATCAGTTAAAAGAAGAAGATCTTCGTAAGATTATTGAATTGAACTATTTTTCAACCGTGCTTTTAACACAGCTTGTGTATGAAGAAATGAGAAAGAAAAAGAAAGGCGCTGTTGTGAATGTGTCTTCTTTGTCAGGGCTAAGAGGGACACATGGCAATATCGCTTACAGTGCGTCTAAATTTGCGATTACAGGCTTTACGCAATCATTTGCAGTAGAAGCGATTGAGCATGGCATTCGAGTAAATGCAGTATGTCCGGGCTTTGTCAATACAGAGATGGGGAGATCAGCAATCCAGAAAAAAGCGGATGGGGCAGGACGCTCATACGAGGAGCAATTGAAAATGACCGAAGAAGATCTTCCATCTGGCCGTATTACGAAGCCGGAGGAGGTTGCCCGAAGCATCGTCTATTTATTAACGGATGCTGCTGAAAATATTATCGGGGAATCATTAAAGATCTCGGGCGGAAGTGTGATGAGATAGAGAAAATTTCTAATAAATGCTGTCTTTTTCAGAGAGATCGTGCTTGCGCGGTCTCTTTTGCTGAATAAGAAAAGATTTTTAGAAGCTGGATGGGTATCCCTCCTATTAATATGGAAAAAATATTGCATTTACTCCCAATTACGTATAAAATTCTAGTGTTAAAAGTAAACTAAAAGTAATGTAATAGAAAACTTTATTGACTAAAAGTTTAGTAATACTAAACATGATGGAAGGTAGAATGATGGAAATTGGAAAAAAGATTAAGAATCTCCGTTTGAAAAAAGGGCTGACACAAGAAGAGCTTGGTGAACGGACGGATCTAAGTAAAGGATATATTTCTCAGCTTGAGCGTGATCTAAGTTCTCCGTCCATTGATACGCTTTTTCATTTATTGGAAGTGCTTGGAATCTCACCAAAGGAATTTTTTGATGAAGACATCCACAAGCAAAAAGTAGTGTATGAGGAAGAAGAACAGACGGGTTTTGTGGATGAAGAACGTGGCTATGAAATCAGGTGGCTTGTCCCTGAATCCAATGAGAAAGAGATGGAGCCCATTCGCCTGTGTTTTCAGGAAAAGGGTGAATTTAAAGTATTTGAGCCTTCTCTTTCGGAAACATTTGCCTATGTGTTAAGCGGGCAAGTAATTGTTCGACTAGGAAAACACACGTACGTAGCAAAAAAAGGAGAGTCTATCTATTTCCACGCTTCTGAAGAGCATCAAATTGTAAATGATTTTAATGGCTTGTCAGAGCTGGTGCTTGTTTGTACGGACTCATACTTATAGAAGTGGTGTTAGGGGGAGAAAAAGATGAGCGATAACACGATTATTCAATTCGATCAAGTAACGAAGAAGTTTGACGATGCTATAGTACTTGATTCTGTCAGCTTTAAGATTGAACGGGGGAAATTTTACACGCTATTAGGCCCTTCAGGCTGTGGAAAAACAACTATTCTGCGGCTCATTGCAGGTTTTACGGAGCCTTCAAGCGGTTCGATTTACTTTGATGGTAAAGTAATCAATGACGTTCCTGCAAATAAACGTCAGGTAAATACAGTGTTCCAGGACTACGCATTATTTCCACACTTAAATGTGTTTGAAAATGTAGCCTTTGGCTTAAAAATTAAAAAAATGAAAAAAGCTGTAATTGGAGAAAAAGTCAAAGAAGCGTTGAAGTTTGTCAATCTTGAAGGCTATGAAAATCGTGAAATCAATGAAATGTCCGGGGGACAGCGTCAGCGTGTTGCGATCGCACGTGCAATCGTCAATGAGCCGGAGGTTATTTTACTCGATGAGCCGCTTTCTGCACTGGATTTAAAGCTGCGAACAGAGATGCAGTATGAATTAAGAGAGCTCCAGCAGCGTCTTGGGATTACCTTTATCTTTGTTACGCATGATCAGGAAGAAGCGCTGGCCATGTCAGATGAAATCTTTGTCTTAAATCATGGTATTATCCAGCAGAGCGGAACGCCAACAGATATTTACGATGAACCGATCAATCGCTTTGTCGCTGATTTTATTGGAGAATCAAATATTACAGCAGGGGTTATGATCGAGGATTATAAAGTATCCTTTGCCGGAAAAGAATTCATTTGTGTGGACCGTGGATTGAATTCGAATGAGCCGATAGAAATTGTAATCCGTCCCGAAGATCTTGCCATTACGGTAAGGGATGAAGGCAAACTTCGAGTTAGAGTGGATTCTCAGCTGTTCCGCGGCGTTCATTATGAGATTTGCTGCTATGATGAATTTGAAAATGAGTGGCTTGTTCATTCGACGAAGAAAGCAACGGTTGGTGAGGAAATTGGGTTAACCTTTGATTCTGAAGCTATACATGTTATGCGGTTTAACGAATCGGAAGAAGAGTTTGATAAACGTCTTGAAGCGTATGTGGAGAAGGATCATGCAAACTAAGTCGCGTAATTTTTATCTGTTTCCGTATACGTTTTGGATTGCGCTCTTTGTATTGGCACCGCTTGGTCTTGTCCTTTTTTACTCGTTCACCGATCTGAATGGTGAATTTACGCTTGGCAACTATGGAGCGTTTTTTACATCTACTTATTTGCAACTGACGCTTAGCTCATTTTGGTACGCATTTTTAATTGCAATTTTCTCTTTGCTTGTTGCCTATCCAACCGCGTTATTGCTAACAAAAACAAAGCATAAGCAGCTTTGGCTATTATTAATTATTGTGCCTTCATGGATTAATCTGCTGCTTAAGGTGTATGCATTTTTAGGGATTTTTGGCACGTACGGTCCGGTGAATGCACTGCTTGAAGTGGCGGGAATTGGCCCGCAGCAATTACTGTTTACTGATTTTAGCTTTGTACTTGTCTCCGTTTATATTTTTATTCCCTTTATGATATTGCCAATATTTAATGCACTCGATAAGCTGAATCCTTCTATTGTAGATGCTTCGCGTGATTTGGGAGCTTCTTCATGGACCACGTTCCGTCACGTTATTTTTCCATTAACGATTGATGGAGTGAGGGCTGGGTGTCAACTTGTGTTTATTCCTTCCCTATCACTCTTTATGATCACGCGATTAATTGCGGGAAATCAGGTCACGACTCTTGGAACGGCAATTGAACAGCATTTCCTTGTAACGCAAAATTGGGGAATGGGCGCAACGATTGCAGTATTTTTAATCATTGCTATGGTAATTATTATGTTTTTAACGGGAAAGAGGGGGATGACCAATGGAAAAAAAGCGTAAATGGCCTGCAATTTATTTATCCATAGTGTTTGTCATCCTGTATGCACCGATTTTTTACTTAATGTATTACTCCTTTAATAGCGCTGGAACAATGTATAGCTTTGATGGCTTCACGTTAGACTGGTATCGTGAGGTGTTTCAGGACACAAGGCTGCTGGTTATTGTATTAAATACGGTTATTAATGCTTTGCTGTCAGCTGTGGTCTCAACCATTATCGGCGTGTTTGGTGCGTTAGCAATTATGTATGTTAAAACGCAGCGCATAAAAAATACACTGCTGTCATTGAATAACGTGCTTATTGTGAGTCCTGATGTCATTATCGGGGCATCATTTTTAATTCTTTTTACCATTATAGGGATTCAGTTAGGCTTTACATCTGTGCTGTTAGCTCATATTGCCTTTAGTGTGCCCATTGTGGTGATCATGGTGCTGCCAAAGCTACAGGAAATGAGTCCAGCGCTTATTGATGCTGCGCGTGACTTGGGGGCAAGCCGTTTTGAAGTACTATCAAAGGTCATTTTACCGTATATAACACCAGGCATTTTTGCAGGGTTCTTCATGGCGCTTACATACTCCTTGGATGATTTTGCGGTCACGTTCTTTGTCACGGGAAATGGCTTTACAACACTTTCCGTTGAGATTTACTCGTTAGCTAGACAAGGTGTTTCCTTAACGATTAATGCGCTGTCGACGATTATTTTCTTAGTAACAATCGGGCTGGTGATCGGCTATTACTTTATCAGCAGGCAGAGCGGGGGCCTGACAGGAATGGGGGTTCGGAAATGAAGCAGCTCATTCGTACGTTTTTAATCGTCCTGGCTGTTGCTTTTATCTTCATTTTTATCGTAGCGAGATTAAATGCATCGCAAGGACTAAGCGGCGGCAATACGCTTACCATTTACAACTGGGGTGATTATAGTGATCCAGATTTAATTGACCAATTTGAAGAAGAAACAGGAATACGTGTCATTTATGAAACCTTCGATTCGAATGAAGCGATGCTGACCAAAATTCAGCAGGGAGGAACAACCTATGATTTAGCTGTTCCTTCTGAATATGCCATAAGTAAAATGAAGGAAGAAGAGCTTTTAATTCCGCTTGATCACGAGCTTTTGCCGAATAGGCAGTATTTAAATCCGCGTTTTCTTAATTTATCGTTTGATCCAGACAATGCGTATTCTATTCCTTATTTTTGGGGCACAGTAGGGATCGTGTACAACAAAGAAATGGTTGGAGACAAAACGATCACGAGCTGGAATGATTTATGGGACGAAGAATTCCGCAATGACATTTTGCTCGTGGATGGTGCGCGTGAAATTATGGGAATGGGGTTGAACAGCTTATACTACTCGCTTAATTCAACAAATGAAAGCGAGCTGCAGCAGGCCAAAGAAAAGCTTCATACACTCTCGCCGAATATAAAAGCCATTGTTGGAGACGAAGTGAAAATGCTGATCGGCAATGGAGAAGCACCAATTGGCGTTGTATGGTCTGGTATGGCAGCAGAAATTATGTATGAAAACGAGGACCTGGATTATGTTGTGCCGGAAGAAGGCTCAAATTTATGGTTTGATAATATGGTCATTCCAAAAACGGCCGATAATATAGAGGGTGCTCATCAGTTTATCAATTTCATGCTTGACCCTGAAAATTCCGCGCAAAATGCGGAGTATGTAGGCTATTCAACACCTAATGAAAAAGCGCTTGAGCTATTGCCTGAGGATATTTCAGGTGATGAACGCTTTTATCCCTCTCCTGAGCTGACTGAAAAGCTGGAGGTATACGATAACCTTGGGAAGGAAGTGCTCGCGTATTATAATGATTTATTTTTAGAATTTAAAATTGAATTAAGGTAATGATCGATTTCGTCGGAGCAGCTGATAAATCTAGGGAGTTCCGATAACTTAGAAAACAGTATAAATCACATAGAAAATCGAGTGTAAAATTGGAAAGGTTTTACACTCGATTTTTCATTGTTATAGAAGTGAAAGGCAAATGAAGAATATGGATTTTTATTACCCTCTTTAAGAAAAATAATGTACAGGTTCTAGAGTGCTTTATTATCTATTATTTTTTTAAATGCAATTTCTCCATTTTGAGAAACATCCAGTTTATCAAAACTGGCGTATTTTTCTTGAACCAATAAAAATGCGATGCTACCAAGAATGCTTGGAATGGCAAAGGCTATAAACGCGCTTTGCGGCGCCAGGTTGGTAGTGAGAAGAAGCCCGATTAAAATCGGAGCAACGATCGCACCAATCCGGCCGACTCCTACAGTCACCCCAACGCCTGTAGAACGTATCTCTTTTGGATAAAACTCTGAGATATATGGGTTCGCAAGATTTTGTGTTCCTACAGTACAGGCGCCGCCAATGGCAATTAGTACATACAGCAGCAGTGAATTAGACGTCATGCTAAGTGCAACAAAGCAAATGGCACCAAGTAAATACATTGATACAAGTACTTTACGATGGCCGATTCGATCCACTAAGTAACCACCAAGCAAGGATCCGCCAATTTGGCCGACCGCTAAAACGAGAATGAACGAAAGGCTGGAAGATAATCCGTAACCTGTTTCCTGCATAATTTTTGGCAGCCATGTATTTAAGCCATATACCATTAATAGAGAGCTGAATACTGCGAGCCAAAAAGCGAATGTACTAACTGCACGATTATTGATAAATAATTTTTTTACGGGAGAACCTTTCGCATTTTCTCTCGTACTTGCATACTCATAGTCATCTGTTTCTTTATAATTTCCTGTAGGATCCACTTGATTTAATATGTTGGCAATTTTATCTCCTTGTTTACGCAGTATGTAATAAGATAGGGACTCGGGAAATTTTTTCATGAAGATGGGTAATGTGAAAAGTGGAATAATGCCCAGCCAGTATAAAACTCTCCACCCCATGTCTTCCATAATGTACATCCCAATAAGTGAAGCAATAATGGTTCCCACAGAATAGCCGCAATACATCAGTGCTACAATGAGAGCACGATTTTTTTTAGGGGAATATTCAGTCATTAAAGAAATGACGTTGGGCATAAGACCGCCCATTCCAAGCGCGGCTATAAAGCGCAAAATCGTAAAAATGGTTGCGTTTGGTGCAAAACCAGCCAAAAAAGTAAATGCACTGAATAAAAACATACAAATCGCCAACACTTTTTTTCGGCCGATTAGATCAGCGAGCGGACCAAATACAAGTGCACCCACCATCATTCCTACGAGCGTATAACTGCCAACTGCGCCCGCATCCACAACCGTTAACCCGAAATCCTCCATCATTAATGGCAGTCCGATCCCGTAAATGGCGATATCAAATCCATCGAATGCAATCGCGTATACACACCAAAAAAATACTAATAAATGAAAACGATTAAACTTACTGCCTGCCATTACCTCAGAAGCATTAATTTTACGCACTCTATTCTATCTCCTTTTGTCGCGCCGTTTTGGCTCTCGTCAATTTTCATTAAACTTATATCGTTATTGACAGTTCTTTTTCCAACGTACATTGCTATGTTGAAGGTGCTTGTATCATAGCACGGGAAAACGGATATAGCGTAATGGTTAATAGAGATAGTCAGATATAGTTAAAGGCTATATCAAGGTGCGGCGTAGTAATCAATAATTTGCTTTAATTCCTCCAAATAAATATTGGCCATTCTGCTTAGCCTTGTTTTTTTATGGACGATCCAGCCGACCGAAATGGTCTCGTCTTCATCAAGAGGCACGGAGACGATGTCAGAACCATTTAAATCGGCACTTAAAATACCGGTTGAAATCGTATAACCATTCAACCCGATCAACAGGTTAAAAAGGGTCGCCCGGTCACTGACATGAATGCTTTTTTTATGGGGGATGGTACTAAATATTTCTTCTGAGTAATAAAAAGAATTAAATTCTCCCTGTTCAAAGGATAGGCGCGGGCAGTCTTCTAAATCTTGGAGCGTCACTGATGATTCAGAGGCTAGCGGGTTTTGGGCGCTGACAAAAATATGCGGCTTCGCTTCAAAAAGCGAATGGAATTCCAACCCTTCTTCCTTCATCATTTGCATCATGACTTTTTCATTAAAGGAGCTGATATACAAAATGCCGATTTCACTGCGCAGATTTTTCACGTCGTCGATAATTTCATAGGTTCTCGTTTCACGCAGGGTGAATTGATATTCAAGCGCACCATGCTTTTTAATCATTTCCACAAAGGCATTGACCGCGAACGCGTAATGCTGTGTGGAAACAGAAAACAGCTGTTGGGAAGGCGCGGCGTTAAAATAGCGGCGCTCCAGCAGCTCCGCTTGCTCCACCACCTGCCGAGCATACCCTAGAAATTCGGCCCCGTCGGATGAAAGCGTGATACCCTTGGATGTACGATGAAAAATATCGATGCCCAGTTCTTTCTCCAGTTCTTTCAATGCTTTTGATAAGCTCGGCTGCGACATATAAAGACGACGTGCCGCTTCATTAATGGAGCCGCAGAGCACAATTTCAATGACATATTTCAGCTGCTGCAATGTCACTTTTTTTATTCCTCCTTTTCTTTTTACTTTAACATAGATGAAACAAAATAAATGAAGAAAATTGAGCGGATTTTAAGATCTTTGATGAGGGATAAACCCACTTACATCTTGTCGTACCTATAATACTAATGAGCGTGGGTATAGAGCTTTATCTTCTCAAAGCGATTGAAAGACAGTTATTTACTAACGAATGTGTAATTTAATCGAGGCAGCATATTTAAAATTCGAAGGGAAATTATTTTTCAAGTTTTATTGAGTGTTATTTATTATGTGGTTTTTATAGCGGATTCGTGTGTGATTGAGAATGTTAAATACATTTTTCTTCAAAGAATGGAACCATTGATGAAGAAACATTTAAAAAAGAGGTTTCTTTTTTACGTGAGGGAGGTAATTAAAGATAGATAAATCTACAAATTGAAGATATTCTTCATATTTTATTATAATGGTGAATTTTTTTATCATTTTTTTAAAGTGTGGTATAATTTAGTGGCTTTTAATTATATAAATGAAGGAGTACGATGCAATGAAAGGTAATAAAACACTAACGATTTCGGTGGGGATTTCGATTGTTTTCGTCCTCATAGGCGTACTAATGCCTAATCAACTAGCAAGTGGAATGAACGCTGCGCAATCATTTGTATTAGTTAACTTCGGTTGGTTCTATCAGATTATCGCTACATTTTTCCTCGTTTTTGCCATCATGATGATTGTAGGTCCATTTGGAAAAATTAAATTAGGCAAGCCGGATGATAAGCCTGAATATAACCGGGCAACGTGGCTTGCGATGTTATTTTCTGCAGGAATGGGAATTGGCTTGCTGTTCTACGGTGTATCTGAACCGGTCGCTCACTTCTCTTCTCCACCATTTGGCGCAGGCGGAACAGAAGAATCTGCTACTCTTGGACTGAGGTACACCATTTTACACTGGGGACTTCATGCATGGTCCATATATGCTATTGTTGCGCTAGCACTTGCATACTTCAAGTTTAACCGCGGAGCACCCGGCTTGATGAGTGCTACGTTGACACCTGTAATTGGCGACCGGGCAAAAGGTCCTATTGGTATTGCGGTTGACGTCATTGCTGTTTTTGCGACTCTTTTTGGTGTTGCAGCCTCTCTTGGACTAGGATCGCAGCAAATTAATTCAGGACTAAATTACTTGATCGGGATGCCGTATAATTTTGGAGTCCAAGTTGTCATCATGGCGATTATTACTGTGCTGTTTATTTTATCTGCCTCTACAGGGATTTCCAAGGGTATTAAATGGTTAAGTAATATTAATATGTCACTCGCAATGTTACTGCTTGCTGCGATGCTTTTTTTAGGCCCAACCATTTTTTTATTGAACCTGTTTGTAAATACGATGGGTGAATATCTTCAAAATCTTCCACGCATGGGCCTTAGGCTTTCTCCATTTAACGAGGAAGAAGCTTCCTGGACCCGGGCATGGACGATTTTCTACTGGGCTTGGTGGGTTTCATGGACTCCTTTCGTCGGGATGTTTATCGCACGCGTATCCAAAGGAAGAACGGTGCGGGAGTTTACGATCGCTGTATTGCTCATTCCAACGCTGTTATGTGCATTTTGGTTTACCATTTTTGGCGGAACAGGAATTAACCTGGAGCTTACTCAAGGAATAAATATTTCTGGACAATCGATCGAAACGGCATTATTTGTTGTATTTGAACAGTTGCCTTTTGGGGGAATACTTTCGGTACTGGCTGTATTATTAATTTCGACATTCTTTATTACATCTGCGGATTCTGCTACATTTGTTTTAGGTATGCAGACAACCGGGGGGATGTTGAATCCACCAAACCGAGTAAAAATTACGTGGGGATTAATTTTGGCTGCTTCCACCCTGGTTTTGCTCGGGTCAGGCGGACTATCGGCTCTTCAAACGGCGATTATTGTTAGTGCACTGCCATTAACGTTTATCTTACTTGTTATGTCTTGGGCATTGATTAAGGCCTTTAATCAGGACTTGCGTGTGAGTAAATCTTCACCACCAACAAAGAAAAAGAAAATAGCATAATAATAGTAAAAGAATGCTCGCGACTCGGTCGCGGGCGTTTTTTGAGGGGGAAATTGAGAGTCAAAGGTCCCGAAGCTTCGATAAACAGGAAGTGAACTTTGATAAATGGAAGTTGAGCTTCGATAAGCGGCACGCAAACTTCGATAAATGCAACTTGAGCTTCGATAAACGGGACACGCCACGCAAATACACAACATAATTCCAACAAATTTTGTTGCATCTTTTCAACAAGGAAAATTTTTATCTTATTTTCTACCGCGAAAAACAGTGAGAAAGACCGTATTGACACGTTTCTTGTTCCATGTGGAACGTTTCACAATCCACTTTGCTAAATGAAAACAATATAGAATTTTTTGAAAAATCATTGACTTCTACTAAGCAACTACTCTATAATCCAGAACAAGAGATTTAAATCAACCTGAACTTAATAGTACTCTTATCCAGAGTGGCGGAGGGACTAGGCCCTTAGATGCCCGGCAACCAACGAATTGAACATCGATTCGGAAAGGTGCTAATTCCTACAGATCTAACGTGATCTGAAAGATAAGAGGAGGATATATACCCTCTTCTTATGAAGGGGGTTTTTATTTTACCCTTTTCTTGTTCACATCACGATTCGTACTCCCTCAATTGTTTAATTTGTGGAAATTTAAAATAAAAAGGAGCGATCATTGATGACAACACCAAAAGAGTATGATATTGAAACGATTTTACTGCATGGAGGAACAGCTGCAGACCCAGTGACAGGAGCTCGTGCAATTCCAATCTATCAAACGACATCCTATGTATTTAATGACACACAGCATGCTCAAAACTTGTTCTCACTTGCAGAACCAGGAAATATATATACACGCATTATGAATCCAACGGTTGGAGCTTTTGAAGAAAGAATTGCCCTGCTTGAAGGCGGGATTGGAGCAGTAGCCTTATCTTCGGGGATGGCGGCGATTACGTTTTCGATTTTAAACCTGGCAAGCGCTGGAGATGAAATTGTCGCAGCCACGGACCTTTATGGCGGAACCTATAATCTATTTGCTAATACGCTTCCACGCTATGGAATTAACGTAACGTTTGTTGATCCAACTGATCCGGAGAATTTCAAAAAAGCCATAACGCCAAAAACAAAAGCAGTATTTGCAGAGATTATTGGGAATCCAAGCCTTCACGTTCTTGATGTAGAAAAGGTGGCAGAGATTGCGCATGAAGGCGGTGTACCGCTCATCGTTGACAGCACGTTCGCGACACCATATTTAAATAAACCGATTGAACATGGAGCAGATATTGTAGTTCATTCTGCGACTAAATGGATAGGCGGTCATGGCACAACAATTGGCGGCATCGTGGTTGATGCTGGGCGCTTTGATTACGGTAACGGACGTTTTCCTGAATTTACAACGCCGGACCCAAGCTATAACGGACTGCGCTTTGTGAATCTAGATGCAGCAGCATATATTGCAAAATTGCGGGTACAGCTTTTACGCGATATGGGTGCGTCGTTGAGTCCACAAAATGCATTTTATTTACTGCAAGGGCTTGAAACACTTCACTTAAGAGTTGAACGCCATGTAGAAAATGCGAAAGTGATTGCTGAATTTTTGGAGCAGCATCCGTCTGTTGAATGGGTATCGTATCCGGGACTTGAAAGTCATCCATCTTATGAGTTGGCAAAAAAATATCTTCCTAAAGGTGCCAGCTCGATTGTCGTTTTTGGCATTAAAGGTGGGAGAGAAGCGGGGCGCAAGGTTATTGACAATATTGAACTATGGTCTCACGTAGCGAATGTTGGAGATGCGAAATCACTTATTATTCACCCAGCTTCCACAACACATGCCCAACTGACAGGAGAGGCTTTGGCTGCAACGGGTGTAACAGAAGATCAAATCCGTCTTTCCATTGGCATTGAGTCTGTTCGTGATTTGATCGCAGAATTAGACCGTGCGATTCAACTGGCGGCAGGGCAGCAGTTGGAAGACTCCTCTGCAAGCACGCAAGCATAAGCTGGTTAATATTCAAAAATAAGGCTTCCCAACAGTAATAAGGAAATAAAATAAGAGCTTTTAACGGGTAAAGAAGACTCTTTGCTCGTTAAAAGCTTGAAGCAGGCCTTTTTTTAGAAAGATGATTAGAGCAGATTAAATTTTCCCGAAAAGTAAAAACGGCAACGAACTTTTACTGCATATAAATAAAGGAGGGCGAGGGATGTCAACAATAAAAGCTGCTTTGCTGGGATTTGGCACAGTAGGGCAAGGCGTGTATGAAGTGATTCAATCACATCAAGATGAGCTTCGCAAAATCCTTGGGGCGGATGTATCCATTGAAATTATTTTTGTGAAAGATCCTTCAAAGAAAAGGGATGTCGACTGTAAAGTTACAACTGAAATTGAAGAGGTGCTGTCAACGCCAGGTCTCCAGGTTGTGTTTGAAGCCATTGTTGGAGAGGAGCCTGGTTACAGCTATTTACAGCAGATTATTGATCGCGGCTTACACGTGATAACAGCAAATAAAGTGTTATTTGCCCGTCATGGGGAAGCTCTTCTTGCACAGGCACAGGAAAATGGCGTGCAGATCGGGTTTGAAGCAACAACGGCAGGTGGCACACCCATCATACGAACACTTACCCAGCTATTACAGGTCAACCGCATTCGAAAAATTGAAGGAATCTTAAACGGGACGTCCAATTATATATTAACGAAGATGAGACAAAACGGAACACCCTATGCTGCAGCGTTGGAGCAAGCGCAAAAACTTGGCTATGCTGAAGCGGATCCATCAAATGATGTGGATGGCTCAGATGCGTTTAGTAAGCTGATGATTTTAAGCCAGCTGGCTTTTGGAAAGCAACCACAGTGGAGTCAGGTTGAAAAGCTGGGAATCGATACAGTTTCAGGTACACATGTTGCATTGGCATCAGAGTTGGGACTGACGTTTCGCCATGTTGCTGAAATTGAAATTTCCGGTAACAAAACTAAAGGCTATGTAAAGCCTGTCGCATTGACATCCAGTCATCCTTTTTCTTCAATCGACGGAGTGGATAATGCGGTTCGAGTGACCAGCAGCATTGTAGGAGAAATCACCCTGCAAGGGCCAGGTGCAGGCAAATTGCCAACAGCAAGTGCGATGGTTGAGGATCTTTCGTATGTCTTCCAATCGAAGCTTGTGCAGCGAGTAAAACCTGACCTTGACAGTGAAGAGCAGCAAGAGGCTGCCGATCAAAAGATGCTTGACTATTTCCTCGTAATCACGCCTTCCTCTTCTAGGGTTACACTGGGCTTGCATCCAGCTGAAGTTGAGTTATATGAAACAGCCGAAAAGGATGGGGAAACGGCTATGATCGTTCGAGCAACCGAAGCAGCTATACAGACTTGGCTTCTTCAAGAGGCACATGCTCATTGCTATTCATTAAAAGGAGATATAAAGACGGTAAAAAAATCACTCCACCCGGTTCAATAGCATATTATAACAAAAAACTCCATCTTTCTTTTGAATTTTCTTTTCTAAACCTGTTTGAGAATTGGATAAAGAAGGAATAACAATAAAAAGAAAAGTGGAGGACTGGTTATGCTGATTGAGAACAAACAAGGGAATTATACTTTCTCCTGTAATACTGAGTTCGACATACTTAAAAGGGTTATTGTTTGTCCTCCTGCTTATATGACCATAAAAAAGGTTATTAATGAGACACAAAAACATTTTTTGGATCATAACATTGACCGCGTAAAAGCGATGGAGCAACACAATACATTTATGGAAGTACTAAAAACGCATGGAGCGGAGATTATTCAGTTCCCGCCATTAGAAACGTTTCCGGAGCAGGTGTTTACACGCGATATAGGGTTCACGATTGGAGATACTGTATTTGTTTCAACCATGGGAAATGATATACGGAGAGGGGAGGAATCTCTTCTTTTATCCTGGCTTCAAGGAGCGGGGGAATTCGCTAAAAAAATCGAATCCCATTCGATTGAGGGTGGAGATGTAGTCATTGACCAGTCAACCGTTTGGGTTGGGGTAAGTAAAAGAACGACGGAAGCGGCGATTAAAGAGCTTCAAGGCAAACTTCCTCAGCATGAAGTGATTGCTGTGCCGTTTGATTCAAAATATCTCCATTTGGATTGTTTGTTTAACGTTATTTCACCAACTGATGCATTGATTTATATTCCTGCCTTCAGCAAGGAAAGTCGTGATCTTTTTGGGAGCAGGTATTCATTAATTGAGGTAAATGAAAAGGAACAATTTACAATGGGTCCGAATGTACTTTCGATCGGAAATGGTAAAATCATCAGTCTGCCTGAGAATCAGCAGTTGAATGAAAAGCTGCGGCATACTGGGTATGAAGTCATTGAAGTGGATATTTCTGAAATAATCAAATCCGGTGGTTCATTCCGGTGCTGCACCTTGCCGATTAATCGTGCCTGACCATTGTCAGGCACTTTATTTACGTAGACGGATAATTAGGGCCGTCTACTTTTTTATTCCCTTTTACTGAGCCGGTGTTTGCTTTTTTTGTATCTACTGTACCATCTTGAAATGAATCTTGAATTTGTTGTTCTGTAATGGATTTTTCTTTATTGTTACGTGATCTTTCCATTAGGTCCCCTCCTGTATCAAATAGCGTTCACGTTATCTTTTGTGAAAAAGACTAAAATATGTAGAAAAAATGGGTTTAGCATATATTAACAGCACCTATTTATCTAAGATTTCTGTATATTCGTTGCGAAAAAAAGCGAAAAGCCCTACAATACTTTTAATCGGGGATATTTGTAAGAATGGGAGGGAATATTATATGCATGTACCTTTAGTGTTAACGGACTTTTTAGACAGAGCTGTGCATTTATACGGAGAAAAAGCGGCTGTGATTGATGGAGACCGTACTTATACGTATGCAGAAATGCAAGGGCGTGTGAATCAACTTTCGAGAGGATTGAAAGCGCTTTCTATTGAAAAAGGGGATAAGGTAGCTTATTTAGCACCTAATTCGTTGGAAATGTTAGAAGGATTTTATGGTGTATTTCAGGTTGGAGGTGTTATGACCTCATTAAATACACGATTGCGGCCAGAGGATTACTTATTTATTTTAAATCATAGCGAGAGTAAGGTGCTGTTTGTAGACGAAGAGCTTTACCTGCTGATTGAGCTGGTGCGTCACAAACTGGAGATGGTAAAAACAATCATTATACATAGCGCCACGAGAGATCATGATGGGTGCTTGAATTATGAGGAATGGCTTAAAGAATTTTCAAATGCCCCATTTGACTGTGTAGAGCTTGAAGAAACTGACTACGCTTCATTACTTTATACGAGCGGAACGACAGGAGATCCAAAGGGCGTGCTCTTGACCCATCGCGCAAATTATCTCCATGCAATGTCCGCTATGCATCATCTTCGGATAAGTGATGAAGATAAACTGCTGCACGTTTTGCCGATGTTTCACGTAAATGGTTGGGGATCGCCATTTTACTATACAGCCAATGGAGCCACGCAAATTATGCTTCGAAAAGTGGATCCTGCAGTCCTTCTAGAAAAAGTAGAAAAATACGGTGTAAGTGTCATGCATATGGCACCAACCGTGTTAAATATGGTGTTAGAGGAAGCGAAGCGAACAAAAATAACAGTTGATCATCCATTGCGCGTTGTGATCGCAGGGTCTGCACCACCGCCTGCTTTTGTTCGAAAAGTAGAGGAGGAACTTGGATGGACGTTTATCCAAGTATATGGAATGACAGAAATATCACCGCTTATTACCATTTCGGAAATTCGGTCCCCGCTCGAGGTGCAGTCAAATAGCGAGCGTTATCGATTAAAGGCAAAAACAGGGTATGAAATGATTGGCTCGAAGGTACGGGTAGTAGATGAACTTGGAGAGCCTGTGTCAAATGATGGTAAAAGTATAGGGGAGATTGCGACAAGATCGAATAATGTGATGCAGGGATATTACAAAAATAATGAAGCAACCTCTGCTGCCATTCGAAATGGGTGGCTCTATACAGGAGATATGGCAACCATTGATGAAAATGGCTACATTGAAATTGTGGATCGAAAAAAAGATGTCATTATCAGTGGTGGAGAAAATATTTCTTCTATTGAGGTTGAAAGTATCTTGTATGAGCATCCAGGCGTTTTAGAAGCAGCCGTTATTGCAGTGCCTCATGAGAAATGGGGAGAGGTGCCGCATGCAGTCGTCGTTGTCCGGGATGGTCACACTTTAACAGAAGAAGAACTGGTTACATTTGCTCAAAGCAAGCTTGCCCGTTTTAAAATTCCGAAGGCCTTCACCTTTATGGATCAATTGCCAAAAACGGCTTCAGGGAAAATTCAAAAAGTCGTTATTCGAAAACAATTTTGGGATGAAAGCGGAAAAATGGTAAATTGAAATTTTTTGATATATAAATGCCAAAAACACCCTCATTCTTACGATATGAGGTTGTTTTTATGAAACCGAGTCGTTTGTACCCTTTACAAAATTAGATTGTCTATGTAAAGGTAGAAGTAATTTCAAAAAACAAGGAGCTAGTCTTATGATCAAAGCATCCCATTGGACAAATACCTACTTGAATGATCTTGGTTTACAGCTGGAACCTCCTACATACAAATACTTAGAGAGAATATGCAGAGCGCATTTAACAACATTTCCATTTGAAAATATCAGCAAGCTGATTTATTTTCAGGATCGATATAATAATGGGTTTGAAATTCCTCCTATCGATGTATTTATTATGAATCATTATAAATATCAATTTGGGGGAACGTGCTATACCCTTAATGCTAATTTATTGTTCCTTTTAAAGGAAATCGGCTTTAACTGTTATCATATTATGCTTGGAGAAGAGCATATGGGGATTATTGTTGCTTTTGATCGTGAGAAGGTATATGTGGATTGCGGAGCTGCTGCCCCGATTTTTAAGCCAATAAGATTTGAAAAGGATTATCAAAATAGTTCAAGATTTGGCGGAGATACAGTGAATATTCTGCCTGTTGAAGGAGATGGCCATCAATATAAATATGTTCGCTTCACGAATGGCAATCAAAACGGGAAGGCATGGACATTTGATGCGAAGCAGCCATACGACCTGGGTGGCTTTGAGCGAGTTATTAAAGCCTCAAATGAACCGAATGCTACCTTTATGTCAATTCTGCGGTGTCAGCTATGGCAAGCAAAGAAAAATCGAAGCGTTTCATTGGTGAATAGTCAATTATCGATTCGTTACTCAAATGGAACGATCATGAAAAAGACTCTCCATTCCATTCATGATATCGAACAAGTAGTGTCGAATGAATTTATGCTCCCGAAATTACCCGTTAGAGCAGCAATAAAGGTACTAGAGGATCTGAATATTGATATCTTTTCAGATCCTAATGGATGATTATATGAAAGCTGTGTTTCTGTCTTACTTAACGGAAGATACCCGCCGCAGTGATTATTAATAGAATAATAAAAAAGCACCCGTATTTTCAAGTTTGGACTGAAAATACGAGTGGTTTCTGAGTATAAAATTATGCTTCTGGAGTTACCTGAACTTGGATGTTGAATTTAATTTCGTCTCCTACTAGTACGCCGCCAGCTTCAAGTGCTTGGTTCCATGTTAGACCGTATGCAGAACGGCTTAATTTACCATTTGCACTGAATCCAGCTTTTTCGTTGCCCCAAGGATCTTTTCCTGCACCTTCAAATTCCACTTTGAATGTTTCTTGTTTTGTCACGTCTTTAATTGTCACGTCACCAATTAACTCATACTCATCATCGCTGACTTTTTTCACATCAGTAGATTTGAATGTGATGTTTGGATATTTTTCAACATCGAAGAAATCAGCAGAACGCAAGTGGTTATCGCGGTCTGTAGTACGTGTGTCGATGCTGCTTGCATCAATAGTGAAATTAATTGTAGCTGTTGATAGGTCGTTTACGTCAGCTTCGATATCAGCAGAAAAGCTGTTGAAAGAACCTTTCACACGAGAGATCATCATGTGTTTTACCGAAAAATCAATGCTTGAATGCGTTGGATCTAAAGCCCATTTCTTTGTCATAAAAAAGTTCCTCCTCAAAAGTTACATTTAGTAACTTGGTTAGTATTTGTAATCAGTATAAAACCTATGAAATGAGATGTCAATATATATCATTAAAATATTTCTCGAATTTGAGATATTTTTTTCAAACACATTTTTCATGCTGTTTACCTTAGAAAAAGGTAATTTGTTGGATGAGCGAACTATGTCTAATCTGCTACACTTTGGTAACAAATCGTAAAGAAAATCGAAGGATAAATGAATGAAATAGGGCAAAAGAGGGTATTAGTGAAGAAAAAAAGGTTGAGAGAGGAGGGAGGAGGATGAGTGATCAGCATCATTCCACCAAAAAGGCAGCAGTGACTCCTTCCCGAGCGGAGCGTTTATCGAGTATACAACCCAACGATTATGGAAAACTTTATCAACGTTCAAAAATCACTCCGCCTATAAAAATGACGGCACTTATTTTTACTTTTTGTATAGTAAGTCTCGGTGCATGTTATATGTATGAAGCGTGGCGAAATGATCAAGTCCTTCAATGGAAGGCGGATGCCGAAAGCGCGGCATTTAAAGAGAACTGGGATGAAGCCATTCATCTTCTGGAGAAAGCCTCTGACTCTCGTCCTGAGTATGAAGCCCTGAAGGATGGTTTAGCAGCAGTAAAAGATGCGAAAATTCTTGATCAAAGAATCGAGATCTTGAACGAACGGGTTAAAACCGGAGATTTTGATTATGCGCAAAAAGAATTAGAAACGATTATCTATGAAATAGAAGATGGCGGAAATGAGCTTCTTTTCTTGTTAAAAAAAGATTTAATGGATACAAGGGAAAGGCTAGTGGTGGCCACTGTACGGCGTGATTTAGAAACCTCATTGTCTATCCAGTCTCTTGCAGGGAAATTATTGCAGCTTTCTGGTCTGCAAGGAAACGAAGCCCTGCTAGCAAGAGAAGAGGTGTGCAATAAAATTGCAGCAGTAGCCATTGATGAAGCTGAATCAAAGGTGAAAAATGCGCAATTTACATCTGCACTCAATGTTATTGACCACGCATTAGGCTTTGCGGTTAATCATAAGGACTTAGAAAGTTTTAGGGTGGATGTTGAGACAGCACGCCTCGATTATCAAAATGCTGAGTATGATCGCTTGGAAGAAGCGATGAAACAAGCAGAGGAAGAAGATCTATATAATCGAACGGAAGCAGTAAATATCCTAAAATGGGAAGTTCGACCTGAGGAAGACGGCTATATCTATCTTACAGGTGAGGTTGAGAATCAAGCAACGCGCCCTATTAGTGCTGTGGAAATTACTTGGGGGATTTATGATCGAGAAGGTACATTACTTGATGAAAGCATTTGCCATATTGAACCGGCTTATTTGGCCCCAGGTGAAAGAGGGGAATTTTCCGGTAGCATTCAACAAAGCAGTGCGGAGGGGAAAGTAGAAATTACAAATATAACATGGTATTTGGAATAGGAGGTTCATATGAAGAAAAGCTGGATGATTTGTTCATTTTTCTCCGCACTGCTCATTATCAGTACCATAATTGGGGTCTTTTATATACATGATCATGTGGCAGGAGGCATAACACAAGAAAAATCCTACCTGCTGTCTGAGGAGCTTGACAGCCAGCAGCAGCAGTTTATCCAACAAATGAAAATGAGCCGTGACGAAGCGGTATACGATGCTCAAAAAAAAGTGGTGCAAATCGAGACATTAAGCGGGTCAATAGGGTCAGGTTTTCTCTATAATGCGAACGGTGATATTGTCACAAACGCACACGTCGTAGCAAACGCTGCAGAAGTCACTGTGATCACAGCTGATTCAGGGCGTTTTAAAGGTGCTGTAATCGGAATTAGTGATACGACGGATGTGGCGGTTGTCCGAGTGGAGGAACTAGCTGGTATGGAGCCGCTTGTGGTTGAACGGGACCAGCGGGCTAAACTTTCTGATCCAGTTCTTGCACTTGGCAGTCCGCTTGGCTTCCAAAATACAGTTACGGTAGGGGAGGTTAACGGAGTAGATCGTCACTTTGTGATTGAGCCCTTTACGTATGAAAATATCGATCAAATTACAGCATCGATCTCCCCAGGAAATAGCGGAGGCCCTTTATTGCATGCAGATACAATGCGAGTAATCGGCATTAACTCTGCTGAAGATCCGGAGATGAATTTGGGCTTTAGTATTCCCATTATGGATGTTGTGGATATGATTCAATCATGGGTGGACAGCCCATTGGAATCTCTCCCAGCTTTCGATCAATACGCTAAACAGCCGGAAGAAAGTGCAGTTCCTTCGAGAGAGGAGTTGGCTTTGTACGTCGTTCAATATTATTTTGATAGCCTTCAATTTGGTGACTATGTGACGGCCTATTCTCTAATGGGGTCAGAATTTCAGGAGGAAACAAGCTACGAAGCATATAGAGAGAGTTTTCGAAATATCCCATCAATCTCAATGGACAATCCTGAAATCCTCGTTGTCAGTGATCAAGTAGAGATAAACGTAACGGTACATATGGAAGAATTGATTGAGCATATGCGATTAAACCAGACGTACACGTTTACTTTCGTCATTGGGGAAGAAAATGATCGGTTAAAAATAATAGGAATGACAAGACAATCTGCATAAAAAAGAAGCTGGCTAAAATAGCCAGCTTCTTTATTTTTGCAACTCGTTGATTAACCAGTGGTCAGCCCATTTTTGCACTTCGTCTAAAATGGGTGTAAGTGAGTGTCCTTTATCTGTTAATCGGTACTCAATACGCACAGGTGTTTCGGGAAATACTTCCCGAACAACGATCCCTTGTTCTTCCAGCTCTTTTAAACGTTCTGTTAAAATTTTATTGCTGATATGAGGGATCGGTTCTGCAATTTCTGAAAAGCGCTTTGGACTATCAGCAAGTACGCGGATGATTACACCATTCCAACGCTTACCTAGTAACTGAAAGGCTTGTTCAAATTTTGGGCAAAGTGACATCGTAGCCATTTGCCTCCCCTCCTTTATAAAATCAAGCATTAGCATGAGATATAGTTACAAAAAGTTACCGTATAAACAGTATACAGGAAAATTAGGTGAAAGGCTATTGAGTAGGTGTATTTAATCAATAGTAAGATTAATTGAAATAGTCTTTAAATAATCCTTAGGTAATGTTTGTGCTATTTTCGCTGCGTGCTTGAGCCTAGGGGGGCAACATATCCAGAGATGTTTGATTTCGTTGATAATCGCAGGATTACTTTTTATTCAATAAGCTTTTTATAAAGCTTGCTTGCTTCTGCGACATTGTTCGTGCCGTGAACGAGTACGCGTCCGTCATGAAAAAAAACGAGCCGGTGCGTATTTGTCGAATAGGCTAGTAAATAGTTATTCCGTTTTACGACACCATTTTGACGCTTCAACTGCTGCTCCAGTAAAGAAAGATCTCGTTCGATTCGCTGATATGGACGTATTTGAACAGTATCCCTGCCGCACAGTGCTTCTGTTTTGACTTCGGTATCTTGAATTAAATAAGGATAGGTTCGCTGCACTCCGCAAGTTGGGCAGTCGGACTGCTTTAAATGATCGATGGTAAGTGACTGATAACGATTTTCCCATAAGTTGAAGGCTACTAGTTCTTTTCGCAGTGCTGCATGGTCTCCAACCAAAAGTTTTAGTGCTTCTGCGACCTGATGTGCTGTGACAAGCTGAACGACAGGGCTAATAATTCCAGCTGTGTCACATGTTGGTCCGTTTAACGGCACTGTATTTAACAGGCATTGAAGGCAGGGAGTTTCACCTGGAATAATCGTGTAGCTCATGCCATAGCTGCCAACACATGCTCCGTAAATCCAAGGAATGTCCCACTTCTGAGCGACATCATTTATAATCATGCGTATGTCAAAGTTATCTGTTGCATCAAGCATAATGTCAATGTTATGTTGAGCAAATTCTTCTAGGTCATTTGCGGTCGCTTCCATGACATGAGCATGGATCACTACGTCTGAATTCAGTTTTTTTAATCGCTGTTTTGCTGCAATGGCTTTGGGCAAGTGAAGCTCAGCATCTTCTTCCTCGTATAGCTGCTGTCGGCCAAGATTGCTCCAGTCAACATAGTCGCGGTCAATCATGGTTAGCTGTCCAATGCCTGCTCGTGTCAGCATTTCTGCAATGGAGGAACCTAGAGCGCCCAAACCAATAATCATCACATGTTTTTGACGAATTAAATTCTGTCCTTTTGTGCCAATGGGCTGAAATAATACCTGTCTTGAATAGCGTTCATTCATCCAGAAATCAATCCTTCTGTTGGACTGCTTGGTGTTGCGTAGGTCTTCTTAGGAATTCTTCCTGCTTCATAACCAAGACGTCCTGCTTCAATTGCTTTTTTCATGGCAATGGCCATCTTGACAGGATCCTTGGCTCCAGATACGGCTGTATTTAGTAATACACCATCTGCTCCTAATTCCATTGCAAGTGCAGCATCAGAAGGAGAGCCAATTCCTGCATCCACAATAACAGGGATACTGGTTTGTTCAATGATCCACTGAAGATTTAGCGGATTGATAATCCCTTGTCCTGAGCCGATTGGGGAGGCACCGGGCATGATGGCGTGACAGCCTAATTCCTCTAAGCGGCGAGCCAGCACCACGTCATCTGACGTATAAGGCAGCACAATAAATCCTTCTTCTAAAAGCATTTCAGAAGCGCGAAGGGTTTCAACCGGATCAGGAAGAAGGGTTTTTTGACAGCCGATAATTTCTACCTTGATCATATCGCAAAGACCGCTGGATCTGGCAAGACGTGCAGTCTGAACGGCTTCTTCAGCTGTTTTAGCACCGGCTGTATTGGGTAACAGGCTGTACTTTTCAGTATTCAGCTCTTCAAGCAGATTTGGCTGATTTTTTTCGAAGATATTCATCCGGCGAACAGAAAAGGTCAGAATTTCTGTTGCTGATTGCTCAACGGCTTGCTTTTGAGTCGAGAAATCCGGATATTTTCCGGTACCTAGAAGCAGACGAGATTGAAACGATAAAGGACCAATTTTTAACATGATTATCCTCCTCCTACAAATTGAACGAGCTCAATGACATCCCCAGGCTCGACTGTTTGTATATCGTGTTTTTTGCGATCAATTACGAGATTGTTAAGTTCAACCATCACAACCTTTTGATCTAATCCAAAGTGATGAAGCAGGTCTGTGATGACCTCAATTGAATCAGGGACTTCAACGGAATCACCGTTTATTGTCATTTTCATGAAAATGCACTCCTCGCGTAAACATGGTTGCGGTCAAGTCTGAAAGCTTCTTTCCATTCAGGCCGCACCGTTTTCTTATCAACAAGATCTGCCACCAGTAATCCTGTAGCTGGTGCAAGCAGGATGCCATTTCGATAGTGGCCGGTCGCAACCAAAAGATTTTTAATTTGTGGATGTTCACCAATAAAAGGGAGCCCGTCCTGTGTTTGCGGACGAATACCAGCCCAGGTTTTTTCCCAATGAGCTTGTTCAATGGAAGGCAAAATCTTTTTTGTGCGTTCAAGCAGGCTGGAGATTCCTTGAACAGAAACCTGTTCACTAAAAGAATGAGGCTGCTCTGTCGCACCTATAATCAATCGTCCGCCTTTTTTAGGAACGAGGTAGCAGCCTTCAGAGAAAATGGTGCCTTTAATAAGAGGCTGGTGTGTTTTCACCGAAAAGCATTCGCCTTTTACAGGGTAGGTATCAAGCTGGAGGCCAGATTCCTTTAATAACCTCTCACTCCAGGCTCCGCTAGTGACAATGATATGCAGACTCCTAACTGGACCAGTGTTTGTCATTACACCAACTGCTTCTCCTTTTTCCACAATAAATGAAGCTGTCTGTGTATATTCTTTTATGTCAGCGCCAAAAGATGCTGCTGCACTCGCTAAAGCTATGGATAAGGCAGGTGCCGAAACATGGCCATCCTTTGGAATCCACATTGCTCCCTTAATAAATGTGGATAAAGCAGGCTCGCATTTTCGGACTTCATTTCCATCGAGCCACTTAATCTGCTGCTGTTGATAAGCTGGTTCAAGTGCCAGCTTTTGATAGGTAAGAGCTTCCTCCTCGGTCGTTGCTACTTTATACATCCCTTTATCCACATATTCGATATCAATCCCGCTTAAGCCCTTTAATTCAACGGCAAGATCAGAGAAAAGCTGTTTGCTTGATAAGGCAAAGGAATAGAGGGGGCTATCCACATTCAGTTCAGTATGTGCACCTAACATTCCGGCTGCTGCACTTGACGCTTTCTTACCAAGAGGACCTTGGTCTAGTAACAATACTTTCCTTCCTCTTTTGCTTAGCTGAAAAGCGACCGAGCTGCCGATTACGCCGCCTCCGACAATAATGACATCATACCTGTCCATGGATTTCCTCCTTTCGATAGGACTGAATGGCTAACAGAGGGTCAATTGCATTCATCACACCTGACATTAATGCGATTCCTGCTGCGCCTGTTTGCTGAATGAGCGGAACATGCCAAGGCAGTATCCCGCCGATGGCGATGATAGGTACAGTTGATGCTTCGACAACCTGTTCAAGTGCACTCAACCCCCTTGGAGTTTGATTTGGTTTCGAATTGGTAGGGAAAATATGTCCATAAAGTAAATAGTCAGCGCCAGCTGAGGTAGCAATATGTGCTTCCTCAACGCTGTGAACAGATGCTCCTACCAGTAAGCTTGGAAAAAAATCTTTCACCATTTCAGCATTCAGACTGTGGTAGGCGAGCTGCACCCCAATCGTCTGGGTCCACGCAACATCGACACGGTCGTTTACGATGAGCTTATGTGCGGGGACTCCCAGGCTGAGCAGGGAGTCAATATAGTTAAGCAGTTCTTTTGCTGTTGCATTCTTTTCACGGATATGAATGTAATCCACATCTTTATGCACAGTTCCCATAGTTTCAAGCCATTTTGCGGGTGGTTGTCCACCTGTGGATAACACATGATAGGTAAAGCGGTTCATTGGTAAGCCTCCCTGGAATTACTTTTGAAAAACAATAGCAGGGAAGGGCCATTTTTCAAGGGTGTACGCCATTTCCCAAAATGAATATTCGTATTGGCTGCTGATAAGAAAATGGCGGGCCATCCGCTGGCGATCCTGTTCTGTCGCCTGAGAAGCGAGAAGGTCCAAGCGTTCAATTTGCTCCTCTACTAATGCGCGGAACCATTCTCCTCCATAAGCAGCGATCCATTGTTGATAAATCTCTTCATCTGGCGAACTGCCCTGCAGACGTTCTCCAATTTCATAATAGAGCCAGTAACACGGGAGGAGAGCAGCGATAATATCTCCTAAGTGTCCTTGTGCTGCCCGGTACAAATGTGAAGTATAGGCATAGGAGGTAGGAGAGGGATTGAAGCTTGCAATCTCTTCATCTGTTATTTTAAGCTGTTTTGAGAAGTTTTCATGCAAGCCCATTTCGGCTTCATAAGTACCCTGTGCATGAATAGCCATGCGATTTGTAGTGTGGAGATCATCCGCTTTTGCTGCACCCAGTGTCTGCACTTTTGCAAAATGAGATAAATAATACGAATCCTGCAGCACATAATAACGAAATTGATCGAGAGACAGTGTCCCATCACCAATTCCCTTTACAAATGGATGATCAAAGCTTGCCTGCCAAATTTCGTTTGCCTGTTGGCGAATTTCTTGAGAAAAAGACATGTTATTTCCTCCTTTAGTTGACATGATTTAATTTATGCACAGCGTTGATTGGAGCTGGTTTGCGAGACTCCTGCGGGAGAAGCGGGACAGGTGAGATTCCACAGGTGCGGCTACGAGGGCACTGAAAAAGTAAGGTTTTCAAAAACAGCGAAAAATTAATCCCCACTTTATCTCTCTTTTTTCATAATAATGTAGTGGTTATTTCCCACAATCAATCGTAAAATCAATGTTATTTTGGGAATTGATTTTACGAGTTTGAAAAGAGCGACTATTTCAGCAGCCTATGCGGCTGCACCGAGGAGGCTCACCGCCCGCCCCGCGGAAAGCGAGCGCCAGCGTGCTGCAATCAACGGACATGTTTAACAAAGCCGAAAACATAAAAAAGCCACTTTCCCTGAAAATAGAGAAAGTGGCGGCGTAATCCAAAAGTAGATAGACAGTACGTTTCGGAGCCTCCACTTCCCTACGCTAGTATGAACTAGATCAGGTAGTAAGAGTCCGGACGTCGCACGTCCATCTCAGCCTATATATAGGCACCCCTAGCGGAATATCGATATAAAGTTGTTTATTTGATTTTAATAGTATCACGTTCTATTACATTGTCAAACTATTCTCTGAATTGGTGCATGCTTATGGTTGGTTTTGAGAAAGCTCTTTTTCATATAGCTTCAGTTTTGTATAAATGGTTTGAAGCACTGGAGCGTCCAAGTGATGGTCTTCGGCTTTTTCAAGAAGATAGCCATGAAGATGCTCTGCTTCGATAGGGAATAATTTCTCCATATCGCGCTGCATGGATGATTTCATCTGATCACCCATTTCTTTCATGGTTTCGAGCTGTGCTTCAGCTATTTTCTCCTCAATAGGAGCTTCTATTTTTTTCATAATTGCGGAAATCTCATTTAACAGTACAGCGATGGCTTTGTAGCCTGATTTTTCTTCCCGAATTGGGCCAATTGGAGAATTCATTAAAGAAGTAATGCCTGAAAAAGCAGAGATAAATAAATATTTATGCCACATATCTTGATTAATTTTTTCACTTAAAATAAATGATGCCTTCGTTCCTTCAAAGGAGGATTGCAGCCTTTTTATTCGATCGGTCATTTGTCCATTTCTTTCACCATAAACTAGCTTGTGAATAGGGCTTGATTGAATGACTCTTCCTTCATGATCCAAGGTGGTTTCGATAAAACAAAGTCCTCCAATGACGGCTTTTTCACCGAATTCCTTGATAAGCTGATTGACATGAGCAATCCCGTTTAGCAAAGGCAAGATCATCGTTTCATTCCCGACAAATGGATGAATATCTTTTATCACATCGTTTAATTGATATGATTTGGTTGAAATAAGGATCACATCAAAAGGATCTGCCCTCTGATCGGCTGTTATCAACGAGGGGGTTAGATGCATATTTCCATGAACACTTTTAATCATTAAACCGGTTTGTTCAAGCTGTTTCTTTCTTTTTTCTCTTACAAGAAATGTTACATTTTCACCTTTTTCCAGTAATCGACCGCCAAAATATCCGCCAATAGCACCTGCACCTACTACAAGAATTTTCATTTTCATCCTCCTTAAAAGTAAAAATACCTTATAAAGGAATTATAGAGTAAAAGAAGAGGAGCTACAGCCTCATTTCTATAAAAATAGCGTTATATATTTGATGAATAGAAAAATGGACGAGAAGTAATAATTAGCTTTATTTGGAAAGCGCAATGAAGGTATAATGCATTTAATAGTGTCTTTTGGATTATAATAATGGGAAAATTGGAGGGATAATATTGAATCGAAATAGTAGTCATTCAAAAAGTTTAAGTGAAGAGAGATTATCTTCTATTTTGTATAAACTATTTATTGTTGCCGCGGTATTAATGGCTGCAAATATGGCTACTCAGATAATCATGTACGGTTGGCCGTCTTTGACCGTCATGGATATTATTTATAATGTTCAATTTGTTTTATTGCTCGTCCCTGTTTCTTACTACAAATTTTCATCTGCACCTACATATTTTAAAGAGCTGTCCGTATTATCCACACTTATCTTAGCCTTTTTCTTTTATACAAATGCCTGGGTGAATGTGCCATATTTTTGGTTGGTACCACTTGGCATTGCAGCCCTTTATGCAGATGCTAAGCTCATGAAAACATCTCTAATTGCCGCGTCAGCATTACTCATTATTGCTCAATTTACTCATTGGGCTTTTGCTGAACCGATGTCCATTCAAACCAGTTTGGAGCAATCCATTTTGACTGGGGCCTATTACACCGTTCAATTTGTGGTAATCGGCTTTATTTTACTGTTTGCCGTTCAGCGCTCCAGGAATAAAGTGCAGGAAAGTGAGGAGCTTCAGCTGGTACTTAGCGAGGTCCTGCATAATATTGAAAATACAGCTAAGCGGTTAGACGGAAAGGTGAGCGAGTTATCCTCCCATTTATCTGGCTCTTCTCTCGCAGTTCGTCAGGTGAGCGAGCAGGTTGAGAAAATGGAAGCAGTATCTGATCTATATCAGGAATCCACCCAGCAAACGGAACAGAATATGCAAACAATGGTCGAAAAGGTTCAAGGAGTTTCAAGCCGATCAAATGAAATGTTTGAATTAACGGATGAAGTGATTCAAGTAGCGACAATCAATAAGGAAAATCTTGCTGAAACCATCAATCGAATGACGGATGTACAGGTGTCTTCCCGCCATTCTGTTCAAGTAGTAGGATTGCTCGAGGAGAAAACAAATGAAATAGGACTCGCACTGGATGCGATTACGAAAATTGCCGATCAAACAAATCTTCTTGCACTCAATGCTTCAATTGAAGCAGCAAGAGCAGGTGAGCATGGCAAAGGCTTTGCGATTGTAGCTGGTGAAGTTAGAAAGCTTGCCGAGCAATCGGCTGCAGCATCTACTCAAACTAGGGACGTTGTCCTTGATATTTTACAAGCAAAAGAAGAAGTGACCATCTCATTGCAGAATACAGACCAACAGGTAGTAAAAAGCATGTCTTCCATTCAGGAAACATCTGTCGTGTTTGATCAGTTAATTCAGCTGCAGGAGCAGTTAAAGCAGCAGCTCGATCTCGTTGTTTCAACGTCGCGTGAAACTGCAGCAGGTGGAGAAACAGTTGGGGAAAAGATGAGAACGCTGCAGCAGCACGCAAAAGAAAATGGTCAGAGCATTGACGGAATTGTTACGTCCGTTCGTTCTCTTCAAGAAGCCATTAATGAAATAAATCATTTTGTGCAGGATGTAAAAAAACAGGCTGCTTATTTAGCATCTGGATTGGAGAAGAAAGCATGGTTTTTGCGATGAAAACATCTTTTTTCAGTGGAATATGAAGAAGCACAGTATAAAGCTGTGCTTCTTTATTTGTGATTTTATAATAAAAGTGAAACCTTTTCTTGAATTATTACGTCTTACTAGTATGAGGTCCTAAATGACCTTAAATAGTCCTTGCGTCCAATAGAGATAATTGATGGAATGACTTAAGATGGTATCAAACCTATCAGAGGTGCTGGTGAAAAAGATTCTATAAGAAGAAGGGAATAACAATATGATTAAACGTATAAGCATGATTGCACTTGCCTTCATTCTTGCGCTGAATATCGGGTCAGCAAGCAGTGTTAAGGCCGCAGAAAATAATAATGAAGATAGTATTAATGAAAAATTCGGCTTGCCGATTGTCGTGCTGGGTGGCTCATTAAATGATTCCCAGAAGGCAGAGGTTAGAGAGCTGCTAGGGGTAACCAATCCTGAAATGGTTGAGGAGGTAACAGTTACGGGCGAAGATCTAGTACGCTATATTGAGGGTGAAGACCGTAATGCACGCATGTACTCTTCTGCAAAAATAACGCGTGAAGAAGAGGGGAAAGGACTCGTTATTGAACGTGTAACACCTGAGAACATTACGGAAGTAACAGATACGATGTATGCGAATGCACTCTTGACTGCTGGAATTGAGAATGCCACGGTTGAAGTAGCGTCTCCTATTAAGGTAAGCGGCCATTCTGCGTTAACAGGGATCTATAAAGCATACGAAGTAAGTGGAGAAACACTTGACACTGCACGACTTGAAGTCGCAAATGATGAATTGAACCTAGCCACAGATCTTGTAAATGAAGAGGGCATTGAGCAGGAAAAGGTGAGTGAATTGCTGGCTGAAATTAAACAGCAAATTGCCGATCAAAAGCCTGCAAGCCGTGAAGAAATCGAAGCGATTATTGAAGAGCAGTTAAACAATCTTAATATTAATTTAAGTGCAGAGGATCGCCAGCGTCTTACCGATCTTTTTGAACAAATGAGGAATTTAAATATTAATTTTGATAACGTGCAAGAACAGCTGGGACAGTTGTCAAATACTATTCAGGAAAAATTGAGTGAAGTAGTGGACAATGAGGGCTTCTGGCAAGGTGTAAAGGACTTCTTCCAAGGAATTATGGATGCCATTTCCGGAGTCTTTGGCGGATCAGAGGATGAGTCAACAAATTAATGCAAGTATGATGGGAGCTCTCGACTTTTCGGGAGCTCTTTTTTGAAACTTTCAACATAGTGGCACGTATTAGTTACTAAATGAAAGTTATTTGGATGATATTATTGACAGAAGGGTGGCATATCATCAAGGGGGGAATGGTAATTAATGAGTGAATTCAATGGCGGTGATATTATTTTCCAGATCACTATGTTTTTATTCTTAATCTTGATAATAGGCGGCAGCATTTACTTCATAAAAAATATAATCTTTGGGCGCAAAAAGCAGCTTGATCGAATAGAAGCGATGTTAAAGGAGCAGCAAAAAGATCGTAAATAGAAGAGCAGCCGGCATGTTTTATTTTAACGTGCTGGCTGCTCTTTTTATATGAAAGCTGCAATCTTACAAATCATCAAACCCATTTGCATCAGATGTTTTTGTATACTGTCTGGATTTCTGTTCGAAGAAATCAGTTTTTCCTTGGTCAACCTCCTGGTAAGCCACAATCCAGCGAAGAGGGTTTTGAATCGGTGCATCAGGGAATACGTTTCTGCCGTGTCCAAGCTGATGACAGCGCTTATTGGCCATATATTGAATATATTGCTCAAGCTCGTTCATGGTAATGCCATCAAATCTATTGCCGATTACTTCACGGCCCCAGGCAATTTCAAGCTCGGCTCCTTGGCGGAAGGTGTTGATCACGAATTCCTCGTGTTTCTTTGTATGAATGGATGGATGCTCCTCCAGCAGCTCTTTGTAGATCTTTTCAAATAATCCTACATGAATCTGCTCATCGCGATTGATGTAGTTGATCATCGTAGAGGTGGAGACCATTTTTTGATTTCGTGCCAGGTTATAGAAAAAGGCGAACCCGGAGTAGAAAAACAGTCCTTCTAAAATGACATCATATACGATCGATTGGGCAAAATGCTCAACAGTTGGTTCCTCAGCAAAAGCCTTATAGCCGTTCGTAACAAAATCATTGCGTTTTCTAAGTGTTGGCTCAGTCCGCCAGTATTCAAATACTTCATCCTGCTGCTGTTTTGATACGATACTGGACAGTACATAAGAATAGGAATGATTATGAATCACCTCCTGCTGCGCAAGCATTATCATCAGTGCATTTAATGAGGAGTCCGTTAAATAGTCTGCCACTTTTCCTGCATAGTCTGATTGAATACTATCAAGCAGTGCGAGAAGGCCGATAATTTTTAAAAATGTTTCCTGCTCTGCATCTGTCAGCTGAGGAAACTGTTTAATATCATTCCCCATATTGATTTCAAAAGGAGTCCAAAAGTTTGACAGCATCGTTTTATATTTAGGGTATGCCCATGAATACCGTACATCATCCCAGTTTAAAATGTTGGAGCTTTTGCCGTTAACGATCCCAGTCGAGCGGTTAGGTGCGTCTGCATCCATTATGGTCCGCTTTGTTAGATGATTTGTGGTCATGTGTAGATCCTCCTTAGCTTTGGCAGCTTTCACAAGCTTCGATTGCTTCCACATCTGAAGTCGAGCGAACATAATAAGTCGTCTTTAATCCGGATTCCCATGCATGGTGATGTAAATCAAGCAGTTCTTTCGCCTTAATATCGTTTCGTACATAAAGGTTAAAGGAGATTGCTTGATCGATGTGCCGCTGACGCTTAGCATTTTGACGAATACTCCAGTGTTGATCAAGTAAATACACAGACTGATAGTACCACGTCGTTTCAGGGCTTAAGTCAGGCGCTGTTACAGGAATACGGTAGTCTTTTTTCTCCTCAGAATATTGTTTGCGGAAAATTGGATCAATACTTGCTGTAGAGCCAGCGATAATCGATGTCGATGAATTTGGAGCAACAGCCATCATGTAGCCATTACGTACGCCGTTCTCAGCTACCTGCTCACGCAGCTCATCCCAGCGGTTAGATGTATAGCCGCGTTTTGTGAAATATTCCCCTGTCTGCCAGTCAGAACCCTCAAAGACAGGATAGGCTTCTTTCTCCTTCGCAAGATTCATACTTGCTTCCACTGTTAAATAAGCAATCTCTTCATACAAATCGTCACAATAATTTACTGCTTCGTCACTTTCCCAGCGAATGCCCTTTTTCGCTAGAAGATGATGCCAGCCGAATGTACCTAAGCCGACACTGCGATATTTTCTATTCGTGATGCCCGCTTGAGGAACAGGCAGTGTATTTTGGTCAATGACATTATCAAGCATGCGTACCTGGATTTGCACAAGCCGCGGAAGTACGTCTGCGAAAACGGCACGAGCCAGCGAGATAGAGGAAAGGTTGCATACCACAAAGTCACCAGGTGATTTAACCGTAATGATCGAACCGTCTTTTACATATTCCTCCGTCATCGTCGTTGCGCTCATATTTTGCATGATTTCTGTGCAAAGATTACTGCAATATACCATTCCCTTGTGCTGATTTGGGTTCATGCGATTAACCGTATCGCGGTAAAACATATACGGCGTACCGGTTTCTAATTGAGAAATCATGATGGATTTCATAATGTCAATGGCTGGAACTGTGCGGCGCGACAGGACGGGATGATCCACACATTCCTGGTATTTATCCCGGAAGCTCCCTTGTCCTTCCTGCTCATCAAAATAATCCTCTAATGAATACCCCATAACCTGACGAACTTCATGCGGATCAAATAAGTGCCATTCAGATCTGTTTGCAACAGCTTCCATAAATAAATCAGGAATGGTAACACCTGTGAAAAGGTCATGCGTACGTAAACGCTCATCTCCATTGTTTAACCGGACGTCTAAGAAAGAGAAAATATCTTTATGCCAAACGTCCAAGTAAACAGCAACAGCTCCTTTTCTTTGTCCGAGCTGATCGACGCTGACAGCCGTATTATTCAGCTGCTTCATCCAAGGGATCACGCCTGAAGAGGTTCCTTTAAACCCTTTAATATCACTGCCTCGGGAGCGGATTTTCCCTAGGTATACACCAATGCCGCCTCCGTTTTTGCTTAATGTGGCAATGTCCGTGTTGGAATCGTAAATACTGCGCAGATCATCCTCTACGGTATCAATAAAACAGCTGGAAAGCTGACCGTAGCTTTTTCCTGCATTTGACAAGGTCGGTGTTGCGACTGTCATATAAAGATTCGATAAAGCCCAGTAGGCTTCTTTAACAAGCCCAATCCTTCTATTCTTTGGTTCCTGCATCATCAAGGTCATCGCGATGACCATAAAACGCTCCTGCGGAAGCTCGTACACTTCTTTCTCACGAGACTTTGTTAAATAGCGATCTGCTAATGTCACAAGACCGATGTATGTAAAAAGCTGATCTTTTTCTGGCTCAATGAAGCTTCCGATCTGCTCAATCTCCTCATCCGAATAGGAATCTCTTAATCGCGCTGTATAAAGATTCATATCCGTAAGAGTATGAACTAATTGAACAAATGAGCCATATGGTTGGCCTGGATCATGTCCGCGTGATTGTGCTGCTTGATCATACAAGCGGTCACGTAAAAGCTCAGCTGCGACAAACGTCCAATCTGGTTCTTCAATGGAGATGCCGTCTAATGCTGCTAAAATCATGAGCTGCGTTGCTTGGTGGAGCGTGTAGTCTTGTTTATGCTCCAGCTGCTGCGTAATTTTTTCCACTATTGGTGCAGCGTTCAAGGCAGGGAAGCGTTCCGTTTTGGTAGAAAAGTAATTTGTCAGTTGTTCTGTCGTCCAATTGTGGAGAGTGTGGTAGGCAGATACAGAGATTGTTGTTGATTTCATCATTTATCCTCCATTCATTTTTGAAAATAATACTGTTAAATTTACCTGTTGATTTCAGCTTAAGGCGCTCGCTTTCCGCAGGCGGTCCGGGAGACTCCTCGGCTCATGACGGGCCTTCGGGGTCTCCCTTTCACTCGCTTCTCTAAGCAGGAGTCTCAAGCCCTCCGCTCCAATCAATCTAGTGCCAAACTCAACAATGATCTTTAACATAGCTTTGAAAATAAAAAAGTCCACCTTTGGAGGTGAACGCAGGATGGATAAAAGAAATAGGCAGATGCAAATAGATCCTATTGCTTCCTCATCCTACCTTCTCACCTCCCGAAGAAGATAGCACGTTATTGAATAGATCGGTCTCCTGACTTATGCTTTACGACGATTCAAGTCCCTTCCCATGATGACATCACAGTGGCTCGACAAGTTTCTATGCATTTACAGTTGCGGGTACAGTTCTGGATTCACACCAGATTCCCTATTATGCCTTACTCGGCACCTATTCAAGTGGAATGTACTATATATAGTGTTATTGGTTTTATCTTCATACTAAATATGGTGTTTAGTATAATTGATTCTTCCCGATCTGACAATCTTTAATCCTATTGAATTTTGGGAAATAAATAAAAGATATGACTAATCTTGTCGTTTTAAAGGGAAATAAATAAAAATTTATTTTTGATATCTGCATTGACAGCCCATGTTTAATAGGATTATTAAATTCGTGGAGAAAAAAGGAATGGAAATAACATTTGTCATACTCAAATCAGCTTTATTGAGGGAAAATAAACTGAAAAACGTTTAATGATGTAAAAGTCTACGTTATTAATTGGTTAATGTCATTTTTAGAGAAGACATCGTGTTTCTCTTCTCCTATTAAGCATTTGATTGACAGTATCCATTCTGACTTGATATGTTGTATATAATTTCATTCTTTCATCCACTAGGGGTGCCGTTTTGGCTGAGATAGTCTACTAATTGCAGACTTGTCCCTTTGAACCTGATCTAGATTACACTAGCGTAGGAAATGTGGAGTCGGTTCTGTTAATTTATGATGTTAAGACAGCCACTCCTTGTGATCACAAGGAGTGGCTTTTTTGATGATGGAGAGTAGTATTAAAGAAATTTTTTATCCAAGTGAGGAGGAAATAAAAATGAATCGATTTCCGGTTGCATTAACGATTGCAGGAACGGATCCAACGGGTGGTGCAGGGATACAGGCGGACTTAAAAACATTTCAGGAGCTTGAGGTGTATGGAATGTCAATCCTCACTTCCGTTGTTGCTCAAAATACTCAAGGTGTTTCTGATATCCACCATTTGCCTCTATCCATGCTTGCGGCACAGCTAGAGAGCGTGTTCTCTGATATTCAGCCTCATGCAATCAAAACGGGTATGATTGCAACTGCAGAAATGATGGAGATTGTCGCAAGCCGTATAAAAAGTAAACAAACGCAGTACATAATGGACCCTGTGATGGTGGCAACCAGCGGGCATCATTTAATTGATGAGCAGGCTGTTGCCAGCTTAAAGGAATCACTGCTGCCGCTAGCAACCGTCGTTACGCCTAATCTTCCAGAGGCCGAGGCGCTGACAGGTTCTCCGGTGAAGACAGTTGATGATATGAGAGAAGCGGCAAAGGTCATTGTTCATGATCTTGGAGCCGGTTCAGTTGTGGTGAAGGGAGGTCATATGGAAGGAGATGCATTTGACTTGTTTTATGATGGCTTTTCCTTCCATGAATTGATTACGCCAAGAATTAATACCCGTCATACGCACGGAACCGGCTGTACGTTCTCTGCGGCTATTGCAGCGGAACTGGCTAAAGGGTACACACTGCTTGATGCAGTAAAAACGGCAAAGCAATTTATTCAGCTGGCAATTGAGCATACATGGGGCCTTGGAAAAGGAAATGGTCCAACGAACCACATGGCTCATCGCCGGGTAAAAGGAGCAGCAAAAAATGATTGAACAATTAAAAGGAATGCTTGATCAAGTAAGAGAGAAACAGCCTTTAATCATGAATATTACCAATCAAGTGGTGATCCAGCAGACAGCTAACGGACTGCTTGCCTTGGGTGCATCCCCGGTGATGTCGAGTCACCCTGAAGATGCTAGAGAACTTGCACAGGTGGCAGGGGGTGTTCTACTCAATATAGGAACCCTGCAGGAGGCGCAGCTTGAAACACTGCTTGAAGCTGGTAAATCAGCGAATAAGGCCGGCATTCCGGTCGTGCTGGATCCAGTTGGGGCCGGAGCAACCTCGTATCGAACGAATGCAGTGAACAAAATTCTCTCAGAAGTAAAGATAAGTGTACTGCGGGGGAATGGAGGAGAGATAGCGGCTGTAACGAATCAGCATTGGGGAATGAAGGGCGTGGATTCCGTCGGCCAAGGTGACGTGGTTCAATTAGCCAAAAATGCCGCAAAGCAGCTTGACATGATCGTTGTCGTAACGGGTGAAAAAGACGTAATTTCAAGTCCTTCACGCACCCTTATAACAGAAAATGGTACGGAGATGCTAACCAGAATAACAGGTGCTGGCTGTGTGCTGGGCTCTGTTATAACAGCATTTTTAGCAGCAAATCGTGAAAGCGATCCTATAGAAGTATGTACCGCCGCTGCTTCCTTTTACAGTGTAGCGGCTGAAAAGGCGATGGAAAGAAAGCCGAAAGGTCCGGGAGATTTTGAGTTTTATTTCCGAGATGCATTGTATGAGCTCTCAGAGGCAGAGTGGATAAAGCAAGGGATTGTAACGGAAGGCGGTACAGTATGACAAAGATAAAAGATCAGCTCGGACTATATTTTATTATGGGCAGTCAAAACTGTCTGCATGATCCGATTTGGACGCTTGAAGAGGCGATTCAAGGAGGCATCACCTGCTTCCAGTTTAGAGAAAAAGGAACGGGGTCTTTTCAGGGGCAAGAAAAGCTTGAACTGGCAAAAGCGCTGCAATCGCTTTGTCAAAAAAATAAGCTGCCGTTTATCGTCAATGACGATCTTGATTTAGCAGATCAGCTGGGTGTTGATGGGGTTCATGTAGGGCAGGATGATGAGCATATTAGTATTGTCCGAAAAGCATTTCCAAAAGCCATTCTTGGACTATCAGTAAGCCGCGCAGATGAAGGTCTGGCCGTCAGTGAAACAGAAGTGGATTATTTAGGGATCGGTCCTATTTACTCTACCTCTACAAAAGAAGATGCAAAGCATGCGATCGGGCCAGAAGCCGTGCGCCTTTTGCAGCAAGCGGTTCCTGCTATTCCCCGCGTTGCGATTGGAGGAATTAACCAGGAGCATGTCACAGAGCTGATGCAGAGTGGAGCGGATGGTGTTGCCGTGATTTCTGCAATCAGCCAGGCAAATGATCCAAGATCAGCTGCTCGGGCATTTGTTTCAAAATTATTTTAAAATCGGGATTGAATTATACGTTATAGCTCTAGAAGACTCTCTTTACTTAAAAAAGAAAGCTAAAGAGGGTCTTCTTTTACTTGTATTCAATCCTTTTGCTGTGTGAATCGCTGAGATGGAAAAAGCTCCTGCTTATCTTATATAACAGGAGCTCTTTCCATTATTTTGCCTCATTTTGTTTTAATAGATCACGAATTTCCCTCAAGATCTCGATTTGAGGATCAGGGATTGGGACGGCTTCTTTTTCTTCTTCTTTACGTTTAAAGCGATTCAGCAATTTTACGAATAGAAAAATAGCAAAGGCTATGATAATGAAATCAACGACAGCTTGAAGAAAGACGCCATAAGAAACGGTTGCCCCTCCAATAGACAATTCGAGACTAGTAAAGTCGATCCCGCCAACTAAGATTCCAACAAGAGGCATAATAATGGTTTCAACGAGTGCAGTAACGATTTTTCCGAAAGCGGCACCGATGACGACTGCAACAGCAAGGTCCAGTACATTTCCTCTCAACGCAAACTCTTTAAACTCTTTCATCATGCTTCAGCACCTCCTCATATAACGATAATTATAAAATAGAAAGGTGAGGAGTTATTGTATCATTTGGAGTGATTTATTGAAAAATATCCAAAAAACATGTTTTTTCGACAACCTCCTCGGTAGGTTTTAATGTCGGTAATTATCTATCCGCCGTATCATTAAACCTCAAAATAAAAATGCTTATGCAAACTGCATCCGGGATTAAAGGCTGCTTCACATTGTGGACATGTTGATTGGCAATTTAGGTATTCATCAATTGAAAGCTCCGAACCGCATGATCCGCATAAAATAGCTTTTTCATGAAACTCCTTCATTGGCCATACTGCATACTTACCGCAGCCATCTTCTTTATGACACTCAACGCATGGAAAATAGTTTTTGCAGCAGTAAAACTTAATAGCAATGATGTCTTTTACAGAGTGGTAATGTGTACAGCGAGTTTCATCATCAATGACAGGTCCGTATACTTCTATTCCTTTACAGTTCATTGTCAAGCTCCTTCTCAATGAATAAAGTTAGAGACATCATACCATACCGTGCGCAGTTGACATACACCTGCTATAATGCTTGAAGAAGAAAGTATGATAGCGTTACCATTCGTTAATTAAGCGTTTGTAGAATTTTAGAAAAAATAGAGGTGAGCAAATTGCTCGTATTATCCATGATTGAACGTCTAGGCATTATTGTTACGGTTGCCTTTGTGTTAACAAGAGTTTCTTTCTTTCGCCGTTTGCTGGATCAACAGGCTGTCATTGATCGCAGGCAGCAGCTTTGGCTTGTCATCATTTTTGGCTGTTTTGGCATTATTGGAACGTATATGGGGCTGGTTATAAACCCGATTGAAAATTCCATTGAACGCTGGACTAGAGTGCTTGGTGAAGATGAAGCGATTGCTAATTCCCGCGTTCTTGGCATTGTCGTAGCAGGCTTGCTTGGAGGTTGGAAAATTGGTGTTTCAGCCGGGATCATCGCAGGTGTTCATCGAATATTTCTAGGGGGATTTACTGGGATTGCTTGCGGTGTGGCAACCATTATTGCAGGGGTCATTGCAGGGATTGTAGCGAAGCGTCAACAAAAAGACGGAATGGTTACGCCCCAGGTTGCATTTATTGTGGGCGGTGCAGCTGAAGCTGTTCAAATGCTCGTTATTTTAGCTGTGGCAAAACCTTTTGATAAAGCAATGGCACTTGTTCAGGATATTGGCCTTTCGATGATTGCAGCCAATGCTTTAGGTACAGCTCTCTTTATTTTAATCATTCGAAGCGTTGTACAGGAGGAGGAAAAAATGGGGGCAGTACAGTCGCAAAAAGCGCTGCGTATTGCCAATTCCACTCTTATTCATATGAGAAAAGGATTAACTGGGGTTTCTGCTTCGGCTGTATGCGCTATTTTGTATAAAGAAATCCCATCGTTGGCTGTGTCCATAACGGATCGAGATCATATTTTATCTCATATTGGAAAAGGAGAGGATCATCATAGACCAGCACACGATATTCGGACGGAAGCAACACGAAAGGTGATTGAGAATGGTCAAGGAATGACTGTAGGAAAAAAAGCTATCCAGTGCAATGAGAAGAATTGCCCTCTTCATGCGGCTGTGATTGTCCCTCTTAAGCAGCAAGAGGTTACAGTCGGGACGCTTAAAGTGTATTTTCAGTCAGTGCGTGATATTTCTCCCATAATGATGGAGCTTATTCAAGGACTATCTACATTACTTAGTCAACAGCTTGAAATAGCAGAAGGAGAGAAGCACCGGGCATTAGCAAAGGAGTTGGAAATCAAAGCATTGCAGGCGCAGGTAAGTCCTCATTTTTTATTTAATGCCATGAATACGATTGTTTCATTGATACGTACAAATCCGGCTCATGCTCGAAAGCTTCTCATAGCATTATCTTCATTTTTTCGACAAAATCTTGCAGGATCAACGAAATCATTTTCAACCTTAAAGGAAGAAGTAGACCACGTGAAATCCTATTTATCAATAGAAGAAGCAAGATTCCAGGATCGTTTAAATGTTTTGTATGATTTGGACGAAGAGGCTCTTTCAGCAACGGTCCCTTCTATGACTCTGCAGCCTTTAGTAGAGAATTCAATCAAACATGGATTAAAATCGAAATTGGGTGACGGTGTGCTGCAGTTATCAATCCAACAAAAAGATTCCTTTGTACAGGTTATGGTTCAAGATAATGGGGCAGGTATACCGAAGGAAAGGCTGCAGCAATTAATGACACAGCAGGTGGAATCGGAAAGCGGCACAGGTATTGGACTATATAATGTAAATGAGCGTTTAAAAAAAATGCTGTCTGAGAATGCCGCGTTGAACATTCGTTCATCAGCAGGTGAAGGGACAAGCATCACCTTTAAAATAACTAAAAATCAACCAAATATAATAGAAGGAGCGGGATAAGCAAATGGGATTAAAAGCTATTGTCATTGATGATGAGCCCTTTAGCAGACAGGAGTTAATTTACTTGCTGGGAAACCATCAGGAAATTACGGTAATTGCTGAGGCCAGCTCCGCAGAACAAGGTCTTGAGCAAATATTAAAATTTGAACCAAATGTACTTTTTCTTGATATTGAAATGACAGGTATGAATGGAATTGAACTCGCAAAAACGCTCCAAAAGCTTAAGCAGCCGCCCGTAGTTATTTTTGCTACAGCCTACCCCGATTACGCCGTTAAAGCATTTCGGCTGGAGGCTGTTGATTATTTGCTAAAGCCTTTTGATGAAGAACAAATAGCAGAAACGGTTCAACGACTTATCCAACTGGATAACCGAGAGAAGGTCAATCAATCCAAAGCATCAGCCGGGAAATTGGCTGTCCAGCTTGAAGATCGAATTTCATATGTAAATCCAAAGGATATCATCTATATTTACCGTGAAGGAAGGGATTCATATCTAGTAACAGAAAGCGGCACTTTTACTTCCAAATTATTGTTAAAAGAGCTTGAACAGAAGCTTTCTCCCTATTCTTTTTTTCGTGTTCATAAAGGATATATTATTAATACAGAAAAGGTAGAAGAGCTTGTGTCTTGGAGTACAAGTGTTTATCAGCTTAAATTAAAAAATGTAGAAGAACAAATTCCAGTGAGCAGAAATTATGTAAAGGAGCTGCGAGACCATTTGGAACTATAGCTGTGCTTGTTAGTCATGATTTTTCACCTTTTAGTTCGAATTTTCCTCCTGATAATCCGAATATGTCCAAAATATGACCTTAATCGTTATAGTGAAAGCGTATTCATTAAATGAAGGAGGAACTTATGTGATTACCTTTCTCGTATCTATTGCGATTTTAATTATCGGTTATTTTACGTATGGCAAATTTGTAGAAAAGGTTTTTGGTGTAAAAGAGGAACGGTTGACGCCGGCTTATACAAAAGCTGACGGCGTCGATTATGTTCCAATGAAAACATCAAAAAATTCATTGATACAGCTTCTTAATATCGCAGGGGTCGGCCCGATTTTTGGCCCGATAATGGGTGCGCTTTACGGTCCAGTTGCATTTATTTGGATTGTTGTTGGCTGTATTTTTGCCGGTGCGGTTCATGATTATTTAACAGGAATGATCTCTATTCGTAATCGTGGAGCTCATTTACCGGAGCTTGCGGGTAAGTTTCTAGGAAAGGCATTTAAGCATGTCGTAAATGCGTTTGCTATTCTTTTATTAATTCTTGTTGGTACGGTGTTTGTAACAGCGCCTGCAGCACTTATTGCGGATCTTACGCCGGCTTGGGTTTCGATGGGCGTGATCGTGACACTCATCTTTATTTATTATATTGCCGCAACGATGCTGCCAGTAGATAAAATCATTGGCCGTCTTTATCCGATTTTTGGTGCATTGCTGCTTATTAGTGCATTGGGGGTTGGCGGTGCACTTGTCGTACAGGGAGCTCCAATTCCAGAAATTTCACTAGAAAACATGCATCCTGGTGGTCTTGCAATTTTCCCTCTATTATTCCTAACCATTTCATGCGGTGCTTTATCTGGTTTCCATGCAACGCAGTCACCGATTATTTCAAGAACGACACAAAAAGAGAAACAAGGACGTAAAATTTTCTATGGAATGATGATTCTTGAAGGGATTATCGCCATGATTTGGGCTGCAGCAGGTATGGCGATGTTCAGCGGACAAGAACTAAATGACATTCTTGGGCCGGGCGGACCGGGGCCTGGAGCTGTTGTTAGTCAAGTATCGATTGCAGCACTTGGAGCAATCGGAGGTACACTGGCTATTCTTGGGGTTATTGTTTTGCCCATTACTTCGGGTGATACAGCATTTAGAAGTGCGCGTATGATCATTGCTGACTATCTCAATGTAAAACAAAAGAAAATTTTAAGCCGTCTTTGGATTGCAGCTCCTTTGTTTGTGATCTCGGTTGCATTAACGCAGATTGATTTTAACTTGCTATGGAGATATTTCTCTTGGGCAAATCAGTCTACAGCCATGATCGCATTATGGGTTGGAGCGATGTATTTGGCGCTTCAAAGAAAGAATCACTGGATTGCCGTTGTACCGGCCGTCTTTATTACAATGGTCACATTCACCTATATTTTAAATGCTGAAATTGGTTTCCGTTTACCGATCCTCTATTCATATATAGGCGGTGCACTTATTACGATGGTCATTATCGTCACTTACTTTGTTGCTGTTCGCAGACGACTTGAAGCAAGTGAAGCTGGAATACGACCCATTCACGTGGATGATGATTTTGAAAAAACTGCTTAATAGGCCATTCAAGGCTGTCTTCTCAGTGAAAGAGAAGGCAGTCATTTTTTATGCCCATTTTAAAAGCATCCATTCTTTCAGTTGGAAGGAGATTGCATCATAATAAAGGTGTGAAGGATCGATCGTTTGGGTATTATAAAGAGTAGACTAGATGTGTCAACTGCTCCGCCTTAATAATTCAGAATATTCGTTGTATTTATTTGGGAGAGTAGTAAGGAAGGCGGTTGTGCATGGTAATTACGGACTGGATCTTTATTGTTGTAAGTGTCATTTGGATGATGGAATTTATCTGTTTTCGCAATCGAAATGTGAGTGGGACTGATTCACAGGAAAGACGCTCCTTCTCGTTTATGATGGATCCTTTAAATACAGTGGCAGATGGAACAAAATAGCATTTAAACATGAGCCTTCCGTTGTATCAGGTACTTCATAATAAAAGACAAGAAAAAAATCTGTGATGAAGCAGAGCGGCTTCATCACAGATTTTTATTGTATCTTTTCATATGGCTCTGCTGCATATTTATTGTATCTTCTTCTAAACAAGAAATAGATGTGTGTAACGATAATCTTTAATAGGGCATAGCCTGGAATCCCTAAAACAACCCCAACTACACCAAACAAATGACCGGCAGTTAACAGGACAAAAATGATGGTAATAGGATGGATGTGTAAATTTTTTCCCATAATCTGCGGTGAAATGAGTTTGCCTTCCAATAGCTGTACGACTGTCCATACAATGACTAATTTCACAAGCATAAATGGCGAGGTGACGATGGCAATAATTATAGCTGGTGTAATGGCAATGATTGGCCCGAGATAGGGAACGACACTGGTTACCATTGCAATGGAAGCGAGTAAAAGAGCGTAATCCATTCCGATGATCAGGAACCCGATGTAAATCATGACGCCAATACAGAAAGCAACCATTAGCTGCCCTTGAATATACGAGCTTAGCTGACGATCCATTTGTTTTAGCAAATCTGCTGTGTCCTCACGCATCGATGGAGGTAAAAGTTTAATTACATAGCGAGGGAGCTTTTCCCCGTCCTTTAATAAATAAAAAAGGATGAAAGGGAAGGTAACGAGCCCAAGAACAAAGTCTGTAATCGTTGAAATCAAGCTAGTAACACCCGTTAGCGTTTGGTTAAATACATTTGATACACTTTCAGGAAGTGATCGAATTAAATCATTTGATTCCAAAGAAAAATCCTGAAAATATGTATTTAATACGGAATTATTTACGAAATTGTTTATACTTTGAATCATCTGATTTAAATAATTCGGAAATTCCATGATTAAATTTTCAAATTGAGTTCGTAAAAACGGAACGATCGCAACAATTATGATTGTAATTAACCCTGCAAGAAATAGGAATATGATTAAAATTCCCCAAACACGCGGAATCTTTGCTTTTTCCAGCAGACGTAATATTGGCCTAAGCAAATAAAATGCGATTAAAGCCAGAACAACGGGGAAAACAACCGTTTGTACAAAAACAATAATTGGTGCAAAGATAAACGAAATGTAAGAGTAAACCCAAATGGTAAACCCTAATAAAAGGATAAGAAGGATTAAGAAGAGGATATTTTGTCCTCCTAAAAATCGAATAAAAGGGGTAGAAAAATTAAATTTTGGCTTTTCCACTTAAATCTCCCTCCAAGGCTTTACATCGACCAAAGTACGTACTATATATTGTCCACCTAATAAAAAAAGATGTCAAGAATGAGAGGGGTTAGCCCGGTAATCATAGTAATCCTGTGCGTGATAGACGATAAATCCACAAGATTTATACAAATTTAATGTATGCTCATGATCCGCATGAATTTCTAAATGAATATTCCTATTTGACTTTGATTCAATCTCAAGAACCTGCTGCAGGGCACTGCGTCCGATTCCTCGTCCTTGATATTCCGGCAAAATAGCAAAGCCGTATATCCACAGGAGCTTCCCGATTTGCTGAACACGCAGCTTTTCAACCGCTTTCTCTTTCGATTCTACAATATAAAAAGACTGTCCGCTCTCTTTTTGAGTCTTGCGCCAAAAGAACTCTGGGTCTTCTTTTGACAGATGAAAGGCTTCTATGATCTAATTGGATTTCAATAGATCGATCCTTTGGAGCTGCTTTTCTAATTGTTGCCTGGTCAGTCGGTTCAAAGAATTTTTCTTCCCACTTCATCTGGTATTCTGTAAATGTATATGAACAGGAGATTTTTTTCAAAAACACTTTTCCCGAGCCGAGTATGATGCGCGGGACAATTCAATAAAATCCGTTCGCTTTTTTTCATGGACAGCTGTTCCGTGGCATATGTAAAAAGCTCTGTAAAAATCCCTTCTCTGCGGTAATCAGGGTGAACCATTCCGCATACTTTTGTTGTCCTTCCAAATGAGTATAAACCGAAAAAGCCAGTTGATTTTTTCTCCCGATGCGACTGTGGGATGGATGACCTCTTTGGATGATCCAACGAGAGCTACTCCTCGTTCAGCTTTAGCTGAATATCATCATGTTTCTCGCAAATTTCTTTTAACTCTGCAAGGTGGTGTCTTTCTTTGTCAGATAGCATATTCCCACTCCTTGAACATTCAATTGCTGCATAATGTTAGCGGTTATAATAGAAGCTCACTTTCAATTTCTATTATGACAGGGATAGGAAATCTTGACGCGTGAGGCTAACAAATTATTCAATAAAATAATGAATTTAAATGTGGTTTACAAACGATACATCGAGAAACATAAAGCGGACAGTCCCTCTGTTTTACCAGGGACTGCCCGTAATCTTTTAGTCTATTGTTTTATTTCTCTTCTGTCTTGGAAACTCTTTTCGCAAAAGTTTAAATAGAGTGTAGACCATTAAAATTAATATAATTGTAAACGGTAGAGCGGATACGAGAGAGGCGGTTTGCAAGCCTTCTAAACCGCTTGCAACTAATAAAACAGCAGCAATGGAACCGATCAGAACGCCCCAAACAATACGTACGAACATTGAAGGATTTATGCTTCCGCCTGTCGTCATACTGCTAATAATATAAGTAGCAGAATCCGCGGAGGTAATTAAAAAGGTCAATATTAGAAGAATCATGAATAAGGAAGTGATCATGCTTAATGGAAGCTGATCAAAGGTTACAAATATAGCACTTGTTACATCATTATTAACTGCTTCTGCGATAGATGTGCCATTAAATAAATCGAAATGAAAGGCTGTTCCTCCAAAAACGGCAATCCATAAAAGAGCGATAGCTGGCGGCACGATCAAAACGCCGACAATAAATTCTCTAATCGTTCTCCCCCGTGATACTCTCGCTATAAATGCTCCTACAAAAGGCGACCAGGCAATGGCCCAAGCCCAATAAAAAACGGTCCAATCATATATCCATGTTCCGCCTTGATAAGGGGTTAAACGAAGACTGTAACGAATAAAATTTGTTAAATAATCCCCCAAGCCTAGAGTAAATGTTTCTAGTATAAAGATAGTGGGCCCAGTGATAAAGACAAAAAGCATAAAGGCAAGGGCGGCAGCAAGATTAAAATTACTTAACCATCGAATCCCTTTATCAATTCCTGTTACAGCTGAAGTGAGGAATAGTGCGGTTAAAACAATCATAATGATAACCTGTACCTGCGGTGTATTAGGCACACCCAATACATTGTTCAGTCCGCCATTAATTTGTAAAACGCCTAAGCCAACTGATGTAGCAACCCCCATAACGGTTGCGATAACAGCGAAAATATCAATAGATTGATTAAGTGTGTTTTTATAACGTCTTTCTTTGATTAGCGGGGATAAGCTTGTTGAAATTAGTCCGTTTTCTTTTTTTCTAAATTGAAAATAAGCAATAATTAATCCGACGATTGCAAATACAGACCATTGACTGACTCCCCAGTGAAAAAATGAATAGCCCATAGCAAGCCTTGCTGCTTCTTCTGTTAACGGTTCTGTTGATTGATAGGGTGTATTGAAGAAATGACTCATTGGTTCTGCAACTCCCCAGAAAACGAGCCCAACCCCGAAACCTGCTGAAAACAACATGCCGATCCAAGTGAAAAATGGATATTCAGGCCGTTCATCATCACCGCCGAGGCGAACCCGACCATAACGGGTTAAAGCAAGAAATAAAAGGAAGAGAACGAAAATAAATACAGATAAGAGGTAAAGCCAGCCAAAGGAACGGGTAGTAAATTTAAATGCAGCATTAGCACCTGCAGCAAATAAAGAAGGTGCTAATGCACCGATTAAGACAAGAATTCCAACCACAATGGAGGAAATCCAAAATACCCGATTTAATGATCTTTTTTCCGATGAATTTTTCATGTGTGCTCCTTTCTTGTGTAGACGCAGGATAAATTACCTACCAAACTTTGTATCTTATTTCCCTATTTGAAAAATAAATAAACGAAAGAATAAAGGAGTTTTTATAAATATGATGCCGGGGTATAAAGAGAAAGATAAGTGAAATTAAAGCAGCTATGTCCTGTATTGAGGGGGAGAAAAGCATGAAAGTACCTTTTTTTCATCAATTTAGCCGGCCAAAGGGGATATTAGGAAGGTTTGCTGGAGCGATTATGTCTCTAGAAAACAGAAAGCTGAATGTATGGACAATCGGCTGTTTGGATCTTGTGGCAAATGATCGCGTGCTAGAAATCGGCTATGGTCCTGGATTTGCGATGAAACGAATGCTTGAAGGCCATAAGAACCTATATGTCGATGGAATTGATTCTTCAGAAGTCATGTTCAACCAGGCAGCCAACCGTATTAAACCGTTTATTCAAAGTGGGCGCGCCCGTGTTATTCAGGGCAAAGTAGAGCATCTATATTTACCATTATCTCATTATGATAAAATCCTTTCTGTTAACAACTACACAATTTGGGGTAACCGAAAGCATGCTCTTTCTTGTTTATATGGTGCTTTAAAGGAAGGCGGGAGAATTGCAATAACGATACAGCCAAGAGAAGATACAGCAAGCCCGACAATGACAAAAATGATGGCCAGTGATCTCTATCATTCCTTAGAAGAGGCTGGCTTCACTCGCGTCTCGATTTCCTATCGCAGAATTTTTCCCGAGCTTGCTGTATGTGCAGTAGGATTTAAATAGAGGAAGGTCTCATCTGTTGAAGCCATTTTTTTGTTTCTTTTGGAGAAGATAAAATAATGATGTTTTTTTCATTTTTTAAACCCTCAAGCTTATTAAAAATTCGGGGAGCCTTTTGATCGGGATAATGCCAAATCCAGCGCAGGAAATCAAGATCCAATTTTTCTGGACAGCCCTCTCCCATATCAGGTCTTGTTTTACCATGATAGGTAATTCTTCTTTTGATAGCTCTTGCTAGACATAACCAGCGAGAATAGTTAAGAAAGATCACAGTATCTGCCTCTTTTATTCGAAGGTCCATCGTTGAACCGAAGTTTCCATCCATAATCCATTGCTCTTTTTTCATGATCCCAAGCAATTTTTCCTGGAAATATGATTTTAACGATGGAGTCCAGCCTGGATTCCAAAATAATGCATCCAAATGATAAACGGGGATTTGCAATTGTTCTCCTAATTGTTTTGATAAAGTAGATTTTCCAGCTCCACCTGAACCGATAATAATAATTTTCTGCATGAAGGTGTCCCCCTTATTAATTCAGCATAGAATAAGTTTATCAAAGATAAGAGCGTTGTAAAAAGTAATTTACAAATGATTTCCTTTTAGACTATAATAACAATCAAATAGATGGAAAGGGTGATGTGTCATGAAAAAGCTAAATGAATGGTTCATTGTTGATTCGTGTATACAACCCGTATGGTCTTTGCGCCATCCATAAGTGGATCGTTTGTCTTGTTTTGCCTGTTTTTTGCATGCATAAACAGTGAATCCGCGGGTCTGTGTACACACAGTCCGCGGATTTTTCATGTTTAAAAACAGGAGGAAACTACATTGATACAACAAAATAAAATGAGTCAGCTTCAACAATTAGGATGGAATGAGGCATGGCAACAAAAAGCAAATGAAATTCGTGCCGATCATCTAGAACCGGCAAGAGTCATTGTAGAGCATAAACGATTATATCGAGTTCTAACAGAAAAAGGAATTCTGCTTGGTGAGGTATCCGGCAAATTCAGGCATCACGCTGTTCTCCGCGAGGATTATCCTGCAGTTGGAGACTGGGTCATGATTGATGCGCATTTTGATGAAGAAAAGGCAGTTATCCATCATATCCTGCCAAGAGTATCCGCTTTTTCTAGAAAAGCGGCAGGGCATACGACGGAGGAACAGATTGTTGCTGTAAACGTTGATACTGTCTTTCTCGTTATGGCGCTTAATCAGGATTTTAATGTCCGGAGAATCGAGCGTTATCTCGTTTCTGCATGGGAGAGCGGAGCCAATCCTGTCATTGTTCTGTCAAAAGCCGATTTATGTGATGAAATCGAAGTGCGTCAGCAGGAAGTCAATGTTGTTGCCATGGGTGTACCGATCATTACTTGCAGCGTTAAAGAACAATTTGGGCTGGAGCAGCTGGCTTACTATATAGGTGAGGGAGTGACCGCTGCTGTAATGGGTTCCTCTGGTGTTGGGAAATCGTCCATTATCAATGTTCTTCTCGGTGAAGAGCGGATGCTGACGCATGGAATCCGTGCTGGTGACGATAAAGGAAAGCATACAACGACGCATCGGGAGCTATTGCTGCTGCCGGGTGGAGGGGTCATTATCGATACCCCTGGCATGAGAGAGCTTCAGCTTTGGGAGTCGGATGAAGGACTGCAGCAGGGGTTTATGGATATTGAAGAGCTTGCTTTTTCATGCCTTTATCGGGATTGCAGACATGAAAACGAACCGCACTGTGCCGTAATAGAAGCCATCGAGAACGGGAACATGCAGAAGGAAAGGCTTAACAGCTACCGGAAATTGCAAAAGGAGCTCGCTTATATGGAAAGAAAATCAAATAAGCGTGAACAGCTGCTTGAGAAGAAAAAATGGAAGAAAATCAGTCAGTATCAAAAGAAGCATCGTTATTGAGGTGAAGAGATGACAAATACCCATTATTTCTCGAATAAAAAAGAAGCTTCTTGGATCAATCAAATAAAACAACAAGCTGAAAGCAACGAAATTGTACTGATTGGTATTGATGGAGGAGGAGGGGCTGGAAAAAGCACCTTCGCACGAAAAATACAAGAACAAATTAACGACGTAACGATCATCCATAAAGATGACTTTTATTTGTCGAAAGGAAGAGAAATGAAAGAAAATCCGGAGCTTCAACCAATCGGAGCAGATTATGACTGGAGACGTCTTGAAGAACAAGTGCTCAAGCCGCTTTCCAACGGTCATTTTGCTCGCTACCAGCGATATGACTGGGATTTTGATAAACTTGCCGAATGGTATGAGGTAAAGGCATCCGGTGTTATTGTCGTTGAAGGAGTTTACGCTACACGTCCTGAGCTGCATGTTTATTATGATTGGACAGTGTGGATTGATACACCAAAATTAACTCGATTGAATCGTGGAATTGAGCGGGACGGCGAGCAAGCAAGGTCGATGTGGGAGCTCTACTGGATGAAGCAGGAGGACCGCTATTTTGAACAGATTCGACCGTTCGAAAAGGTAGATTTGCGAATTTCTGGTCAGGACGATTGAGCTGTTTTTAGTAAGTCATATGCCGATAGGGGCATATGGCTTTTTTTAGTTGTTTTATGCTAACCACTGCAATTTAATATGAAACCTCTTTGCAATTACATCGTATAGTTAATTAAAGGAATAGGTGGTAAATATGGGATTAAAAAGAATAGTAACCTTTCTCATGTTAGGTTTGTTCTTCCTGTTTTCAGGCTGCATTCTCTCCTTCAGAAGAAGTTTGGCATCCATTGCAAATAGGACTATATTGTCTATGGGCAGGGTGAAATGACTGCTATTGAAGAAGGAGCAAAATTGCTTTATCCGTTTTTTCGTTTGAGCAGTCTGTTTTCTCTAACCTCTTAACGCGTATAACAAGCCGTTTACCATTGAAAATAGAGGATTTGTAGAATCAAGCTGTATGAAGGATTTTTTGAATGAGTTATTAACGCTAGCCGTTTGGGGGATTATTACCTTTGTATTTGATTTAGGAATCATTGAAGCTGATTAAGCATTTTCATTCTTATTTTTAACGCTTTTATTGATTCAAATTGTGCTTCCTGCAGCTATCTTAAAAGGTGAAGCAGGAAATCATTATTTATCTCGTCTCAGCAGATGGAAGTGTTTTTTTACTGTGTTTGGGGTAATGTCTGTTATTTTTCAGTCTGGAGCCACCTCCTTTCTTCCGTATCCAGATGTCATCATTGATGTGACCGCCATTACCAAATTGATAAGAAGTTGATCTGCTGTCTCAACTTTATCCGTTAAGACTTGTGTAGTAACAATGATGTTAATCCTCTTAACGATCCGTTCTCCTTTTTCTGAGTATTTTCATGTAGCAGTGAGTCCGAATAAAGAAGAAGAGCTGAACGCCTGCCATCATATGTGTTTCCTCTAGGTATTCCAATATATACTTGTCAGGGCTGATCAAGGAGCTTCCTTTTTTGGTGCTACTCACATTGCTGCGATGCTCATTACCCCTCACTCGGTAACTCCGCTTTTCGCAAGGCTTCGTGCCTCAAAAGAAAAGCACTTGCAAACTAGTCTAAAGAGATAGTAACGTTAATTTGTCTACAAATGGAGTTAGAGAAAATTTTGTGTTTTTTGAAAAATAATATTGCAATCGTTTTCATTATGAACTATAATTCAAAACATCAGATCCGAAACGTTTTGGAGGAATGAAATATGGTGACGATAAAAGATCTAGCAAAGCATACCGGTGTGTCCGTCACAACTGTTTCAAGAGCACTAAACGGCTATTCGGATGTGAATGAAAATACCAGAAAGAAAATTATGGAAGCAGCGCGATTGTTGAATTATTCACCGAATACATTGGCGCGCAGCCTGGTGATGAAAAAATCAAAAACCATCGGAATGTTAATATCCGGATTTTTACGAGAAAGTGTGAAAGATAATTTTCTAATGGATGTAATGGCCGGTGTTCATGATTTTGCTGCTCAAACAGATTACGATATTGTAATTTTTAACACGAATTCTTCAAAACAGCGGGAAAAAACATATGCCCAGCTCTGTAAGGAGCGCCAGGTAGACGGGGTCATTATTCAAGGGATTCGAACAGATGACCCGTATTTACTCGAGATTGTGGAAGGGGATATCCCTTGTGTTTTAGTGGACATTCCTCTCATTGGAAAGTGGGCAGGCTACGTGTCAACGGATAATATCGCAGGGGCGAGCCAAGTAGCCAATTATCTTGCTGATCAGGGACATCGATCCATAGGGATGATTAATGGACATGACTTTGCTTTTGTCAGCCAAGAGCGGTTTACCGGCTTTCAAAAAACGTTAAACAAGCGGGGAATTACTTTTGACTCAAGCAGAGTTGAAAATGGAAATTTCTCTGAACAGGGCGGTGCAGAAGCGGCACTTCGTCTACTCGAAAAGGATCCAACGATCACAGCTGTTTTTTGTGCAAGTGATTTAATGGCCATCGGTGCAATGAATGCGCTTACGTCGAAAGGGATTAGAATTCCAGAAGATATATCTATCGTTGGCTATGATGATATTCTCCTGTCACGTTATGTACGACCAGCCTTAACGACAGTGTCTCAGGATACTCATGGATTAGGCTCTGCAGCAGCTAAAATGCTGATTAATATGCTGGACCATGAAGGCCAGCCGCAGCAGGCAACCGTTCCGCATGAATTTATCGAACGCTCCTCAAGTAAGCGGTTAAATAGATGACGCAAGTAGAACTTGAGGTTTTTTTTAGAAAAAATCCGAAACGTTTCGGATATTTATTGGAGATGATGCCAGGTGAATTATCGAGTTATTAAGGAAAATGATTTATTTCTATTAACAGATGAAAAAGGAGATATCGTTGGAAATCATCCTTATGAGCTTGGGCTTTATACGAGAGATACTCGATTTTTAAGCTCATTTAAACTATTGATCAATGGAGAGACACCGGTTGGCCTTCATTCAGATGGCGGAGAAAATTACCGCTCTCGAATCTTATTGACAAATCCTCACCAGGAGGATGAGAACGGTCTGAAATTATGGAGAGAATCCATTGAACTTGAAAGAAACCGCTTTATTCAAGACGGAGTACTATACGAAACGATAAAAGCAACGAGCTATTTTCCTAAGCAGGTATCGTTTACGATTGCACTCGAAATGGATGCAGATTTTACAGATATGTTTATCGTTCGCGGATTCCAAAATGGCAACACAGGAACACGTCAGGACACCACATTTTCATCCAACGGCATGAATTTTACATATCAAGGTGCAGATGATATCGCGAGGTCAACAAAGATTGAATGGAATGAGCCTCATAAAGAAGTGAGAGAAGGATATGTTGCTTTCGAATGGACGCTCGATCACAAGCAGTCAAAAGAAGTGACGGTCACAATTGAGCCATTACACGACAGGGAATCAAGCAAGGTGGAGGAACCTCAAAAAGCGCTTGCTGCGCTTCACCAGTCTTATGACGAGTGGAACCGTAAGCTGCCAACTGTAAGCACGGATCTAAAAGAGCTTGAACAGCTTGTAAAACGCGGGACCGATGATTTACGAGTGCTGCTGACAGATGTCGGATTTGGTTCATTCCCTGTAGCTGGACTTCCATGGTTTGGCGTTCCGTTTGGCCGCGACAGTTTAATCGCAGCCTTGCAGCTGCTTCCATTCAATGCAGAGGTTGCAAAAGGCACATTGAAAACGATGGCTCATTATCAAGGAACAAAGGTAGATGCATGGCGAGACGAACAGCCAGGAAAAATCATGCATGAAATTCGCTATGGGGAGCTTGCGAATACGAATCAAATTCCGTTTGCTCCATATTACGGCAGCGTTGATTCAACTCCACTCTTTTTAATGCTGTTGGTGGAGTACGTAAACTGGACAGGAGATCTTGAACTGTTCAAAGAGCTTCAAGAAAATGTAAAACGAGCGCTTAAATGGATTGATGAATACGGTGACAGAGACGGTGATCTATTCGTTGAATATCACCAGGAAGCATCAAAGGGAATTGCCAACCAAGGCTGGAAGGATTCTGGAGATTCTGTTGTCCACCGAAACGGCGACTATGCTCGTTCACCAATCGCATTAAGCGAAGTGCAGGGTTATGTTTACCAGGCCAAAACAGGTATTGCTTCTGTGTATCGCACACTTGGAGAGAGCATAAAGGCTCAGGAATTGGAAACAGCTGCAGAAGAATTAAAGGCTGCTTTTAACGAGGCATTCTGGATGGAGGACATTGGTTTTTATGCCATTGCATTAGATGAGCATAAAAAACAAGTTGGTACGATTACATCAAATCCAGGCCATTTACTTCTATCCGGTATTTTAACTGAAGAACGAGCTAATCGTGTGTCAGCTGTAATGGTCAGCGATGAGATGTTTTCAGGCTTCGGAATTCGCACAATGGCGGTTGGAGAAGCAGGCTATAACCCGATGAGCTACCATAATGGCAGTGTTTGGCCGCATGACAACAGTATGATTCTTTTAGGAATGGGGAAATCGAATCATCAGGAAGAAATGAAAACGGTTGTTCAAGGGCTCATTGATGCATCGAAGCATTTCGAGTATAGCCGCTTACCAGAACTGTTCTGTGGATACAATTCTTCGATAAATAAAGTAGTTCCTTATCCGGTTGCTTGCTCACCGCAAGCATGGGCAGCGGGTACGCCGTTGACATTTATCCAGACGCTTTTAGGTCTGTTCCCGGACAGTTTGAATAAAAAGATTCAATTGCAGCCGACATTGCTGCCAGGGATGAATGAATTACAGGTGGACAATGTGCGGATCGGCAATGGCATTTTATCCGTTGAAGTAACACGACAAGGTGATAAGCTTGCCGTCAAGATCACGGAAAACACAACAGGATTTGAGATTGATCAATTTTCAATTATAACAGCATCATAATAAATGAGATGGGGGAGAAAAATGATGAAACGTAAATTATTTGCATCGCTAAGTATGTCTGTACTGCTTGCAGGTGGAATCCTTGCGGGGTGTGGAGGATCTGACTCTGACAACGGAGCAAGCTCTGAAGCATCTGGTGAGAAAACGACGATTACACTAGCTGGCTGGGGAGGAAATCCTACAGAGCAAGATTTATTAAACGAGACATTAGCCGATTTTGAAGAAAAGAATCCAGATATCGATGTAAAGCTTGAAGTCATTGCTGATCAATATATGGATGTGATTAAAACAAGATTAATCGGTGGAGAGGGCCCGGACGTATTTTATCTTGATGCCTTTGAAGCGCCAGCATTAATTGAAACGGGTGTACTAGAACCGCTGGATCAATATGTAACGGATGAATTTGATATAGAGGATTTTGAAAAACCAATGCTTGAAGCATTCCAGCAGGATGGAACGACGTTTGGTTTTCCTAAGGATTACTCAACATTAGCATTATTCTACAATACAAAACTATTTGCAGAAGCTGGCGTTGAAGTGCCAACAACGTGGGACGAATTTAGAGAGGTTTCTAAGGCGCTGACAAAGGATGGCGTTTATGGATTTGGCGCTGCACCTGAATTAGCTCGTCTCTACTATATTGCAGAATCAATGGGTGGAAAAGTGGTTGACGATAACATGGCAAGCTTCGGCAGCGAAGAAGTTGTACAAGCGCTTCAGCCATTTATTGATCAGCACAACATTGATAAAACTTCGGCACAGCCTTCAGAAGTAGGGGCTTCTTGGGGTGGAGACATGTTTGGTCAGCAGCGTGCTGCAATGGTCATTGAAGGAAACTGGAATATTCCTTACCTGGAAGAAACATTTCCAGAGCTTGAGTATGCTACAGCTGAAGTACCAACCATCAACGGTGAAAAAGGCACAATGGCATTTACAGTATCTTATGTAATGAACGCTGCTTCTGAAAAGAAAGAAGCATCTTGGAGATTGATTGAATACCTAACTGGTAAAGAAGGAATGGAAACATGGACGAGCAAAGGCTTTGCTTTGCCGACACGTAAATCTGTAGCTGAATCACTAGGCTACGCAGATGATGAGCTTCGCGGTCCGATCGTGGCAGGAGCAGAGTATGCAACCGTTTGGTCCAATGGTACAAACCTGCCAACAATCATGAATAACTTTAACAACCAGTTTGTAAGTGCATTCCTAGGTGATCGTCCTTTGGATGAAGCGTTGAAAGAAGCGGAAGAACAAGCAAATAGTGAGATCAGTGCTAATCAATAATAGTGGATTAGATCATTCATGGCGGGGGCTGACTTTTGAGTTAGGTCAGCTTCCTTCATGACAATGGGAGTGACATAGAATGAACCGAAAATATAGTGCGAAAGCGTTAAAAGAAGCAGGTCAAGGATATTTTTTTATGTCCCCAACCCTTTTTGTTTTACTTCTCTTTATTCTTGGACCCATTTTGTATGCGATTTTTTTATCGTTTCACGATGTACGGCTTCTTGGAGAAACTGCTTATAATTTTGTAGGTTTTTCCAACTATGAACGAGTTTTTGAGGATCAAAGAGCCAGTATCGCTATTTGGAATACATTTAAATACGTCATTATCGTTGTACCATGTCAAACTGCTTTGGCGATCTTCTTAGCGGCTACATTAAATGCAGGATTAAAAGGTGAAAAATTTTTTAGAATCATTTATTTTCTTCCAACACTTACATCTTCAGCCGTATTAACGCTGATCTTTATGTGGATGTACAATCGTGAAGGGTTAGTGAACTTTGGATTAGAGACGCTAGGACTTCCAACTTATAATTTTATGGGTGATCCAAACATTGCCTTAGCGGCAATTATGATTATGAACATTTGGGCTACAGCACCATTTTTTATGGTTATCTATTTAGCAGCCCTGCAAGATATACCTGATTCATTGTACGAAGCAGCAGAGCTTGACGGTGCTGGACCGATTCGAAAGTTCTTTTCGATCACGCTTCCTCATATCAAACCGATTACTTCTTTTGTTGTTATTATGGGCATCATCGGGACATTCCAGTTGTTTGATCAATCGTATATCTTCTCTGGGGGATCAGGTGGTCCGGATAACTCAACACTGACCGTTGTTTTATTAATTTATCAATATGCATTTAAAACAATGGATACGATGGGATACGCTGCAGCACTTGCCTTTATTCTTGCCATTGTCATACTGGTCGGAACGCTGCTGCAACGGAAATTATCTAAGGAAGAAAATCTATATTAACGAGGCGGGATTAATGTGAAGAAAAAAACAAGCATCGGGAAGATTTTTCTATATATCATTTTAAGCACCTATGCATTGGTTACTTTAATTCCATTTTTGTGGGCGCTGTCTTCATCTTTTAAGCCGCTTTCAGAAATCGTAAGTGGGTCGATCAACTTTATTCCACAAAATTTTACGCTTGATAATTATCGTCAAATTTTTATCCAGCAAGAGCTGTTTCCAAGATGGATGTTTAATAGTATTTTTATTGCCACTGTTGGCACAGGGCTTAATGTTATTTTTAACTCAATGGCAGGGTATGCATTGGCGCGTTTGGCATTCCCAGGAAAAAAAGCACTGTTTATTATCATTTTAGCTGTGCTTATGATCCCTGCACAGGTAACAATGGTTCCAAACTACTTAATTTTGCGTGAGTTCGGCTGGTTAAATAGTTACCAAGGAATGATCGTTCCCTCCATGATCAATGCGACATTTATCTTTATGATGCGCCAATTTTTTATCAACTTTCCAAAGGAGCTGGAGGAAGCAGCTGCTATTGATGGCTTAAGCCGGATTGGAACATTTTTTAGAGTGGTGCTTCCATTAGCGAAGCCTGCGCTTGCTGCTCAAACGATTTTCGTCTTTATGGGCTTCTGGAATGACTTTATGCGTCCGTTAATCATTATGACAGACTCATCTATGTACACATTACCGCTTGGTCTTAATACGTTTAAAGGTCAGTTTGTCAGCTACTGGAATTATATTATGGCCGCTTCCATGGTCTTTACACTGCCGGTATTGCTGATCTATGCATTCTTTAACAAGTATTTTATTAAAGGCTTATCTTTAACAGGCGGAAAATAATTTGAATGTAAAACCCCACGTGATACCATTTATCATGTGGGGTTTGCTATTTTAACGACCTGAACCCTTATCCAGCGATACGCATCCATTCCATCACTATCAGAAAGATACCGGTTAAAAAGAGACCAATTCCTCCAACACAGATGGAAGACTTGGGTGAACAGGATGGACGATTTCTGCAGAACATGCGATTTTTCTTTCTCATATCAACTCGTAACGACTTCATTTGAACGATCTCTTACCCATGCGTTGAAACCGCCGGCAAGGTGTTTTACGTTCTTAAAGCCTAAGGATAGCATAACGCTTGCCGCAATGGCTGATCTGGCGCCGGATTGACAGTGAATCAACAAAGGCTTGTTCGGGTCAAGCGTTGATCCTTCCTTGCGCAGGTGACCGAGCATTTTATGATCAGTACCAGCAATGCGTCCGCCTTGCCATTCTGAATCATTTCTTACATCGATGATTTGCACGTCTGTATTTTCCTTTAATTCGGCAAACTCTTCGGTTGTGAGCGTTTCATAGCTTACAACAGCAGCCTCTTGTATGATGGCAGGGTCCGCAAGCTTCACGACACGATCCAGATGAATCGAGCGAAGAGCAATTAGCGCTTCTTCTGCTTGTTCAGGCTTTACAATAAGCGTTATATCTTCATCGTAATTGATTAGCCATCCTGCCCAATTCGGCAATATTTTGCCAAATGGAATGTTTATGGAGCCGGGAATTAATCCGTTTTCTGTTTCATGTGAAGGGCGTGTATCGAGTATGATATTTCCTTTTCTTTCACTCCATACTTCAAGTGCAACAGCATCTGTTTCCCATACAATCGGTTCGTCCTTGATAAGATCAGGACCCATGTTGTTTACTTTTTTCATTTGGGCAAAATAGGAAGGTGCTTCAGGCTGATCCTTTAAAAGCTCGGTAACAAATCCTTCTTCGTTTTCAATGCTCATTGCCCAGTTAAACCTTTTTTCGTAGCCGACGGTGGACTGTGGAACCGCTCCTAGTGATTTACCGCATGCACTGCCTGCACCATGACCGGGCCAGACCGTGAGATAATCAGGTAATTCTTTAAAGCGTTTAAGAGAATGGAACATTTGGTGAGCGCCAGCTTTTGCACTGCCAATTGCTCCAGCGGATTTCTCAAGTAAATCGGGACGGCCGATATCCCCAACAAAGACAAAATCACCTGTGAAGATTCCCATGGGATCTGTAGCGCCGCCGCCTAGATCTGTAACAATATAGGAGATGCTTTCCGGTGTGTGGCCAGGAGTATGCATCACATCAAAGCGTATATTTCCGATGTTGAATAGAGAACCGTCTTTTACCAATACAGCTTTAAGACCATCTGTATATTGATATTTCCAATTCTCATCTCCCTCATCAGAAAGATAGAGCGTTGAGCCGTATTCAACAGCCAACTGTCTGGCACCTGATGCAAAGTCAGCATGGATGTGAGTTTCCGCCGCAGCTGTAATCATCAGTCCTTCTTTTCGAGCTTCTTGTACGATTGTCTTTACGTTTCGGGGGGGATCAATAATGATCGCTTCCCCAGTACGTTGACATCCGACTAAATATGCATATTGAGCGAGCTTTTCATCAAAAAATGTGCGTAATAACATAATAATGCCTCCGTCTTTTTCTTGGATTTATACCCCTATAGGTATATCTGTATAATTATTTAATCATCCTCATTCATATTTTGCAAATGACATGCACAAAATAAAGCAATTATATTTACATTTAAAATGATTAGTCGTACAATCACTATGGTGGTAATTAATCCTATAAGAATAGGTGGTATTAAGATGAAAAAAATGATGAGTTTAGTAACGGTAGGTCTTGTTGCACTTCTTGCAGCATGCGGAAATTCTGATGATACAGCTACAAATACAACAGAAAACAGCACAGGGAATCTTTTAGAGGAGGTTCAAACGGCTGGGAAAATTGTTGTAGGAACAGAGGGCACCTATGCACCGTTTACGTTCCATGATGAGACTGGTACATTGACTGGCTATGATGTTGAAGTGATGAACGAAGTAGCAAAACGTATGGGTGTTGAAGTTGAATACTTGGAAACACAATGGGATGCAATGTTTGAAGGGTTGAATTCCTCCCGCTTTGATGTCATTGCGAATCAGGTTGGTGTAAATGATGAAAGAAAAGAGACGTATGACTTCTCGGAACCATATACAGTTTCAGGGGCAGTTGTGGTTGTACCGGAAGAAAATACAGAAATCTCTTCCTTTGAAGATATAAGTGGATTGAAATCAGCGCAGTCCTTAACAAGTAACTTTGCGGAATTAGCAAAAGAATACGATGCAGAGCTTGTTGGCGTGGAAGGTTTAGCGCAAGCAATTGAACTGATTAAAGCAGGGCGTTCTGATGTTACTGTTAATGATAAGCTTGCCATTCTTGACTTTATGAACCAACAGCCAGATGCAGGAATTAAAATTGCTGCAGAAGCAAGTGATATATCTGAAAGTGCTTTTATGTTCAGACAAGGAAATGAAGAGCTTGTAGAAGAATTTAATAAGCATCTTGCTGATATGAAAGAAGACGGTACATTAACTGAGATTTCAGAGAAATGGTTTGGCGAAGATGTTTCTCAATAATATGATTATAGCAACAGCAGGTGGAGTGAGCGACTGGGACAATATCCTGTCATCGCTTTGGCCGATGATTCAAGGCGGAATCCAATATACGATTCCGCTTACGTTATTTTCTTTTGTCTTTGGGCTTATACTTGCATTATTGACGGCTTTAGCTCGTTTGTCATCCAGCCGTATTTTGATCGGCAGTGCTAGAGTTTATGTATCAGCGATTCGTGGAACCCCTTTACTTGTTCAACTGTTTATTATTTTCTTTGGTCTTCCTAATATTGGAATTGTTCTTGATCCATTTCCAAGCGCGATTATTGCTTTCTCCTTAAATGTTGGAGCCTATTCATCTGAAATTATTCGTGCTTCCATTTTGTCCATTCCGAAGGGGCAATGGGAAGCAGGCTATGCGATCGGAATGACGTCAAGACAAGCATTAACAAGAATTATTTTGCCGCAGGCGAGCAGAGTATCCATTCCCCCATTATCCAATACGTTTATTAGTCTGGTTAAGGATACATCGCTTGCATCGCTCATTCTTGTAACCGAGCTGTTTAGAAAGGCTCAGGAAATCGCAGCACGGACGTACAATTTTCTGGAGCTTTACGTAACTGCAGCCATTCTTTATTGGATTATTTGTTTCATTCTATCGATTATTCAAGATCGCATCGAAAAAAGACTGGATCGCTATATTGCAAAGTAAGGAGGGGGATGCAAATGTTATTATCAGTTAAAGGGCTGCACAAATCATTTGGTGACCTGGAAGTGTTAAAGGGAATTGATGTGGAGATCGAAAAGGGAAGCGTGCTTGCTATTATCGGGCCCTCAGGATCAGGCAAAACGACTCTTCTTCGCTGTCTGAATGCACTCGAGATGCCCAATAGCGGGACATTTGAATTCCATGACGGTTTCTCTCTTGATTTTGATAAGAAGCTTTCGAAAAAGGAACTCTTAACCCTGCGCCGCAAATCTGGAATGGTCTTTCAGTCATACAATCTTTTTCCTCATAAAACGGCTTTAGAAAACGTGATGGAAGGCCCTGTAATTGTTCAAAAAAAGAACAAGGACCAGGTGCGTCAATCCGCTTTGAATTTATTTGAAAAAGTAGGGCTGGCAGATAAAGTTGATCTCTATCCACACCAGCTTTCAGGAGGACAGCAGCAGCGAGTCGGAATTGCGCGTGCTCTTGCGATTGAGCCTGAACTGATGCTGTTTGACGAACCGACCTCTGCACTTGATCCAGAGCTTGTTGGGGAAGTACTGCAGGTTATTCGAGATCTTGCAAAAGAAGGGTGGACGATCGCTATCGTTACGCATGAACTAAAGTTTGCAGAACAGGTTGCGGACCAGGTGCTGTTTTTTGATGGCGGACATATTATTGAGCAGGGACCGCCTTTGGAGATTTTAAAGAATCCAAAAGAACAGCGAACGAAGCAATTCTTAAATCGCATTTTGAATCCGTCTTAATCAAAAGACTACGTTAAAGATCATTGTTAATTATGGCACTATGTTGATTGGAGCGGAAGGCGAACGCCTGCAGTCGAAATCAACAGGCAAGGTTAACAGAGTCAATCAAAAAAGCTGACATATAATGGTCAGCTTTTTTTTCGTGCAATTTTGTCTTTATTTTGTGACAATAGAAAAATAGATTGTAAAAAGGAGAGGGTTTTATGCCAAAGGCTATTTTTTTTGACTTAGATGATACATTGCTGTGGGATAAAAAGAGTATTGCATTAGCGTTTCACTATACATGCAAAGAAGCAGAGAAGGAATTTGGGGTTGCAGCTGAGGATTTAGAAGCAGCTGTACGGAGAATTGCGCCAATTCTTTATGCTGAGCTGTCCACTTACTCTTTTACACAGTCAATCGGCATTAATCCGTTTGAAGGTCTATGGGGAGAATTTGGTGATCCCATTCACCATCAATTCAGGGAGATGGGTAAGCTGATTCCAGCCTATAGAAAAAAAGCATGGACAGAGGGGCTAAAAGCTCTTGGAATAGAGAATCCTGAAGCAGGTGAAAAGCTAAGCGAGCGCTTTAGAGAGCATCGGAGAGAGCAGCCGGTTTTGTATGAAGAAACATATGAGGTTCTCGAAGCATTGAAGAAGAAATCCATTCGACTGCTGTTATTAACCAACGGTGCTCCCTCGCTTCAGCTAGAAAAACTGGCGATCACCAAAGAACTTGTACCTTACTTTGAACATATTGTGATTTCCGGCAACGTGGGTGTTGGTAAGCCTTCCACTCCTGTATTCGGACATGCGCTGCGGTTAATGGAATTGAGTCCTGAAGACGTATGGATGGTTGGAGACAATAAGAAGACGGATATTATGGGCGCCAATCGCATTGGGATGAAGAGTATTTGGATTCAGCATGACGGCTCTGTAGGAACTGGAAGCCCTGATGAAGGTAAAGAGGATGTAAAAGTGAAAAGGCTGAGAGAGGTCTTAGAACTTCTATAGAGCAGCATGTATAGGAGAAATTCTGAACCGTTATGCTGTCTAATTGGTTTGATAAAGGCTTTAAACAATAAATAATTATTGTTTTTGTGAATTTATTGAAACAAAAAAGTGTTTCTTACGTATATTAGGGGAATTGATAAATAGATTATTCATAAAAGGAGGCCTCTTCATGAAAAGGACAGGAGAAATTGTTTTAGGTATTATCGGTATTGTTATTAATGTAATTATGATAGGTGGAGCAATTCTTTTAAATGTATTATTTCAAGATGAAGCTGTATTAAGTGAAGTGGAACGAGAGCTAAACAATGATCCAGATCTTGCTGCAGCTGGAATGGATGCAGCATTTATTATGGATGTAATGAGTTCACTTGGTTGGGGATTTGCTGCCATCGTAGCTGTAAGTACAATCTTAAGCATTATTTCCGTTGTTGTGCTCCGCGGCAACCGTAAACCGAAGCTTGCCGGTGGTCTATTCATCGGAAGTGCATTACTCGTTGGACTTGGTACACTGCTTTTCGGCTGGCTGCCAGCTCTATTATTCCTGATCGCTGGTATTATGTGTTTTGCAAGAAAGCCAAAGCAGGCTGATCCATTTGAAGATGAAGGTTTGCGCCCTTTATAATGAAAAATCAAAATCCGTAAAGAAGACTCAGTGAAGAGCTTCTTTACGGATTTTTTGTTGAGCTCTTAATGATACAATTTCGGGCATGTTTTGCACAACACAATGTACCATTAAAAGTGTGTCATTGTAGCAACAGGCCTGTCAAGCTCTTAGGGATTCATATCTATATATTGATCTGCATAACTGGTAAAGGGATTACGTCTATACCGAAGAAAAAATATATGTAAACCAATCCGAATTATCTATAAAAAGAAAAACCTGAAGCCGTATAATCCGAATTCCTTCATTGCTTGACATGTACGAAAAGTTTGGAGAAATGATCTTAAAATATAAGAGGAATTTCTGATTTTGAGAATGCGGACATCATTGTTTTAGAGGGATAAAAAGGGGTAAACAAGGGAATAAAGACAACAAAGGGAGTTGAAAAAAATGAGTCAAAATGAACTAAAGAAACAGATAGTAGAGGTGTTGGAAAGAAATAAAATTGGTACGCTGGCAACGGTGAAGAATGGTAAACCTCATTCGCGTTATATGACGTTTTATAACGAGGATTTGATCCTTTATTCACCTACAAGCAGTGAGACGCACAAAGCAGAGGAGATCGATGAGAATCCTTTTGTTCATATATTGCTTGGCTACGGCGGTGAAGGGTATGGAGACTCTTACGTGGAGATTGAAGGCACAGCTGTTGTTCGACAATCAGATGAGTTAAAGGAGCAGGTATGGAAGGATCGTTTTTCTACATGGTTTGATGGTCCGCATGATCCCGTTTATGTTGTGCTGGAAATTGAACCAACAGCTATACGATTAATGAATAGTGAAGAAGATCCACAAGTACTCCAATTGGACTAATCACAGGCGCTTTATCGATGTTTTCTTTCGATAGAGCGTTCTTCTTTTTCATCAGGTGGTAATGCAGACCTTTTACTATTCTTCAGCAAAAGAGCGACGCAAAACGTGATAAAAAGGACCACTGCTATTCCAGCCCAAACAAAAAGATCAAAAAGAATGTTCAGAAAATCCTCCATCATACATTCCCCTCTCTCAAATAATATTTAACCAATAGATGAAAAATATAGTTGAACTCATTATAATGAAACTATTGATTGTTGAACAGGACGGTGTATTTACATGGAGTGGAAGCTAAAGCAGTTTGAGGATTTAACAACCTATGAGCTATATCAAATTTTAAAAGAACGAAACGCTATTTTTGTTGTGGAGCAGCAATGTGCCTATCAGGAAATCGATGGATATGATCTGAAAAGCAGTCATCTCATTCTTGAAGATGAAGGAATGCTCGTTGCTTATGCACGGCTACTGCCTGCAGGAGTGAAATATGACATACCGTCAGTTGGGCGGGTTATTGTTAATCCGGCGTATCGAGGAAAAGGGATTGCACGAGACCTGATATCAAATGCAGTTGATATAATGGTAAAAGAGTGGCAGGTAACGGAGATTAAACTCCAGGCTCAGACCTATTTACGTTCATTCTATCGATCCTTTGGCTTTGAAGAAACCTCGGAGGAATATTTAGATGATGGCATTCCACATGTGGATATGCTGATGAAGGTAATGTCAGAATCTTAACAAGGAAGTGATTTTTAATGAATGGAAAAAGACTTGTTGTTTGGATGATTATCTTAATTATCATAATGGGAATTATCATTTTCACGGTAATAAGCAACTTTGAACCGAAAAAAATGAATCAATCTTCAACCGATCTTTTACAGCTAGAGGTGTTTGAAAAAAGCACATAGGCTGCATAAAACCAAAGCTTTGATACTAGCACAACCCCTTTAGAATATGTGCTAGTATCATTGGTTCTAAGAAGGGTAACCAAATAGCATGGCAAGCAAGCTATGCTAAAATTTCATAGTTATCATGAGAGACAACGGTGAAATTAGTCCCGTAATCTAGCAACAATGCATCTTCTTCCGTTATGCTTACGATCACAGAGCGTTCTAATATTTTCGTAACCTCTCCCGTGATTTCAAGCCCGTGACGAGTGAATCGTATAAATTGCCCTACATTGGCTGCTGTCATCATAACACCCCATCTTTTCTAGAAAAAATTCGTCTATTGATTTTATATGACGTATTTCATCTGATTTCCCCTTTATAATTTGACTCCTTCAATATAAAACTGTTCTGGAGAGTGACGCAAATCAAATGGTGTTCCATTCCAAATGATGAAGTCAGCATCCTTCCCCGGTTCAATAGAGCCAACCTGATCGTCAATTCCAAGATGCTTTGCTGCATTTAGTGTGATTGCTTTGAACGCTTCTTGCTCTAGTAAGCCGTATTTCGCAGCTAGAATCACACTCGTCATTAAATGTTCAATACCTACAACCGGATGGTCCGTTGTAATCGAAATTGGCGCCCGCTTTATAAAGTGCAACGATTGTATGCCATCCTTTATCAGCAAATTTGACCTTTGAGCGGTATGACATAGAAACATGGACATCCGAGTGCTTAGAACTAAATTCTGCAGCATGCTGTCCTTCAGTACAGTGCTCGATCGAACAATGAATGTTAAATTCTTTTTTATTCTTAGGACAGTAACAATATCATCTGCACGGTGCGCCTTTACACGAAGAGGGATGTCTCTTCTTAACACCTTTCCGATATTCTCCATCACTAAATTCCGATCGACTTGACCTTGTTCTCTTTTTGCTAAATACGCTTGAACTGAGATAAGCTGTTGTCTGGGAATCGCTGCTGTACCCATCCGAGTTGTTGGTATCTTGCCTTTTTCGCCATAGACTCGTTTTGGTTTTTCACCTGTAGCCGCTTTAAGGTCAGAAGTCTCTTTTACTACCCTTTCATCCATGATAGAAGAGCGTGTCGTTTTTACGTTGACCATTTCACCGCCTGCAACATTCGCACTTCATGATAGAATTTGAACCGTGGTGATTCCTGCACGGCCAGCATCCTCAAAGCCTTTTACACTTGAGGTTAATCCCGTCAATGATACGAGCCTATACTGTCATAGGATCACTTGTTTCATTAATGTCATGTCCAGGAGCGCCAACTCCTCCTGCATGAACGCCAAGATGTGTATGGGCGTTCAAGAGTCCAGGCGTCACAAATTTTCCAGTCACATCAATAACAGTGGCATTACTTGGAATCTTCAGATCTTTACTAATTTCATTAAATATACCATTTTCTATTAAAATCGTCACTTTTTCAAATGATTTACCAGTCCCATCAAAGCCACTGACATTTGTTAAAGCAATCATATGTATTCTCCTTTTTCATAAAACTTCCTATTGAGCATTTTACTATTTTATAATAATAGTATAAATAGGGTGAAATTTCAGCATATTATACCATCTTCATTAATGAGAAGGAATCAAAGGGTTAAAAGATTCTTTATCCGTTAATACTTCTCTTTAAACTTCTAATAGTATTATGTTTGGTAAAATGTCTGATAGATCATTTTATTCTCCAAACAGATCTGTCAGACATTTTGTTATTTCGGAATGAAGAAATGTTAACAATGTATGGATGAGTAGCTGTATGGTACCATAAATATAGCAGTAGTCTATGGGTGAAAGGAGGAGAACAGTGAAATGAGACGAAGTTCTTGGTTAGGAATTGGGTTTTTTCTGATTGGAATTGGAGTTCTAATATTTGCTTATGCCCCTGGAATTGGTCCTAATCCAAAAAATGAGCTTTATGAATACTCATCTAGCGGTCTCCGACTTAACGTGGTTACAAACGGTGAACGTTTTACGGAAGGAGACAACATCGAAGTTGAGGTCACTCTCGTAAATGAGTTAGGTGCACCCATTACGTATGATGTGTTTTGTGAGAGAGCGATAGAGCTTAAAGTTAAAGCGGTGGATATTGATGAAGAATTACGATCTAAACCTAAACAACGATCGTGTAAGGATCACAAGGAAAAGTCAATTATGAACGTCAACGAGCAAATTACAATCGATTCAACGTTCAAATTAGAAATCCCGTTTAATGAAGAAGATACTATCCTTGCGCCATCCGGAAATTATGAAATACAAATATTATTTTATCCTACAGCTCAAAATGAGTTTATTTACCGCATACCAATTGAGATCGTTCAGGAAAATCCAGAGCTGGTCAATATAAACGACGCCCGCGCGCAAGCAATGGACACCAATAAAGCAAGTGGCTGGTTTTTGAATTATCGTGATGGGGAAAAATACGTAATCTCTGAGGAAATTCCTTATATAGAGGATGGTCATTGGATATTTACCTGGAAAGCGATGAATGCCGATCAATCGGTTGATTTGCCGGATAAAGAGCTTGTTGTAGCAGTTGATGCCTTGAAGGAAGAATAAGTGAACATACCTTCTGTAATAGAGAAAATTTCGCATCACAATGATCGATTCTGATATTTCGATCAGGCTTAATCCCATTTTATGCGTCTACGATCCTCTGACATAGGACAGAATTATTATTTCTTGATCTTGATGTTAAAAATCCTTTGATAGTACGCATTTATTATTAAATTCTGTTGATATGGGGAATATATATTGGCCTAAATCAATCTGCGAAATTCATCATCTGCTAAAATAAATAAAGAGTACGGAAAGTGTTTTTATTTAAACGGACAGGGGATGATGGAATGATCCAGTCATTATTACTAACACAAAATGATGTGCTGCAAACGATATGGAGGCTTCATCAGAGAGCCTATCGAGTAGAAGCCAATTTAATAGGCTTTCCAGAGTTACCACCTTTAATTGAAACAATAGAAAAGCTGGCTCGTTCAAAGGAGTTGTTTTTGGGTTATGTAATCGAGGGAGAAATCTTAGGTGCAGCAGCATACGAATGGCATGACAACAATGTCACGATTGCTAGGCTCATCGTAGATCCTGATCATTTTCGCGAAGGCATTGGCTGTGCCTTGTTAAAAGCCGTGATTGTTAACACACAATCAGCGGATCAATGGTTTGTATCAACAGCCAAGAAAAATGCTCCGGCAATAAAGCTGTATGAGAGTTATGGATTCAAAGTTGAAAGCGAGAGAATAGTGAGAGAAGGATTAACTCTTGTAGAATTCAAGAAAGATAAAGAAATAGTGTAAAGCCCATTAGATGCAGTTTCAATGAGAAAAATGGATTATTAGAACAATTTCAGTTCCTGTTTCTAGAAACAGGAACTGGCAGTGATTGAAGGTAAAAGAGCTATTTTATAGCAAGAAGTTCATACTTGGACGTTTAATTATTTGTGTAATTCAAAAACATCCTCTAGTTTTTCTTTTAAAAATTCGTGAGCATCCGCCACACCCTTATTGTAAATGGCTGGACCGATTTTATGTAAGATAAAATCAAGTAATAACGAAGCTGCCAAGTCTCCCAAAACCTCATCACGTTCATACTGAAAATATGTTTGGATAGCTTTCGTCATTTCTTTTTTTTCAGCAGCTGTAAAAGAAAATTTATCTTTCATTGTTAGACCTCCACTTTATTTATCTCAGTCATTTTATCATCATTAGTGGAGAAAAAAAGAATTAGTAAGATAAAAATCTCCTATAAGCTGCTGTAACATGAACTAAATCCACAATGGAAGACTACGCTACGAGGTGCGGTTTTGTTTCTCATCTTTCGGCGGCTGGATTGTTAAGAGAAATAGGGCCAGTGCAGCTCCGAAGCCGGTCATTGCTTTAAACGACCATTCACCATAATAAAACCAGAATAACAGACCCATTAAACCGAATAAAATCATTGCAATGATCGAAGTCCTTCGCAGCAGTTGGTCCACCTCTCATCCCCCTTTAATTCCTTTTTTATTACCATAATACGCAATAGATGTTAGAAAGTTTCAATTATTTATGGTTTTCCTTGTATATTATGACTATTAATAAAGAAATGATACGCGATAACTAACGATTAATCATAGATTTGTTTTAAGGTTCAATAATGATCAGCTGCGCAGCATTTTTTTAATCTCTTTTTTTTGTTTTTGATCACGAATAATAATGATGGCGTGAATGAGGCCAGGAATGTAGCCGAGAAATGTTAATACGATATTGAGTAAAAAGTGACCGAATTTACCTGTGAAAAGCACGGCGAGCGGCGGGAAAATGATTGCAAGAATGTATAACATCAGGTCATCTGCCTTTCTTGTTCGTTTTCTATCTTTTCCCTTGATAGAAGGGAGCTAAACTACAAAAAAACGCCAGCTAAGCCAGCGTTTTCATTTTCGCATCAAAACATACGTTCCATACCGCGGGACTTCAATCGAGTCACGTTTTATAATGCTAAGGGATTCAATCCCCGCGCGTGTACCATTCACCAGAACATGCCAAGGACCATCCGATTCAAGTGGAATGGTAACAGATACATCTCGTGCATTGTGGACAACCATAAGTTCTGCTGCCGGATCGTGATGACCATGCGCATCCAATCGATATGCAATGACGCGGTCAATGGTCTGGTAAAAATGCATAAATTTCTGTACTTGTTCTAACGTCCGCATCCGGAAGGATTGAAATGATTTCCGAAGCTGAATTAATCCTTTAATATAATCCACCTCTTGAGCAAATTCAGCTCGGCGATCCCAGTCCAGCTGGTTAATTCGATCCGGAGAACGGTAGCTATTGTGTTCACCGTTTTTCGTTCGCATAAATTCCTGTCCGGCGTGAAGAAAGCTAATTCCCTGTGACAATAACACAACAGATGTGGCAAGCTTATGCATGGCCTTAAGATCTTCCTGTGATGCTTGAGGATTGGTCAAACAAAGCTTATCCCAAAGTGTATGATTGTCGTGAGCTTCAACATAATTGACGACTTGGTTTGGTGCAGTATAGCTAGGGCGCTCGTATGGAAATTTCATACCGGCGGTAATTCCCTGTTTAATAATATAATCGAGACCGCTTTTTCCATTAACAAAGCCATTATCCCGATCGGAGAAATTATTTCCTTTTAAATGATCACGAATGGAATCGTTAAAATGACCAATGCGCTGCATTTTATGAGCATTGTATTGATTGGCTTTTTTCTCCCCTGGCAAAGCGGTATGCAAATCCCATCCTTCTCCCAATATAATAATGGCTGGATCAATTGAATCGAGCGCTTTTCTAATTTCATTCATCGTATCAACATCATGAATTCCCATTAAATCAAAACGGAAACCATCGAGGTGGTATTCTGTTGCCCAATAAACGAGAGAATCAACGATAAATTTTCGCATCATTGAGCGTTCTGATGCGGTATCATTGCCAACGCCTGTTCCGTTTGAAAGCCATCCTTCTTCTGTATATCTGAAGTAATAACCGGGAACCAATTGTTGAAAGCTGGAACGAGCGGCATCGTATACATGATTATAAACAACATCCATAATCACACGAAGCCCCTGGTCATGCATGGTTTGAATCATCTGTTTTAATTCCATGATACGAACACAAGGCTTGTAAGGATCAGTGGAGTATGAACCATCAGGTGCATTATAATGCTTTGGATCATACCCCCAGTTATATTGAGGAGTGGCTAATCTTGTTTCATCGACTGTCCAAAAATCATATATAGGAAGAAGTTGGACATGGGTAACACCAAGTTCTTTAATGTAACGTAATCCCGTGGAGATTCCGTCTGATGTTTCAGTATTCGTTTCCGTTAGACCAAGAAACTTTCCTTTATGCTGGATGCCGCTGTTTGGATGAATGGATGCATCCCTTACATGCAGCTCATAGATAATGGCATCCTCGATATTTGCAAGCGGCGGTTTTGCTGATGTCCATTGTACTGGATTTGTTTGTGCCAAGTTAACCACTACGCCTTTTTCTCCGTTTACGGTTACAGCACGTGCATAAGGATCTACGGCTTCATGCCAGTATTTACCGATTTTGACCTTGAACATATAGGCAGTTTCATGCAGATTTCCATTCAGCTGAATGCTCCATGTTCCTTTGGGACCTTTCTCCATTACGTTGAGTATCGGTTCCTTATCTGGTGATGGAGGGTAGATAACGACCGCTGCTTCTGAAGCGGAAGGAGCCCATAAACGGAAAAGAGTACCTCCTTCTGAATAGATGGCCCCGAGTGTTCCGCTATAAGAAAACTCATCATCAAATTCTTTTGTTCGAACGATCTCTCCATAAGTGACATCACAGTAGCCGAAGTGTGAGATTGCAACTCGGTATTGATCACTCAGGGTCAGTTTTTCTTTTGTTATGATGGTTAGCTGGTGTGCGAGATCTGAATCATAGTGGTCCTTAGAGATTCGGATATCTTGAATGGTTGCACCTTCTAAATTAACGGCAATATTATCATGATCCCAATCAAAGGCAAGATTGGTTTTGACCTGAATTTCCTGCCAAGAATTTTGTTCAGCACTAATAATACCCGGCGAGACATCCACTTCGTTTGCACTATGATAAATGCGCTCCATTCCCTGCATCAGCCATGCTTCTGCATAACCGTTTTGGTCAAATGATGTTATAAATCGATCATCAAAACGCTTGCTGGCCCAGTCGTTCTCCACCGTGCTTTTTCTTATAATAAAACCAACACGATTAATCCCTGTCGGCTCCTCCATTGTAAAGGTGGCAGAACGTCCGTACGCAGGTGATTCCACGAATTCAACCATTCTTCCGCTTTGACCATCAAGCCAAACCCATAGATTCCATCCTTCGTAGTCCCCGTCGTAACGATGGTAATGTAGTGTAATGGTTACTTTATTAAAGCTTCCTGAGTTGTGATTACCATGAGAGAAATCACCAGGCTGCCTACCCTGTATTGTTACCATTTTTTAATCAACACCTTTTCTGCCGAGTTTTCATTTATTCGATAATAAAGTGTTTTATACAGTATATTTTATGCGCTGTAGAATGTAGCTAGAAATAAAGCTGTTTATAAGACGTATGTGACTTTATTTCATCGTTATAACCAAAGTTTTGTAAATTTAATCTTTTTGCTCACTACTGAATCCCTCTTTGGAGGAAGAATGAAAAATCAGCCAAGTGTTTGATAGTTCAGATTATATAACTAACACCTGTTCATAATGTGCAAATATATGAATTCATTTCCATAAAGGTTGGTACAATTATAACGTAAAACAGTCAAAAATCGACGATTATCCCGTTAATTCTATCAATACAAGTATTTTCATCCCCATGTTAATCTATTATTATCAAAGGATTTCAAATTTGGTGATAAATAATATGTGGATCTGAGAGGGAAATTAAGCAAGCTAAGGCTTTATAAACTATAGGTGACGCTGTACTTAAGCTGAAGTGTTTTTCTCTTTAACCACAGGGCAAGCATCCGTTGAATGTACAACTTCGTGCAGAAATTCATGAGAAAAGCTGTATGATATGCCTCTGGTTTTGGTTTTGCACGAGTACAATAATTGATATATGTTCATCCTCCCCCCCTGAACATATAGACAGAGCTGGCTAAGGTGTGTCTAACACTGAAAAGCCAGCTTCTTTTTATGGTAATAAAACACTTAGAAGTCAGAATACTTTAAAAATTAAGCGAAAAGTATATGATAGAAGAAGGATTCTTATAATAGCCAAATAGGGAGTTGATGATTGTGAAAGTTTTATACATTAATGCCAATCCGAGAAATAAAAAATCGGTAAGTGAAGAAATTGCGGATGTCTTTATTGAACAGTTTAAAGAACAGGGGAAATCCGTGGAAGTGGAATATGCCCATCTATATGAAATGGAGCTGCAGGACATTGATGAAGAGGTTTTAGCAGCATGGGGAAAGAAAAGATCAGGAGAACCGCTTACAGAAGGAGAAGAAAATAAAACGAAAGTAATGGATAAGGTTCTCGAGCAATTTTTAGCAGCAGATCTTTATGTCTTCATTACTCCGTTTTGGAATCTTTTATTTCCGCCGCGTTTAAAAACCTATATTGATTCATTATGTATCCCAGGGAAATCCTTTCGATACACAGCAAATGGACAGGAGGGGCTTATTTCAGGAAAGAGAGTGGTTCACATCCAGGTTGTAGGCGGCGTTTATAAAGGTACTGGACTGAATTTCTCTGAGGATTACCTTCGTGAAATCATGCGATTTGTTGGGATTAAAGAGTATGATTCTGTTATATGTGAGGGAATGAGTCAATTTCCTGAGTTAGCAGGGAAAATCCTTGAGGATTCGAAAAAAGAAGCATCAGAGCTTGCTCATAAGCTGGCTAGAATAGAATAATCAGCAGCTAAACTCAGCATGGACCTTTTTCATTCGCAACAATGCGAAGAATGAGCTCACCGTGCTGATTTTTTTGTTTAAAAAGCATGAATATTTTGAAACATTCGGCAGGCTCATTCGTATTCATAAATACAGGATGTTACAGGAAAGGAAGGAGGTTACTTGTAATGGAGCTATTTGGCTATACGCTTGAGAGTATGTATTTAATCCTGTTGCTCATATCGGGGACCGTTACACTGTTATATCTCTTTTTTGGTGATGCGGTTGAAGGGATAGGAGAGGCGATTAGTTTTTTCAATCCTACTACAATCTTAGGTTTTATTGCGTTATTTTCAGCAAGCGGTTATTTATTTGAATCACTTACATCACTTTCTTCATTTGTTTCATTGCCACTAAGCATAGCAATTGCATCTGTGCTTAGCTTTCTTCTTCATTTCTTTATATTAGTCCCGTTAAAATCAGCGGAGGAGTCATTGGCTTATACGGAAGAATCATTAGGAGGGAGAATCGGGAAGGTGATCATCCCGATTCCGGCTGATGGATTTGGAGAAGTTTTTATTGAAAGCTACAGCGGTATGATTTCAAAACCCGCCTCTAGCTATGACAATGTTCCAATCGCAGAAGGAAAGCAAGTGCTTATCATTGATGTGGCGGGCGGCGTCTTGCATGTAAAAGAGTATGAAACATCGCCTATTTTCTACGGTGAGTAAACGATCATTTTATGAGGGAGGAAATCATATGTCAGGTACGTTTATGATTATAATTGGGATTGCTGTATTTATTTTATTAGCACTTATTAGTGTCTACGTTGCCAAATATCGCACGGCAGGTCCGGACGAAGCATTAATTGTGACAGGAAGCTATTTAGGTACAAAAAATGTTCACACAGATGAATCTGGAAACCGGATCAAGATCATTCGCGGCGGGGGTACATTTGTATTTCCTGTATTCCAGCAAGCCGAGCCGCTTAGCCTTTTATCAAGTAAATTAGACGTTACAACACCTGAGGTTTATACAGAACAGGGTGTTCCGGTAATGGCAGATGGAACAGCCATTATCAAGATTGGCGGGTCCATCGGTGAAATCGCAACAGCTGCCGAGCAATTCCTTGGAAAGAAAAAGGAAGACCGGGAGAATGAAGCAAAAGAAGTACTAGAAGGTCATCTCAGGTCCATCCTAGGCTCCATGACAGTAGAAGAGATTTATAAAAACCGTGATAAATTTTCACAGGAAGTGCAGCGTGTAGCTTCACAGGATTTAGCGAAAATGGGCTTGTTGATCGTGTCCTTTACAATCAAGGATGTAAGAGATAAAAACGGATATCTGGAATCATTGGGTAAACCGAGAATTGCTCAGGTGCGTCGAGATGCCGATATCGCAACAGCAGAGGCGGAAAAAGAAACACGGATCAAGCGGGCAGAGGCGGATAAAGACGCGAAAAGGGCAGAGCTTCAGCGTGCGACCGAGATCGCCGAATCTGAAAAAGATAATCAATTAAAGGTGGCTGAATACCGCAGAGAGCAGGATGCTGCGAAAGCACGAGCTGACCAATCCTATGACCTTGAAACGGCACGCTCTAAGCAGGAAGTAACAGGGCAAGAGATGCAGATCAAGATCATTGAGCGTGAGAAGCAAATTGAGCTTGAAGAAAAAGAGATTCTGCGTCGTGAGCGTCAGTATGACTCCGAGGTGAAGAAAAAAGCAGATGCTGACCGCTACTCTGTTGAGCAAGCAGCAGCTGCAAGCAAATCAAGGGAAATGGCAGAAGCGGACGCCAACAAATATCGTATCGAAGCGATGGCAAAAGCAGATGCAGAAAAAGTACGGCTTGATGGTCAGGCAAAAGCTGATTCAGAGCGTGCACAAGGGGAAACGGCCGCAGAAATTATTCGCCTTAAAGGGGTTGCAGAAGCGGAAGCAAAACGCAAGATTGCTGAAGCATTTGAAGAATATGGTCAAGCTGCCATTCTCGATATGGTACTGAAAATGCTGCCTGAATATGCGAAGCAAGTGGCTGCTCCTCTTGGCAATATTGAGAAAATTACTGTTGTGGACACGGGCAGCGACAGTCAAAACGGCGGTGCAAACAAAGTGTCTGGCTACGCAACAAATCTCATGTCTACGCTTCAGGAAACACTAAAAGCATCTTCAGGACTCGACGTAAGAGAAATGCTTGAAAACCTATCTGGTAAAAATAATATTCGTCCAAGCATTGATCGATTAACGAATGAAATTCAATATAAAAATGAAAAGGAAGAGAAAGAAACGGTTAGTTCGAACCAAACATCTTAATAAATAGGCTATGTTAAACGTGTCTGTAGATTGCAGCACGCAGGCGCTCGCGTTCCGCGGGGAGGGCGGTGAGCCTCGCAGGTCGCAGATGCACCTGCTTTTAGTCTCACCTGTCCCGCTTCAATCCGCAGGAATCTCGCACACCTGCTACAATCAACGCTGTGCAAGAATCAACAATGGACTTTAACAAAGCTAATAAATATAAAAGGCCCCTATGTTTCGTCTTTGACAAAGATGAGCATAGGGTTTTCTTATGCTTAAATAAGTTCATATTAGTTTGCTTATTTCTGTTTATGGCCCCTTTATCTTTTCAAAGGTACCTTACATAAGGTAACATGAAAATAAAAACAAACTAAAGGAGCTTGTATGCTATTCGTCCAACGGCATGAAAAAATTATTGAGCAATTAAATAAAGAAAAATCGATAAAGGTTTCTGACTTAAGCATGCGGTTTGATGTGACAGAGAAAACGATCCGCTCTGACTTGGAATTGCTTGAAAAGAGGGGGCTTCTTAAGCGGATTCATGGAGGGGCAATCCTTCCAGAGGAAAAAGAGTCCATTCTGCCAATCGAAAGCCGTCAAAAGGGACATTCAGAGGAAAAGCTCCTGATTGCTAAAAAAGCTCTTCAGCTTATTTCACCAGAAGATACAATTTTTCTAGATGGAGGCAGTACTACACTTGCATTGGCAGACTTGTTGGGTGCAACACCTGTAACCGTCATTACGAACGATTTAAAGATTGCTGTTAATCTTCTTCCGAAAGAAAATGTTCAATTAATGGTTCCAGGAGGGGTCAGCATTGGAACTTCAGGCTCGTTAATTGGACCAATTGCTACAGAAACATTGGAAAAAATCCGTGTTAATCGCTTATTTTTAGGAACGACAGGTATGGATGCAAAGTATGGTTTGACTGTTTTTAATAGCTTGCATTCCCAATGGAAAAAACAAATTATCGAGAGTGCACAAACCGTTACGCTAGTGGTGGACCATTCAAAAATCGGCAAGGTGGCATTAATTAAATTTGCTGACTTCTCCATGATTGATGAACTGATCACAGATAAAAGGCTTGATAAAGAGATGAAAGCCATCATCAAACAAAATAAAATAAAGGTGATCGGAGATGAGTTTGAGTGATGAGATAGGCTCCTTAAAACGGTTGGCAGGATCTATTTTTACTAATCGGAATTTTTATCCTTCACAGCAATTTAGAGAAATAAATAATGACAATTTCGTATTGTCATTATTTATTTTCATGCTATAATCGAACATAATAGAACTTTAGCGAACATAAATAGTTAATAATCTAGGTGTGTTTTAATGTTCTAATCACTGAGAATGGAGGTAAAATGATGGGTAATGAGCTTCATGATTTATTCTCTTTACAAGGTAAAACTGCAGTGATTACCGGAGCCAGCCGTGGTTTAGGGGCAGGTATTGCTAAAGGGCTGGCAAAAGCCGGAGCGGATATCATCGGCGTTGGCATCAGTGATATGTCATCAACTCAGGAGGAAGTCGAACGTTACGGGCAGACATTTACAAGCATTCAAATGGATATCTCTGAAAATGGACGGCCTGCACAATTAAAGAGCGAAGTCCTTCAACAGGTAGATCGAGTAGACATAGTAGTGAATAATGCAGGAATAATCCGACGTTCTGCTGCTGAAGAATATTCAGATGAAGACTGGAGTGCGGTCATTCAGCTGAACCAAAATATCGTATTTCAAATGTGCCGCGAGTTTGGCAAGCACATGATCGATATGGGAGGCGGAAAAATCATCAATATCGCTTCCATGCTGTCCTTCCAGGGTGGATTGCGAGTGCCGGCTTATACTGCGAGTAAGCATGCAGTTGCTGGTGTAACAAAATCCTTTGCAAATGAATGGGCCAGCCGCAATGTATGTGTGAACGCAATAGCACCTGGTTATATGGAAACGGATAATACCGTACCTATTCGAGAGGATGAACAACGAAATTCATTTATCACGTCACGTATACCAGCTGGCCGGTGGGGAAAGCCTGAGGATCTTCAGGGAGCGGCTATCTTTTTAGCTTCACCTGCATCTAATTATGTAAGCGGTCACATTTTGTGTGTAGACGGCGGTTGGATGAGTACCTAATTTAAAGGAGGAAATGAAATGGAAATACGTCATGCAACAAACCCACTCGATTTCAAAAGCTATGATACTTCACGTTTACGCAATGATTTTTTAATCGATAGCCTATTTACCAGAAATGAAACGAATTATGTCTATTCCCACTACGATCGATTAATTGTTGGCGGTGCCTTTCCTGTTGGAGAAGAATTGGCTTTAAATGACGAAGGGGCACTGAAAACAAAGTTCTTTCTTGAACGGAGAGAACTCGGCATTATTAATATCGCTGGCGAAGGGATTGTCACCGTTAACGGAGAAGAGCACACTCTTCAAACCCGTGACTGCCTCTATGTTGGACTGGGAAATGAAGAAGTAACCTTTAAAAGCATTGATCATGAAAATCCGGCAAAATTTTATCTTGTTTCATCACCTGCCCACCAGTCCTATCCGGTTCAGAAGCTTGCGATTCAAGAATCAGAGTCAACACATCTTGGGACAGTGGAACAGTCAAATGTCAGAACGATTTATAAATATATTCATGGAAACGGGATTAAAAGCTGTCAGCTGATGCTCGGGATAACGCTGCTTGAACCAGGAAGCATGTGGAATACCATGCCGGCACATGTGCATGATCGCCGAATGGAAGCTTATTTGTATTTTGATCTATCAGAGGATCAGCGCGTCATGCACTTTATGGGTGAACCAGGAGAAACAAGGCATCTTATTGTAAAAAATGAACAAGCCATTATTTCACCGCCTTGGTCCATTCATTCTGGGGTTGGTACCGGAGCATATTCATTTATTTGGGCGATGGCCGGAGAAAACTATACATTTGACGACATGGATTTTGTTGATATGGAGGATTTAAAATAAAGAAACAATCATATATCTTTAAATAAAATAGAAATGATTTCTTGTAAAGAAAAATGTTCACGTTAACATTTTTCTTTACCGTAAATTCTTCCTTTACAGCTAGTATTAAAATTTCCAAATCAGAACGAGGTGAAATGATTGATTGGAAAAAGATATCCATCTGAGAAAAGAATGTATCTTGATCAGAAAACGGGCAAGCAGGTATGGCAATTAACGTCAGTCGAAAACAATTTTCATTTCTATTTTACCGATAACTCATTTAGTCTGGGTGACCAGGAAATCTATTTTTTATCTGACCGCTCCTCTCATCATCCGGAACACTACAATCTTTTTAAAATGGATCTTGGAACAGGAGAAATGACGCAGCTAACAGATGAAGAAAAAGGAATTGCGCCAGGCCTTCACACAAAAACACCAGATAGCGAGCTGGTTGTTTATGTGACGGGTAACCAGATAAAGACGCTGGATACAAAAACGCTGCGATCAAAGATTATCTATGAAGAAAATAATCATGTTCATCTTGGGCATCCCCATATTGCACCAAATAAAAAGTATATTGGGATCGCCAGAAACGAAAAGGTAGATGTTCCGCGGGGAGCTAATTACAAAGGATTTACTGAAACAATGTATGCCGTGAAAAAGAGCTGGATCTCATTGATTCACCTGGATGGTACGAAGAAATACGATGTCTTTATGGATACGCATTGGCTTGGTCATTTTCAGTTTTCTCCTAAAGATAGTACTGCCGCCATCTTTTGTCATGAAGGACCTTGGAATCTTGTCCAGCAAAGAATATGGCTGTTGGATATCACCAGTCGTTCCGTTGAACCTTTGTTTAGACAAGGGGAAGATGACTGCATTGGACATGAGTTTTGGACAGAGGATGAAAAAATCTTTTTTGATAATCGCAGAAAAGGTCATGATGGAACAATTACCATCAACAAAACGCAGGTGGCAGAAGTGCCGCATGATTCAGATCAAACCCCTTTTATTGGCTTAGCTGATAAACAAGGACATAATATAACAACTATTCCTTTGCCTTTTTACTGCAACCATTATCACAGCAATAAAGACAATACGCTATTAGTCGGTGACGGAGTGGAGGATCTTGTCCTGATCGATTTGTCAGGTGAAGAAGCAGTAATGGAGACGCTTTGCTCCCATGAAACAAGCTGGAACACACAGCAAACCCATTGTCATCCAACATTCAGCTGGGATAACCGATACATTCTTTTCACATCAGATCGAGAAGGAACATGCAATCTTTATTTGGTTGACCTTGATCAAAATGATCTCAATTAGGAGGGAATGAAATGTTTACGGAAGGAAAATCAGTAGAAGCAATCATAACCGGAGAAGGAGTTACCAGAAAGCTTCTATCCCGCGGCGGAAGCATGATGATGTCAGAGATGGCATTCAAAAAGGGGGCAATAGGAGAGGTTCATTCCCATGCTCATGAGCAAATGTGCTACATCGTGGCAGGGAGATTTGAATTTAATCTTGATGATCAAATTCAAATCATAAAAAAAGGTGACAGCGTTTATGTTCCCTCCAATTCGCCACATAGTGTCAAGGCGCTTGAGGATGTATCGATTATACTCGATATTTTCACACCGCAAAGAGAAGATTTTCTTTAAGGATATACATAATACCTGCTGCCTGGGATTCTATCCGTTCAAAAGAATGTAAGGAGGAAAAGACATGAAGAAACGATTGACTCTGTTTTTTGCTGTATTTCTTTTATCTTTCGCTTTTACTGTTTCAGAAGCCGGTGCAAAGGATTTAGGTCTGGAAGTGCTGTCGGAAAATGACGGCTGGGCCGCATATGGAGAAGGAACAACTGGAGGCGCAGAGGCGGAAAAGGAAAATGTATACACGGTTAAGAATAGAAAAGAGCTGATTCAGGCATTGGGAGGAAACAATTCGACAAATGCTGCGAATAGCACACCGAAAATCATTTATGTTAAAGGTGAAATCGAACTGAATGTTAACGAACTAAACGAGCCGATCGATGCATCATATTATGCGGATCCTCACTATGATTTCGATGCATATTTAGAAGTCTATTCTCCTGACAGTTGGGGATATGATGAAGAGGTATATGGTCCATTAGAGGAAGCGAGACAGCGTTCCCAAAGAAAGCAGCAGGAACAAATTGTGGTGAATATAGGATCGAACACCTCCATCATCGGGTTAGGCAAAGATGCGAAAATTTCTGGCGGCAGCATGAAACTAAATGGAGTTGAAAATATTATTATCCGAAATATTGAATTTGAAGCCCCTGTTGACTTCTTCCCTCAATGGGATCCTACAGATGGATCTGAAGGAAACTGGAATTCAGAGTATGACAATATACAAGTAATTAATAGTTCTCACCATGTCTGGATCGACCATAATACATTCAGTGACGGAGACTATTTAGACAGCAAATCAGGAGAATATTTTGGTCGTCCATATCAGCAGCATGATGGGCTATTGGATATTACAAATGCTTCGAGCTATGTAACGGCTTCTTATAACGTATTTAAGGATCATGACAAAGTCTCGATTATAGGCTCAAGCGATAGCAGAACGACAGACCGCAACCAGTTAAAAGTGACGCTGCATCACAATTATTATCAAAACTTGAGCCAGCGCCTTCCTCGTGTCCGTTTTGGAGAGGTGCATATCTATAATAATTTCTATGAATTTTCTAAGCTCTCTGAATATCAATTTAGCTATGGCCTCGGTGTAGGGATCGAATCGAAGATTTATGCGGAAAATAATTACTTTAAATTTGATTGGAATGTCGCTCCTTCAACGATTCTCAAGGATTGGAAGGGTACGTCCATATATGAATCTGGTTCGATTGTAAAAGGGACTGGCAAGCATCAATTTGTTGACTTAGTAGCTGAATTTAATCGTGTAAATGCGGTTCAATTTAATGAAAATGTTGGCTGGAAACCAACTCTTTATGAAAAAATCCATCCTACACAAGCTGTACCGGCGTTAGTAAAAGCGAAGGCCGGAGCTGGGAAGCTTTCATCAAAATATGACATGAAAAAGAAAAATAACTAATGAACTGGAGGCAGGGGATTAGAGATGCAGCAGTTTAAAGTATTAGTTCCCCAAGCGATTGCAGCAGAAGGGATCTATGTATTGAAAGATGCAGGGTGTGAAGTCGTGGTGCCAGCTGATCATGATTTATCGACATTAAAAAATGAAATTGTAGATTGTGAGGCGGTACTCGTCAGAACGCCGCTATACCTCGGGAGCTGATTGAATATGCACCGAAGTTAAAAGTGATTGCCAGACATGGAATTGGCCTGGAAAATGTGGATGTAAAAGCTGCAACAGAAAAAGGTGTATTTGTCTGCAGCGCTAAAAGGGAAAACATTGGGGTTAATCGGACTTGGGAATATCGGGCGGCTCGTAGCAGAGAAATGCTTGAACGGTTTTGGGATGAACGTGATTGCCTATGACCCTTTTATTCAATCTGCTGATGAGTATATCCAGCTAAAATCAACTGTCGATGAATTATTACAGGAATCCGATTTTGTCTCCTTGCATATGCCGTATTCCACTAAACTGCATCATTTTATAGACAAAGCCAAGCTGGAAAAATAGCAGGTGCAGGGCTGGATTGCTTTGAGGAAGAGCCCCCTCGTATGGACCATCTGCTTTGGAAGCTTGACAATGTAGTGGTCACGCCTCATATGGCTGCACATTCAAAGGAAGCGATGATTGCGATGGCGGTGGATGCAGCAAATGAAATCATTCGTGTGAAAAATAATCAGAAACCACTAAGCTGTGTGAACGATGATAAAGCAACTCAATTACAATCAGAGGAGTTATATAGATGAGTAAGGTCATAGTTGATGTCGGTAAATTAAGAGCTTTCTGTACGAATGTTTTGGCGCAGTCGATTCCAAAGGAAGAGGCGGCAATTGTTGCCGATAATTTAGTTGAAGCAGATCTGCTGGGAATCTCCTCTCATGGGGTTTGTAAAGTGGCGGACTATTTAAAGCGGATGGAAGATGGGCTTATTGAAAGAAAAACAGAGATTCTCTATACTTCCAAAACCAAGACTACGGCATTATACGATGCGTCAAATGGCTGGGGGCAGGTTGTTTCTGTAAAGGCCATGGAAAAAGTGATCGACATGGCATTAGAATACGGTACTGGCTTTGTTGGTGTGAAAAATTCCAATCATTTTGGTATTACATCGTATTATACAAAAATGGCAGCTGAAAGAGGATGCATTGGGATAGCAACAACAAATGCCTCGGGTCTAATGGTTCCATTTGGATCACGAGAGCCTTCATTAGGAACAAATCCTATCTCGATTGCCGTACCAGCTGGGCCAGGGAAAGAGCCGGTTGTCTTGGATATGTCTACAGGAAATACAGCGCGGGGGAAAATAACCCTTGCTCAAAAAACAGGGGGAACGATCCCGGAAGATTGGGCGATTACTAAGGATGGAAACCCAACCATAGACCCAAGAGAGGCGCTTGAAGGCTATCTTCTTCCAATGGGGGCAAAAGGTTCCGGCCTTGCCATCATGGTCGATATTTTATCAGGCGTATTAACGGGAGCTTTATTTGGAAGCAGCGTCCCAAGAATGTATGAGGACAAAAAGCCGCAAAATCTTGGTCACTCCTTTGCCGCAATAAGCATTGAAGCATTTGTTGAGATCACTGAATTTTATGAAAGAATGGATAGGAAAATTGCTGAAACGGTTAACAGTCAGCCAATGGCCGGATTTGACCGTGTTTATATGCCAGGAGAGGTTGAAGCAGAGAAAAAGAGATTGTACGTTGAAAATGGTGTTCCATTGTCTTATGAGATCTATGAAGAACTAAAGAAGACTGGGGAAAAATACAGCGTTTCAATCACAGACTATCTATCGGTCGAAAGGATAAAAATGGGGGGATGCACCAATGGCCTATGAGAATTTAAAGGGGAAATTAGAAACCATCTCCGGCATATGTATAACACCATTTAACAAGGATACGAAAGAAATCGACTGGGCCGGTGTCGAAGAGAATATTGAATTTTTACTGGAAAATGGTGTGGAAGTCATTGTTCCTTGCGGTAATACAAGTGAATTTTATTCCCTGACGATTGAAGAAGCAAAACAAGAGATCAATAAAGTAGTAGAGATCGTAAATGGCAGAGCCACAGTCATTGCAGGAGTAGGGTATTCGGTTGAAACAGCCATTGACTTAGGTACCTATGCCCGGGAAGCCGGGGCTGATGGGATCATGGTTCATATGCCCATCCACCCATACATCACTGAGCGGGGAGCCAGCGCTTATTTTAAGGCGGTTATAGAGGGTGTCGATTTGCCGGCAATTGTCTATTTTAAGGATCCGAACCTTAGTGATCATGTTTTATTAGAGTTAGCACCGCTTCATAAATTAGTTGGTGTGAAATACGCAATCAATGATCTGCCGCGTTTTGCAAAGCTGCTTCACGATGTACCGAAAGAACATCATATTGTCTGGATTTGCGGTACAGCTGAAAAATGGGCGCCGTTCTTTTATATGGCAGGGGCGAAAGGCTTTACATCTGGATTGGTCAATGTCCATCCACAGAAATCATTCGAGATGCTCACTGCTTTGCAAAATATGGATGACGCAGCAGTTTGGAAGGTGTGGAACGAGATTCTGCTTTTTGAAGATTTACGCGCGAAATATAACAGCGGGAATAATGTCGTAGTCGTCAAGGAAGCCATGAATCTATTGGGGTTTAGCGCGGGGGTTACAAGGGAGCCTGTAGCCCCGCTAAATAAAGAAGACAAGCAGGCGGTAGCAGGATTAATTGAGGCATGGGGATTGAGGTCTCAACTAAAAAGCGTATAGAAGATTTAGTGAACGGAGGTTTTTATAAGGGCTAGATATTTAAATTATATTAACGGAACGTGGATGTCACCTGGAAATGATGAATATTTAAAAAGTGCTGACCCAGCGAATGTTAAAGAAGAGGTCGGGGAGTTTCTTAGTTCGATCGAAGAAGATGTAACCATGCTCCGGCTTGGAAGAAGGAACGTACATGGGACTTCTTGCTTCAAACTCTCAGCTCGATTCAGTCTTGGGCTATATTGCAAAAGCAAAAGAGGATGGTGACAGGTTGCTTATTGGAGGATCTCAACTAATAGGTGAGCCATTTGATAATGATCATTATGTAGAACCAGCTATAGTTGAAATTGAGAAAAATGATCTTGAAATTGCACAAGAAGAAATTTTCGAACCGGTCCTTTGCTTAATGAAAATTGATACTATATTGTAGCGGGTGTGAGAGACTTCTGCGGGCTGCAATCAACAGACACGTTTAACAAAGCCTAAATTAAAGGGGATAAAGGAGGTTACTTCATGCAAAGGGAAAGCGGTCACTATACTCTCATGCAAATGCTGACATTTTTTATCCCCTTGGGTTTTTCCGCTAGTTTAACAGCAGTCACTCATTTAATTATAAATGGCACCTTAAGCAGAGCAGATCAAGCAGAGTTTATTATTGCAAGCTATGCAGTAGCTCTTTCACTTTTTGGACTTATAGAAAGACCCGTGTTAGTGTTTCGGCAAACCTCCTCAGCTTTAGTGAAAAATAAAGCATCCTTTAAATTACTGAATACCGTGCTCATTCAAGTCATGGTGTTCATCTTTATTCTTTGTTCATTAATTGGGTACACTCCACTAGGAGAGTACTTGTTTATCTATTTATTTAGCGCTGAGCTGGGCATGATTGCATCCATCACCTCCACCTTTAGGGTTATTACCTTTGTGATTTTCTTTTCTGGAATACGCTGCATTTATCAAGGGATTATCATTAATCAATTTGAAACAAAATGGATCACGATCGGAGTTGTTTTCCGGCTTTTTGGTATGTTCCTCGTTGCCTATTACTTTATATGGACAAACCAAGTAAATAGCAGCATCGTTGGTGCCATTATTTTTTTGACAGGGATGGCCATTGAATGCATAGTCAGTGTCTGGCGCGGCCGCAAAATAATAAAAGAAAGTAATTCGCAGGAAAAAAATGATCTGGATCGAAAAGAAATTTTCAGATTCTACACGCCACTCGTCTTCTATTTGTCTTTTCAAACCATTGTTATTCCAGTGATCTACGCCTTTCTCGGCAATATCACCGATGTGAAGCTCGGAATTGCCTCTTTTGCAATGGCCTTTGCGATCACAAATTTGGTCTTGAGCTTTTTTATGTACACTCATCAGATCGTTCTTCAGTTCTACAATCAAAATAAAAAAGAAGTCTTGCAATGTGTAATTGTCTTCAGTATTGCTCCATCCCTTTTTCTGGGTATTTTATGCTTTACGCCTGCTGGAAGCTGGTTCATGTTAAACGTGATGGGAACAAATCCCGTATTGGCAGAGTCCACGTTAGTTGTGTTGAAATTCTTTATTATTAAAACGTTGCTGTTTCCTTGGGTGGATTTCTTTGGCGGGTATCTGATGCTGCATAAGAACACGAAAAGTATGGTAAAGCCTCAAGTCTATAATTTAGTCGCTGTTACGCTATGTATGGCTGTTTTGGTTTATTTCGTTCCGAATTTTAATGGCAGTATTGGCGCTGTTGCAGCTTCTTTTGGAGAAATAATCGGTCTTATCGTAGTGATGATGGTCGTTTATAAGCTGAATAAAAAAGATTCTCTTAAAAAGCAAACAGCCTAACATAAACCATCTATACCGAAACAAAAAGGTTGCTGCAAACGATAAAACCATTGCAACAACCTTTTTGTTTGGATATAAAATAAGCGTGAAAAAGAGGATAAAACGAGTTTTTGTCTAATAACAATAGAAATACCAGTTTTTTAAGAGCGGGAAGGAAAAGAAATGAAAAGAATTGTAAGCCTTTTCAATAATTTGAGTATAAAAGATAAATTTTTCACTATAACGATCTCAATCCTATCTGTGTTTTGTTTAATGAGCATTTTAATTGTCAGCTATGTGATCAATCTGTACGAACAAAAAATTTATGAAGAATCTGCGGAAGTCTTGCATTTATCTTCAACGATATTGGAGCAGGAAATAAAAAAGGTGGAAAATATTTCATTTCAATTCAGCACAGATAATAGAGTGCAAGAATACCTTTCTTATATAAAAGAAAATCCATTGGACTATGAATCTTATCAATATAAAATCCAATTAAGAGAGAGAATGACCACCCTTGCAACCCAGGAACGGTATGTGGCATCAATCGAATTGATTGATGCCACAGGAGAGGAGCAGACGGTTGGTTTTAATACAAAAGTAATCAATGAAGTGGAGGATATGTTCCCAGCCCTTAATGCAGCCCGAGGTGCTAACGTGTGGTTTGGCAAAGAAGAAGAGAGTATCTTACTTTCTGCCAGACAATTAAGAGGGAAAAGTAATATAAACCTCCAGCATTATGGTTATTTAACAATTGCTCTTGATATGAACATTCTCATGCGTGAAATCTTGAATCTATCACCTAACAGAAACTTTGTTATTAGTAAAAACGGGGAAATTATTTATACTAATAACGAGTTTACTGAATATGATTTTTTGCCAGCTTCTCAAAATAATAGAGGATATGAAATTAAAACTGTTAACAATGAAAAGCTGCTTATTACTCATTTCAATTCAAGAAACCCAGATTTGACTTATTATAATATTATTAACTTTGATGAGATTACTTCTCAAACTGAACTATTAAGAAACTTATTAATGCTGTTATTTGTCATCACTTTTTTGTTGGCGATGTACATTAGCCGAAGAGCTGCAAGAGGTATTTCAAAGCCTCTTGAACAGCTGACAAAGAAAATGAAGAAGGTTCAAGAAGGGGATTTTGAACAGGTGGAGGGACTAAGCTCAAGTCATTTAAAGGATGAAATTGGTGTACTGCATAAAAACTTTGAAATCATGCTGAATCGGATCAATGAGTTGATTAAAGAAAATTATATGAAACAGCTTATGATTAAAGAAACCGAATACAAAGCATTGGAAGCGCAAATCAATCCTCATTTTTTATACAATACGCTCGATTCGATTAATTGGATGGCCAAGTCAAATAAACAAAAGGCAATTGCAGAGATGGTTGAATCGTTAGGAAATATGATGAGAAATATCATCAGCAAGAAAGAGCCTTTAATAACGATTAAGGAAGAATTAGAAATTGTGCATGATTATATGAGAATTCAAACCTATCGCTTCCGGAACAGATTAAACTTCACCATAAACATACTGCCCGAAATTGAAAAATGCAGTATGCCAAAACTAACGATACAGCCAATCGTTGAAAATGCCATTCAGCATGGTTTGGAAAACATGGTGACAGATTGCTATATTACTGTTTCTACACAAATAATCGGAGACGATATCGCCATTATGGTTAAGGATAATGGCGGGGGTATGGATAAAGAAACCATACATGCTGTAATGAAAGGAAATATTAAGTCAAGAAGCTCCGGGATTGGGGTTCATAACATTAACGAACGAATAAAGCTTATGTATGGAGATCAGTATGGCATTAACATTAGCAGTGAAGTAAATAAAGGAACAACAGTCACAATTTCATTACCCTTTAAACGAGGTGATCATGTTGTATAAAGTCCTGTTAGCAGATGATGAAATTATGATTTTAGAAGGCATCGCGTCTATTGTAGACTGGAATCGGTGCGGTACTGAACTGATTGCGACTGCACATAATGGACAGATGGCCTTTGATAAAATCCAGCTGGAAAAACCGGATATTGTGATTTGTGATATTAAAATGCCTGGCATGACCGGGCTTGAATTAATTGAAAACGTAAACGAACTAAATCCTGAAATAAAATTTATTATTATCTCTGGTTTTGATGATTTTGGCTATGCCAAAATGGCAATGAGGTATGGAGTAAACCATTATTTGCTGAAGCCTTGCAATGAAACTAAAATTGAGGAAGCATTATTACAGGTCACAGGTGATCTCGATAAAAAGAATCAGAAGGACAAATTTATTCAAACAATTAGAGATGATTTAGCAAGCGTGATGCCAAAAGCGAAAGAACAATTTTTAAAAGAATATATAACGAATAAAACCTACGGTATACGAGAATGGGAGTATTACAGCAAGCTGTTTGGAATCGATGCAGCTGGCAAGAAATTTAGATTAATTGTCGTAATGATTGATGACCAGCATGATTTTGAACAGGTTTTTGTCTTAAAAGAAATTGGATCACGCATCATGGAAGAGTATAACAAGCTTTATTTAAGCACAACCATTGGAGAACGTATCGTATTATTAATTGAAGATGTCCCTGATAAAGAGTTAATAGAGAAGCTGGAGGACATCAGAAAATCATTCGAGGGTTATTATGCATCGGAAACCACCACCGCAGTAAGCAATTCGGGAACAATTGACCATCTGAGAATCCTCTATAATGAAACGCTGGAATGCTTAACTCATCGCTTTTATTTAGGGGCCGGGAGCATTATTACGACAAGTGATATTAATAGCTGTGAAGTTAGCTCCGAAAATTTCCAGTTTGATCATGAAAATTTAATCATGGCTGTGAGAGGCGGTAACTATAACGATGTGAAGCAGTACCTGAATGAATTTTTTGTCACAATGAAAAGAGAGAAGTACGAAGAGAGTTTAGCAAAATTGTATTCAATGGAGCTTTTTTTAACGATTATCAGACAAGCAAAAAAGGAAAAGATGAATGCTTTGTTTCAGCAGATTGGGCATATTCAAACACTGGATACACTAGATCAGATTCAGGAGTTTATCACTAGTATTTCCGAGGAAATGACAGAATACATTTATAAGGGTACGAAGCAAACACAAAGTACCATTATTAAGAATGTGATTCAGTATGTTGAAGAGAATCTATCAAAACAATCGCTGTCCTTATCAAAGATATCAAATGAAATTTTTTATATGAATACAGACTATTTGGGGAAACTGTTTAAAAAAGAAACCGGTGAAAAGTTTTCTGCATTCCTTGTTAAGCTCCGTGTTTTAAAGGCAATTGAATTGATGGAGAATATGGACGAGGTTAAAGTTTTTGAAGTGGCGGATCAAGTAGGCTTTGGAGATAATTCGCGATACTTCAGTCAGGTGTTTAAAAAATATACAGGCTATACCCCGTCAGAATTTCTGGAGCATAAGGACAAGAGAAATTTTGGATGAAAAGCTGTGATATGCAACCGTATATTTGTTTGCATATTACAGCTTTTTGTATAAAAAAATAAAAAACCAGAAAATTATAAATTTTCTTTACGATAATCAAAAAAGGATTGATGTTAAAAGAGAATAAAGGTAGAATAAACTTACAATAAAATGTTCACGTTAACATTTTGATTAACATTAAATAAATAAGGAAGATGGTGAAATGATGAAGCCGTTTATGGACCAAGATTTTTTATTGAAAAATGAAACTGCCGTTCATTTATTTCATGATTACGCGAAAGAAATGCCGATTATCGACTACCATTGTCATTTAAGCCCAAAGGAAATCTATGAAAATAAAAAATTCAAAAACATAACAGAAGCCTGGCTGTACGGTGATCACTATAAATGGAGAGTCATGAGGGCCAATGGTGTAGCGGAGGAGCTTGTAACAGGAGCTGCTGATGATTATGACAAGTTTGCCGCCTGGGCAAAGACAGTCCCAGCAACGATTGGTAACCCGCTTTATAACTGGACGCATCTGGAGCTGCAACGCTATTTCGGCATATATGAACTTTTGAATGAGCAAAGTGCACCAGAGATTTGGGAAAAAACAAATGCTTTACTAGAGGGAGAAGATTTTGGTGTTAGGCAGCTCATTGAAAAATCAAAGGTAAAGGTCGTTTGTACGACGGATGATCCCGTTGATTCATTGGAATACCATTTATTATTACAGAAAGAGAAAGATTTTCATGTTAGTATCCTTCCAGGGTTTCGTCCAGATAAAGGTCTGGAAATTAATCGGGACACCTATCTTGAATGGGTGGGGAATTTAGAGAAAGCAACGGAACTGTCTATAGCATCCTATGATCATTTCTTGCAGGCGCTTGAAACAAGGGTGAGATTCTTTCACTCAGTTGGAGGAAGGGTATCAGATCATGCGTTAGATGTAATGGTGTACGAGGAAGCAACAAAAGAAGAGACAGCAGGAATTTTTGCTGAAAGATTAAAAGGGAAAAAAGTTTCTTTAGAAGATGAGAAGAAATACAAAACATACACGCTGAAGTTTCTTTGCAGCTTATATACAGAGCTGGACTGGGCGATGCAATTTCACATCAACGCCCTTCGAAATAATAATACAAAAATGTTTGAGAAGCTAGGGCCTGATACCGGCTATGATTCGATGAATGATGATGATATTTCAAAGCCGCTTAATCGTCTATTAGACTCCTTAGCGCGTGAAAATGCACTTCCTAAAACTATTTTATACTCGTTAAATCCAAATGATAATTACATTATTGCAACAGCCATTGGCAATTTTCAGGACGGCATGACACCGGGAAAAATGCAATTCGGAACCTCATGGTGGTTTAATGACACGAAGGACGGCATGCTCGAACAAATGAAAGCCTTGTCTAATGTAGGGCTATTTAGCAGATTCATTGGCATGCTGACGGATTCAAGAAGCTTCCTTTCCTACACAAGGCATGAATATTTCAGAAGACTCATTTGTAATTTAATTGGAGAATGGGTGGAAGACGGAGAGGTGCCGAACGATCTCCCATTACTGGGGCAAATTGTACAGGATATTTCCTATAATAATGCGAAGAATTATTTTCAGTTTGAGGCACTGGAGAAGGATAGGAAAACAAATTTAATAAGTCTTTTATAACTATGATATTCTAGTAGCAAGACGATGCAAGCAAAGGACGGTAAGGACATGGTAACGATCAAGGACATTGCAAAATTAGCAAATGTATCCCATACAACGGTATCCAGAGCGTTAAATAACAGCCCGTTAATTAAAGAGCCTACGAAACGAAAAATTCTTGATATTGCTTCGCAGCTTAATTACACGCCTAATTACAATGCGAAAAGCTTGGTCATGCAAAAATCGCACACGATCGGTCTTTTCTTTTCAACCATCAGTGACGGGACCTCGACAAGCTTCTTAGCGGATGCGATAAAAGGCGTTAACAGTGTCATTAGTGAAGACTATAATTTGTTCGTTCGTGGAATTGATGACTATGAGGATTTCTCCTCCATTAACAGCAAAAGATATGACGGAATCATTTTAATGAGTCAAAGCGATGCAGATAATGCTTTTATTTATCATGTACGTGAAAAAAATATTCCGCTTGTCGTATTGAATCGACAATTAGAGGACCGTACCATCATTAATATTTTATCCAATGATCGTGAGGGTTCCCATCATGCGGTTAACTATTTAATTAAATGCGGTCATCAAAAAATAGCCATTATTGAAGGGAAAGAAGAATTTAAATCCTCTCATGAACGGAAAAATGGATATTTGTCGGCTCTGATTGAAAAAAATATTCCGATTCATCATGAATATAGCGAAAAAGGAAACTATGAGATGCAGGGCGGGTATACCGCAATGGAGAAGCTTTTGTCTCTTGAAAAACCACCAACAGCTGTTTTTTGCTCAAATGATGACATGGCAATTGGTGCAATGAATGCAATATTTGCAAAAGGGCTCAGTGTTCCACATGACATTTCGGTCATTGGCTTTGACGATATTGGCTTTGCGAAGTATACAACGCCCAGACTGACAACAGTTAAAAGGCCGATGGAGGAAATCAGCATCCAGGGAGCAAAAAGTATCCTGTCATTGATGAGTCAGCAAGAGGATCAAGGTGGAAATCACTTCGAAAACACCGAACTGATCATAAGGGACTCAGTTAGAGCGCTTAATGATTCTTCTCCCGTTTAATTCATAAACGGGTAGTCGTTTTAAGTAAAAATGTTAACGTGTGCATTATGTGGAAGGAGCGCTGTTATGAAGACACTTTCAAAAGATATTTATCAACAATATAAGCAATATCCGGAAAAAATCCTGCAATTTGGAGAAGGGAATTTTTTAAGGGCATTTGTTGATTGGCAGATTGAAGTCCTTAATAAAAAAACAAGCTTTAATGGAAGTGTTGTCATCGTTCAGCCTCGCGGGAGTGAAAAAATTCACCGTTTAAATAAACAGAATGGATTATATACTCTCTACCAGCAAGGAGTAAAGGATGGCAAGGAGGTAAACGAGCATAATGTGATCAACTCCATTAGCCGGGGAATCGACATTTTCGCAAACTACGAGGATTATATAGATCTCGCAGGAAAAGAGGAACTGCGTTTTATCGTGTCCAACACGACGGAAGCAGGAATTGCCTTTGACCCGAGCGACAGGCTGGAGGATCGGCCGCAAAAGAGCTTTCCGGGCAAGCTGTCGGCTTTTCTTTATTACCGCTTTAAGAAGTTCAATGGAGATACAAGCAAAGGATGCATCATCATTCCCTGTGAACTCATTGAAGAAAACGGCAAAAGGCTAAAGGAAATAGTTCTGCAATATGCAGATTTATGGGAAGTGGAAAGTGAATTTGTTGACTGGATTCATCAAGCAAATACCTTTTGCTGCAGCTTGGTAGACCGTATCGTACCGGGATTTCCGAAAAATTCCATTGATGAGATAACAAAGGAACTTGGATACATGGATCAACTTGTGGTTGTAGGTGAGCAATATCACCTTTGGGTCATTCAGGGTCCGAAATGGATCAAAAACGAATTGCCGGTTGAAGGTGCAGGACTGAATACATTCTTTGTCGATGATCTCACGCCATACAGGACCAGAAAAGTAAAGATCTTAAATGGAGCCCATACCTCCATGGCCGCTGTTTCTTATTTATATGGACTGAATACAGTAGGAGAAACCGTGAATCATGAAATAGTGGGGACATTCATAAAGGAGCTCATTGAAGAGGAAATAATTCCGACCATTGCAATGTCGTCTGAAGAGCTGACATTATATGCTGCTGAGGTGTTGGACCGCTTTAGAAACCCATATATTCACCATTATTTGATGAGTATTGCACTAAACGGCGTATCAAAGTTTAAAACGAGAAACTTACCTTCATTACTTGAATATGTCGATGTAAAAGGAAAATTGCCAACAAAACTTGTTTTTACACTGAGCGCATTAATTGCATTTTATAAAGGAAAAAGAGGCGAGGAAGAAATTAACCTGGAGGATCATCCAGTTGTTCTTAGCGTACTTAAAGATCGTTGGGAGAACTGCGATGGTACGCGGGAAGGCTATAGCCAGCTGTCTTTTTCCGTACTCGGTGATGAAGAGCTTTGGGGGACGGACCTGAATTTGATCGCTGGATTAACGGATACGGTTGCAGATTACCTGGAGCGTATTGAAAAAAATGGAATGAAGGCGGCGCTGGATGGGTTATCGACATCGCTCATTAAATAAGGAGGAGATTTTCATGAAAGCCATTTTGCAAATCCATGAGAGTGATAATGTCGTACTGGCTTTAAGAGATATCGATAAAGATGAACGTATAAAGGTTGGTGGAACCGAGATTCAACTAATAGACTCGGTGAAAAGGGGACATAAAATTGCTGTTAAGACTCTCGAATCAGACAGTAATGTGATTAAATATGGATTCCCGATTGGTCATGTTACTAAAGCAGTAAAGCCGGGAGAGCTAATCCACACACATAATACAAAAACGAACCTTTCGGGAACGCAGGAATACCAATATGATCAAAAATTAGTAGAAAACATGTATAAAAACGAGCAGCGAAGCTTTATGGGGTACAGAAGAGATAACGGAACAGTAGGGATTCGCAATGAATTGTGGATCGTTCCTACAGTTGGGTGCGTGAACGGAATCGCGGAAAAAATCATTAAACGCTTTGAAAAGGAAGTAGGGGACAACAGTCCGTTTGATAATGTTCTCGTGTTAAAGCATAACTACGGATGCTCTCAGCTTGGTGACGATCATGAAAACACAAAAAGTATACTGCTGAACGCAGTCAATCATCCAAACGCTGGCGGGGTTCTCGTTCTAGGACTTGGCTGCGAAAATAATGAACTGCCGGCATTCATGAAAGCACTCGGTGACGTGGACGAGAACAGAATAAAATTCCTCATATCACAGGAAGTATCAAACGAAATTGAAGAAGGCTTGAAGCTTGTGATGGAAATTCACGAGCATGCCAAAGGGGACAAGCGAGTTGAGGTTCCCTTATCGGAATTAAAAATCGGTTTAAAATGCGGAGGCTCTGATGGGTTTTCCGGTATTACCGCTAATCCGCTTTTAGGACGATTTTCAGATTACTTGATTGCTCAGGGAGGTACAACGGTTTTAACTGAGGTGCCAGAAATGTTTGGAGCTGAAACATTGCTGATGGAACGAGCTGCAAATGAAGAGGTCTTTCATAAAATTGTTGATTTGATCAATGATTTTAAACAGTATTTTCTCGCTCACAATCAGCCAATCTATGAAAATCCTTCTCCAGGAAATAAGGATGGTGGAATTTCCACACTGGAGGATAAGTCGTTAGGCTGTACACAAAAATCAGGAACCTCGGTTGTAGTAGACGTTCTGAAATACGGGGAAATTTTAAGCGCAAAGGGATTGAATCTGCTTAGCGCCCCTGGAAATGACTTAATCGCTTCGACTGCCTTAGCAGCAGCGGGCTGTCATATTGTCTTATTTACAACAGGCAGAGGAACGCCCTTTGGCACATTTGTTCCTACAGTGAAGGTCTCTACAAATACACCAATCCATGAAGCAAAGCCGCATTGGATTGACTACAATGCCGGAACTCTACTGGAAGAAGATGTGTCTTCTGAAGCCGTCTTGGAGGATTTTGTTAACTATGTGATTCAAGTTGCAAACGGTGATTTTGTTAACAATGAGAAAAATGATTTCCGGGAAATTTCTATTTTTAAAACGGGTGTAACGCTTTAAAGAATGTACTGGAGGTGGATGGGAATGGCAGAAAAATTGCTTGTAAGCTTGGAGAAAGAGAAGATCATCGCGATCATTCGAGGAATTGAACGAGATAAAGGGGATGCAACAGCAAATGCGCTGGCAGCTGGCGGTATATCGTTTTTAGAGATTACACTAAACACAAATGGCGCCCTGCAAATGATTGAAGATGTCAGAAAGAGCCATGAAGGGGTACTTCGAGTTGGAGCCGGGACTGTTTTGACGTTGGAAATGGCGAAGGAAGCGATAAATGCAGGCGCAGAGTATATCATCTCACCTAACTTAGATGAAGAGGTATTAGCCTACGGGTTGGAGCAGGGCATTCCTGTTTGGCCGGGCACGATGACGCCTTCTGAGATTGTACGTGCCCACAAACTGGGAGCGCAGGCAGTCAAAGTCTTTCCCATTGGTTCATTAGGCATTAAATATATAAAAGAAATACGAGCACCATTAAACAACATCCCAATGATTGCAACAGGAGGTATAAACAAAGAAAATATCCAAGAGGTGCTAAGCTATGGCGTCACAGCAGTTGGCCTTGGAGGAAATCTAGTCGACAACCAGCTTATTCGAGAAGGGGAATTTAACCAAATTACCCAGCTTGCAAAGGAATATGTTGAACTAGTGAAAGAGGTGGGGATCAGTGCCGCAGCAAAATGAAGCAGATGTTGTAACCCTTGGTGAAAGTATGGTTCTTTTTCAGTCCATGGGAGACCGGTCTTTAATGTATGAATCAACATTTACGAAATCGCTTGCCGGCGCAGAATCGAATGTGGCTATCGGACTGAGCAGGTTAGGGAAAAAGGTAAGATGGATCAGCAGCCTTGGAACCGACCCCTTTGGTGATTTCGTCATGGCAACACTTGCTGGTGAAGGGGTAGATACAACTCATGTCATACGTGATGAGGATGCCCCGACTTCTGTTTATTTTAAAGACCTCAAAGCCTACGCAGACCCAAATGTGTATTATTATCGCAAGCATTCTGCGGCTAGCCGTTTACATCCCGGCGTTATTAGATCGGAATGGTTCGATGGTGCAAAACACTTTCATGTCACAGGCATTACCCCTGCAATTGGGAAGGAAACCGAAGAAACTGTCCGACAGGCGATGATTTTGGCGCATGAAAAAGGATTGACGATTTCATTTGATCCTAATTTACGAAGAAAGCTATGGAGTGCAGAGAAGGCAAGAGAAGTGCTTTTATCATTCATTCCATTGTGTGACATCTACTTGCCTGGTATTGAAGAGGCTCAGTTTTTGTTGGGGGATCTACCGGTGGAGGAATATGGTGAGCGGTTTTTAGCTATGGGTCCGAAGATCGTCGCTCTTAAACTGGGAGAAGAAGGGGCCATTGGGTTTACTACGGGACATTCAGTCAAGGTGCCTCCCTTTAAAATTGATCATGTTGTAGATACAGTTGGAGCAGGGGATTCCTTCGCTGCGGGTTTGCTGTCCGTTCTATTAGACTCGCTGGAGCAGCTTCGTACAGGAAATATACCAGCTGAGGTTGTAATAGAGGCGTTGGAAAGAGCCAATACATTAGGTGCGCTGGCCACTCAATTTAAAGGGGATTGGGAGGGAGCACCGCGCCTTAAAGAATTAAAAGGAATTATGAATGGAAAACCAGTATCAACGCGATAAAACGCCGCTTGGGGATCTCTTCCCGGCGGTTTTTTGAATTAAGCCATCGGGGGATTTGTATGCCTTCGTTTTGAAAATATGGACCGTTACCTGTTAGCTGTATTTAGGGGTCTTCGTTTCGAGATTATGGATCTTTATACAATATTTATGGGCCAAACTCAAACTCTATTCATTCTCTGAATTACCATCCAATTTTCACTCTCACAAAGCAGAAAATGTCGAAAAATTCCTCTTGATTTTTTCAGCGTAATACTCCCAAAAACCCTTATTTTATCATGATTTTTGTTACCTCTGATTTTTAAACCATCATGACTGAATATTTAATTAATTAAATCTGTTGAATATCTTATTCTATTAGTAGAAAGCGCTTTCAATTATATGTACGAACAAAACAAAGGGGGAAAGTCAGACATGAAAAAGAAATGGCTATTATCAGGATTGGCGTTACTCTTACTTTTACTGACTGCTTGTTCTGGGGGATCGGACTCTTCATCTTCATCATCAGATGCTGGATCAGGTTCTAGTGAAGACGGGGATGATATCACATTAAGAATCGCATGGTGGGGTTCACAAACCAGACATGATATGACATTGGAAGTAATTGAAATGTATGAGGAACAAAATCCAAATGTAACGATTGAATCTGAATTTACCGGTTGGGATGGATATTTTGAAAAGATGTCAGCTCAAGCCGTTGGAAATAATTTGCCGGATATTATGCAAATGAACTTTGGAGAGTACTTGAATCAGTATGCTGATAAAAATCTGTTAGCTGACCTGTCTGAATTTGTAGATGAAGGGGTTATTGATGCAAACGGTATTAGTCCAGAGCTTTTGGATTCGGGTGTAGTTGATGGGAAATTGCTTGGAATTCCTCTTGGGATGAATGCATTGACTGTTGTATATGACGAGGAAATGCTGACAAATGCAGGAACAAGCATGCCTGAAGACTGGACATGGGATGATTTCGAAGCAGCTGCTACAGCCGTACACGAAGAGCTTGATGTTTATGGAACAAGACTATTTGAAATTGATAACATTTTTGAATACTACCTGAGAACACACGACGCTCGTTTCTTTAATGATGACGGAACGGATCTTGGATATACAGACGATCAGCTGCTTATTGATTACTTCACAATGAATAAGAACCTAGTCGACGAAGGAATTGCGCCAGGGTTTGACGTTGTTCAGCAAATTAAAGGAATTGAAGATGAATTAATCGTTCATGGAAATGCACCATTTGACTTAAGATGGTCGAATCAGGTTGTGGCACTTTCAAGCGCAGCTGGCAGACCGCTTAAGCTAGCGATGCTGCCAGGTCCGAATACTGAGGAAGGCATGTTTTTGAAGCCTGCTTCATTCTTCTCTGTAACAGAAAGCTCTGAGCAAAAAGAAGAAGCTGCTAAGTTTTTGGATTTCTTCACCAACAGTATAGAAGCGAACAAAATTCTAAATGCAGAGCGTGGAATTCCAGTTGATGAAGAGGTTCGAGAAGAATTGGCTGCTGCTGCAGATGAAAACAATAAAGCAATCTATGACTATATCGATCTTGTTGGAGAAAATAGCAGTCCAGTCGATAAAAACTACCCTGCTTCTGCGACTGAGATTATCACTCTCTTAACTGAGGTTGATGAGAAGGTTATGTACGGACAAATTACGCCTGAAGAAGGGGCAAAAGAATTTAGAGAGAAAGCAAAAGAAATTTTAGCACGATAACGTAACAATGCAGGGTCCTGACTAGATACGATTTTATCCATTCAGGACCTTCTTAATACAATCAACTTCTTCAGAAAGAGGTGAGGGGAATGCTGCCAAGAAAAAGTGATCCTGTAGCGGAAACTGGTAAATATACACGGAATTCACCGGCACCAAAGCTAAAGATAGCAGGACCGTTTAATAAAAAAAATAAAAATGGCTATCAAAATGTAACAGGATACCTTTTTATTTCTCCTTTTATCATCGGTTTTATTGCATTAACACTCTATCCAATCGTCTATTCATTTTTTCTCTCGTTTACTGATTTTGATTTATTGGGAACGCCGAATTTCATTGGATTAGGAAACTATGAACGGATGTTTACCGGTGATGAGAAGTTCTGGATATCGTTGAAAGTAACCTTTACTTATGCTTTAACCGCTGTTCCGCTGCGTCTCGTTTTCGCATTGGCAGTGGCAATGCTGCTTAATCGAGTGGTTGAATTTGTTGGACTATATCGGACACTGCTTTATTTACCATCGATCATTGGCGGCAGTATTGCAATCTCAATTTTGTGGAGACAGCTGTTCGGTAACGATGGGGCGCTGAATTCATTACTGGGGTTTTTCGGAATTTCGGGACATTCATGGCTCGGCGATCCTGCTACAGCTCTTTGGACGCTTGTTGCTTTATACGGCTGGCAGTTTGGATCATCCATGCTCATCTTCCTGGCAGGTCTGAGAAATATTCCAAAAGATTATTATGAAGCTGCAAGCATTGATGGTGCTGGTGCATGGAGCCAGTTTGTGAGGATCACTTTACCGTTATTAACACCCGTCATTTTGTTTAACCTGGTTATGCAAACGATTCAAGGATTTATGGCCTTTACGCCGAGTTATGTTGTAACACAAGGCGGACCGATGGACAGTACGCTATTATACGTCCTTTACATGTTCAGAAGAGCCTTCGAATTTTTCGATATGGGATACGCTTCTGCTATGGCTTGGGTCATGCTTGTAATCATTGGTATTTTGACAGCAATTATTTTCAAAAGCTCGAAGCATTGGGTTCACTATGAGCAGGATGAAAAATAGGACAAGGAGGAAACTTCAATGGACGGTAAATGGCAGAAAAGACTTAAAAAATTTTCGCAGCATTTCATTATTATTGTATTAATCGTTATCATGCTGTATCCCCTTGTCTGGATGATTGGGAGTTCCTTTAAAGAAAGTTCAAAAATATTTGTCGAGGCTCACTCCATCATTCCTTCAAGCTGGCATCCTGAAAACTACATAGAAGGCTGGAAGGGCTTTGGCGGAATCAGCTTTTTCACTTTCTTTAAAAATTCATTTTTCATTGTCATTGTAACGACAATTGGAAGTATCATCTCTTCAACATTTATTGCATACGGGCTGGCTAGAGTAAAGTTTAGAGGGAAGAAATTTTGGTTCGCCATGATGATGATGACCATGATGCTTCCTTTTGAAATGGTGATGATTCCACAATACATTATGTTCAATAATTTTGACATGATCAATACGTATTGGCCGCTTATCTTACCAAACTTCTTTGGTGTTCCTTTCTTTATCTTTTTGATTATGCAGTTTATCCGTACGATTCCAATTGAACTGGATGAAGCAGCGAAGATGGATGGCTGTAATACTTTTTCTATCTTTTTCAGAATTATTGTCCCGCTCGTAACGCCTGCCATGATGACGGCTGCCATTTTCTCGTTCTATTGGAGTTGGTCAGACTTTATGGGACCGTTAATTTATATTTCAAAGCCTGAGCTTTACCCTGTATCTGTCGCACTTAAGCTCTTCTCAGATCCAGATAATTTAACAAACTGGGGAGCGATGTTTGCCATGTCGACGCTGAGCTTAGTTCCGGTGTTTATCGTGTTCTTTATTTTCCAGCGCTATATTGTCGAAGGAATCAGCACAAGCGGATTGAAATAGAAAAGGAGATGAAAATAGATGGTTTCAATAAAAGAAGAAAAGATCAATCAATTCAAAACGACGCTTGACTGGGGGCAGGCTGCCTGTGAAGCATTAATGAAAAAATTCGAGGCACCTTTGCTTCCTCCTGAAAATAAATGGCATTACCACCAGGGTGTATTTCTGTACGGATTGCAAGAACTCTCAGAAAAAAAGAAAGATGATCGATATTCTGCTTATATCAAAGCATATGTAGATAGCTTAATTGATGAAAACGGAAACTTCCTCTTTGACCGTAAAGAACTCGATTCCATTCAAGCAGGACTGCTTTTGTTTGAGATAGAAAAACAGACAACGGATCAGCGCTATAGAATTGCAGCGGATAAACTGTTAGCCATGTTTCCGACCCTTAATAAAACAACGGACGGCGGATATTGGCACAAGGACCGCTATCCGTATCAAATGTGGCTGGACGGGCTGTACATGGGCGGTGTTTTCGCACTTCATTATGGAAAAGAGTACGGGGATCCAAGTTTGCTTGATATGGTTGTAGAGCAGGAAGCGCTTATGCGGAAGCATACGTTTGATGAAGAAACCGGATTGTATTTCCATGCGTGGGATGAAAGCAGAAAGACGCCATGGTCGAATGAGAAAACAGGCAAATCACCAGAGTTTTGGGGAAGAGCTATAGGCTGGTATGGAATGGCGTTGAATGAAATTTTGGAATTTTTACCAGAGGATCATCCTGAACGACCTAAGCTGCTGCAAGCCTTAAGGAATCTTGTGCAAAGTCTAATTAACTATCAGGATGAGGAAACGGGATTGTGGTACCAAGTAGTGGACAAAGGAGATAGGGAGGACAATTGGCTTGAAACATCCTGCTCCAGTCTTTTTGTCTATATGATTGCAAAAGGTGTTAAAAATCAGTTTCTTGACGAAAGCTTAATAGAATTTGCAAAAAAAGGATTTCAAGGGCTAATTGACCAGATTGAATTTACAGAGGATGGTTTATTCGTATTGCCGGGTATTTGTATTGGGACAGGTGTTGGTGATTATGAGCATTATATAAACCGTCCGAAAACGGATAATGACCTTCATGGAGTTGGAGCCTTTGTCCTTGCTTCAGTAGAAATGAGTGAATTTTGGTAATACAAAAGAGGGGGGTATTCCCCTCTTTTGTATTAGTGGGCCACTTGATCTTTTATAAAAAGGAAGAGCTTGCAAAATCGGTTAATAATGGAGTGATACATGATGAAAAAATATGCTGTTTGCGGAGTAAGTAAACGCGCTATAGGGATGTTTATAAAACCGATGCTAGAAACTTTTTCGGACACGAGCGAGTTAGTGGGATTGTTAGATAACGATGCAAAGCGTTTTTCAGTCTGTAAACAGCAATTTCCGGAAGTTGAACATGTTCACGAGTACGATGAGAGCCAATTTGAACAAATGATTTTAGATACAAAACCGGATGTCATCATCGTGACAGGCCGTGACGATACTCATATTAATTATATTTTACAAGCGCTGGTGCATGATCTGGATGTCATCACGGAAAAACCAATGGCGACAACAGCTGAAGATTGTAAAAGGATTATGGATGCGGAGTTATCCAGTAAAGGAAAGGTCACGGTAACATTCAATTATCGCTACAGTCCCTTTCACACTAAAATTAAAGAACAGATCCTAGAGGGGAAAATCGGCCGAATCACATCCATTGATTTAAACTGGTATATCGATACATACCATGGCTCAAGCTACTTCCAAAGATGGAACAGATTAAGAAAATTCTCGGGTGGTCTTTCCATTCACAAAAGCTCGCATCATTTTGATTTAGTCAACTGGTGGATCGGGCAGAAGCCTGTTGAGGTCTTTGCTTTTGGTGCATTAAACTACTATGGTCCTGACAGTGAGCTTAACCCGAAAAGCAAGGAAGAGGACGGCTTTTATTGCGGAACCTGTAAGGTTAGGGATCATTGCGACTACTATTCAAGGTGGAATTCAAGAAGTGACAATATCATGGTAAAAGATGATCATATCGATTCAAGCACACGCAAAACAGAAGTCTATACGAATTATCGTCCGGATCAATGTGTTTTTGATTCAGAGATCGAAATTGAGGATACATATACCGCTACCGTCAAATATGATAAAGGTGCCTTACTAAGCTACTCGATTAATTTTTCATTGCCTTATGAGGGCTATCGTTTAGCGATCAATGGTACAAAAGGAAGGATTGAAACGACAGAATATCACGAACCAACACGTGTGCCGTTTCCATTCCCTGAGCAAACGATCGATTACTACCCGCTGTTTGGATCAAAAGAAACGATTCACGTGGTTAAGCGGGAAGGAGGACACGGAGGAGGAGATCCGGTTCTGCAAGAAGATCTGTTCCTTGGCATTAATCCAGTCCGTCCCTACAACATATTATCTGGGAGTGAAGATGGAGCTTATGCCATTGCTATGGGAGAAGCGGTTTGGAAATCTGCAAATGAAAACCGGCCGATCACGATCGAAAGCTTATTGAATCCATCATCTGTAGCTACGTAATAAAACTTATGACTTTGGCGTTAATTGGAAGGAGATCTTACCTGCTATGGATACATTTATACGGGGAGCCTACACGTTCTGTAAAGCATTAACCCATCTTTTTTATATCAATCTATTATGGATTGCTTTCACTCTTTTAGGGGGAGTGGTATTAGGCTTTATGCCAAGTACTGTAGCACTTTATACAGTAGCAAGGAAATTTCTGACTGGAGAAGATGATATCCCTATCTTTAAAACGTTCTGGAAAGCCTTTCGAAGTGAATTTCTACGCAGTAATCTAATGGGTTCCCTCTTGCTGGCAGGCAGCTTGCTATGGTATGTGGATTTTATCATCTTCCGGGGAATGGATAGTGGTTTCTCGCAAATTTTAAGTCAGGTCATGATTGTCATCGGATTTATTTACTTTATTTTACTGCTTTATATCTTCCCTGTTTATGTTCATTATGATAAGAAATTTTTTCAATATTTTAAGATGGCACTCATGATCGGTCTTTTGCAGCCAATGAGTCTTATGCTTATGCTCGTTGGAACCGTACTTAATTATTATTTTTTTATGTATTTTCAAGGATTTATTCCATTGGTAGGAGCCAGTCTTTTCTGCTACCTCAATATGTGGATCGCGCTTAAAAGCTTTCAAACAATAGAAAATAAGAGCATCAGGATAAAGCAGCATTACGCTAAGGAGATGCTGAGGTGATCATCCATCCTGCCATACAAAATGCAAGGAGGAGAAGAAGTTGTCAGTTGGAGTTTTAGCCCATTTATTCGGGAGGATGCCATATAAGGAGCTTGCTCATACCGTTGGATTGCATGGCTTCAAGCATGTACAGCTGGCATTATGGAAAGCAATTGATGATGTCGATTTTAGTGAAGCTGGAAGACTGAGTCCAGGGCTCGCGAGAAATATTGCTGAAGAATTTCATAAAAATGATGTATCGATTTCGATATTGGGCTGCTATGTACACTTATTTGATCGGAATGAGGAGAAAAGGCGAAGAAATGTTGCACGATTTAAAGAGCTCATTGTCTATGCACGATGCTTTGGAGCGACGACAGTGGCCGCAGAAACCGGGAAGCTTCCCTTAAATGATTTTTCCAAACAAGACCGGGCTGCCTTGAGAGCTTCTTTAGAAGAACTGATAGAGGAAGCAGAAAAATGGGGGATCTTTATTGGATTGGAACCTGCGAATGATCACTTGATCGGAACGGCTCCAGCATTAAAACAAATGCTTGATGAGGTCCCTTCTTCACATCTAGGTGTAGTGCTGGATCCAGGGAATTTAATCACGTTGGAGAATATTCATCATCAGGATCAAGTCATTGAAGAGGCATTTACTCTTCTTGGAAAACGAGTTGTCGGTGCCCATGCCAAGGACCGAATGTTGATGGAGGATGGTGCGATTCAAACCGTTACACCAGGGAAAGGACAGTTGAATTATCTATTATTCTTAACGCTGTTACATCAGTATAAACCGCAGTGCGACATTATTTTGGAAGCAACCAAGCCAGAACAGATGAAGGAAACGAAGGTTTATGTTGAAAGGCTTCAGCAGCAGGTGCGCGAGGCTGGAATGTTAAAGAATTAAATAAGAATCCCAAAAAACAAAAAGGCTGGGTTTGTTTTTTGGGGTTTTTATTTTTCTTTGCCAGCTCAGGTTAAGAATTCTCCCGATTTTTGCTTAACTTTCTTCTATATGGGGAATAGGAAGGAGAAGTATAGAGGGGGAATAAGGTATGGCAATCATCAAAGCACTCTTCTTAAACGGTTCATTAAAAACAAGCGAGGAAGCTTCTAATACAGATGCTTTAATACAAAAAGCAAACGAAATATATGAGGAAAATGGTGTTTCAGCTGAAACCATTCGCTTGGCGGATTATTCGATAGCGCTTGGCATCTCAGATGATATGGGTGATAGGGATGAGTGGCCAAAGATTTTTGAGAAAGTAAAGGAAGCGGATATTTTAATTATGGCCACACCTCTTTGGCTGGGAGAAAAAAGCAGTCTCACAACGCTTGCCATCGAACGCTTGTATGGAGGAAGCAGCCTGACGAATGAAAAGGGTCAAGCTATCTATTACAATAAGATTGGCGGAGCCATTATAACAGGAAATGAAGATGGAGCGAAGCATGCAGCAGCCTCAATATTATATGGACTATCTCATCTTGGCTTCACCATCCCTCCAAATGTTGATACCTATTGGGTAGGGGAGGCTGGACCAGGTCCATCCTACATAGAGGCAATGGAAAACGGATCAAATTCTTTTACGGACCAGCATGTGAAGTTGCTTGCTTACAATACGATGCACTTCGCACGTCTTCTAAAAGAACATCCAATTCCTGAAGAAGGAAATACAGCAGAATAAAAAATCGGGCTGAAGCTGCTCAACCCGATTTTCCATTAGCTAAAAAACTTAATCACTAAGGGAATTCTGTATTTTTCACCTTGATACGCTTTGATTCCGGCAAGAATGGTAAAAACGATCATTAGTATCGTAAGAACACCGGTTAGTATAAAACCGATTCCAATGAACATTAAAAATCCGGCGACTGCCTGGTAAAGGAAATAGCTGATCACAAAATTGGTGTACTCTTTGCCGTGATAGTTGATATAGTCAGAATCACGCTTCAGAAACCAAATAATCGCAGGTGCTATTATCGCTGTTAAAAAGCTCAGGAAATACATGAGGCTTGCAAATAATCGGTCTTGTGAGCTTGGTGTATGCATCGTTGTCCGCCTCCTTTTTATTTATATACGTTCTAAAAGAGTAAAATGTTTCATGAAGATCATCATTATTCATTAAAAAAAATCCCCGCTTCATTCAAAAGGGGAATCTGCATTTATGAAAATTATCCTTTGTCACCTAGCTTAACAGCTGAAATTAAGCCAAGCAATAACGCCAAGATCGACAGCATGACATTAGAGAGCGTCAGTGTTAATCCTGGATATACGACAAATAGCGAACCAAAAACGAGTCCAATGATAATCGCATACATCATCACCGGAAACCTGCTCAATAAGTAGCGGATCCCTTTACTGCTTATGATAAACCCAGTAGCAACTCCTGCACCAATCACAAGAATCAGTGGAATATTAAGAGTGGAAACAGCGTTTAGCGCCGTTGGATAAACCCCGATAATAAGCAGGACAAACGATCCGCTGATTCCAGGCAAAAGCATGGCCATACTTGCCAGCCAGCCAGCAAAATAAAGTCCAATATAGGTTAAAAACGTTAAGTTTTCCATTGGACTGCCATCTTCAGCCGGTCTGAAAAAGACCATACAAGCGACTAAAATGGCACTAATCACTAAAGCAATCACATGCTTTGATTTAAAGTTTTCACGGTAATTTGATTCCTTCAGCAAAAATGGAAGGATACCAAGGATTAACCCAAGAAAAAAGAAGTTTGTCGGCTGGGGATAGGAAACAAGCAGCCATTCGACGATCCGGCTTAATAAAATAATTGCCGTGATCATTCCAACACCAATAGTTGCTAAAAAAACAAAATGCTTCTTCCATTCTTTGCTGATAATATTGCTAATCCCATTTATAAACTGATCATAGATTCCTAGTATGACAGCAATGGTTCCACCACTTACTCCTGGAATGAGATCGGCGGTTCCCATTGCCATTCCACGGAAAAGATTTCTCCAATCAAACATGTATCTAGCTCCTTTATAAAAGTGTATTTACTTTAAATACTTTGTTCACATAATCACGTTTTTCATTATACGCGAAGTCCTATTATTTTTCATGATGGATTGGCTATAAAGAGGAAGAAGATAAAAGGAATTGACGATTTTTTGTCAAATAACCAAATAAACAGTCTAAAGGAGGAAGATCTAATGAAAAAAGCGATGCTGATCGCCAACCCCTCTTCGGGTAAAGAAGAGGCAAGAAAATATATGGATAGCGTAATGGAAGTCTTGTCCTCTCTAGGCTATGAAGGAACTGTTTGTGAAACGGTAAAAGAAGGGGATGCCACTCGTTTTGCCGAACAGGCCTGTGAAAAGAAATATGATGCAGTCGTTTCAATGGGTGGAGACGGAACGCTTAATGAAACAATTTCGGGTTTAGCAGAAAAGGATCACAAGCCGACACTTGGAATTATTCCGCTTGGCACAGTGAATGATTTTGCGCGTGCATTGTCCATACCGATGGAACCTGAAGAAGCCATTGAAATGCTCCGTGATGCTGATAAACGTATGGTTGACATCGGCAAAGTAAACGATCAGTATTTCATGAATATCATTGCACTTGGCGGAATTGCAGAAGCAACGTTTGGTGTTTCAGTCGAACAGAAAACGAAGCTTGGCCCGCTTGCATATATGATTGAAGGATTTAAAACGATAAAGGAGAAAGAACCTTTTGATGTGAAACTGAAACATGAGCAAGGTGAATGGGAGGGAGAAGCCTTTTTAGTATTGCTCGCATTGACGAATTCCGTCGGCGGGTTTGAAAAAATAGCCCCTCAGGCCAAAGTAAATGATGGTAAGCTGCACTGTTTTATTGTAAAAAATGTATCTATTGTTAAGCTGGTTTCTGTTGTAACATCCTTGGCGAAGGGTGAAATGGAAGAGGATGAGAACGTAGAATATATCACGACTTCTGAAGTCGAGTTTTCTTCCTCTAAAGATCTTATTGCCAATGTAGATGGTGATGAAGGAGATCATGTTCCTCTTGCTATTCAAGTGCTGGAACGCCACATTCCTGTATTCGTTTCGAACACAAATCAATAAGATCAAAAAAACCTTTTCCTTCTGTTTTGGAAAAGGTTTTTTTGATCTTATGATTAAATCATTTTCTGTTACTAGGAGCAGATGGCGGCTGCTTCTTTTGATCACTTGATAGCTTCTTTACTGTATCCATGGCTTTTTGTGCCATTGCCTTTGTCTGCTCAGGGTTGTCCTTTGCATATTTAATGGCTTTTTTAAAAAGGTTTTTCATGGTCATTCTCCTTTTCTAAATAAGATAGTTATGTTAAAAGTCCATTGTTGATTTTTGCAGAGCGTTGATTGGAGCGTGTGTGCGAAACTTCTGCGGGCAGAAGCGGAATCAACAGACACGTTTAACAAAAGCCAATAAGATAAAAAGATGGATGTATCCTATTGTAAAATATATTAGCATTCTTTGCATTTCTTTTCCCTAATGATGTATACTTCAATCAACTTATAAAAAATGGGAGTTTACCATTATGGATTTAATATTTCAAGCGTTAGTGGAATCCCTGCATGAAGGAACGCTGCCACTCGCTTTTGTGATTATTTGGATATGGCGTTGGGACCGGCCTTTTATGGTGCAGGGTATGAGCAGTGACTGGTCTCATCGTGAGATTTATGTTCCTGCTGTTAGAGGGAAGAATACAGGCGAACTAGGCGCAATTGAAGCCTATTCCGGACGTATGCAGCTTGTAAAATCAGTTAAGCGCAAAGATTGTCCGGACGATTCTGACGACGCACAGTCATCACCCTTTTTTCTTAGAGCATTTTAATTAAAAAAGGAAAAGGACTGGTGACATACTAGTGAAGAAGCTAACAATTTTATTAATAGGAACATTTGCAACGATCTTATTAACAGGCTGTGCAAGCGTTCAAAATGAAACAGGGTTTTTCTATGATTGGTTTGTGCGTCCATTTGAAATTGCCATTGTTGAAATTGGGAACTTTTTTAACGGAAATTTTGGATTATCCATCATCATTATCACGCTGATTATTCGACTGATTTTAATGCCTTTTATGCTTAGAACCTATCGAAATCAACAGGTGATGAAAGAGAAAATGGAAGTGCTAAAACCGGAAATGGAAGAGATTCAAAAACGATTGAAAGCGACTGAATCCAAAGAAGAGCAAATGAAAATTCAGCAGGAAATGATGGGGCTTTACCGTAAGCATGGGGTGAACCCATTGAATATGGGGTGTTTGCCGCTTATTATCCAAATGCCAGTTCTAATGGGACTTTATTTTGCCATTTCTTATTCAGAGGAAATTGCGACACACTCATTTCTTTGGTTTAGCCTTGGTTCACCTGATATGATCATGACATTGATCGCTGGTGTGGTGTATTTTGTTCAGGGTTATGTAACATTGAATAATCTTCCGGAAGCACAGCGCAACCAGATGAAGATTATTACGTACATTTCACCCATTATGATTATGTTTATTTCATTTTCTGCACCAGCTGCATTACCGCTGTATTGGGCAGTTGGCGGTGCGTTCCTAATTATTCAAACATTGATCGGGCAAAAATACTATCGTAACAATCCAGAGAAAGCACTGGAAAATAATTAAGAAATGGGTAAGCTGCCTTTTGAGTAGCTTACCCTTTTTTTATTTAAGATAATCTGTTGAAAATTGCCTGTTGATTTCCGCTGCATGCATTCGCTTTCCGCTCCAATTAATATCGAAAAAAATATGGTCTTAAAAAAAGATAGTGGAATCAAATTTCATTTTCAAGATACCATTCAAGCATTCGATTTTATTAATAGAAAGTATATATAGCTTTTTCAGCCCAAAAAGTTGCCCCAATCGTGAAAACACTGGTTAGCTGTTTTTTACCTCAATTTCTTTGATGACGTGCGCTGGATTCCCGCCAACGACCACATTAGATGGAATATCCTTTGTAACGACAGCTCCTGAAGCCACGACGACGTTATCGCCAATGGTGACACCAGGGTTAATAACAGCTCGTCCTCCGATCCATACATTGTCGCCAATCGTAACAGGCTTAGCGAATTCATACCCACTATTTCTTTCTGCAGGATCAAGAGGATGTGTAGCGGTATAAATATGTACACCAGGAGCTAATGAACAATGCTTTCCAATTCTCACTTCACATACATCTAATATGACACAGTCAAAATTTGCATAAAAGTAGTCTTCTACATGAATGTTGTAGCCATAGTCACATCTGAAGGTGGGTTCAATGTAGAAGTGATCTCCGGTTGAACCAAGCAATGTCTTTAATAGCTGCTCTCGTTTTTTTGTATCCGTCTCAAGTGTTTCATTAAATTCTCTAGTTAGCTTTCGAGCGTGAAGCCGTTCATTAACTAATATTTCATCGCCAGCAAAATATAATTCTCCTGCCAGCATTTTTTCCTTCTCTGATTTCATTTAAATTCCCCCTTTATACTTATCATATATTAAAAGTTCAATCATTAGTAAAAGATGGGAAAGATTCGTTATAATAGCAAGGAAATAGCGTAAACAGGAGGGGTATGATGAAACAGGCGATCGTAACAGGTGCTTCAAAAGGTCTTGGAGCTGGAATTGCTTATCATTTACTTATGGAAGGGATCAATATTGTAGACCTATCTCGATCTGGAAATACAGAGATAAAAGCATTAGCTGAAAAAAAAAGCCTTACTTATAAGCATGAGGCCATTGATATAAGCTCCACTCAACAGACACTCCAATTTTTTGAAAGCTGGTTTAATAACTTAAAAGATGACCGGCCAGAGGAGCTTTATTTAATCCATAATGCTGGAACAGTGGACCCGATTGACACAGTAGGCCACCTCGATCCAAATTCTGTGGAGAGAAGTGTTCATCTTAATTACATTACCCCGATGGTTGTAACCAATTTGGCTTTCAAGCGCTCTTCAGAGCTTGATATTTCGTTAATAGTCGTTAACATTACATCAGGTGCCGCGGATAAACCGAACCATGGCTGGAGTGTGTATGGAAGTACAAAAGCGGGATTGAATCTTTTTACAGAAACCGCTGCGCTTGAGCAAAAGGAGAAGCAGACGAGACACACGATTATTTCCTTTAGTCCAAGTATAATGGACACCGAAATGCAGCAGGTCATTCGGTCCTCATCTGAATCTGCGTTTTCCCAGGTGTCACGCTTCCAAAAATATAAGGATAAGGGTGAACTTCGCCAGCCAAATGATGTAGGCAAGGCACTTGTCACACTGCTAATGAATGAACCATTGGAAAACGGTAAGCTTTATCATATTAATGATCTATTGCCGTGAAAATAAGGAAACATCTTTTTATGTATGAAAGGATTCAAGCTGATGCTTGAATTCTTTTCTTTTATAAAAGGCTGTTTATTTTTGGACTTAAAAGAAAAACAACAATAAGAAGAAATTAAATTTAGAAAACTTTGTTATAAGTGTCATTATTCCTTAATTAATCTTAACCATAATGCAATGTTAGACCTGTTTAGTGTTAATTTGACGGGGGAAATAGTAAATAGGAGAATAAATATTTTATCGTAGAAGCAATAAAAAATTCTCAAATTAGAAAGGAAAATGTTATTATGGACATGAAAAAATGGATGCAAGTTGGTGCCGCAGGTATTTTAAGCTTTGGTGTATTAGCAGCTTGTGGAGATGATATGGAGGAACCGGTGGATGACGCGGATATTGATATGAATGAAGAAGCTCCGATAGATCAAAATGATGATGGGATGGAGAATAATGACACAACAGATGATACGACAGACGACAATACTGATGCAGAAGATGAAGCGGACATGGAAGACGAAGATAGTGAATCGTAACAGAATAAAACCTATAGAGGCTCACTCATAATTATGATTTTATGGGGAGTCTCTTTTTTATTTAGCTACGTTAAAGTCCATTGTTGATTTTTACACGGCGTTGATTGTAAAGTAAGACGCGAGACTCCTGTGTGCTGAAGCGGAAATCAACAGACACGTTTAACAAAGCCTTTTATTTGAAGAGAGATCATCATGAGCAGATGGAGTACGCTGTCTGGAAGATCTCTTTTTATTATAAAAGGCTGTTCTGCTATGATATAGTTTTACATAAGGAGTGTGAATAATATGAAAAAACTGTTACTAACAGGATTTGAGCCATTTTTGAAGTTTGCAATAAACCCTACAATGGAGATTGTAAAGGCGCTTGATGGACAAGAGATAAATGGTTATACCATCGTTGGCCGTATTATGAGTGTGGATTTTGCTGCTTCTGGTAAGGAAATTCTTAATTATTATGAAGAAGTTCAGCCGGATGCTGTTATTTCTCTAGGCTTGGCTGGTGGACGCGCAAATATTTCACCCGAGAGAATCGCGATAAACTGCAATGAAGGAGAGGTTGATAATAACGGCTACTCACCTTCTGGAGAAAAAATTATTGAGACCGGACCAGACGGACTTTTTACTACGCTGCCCATTCAAGACATGGTGGAACGAATGAAGGAAGCAGGTTTTCCTGCTAAGATTTCGAATACTGCAGGCACCTATTTATGCAATCATGTAATGTACCAAATGCTTTATAGGCTGCAGCAGGAAAAAAGAGAAATTCCTGCAGGGTTTATACATATCCCAGCTTCGCATGCTCTTGCAATCGATTTTGGCAAAATTCCAAGCTGGTCTCAAAATGACCTGAATATGGCTGTGAAAGAAGCCATTCACGCTTTATAAGAAGCTTCTTGTTGTCCATCTATCATTGAAGATAGATGGACAACAAGCTGTTCTATTGTGCTGAAGAGTGATGCCAAGCGCATATTGACGATCTATGCAGTCATTTTGACTCGCATTTCCATCCCCCTGTGCTTGCAGCGTCAATGGTTTCTATAAGCCCTAACGTTCTGCTACATATTGTTTTCTCTGTTCTTTAAATTATCTATTCTTTTCTTTGCCAGCTGCAATTGCTGTTCAACGTAATCCAAAGATCGAATAAAGTCTTCTTGATCTTTTTTGCATCGAAGGGACAATGTCTGATCAAGTTTATTAATCAGCTTATTTAACATCGAAGTCCTGACTATCCTTCTTCTCATCCGTTCACCCTCCTAATGGTTATTGGGCATATTCGGATCTCTAGCTGCAGGCTAACTGAGGTTTAATAAAAAGCACAATATAATCATGTAATTCCCGCATTATGAAAGTTCAAACTATAGAGTTTTTTGTAAATCCAAGCGTGTAAATGAAAAAACAGATCTTGGATTAGTAAGATCGGCTTTTGATTATAACGTTTTGCGCATCTTCAACCAAAAGGCTAATAATATAGCTGGAAATACCGAGATCCCCATTCCTAGGAAGGCCATACCAGAAGAAATGTCGTATAAGTATCCCCCAACAAAAGTGAGCAAAGCAGCACTTAATCCCATACCAAGTGAAGCATAGACGCCTTGAGCGGTTGGAATCAGCTCTTTGTCGACAACTCGATATAAATAACGAATAAAGGCATAGTGTGCAAGGCCAAATGTGATCGAGTGAAAAGCTTGCGTGATCATAAAGATCCAAAGGGATGGAAAAAGTCCAATTAAAACCCATCGAATGACCGAGCCAATCCCGGCGATAACAAACATAGAAGAAATAGGCGTGTTTTTTAGTAAACGGTCTGCTAAGGCGAAGAAGAGAATTTCAGATAATACAGCTATATTTAAAATAAAGCCAATATAAAAACTGGAAACCCCAAGCTCCTGCAAGTATAAGAAACCATAATTATAGTAAGAGGCGTGTGCACCTTGAATAATAATACATATACTCATGACAATAGCAAAACCCGGCGTTGCTAAAACGGCTCGATACGTGCCGTTTTGGTTACTTACACGCTCGTGCAGCACATCGGGGGATCGTCTAAATGAGGCTAAAATAATCAGTCCACTCCCAATCAGCATCATTGTCAAAATAGAGGACTCAGACCAAATTGCAGTTGTGATCCCAATTAGAATTAAGCCTGTTGTATAACCGATGGATCCCCATGAACGGCTTCGCCCATAGTGTATTTGGTGCGTTCTCATTAATAGCGAAGCGTTGCTTTCCATTAGCGGCAGCATATTTGGATAAAACAAACTAAAGAGAATCATGACGATTAATAGTCCTATAAAAGAATCAATTGGTATAAATAATAATAGTAGTCCTGTTGAAACGACCGGTAAGATCTTCATTAACTGAGCTAAGCTAAACCGTTTACTTAAGGCCGGAAAAAAGAATAGAGTAGAAAAGGAGCGTGCAATCATACCTGCTGCAATGATTGAGCTAGCTGCTGCAACGGTAAGCTCTTTTTCTGAGACAAGCCATGCCGTCCAATAGGGGATAAAAATCCCCCAGGTGAAAAAGAAGGTAAAAAAATTGGTTGATAACCAAGTTTGGTGCTTCACGATGTATCACTCCATAACTGCGTTCGTCTTGTAACCGTTCCCTAGTATACCAGAAATAAGGAAACCACACTAAAAAACGTATAAATAGGATTTAAAGCTTCGTATTAAACTGCTGCAGTTTGTGATAGATCACTGGTAGATGTGAAATATCAGTGAAAAGCTTGCTCCTAATGAAACCGTCCTTAATCATATAAAAAAGCTGCACCTGTTTAGGAGCAGCTTCTAATGTTATATTCCAACTGTATTTATTCTGCAGTTACACTTAATGCGACTTCAATGTTTCCGCGAGTGGCTTTTGAATAAGGGCAGAAGTCATGCGCTTTTCCTACAAGCTCTTCAGCTTCTTCTTGGCTGACCCCGCTTATTTTGACTTCAAGTTTTGCAGAGATTTTAAATCCGTTATCTTCAGGATCTTTCTCCAGGCTTACATGAGCTGTTGTTTCAGAAGAAATATCTTTTTTTGCATTTTTGGCCATGAGGTTAAGTGCACCATCAAAGCATGATGCATAACCAGCAGCAAATAGTTGCTCAGGGTTTGATTTCCCTTCCGTACTTTGTCCACTACCTGGCATAGCGAGATCTAATTGAATCACATCATCGGATGATCTTACATGTCCATTACGTCCACCTTTTGCGGTTGCTGCTGATGTTAAAATTGCCATTCTCTCATCTCCTCTTTCGATTGTGGATAGCAAGCAAATCTAAATGCTTCCTATTCAGTATATTGTGACCAATAAGTAAATGCAAGCGATGCAAACTATTGTATATATTCTCATTTTCGGTTCATGATAAACATGTGAAAAGGCTTATTGTTGTTAGAAAAGATAAGGATTGCGATGCAATAACTGAAATGGCAACAATAGCATTGACAAAGACGAAGTTAGATTATGTTGAGAAAGACTTGGAAGCGCTTTATGATGTGGATAAGAAAGTTGCTTTACATTATAAAGCGATGAGGAGGAAACAAAATGCAAGAGGCAACCACTACTGAAAAATCAGGGATTCGAGCGAGAGTACAGCGTTTCGGATCGTTTTTAAGCGGCATGATCATGCCGAATATCGGTGCATTCATTGCATGGGGATTAATTACAGCTTTATTTATTCCGACGGGCTGGTGGCCAAATGAAAGATTAGCCGAGCTTGTGGGGCCAATGATCACCTATCTATTGCCTCTGCTAATCGGTTTTACTGGTGGACGAATGGTTTTTGGAATTCGAGGCGGAGTCGTTGGGGCAGTTGCGACGATGGGGGTAATTGTAGGGGCAGACATTCCGATGTTCCTTGGCGCAATGGTAATGGGGCCGCTTGGCGGTTACGTTATCAAGAAGATTGATGAAGCTTTAGATGGACATATCCCACAAGGGTTTGAAATGCTCATTAATAATTTCACAGCTGGAATTTCAGCTGCAGCTTTAGCTATTGTAGGCTTGCTTGGAGTAGGTCCGGTCGTACTTGGATTAACTGGATTATTATCTTCAGGTGTAGAAGCTTTAGTAAATGCGGGACTTTTACCATTATTAAGCCTTTTCATTGAACCGGGGAAAGTTTTATTCTTGAATAACGCAATTAATCAAGGGATTCTTACACCGCTCGGGGCTGAACAGGCAGCTGATGCGGGTAAATCCATTCTTTTCTTACTGGAAACAAACCCTGGTCCTGGACTTGGGATCCTATTAGCTTATATGATATTTGGCAAGGGCATGGCTAGACAATCTGCTCCTGGTGCTACAATTATTCACTTCTTTGGGGGGATTCACGAAATTTACTTCCCTTACATTTTAATGAAACCAGTACTGTTACTTGCAGTTATTGCTGGTGGCGCGAGTGGTATTTTTACATTCTCACTATTCGATGCAGGTTTGCGTTCGGTACCATCTCCTGGAAGCATCATTGCTTTGTTGGCGTTAACACCTCAAGGTAACTTTGCAGGAGTTATTTTAGGTGTATTAGTCGCAACCATTGTGTCGTTTGTCATCGCATCTTTATTCCTTCGTTTGTCAAAAGCATCTGATGAAGAAGATCTAGGTGAAGCAACGGCTAAGATGGAAGCGATGAAAGGGAAGAAAAGTCAAGCATCTGCTCACCTTTCAGCAGCGTCTTCGGGAACGGCAATAACTGAAAAGAGCCAAGAAATTACGAAAGAAAACGTTCGGAAAATCATCTTTGCTTGTGATGCCGGTATGGGGTCAAGTGCAATGGGAGCTTCTTTGCTCAAAAATAAAATGAAAAAAGAAGGTCTATCTTTTGATGTATCGAATACAGCGATCAATCAAATTCCAGATGATGCTGACTTAGTTATAACACATAAAGATTTAACAGAACGTGCAAAAGCGAAGAAGCCTGATGCGATTCACGTATCTGTCGAAAACTTTTTAAGCAGCCCAAAATATGATGAAATCATTCAGGACTTGAAAAAATAAAAGTGGACGGAGGTGCTGGAGCCAATGGACTATATTTCTGCTCGTGAACGAAAAATAATCGAGTGGCTGTTACGGACCCAGCACCAGTTCACAACTATTCGAGAACTTGCTGATGCGTTGGATGTCAGTTCGAGAACGATCCATCGTGAGTTAAAAAAGGTGGAGAGTGCTTTAGCTGAATATGATGTGCAGCTGGAGAAACAATCAGGAACAGGTATTCGAATTAGAGGTACATCCAGTAATTTGCAACGTCTTGATGACGCATTGCAAGGGGTGAAGGAGCATGACTTACAGCAGGAAGAACGCCTGGTCGTGCTTCTTCATTATTTAATACGTCATGATTCACCTGTGAAAACTGCTTTGCTTGTACGTGTATTAAATGTTGCTACGGCAACGCTTATGCAGGATTTGGATAAGCTGTCAGAGCAAATCAAGCCCTATGGACTTTCCATTTTGCGTAAAAGAGGGTATGGAATCGAGTTAGTCGGGTCAGAAAGAGAAAGAAGAAAAGCACTGGCAAATTTAATGATTGAGCAGATGGATACATCCTCTCTCTATTCAATGGTAGATGAGCATTTTATTTATCCGGGTATGATGGATGACAAGGTGGCTGGAGTCGTTGACCGTGAGCTGTTAATTCAAGTTGAGCGGCTTATTATGGATGAAGTAAAGGATCTGCCCTACACAATTGCAGATAGTGCGTATTTGGCACTTGTGATACATATTTCGCTGGCGATCCAGCGCATAAAAGCGGGAGAACGGATCGAACTGGATCCTTCGGTAAGTGAAGAATTGAGCCAAACGGTGGAATACGCAGTAGCAGAATCTCTTGCACGTTCTTTATCAGAGGAATTTGAACTAAGCATACCAAAAGAAGAGGTAGGTTATATTACGATCCATCTAAGAGGAGCTAAAAGAAGAGAGCAGCTATCTGTCGTGAGTGAAGAAATGACAGAATGGTCATTCCTTGTTCAACAGCTTATTCAACAGGTAGGACAGCGGGTAGACGTTGATTTTTCAGAGGATCACTCCTTATTTGAAGGACTGATTGCACACCTGGAGCCAGCTATTCACCGAGCGGAAGAAGGAACCCATGCCTTCAATCCGCTTAAAGAGTCCATTAAAGAAGATTATCCAATCTTATTCAACACAGTTAAGGAGACATTACATTCTTTATTTCCTAACTTGAATTTTTCAGACGGGGAGCTTGCATTTTTGGTGCTTCATTTTGCTTCATCACTGGAGATTCGAAAAGAAAAAGTAGTTATTTCGGCTTTAGTTGTATGCTCGAGCGGCATTGGTACATCAAAAATGCTGGCAAGTCGTTTAAAAAAAGAATTTCCGGAAATAACAAAGATTACACTTGCATCGCTCCATGAAGCGAAATCACTTTCAGCTCAGCGATATGACCTAATCATGTCTACTGTTGGATTAGTTGATATTGAACAGGAGTATCTTCTTGTAAGTCCGCTGTTGCCAAGCAATGAAGTAGAAAAGGTCAAGCGATATATTCAGCTTCAAATGCCTTTAATTACAAAGAAAAAGGGATATGTCACAAAAGAGCAGGAGCTACCCGGGGAATCGATCGCCTCTTCATTAGAAGAGTTTCAACGAGTGATCACAATTATGCTTCAACTGCTAAACAAGTTCACGATTATCAAGCTGGAAAACGATTTAACAGAGCAGGAGCTCCTGCAATTAGCAGATCAATTCAGCATAGAAAAAGGTGTCATTACATCACCTGGGGTTGTGGCTAATCATTTAAAGGAACGTGAGGAGCTTGGAGGACTCGGAATCCCAGGTACTGGGCTCGCATTATACCATTGCCGATCAGCAGACATAACAGAGCCGCTCTTTATGATCATTCAACTGGCTTCTCCGGTTGAGGTCAAATCAATGGACCAGCAGCATATTCAGATGAAGCGAATGCTATTGCTTCTCGCACCGGATGAAATGCATGGTGATGGTTTTGAATTGATGAGCATCATTAGTGCATCAATTATTGAAGATGACAAACAGCTTGCCATCTATACAAATGGAGAGAAAGACGAAATTCATCGTTTGCTGGAACAAAAATACTATCAATTTATACGGAAAAAACTAAATTCATTTTTGGAGGGACCACAATGAGTACACTATTCAAACCAGAAAATATCATCCTAAATGCAAAGCTAAATTCGAAAACAGAAGCCATTGAGCAAGCTGGAAAAATTTTAGTCGAGCAAGGATATGTAACGCCAACTTATATTGACAAAATGAAGGAACGAGAGGAATTGACTTCAACATTTATGGGGAACTTTGTCGCCATTCCACATGGTACAGATGAAGCCAAGATAGAGGTGCTTTCTTCCGGTTTATCCTTGCTGCAGGTTCCAGAAGGCGTTGAATTCAATGGAGAAACAGTTAAGCTTGTTATTGGGATTGCAGGAAAAGATGGTGAACATCTGGAGCTGCTATCTAAAATTGCGATCGTTTGTTCAGAAATCGAAAATGTAGAAAAGCTTGTTGCAGCCAACAGTGCAGAAGAAATTATTCGTCTTTTTGAGGAGGCTGAATAATGAAGCAGGCCGTCCATTTTGGAGCAGGCAATATCGGCAGGGGGTTTATCGGTGCGATTCTTTCAAAAGCAGGCTATCAGGTAACCTTTGTCGATGTTAATAAAGCTGTTATTGATGAATTGAATGAAAAAGGTTCTTATACTGTGCAGATCGCTTCAGCAGAGCAGGCTTCCTTTGTTGTAGAAAATGTATCCGGTATTCACAGCAGCAGTGAACACGAACGTTTAAATGAAACAATTGCTAAGGCTTCTTTAATTACAGCCTCAGTGGGTCCTAATATTCTGACGCATATTGCAAAGGATATTGCCGCTGGTTTAGCTTATGCTGAAGAACAATCAATGCTTAAAGAGCTGAATGTAGTTGCTTGTGAAAATATGATCCAGGCAACAGATTTTTTACGCGGTGAAATTGAAGGGCATTTAAATGATACGATTAAAGAACGCGTTCTCAGTAAAGTTGGTTTCCCAAACTCTGCAGTCGATCGAATCGTGCCGATTCAGCATCATGATGACTTGCTAACCGTTCAAGTAGAGCCATTCTTTGAATGGGTCGTTGAGGAGCCTTCTTGGAAAGGAAGCATTCCTAATATGGAGGGTGTTCAATTCGTTGAGGATCTTTCACCCTTTATCGAGAGAAAGCTTTTAACGGTTAATACCGGACACGCCGCGATTGCTTATATTGGATTGCAGGAAGGCTACGTGACAGTTGATAGAGCGATGGAAAACGCAGCAATAAAGGAAAAAGTAGAGCAAGTATTATCCGAGACAAGTGAATTTCTTGTAGGGAAATATGAATTGGATCCGGAGCAGCATAAAGCATATGTAAATAAAATTATTAGTCGTTTTGAAAATCCGTATCTTTCTGATGAACTTTCAAGGGTAGGAAGATCACCGCTTAGAAAGCTAAGTGCCAAAGAAAGATTGGTCTATCCAGCTCGTGCATTGATGGAACAGGGGAGAGAACCCAATGCACTTATTGATACAATAGCGGCCGCTCTTCATTTTAAAAATGAAGAGGATCAGGAAGCAATAGCACTACAAGCCGCGATTGAAGAACATGGTGTGAAAAAAGCATTTGCGGATGCGGCAGACTTACCAGAAGATGATGTGCTCGTTGTAGCCGTAGTAAGGAAGTATGCAGCTGCTGTAAGGTAAAGATAATTATAAAGAAAGCCTCTGCTAGTTCTGCGTAATGCAGAACTAGCAGAGGCTTTCGTTTTATTTATTAAACTCCTAGTAGTGATGCTGTAACTTTTTTTGATAGAATGGAGTCTAAGTATAAAAAGTTATTTGGTTAGTGAATGGAAGAAGGAGCTTATTCAGAATGGAAAATCAGCGATTATTTTTAAATAAAAAGAAAAGCAGAAAAGGCCTGTGGATTACCTTATCTATTGTATTGATCATCGTTGCAGGGGGAGCAGTTGGTGCATTAGGTTTTTATAATTGGTCCTTCAATCAGGCAGTACATGGCGTTACATCATTGGTTCAAAATCAGTTTAGTGGGTCAGGGAACGATCAGGACACTGTCGGGATAGAGAACAGGGAAGAAGAAGCGGATCAGGAGGTCGAAGAAGAAGCCGCTTCTGCGGATGGCAGTGTAACGGCAGAAGAAGGAAACAGCACCCATTCATCTTCACTAGAGCCAGAGGAGCTATTAACACCAGAGACAGTTACAGAACCCACCTATGTTCAAGGTGTATTAATTGCCAATAAACAATACCCGCTTCCAATAGACTATGCGCCAGGTGTAGATCCTGAAGCAAATGAGGCGTTTGAGCGTATGCAGTTCGCTGCAAGAGAGATTGGAATTGAACTTGTTGCTTTTAGCACATTCCGCTCGTATGAATATCAAGATGAGCTGTATCATCGTTATGTTGAGAAGCATGGTCAGGAGGAAGCGGATCGCTTTAGTTCTAAACCAGGTTATTCAGAACACCAAACCGGATTAGGCTTTGATATCGGGGAGGAAGGTCAGGAGCAATATTGGGCTGAGGACAGCTTTAAAGATACAGAAGCAGCTAAATGGTTGGCAGAAGATGCCCATCATTACGGATTTATTCTCAGATATCCACCAGGTAAAGAGGAAATCACAGGGTATCAATATGAATCCTGGCATTTTAGATACTTAGGGGTAGAGCTTGCCACAAAGGTTCATGCAAGTGGATTGACATTAGAAGAGTATTTAGGAATTTAATATAAAAAGAAAAAGAGATGATGGCAGTGCATCATCTCTTTTTCTTTTTATGGAATGTGTAAATAGTGTAAAATATTAAGAAGAATAACATTTTAGAGAATCTTTGTCAGGGAATTATTTCTTTTAGCTCAATTTGCGAACATAGGGATCTTTTTGAGTCATATTATTATAACGTTTAAGCGTGGGCCAGGCATTGAAACCGTAAATAATTTTATTGCTGGCCATCGCTTCTAGCGAATATCAGTCAGGATATTTTTTCGGTGGAGTGGATTGTTTTTTCAACAGTTGCAACGATCGCGATCACAATGCTGTCTCTTCATCTATTAAGCAGGGGATTAGATCAATATTTTAATAAGAAATATAATCGATCACAATAAAAAGGAGAGATAAAGATGAAAATCCTCATTTTGGGCGGGACACAATTTCTAGGAAGACATATGACAGAAGCAGCGTTAAAGGCAGGTCATGAGGTGACGCTTTTTAATCGGGGAAAAACAAACCAGCAGCTGTTTCCTAATGTTAAGAAACTTATCGGGGATAGAAATGACGATCTAAAGACGCTCAAGAAAGGCGTGTGGGATGCGATAATCGATATATCTGGATATGTGCCGAGCCAGGTGAAAGCCACAACTGAGCTGCTGCAAAAGCGTGTTAATCACTACACGTTTATCTCGACTGTATCCGTTTATGAGGATTTTTCCAACGGGCCAGTAAATGAAGAGAATACATCGCTAGCTGAGCTGACAGAGGAAACCGAAGAAATCAATGGAGAAACCTATGGGCCGTTAAAATCACAGTGTGAAGAAATCGTAAGAAGCCGGTTTAGGGAACAGTCTCTTGTGATTCGTCCTGGCCTGATTGTCGGTCCTTACGATCATACGGATCGTTTTACTTATTGGGTATACCGGATAGGAGAAGGAGGAACCGTACTCGCTCCGGGAGAGCCGGATCGGGAAATTCAATGGATTGACGCAAGGGATTTGACTGAATGGGTGATTCGTATGGTTGAACAACAGGCGACAGGAACGTTTAATGCGGCTGGATTATCAGCTTCGATGGAAAATCTTCTCAACACAGTTCAGAGAGTGACAAATGCGGATGCTCAAATTGAATGGGTTGCTGATGACTTTTTGGTAGAAAAGGAGATTGGGGCTTTTGTAGATATGCCTTTTTGGATCCCCAAAAATAAAAAATATCCGACAGGATTTGTTTTAGCAGATGCTTCAAAAGCCATGACGCAAGGACTCACTTTTCGTCCAATAGAAGAAACGGTTAGCGATACTTATATGTGGCAGGCAGCTCGAGAGGATCACAAGTGGAGAGCGGGACTGTCAAATGAAAAAGAAAAAGAACTTCTGGAACAATATTATGTAAAAATAAATAAATAGTTAAAGAGTTTTAAAATTCAGAATATATAGTATAATAAAGTGAAATAGGTGAAGGAGTGGAAGGGATGAATAAGATTACTAAGAATGGTCTTGTTATTGTTGCGATCCATACTGCATTTTTTCTTAACCTTGCATTTGATTTTATTGTACTTTATAAAGGGTAATGAATTTTTATCATAAGGAAGGAGCTGCTCTGGTGGTTAAGGAACAGCTCTTTTTAATGTGTTTTTATAATTATAGGCTATTTTAAAGGTAATGGCCGGCTTTTGCACGATGTTGATGGGAGCGTCAGACCGCCCGCGGAAAGCGAACGCCTAGAGCGGAAATTAACAGGCATTAAATAAACAGAGTCTTATTATAAAATTGGAGACAGCAATCTTGAAATAGACTCCTTAAAGCGGATATAAAGGGAGCGCGATTGGTATAACTCATCCGTAAGCTCCGTAGATAGCTTCATATCGTCTCTAAAAATTTGACCGAGCTTTGAAGCCGTACCCTTATCATAAATAAAAGCGTTGACTTCAAAGTTTAGACGAAAGCTCCGTAAATCAATGTTAGCTGTTCCTACAGAAGCTGCTTCGTCATCTGCAACCAGCGTTTTCGCATGAATAAATCCATTATCATAAATATAGATTCGAGCCCCGGCTTTCATTAATTCACCCACATAGGAATAGGTTGCCCAATAAACAAACATATGGTCTGGTTTATTTGGAATCATAATCCGAACATCTACTCCTGATAATGCAGCAATTCGCAAGGAATCTAACAAGCTTGCATCTGGAATGAAATAAGGTGTTTGAATATAAATATATTCTTTCGCATTGGTAATAAGTTTAATATAACCATTTTTAATTTGCTCCCATTCAGAGTCCGGCCCGCTTGACACAATCTGCATGGCAACCTCGCCTTTTCGAGGAATAGCGGGAAATAAGTGTTCTGCGTATTCAATGTCGTGGCGATAGGATGCTTGATTCCAGTCTAATATAAAACGGGTTTGAATAGGATGGACGGAGCTGCCTTCCACGCGCAGATGCGTATCTCTCCAATAACCGAAGCGTTTATCCAGTCCTAGATATTCATCTCCTACGTTGAAGCCGCCGATATAACCAACCCGGCCATCTATAATGACAAGCTTACGGTGATTTCTGAAATTAAGCCGAGGATTAATAATCGGTACATTTGATGGGAAAAATGCCTCTACTTCACCTCCGGCGGCCCGTAGCTCTTTGAAGTAGCGCTTCGTCATTCCGCGAGAACCCATATCGTCATATAGGACGCGTACCTTGACACCTTGCTTGGCTTTCTTTAGCAGTAACGTCATGAGGCGTTTCCCGAGATTATCACGTCTGAGAATATACGTTTGAAGATGAACATGGTTCTTGGCTTCTTCTATATCCTTAAAAAGCGCATCAAATTTCTTGTGTCCATCAATGAAAATCTTCACATCATTATCTTGCGTAAGCACCGCATGATTGTTGATAAGCTGCATATAAATAAGATCCTGCATATCTTCCGTTTCTTTTGAACTAAATTCAAATGTCTTTTGCTGGATGGCATCCATTTGATATTGGATAAGATTATCAATTCCGACCTTGTGTCGATCCTCCCAGTCGAATAATTTTTTCTTGCTTAGCCTTCTTCCTAAAAGTAAATAGAGTGCAAAACCTGCGATTGGGATAAAAAATAATACCATAAGCCACGCCCAGGTAGCGCTAGCATCCTTCCTTTCAAGAAATAGAAGGATTCCAGCAAATATAAAGTTTAGCAAGAAGATAATACCAGTAACTAAAGTGAACCAATCCATCGTTATCCCTGCCAATCATTTAGAATAGTTGAATGTGAATAATGAACTATTATTCATAGTATATCTGATATTTATTGAAAATACGTGAACTATTGATCGGTTTTTGGGGATTTTAAGAGATTAAAGACTCCTTCCTATTGAACGATAAAGAAAAATGGTGAATGATAGAATGTAAGAAAAATGGAATGGGAAGGAATGATCTTAATACCCATTAAAGAAATAAATCGTTTAAGAAAGGTTCAATCGGTCTATCAAATATATATTTTTTGTATTTAGTTTTATCGTTTTGCTCAAGCTTCCTTGAACTATTCTTTATGAATACTCATGATACTGGTAGGGGGTTTCAATATCTTTTTTGGTGTAATCGACAAGGATTTTTTCATATGCCATATTGCTTCTTTTCGGTTTTTGATGTTCGATCGCAATCAATCCTTAAGGAAGATGGACGTTATCGAAGGAGATCTGCTTGTGTCATTTTATTAACCTTCTTTTCCTCGACGTAAACTTTATTTTGGATGTAAAAGTTATGGATCATTCTGATAGGAAAGATTTGCAGAATCGACGAGTTGGGCGTGATTTATTTTTATTGCCATTAATTACTATATTTGCATTTGTCAATTTCTAATTTAAAAAGAAAAAGGGGAAAAGCATGGTTTCTTTTCTATTGAAATTTTTCGTATGGATAAGCTGTCTTATGATGTGGATGCTGTCTGCTGGGATGGAGCCTTTAGTTTGGCTGATTGCCAGGGAATGAGTGCATATCTTAAGCTGCAGTAGGGACTTTGATTGAGTGATATCTGGAGGCAACTTAGTAATGGAAAGAAAAAAAGTCCATTATTAAATAAAATATCTAAAGAACCCCACAATAAACGGTGCGGGTTTTTATAATCCTTTAGTTCGTTGAAGGGGTCTGACCCCTTCAACGAACTAAAGGGAAATAAATTCTGTTATACATTCACATATAAAGGGTAATGTAATAATAATAAATTCTACAAAAATAACGTTTTTAAAAGAATTAAACAAATCACTTTACATACCTTGGTGGGGTATATTATACTTGCAACAAGCAGGTAAGAATGCAAAGTATTTAAAGGCAGGAGTGAATGGCATGGAGGTTCTTAATTTTAAGAAAGACATGCTTGAAGAAGACACGCAGTGTTGCTCAAATAAAGATGAGCGTAAGAGCCATCATTCAGATGAAATGAAGAAGAATTTAACGACGAGGCTAAATCGCATCGAAGGTCAAATTCGGGGAATTAAAGGAATGATTGATAAGGATACGTATTGTGATGATGTTATTACGCAAATCGCAGCCACTCAATCAGCGCTGAACAGCGTATCTAAATTATTATTAGAAGGTCATATGAAAAGCTGTATTGTTGATCGCATTAAAGAAGGAGATCTCGAGGTTGTTGATGAACTTCTTACAACAATGAAACGCTTAATGAAAAAATAGGAGGAATGATCAAAATGGTAGAACACATAACGTTAAAAGTAGAAGGTATGTCATGTCAGCATTGTGTAAAAGCAATCGAAGGCAATGTAGGAAACGTTGCTGGTGTAAGCAAGGTGGACGTCCATCTAGATCAGGGGACCGTTGATGTAGAGTTCGAAAAAGATTATGTGTCACTAGATAAAATCCGTAATACGATTGAAGAGCAAGGGTACGATATTGCATAATAACGAAATTAAAAGTGTGCTGAATGAAAAAAGCACACTTTTAATCGGATGAAAATATACCCCTATAAGGTATAAGGAAGTGATAAAAGAGATGAGCCAATGTACAACAAAAGAAATACAGATTACCGGGATGACCTGCGCGGCCTGTTCGACTCGAATTGAAAAGGGATTATCTAGAGTGGAAGGTGTTGAAAAAGCAAATGTGAACCTCGCGCTTGAGCGGGCAAGTGTATCATACAACCCTTCTGTTACGAATACACAGGCACTTCAGCAAAAGGTAAGGGATCTTGGTTATGACGTCGTCACAGAAAAAGCAGAGCTTGATATTACTGGAATGACCTGTGCGGCCTGTTCGACTCGAATCGAGAAAGGATTAAACCGTATGGAGGGTGTGTCGACAGCAACCGTCAATTTAGCATTAGAGCGTGCAACTGTTGAATACGATCCAAGTGAGATGTCCACTCACGATATTATCAGTCAAGTTAAAAAGCTTGGCTATGAAGCACATCCAAGAGAAGATGAAAAGCAAAAAGTTGATTATCGTTTAGTGGAAATTAAAAAGCAGCAGAAGCGATTTATTTTCTCACTTATCTTTACATTGCCGCTGTTGTGGACAATGATTGGTCACTTTAGCTTTACATCATGGTTATATGTACCGGATCTATTAATGAATCCATGGTTTCAGATGGCACTCGCTACACCGGTCCAGTTTATAGTAGGTAAAGCGTTTTATGTCGGCGCATATAAATCTCTTCGAAACGGAAGTGCGAATATGGATGTGCTGGTGGCACTCGGAACGTCCGCCGCCTATTTCTACAGTATTTACCTAGGTTATCAGTCCATTAGTATGCCGGGTCACCAAATGGGTTATTATTTTGAAACCAGTGCAGTTATCATTACATTGATTGTACTTGGAAAATTATTTGAAGCTAGAGCGAAAGGAAGATCATCTGAGGCGATAAGGAAGCTGATGAGTCTTCAAGCAAAAACAGCAACAGTTATTCGTGATGAGCAAGAGATTGACCTACCGCTTGATCAAGTAGTAGTGGGGGATGTGCTGGTTGTTAAACCGGGTGAAAAAATTCCGGTTGATGGAGCTGTTTTAGAGGGCAGCTCCGCTATCGATGAATCAATGATTACTGGAGAAAGTGTACCTGTTGATAAAGTCGCAGGGGACTCTGTCATTGGTTCCACCATTAATAAACAAGGGTTTCTAAAGATGACAGCCACTAAGGTAGGAAAACAAACAGCACTTTCACAAATTATTAAAGTGGTGGAGCAGGCTCAAGGTTCAAAAGCGCCAATTCAACGACAAGCGGATAAAATATCGAGTATTTTTGTACCGATCGTAGTAGGTGTTGCCCTTCTCACATTTATTATTTGGGTGGCATTCGTTTCACCTGGTCAAATTGGACCGGCGCTTGAAGCTACCATTGCTGTATTAGTTATTGCATGTCCTTGTGCACTTGGCTTAGCTACCCCTACATCGATCATGGCGGGTTCAGGCCGTTCAGCGGAAAAAGGGATCTTGTTTAAAGGTGGAGAGCACCTTGAGATGACTCAATCTGTTGATACAGTTGTTCTTGATAAAACGGGAACAGTAACAAAAGGTGAGCCTGTTTTAACGGATGTCATCCGTTTTGGAGATTGGCAGGAGGAACATTTCTTGTATCTAGTTGGATCTGCTGAAAAAGGCTCGGAGCACCCGCTAGCAGAAGCAATCGTAAAAGGAATTAAGGAAAAAGGCATCACTTATTCTTCTCCGTCGCAATTTGAATCGATCACGGGGTTTGGTGTTCGTGCAACAGTCGGTGAGAAAGAACTTCTTATTGGGACACGAAAGCTTTTATCGCAAGCAGGAATCGATAGTTCAGCTGTGGATGAAACAATGGTTGAGCTTGAACAGAACGGCAAAACATCAATGCTCGTAGCAGTCGATGGTGAACTTGCAGGACTCGTTGCTGTTGCCGATACAATCAAGGACACTTCTAAAGAGGCCATTGCAAGACTTTACTCAATGGGACTTGACGTGGTCATGATGACAGGAGACAACGAAAGAACAGCAATGGCCATTGCAAAAGAAGCTGGCATTTCACATGTCATTGCGGAGGTTTTACCTGAAGGTAAGGCCGATGAGATTAAAAAGCTCCAAGCGCAAGGGAAAAAGGTTGCAATGGTTGGAGATGGAATCAATGATGCACCGGCACTTGCCGTTGCAGACAGCGGAATGGCAATTGGTACAGGTACGGATGTTGCTATGGAAGCGGCGGATATTACATTAATTCGTGGAGATTTAATGAGTATTGCTGATGCGATTATGATGAGCAGAAAAACAATGAGAAACATTAAACAGAATTTGTTTTGGGCATTTGGCTATAACACGATGGGGATTCCTCTTGCCGCAGCTGGTCTTTTAGCACCATGGTTAGCAGGAGCTGCGATGGCATTTAGTTCGGTGTCAGTCGTATTGAACGCACTTCGATTGCAGCGAGTAAAACTATAACTTGAAAAAAAGGATTGCCCCCAAACTTGCGGGGGCAATCCTTTTTTTTGATGATAATTGCTTCTCAATTTGCTGCTGATAGCCTGCAGATCGATGAGCGTGGGCTGTGAATTTCAAACGATGGCCTGTAAATGATCCATCAAGCCCATTTTCTAAAATATATAGGCCTGTGCATCAACTGGATTGTAGCTTCTCTGCCGGTACATGCTGAAGCAGCAAATCCTCCGGGCGCTCGCTGTATAAATAAAGCTCGTGCATCGCCCTTGTCATGGCAACATAGAGCAGCTTAACATCCAGTTCTTTTTCTGTATAAGGTTCATGAATAGCAGGGATTAATACAGCATCAAATTCGAGACCTTTTGCCAAGTAGGAGGGAAGGATTGTGACGTGATCCTTTTGAAAGTCCTCCTGCTCCTTTACAAGCTGTACGCGTACATCTCGATTTTTCATGACTTTGTTGATTGCGTCACACTCTTGTTGTGTTCGGCCGATTATCGCAATTGTATTAAATCCTCTTTTTTGTATAGTTTGAATATCTTGTTCCATTTGTTTACCAAGATCGTTTTTACTGGCGGGGTCATATTGATAGTAGGAAGGGAGTTCTCCTCGCCTTACGACGGGTTCGACAAGAGGAAGCTTCTCGTTCATTAACCCCAGTACATCGTTTGCAACATTCATAATATCGATGGTCGTACGGTAGCTTTTTTGAAGGGTGAAATAATGCGCATCTTCAAAAATCTCATTTTTTACTACATTCCAGTCGCGCATGCCTCGGTAGGAATGTATGCCTTGAGCGAGATCGCCTACGATTGTAAAAAGGCTGGTTTCTAATATTTTTCGTAAGGCCACCAGCTGAAAGTAGCTGTAGTCCTGTGCTTCGTCGATAAATACACTTCTTACTTTATCCTGATCTTCTAGTCCATATAAACGCCCGTGCAAATAATAGATCGGGGCAAGGTCTTCGAACTCGTAGGACCGCTTAGCAAATAATTGCTGGCTATGCTGAATAAGAAGACGTATTTTATCCATTGAAAGTTCGGGTGCGATTTCTTGAAATAACTCTGCTGAAGATAAAAGCTCCTTGTATAAGTCCGTCGCTTTCTCTTTTTTAAAGGTTTTCATATAGTTACGGACCGTTGAACGGGCTTCCTTTTGAATGGATGCAAGGCGTTCGGCCTTTGTATCCATAATAAACGTAACTTTTTTGCGTCGCTTTTGATCATTGCGAATCCCATATAAGGCCTTCTCAAGTGCATTTTCGTATACGTCTTCTATTTTTTTAAGAATATGCTTTTTCTTTGTTCGGATGTGACTTTGTATGACGCCTTTAATTTTCTCAAGACGTCTATATACCGGAAGATAGGAATAGTCCTCGAGAAAGAGAATTTGCAGCCTTTTTCCTCTTAAAATTCTAAACTTTTCAAGCATGACATCTTCGTTTGGGGCCATTGATTCTTCAATATATTGTATGTACCGATCCATGATGCTCATAAATTCAAGTGAGCCTTTAAAGGTTGAAAGCCATTTTAATGAAGCTTGTTCATCAACGGTTTCCACAAGCAATAAGAGCTTCTGGGTCGGATCCGCTAAACGAATTTTTTGCCCAATCGCTCTTTTCATATAGTCAATAAGCGTGGTTTGCTGTATTTTTTCAACACCGAGCTCTGGGAGTACGTTTGAAATATATTCAATAAATAAATGATTCGGTGCCAGTATCATCAGATCGCTCGGGTGGAAGGTTTCGCTGTTTACATATAGGAAATAAGAAATTCGATGCAGAGCAATGGTTGTTTTCCCGCTGCCGGCAGCTCCCTGAACAATAATAGGGCGATTTAGTGGAGCTCTAATAATATCATTTTGTTCCTTTTGGATGGTTGAGACAATTTCGGTCAACCTGTTGTCTGCTTTTCCTGCAAGTGATTCCTGCAGCAGTTCATCTGTGGTTGTGAGATCAATATCTCGAATATCCAGCAGCTTGCCTTCTTCGATTTGATATTGGCGTTTTAAAGAAAGATAGCCTTCAGTAGAATCCCCGTTTACCTCATACTCAACTTCGCCAAGGCGGCCGTCATAATAAACATTCGCAACAGGAGAACGCCAATCGACAATAATTTGGGCCTGTGATTCAGGGTCATGAAGGGAGGCTTTTCCTATATAAAGTGATTCTTTTTCTTCATTTGTTTTTTGATAGTCAATGCGGGCGAAATAAGGCTTGTCATATACTAGCTCTAACCTTTTAGTTTGATCCGATGTCATTTTAAGCAGGCTTGCTCCTGTTAGTAGATTCATATAGCCCATACTGCTGTCAAGCGAATCTAATGTTTCATAGGCTTGTTTTAAGCTTTCTCTAACTTGGCCTTCACTCATTTTGGAGGTTGTGACGACTTGATCAATGTACAGTCTTGTGAAGGTTAAGCGGTCGTTTTCCTTTTTGTAATCTGGATGTGAGTCTAGCAAGGACTTTTCGTGGTCTTTCTTCATTTTACTGTCACCTCATTCGCATAGTGTGGTTCCAACTAGTGCAGCCGCGAAAAAAGAGCGTTTACAATCGTACCACAATATGAATGGAAAAAGAAGGGGATAATTGGAATCCGCCTTCTTTTTGGTGAAAAGTTTATGGCTGTGAAATATCGCTTAATGCATCCCCTGCTTGATCATTGGACTGTGGCTGCACGGAGAGATCACCTAATGAAATCATACCGACTACCCTGCCATTCTCAATGACGGGTAAACGGCGAACTTGCTCTTTCGCCATTAAGGATACAGCCTCCTCTGCAGAAGTGTCAGCTGTTACAGAAATTACATTATGTGTCATGACCTGATCAACAGTCCCGTTCTTTCTTTCAGCTACTCCGCGGATAACTAAATCACGGTCTGTCACCATTCCAATAACACGTCCTTGCTCTAAAACAGGCAGAACACCGATATCCCGTTCTTTCATTAGGCTTGCGGCATGCTCAATTGAATCGGTTTTTTCACAAAATTCAACAGAATCCGTCATAAAGTCATTTACTTTCATGTTTGCACCCCCGTTTTGAATTTCATACGACTATAGTATTGAAAGAAATGATTAATTTATTCATCTTAATTTAGGGAAAAAAGAATGATTATTTTTGGTGAAAAGGATTAAGAGGGAAGTGTTGGTGGTATGATAATGGTAACAAACAGAGTTCAGATCGCTGTTTTTTAAAAATTAAATGAAACTTTTCCGAACTGCAGACGTATGAAGATTAACAACACTTATTTAAGAGAGGTGTCGATCATGGTAAGAGATAGCGAAAGCTTAAAACAAATGATTGTCAAACTGTCAGAAGTTGGTGTAAAAATAACAAAAACGAAGTCAAGGCTTGAGGTTTTTGAATCAATAAAGCAGGTGCAGCAAATATCCAGCACATAAACGGGTTTTCCCGTTCAGATTTGCGAATTTCGGAAAGAATTTTTGAATATTTTTAACGAACGAGGTACTCATCCATTCAATGAGGACCTTTTTTATTTGAAAAAATATAGATAGGCATCAGTGGTCACAGCACTATTTAGTCTATTGTTGGGGTATATAAAGCTAAGAATACGCTTAAGAGGAGGTCTTCACATTGTATAAATCAGGCATGCTTATCTATAATGGTAATGCTGGACAAAAAGAGGTAAAAAAGACTCTTTCGCAAATTATTGGTCCTATTACTTTAGCAATACCAAGCCTGTTGCTTTTGAAAACGGAAAAACCAGGTGATGCGGAACGTTTTTGCCGGCAGCATGGTGAACAAATGGATATCGTGATTGTAATGGGCGGTGATGGAACAGTCCACGAATGCGTGAATGGACTCGCTGCGCTTGAGACTAGGCCGGTCGTAAGTATTCTTCCAGCGGGGACATGCAATGATTTTGCCAGAGCGCTTGGATTGCCATTAAATAGTAAGCAAGCAGCGGAATTAATTGCCGCTGATAGTATAGAACGAGCAGTAGATATCGTTAAATCCAACGATCGATACTTTGATAACTTCTGGGGGACGGGGCTGATTGCTGAAGCCTCTCAAAATATTGATGAACAGACAAAGGGAACCTTTGGTAAGCTGAGTTATTATGTAAGCGCGATCAAGTCTCTTTCTGATCAAGATCGTTTTACTTTTACATTAAAAATGGAAGATCAAAAGAGTGAAAAAGAAGCCGTCATGATTTTAATATTAAACGGAGGATTTATCGGAACAACTGAATTCCCGGTATCAACCATTGAAATAGATGATGGCCTATTAGATGTTTTGATCGTGCGGGAAGCAGGGTTTGTTTTGCTTAAAGAAATACTGACTGCGAAAACTACGATGACATGGGAGGAAAACCAAACGAGTATAGAACACTTTCAAACTGCTTCACTGACTATTGAATTGAGTTCACCGAGGCTGGTTGATCTGGATGGTGAGCATTATAAAGGAAAGATTCACAAAATAGAATTATTAAGAAAACATCTTCGTGTTCTTGTGCCGAATATCACTGCTGATGAAGCTGAAAAAACCAATTAAAAAGGCTGACAATTGTCAGCCGGATTTTACTCCTCTTGCGAAGAGAACATATAGGTTTTGTGATGAAAACGCATGGAAAAAATTAATCCAAGCGCAAACATAGTTCCCATTAAAGAGCTTCCTCCGTAGCTTACTAAAGGAAGAGGAATCCCGGTAATCGGTAAAAGCTGTATCGTCATTCCGATATTTTGAAAGGCATGAAACGTGATCATGCTAATGACACCTGCACACACGTATGCGTTAAATGGGCTTTTTGTTTCTAAAGAAACCTTGGTCAAATGATAAATAAGCAAAAAGAACAAACTCACAATTACGCTTGCTCCGATAAATCCGTACTCCTCGCCGACGACACTGAAAATAAAGTCTGTATGGTTGTCGGGAATATATACTTGACGCTCTTGATAGCCTTTGCCGAAGATTTCTCCTGAACCGATCGCGCTCATAGAGGTTGTTAGCTGATAAGCGTCTCCGGATGAATAGGAGTAAGGGTCCAACCAAGAATAAATTCGACGCATCTGATAGTCTTCAAAATGACGGCTGATAAATTCAGGAGCAAAAATAACAAGTGACATAAGTGTTGCAGCGATCGCACCAATTCCAACAAAAGCAGGAAGAAGCAATTTCCATGTGATTCCTGAAACGAGTACAATTCCTACTGTAATCGCAATAAAGACGAGCATCGTTCCAAGGTCAGGCTGCATATCAATTAAGATAAAAGGCACCCCTACAACAATGCCTATTTTTAAAAGCATCCAAAGGTCCGTTTTGACAGTCCTGGCGATAAATTTTTCATTATGGCTTGCAATAATACGGGCAAGGGCCAAAATCGTGAAGGTTTTCATAAATTCAGAAGGCTGTAACGTTCCCATAAGCGGTATGGAATACCAGCTGTGTGCTCCATTAATGTTAGGAGCAATAGACTCTGGAGCGACGACTAATCCTACTAACAGGAGAATCCCTAAGCCATAAAGAACCCATGCCATTTTACGAAACTGGTCCATATCAAAAAACATCGTGATTGTAATAATGATAAATCCAATAACGTAGTTCAAACCTTGTCGAAGTGCGAAATTACTTTCACCATATTGCCCGGTCGTTTGGGCAGAGGAAATAGCAAGTATACTTGCCAACATAAACAATATAAGCAAAGTTGCTAAAGACCAGTCAATTCGATCTGAAAATTGTTTCTGTGTATTCAATCTTTTCACCTGAATTCCTTCATACTTTTATCAATATAGTGTATTATATTTTAGCCTTCTATTAGACTACCAAAGATCATATTAATGTACAATTGACTTCAAGTCTCATCTTATTAAATAATCTAATTCGTAGGAATCATTTTTCCTGTATTACGGAGGCTGTTTTTTCATAATAATAGACGAATGAAAAAGAAAAAAGTTTCTTTTTCGTCTTTTTAACAAGCTTTGATACAATGTAAAGAACGGTATGGTGAAAGATGGGAGATGATCAGTTGAAAGCTCAAGCTGGTTCACATGAATGGCTTTATATTCATATTAATTCTACGCAGGATTATGTGATGTCCTATGGCATAGAATTTAAAGAATTTTATTTTGCATTATCAGAACGTGTCGATCATCTTTTGTTATTAAAGCATCAATATGAGGATTCTTCCTTTAATATGCATACATATCTAGAATATGTGGAGCGCGACGAAATTAAAAACCTCGTTAAAGACGATGTGTCGTCTTATGGAGATTTTTGCTGGATTGATTTTGAGGACGAGGCAGGACTAAATGAAATGACGGGTCAAGAAATCGCAGAAATTCTTTATCTCAGCCATATGAAGCACCATTTGCGCATGCCTTTTTACCGCAAACTTAATAATCGTTTCGTGTATCTTTCCACTGAAGATGGCCGAATGAATCGAACGTATTATCGGGAGTGGGAGGATTTTTTTCATATGATGGGCGTTTCTCTTCCGTTGAAATGGTCTGCTCATCGAAGCGGCAAAGGATTAATTATATGGAAAAAAGAAAAAGCACTTCCTCCGATTCCAAAAAAAGTAATAATGTCCATTTCTCAGTTAATGAAAGAAGGCGTCATTATTTCATTACAGCATGCCTCCAATGCCAAAGGGAAGGTAGAAATTCCTGTTTGGGTAGTAGGAGACTATGGGAATATGGATGATTTGCAAGAAGATTTCAAAGCTAAGGTGAAAAAAGAGCCCGCTGCATGGTTTATTTTTGATCGGAAATTAAAAGAGTGGAACGCAACACTCTTGCGTTAATTTATGAGCACCTTGTCTTCATTGAAGCTGGTGCTTTTCTCATGCATATATTCAAAATGTAAACACAGACGAACCTCTTGCAATCATTAATAAACCAATTTATACGAAGTGTGGTTTACAAAAAGAGTGAAAAAACGAAAAATGTTTTGTTTATATGGATTCCCTTCTCCACTTTTATAATTGCCGGATGCGCCAACGAAAATTCCAGCACGGTGACAGGCAATTTCAATCTAAGAACAGTCGTAGGATGAAATAATGTAGACTACTGACGGAGAAAAGGTCCGTATTTATATGTGGGGTGGAGATGAGGGGATTAATCAATATATGGATTAAGCCTCGTTTACAGGAAGAGTATGGTGAGGAGCTAGAACGAATTCCCCTTGATGAAAATGAAATTATCCAAAATGTTACATATCCTGGCGTGCTGGGAGAGCATGCGAAAGTACACCCATTGAAGCTTAAGCCCGATTGGTGTAAGTCATTACCATCCAGCATATGGAGATAGCAGCTGAATTTATATTGGACTTGCTTTTATTGAAATGCCGGTGCTATGATGTATTGGATTTAAACCGAACGTTCGGTAGGGAAAAATGCACTAAGAGGAGCTCGCTTATGACGAAGCAAAAATTAAAGGACGCAGCACTCACTTTATTTGCTGCTCAAGGGTATGAAGGAACCTCAATCGCTCAAATTGTAAAAGAGGTTGAGATAAGAAAGTCTTCTTTCTATGCACACTTTGAATCAAAAGCAGCGCTCTTTTTAGCTGTTTATAAGGATGCAGTAGCAAAAGAATTGGAGAGAATTTCTGGGTTTGCAGCAGCAAACTCAAGCGAGAAGCCAATGGATCAGCTAAGAGAAATATTTATGGTATTGACTGATCCGGCAAGCGGAGGAAAAGAAACACATTTTCTGCACAGAATACTTTTTTATCCGCCAGTAGAATTGAAAATGGAAATGCAGTCTTTATTTACTTCAATGGAAGATCGTTCATCTGAATATTTACAGCAGCTGTTAAAGCAGTGTGTTCAGGGAAATGACAGGAAAATTGATGAATATGTAGCAGCTTTTTATGCTTTTGTTGATGGATTATCGATTGAAGCTCATTTGTATGATGAGCCTGAGCATTTAGTCAGAAGACAGGCAGTTTGGCATGTTTATCAGCGAAGTTTAAATTAAAGAAAAGGAAGGATCAGTATGGCTTGGATTTATTTGATTGCAGGGGGATTAACGGAAATTGTTTGGGCACTAGGTCTCAAATTTGCAGAAGGGTTTACGAAACCGATCCCTTCTGTTATTACACTCATCTTTATCGTGATAAGCTTTTTCTTGTTTTCAAAGGCGATGAAAGGAATCCCTGTAGGAACGGCTTATGCGGTATTCACAGGAATTGGGGCAGCAGGAACGGCTATAGTAGGTATGTTTATTTTCGGGGAATTGATCAGTTTAGGAAAGGTGTTTTTCCTTTTATTACTAATAAGCGGTATCGTTGGACTAAAGTTAGTTGACGGAGAAAAGCACCAAGAGGAAGGTGTATAAAAATGGCTTGGCTTTTATTGATTGTAGCAGGCATCTTTGAAATCATATTTGTTATTTTAATGAAGCTTTCGAAAGGCTTTACGAGAGGGAAATTCACAGCTTTAGCGGCAGTGGCTGGATTTACGAGCTTTTACTTGCTGTCTCGTGCTTTAATAGATATTCCTGTAGGGACTGGTTATGGAGTGTGGACTGGGATCGGTGCTGCGGGCAGTGTGGTAGCGGGTATGCTTTTCTTCAAGGAAAGCAAAGATCGAAGAAAACTTCTTTTTTTAGCTATGATTATTTCAGGGGTTGTTGGCTTGAAGCTTGTGGCTGGATAAAATAAAAAACCTTGGTGCCATTGTCATTAAGGTCTTTTTTATGTGATGTTCATGCACAGCGGGATTTTTAGGATGTAAACGGAATATCTTCCAGTATTAGGGTGAAATCCTGCTAAAGCAACAGTCCCTGCGACAGCACATTTAAAATAAAGGCTATGTTAAAGCTCATTGTTGACTTTTACACGATGTTGATTGCAACGGATACGGAGACTCCTGCTTAGAGAAGCGAGACCCCACAGGCGCAAAGTGAGGGCACTGAGAAAGAAAAGTTTTCAAAAATGACGAAAAATCAGTCCCGCTTTAACTCTCCTTTTTCATAAAATTGTGGTGGTTATGCCCCACAATCCATCGTAAAATCAATGTTATTTTGGGAATTGATTTTATGAGTTTGAAAATGAGCGGCTTTTTCAGCAGCCTCCGCAAAGTGACGAGGAGTGTCGGACCGCCCGCGGAAAGCGAACGCCTGAAGCGGAAATCAACAGACAAGTGTAACAGAGCCAAAATAAAAAGGTATTTTAAACGGAACATGAGAAGTGTTCATAATAAAACCCCCAGCCAGTATGTTACCAAACATTGGGCTGGGGGCATATATTAATAGTGATAAGGTATTTAAACCGTTTCTTTTAACGTAGAACTATCAGTGTGATCGCGACCGCTCAGTTTGTCTACAATCGCGCTGATTGCTCCGTCACCCGTCACATTACATGCTGTTCCGAAGCTGTCTTGAGCCAAATACAGAGCAAGCATTAAAGATGACATTGTTGGGGTAAAGCCAAGCATCGTCTCCAGTAAACCTAATGAAGCAACTACAGCTCCTCCTGGAACACCCGGCGCCGCAATCATCGTGATTCCAAGCATTAAAATGAATGGAAACATGATTGAGAATTCAGCTGTGTGTCCTTGAATGAGCATGACAGCCATTGCACAGCTGACGAGCGTAATTGTACTTCCAGCAAGATGAATTGTTGCCAGCAGAGGTACACAAAAATCGGCAATTTTCCCGCGCACACCTGCAGCTTTTGTCCGTTCCAATGTCACGGGGATAGTAGAAGCTGACGATTGTGTACCAAGTGCGGTAAAGTAAGCAGGGACCATTGCTTTTATCATGAACAATGGTGACTGCTTACGTAGGCTGCCTGCAATTGTATATTGGATCATAAGAAAGATTAGATGAAGGGCAATGATCATTACAAATACCATTAAGAAAACCCTTAAAATGGAACTGATTTGTCCACCCTGTGTCATATTTGCAAAAATACCGAAAATATGGATCGGTAATAAAGGGATAATTATTTTTTCAATTAATTTTTGAATAATCATTCGAAACTCATCTAATACATTTAGTAAATAATCATTTTTTAGCGTAGTAATACCAACCCCAAGAACGAAGGCCAAAAGCAATGCTGTCATGACACCCATTATAGGTGTCATTTCGATGGTGAAAAAACCGGGTAATAAAGCATTTTCTGGATCATCAAATGCTTGTGATGCTTGATTTTCTAAGATAAAGGGAAAGAAAAACGTAGAAGCAGCAAAAGCAAACAGGCCAGCTGCGATTGTTGAGCCGTAAGCAATTCCAGTTGTAAGCCCTAATATTTTCCCTGCGCCTCTTCCCATTGCACCGATACCTGGTGCGATAAATGCGATAATAATAAGTGGTATAGCAAAACCGAGGAAATTGCCGAATAAGCTATTAAATGTAGCAAATAATTTGATGGCTGAATCTGGTGCAATACTGCCAATTGCAATCCCAAGCGCAATGGCTAAAATAATTTGGGGAAGCAAACCTATCTTTTTCATATTAAGTCCTCCTGATGTGAACAGCTGTATTTAATAGAAGGATTATATATGCTTAATGACCGTTTGTTAAGGGGAGAAAATATATGCGGAATTATTTAATAATTCAAAAGGTTGTTTAAGAGAGGTAAAATGATTTTTTTATATTGATTTTTCTTTATCAATAAAGTGAAGGAAGGGACAAGAATCCCATTTATCCTACAGCCAAACATGATAAAATAAAGAGGTTGCAAATAAACGATGAATGAAGGAAGAATAAACCTTACTTTTACAATTACGGAGGATTATATAAATGAAGACAAAACTTTGTTTACTTTATGGAGGCAAGTCAGCTGAGCATGAGGTCTCACTGCTTACAGCAAAAGCCGTTATCCAAGCACTCGATTTAACAAAATATGATATTGATCCTGTTTATATCTCTGCTGAGGGTGAATGGAGAAAGGGACCTAAGTTAGAAGGACCAGTAGAACATGTTTCTGCTCTTCAGTTTGATTCAACTCAGGCGATTTCAGCCACTGAAGGACTGCAATCCACTTCCTTAGCTGCTCAACAATCCACTTCTGGGCAATATGATATCATTTTTCCGCTTTTACACGGACCAAATGGTGAAGATGGCACAGTCCAAGGGATGTTGGAGGTTTTAAACCTTCCTTATGTAGGGAATGGTGTTTTGGCATCATCAGCAGGTATGGATAAAATTATTATGAAAAATTTATTTATGCAGGCAGGACTGCCTCAGGTTTCGTATGTATCTTTTATACGGAGCCATTGGGATCAGGATCGTGCTGAAGCTTATAAAAAAGTAGAGGATGAAATTGGTTATCCATGCTTTATAAAACCAGCCAATCTAGGTTCCAGCGTGGGAATTAGTAAATGTACAACACGCGAGGAGCTTGAGGCAGGCTTCATTGAAGCTTTTCAATATGACCGAAAAATCATTGTAGAGCAAGGTGTAAAAGCTCGTGAAATTGAGGTGGGTGTCCTTGGAAATGATCATCCTGAAACATCTGTTCCGGGTGAAATCGTAGCGAAGAAAGATTTCTATGATTACAAAGCTAAGTACGTAGATGGAGATTCTGTCATGATTATTCCTGCAGAGCTTCCAGGAGGAGTTACAGAACAGCTGCAGAAAATGGCAAAGATTGCGTTTCAATCTCTTGATTGCGCAGGCCTTGTGCGCGCGGATTTCTTTTTAACAGCTGATGGAGAAATTTATATAAACGAAGTGAATACAATGCCTGGCTTTACGCCATACAGCATGTTCCCATTACTTTGGGAAAATAGCGGTGTAGATTACCCTGCACTGATCGAACGCCTAATAGAGCTTGGAATCAAGCGCCACGAGGAGAAGCAAAGCATTAAATATACCGTTTAAGGAGATTCTTTTATGAAAAGAACCGTAGCACAACTAGCTGAGGTGCTGGAGCTTCAGCAGCCGGACGATGTTTTCTGCGAAGTGATCGTAGAAGGTGCAAGCATAAATACGCGTACGTTAGTTGAAGGAAACTTATTTATCCCTTTTAAAGGTGAGAAAGTAGATGGACACCAATACGTAAAGCAGGCTTTTGTGAATGGGGCTGCAGCTACCCTTTGGCAAGAAGGGGTACCTAATCCCCCTGAGAATGTGCCGGTGCTGATCGTAAAAGATCCTGAACTTGCCTTGCAAAAGCTGGCACGGATTTATCGCATGGAAAGCGACTTTAAAGTAGTCGCAATTACGGGAAGCAACGGCAAAACGACAACAAAAGATATGATTGCGGGTGTTCTTTCTACACAATACAAGGTACAAAAAACTGAAGGAAACCTCAATAATCAGCTTGGTTTACCACTTACTCTTCTAGGAGTGAAGGAAGATACAGAAGTGGCTGTTCTTGAGATGGGAATGAGTGGATTTCGCGAAATTGCTTTGCTTAGCGAAATTGCACAGCCTGATATTGCTGTGATTACGAATATTGGAGAATCACATTTGCAAGATCTCGGCTCGAGAGAAGGGATTGCCAAAGCAAAATTTGAAATTACAGAAGGTCTCTCGGATGAAGGCATCCTTTTCTACTACGGTGATGAGCCTCTTTTACAGGAGCTTGTGGATAAAGCATCCGGCCTCCAAGCTGCATCCTATGGATACGGAGAACAGAATGGGCTTTACCCGAAAGAATTGAAGGTCACGGAGCAGGGAAGCGAGGTTCTGCTCACCAGTGGACGCGATCAGTATATTCAGGTTCCTGTGCTTGGAAGGCATAACGTATTAAATGCATTGGCAGCGGTGCGAGTTGGCTTGCATTTAGGGCTTTCTTTATCCTCCATTGCAAGAGGGATTAAGAGCATGAAGCTGACTGGCATGCGTATGGAACGTGTAGAAGGTGCAAAGGGCGAAATTATTATTAATGACGCATACAATGCAAGTCCGACTTCTATGCACGCTGCGATTCAATTTGCTGAGGATATGACGGCAGCAGGAAAAAAAATCGTCGTGCTTGGGGATATGCTGGAGCTTGGAGATGAAGAAGCCGCATTTCATAGAAAGATTGGAAATGAGATACGTGCAGATCGCATTGACTATGTGTTAACGTATGGTGATCGTGCTCATTTGATCGCAGAAGAGGCGGCTAAGCATTTTCCTTCTGGCAGGGTAAGATCCTTTAGACAGGATAAGGAAGAGCTGATAAAGATAATAAAACAGCTGACGGCAGAGAATGATTTAGTGTTGGTAAAAGGCTCTCGCGGTATGGCTTTAGAGGTAGTAGTAGAAGCTCTTCAGAAAACCTGATTTCACCACTATTTACTAATTATATAAGCGTTTTCCATGTCTCTCTTGTTAACAACTGATAACGAGAAAAGGCTGGAAAGCGTTTTTTTATGCTAATAGTTAATAGGAGTATTTTTTATTTATTATGGGTATAGCCAAGTAATGGAGTTTAAATCAGAGTATCAGGGTTTCGCTCGATTTATATGAGGTGATCGCTTTGGGTAAAATAGGGTGTTTATTAATTCATGGGTTTACAGGAGGAGCATATGAGGTTAATCCGCTTGCTCGTTATTTACGTGAGACAACGGACTGGATTGTTTCTGTCCCAACCTTACCGGGGCATGGAAGAAATCTGCATTTAGAAGATGCACATGCCAGAGAATGGCTTGCTTTTGCCGAGGAAGAGCTTGAGCGCCTATGGCGTTATTGTGACATCGTGTATGTTGTCGGATTTTCGATGGGTGGATTAATTGCCACTCATTTAGCCATTCATTACCCTGTAAGTAAACTGGTTCTTTTAAGCACTGCTGCACTATATATTAATACCGGACAAATTTTTCGGGATTTGCACGTAATGGTAAAAGATGCTACCCGTCGCAGGCTGCATGAAAATGAATGGTTTGGTCATTATAAATATAAGCTGCTGCACACCCCTATACGCGCAACATGGGAGTTTAGAAAAATCGTACTTACGACCCGGCCCTTGCTGTCCCAAATTAATGTGCCTACTTTTATTGGTCAAGGGCTTATGGACGGCATTGTTCCTCCAAAAGCTGCCCGGTATGTTTATGACCGCATCGGAACGTATCAAAAAAAATTATATTTATCACAAACGTCAAAACACTTGATCTGCTATGCATCGGACTGTAATGATCTTTTCGGAGAAATCGCTTTCTTTCTGAATTGTGAGGACCACCCGGATGATGGATGATTGTTTTTTAAATGAATTAGTGATAATATAAACAAGACATCTGCTACATTTTATGCAAAGAGCTCTTTGTTCATAAGAAGAGTGTATTTTTGTTGGTTGTCTTTATCAACAATTAAGACCAATCCCAAGATTGGCATCTCTGGCGCACTCGGCATATGACCGAGTTTTATTTTTTGGGCAGAGTTCGCCCTTTTATACAACATAAGGACAACGATGAAAAGCTGTCGCAGTCTTCTCGCGATAATAGCTGTGTGTATGAAATAGATGATTCACAATACAAAGGAGAATGAAGAATTGACACTTTTTTCAGAATTACCAATTAGTCCAGCTATCCTAAAATCCATTAAACGTATGGGGTTTGAGGAAGCAACACCAATCCAAGCCGGTACGATTCCATTGTCTGTTGAAGGCAGAGATATTATAGGTCAAGCCCAAACAGGAACTGGTAAAACAGCAGCTTTCGGGATTCCGATGCTTGAAAAAATTGATGCAAAATCACCGAATATCCAAGGATTAATCATTGCACCGACACGTGAGCTTGCGATCCAGGTTTCAGAAGAACTTTACAAAATCGGCAGCGATAAGCGCGTCCGTGTTCTATCTGTTTATGGTGGTCAGGATATTCAACGCCAAATCCGTGCGATGAAAAAGAATCCACATATTATCGTAGGTACACCAGGACGTCTTTTAGACCATATCAATCGCCGCACATTGAAGCTTGATAACGTTCAAACACTTGTATTGGACGAAGCGGATGAAATGTTGAACATGGGCTTCATTGATGACATCGAATCAATCTTGAAAAATGTACCAAGCACTCGTCAAACACTTCTTTTCTCAGCAACAATGCCGGGACCAATCCGCAAAATTGCTGAACGTTTCATGAACAACCCTGAAACAGTAAGTGTAAAAGCGAAAGAAATGACTGTTGAAAATATAGAGCAATTCTTCGTTAAAGCACATGAACGTGAGAAATTCGACGTGCTTTCTCGCTTGTTGAATGTTCAATCTCCTGAGCTTGCGATCGTATTTGGCCGTACAAAGCGCCGCGTTGATGAATTGGCTCGTGCACTTGAAATCCGCGGCTACATGGCTGAAGGAATTCACGGTGACCTGACTCAAGCAAAACGTATGACTGTGCTTAAGAAATTTAAAGAGGGCCGTATTGACGTACTTGTTGCCACAGACGTAGCAGCCCGCGGTCTTGATATCTCTGGTGTAACACACGTATATAATTATGATATCCCACAAGATCCTGAAAGCTATGTACACCGTATCGGCCGAACAGGACGTGCAGGAAGAACAGGTATGGCAATGACATTTGTAACACCTCGTGAAATGAACTATCTTCGTGTTGTAGAACAAACAACGAAGAAGAAAATGACACAAATGAGCCCGCCAAGCTCAGTAGAAGCACTTGAAGGATTACAACGTGCAGCTGTTGATCAAATTAAAGAATCATTAGAAAAGAACAATCTTGAAGAATATAAAGTATTGGCTAGAGAATTAATGAATGAAAATGATGCATTGGATGTAATTGCTGCAGCATTAAAAATATTAACAAAAGAGCCAGACAGCACACCGGTTGATATTACACCGGAAGCACCGCATCAAGGTAAAAAATATAATAAAAGCTCCCGCAGCGACGATAAGAAATACAATCCTCGTGGCAGTGGAAACCGTGGCAAAGGTGGAGCGCAACCTTATAAAGGCCGTCAACGCCAGCCTCGTCGCCCATCGACACGTCAAGAAGGTTAAATATAAAAGAAAAATCCGGCATCTTATATAAGATGCCGGATTTTTTTATGGTCAGACACTATTCAGTTGCGATCCTCTAAAGAATAATAAATTCCGTTTGTTTGAAGAATGTAATCGACCCGGTCAAATTCGCTGCGTAAGTTTGGATCACGATCATAGACAAGTTCTTTGCCATCGTTCATTGTTAAAACAAGTGTTTCGTATGGAATCTCCTCGGTTCCCTTGAGCAAGGCCGCGTTCTCTACATCAGACCATTCATAGACGGTTTGTGACAGCGAAAAAAGCTCATTATGTACAATGCGTTCGTCGCGAATTACAGAATAATTCGTAAGACTGAAAATAGTAATAACAAAGGAGAGAAAAATGATACCAAACGCAATAAAGCGGGTCTTTCGCTGCGGGAAATACATGAGAAAACAAAAAACGACGAGAAAAAATATCCCAATACTAAACAAGATATTCGATAGAACGGGTGTCTTTATATAGATCAGATCACCTGCACTGAACAACACCATGTGAATGAGATTTGGTGCAATAAATGCAAGAAGAAGTCCCAAGATCGCTGTTATTATTCCGATTACAATCCAGTGCATTTTTCCTTCCGTTTGTACGTGCATAAGGATGTGTCCCCCTTGAGGTTTTAATGACTTCTACGAAAAAAGAAATAAAAAGATTCGTTAAATGGAAAAATCAGTCTATATTATTCTGTTTGATTATACAAAACATTGACGATAATTGGAATAAAATATGAAATTTGGTATGAAATAAATAAAAAATGGCAAGTGGATAATGAAAATAGACGGATTTTATACAAAATCAAAAGTTCCATTTTCTATTTTCCATATTAAAAAGTTCTGTCATACTATGAAACTATAGAGGTATTTTACCGTATTATATAGGTAGAGGTCGTTAGGAGTAATTAGCGGATTGGAGAGGGAATAATGAATAGAAGAGAGCCGAGAAAGCGTATTTCCGAGCGTGCTCTAACCGTTTGGAAGCTATATGGCTGGATTAATGCAGCCATTTTAAGTGTCATTGCAATTGCACTTATTGTTTTAAGTATTGTATTTGATTGGCCGGTATGGGTCATTATTGCTTCAGTGATTGTGCCAATTGTAGATGTTATATTATTTGTCTATGTGTTTCCAACATTAAAATGGAAGAAATGGCGTTACGAAGTAAGAGATGAAGAAATTGAACTTCAGCATGGCATTTTCATTGTCAAACGTACACTCGTCCCAATGGTGCGCGTTCAGCATGTGGATACAGAGCAAGGACCTATTTTACGAAAGCATCGATTAGCGACCATCAGTATCTCTACGGCAGCAACGATTCATCAAATACCTGCACTCGATGTAGATGAAGCAGATGATTTGCGTGATTCTATTTCGGCTCTGGCAAGGGTGGCGGAAGACGATGTCTGAACAAAAAAGACTTCATCCGATATCAACCATTATCAATTTTATTAAACATCTAAAGGATGCGGTCATTCCTCTCGTTATTTTACTTTTTTTAAACAGAGGAGAACAAGACTCTTTTTGGGCATACTTGCCTTTAATCTCTTTAGGTGTTGTTTTGCTCGTGGTTTTAGGAGCAGGTATATTAAAATGGCTGCGTTTTACGTACAGACTCGAACAGGAAGAGCTTCGAATTGAGTATGGCCTCTTTGTAAAGAAAAAAAGATATATTCCTTTTGAGCGGATTCAGAGCTTGAATTATTCAGAAGGTATTTTTCACAGACCCTTTAATCTCGTGAAGATCAAAGTAGAAACGGCAGGGTCATCTTCGTCAATGGAGTCAGAAGCTGAACTTACTGCGATCACAAAAGAGGAAGCGAATGAACTCAACCGTATCATTGCGCAAGCTAAGAAGCGGTTAAAGGAAAAAGGGACAGGCTCAAATCTGGAAATTGACACCGATGACTTTGATGGGGCAGAAGGGTTAGGCGTTATAGAGGAAGAAGCGCCGCAAGAAAAAATTCTCTATCGAATGTCTATTAAAGATTTACTTGTGATGGCGACGACATCTGGAGGAGCGGGTGTGGTCATCTCTGGTGTACTCATTTTCTTGTTACAATTTGGCGATTTGATTCCGATAGAGGCCGTAATTGATGAATTAGTTGAAGTTGTCCAAGCAGGCCTCGTTTTAGCGGTGATTCTTGTGTTTATTGGACTTGTTATCGCTTGGATTATAGCGGTGGCAATGACGCTGTTACGCTACGCTGATTTTACGGTCAAGCTTGTGGAAAAGGATTTAATTATTACGCGCGGTTTATTGGAAAAAAGGCAAACAACCATTCCTTTAAATCGCATTCAAGGGATCCGGTTTAACCAAAATATTGTACGTGAACCACTTAAATATATAACGGTAACCATTGAAAGTGCCGGGGGCTCAGCGCTAGAAAAAGACTCGAATACAATCAGTTTATTACCCATGATTCGTACAGCGGACGTAAATGGAATTCTTGAAGAAATTTTACCTGAATACGAATGGAGTATGGAGTTTAAAGGAGCGCCGAAACGCTCGATTTTTCGCTATATGTTTTGGAATCTTTTGTTCATCTCGTTAGTTATCGCACCAGTTTCATACTTCTTCTATCCGTTTGGATTATTGACTTTGCTGCTTTACCCGATGATCGCTATCTTCTCCTGGCTGCAATATAAGACAGCTGGCTATCGAATCAGCGGTGATCAATTAACGATGCGTTACCGGGGGATTGTTAGGCACACGGTATTTATGAAAAAGAAACGAATTCAATCATTGGAGCTAAAGGAAACATGGTTTCAAAAGAAAGGTCGCTTAGCTACACTTTCTGCCACAATAAAATCATATATTGCTGGCAGTACGAGTACAGTGCCACACTTAGAGGTTGAGGATGTCGAGAAAGTTCTTGAGTGGTACCGTCCGGAGGGCCAAAAAATAACTGAGAAGAAAAAACAGCTATCGACCATTTCGACAATAGTAGAATAAAAAAACAGCTTTTGACTGCATAGTCTCTTTATAGAGATCATGCAGCAAAAGCTGTTTTACATTCATGCTACTTATTTGGTTTGCTAAAGATAAATGCCCCTATCCCAAAACCGGCAATTAATCCTCCAATATGGGCCGTAGCGTTCACGTTTGGTTGAAAAAAGGTCATAATAACACTAATGATGAGAAGCGGGAGCATCACCTGGCGCAGTTCAAAAGGAGCGCGTTTTTTAAATAAAAATAAAATCGCTGCATATACGCCAAATAACCCAAAGATTGAACCGCTTGCGCCGACCGACAGATACATAGCTGGCTGAATGACCCAGGTTGCTACGTTTGCAATAATTCCGGTCAATAGATAGACAACAATGAACTGGATGTGACCCAATAACCGCTCTAGTGCCGGTGCAAAGAGAACGAGAGAAAACGTATTGAATAACACATGCCATAGATCTGCATGGGCAAAAATCGGTGTTACCAGTCTCCACCATTCACCGTGGCTAATTAATAAATTAAAGCCCGCAATAAAATTCATTAACTCATTTCCAAATCCAAATGGAAGTGAAGTTAATAAATAAACGACAATATGAATCACAACTAATGCTGAAACGACAGGATATAACTTTAGAAATTGTGATAGACTTTCAGTACGTACAAACAATCACGTCATTCCTCTCTGTATTACATAGTCCCAAATAAATAAGCTTTTATTCATCATACATTATATTAACACGAAGGGGGATATGAAATGATTTTAGGAATCGGGATTGATCTAGTGGAGCTCGATCGTATTCAAACCTTGGCAGATCGTCATCCCAGGTTTGTAAGTCGTATACTAACCGAGAATGAGCTGAAGCAGTATGAGCCACTTCAAGGGCTAAGGAAAACTGAATTTTTAGCAGGACGATTTGCCGCGAAAGAAGCCTATGCAAAAGCGGCAGGAACAGGAATTGGCGCTGCTCTATCCTTTCAAGATATTGAGATTGTAAAGGATGAATTGGGTAAACCATCTATTCAAGTAGATAGACCGGGTATGGTCCATGTATCAATTACTCACAGCAGAGAGTATGCAGCAGCACAAGTCATGATTGAATCCACTTCATCATAAACTAAAGCGTAGGGGCCAAAACTGGTTCTTACGCTTTTCTTTGTTTAATGCTTGTCCTTTTGAAAGGATGTTGGACAGGTTCTTGCCGTCTGTGATGGTCAATCAGCCGCGGTGAGGAAATATCCTCGATTATTATGCGTGTTTATTAACCAATTATATCTCTTTATTTGTGAAAAAAAGCTTGTCGCATGAATGGGACGATACGATTTGGGCTGCTTACTCTTTTTTATGGGCTTACATGCTCTCCCCCTTTACATGAATGATAAATTGTGAGCCTTCGTCGAACATTTATGGGCCAAGATTCAGGTTTATGGACCAGCGATGAACATTTATGTGCCTAAGTACTAGGTTTGTGTGCAAAAGTCTTTAGTTGATTCGGTGACGGTCTGTAAACTTACCAGCAAGTCTTGTAAATGCTCCTCGCCGCCAAAATAGAGTGCTTCTGCTTTTCCAGTTGTCCAGCTCCAGCAGGCAGCCCCCTCGAGGTCATAAGCCACAACGCCCCAGTTGGAAAAAAGCCAACTGTTGCATTGCGTCTTATGCATGTCGGGGCTAAACACCTGCTTCTGCTTTTCCAGTTGTCCAGCTCCAGCAGGCAGCCCCTCGAGGTCATAAGTCACAACGCCCCAGTTGAAAAAAAGCCAACTGCTGCATTGCGTCTTATGCATGTCGGGGCTAAACGCCTGCTTCTGCTTTTCCAGGTCTATTTCGATTGCTTGTCTCATATAGTCGTATGGCACCATCATGAACGGCGCGTTGATTTTGCATTCAACAAAGGGGAGGAAACCATGAAAAAGATAGTCTGGTCGTTATTGATTGGTTGTTTACTTGTATTTCTTTCAGCTTGTGGGGAGACGACAAAGGAAGATGCGACAAGTGATTTAGTTGACAAGGTGGAAAAGGTTCACGCGTATAAAGCGAATGCAAAAATGGTTTTTGAAACAGGTGAGACTCCTCAGGAATATGAGGTGGAGGTATGGTATTCACAACCACACTATTATCGTGTTCACTTAAAGCATGCTGAAGAAAAGCAAAGTCAAATGATTATTCGAAATGATGAGGGTGTTTTTGTATTGACGCCTGCACTGAACAAAAGCTTTCGTTTTCAAAGTGATTGGCCGGCAAACGGGAGTCAGGCTTATTTGATTGAATCATTGGTTAAAGACATAGCTGAGGATGATGCAGCCACCTTTGCTGAAAAGGATGGGAAGTACGTATTTGCAACTAAAACGAGGTACAAGCATCAGCATATGTTCCCGATGCAAGAGGTTATTTTCGATAAAAAAACATTGTCTCCTACATCCGTTAAAGTAAAAGATCAAGAAGGAAATGTGAAAATCAGTCTTACTTTTACAAAAGTAGATACGGAAGCAAAATTTGAAAAAAGTGATTTTAATCTAGAGAAAAATATGATGGGCGCCCAGCTGGAAGTACCCGTATTGGGAGATGGTTCTGAAACCGAAGAAGCGTTTGTCATCTTATACCCAACGGAAGAGCTGGAAGGAACGACCCTTCATGAAGAGCAAGAGGTTGAAATCGAAGGTGGAAAGCGGGTAATCATGACCTTTAGTGGAGAAAAGAATTATACCTTGATTCAGGAAAAGCTTGAAGCAGCCCCTGTTATGCTGACGACAACGGAAGCGGCAGGTGAAATAGTGGATCTTGGATTTGCAGTGGGGTCTATAACTGAGCAATCCGTATCATGGAGCTTCAATGGAGTTGATTACATGCTGGCATCAACGGATCTTACGCCGGAAGAAATGGTTACTGTTGCTCGATCCGTTCAAGGGACTGTGATAAAATAGCCACATCTTAATTCGTGGAGCTTTACATTTATCGAAGCTCCTTGGATGTATAAGCAAGGGTGTGGTGAACGTGGAAATCAGCAATCAATTTTATCGGGATACATGGGTTGATATAGACCTGGATGCAATACAGCACAACGTTCAAAAGGTTAAAGAACAAATTAGAGACGGAGTTTCCTTGATGGCAGTCGTAAAAGCAAATGCTTATGGGCATGGCTACATACAAGTAGCTAACGCAGCACTTGAAGCGGGGGCCGATCATCTGGCAGTTGCATTTTTAGATGAGGCCCTTTTCCTTCGAAAAGCTGGCATTACTGCGCCGATTTTGGTTTTAGGTGCTACGAGACCAGAAGATGTGGGACTAGCATCACGCCACCAAATCCAGCTGACCGTCTACCAAGATCAATGGATTGAACAGGCTGCGTCTTATCTGAATGAAGCAGCTCCTGTGCTGCTTCACCTCAAATGTGATACCGGGATGGGCAGACTTGGGATCAAATCAATTAAAGAATTACAAGACATTGAGCAGATGATTGAGCGTTACCCTTCCTTTGAGATTTACGGAGTCTTTACCCATTTTGCAACTGCAGACGAGCGCAGCCAGCGTTATGCCGATGAACAATTAGTTTTATTCAATAATCTCATTGGGCATTTGAAAAAAAAGCCAAAGATGATTCATGCTTCGAATAGTGCGGCTACGCTTCTTAGGCAGGATGCTTTATTTACACTCGTTCGTTTTGGCATCTCCATGTATGGACTCAGTCCTTCTGACGAGATCGCCCCTTTAATTCCAAAATGGCTTAAACCTGCCTTATCTCTTCACACTCGTCTTGTTCATGTTAAACGTGTGAAGAAAGGCGATAAAATTAGCTATGGTTCAACATATACAGCAATAGTAGATGAGTGGATTGGCACGCTGCCGATTGGTTATGCTGATGGCTGGCTCCGTAAGCTACAAGGCTTTGAAGTTTTAATTAATGGTCAGAGGGCGCCGATTGTTGGAAGAGTGTGCATGGACCAATGTATGATCCGTTTGCCTAAGGATTATCCTCTTGGAATGAAGGTAACCCTTATAGGGGAGCAGGATGGAGAGCGGATCCTTATTGACGATGTAGCTAATTACCTAGAAACCATTCATTATGAGGTTGCTTGCCTGATTGCCGCAAGAGTTCCGCGGGTATATTGGCAAAACAAAAAACCGAAATATGTATTAAATCAGCTGATTTAGTCAATCAATGCAAATAAATGTCAAAGATATCTGTTTGATGCTTTTCACTTGACTAAAATAATGATATTATGAATATGGACTTGAAAGATGAACGAACTATTGAATAAGATTCAATCAAATATGGTGTGCAATGATGGTGGAGGTGTAGTTTGTGTCGGAATCCAGTGCAACAACAGAAATTTTGGTACGATTACCGAAGCAACTTCTAATGGAGCTTGAAGGATTTGCTGAGCAAGAGGATGTAAGTCGCAACGAATGCATTTATCGTGCAACAAAAATGTATTTACGTGAACGGCGGAAGCGACAAACTCAAGATGCGATGCGACGCGGGTATATGGAAATGGCGAAAATTAACCTTTCTATGGCATCAGAAGCAATCCAAGCTGAGTACGAGGCAGAGCATACCGTGGAACGATTGGTAAGCGGAGGATAACCCTTTGAATGTTAAACGTGGTGATGTGTTTTTTGCTGACCTTTCTCCTGTTGTCGGTTCAGAGCAAGGTGGAGTCCGCCCCGTTCTCATCATCCAAAACGACATCGGAAATAGGTTTAGCCCGACTGTTGTGGTTGCAGCCATAACGGCTCAGATTCAGAAGGCAAAGCTGCCTACCCACGTTGAAATCAATTCGAAGCGCAATGGTTTCGAACGAGACTCGGTTATTTTACTCGAACAGATACGCACGCTTGACAAACAACGATTAACAGACAAAATAACTCATCTCGATGATGAAATGATGGATAAGGTAGATGTCGCCCTTCAAATCAGTTTAGGGCTTGTAGACCTCTAAGCAGAAACGCTCTTTTATAGAGCGTTTTTTTCTTATAAATAGACCCGACACCGCTGCTACTTTATAATATAAATAGATAATCAACCAGAAGCTGAAATAATCAGTATGCAGCATGAAAAAAGAAAAAACAGATGATAGAGGGTGAGCGGCTTGCGTAATCAGATAATCTCTCATATAAATGAAAGAAAGTCTGAACTCATTAATGAATGGGTCAATCAAGTTAAAATGGAAACAGATGAAAGAATCGTGAATATTATTTCTGAGGATTTATTTATACAAACAAGCAAGGAATTTGTTGATTTAATCCTTTTAAGTTTAAGTGACTCGAACAATAGCGAATATTCTACTAAACTCGAGTTATTTTCAGAAAAAGTTGTTCGATTGGGCTGGCCTATAACATTTGTTGTAGCCGGGTTAAGAATATTTGTCCATATTGTGTTTCAAAGCTTAGTTAAAGAAGAAGTAATTGATAAGCAGCTTGAAGGAGATTATCTTGAAATGCTTGATCAATGGATGGCACCACTATCTAATGAAATTATCCATACATATGCTTCTACTTGGGAGAAGACGGTCTCGCTGCAAAAAATTGCTCTACAGGAGCTATCCGCCCCTTTAATTCCTATTGTAGAGCACATATCTGTTATGCCGCTCGTTGGAACAATTGATACTGAAAGAGCGAGGCAAATCATGGAGAATTTACTTGAAGGTGTAGTCAGACATCGTGCAGAGGTTGTCTTAATCGATATAACAGGAGTCCCTGTTGTGGATACAATGGTTGCACATCATATTATACAGGCAGCTGAAGCGGTGCGATTAGTCGGCGCGCGCTGTATGCTGGTTGGAATTAGACCTGAAATTGCCCAGACCATTGTTAATCTAGGTATTAATCTAAATAAATTTATAACGACCAGCACCTTGCGCAAGGGAATGGAAAGAGCACTTGAGATGACGAATAGAAAAATTGTTGAATTGGAGTGAGAGCATTGACGATGAGGATCCCTATTTTAAAACTGAAGGATTATCTTTTAGTATCTATTCAGTGGGAGCTGGATGATCAAACGGCCTTACAGTTTCAAGAGGACTTGCTGACAAAAATTCATGAAACAAGTGCCCGTGGAGTTGTGATAGATATTACATCGATTGATTTTATTGACTCCTTTATTGCTAAAGTACTTGGAGACGTGATTGGCATGTCTAGACTGATGGGAGCGAAGGTAGTCATTACAGGTATTCAGCCTGCGGTGGCAATTACCCTTATTGAGCTTGGTATACAGCTAGATGATGTAATGACTGCTCTAGATCTTGAAAAAGGTTTGGAGAAACTTCAACAGGAATTGGGGGATTAACCATATGGAAATCCAATCCTGTGTAACCATCTTAAATGAATGGGATATAGTGGCTGCTCGCCAGCTAGGTAGAAATGTAGCTAAAGAACTAGGATTTGGAACAGTGGATCAAGCGAGAATTACGACTGCCATTAGTGAATTGGCTCGAAATATCTATCTTTACGCTGGACAAGGACAGCTTTGCATTGAAAGATTACATGAACAATCAAAAACAGGCCTCCGTATCATTGCGCTTGATAAAGGACCGGGGATCGCAGATATACGAAAAGTAATGGAAGATGGCTTTTCAACATCAGGTGGTCTTGGAGCGGGGTTACCAGGAGTTAGACGATTAATGGATGATTTCAAGATTGATTCTAATCCTGGTGAAGGAACGGACATCCGAGCGATAAAATGGCTCCGTTAGGAGGAGTATATAAGAAATGGATTTTCGTAAAACGATGGAAGAAAAGTATCTAAGCATCGTTAAGCATTATATTCAAACACAATCTGAACAAGGTCTATATGCTGGTCAGCAATTTAGCCGACGGGCTTTGGAGCAGAAGATCTCTCCTGAAGAAGTGATCAGCTTACAAAAAAGTACAATGCAGGAGTTGATGCCAGAACTTCCGGAAGAGGTATGGCATTCCTACGATATCTTGCTTGAAATTATGACGGGCTATGGCTTTGCTTTTAGAGAGCATCAAAGTCTGCTAAGCAAACAGCAGGAACTCAAGAATGAAATCGAGATTGCTGCGAATGTTCAAGAAACTTTGCTGGGGACGTCCATTCCTTCTGTTGAAGGGTTAGATATCGGGGCTATAAGTGTACCGGCAAAGCAGATGAATGGGGATTATTTTCATTTTGTGCAGGATGGAAATCATTCTGTTAACGTGGCAATCGCGGACGTAATTGGCAAAGGGATACCGGCTGCACTTTGCATGTCGATGATTAAATATGCGATGGACAGTTTACCCGAATATCGCAAAGATCCAAGTGCGGTGTTAGGGAGTTTGAATAGGGTTGTTGAGCAAAATATTGATGACTCTATGTTTATTACGATGTTTTATGGAATGTACGAGTTGAGGAGCAACATTCTGCACTTTGCATCAGCAGGGCATGAACCTGGTTTTTTCTATTGCAGCAAAACAGGAGAATTTAAGGATTTGAAAGCTCGAGGATTGTTGCTTGGAGTAGATAAAGGTGCAAGTTATAAGCGATACGAGCAGTTTGTTGAAGTGGGAGATATGATTATCTTAATGTCAGATGGAGTGACAGAATGCAGGACCGATAAGGGATTTATTGAAAGGGAAACATTAATCTCTTATATAAACAATCACATATTTTTGCCTGCACAAGAAATCGTAAATAATATTTATCGTGAGCTTGAAAGGCTTCAGCATTTCCAACTCCGTGATGATTTTACATTAATTATAATGAAAAGAACAAATTAAATAAGGCAAGTAAAATGTTTTAATCTTGTTGGCAAAGGGTAGGTTAAGATTACAGATCAGTTAGGTAGGGTGTGAAGAGGTGGAAAATATGAATCTATCAATTAATGTTGAAAATGAAAGTGAACAAAAAATAATTGTTGCAATCGCAGGCGAGATTGATGCTTTTACTGCACCGAAGCTTCGAGAAACACTGGATCCTTTATCAATAAAAGAAGATTTATTATTGATTATTGATCTATCGGATGTTAGTTATATGGATAGTACAGGAATAGGTGTTTTTGTTGGGTTATTCAAAGGAATTAAAGCGAAAGGTGGTCATTTAAAATTAGTGGGTCTTTCTGACCGATTAACAAGATTGTTTGACATTACTGGACTCGCCGACATCATGGATATTAATTCCGAAGCAGAGAGTGGAGTGGAATAAATGCAACCATTTGATTATATTGAAATGAAAATTCCTGCTAAAGCCCAGTATGTTGGGGTAATGAGATTGACCATTTCAGGTATTGCCAGCCGTATGGGTTTTACTTATGATGATATTGAAGATTTGAAAATTGCCACAAGTGAAGCAATTACCAATGCTGTACAGCATGCTTACGGCGAGGGTGATAATGGTGAAGTGGTGATTGGCTTTGCGCTGTATCAGGATAAATTAGAAGTAATCGTTGCTGATCATGGCAATAGCTTTGATTTTCTGAAAATTAAAGACGAGGTTGGTCCTTATAACGAAGGTGCTTCAGTGGATATGCTCCGTGAAGGAGGACTTGGCTTATATCTTATTGAAAGCTTAATGGATGAAGTGAAGATTCACCACAATGAAGGTGTAACAGTCTTTATGACGAAGTATATTGAGGAAGAGAAGGTGGAGAGGGATGCGAAAACTGTCTCAACCTAATCAACCGAGCAAAGACGAAGTGCTTGCATGGATAAAAGCCTATCAAGAAAATCAGGATGAGGAAGCACAGCATAAACTCGTTGTGAATTATCGCAACTTGGTAGAATCCATTGCCAGGAAGTATTCGAAAGGAAAGTCATACCATGAAGATATTGCTCAAGTGGGCATAATCGGTCTTCTGGGTGCCATTCGACGTTACGATGACACTTTTGGTAAAAGCTTCGAAGCCTTTGCTATTCCAACGATTATTGGTGAGATCAAACGATTTTTAAGAGATAAAACGTGGAGTGTACATGTACCAAGAAGGATTAAAGAGCTTGGACCAAAAATAAAAGCAGCCGTTGAAGAACTGACGACAACGCTTCAGCGTTCTCCAAAGGTAAGCGAAATTGCAGATCATTTGGAGGTTTCTGAAGAAGAAGTGCTGGAAGCGATGGAAATGGGTAAAAGCTATCAAGCGTTGTCCGTTGACCACTCTATTGAAGCGGATTCTGACGGAAGTACAGTTACGCTATTAGATATTGTAGGCAGCTTGGATGATAATTACGAAAAAACGGACCAGCGGCTTGTTTTGGATAAAGTGCTGCATGTCTTAAGCGATCGTGAAAAACAGATCATACAATATACGTATCTGGAAAATCTCAGTCAAAAAGAAGCAGGAGAACAGTTAGGAATATCTCAAATGCATGTTTCTCGACTGCAGAGAAGAGCGATAAAGAAACTTCGCGATGCCATTCAGCAAGAAAATGAGCAGTATGAGGGAATGGATTAATGGAATCAATAGTACACGACCATATACGTGCTATTTCAGGGCAATACACGAAACACGGTAGAAGTGACTGCGGAGATAGTTTTTTTATGATCGCCACAGATGAGTATTTTTTATGCATTCTGGCAGATGGTTTAGGAAGTGGAAAATACGCTCATGAGGCTTCTATTGCTGCCTGTGAAATCGTTGCTTCACATCATTCTGAAGATGTAGAGTCGTTAATGGAACGCAGTAATCGAGCTTTAATCAAAAAACGTGGTGCCGCTGTTGCTATCATAAAAATTATGTTTAAAGAAAAAGTGTACCACTACAGCTGTGTAGGGAATATCCGTTTTTATCTGTATTCACCCACCGGTAAATTAACTTATCCGTTACCAATTACAGGCTACCTTTCTGGTCGGCCGCAGGTTTATAAAACACAGCGTTTTACATATGAAAATGGCTCGTCCTTTTTAATCCATTCAGATGGACTTCAGCTCACAAGGGTACGGGCTCTATTTGAGAGGAATAGGTCTTTGGAGTATATTTCAACAGAACTTGAATCGATCGTAACGGATGCTGACGATACGACGTTTATTATTGGGAGATTACCTTAATGGTAGTCTCTTTTTTGCGTGAAGTGAGAAATCATGAACATATGGTACAATGACAACATCTAGTCTTTAGGAAGGTTGTGAATGAGATGTCAGAAGAGATCAAGCCCTCTTTATTAAATCAATTAGCACAGGATGTTGCTATTGGAACAAAACAAGTGGAACAAGTAATTCAGCTACTAAATGAAGGAAATACGGTCCCGTTCATTGCTCGTTACCGAAAAGAAATGACCGGTGCGCTTGATGAGGTTCAAATAAAAAATATTGAAGATAAATGGAAATATCTTCAGAATTTAAATGAACGCAAACAAGAAGTGATCCGGTTAATTGATGAACAAGGAAAATTAACAGATGAGCTTCATCAGTCAATAGAAGCAGCCGCCAAACTCCAAGTGGTGGAAGATCTTTATCGTCCATATAAGCAAAAAAGAAGAACGAGAGCTACGGTGGCGAAAGAAAAGGGACTGGGGCCTTTTGCAAATTGGCTTGTCACGTTCCCGAAGCAAGGTTCGGTAGAACAAGAGGCAAAGCGCTACCTATCTGATGAAAAGGAAATTTTCACCGTAGAAGAAGCGATTGCAGGTGCAAAAGATATAATAGCGGAAATGATTGCGGATGACGCTTCTTACCGTGAATACATACGTAAAGAAACCTTTCGCAGCGGCCGCGTTCGTTCTCGGGTGAAGAATCAGGAAAAAGACGAGAAAAGCATTTTTGAAATGTATTATGATTATGAAGAGCCGGTGAATAAGATTGTTCCTCACCGCGTTCTGGCACTAAATCGAGGCGAAAAGGAAGAGGTATTACGAGTATCCATTCACCCTGATGGTGATCATCTTGCTCAACAGTTGAAGCGTAAAATCGTTCGAAATCCTTCTTCGATCACAAGTGAACTTGTAGGAGAAGCGGTTGAGGATGGATATAAGCGTCTTATTCAGCCTGCCATTGAAAGGGAAATTCGTAATGAGCTTACGGAAAAAGGTGAAAATCAAGCCATTCATATTTTTTCTGAGAACTTGAGAAACCTTCTATTGCAACCGCCATTAAAAGGAAAGAGAGTACTTGGTGTGGATCCTGCTTATCGAACCGGCTGCAAGCTGGCTGTTGCGGATGAAACAGGTAAGTTGCTAAAGGTAGATGTTATTTATCCGCATCCTCCGAAGGCTAAGCCTGAGCAGGCAGCGCAAACCTTTAAGAAATTATTGCTTGATTATGATATAGAGCTTGTTGCGATTGGGAACGGTACGGCTTCAAGAGAAACAGAACTCTTTGTAGCGGAGCGTTTAAAGGAAGCGAACGCAGGCATCTTCTATATAATTGTCAATGAAGCGGGAGCAAGTGTTTATTCAGCTTCAGAAATTGCGCGAGAAGAGTTTCCAGACCTGCAGGTTGAAGAGAGAAGTGCTGTCTCGATTGCAAGACGTGTTCAGGACCCGCTTGCAGAGCTAGTGAAAATTGATCCTAAATCGGTTGGAGTCGGGCAGTATCAGCATGACGTTTCTCAGAAAAAACTGAATGAATCTCTGACGTTTGTTGTAGAGACTGCAGTGAACCAGGTGGGAGTGAACGTAAATACAGCATCAACTGCTTTGCTGCAATACGTAGCCGGCCTCTCAAAAACAGTGGCTCAAAACATCGTGAAGCAACGAGAAGCCGAAGGGAAATTTATTGATCGAGGTCAGTTGAAAAAAATTCCTCGATTAGGAGCGAAAACATACGAGCAATGTATTGGATTTCTCCGGATACCAGATGGGAAGAACCCATTAGATCGTACAGCGATTCACCCTGAACAATATAGCTATGTTAAGAAAATGCTGGAAATATTGAATGTAAAGCCTGCTGATATCGGTTCAGAAAGCTTAAAAGAAAAAACAAGAGAAAAAACTATAGAAGAATGGTCTGAACAGCTTGGGATTGGTATTCACACAATGAAAGACATTATTGAGGCTTTAATTAAACCAGGACGAGACCCTCGGGAGGAGTTAAGTAAGCCGCTTTTAAAAATGGATGTGCTAAAAATGGAGGACCTTCAAACAGGTATGGAGCTTCAAGGTACTGTTCGGAATGTTGTAGACTTCGGTGCATTTGTAGATATTGGTGTGAAGCAAGATGGTTTAGTGCACATTTCAAAGCTCAAAAAAGGTTTTGTAAAGCATCCCCTAGATGTAGTAGCACTTGGTGATGTAGTAACCGTGTGGGTTGAACAGGTTGATGTGAAAAAAGGTAGAATATCATTAACGATGCTGCAGCCTGACCAGCAGCTACTATAAATAGTGTGAAAAGGGAGAGGGAATATGTTTTATATAATCGTCACAATCGCGGCGGTCCTTGCTGCGATTGGAATTACATTTAATTACATTGCCCATTTAGGAACAATTGTTAAGATTGCGAGAGAAGGGGAACAAGAAGGAATGGGCGTTCAAGCAGTTATGACTCGGTTTTTCTTCGCAACCGTTCTTATTGAAATGATCCCAATTGCGATTATTATCATCAGTTTTCTTCTATTAGATAGACCGGCGGAAGGAATTCCGACCGTTCCGTTAGTTATTATTTTGGCCGCTATGATATTTGGGATTATTCAAGTGGCAACAAGAATGAAACAAGATGTTCCAGACGAAATGAAAAATCAAGTTCGTTCATTTTCTCTATTGTCTATGCAGTTAATCACGTCCGTTCCTATAGTAGCAATCATTTTTATGTTTATTTAATGTGAGGGACGATGATGCGCGAAGATCATTCAATTCAGGAGCTTGTGGAATCTATTTCAAGGGATTTGTTTGATAAGCCATTTAGGCACAAAGCTTATTATAATCCGCGATTAAGAACAACCGGCGGGAGATATATGCTTCTCTCACATAATATAGAATTAAACAAAAAATACTTTGATGAGCATGGAATGGAAGAACTCATTGGCATTATTAAACATGAGCTTTGTCATTATCATCTTCATCTTGCAGGTAAGGGATATAAGCATCGTGACCATGATTTTCGTCAATTAATTCAAATGGTAGGAGCCCCGAGATTCTGCACTCCTTTACCATCTGAGAAAAAGAAGAAAAGAAAGCGTCATTTATACCAGTGTATCAATTGTGAGCAGCAGTACATTCGGAAAATGAAGATGAATGTTTCCCGTTATGCTTGTGGGAGATGTAAAGGTCGTCTTCAATATATCGGCGAGCTCCAATAAAATAATTTATTGTATTCTATTAAAGAGGGGAGGAAATCACTCTCCTCTTTATGTTATGATGGAAAATAAAAAGAGTCTATTTTGACCTCAAATTACTGTATGCTGCATTTCATTGACTCACCCTGATGTGGTGCAAAAATGAAATTCTATTTTATTTCATTTTTTTGTTGACTTAGTAATGGATATGGTTTAAGATATAAAACGTCGGCAAGATGACGAAAAAACATCAGATGCGATGATCACTGAAATAATCACGTACATATGTATTCTTATTGATCCACAGTAGCTCAGTGGTAGAGCAATCGGCTGTTAACCGATCGGTCGTAGGTTCGAGTCCTACCTGTGGAGCCATTTTTATGGGGAAGTACTCAAGTGGCTGAAGAGGCGCCCCTGCTAAGGGTGTAGGTCGTGTAAGCGGCGCGAGGGTTCAAATCCCTCCTTCTCCGCCAGAGGTTATGGCCCGTTGGTCAAGCGGTTAAGACACCGCCCTTTCACGGCGGTAACACGGGTTCGAATCCCGTACGGGTCACTTTAATATTGCTTTTGCTGTGTTTTATAACTTTACTATGTTATACATATCATTTGGTCCCGTGGTGTAGCGGTTAACATGCCTGCCTGTCACGCAGGAGATCGCCGGTTCGATCCCGGTCGGGACCGCCATTATTGGGCTATAGCCAAGTGGTAAGGCAACGGACTTTGACTCCGTCATTCGTTGGTTCGAATCCAGCTAGCCCAGTCAAGAGCCATTAGCTCAGTCGGTAGAGCATCTGACTTTTAATCAGAGGGTCGTAGGTTCGAATCCTACATGGCTCACCATCTTTTGAATATGCGGGTGTGGCGGAATTGGCAGACGCGCTAGACTTAGGATCTAGTGCCGCAAGGCGTGGGGGTTCAAGTCCCTCCACCCGCATTGAATTATTTTTTTTAAAAAAAGCGCTTGACCATTTGAAAATATATTGATATAATATATCTTGTCGCTGCAACGAGCGGTCGTGGCGGAATGGCAGACGCGCTAGGTTGAGGGCCTAGTGGGAGAAATCCCGTGGAGGTTCGACTCCTCTCGACCGCACCAAAAGGTAATTTAAAAAATGCGCCCGTAGCTCAATTGGATAGAGCGTTTGACTACGGATCAAAAGGTTAGGGGTTCGACTCCTCTCGGGCGCGCCATTTTATGCTTGACTATTTTTATCAAGCGGGGAGTAGCTCAGCTTGGTAGAGCACTTGGTTTGGGACCAAGGGGTCGCAGGTTCGAATCCTGTCTTCCCGATCACAAAAGCATATGGTTATAAATTCGCGGGTGTAGTTTAATGGTAAAACCTCAGCCTTCCAAGCTGATGTCGTGAGTTCGATTCTCATCACCCGCTCCAATTCATTATTATTAGAAGCTTGAACCTTGAAAACTAAACAACCTAAAACGTCAACGTTAATTCTTGATTTAAGTAACATTTAAGAGCTACATCAAA
>NZ_JXRP01000007.1 GCF_000829435.1 Jeotgalibacillus soli
GTTCCTTGAAAACTGGATAAAGACATCAAACAAGAAAGCAACAAACCGAGTGATCGCCACTTTAGTGATTCTTTAATGAATTACATGTTAAGAACTTTTTTGACCGCAAGACACAAGCAGCTCTAGAAAGCGAGATGCGCCGTGGATTGTGAGACAAAAATGGTTAAGTTAGAAAGGGCGCACGGTGGATGCCTTGGCACTAGGAGCCGATGAAGGACGGTACTAACACCGATATGCTTCGGGGAGCTGTAAGTAAGCATTGATCCGAAGATTTCCGAATGGGGAAACCCCGTATCCGTAATGGGATATGATCTTCCGCTGAATACATAGGCGGTTGAAGGCAGACCCAGGGAACTGAAACATCTAAGTACCTGGAGGAAGAGAAAGCAAATTGCGATTCCCTGAGTAGCGGCGAGCGAAACGGGATCAGCCCAAACCAAGAGGCTTGCCTCTTGGGGTTGTAGGACACTCTATACGGAGTTACAAAGGATGCAGGTAGATGAAGCGGTCTGGAAAGGCCCATCAAAGAAGGTAACAATCCTGTAATCGAAACGTGCATCCCTCCAGAGTGGATCCTGAGTACGGCGGAACACGTGAAATTCCGTCGGAATCCGGGAGGACCATCTCCCAAGGCTAAATACTTCCTAGTGACCGATAGTGAACCAGTACCGTGAGGGAAAGGTGAAAAGCACCCCGGAAGGGGAGTGAAATAGATCCTGAAACCGTGTGCCTACAAGTAGTCAGAGCCCGTTAATGGGTGATGGCGTGCCTTTTGTAGAATGAACCGGCGAGTTACGATTTGATGCAAGGTTAAGCTGATAAGGCGGAGCCGTAGCGAAAGCGAGTCTGAATAGGGCGATTTAGTATCAGGTTGTAGACCCGAAACCAGGTGATCTACCCATGTCCAGGGTGAAGGTGAGGTAACACTTACTGGAGGCCCGAACCCACGCACGTTGAAAAGTGCGGGGATGAGGTGTGGGTAGCGGAGAAATTCCAATCGAACCTGGAGATAGCTGGTTCTCTCCGAAATAGCTTTAGGGCTAGCCTCAAGTGTGAGAGTCTTGGAGGTAGAGCACTGTTTGGACTAGGGGCCCCCAACGGGTTACCGAATTCAGACAAACTCCGAATGCCAAAGACTTATCCTTGGGAGTCAGACTGCGAGTGATAAGATCCGTAGTCGAAAGGGAAACAGCCCAGACCACCAGCTAAGGTCCCCAAGTATCCGTTAAGTGGAAAAGGATGTGGGGTTGCTTAGACAACCAGGATGTTGGCTTAGAAGCAGCCACCATTTAAAGAGTGCGTAATAGCTCACTGGTCGAGTGACCCTGCGCCGAAAATGTACCGGGGCTAAACGGATCACCGAAGCTGTGGATGGAATCTCTTATGAGATTCCGTGGTAGGAGAGCGTTCTAAGGGCGGTGAAGTCAGACCGGAAGGACTGGTGGAGCGCTTAGAAGTGAGAATGCCGGTATGAGTAGCGAAAGAAGAGTGAGAATCTCTTCCACCGAATGCCTAAGGTTTCCTGAGGAAGGCTCGTCCGCTCAGGGTTAGTCGGGACCTAAGCCGAGGCCGATAGGCGTAGGCGATGGACAACAGGTTGATATTCCTGTACCACCAAACAATCATTTGAGTGATGGGGGGACGCAGGAGGATAGAGGATCGCGCTGTTGGATATGCGCGTTTAAGCAGTTAGGCTGGAAATGAGGCAAATCCCGTTTCCGTGAAGGCTGAGCTGTGATGACGAGGGAAATTTAGTACCGAAGTCTTTGATTCCACACTGCCAAGAAAAGCCTCTAGCGAGATTTAAGGTGCCCGTACCGCAAACCGACACAGGTAGGCGAGGAGAGAATCCTAAGGTGAGCGAGTGAACTCTCGTTAAGGAACTCGGCAAAATGACCCCGTAACTTCGGGAGAAGGGGTGCTCTGGTAGGGTGCAAGCCCGAGAGAGCCGCAGTGAATAGGCCCAGGCGACTGTTTAGCAAAAACACAGGTCTCTGCGAAACCGTAAGGTGAAGTATAGGGGCTGACACCTGCCCGGTGCTGGAAGGTTAAGAGGAGTGCTTAGCGCAAGCGAAGGTACGAATTGAAGCCCCAGTAAACGGCGGCCGTAACTATAACGGTCCTAAGGTAGCGAAATTCCTTGTCGGGTAAGTTCCGACCCGCACGAAAGGTGTAACGATCTGGGCACTGTCTCAACGAGAGACTCGGTGAAATTATAGTACCTGTGAAGATGCAGGTTACCCGCGACAGGACGGAAAGACCCCGTGGAGCTTTACTGTAGCCTGATATTGAATTTTGGCACAGCTTGTACAGGATAGGTAGGAGCCTTGGAAATCGGAGCGCCAGCTTCGATGGAGGCATTGGTGGGATACTACCCTGGCTGTGTTGAACTTCTAACCCTCACCCGTAATCCGGGTGGGAGACAGTGTCAGGCGGGCAGTTTGACTGGGGCGGTCGCCTCCTAAAGAGTAACGGAGGCGCCCAAAGGTTCCCTCAGAATGGTTGGAAATCATTCGTAGAGTGTAAAGGCATAAGGGAGCTTGACTGCGAGACCTACAAGTCGAGCAGGGTCGAAAGACGGGCTTAGTGATCCGGTGGTTCCGCATGGAAGGGCCATCGCTCAACGGATAAAAGCTACCCCGGGGATAACAGGCTTATCTCCCCCAAGAGTCCACATCGACGGGGAGGTTTGGCACCTCGATGTCGGCTCATCGCATCCTGGGGCTGTAGTCGGTCCCAAGGGTTGGGCTGTTCGCCCATTAAAGCGGTACGCGAGCTGGGTTCAGAACGTCGTGAGACAGTTCGGTCCCTATCCGTCGTGGGCGCAGGAAATTTGAGAGGAGCTGTCCTTAGTACGAGAGGACCGGGATGGACGCACCGCTGGTGTACCAGTTGTCTTGCCAAAGGCATCGCTGGGTAGCTATGTGCGGACGGGATAAGTGCTGAAAGCATCTAAGCATGAAGCCCCCCTCAAGATGAGATTTCCCACACGCAAGTGGTAAGATCCCTGAAAGATGATCAGGTAGATAGGTTCGAGGTGGAAGCATGGCGACATGTGCAGCTGACGAATACTAATCGATCGAGGACTTAACCAAATTTTATA
>NZ_JXRP01000008.1 GCF_000829435.1 Jeotgalibacillus soli
CCGAACACGGAAGTTAAGCTCTTCAGCGCCGATGGTAGTTGGGGGTTTCCCCCTGTGAGAGTAGGACGTCGCTAGGCGGTATTTTAAAAATAAACTTTATATATTATTGTCGCGGGGTGGAGCAGTTCGGTAGCTCGTCGGGCTCATAACCCGAAGGTCGCAGGTTCAAATCCTGCCCCCGCAATTACCAAGGTCCCGTGGTGTAGCGGTTAACATGCCTGCCTGTCACGCAGGAGATCGCCGGTTCGATCCCGGTCGGGACCGCCATTTCCATGATAACGATCATGGTTATTTTTTTTGTCCAAAATTCATATAAAGCAGTCTAATAAACGGATCAAATTCTACAAGATCATATAGATGAAGTGAAAGCTCTTTGCCTTTCCTTAAAAATCATGTACACTTACATATAGAAAAGTCCAAGACTGACTCCGTGTGGGTGAGTCTTTTTTGTTGGAGGGCTCTGTTCCCCCACATAACATGGCTAAAGAATTTTAATGAAGGAGTTAATAAGATGGTCTATGAATGGATATCCCATCATCCTGATGAGACAGCAGCAAAGGCGGAGCAACTCGGTGAATTGTTGGGATCAGGAGATGTGTTGACGCTTGAAGGAGACTTAGGTGCTGGTAAAACGACGTTTACAAAGGGTCTTGCCAAAGGTCTTGGCGTCAAGCGGGTTGTTAACAGTCCAACTTTTACAATAATGAAGGAATATATGGGGCGAATTCCCCTTTATCATATGGATGTTTATCGTCTAGGTGAAGAGTGGGAGGACCTCGGTTTTGATGAATACTTTGAAGGAGAAGGTGTTACCATCGTAGAATGGGCTCACCTTATTCAAGAACAATTGCCGGAAGAACGATTAGAAATTTCAATTTACCATTTGAATGAATGGGAAAGAAAAATTTTTTTTACACCATATGGTCATAAGTACGAGCAATTATGTAAGGAGATTTTGGCATGAATGTATTAGCAATCGATACATCAAATTATCCACTTTCAGTCGCTGTTATCAATGAACAGGAAATAGTAGCAGAAGTGATAATTAATATAAAGAAGAACCATTCTATTCGTGCAATGCCTGCGGTGGAATCAATCTTAAAGGAAATTAATATGACTCCTGCTGACATTGATCGAGTTGTCGTAGCGAAGGGTCCTGGATCATATACAGGCGTTCGAATCGGGGTAACTATGGCTAAAACACTCGCGTGGACGTTAAATATCCCTATAGTAGGCGTATCCAGCTTGGCGGCATTAACAGGACCTGGCAGGCATTTTGAAGGGGCAGTTTGCCCAGTTTTTGATGCAAGAAGAGGACAAGCCTATACAGCTCTGTATGAGTATAGAGAAAACGTATTAACGACAGTGAAAGAGGATACGAATATATTAATGTCTGAGTGGTTAGATGAGCTTGCAAATATGAATAAAAAAATCTTGTTTGTAGGACAGGATGTTTCAGTATTCTGGGATTCCATTGAAGAAAAGCTTGGTGACCGGGCAATACGCTCAAGTATAACCGAAAATTATCCGAGAGCTTCTGAAATCGGATTGTTAGGGATGAATGCAGAACCGGAAAATGTCCATGATTTTGTTCCTAATTATATTCGCCTGGCTGAGGCTGAGGCAAAATGGCTTGAACGTCAGCAGTCAGGTGATGAATAATGAGTGAAGGGCTAACATTTCGGTGGATGACAATGGATGACATTGATGCGGTAATGTCAGTAGAAGAACAGTCGTTTTCCTCTCCTTGGAAAAGGGTAGCATTTGAGAATGAATTGACGATCAATGAGTTTGCGAAGTACCTGTTATTGGAGTGGGAAGGTGAAATCGTTGGTTACTGTGGAATGTGGTTAATAGTAGATGAGGCTCATATTACAAATGTAGCGATACTGCCAAACTACAGAGGGAAAAAACTTGGTGAGGCACTGATGAGGCAGATCATGATGATCGCGACCGCTTCAGGTGCGAAAAGTATGACGCTTGAAGTGCGAGTCAGCAATTTAATAGCACAATCCCTTTATCGCAAGCTTGGCTTTCACAATGGTGGAATTCGAAAGCAGTACTATTCAGATAATCAGGAGGATGCTTTAGTCATGTGGGTGAATTTAAAATGACAAAGGACATAATTATATTGGGAATTGAAACAAGCTGCGATGAAACAGCAGCAGCAGTGATCCGTAATGGGACTGAAATTCTGTCAAACGTAGTGGCTTCGCAAATTGAAAGTCATAAGCGATTCGGCGGGGTCGTGCCAGAAATCGCTTCTCGCCACCATGTTGAAGAAGTGACGATTGTTTTAGAAGAAGCACTTAAAAAAGCAGATCTTACGATTAAAGATATTGATGCGATTGCTGTAACGGAAGGACCAGGCTTAGTGGGTGCTTTGTTAATAGGGGTGAATGCAGCAAAAGCCGTTGCATTTGCACACGGTATTCCGTTAATAGGTGTTCATCATATTGCAGGTCATATTTATGCTAATAGACTAATGGCTGAGATGAAATTCCCTCTGTTGTCTCTTGTCGTATCAGGAGGACATACCGAGCTTGTATATATGAAAGAACATGGCATATTTGATGTAATCGGCGAAACGAGAGATGATGCTGCAGGCGAGGCATATGATAAAGTAGCGCGTACACTGGGTCTGCCATATCCAGGAGGTCCGCATATTGATCGCTTAGCACATGAAGGCGAGACAACCATTGATTTACCACGTGCATGGCTTGAAGAGGGATCATATGATTTTAGCTTTAGTGGATTAAAGTCAGCGGTTATTAACACCCTTCATAATGCGGAGCAGCGTGGAGAGGAAATTAAAGCAATGGATCTAGCAGCAAGTTTTCAAGCTAGTGTTGTAGAAGTACTTGTGACTAAAACGATTCGTGCTGTAGAGGAGTACGGGGTTAAGCAGGTTCTTCTTGCTGGTGGAGTTGCAGCAAATAAAGGGTTACGATATGCACTCACACAGGCCTTTGACCAAATTAAAGATGTAGAATTAATTATTCCACCGCTGCATCTATGTACAGATAATGCAGCAATGATTGGTGCTGCCGGAACAGTATTATTTGAGAAAAATCGTTTTGCTGGATATGATTTGAATGCGAACCCTGGACTAGAATTGCGGTAAACACGAAAGCATGCTCGATTCAAGGGCATGTTTTTTTGTGGATAAATAGTTTTGAATTGCAAGAACATTTGTACTTGTTCACAATCTGTGGATAACATGTGCATAATGTTATTTTGACTGTGTAAAAAAACTGTAAAGTACGGTGTGTCATTTTATGTGGATAATGTGTATAACTATATATATTTCTGTGGATAATGTGGAAAAGTATTAGAAGAGACGGTATGAAGCTGTGCTTATTGTGTATAAGTCTGTGGATTGTAATCGAATTGTTATGCTAATTTCACGAAAAATACATATTATTTCCATAACAAAAAAAAGATGGACTTATGCCATCTTTCTTTTTTTGTTATGACTCCAGTTCTTCTTCAAGCTCCGCCCATTCTTCCATTAGCAAGTCCATCTCTGCTTTTGCTAGTTCGATTGCTTCATTGCATGTCATTAAGCGCTCATGATCTTGGAAGATTTCAGGATTAGAGAGCTGGTTTTCGTTCTCAAGAATTTGTTCTTCAAGCTCTGAAATTTTCAGTTCAATTTCTTCAAGTCTTCTTCGCTTTTGACGTTCTTTTCTCTTTGATTCTTTGTCGAGCTGAAAGCTATTCTTATCTGATTGAGCATCTTTTACTAGAGCGGCAGCTGGCATATTTTCTTGTTCATAAGCAGCGAGATCAGCTTCTTCTTGTTTCTTTTCTAAATAATAATCGTAGTCTCCTAAAAATTCAGTGGACCCCTCTGAGGACATCTCGAAAATTTTGGTTGCAATACGATTAATAAAATAGCGGTCATGGGATACAAATAAAATGGTTCCAGGATAATCCATCAGTGCATTTTCTAATATTTCCTTGCTATCAAGGTCAAGATGGTTCGTAGGCTCATCTAAAATCAAGAAATTCGATTGCTGCATCATGAGCTTTGCTAGAGCGAGCCTCGCCTTTTCGCCACCGCTCAGTGTGGATACGGGCTTTAACACATCATCACCTGAAAAGAGAAAATTCCCCAGTATCGTACGAATATCCTTTTCGTTTTTCGATGGATAATCGTCCCAAAGCTCATTTAAAGCTGTCTTATGTGAATGCAGCTCCGCTTGCTCTTGATCATAATAGCCAATACTAACATTTGAGCCATAGCGGATATTTCCGGCAAGCGGGGAAAGCTTTTTGACAATGGTCTTTAACAGTGTTGATTTGCCGACGCCATTTGGACCAATTAATGCAATGCTATCCTGCCTAGAGACGGATGCTTGCAAATTACGTGAGACTGGCTCAGTGTAGCCGATAGAGAGACCCTCAAGCTTTAACACGTCATTTCCACTTTGACGTTCAATGTGGAATGAAAAGCTTGCTGATTTCTCCTCTCCTCCAGGGCGGTCCATTCGCTCCATGCGTTCCAGCTTTTTTCGACGGCTTTGAGCCTGCTTAGTTGTGGAGGCCCGAACGAGATTACGCGCAATAAAATCCTCTATTTTTGCTATTTCTTCTTGCTGTTTACCGAATTCTTTCATTTCACGCTCATAGTTTAACGCTTTTTGGTCAAGATAGTTGCTGTAATTCCCTAAATACTTTCTCGAGCGATGTCTTGAGATTTCAACTACTTGATTTACGACCTTGTCGAGAAAATAGCGGTCATGGGAAACGATTAAGATCGCACCTGGATAGCCTTGTAAATATTGCTCAAGCCACGACAAAGTTTCAATGTCCAAATGGTTAGTCGGCTCATCAAGGATCATAATATCTGGCTTTGTCAGCAGAAGCTTACCAAGCGCTAGACGTGTCTTTTGTCCCCCGCTTAATGTGGAGATAGGGGTATCATGATCAAACTGCTGAAATCGTAGTCCATGAAGAACCGAGCGAATATCAGCTTCGAACTGATAGCCACCCTGTTCTTTAAAGGTTACCTGCAATTCATCATACTCCCTCATTAAACGCTCATAACGTTCAGGATCTTCATAGATTGCAGGATCTGCCATCAATTGTTCACTCTCACGTAAATTCTTTTCCATTTGACGCAGATGATCAAATACCTGGAGCATTTCTTCCCAAATTGAAAGCGCGGATTCCAGCCCGCTATGCTGCTCTAAATACCCAATGGAAACTTCCTTTGGCTTAATGATTTCTCCTTGATCATAAGAGAGCTGTCCGGCAATCATCTTTAATAACGTTGATTTACCGGCTCCATTACGTCCTACTAAAGCAATACGGTCCTTTGTTTGAACTTCAAGCTTAATATTTGAAAGGATCTCCTCTGCACCAAAGGCTTTAGAGAGCTGATTAACTTGTAATAAAATCATGATTTGTCACCTCAGTTTTCTCCCTTTAGTGTATCGTAATATAGAAGGGAGTGGCAATAAGCTGGATTTGTGAAAAGTGTTGCAAACTTAACACTTTACCCAGAAAATAGTGTATGATGGGGAAGGATAGATTTATTTAATTGGATAACCTGAATTAACCTAGGGGGATCGGATTAAATCAGGTCATTTCGAGAGTTGTGATTTGGAAGCGCTAACAGTTTAATTCAGTTGATTTTGCTTAAATAGTACCTAGAAAGACCTATAGAGTAAGATTTAGGTCATGTCATGAATGGATGTAGGGGGAGATAGTCATGAGTCAGGACAACATGAAAATACCGCAGGCGACTGCCAAGCGGCTGCCGTTATATTATCGTTTTTTAAAAAATCTTCACTCCTCGGGGAAACAGCGAGTATCCTCAAAAGAATTAAGTGAGGCCGTGAAGGTCGATTCAGCAACAATTCGTCGTGATTTTTCTTATTTTGGGGCATTGGGGAAAAAAGGATATGGTTACAATGTAAACTATCTCTTAACATTTTTCCGCAAAACCCTTGATCAGGATGAAACGACAAAAGTTATTTTGATTGGAGTAGGGAACTTAGGCACCGCTTTCCTTCATTACAATTTTTTGAAGAACAATAATACCAAAATCGAAATGGCATTCGATGCTGATCCGAAAAAGGCTGGTCAGTCCATTGGAGAGGTTCCCATTTATTCAATGGATGATTTAGAGCTGAAAGTGAAAGAGAGTGAAATTGAGGTCGCCATTTTAACTGTGCCGGCGGGTCCAGCTCAAGCCATTACAGATCGACTGGTGGACTTAAAAATTAAAGGGATTCTGAATTTTACTCCTGCACGATTAAACGTTCCTGATCGAGTACGAATTCATCATATTGATTTGGCAGTAGAGCTGCAGTCGCTCATTTATTTCTTAAAACACTATTCAGATAGTGACGTAGAACCGTCACAATTGGAAGACATATTGGAATAGCAAAATGAAGTTAAATGATTTATGATATAGGGAAGAAAGAGGAGGTGCAATCATCATGCCAGGTCCAGGAAGCCTCATAATTATCGCTATTGTCGCCCTATTGATTTTTGGTCCGAAGAAATTGCCAGAACTAGGCAAAGCTGCTGGAAGCACTCTTCGCGAATTCAAGGACGCAACCAAAGGGTTAGCAGATGACGATGACGACAACGACAAAAAAGAAGAAAAGAAGCAGTAAAAACGGGATGGTGGTCATATGAATCAGAAAGATATGACCGTCTATGATCATATAAATGAAATAAGAAAACGACTTCTCATTGTAGTCGTTTTCTTTGTTATTGCAGTAGCGGTCGGCTTTTTCCTAGCAGAGCCTTTAATAAAGATTTTGCAGCAATCGGATGAAGCGAAAGAACTAACGCTTAATGCATTTAAGATGACAGATCCTTTAAAGATTTATTTCCAAGTCATCTTTTTCATTGCCTTTATCATGACGGCCCCATTAATATTATTTCAGCTTTGGGCTTTTGTAAGCCCAGGATTATCTGAAAAAGAGCGGCGTGTTACGCTAAGCTATATTCCGGCTTCCGTATTCTTGTTTTTAGCTGGGTTAGCGTTTTCTTATTTTATTTTGTTTCCTTTTATTGTTCAATTTATGATGAATTTATCTAATAATCTTGATGTTCAGCAGGTTATTGGGATCAATGAATATTTCCAATTTTTATTTCAGACTACAGTCCCATTTGGTTTCTTGTTTCAACTTCCAGTCATTATGTTATTTATTACAAGACTTGGAATTGTTACGCCGATGTTTTTAGCACAAATACGTAAATACGCTTATTTTGTCCTAATTGTGATCGCGGCTTTTGTAACACCGCCGGATATTGTTTCCCATCTGCTTGTATCTGTTCCTTTATTGATTTTATATGAAATCAGCCTTTGGATTGCAAAAATCGGTTACCGAAAAACACTTGAAGCAGAGCGGTTGCAGCGTCAAGAGGAAGAAAAAGAAAAAAATAGTCATTTGGATGAATAATTTTTTATTTCCAGCATAAAATAAAAAGTAGCGGGCGAAAATCGCCGGCTACTTTTTTTCTTTTAGCTGCTTTTTAATTTTAAAGTGGATTCCGATTAATCGGATCCCTGATCCAATATCAAATGTTGCTAGGAGAATAAGGAGGTAAGCCCAGAAGCCCCAGCCGGATGTATTCACGCTTTGAATAGCAAAGAAGGTGAATAGTATCCCTAGTACAATATAAAAGCCGCCATACATTAAAGGCGATCTCATGTTAAACCTCCTAACCATGACCATAGCCATATAAAGACTGCGGCGTTCTCTTCAATAAATTGTTGAAGCTGCTCAGCAAACACAAATTGGGTAAGCACCACGATGGTGTTCATCGCAATATGCGCAATAATCGGCACAATGATTCTTTTCGTCATGACATATAAGAATGCAAAGGCAAATCCCATCGCTGTATAGATCAATAGATGCTCGAAGTCCATGTGGATGACGGCAAAAATGACTGAGCTCAGAAGTGCAGAGATGAAGAAGTTAAATTTGCGATAGAGCGATCCGAAAATAATGCCTCTAAAGACAATCTCTTCTAAAATCGGACCGAAAATGGCAATGGAAAAAGCGGCAATCGGTGCATAGGAGAGAAGATCAATGATCTGTGCCGTGTTTTCAGAGCCTGCTTCAATCCCGATTAATGATTCGATCGATGCAGCAATGGCCTGACTAAAGAAGGCGATAAAAATCCCTGCAAAAGCCCATACACCTACCATAATAGGTTCAGAGGGCTGACCTGGAAGGGTGAGGATACCTTTTTTCTTTTGCAGAAGCAGAAGCGTCACAATCAAGTTCACGGCAAAGCTAATAAAAATCCAGTAGCCAATCGCTATATTTTCCATTATAGCCGGTTCGGTATCCGTCGTTGAATTTCCGATGAAAAAGATGAGCATGGGTCCAACGAGTCCGGACAGCTGCATGACCACATAAGCGATGATAATGTAAAGATACGTTCGATTCACGCAAGTGTGCTCCTTCTAATGATGTGATTTGTCTTCAAGGAACGAAACGAAATACTCGAGTCGATCGTGTTTATTTTACTAATAAACGACCCTCCCATCAAATTAAATCCCTTAGAAATAAAGATGGAGAAAATAAACAAAAAAATTCTGCTTCTCACTTGCAAATAACCCAATGATTTATTATTATAATAATTGTGTTAGCACTCATCGTGTTTGAGTGCTAACAATGTGATTACATACTATTTGAGGAGGTTGTTTCACTTGTTAAAACCATTAGGTGATCGCGTAGTGATTGAGTTGGTTGAATCGGAAGAAAAAACATCAAGCGGAATCGTCCTGCCAGACAGCGCTAAAGAAAAGCCGCAGGAAGGCAAAGTTATTGCAGTCGGTACAGGCCGCGTACTTGAGAACGGCGAACGTGTAGAGCTTGAAGTATCTGTTGATGATCGTATTATCTTCTCTAAATACGCTGGTACAGAAGTGAAATACCAAGGAAATGAATATTTAATCCTTCGCGAAAGCGATATTTTGGCAATTTTAGGCGAATAATCAAGCGTCTCGTATAGATTTGATTCAATCAAGCAAAAACGCAAAGTAAATACTCAATGAAATTACAGGAGGTTTTACTAACATGGCAAAAGAAATTAAATTTAGTGAAGAAGCCCGCCGCGCGATGCTTCGTGGTGTTGACCAGCTGGCAAACACAGTAAAGGTTACACTTGGACCAAAAGGACGTAATGTTGTTCTTGAGAAAAAATTTGGTTCTCCACTCATTACAAATGATGGTGTAACGATTGCAAAAGAAATCGAGCTTGAAGATGCATTCGAAAACATGGGTGCAAAGCTTGTTGCTGAAGTAGCAAGCAAAACAAACGAAATCGCTGGTGATGGTACAACAACTGCAACGGTTTTAGCACAAGCCATGATCCGTGAAGGCTTGAAAAACGTAACAGCAGGAGCAAACCCTGTAGGCGTTCGCAAAGGAATTGAAAAAGCGGTTCTAGCAGCGGTTGAAGAGCTAAAAGCGATTTCTAAACCAATCGAAAACAAAGAGTCTATCGCACAGGTTGCGGCAATCTCTTCTGCTGACGAGGAAGTTGGGCAGCTTATTGCTGAAGCAATGGAGCGCGTTGGCAACGACGGCGTTATCACAATCGAAGAATCTAAAGGATTTACAACAGAGCTTGACGTAGTAGAAGGTATGCAATTTGACCGCGGCTACGCTTCTCCGTACATGGTAACGGACTCCGACAAAATGGAAGCAGTCCTTGAAAATCCTTATATCCTTATTACTGACAAAAAAATCGGCAACATCCAAGAAATCCTTCCAGTACTTGAGCAAGTGGTTCAACAAGGTAAGCCATTGTTAATCGTTGCTGAAGACGTTGAAGGTGAAGCACTTGCTACAATCGTAGTAAACAAACTTCGCGGTACATTCAATGCTGTAGCTGTAAAAGCACCAGGCTTCGGTGACCGCCGTAAAGCGATGCTTGAAGACCTTGCGATCCTAACTGGCGGAGAAGTGATTACAGAGGAACTAGGCCTTGACCTGAAATCTGCAAACATTTCTCAGCTTGGACGTGCAGCGAAAGTTGTTGTGACAAAAGAAAACACAACAATCGTTGAAGGAACTGGCGAAGCAGACAAAATTGCGGCTCGCGTAAACCAAATCCGTGCACAAGCAGAAGAATCTACTTCTGAATTCGACAAAGAAAAACTGCAAGAGCGCCTAGCGAAGCTTGCTGGCGGTGTAGCGGTAATCAAAGTCGGTGCAGCAACTGAAACAGAACTAAAAGAGCGCAAACTTCGCATTGAAGACGCTTTGAATTCAACTCGTGCAGCAGTTGAAGAAGGTATCGTATCCGGTGGTGGTACGGCACTTGTGAACGTCTACAATAAAGTAGCGGCGATCGAAGCAGAAGGCGACGTAGCAACTGGTATCAAAATCGTTCTGCGTGCTCTTGAAGAGCCAATCCGCCAAATCGCTCACAATGCTGGTCTTGAAGGATCAATCATCGTTGAGCGTCTGAAAAAAGAAGAAGTTGGCGTAGGCTTCAACGCAGCAAACGGCCAGTGGGTTAACATGATCGAGCAAGGGATCGTAGACCCAACAAAAGTAACTCGTTCTGCACTGCAAAATGCAGCATCCGTAGCAGCGATGTTCCTAACAACTGAAGCAGTTGTAGCAGACATCCCTGAAGAGGCTGGCGGCGGCATGCCTGACATGGGCGGCATGGGTGGAATGGGCGGCATGATGTAATATCATCCCCCGAAAAAGCGACAAACCTTGATTTATCAGGGTTTGTCGCTTTTTTATTTGTTTTTGATTTTGAAAAACTCATAACAGTTAATATTTAAATGAAATTTTTAATGTGTTATTAAGTTGTAGCTTTAAAACAGAGATGTACCGTTTTGAAAAAATTCAACCGTTTTATTGCACAGTATAGACGTACTGTTGAGTAACAATTTGGGTTGTTATACTTTTAATATTTAACCTTAGCTAAACAATGTTGTTGGTAATTTATCAAAAGATAAAAGAAAAAGAGGTGCGATTTCTTTGCCCTTTGCTTTATCCCTTCTTTAACTTAAGCATCTCATTAGTTGAAGAACAAAAGGCAGTTAAACATTAATAACACACTCCATAAGGTAAAATCTATCGAGATATGAAATGTTAATTTTCTTAGTAATGTGATTTAATAAAAATTAGCAATAGTTTTTTGAAAGCACCTTTAAAGGGGGAAGGCAAAATGGACAAAGAATTTGATTATTCAGTTAAATTACAAGAATTTCTCGAAAAAAACAGCCAGAAGTTTGAAGAGAAGTTATTGTTAGAGGCTGTCAATGTAAGAGACAAAATTGATGAAATTCTATCCGTTGGCAATATTAACCTTGTTGCGAATGCTCATAAGCTGGTTGTTTATATTATTGACAGACAAGAAAAAGAACTTCAGCTGTTTGCAAAACAGGAAGGGATAGCATGGGCAACCCATTCCATTGACCTGTCCTTCAAATTAGAGTGGGTGCAGGCCATCCGCAGGACGATATGGAATTTTATAGAACAGTATAACGACTTAACAGGTGAACAGGTAACGTCGAATTTTTTTCATTTGGAGAAAGAAATTAATAACCAAGTTGATGCGTTTCTAAATGCCTTTTTTATCAGTTACTCTACATATAAGGATTCTCTAATTAAAGCCCATAGAAAGCTGGTTGAAAATCTATCGGTTCCTATTATTCCAATTAATACCTCTGTTTGTATCCTGCCTGTGATTGGTTCGGTTGATACGTTTCGAACATCTATCCTTGAGGAAAAGGTTTTAACCGAAATTGGAGTATCACGTATTCAAACCCTGATCATGGATTTATCAGGAATCGCAGATATGGAACCTCGGGTCATTGATCATTTAACGAAAATTATTGATGGTGCTTCCATGATGGGATGTAATACAGTCATTACAGGATTGAGAGTAGAAGTAGTACGTAAAATGATCCATGCAGGACTCTCATTTGATCCTAATACAAAAACATTAGGCACACTGCAGCAAGCATTAAAAGAATACTTAATTAGCTAGCCGGATTCTAGACCTCCAAATATGACAAGCTGTACAAAATGGCCATACTGCTCAATCCCTGTTTAAGGGGTATTTCTTTACCTAACCTGCCCCATTAGTTTAAAAAGAAAATCAACAATGTTATTTGACAAGCTTCTCTCTTAAGTTAGTTGTAGAGAGAGGCCTTTACTCAACAATTTCGGTCAACTGATGATTGAGAATTTCACTGTAAATGTCTAAAACGATATGTGGGAACTGCTCTTTGCGCTTCGTATATTTCTTAATCTGCTTGTTAAACGATTCAATCAAATTTGTCGAGTACAGGCTTCGCCAAATGGGTTTTGGAAAGCTGTAAAACGTAAAGATGTGCGGGTTTTGAAGCAGCGCTTTCGTCACTTTCGGATAGACAGCCTTAAAGTCACCGCAGATTTCTGCCCGGTCTGTCACACGCACTTTGTGGGCAATCGTTCGGGCAAGGTGCACAAGGCATGTCTGGTACTGAGTGTCTGGATAAACGCTAAAAATACTGTCGGTGTTGCCCTTCAGGCCATCCGAAATAAACAGAAGAACTTTTTCTGTACCACGTTCTTTCAGGTCAAGAAGCAGCTCTTTCCAGAAAAAGGCAGACTTGGTTGGCGCGATGGTGTACGCCAGTACTTCCTTTGAGCCATCTTCCCGGATGCCGACAGCCAGGTAGACCGCCTCTTTCGATACGATTTCACGCTTGAGGGCATATAGTTGCATCCAGGTAAACACAGACATAGCGTGGGCTGAGCGCACGCTGCCTGAAAGCTTCGACCTGTTCAGCCATCATTTTTGTCCTATTCGAAATCGTCTGTGGTGTGTAGTGATGGACGCACATTTTCTCGATCAGATCGGAGATTTCGCTCACCGTGACGCCTTTCTGAAACATGTGGATCACAAAGGATTCCAGCGTATCATTCGTGCGCCGGTAAGGCGCCACTGTCTGTTGCTTAAACTCGCCGTTGCGGTCACGCGGAATCTTAATCTGCAGATCGCCATACTCGGTGTGCATCGACCGGGAGTAAGCGCCGTTACGGGAATTGCCCGAATTGAAGCAGGTTCTATCGTATTTCTCGTAGTCTAAAAAAGCTGTCAATTCATTCGCCAGCAGTGTGTTGATGGCTGTTTCTAAATGCGAACGGAATACTTTGGCAAATCTTGTTTTTTCACTAGAGCATTAATGATATCTGTTGTAAACTGGTTCATAGGGAAGACCTCTTTTCTGTGAATTGTCTTGTGGTGATTCAATTCTACAAGAAAAGGTCTTCCTTTTTCTATTTACTCATTTACACAAGATATTTTACGTTCTCTTTTAAGTAAGGCTGGTATAGACGATAAGAAAATGCTTCTAAGTAGAAAGGACATCAATAAATATGTCGATTAGCTTGCGTGCATGTTTTTCTGTGCTATTCGCTACTCTTATCATTATTTTAACCATATTATTGAGCATTCAAATCAGTGCTAAGTCAACGAAGATTATTGAGAATGAGATTGGGGATTCTCTTGGAGAAACTTCATTTGAATTAGCCGATAAATTGGATCATTACATGTGGTCTCGTTACAGTGAAATTAAAATTTTTAGTGGGTTAAAGGCTTTACGGGGAGAAGATATAACCGAAACGCAGATTCTCCTTGATCAATTAAAGTCTCAAATCTCTTCTTTTACATGGATAGGTGTAACAGACGAGCATGGAAATGTTCAAGCAGCAACAAATGGAATATTAGTGGGGAAGTCTATTGCAGATCGGCCAGTATATCAAGAAGCCCTCGATCACCCTTTTATTGGAGATGTTCATGAGGCTGTTCTTCTTTCTAAATTGCTGCCAAATCCAACGAATGAACCATTACAGTTTGTTGATATTAGTGTTCCTATTGTGGACGCTAAAGGTGAATTTAAAGGAGTATTAGCTTCTCATTTAAATTGGGATTGGGCAAGTGAGATAGAAGAATCTTTGAGAAGCTCGTTTCAAAAAGAGAACAAAAACCAGGAAATTTTTATCGTCAGTTCCCGTGACAACACCGTTCTCTTAGGACCAAAAGCTTTTGTTGGAAAGCCATTAAATTTAGAGAGCATAAAACGTGCCCAAGCGAAAAAAGATGGGTGGATATTAGAAGAGTGGCCAGACGGAAAGCAATATTTAACAGGTTTTTCATTAGGAGAAGGCTATAAAGACTATCCAGGCTTGGGCTGGACAATACTAGTTCGAGAGTCTGAGGAATCGGCTTTTGCTTCTGCAAAGGACCTGAAAATATATATTCTTTTGCTGGGGGCTTTTACTGCAATTATTTTTGCTGTTTTGGGGTGGTTTTTAGCAGGGATAGTGGCAAAACCATTACGCAACATATCTCGAGCAGCTGATCAGCTTTTATCAGGAAAGAGAGTAGAAATCCCTGCTTATAGAGGCATCAAAGATGTAGAGATCCTTTCTTCATCGCTAAGAAACCTTTTACATGACTTATCAAGAACAGAATCGGAACTGGGGCAGATGGCAAACCTAGCTCACCATGATAAACTAACGAGTCTGCCTAATCGAATCGGGCTAGATTTATACATCAATCAAATTTCAAAGGATACGGATCAAAGAACTGGGAACCAAACATATACGTTTTTATATTTAGATTTAGATGGATTCAAAAAGGTGAACGATAAACTTGGACATCATGCAGGTGACTTGCTGTTACAAGAGGTGGCGGGGCGACTAAAAGGGAGCTTAAAGGAATCATTTTTCTGCCGGCTTGGAGGAGACGAGTTTTTAGTTGTGCTTAATACATCACTCTGCAATCCAATTGAAGAAGGTCAACAAGCTGCCGAGAAGCTTGTTAAGCTGTTAAGAGAACCTTTTAATATTGAAAATACAAGAGTTCAAATTGGCTGTAGTGTAGGCGGGGCTATCTGGCCTTCTCATGACAAGGATATTTTTAAAGTGATCCGATTGGCTGATCAGGCACTGTATGTCTCAAAAAAAAGAGGAAAAAACCAATTTTCTTTTTATGATGTAAAGAAGGACATTTAATAAAGCTTTCATTCCTAAATGCAACATAAATAGAATTTTGCTGTATTTGAAACGCCCTGGCTTCCTTTAACAGTCGGGGCGTAAATTTATAGTATGAACGAGCTGTTGAACAAAATTTCGAAATTTCAACATAATATCATTAAAAATGGATGATATCTCAATGGATTTCCCCACAATACATACAAATTTCTGGGATGCTGTCATTGCGGTCCCTGTCGTTCTTATCCTGACGCAGTTAATCAAAATATTTTTTAAGCCTACGAAACCCTTGGTTCCCTTCATTGCATTGATCATGGGTTTACTTATTTCTGTTTTCATCAGCCACCGAGGGCATCTAGTTGCCGGTATTTTCATGGGCTGGTTTTACGGATATGCTGCAATCGGTTCTTACGCCTCATTAAAAACAAGCATTGTATCGTATTTAAAGAAAGTTCGCCGTGAATAACTTCAATGTACTGTTCATTAAGCAGTTTTACTTTCTTTTCTCATTAACTGTTCAATCAATTTCTATTAATTAACAAATGCCTGAATTACTTCATCCAATAATCAAAAAATGGAGTTGATCTTCATGGCAAGATGGATTGACGTATCAACATCACAACATCAATAAAAACTTTTTGATGGAAACAAACTTATAAAAGCTTATCCAATTGCAGTTGGGAAAATATTGTCACCAACACCTTCTGGGACATACACGATTATCAATAAACAACTTCATCCCGGCAGACCATTTGGAGTGCTTTGGATGGGATTGTCAAAACCTCATTACGGCATACGCGGAACAAATAACCCATCTTCAATTGGTAAAAATGTCTCACATGGATGTATTAGAATGTTTAATCATAATGTTCTAGAATTATCCTCTAGCGTTCAGATTGGCACTAGGGTTTCTATTCATAAATGACTCTGTTAATCTCCTCACTCTGCTACATAGTTTTGATCAACTGATGATTGAGAATTCCACTGTAAATGTCTAAAACGATTAAACTTTTTTGTGAAAGTACACTCAATCTATCGTAAAAACAGCATTTTTCAATCAATCTTTTTTCAAAACATGCTAGTTCTTTTTTGCTCATTAATCAAGAAATTGAGAAAAAATTTGACCAAGCTTTATCCTAAACTTACCTAAGTTTCATAAGCAGCTGCTTATTTTCTTTGCGCAGTTTCAAAAGTTCCTGTTGTTCAAGAGGACGGTTGTCTTTTTCTTTGAAGGAACCGGACGTTTCATCCTGTGTAGACGCTCCAAATTTGCAGGTTATATTTATGACGTTTATGAAGAAAAGCAGGATATTTTACCGACGCGGCAGATCCGTCTTCAGAAAAACCGCCACTACTAAAGAAAAAGAAACTAATCAATATAATGAACTAAAGAATAGTAAGACTAATAATAGTACAGATCCTTTAGCTATTCCTTTTGAAGAGATCATTGCTTACTTAAATACAATAGCTGAAAAAGATTATATGATAAATACGAAGCATACAAAACAGCTGATTGTCGAAAGGTTTGAAGAAGGATTTACCCTGGAAGACTTTAAAAAAGTTATTCGTATTAAAACAGCAGAGTGGCTGGATCATGAACAGTTTAAACATTATTTACGACCCAAAACATTATTTGGAGAAAACGTTGAAACGTATCTTCAGCAGGAAAAGCCAATTAAAAAATGGATTACCAAAAGCAGGGGATAATTAGAAAGGAAAAATTGCCGCAGTGGTTTATTGACGGTAAAGACGGCAAAGAGGAACAAGGTTTAATTGCTGATGATGAAGAATTCCAGTGTAAAAAAGCAGAACTCGAAGCAAAAATTAGAAAGGAAACAAAGTGTTAATTATTTGCCCTGATTAACGTTTTGGGGCTTTTTCTTATTCATAGACTTAGTCGGTTGTTTTTTAATCTTCTTCTTTTTTTCTTGCTCAGCTTTGACTAAAAGCATAAAGTCGCCAAAAGACATTGGTAAGTCCCTCCTTTATTCATTAGAAAAATATAAAATATAAGGAATTGTATTTATTTTAACATATTTAGATTTAATAGGGGTGATATGATAATGGTTACAGTATCGTTCGTTTAATAAGGAACAATATTGGCTGTGAAAATTTTGATATTATGATTTATTGAGAGGAGAGAAGAAAACTGACTTGGAATGAATTTGTAGAACTTCAAGAGCGAGTAGGCTGGGGCGAAGAGTTCCTCCTCGAATATAAGGAAGATAAGTATTGGATAAGCTAAAATATAGATGGGTATTACCTAACACGCTCTAAAGATTCAATGACTCAGAAATTTGATTCCTCAGAGGCTCTTTTTGAAAATGGAACAATTGATGGAAAACATCTTCTGGAAATTTACATGGATATAGAATGGTAACCATAAAAAAGGGTGCGAATCTTCAATAAGAGGATTCACTAATTTTTTATTCAAGTAAAGGAGCAGTTTAGTCCTTTAACCATTCTGAGTAAAAACAGTAAGGGGGAAACTAATATGACGAAGAGAGATAAGGAGTTGTCTCTGGAACAACGTGAAGAACTACTTAGAACTTTGAAAGCCCGTTTTGAGAAAAACTTGAACCGCCATAAAGATCTTGAATGGGCTAACGTACAGGCTAAGCTCGAAGCTAATACTGAAAAAATGTGGTCGCTCAATGAAATGGAAGGAACTGGCGGTGAACCGGATGTTGTTGGCTATGATAAGAAGACGGGAGAATACCTTTTTTATGATTGTTCAGCGGAAAGCCCTAAAGGCCGAAGAAGTGTTTGTTATGACCGTGAAGCGCTGGAATCAAGAAAAAAACACAAACCAGAAAATAGCGCTATTGATATGGCAGCTGCCATGGGCATTGAACTTTTAACGGAAGAACAATACCGGGAACTGCAGAAACTTGAAAACTTTGATCTGAAAACGTCGAGCTGGGTGCAAACACCTGCTAATGTTAGAAAACTTGGCGGGGCCCTCTTTTGTGATTGCCGCTACGACACTGTCTTTATGTACCACAATGGAGCAGAATCTTACTATGCTGCAAGGGGTTTCCGTGGCTCACTAAGAGTCTAAATGTTGCACAGAGAGCTATAAAATTTGAATTTGAGAACAGACTATCTGGGAAAAGGCTTTAATTTCATTTTTCTACTATAGGAACAAGAGTGAAAACAGCAACGCAGTCGAGCTGCGTTGCTGTTTAATTGTTAAAAATACTTCCTGTAAAATTCCTGCCTGATGCTTCCGCTTAGCTGGGCATATATCCAGGTGGTTTCACTTTTTTTATGACCTAATAAGCTTTGAATAACATCCAAAGGTGCTCCATTATTCAATAATTGGGTTGCATAGCTGTGCCTTAGTTGGTGCGGATGAATGTCTTTGTGAATGCTGGCGCGGTTTGAAATCCGCATAATAATGTATCGCATCTGGGCAGTGCTCATTCGATGAGGATCCCGTTTCATCACAATAAGAAGCAGGTTAGTTGAACAAGAATCTAAGAAGGAATGTATGAGATATGAACCATATTAAATATTTCGGAATACAGTTATTTATATTCGGTATGCTTATCCCAACAAGTTTTTACTTAGGTAATTATATAGAAAAGCCGTTCACTTCCACTGACTTAATAGCAATAATTATAAGTTTTGTTATAGTGTTTTTTATTTTTTATTTTTACAATATGGTGAAAAAAGGTTTCTACCACATTCGCAAAGTTAATAAAATTTCACTTTCTGTAAAAGCCATAATTATTTCAATAATTGTTATAGGGGTTATAACTGGAGAAATTCAATTTTAGATCGTTATACAATTAACGGGTGGCGATTGTTTAATAAGAGCAGTCGCTTTTTCACTAACGGAGCAGGATAGTGGAAGAAAGAATTCCCTAAATATGAAACCTACTTAATCTTTGAACGTATAAATCATACAGATAGAATCATAAAGGGGTAATGATAATGAAAAACTTTTTCAGGTTGATATTCGGTTTTATTATAAGTTTAATTTTAGGACTCCTATTTATGGGCGGAATTGACTTAGATGATATAAAGTTTAGGAAAAATATCAAGAAGCTAAAAAGAGAAAGTTGGTTTAGGGAACTAAGTGATAACGGTATTTATTATGAAAAGATATATCAAAACCAAGAATTTCAATATTATTTGCGCCAAGACAATATTGTTGAAAAAGTAATCAATGACGAGAAAGAAAGAAGCTATTTAATTTCTTTGATAAAGTAAATCCACTTGGAACTGGAACTCCAAGTGGCTTTTTTCTATTTTAAATGCTAATTGGAATTCAATTTCTTTGTCGTCTATAAATATTTAACTTTCTCTCCCAAAAAAACCCCGTTACTAAATAATATAGTATTTTTTATCTAATGGAGGCATTAATCAAAAAAGATTAGTGCCATTATTTATAGTTTAAAGCCTTTTTAACTGGTGTATTCTTGGGAATTCCATAATGGGATTTACAATTAATAGTTAAGTTTGTGAAGAAGTGTACTTAAAGTAAAGGGTGCTTTAGTTGAAGAGTACCTTTAACATCGTAAATCACGGTTTGACAGGTCAGGTGAAACGCCTGTTGCATCGCCAGCGTGGTGGAACTGATTCGATATTCGTTGTTTAGTAAATAAGTCATTCAACCTACTCCTTCTTTGTACCTATTACACGATAATCTATTAAGAGAGAAAACATTTTTTTGAACATTTAGAATAAATTTTTCGCTAATCCTTTAGAGGTTATGGCATTTTTAAGACTCCTTATCATTAAAATAACCCCTCAATTAAAATTGAGGAGTTACCGATGCGTAAAAAAGTTATTTGCAAACCTATCTCTACGCTTTTTCACTTTCTAGTTGTTTAATATATTTATCAAGCTTCTCCTGATTTTCTTCTGAAATCTCAGGGAATTGCGGATCGATGCTTTCAATACAGTCAATCATCACTTGCGTGATAATGTAGCGTGAGTATAATTCATCATCTGCCGGCAGAACGTACCAAGGGGATGCTTTTGTTGCTGTATTGTTTAACATATCTTCAAAGTACTTCTGATAGCTGTCCCAGTATTTACGTTCTTCTACATCGCGAAATGAAAATTCCCAGTTCTTCTTTGGATTCTTCATTCGCTCTAGCAATCGGTCTGCTTGCTCTTCTTTAGACATATTAAAGAAAAATTTAATCACCTTGAATCCATTTTCATCCATATGACGTTCAAAATCATTTATTTGGCGAAAGCGAATTGGCCAAATTTTTTCTTTGTCTACATTGTCAGGAATCATTTCATCTTTTAATAAATCGTCATGAACTCTTGGCGCAATCACTTCTTCATAGTGTGAGCGATTCAGGATGCCGATTTGCCCTCTCGCTGGAAGTCCGTCTCGAATCCTCCAAAGATAGTCATGATTCAACTCTGTATCAGACGGTTTCTGAAAAGAGGTTGTTTTTAGCCCTTGAGCAGTTAAATTCGAGAAAATATAACTGATCGCCTCATCCTTGCCAGCAGCATCCATTGCCTGCAAAACAACAATGATTCCTTTTTTCTCTTCAGCATGAAGCTTCCAATGTAATTCCTTCAGCTTGCTGACGCTTTCTGGCATAAGCTGATCAATAAGTTCTTTTTCCTCAAAGCCATGATCCTCTGATGTTGCAAAGGTCTGCAGCTCAATCTTTTCATTGCCTTCAACCTTATATTTCTTTATATCCATCTGATCTTCCCATGCCTCTCTTGCGTACCGGAAACCTCGATACCACGTTAGATTTTGAAATTGGTTTCATCAGTTAATACCCGCGTTTAACAAATTACAAACGGATGTTATGAAATTAATCGTTTCATTGATTCGATGGCTACTTAGAATAGGAGTCGCGCAGCAAATGTCGCGATCCCCTGTATAGCGTTCCAAAGCTGTACGAGATAAGGCTGATCAAGTCCATATACACGATTAAATGCTGCTATTTCATTAAACGAAAAGCTTCTACTAGGCGCTTACCCATTACAGGATTCGACGAAAATCCAGAATTAAAAAATGCTTTAGAATACTACATACCGTTTGTAAAGGAGTTGAAAGAACGTGTCGAACAGAAACAACCTCAAAGATAAAATTAAAAAACCAAATGCGTCCCAAGCGTTCTTTAATTCATATGATAAAAAAGATGACAATTTGGATAATGACAATAACAACGAAGTTGAAAATAAGAATGCTAACGATGGTAACAATAAAACAAATAATAATGTAAAAAATAATGACAATAATAATAACATTGACTCTAACAATGTTATTGATAAAGATAAAACATATGTTAACAATGACAATGTTGTTAATGTTAAAGATAATGATGACAACTATTTGAGAGACCTGGCTGCTGGTAAAAAAGCGATTAAGAAGAAGCCAAAGAAAGTTTTCACTTCCTTTTATATGGATCCTGACTTGGCTGCAGAAGTAGATAAAATAGCATCTAGGGGAGAAAAAGGAGATAAGTCAAAACTTATAAACAAAGGAATTAGAACGTTGTTGGAAGAGTACGGTGTGATCAGTAAGAATTAAACCTCCAAATAACATTTAATAAAGGAAAAGTTCCACTCGTTAGGAGTGATCTTTTCCTTTTTTCAATTTCGTAGAGATTATGTTGTTATGGGAGGGAAGGAATCTATTTACTATTTTATAGTATCATTAGATTTAGATTGCTTCTTCAACTAATGAAGCAGTTTAGTTTAATTAGAGGAAATACTTCAGCGGTGAAGAATGTATTAGAGAGCATTCCTTAATGCACTGGACCTCATTATTAGATACAAAACAAACAATGGAAGCTCAGTACAACGTGGTGAGTTTTTTGTAAACAGCCTAGTCAGCAATTTGTTTAACGGACTTTCGAGGTATAACTAATAAGCCAAATTTCCTGATAGAGAAATTTGGCTCTTTTTGAGAGGTTAACTCTATTTTTAATCTATTCTGCTTATGCAAAACAAGTAATGGCAGAAATGGGACAATAGATAGCTATTTTTATATGATAAGATTCAACTCCTTTGTTAACGGCAGGATATTTTGGCTAAACGTCGTATTTCATCGCTTAGTTTTCGATTAACTGGATACACTTCTTCTATGAAGCTTAAAATACGAAGTGCAGATTCAGGTACATGATCATATCCCTGTATCATGTCTGCAATCATTTCCGCGAAACGAGGGTATCTTTTTTCCATGCGCCTCTCGTTTCCGAAAGGATCGGGAAAGTAATCCACCTCTTGCTCTATCAAATGAAGTACGGATAAAATCCTGTCCACAGCATAACCTTGTACGAACCTCGTCGCTGATAGGCGCTCTCCCCTGGCAAAGCGGCCGAGTCCCACATAGAGATTAGTTAAAGCTTCGTTCAAAGGATGGTCTAAGGAGTCTTTTTTGGGGCTAGGTATCGGGTTGGAAGGTTTTGAAATTCCCGTATTGTTGTAGGAGGGATCCTTCCAAACGACTCTCCCTTCCGTATAAGAACCATTAATAAGCTCCGATTCCTCAAATACCGCATATTCACCAAAAATGCCGTCTTCGAACAGAATTTTATAGCCAATCTCCGAATTCTTAAAAGAATAAGCTAATGGGTGAACTTCTTCTAGCCAATCCAAATGGTCGATATATCTGCTTTTCTGGTCATGCCTTACAATGACAAAGAAATCCAAATCTGAATAATCGTCCAGCCGAGCAGTCTCGATTCCAACGGAACCGACACCTAACAATAATAGTGCACCCCCTCTTCTTTCGAGCGATTTGCCGATCTCGTCCAGCCGATGCAACAGCATTTCTGTTCTCAACATTAAAAGTCCTCCTTTAGGTTTAAGAATGCAAAAAGGGTCCAACCTACTTTTCAGCGAGGTTGAACCCAAAGGTTACATTGCCTTTATTTTCCTAATGTGATTTTACCATGAACCTTAATTTCTTTCTACCGAAAATGATTTATTTTATGTACGGTAATGTTCAAAGTACAATACAGGGGGACATATACACAAAAAGATGAAAGCAAAAGAAAACATCGATATCGGATGTTGAGAAGGATAAATTTCAAAATGTACTTGTATGGAAAATATCACGTCTTTCACGTAAAATGTTGTATTAATTAAGATACTGTTTTTATAAAGGTGTGTTTTTATTAGTGGCTAAGAGACAGAACTTTTATCCAGAAGAAATTAATAGCAAGGTTATTCAATTAAAGTTAACGGGTTAATCCTGATACCTATGTATTTATGATAGATTGTGAAACTTTTCACTTAAACTAACGGATGCTTAACTTCTGGAGCAAATGTGTTCTCGCTTCCTCATTTTTTGCGTTATCCGACCGATAGCTATTTAATTAAAATATCAGCATACTCTCTTCCTCTTCTACATAAAAATAAAAAAAGTCTGTTTTTGGGAGTGATTGTATGACTCATTATCAACAAATCCCTGGACATTTTGTAATGAATAATCAAAATGGTTTATTATTACCTCCTGAACTACATGCTGAGAAGAATGAATCATTAGAAGAGAGAACCTTTATTGAACGTTCTCTGGCTGAGAATCGATTTTGGCTTAGAATTATGAAAGAACATGCCTATTTTCTGAGTGAGGGTTTTAATAAAAAAGATAAAAATTTGATTTCGGAAGCAGATCGGTTTTTCTATTATTTTGACCAGCTTCTCAATCGAGCAAATGCGATGGCTGAAAATACTGCTCTTGTTAGAAAATTAAATGAGGAAAGCATTGAATTAGCTACAGCCTTTAGAAATTTCAAGAGGAATGTCCTTCTTTTAATTATTAACTGTAAAATTTCCGGTTTTAACCTTCCTCTACTGGTCGATCATATTGCTCGAGAAGCTGAATATTTTGTTCGAACGCTTAAGAAATTTAATAATGGGATCCTTGACCCCATACAAGACTCCATTATTCAGGAAAATGTTTTTTGGTTACGAATTATGATGGAACATTCACGTTTTATCTCGCATTTATTAGATCCTTCTGAGCGCAATCTTGTCAGTAAAGCAAGTCAGTTTGGTGATAATTTTGAAGTGCTATTAAACCAGGCACGAGACGTTGAATCTATGCTATATCGTAAACAGACAGCCTATCCGATTATTGGGAAGGTGAATAAAGATAGCGAAGACGCGACAATGGAATTAAGAGAATTCAAAAAAGCAGGGCTTGAAATGATTAAGAACTGTCAAATTAAAAGCGTTATTGATCCTTTATTAGCCGATCATGTTGTACGCGAAGCTGAACACTTTTTATACATGATCAGTATCCTTGAAAGAAGATTAAAATTGAAACAGGCAGGTGGTTAGAGCTTGTTAGGCAAAATAACTTTAATAAATGATTTAAACTTAACTGCAACAAGAACTACGGGATGAGAAAATCCCTTCCCGTAGTCTGTTTTTAGACCAGTTGAAATATTCATTTCTGTCTGCGAATAATAAAGTTATTTAATTTTGTTTCTAGAAATACAATAACCATCTATCAGTTACTTTGATAGATGGTTATTAAAGATGTTTAAAAAACATAGTTTTCTTCAATTCTGTGATTTTTAGAAATAATAAAGTTGTTTCATTTCTTAAGTCGAATAAGTGTTTCTGGCATTTAAATAATGTGTGTTTTGTCAGTATGTTCATTCATCATTTTGAATCATTACACAACGAAAAACTGTATAGTTGCTTATTTTTATACACAAATGTCAAGCTGTGCTTATTGTATTAACGAAGCAGAAGAGTGGAACAGGGGTTGTCGATGCGGCAGCCCCTTTTTTACTAAATAGCAGGATTGTTCAATAAGACAATAGCTTTTTCATTCTTGACAGACAATGCTACTATGCGATACTATATACCGGTAATAAGTAATACCGAATACTAGTGCTGCAAAGTACTAAAATATAAGTGAAATACAAAATGGGGGAAAAACATTTGGAAAATATCACGGAAATGCTGAAAGGGGTGCTTGAGGGTTGTGTGCTTGAAATCATTAGCCGTGGCGAAACTTACGGCTATGAAATCACGCAACAACTGCGAGAACTCGGTTTCACTGATGTGGTTGAAGGCACAGTTTATACCATTACCATGCGGCTTGAGAAAAACAATCTGGTGGACATAGAGAAAAAGCCCTCCACTGTGGGACCGCCGAGAAAATTTTACACACTCAACGCAGAAGGTCAAGAGAAACTCGAAATTTTTTGGGGGAAATGGGATTTTGTCTCAAGCAAAATTAACGAACTCAAAATAAAAAAAATGAAAGGAGAGAAGTAAAATGAATATTTTTGAAAAAATTATCGGAAGTCTGGATGACAAGCGGGAATGGAGGGCGATGGAGGCACGTGCGAAGGCACTTCCAAGTGAGTACCGCAACGCTTACAAAGCTATCCAAAAATATATGTGGACTGCTGGTGGTGGTCCCACCGACTGGAAGGATAGCAGCCGTATCCTTTACGGCATTCTCGACCTCTTCGAAGAAGGAGCAGCGGAAGGCAAGAAAGTCACTGACCTTACGGGCGAGGACGTGGCTGCTTTCTGCGACGACCTAGTGAAGGATGAGAAAACTTGGAAGGATAAGTATCGCAAGAAGTTGAACGATACCATTGGTCGTGGCTAACGATAAAATCCTAATGCTTGGTTCAATGAATTTCATAAAATCGAGACTATAACTCCAAATTTACAAAAGTTTGTGAAACAATCTACTTTAGCTAACGGGTGCATTAGTTGAACAAGATCAGCTGCCTTCTTAATAGGGCCTTGATTAAAATAGAATACCTTGATATAGAGGTTCATTAATACTTATGGCCATCTTTCATGACCATTAATCCGTTGCTTACTCTTTAAATCAAATGATTCATACTCATCGTGGAAAACAAAGAATGAAGGCAGATGTAAGGCTTGCGTTATTTTTTATTAAAGCAATCTCTCTCTTATCAATCCACCCCCGAAAATCATCGATGGCTAAAAGAAAATAAAAAAGAAAAACACTATAAATGTTTTTCTTTTTTGACCAAACCATTATTCTACAACTTCGCCCTCATACAATTTCCAATTAAATTGAAGCTCTTTGTCTCCACTATTCACATATACAAGTCCTTTAATTAGCAATACTATGCTCATATTTGTGTTTTAGTAAATGAATTTTCTATTTTAAACGGTTTACTGTGTAAGATTTAGTGAATCTTGGGCTGCAGTTAAATCTATTTGTATTTGTTCTTTCATTTCATTTGGACGATAGTATCCTTTAGAAATTATATAGCTGCTTATTTTTTCATGTGAGTCTATCGCAGCAAATAATTGCTCCCGCAGTGCTCCTCTTAGCTCTGGAGTAACCGATTCAGTGAGAGCAAAAGCAGTGTTGATCACACCGCTTTTAGAGGAAATTAAAAAATCAGTCGCCAAAATTTGATCAGTCATTCCGCTCATTCCCGTCATCGTTTTTAAAAATTCGTTCATTGGAATCCCCCCCGATCTGTTAAAAATCCCTGTAATTGTTTTATTTGCTTTCTACTGCTGGTTACATCATTTGAAAGCAGTTCCTTAAGCTCTCCATCTTGAACTAATGTCCCCATTGTATAGGATTTTGTTAAGCAAAGATTTTTAAATGTCAGTAATTCATGAATTTCAAGTGTCTCATGAAGTGCAAAGTCCTTTTCCATGTATTTCACTCCCTAATCAATTTTTCTTCTCGTTTATTTTGCTTATTCTATTTATTTTTATACTTTTAATTTTGGGGGCATAAGTAGAATTTAGTTATTCACTCAGCACCATAAATTCGTATAAAGAAGGAACTGTGGGGAACATTACTGTTGTTTGGGAATTTGGAGGTGAAATAATGGACCAGGAAAAATTAACCTTTCATGAAACCATGGAAACACATGAAATCCTTAATTTCAAAACCGTTTGTTTATTAAAGTCAAAAATGATGCAAGGTGTGGTCTTTGACCAAGATCTAAAAGCATTGATGGAAAAAGATGTGAAACAATCCATTCGTGATATTAAGGAACTTCAAAATTTATATTCAAAAGCCAGAACCCATTAGGAGGTGCTTAACGGATGAATGATTATTTAGATCCAATAAATTCTGTAGGAATGCCTGAGCTGGCGGATTCCGGGATTGCCCTAGACTTTTTGTTATCTGCAAAGAATGGAGTTAGAAATTACGCTGTTGCAATAACCGAGTCCTCTAATCCGGAGGTTAGAGCTGTGCTGAAAAAACAGTTAGAAAAAGCAATTGACATACATGGAGAGGTAACGGAACTAATGTTGAACAAAGGCTGGTTCCATCCATATAACATAAGTGAACAACAAAAATTAGATTTAAAATCTGCTCAAACAGCTGTTGAAATTGCTCAATTGCCGCTCTTCCCTGGAGAAACAAACCGTAAAGGCTTGTTCCCAACCACACCCGAATAAAAAATGGAGGAGAGATAAAGTATGAAAGCCGTAACCTTTCAAGGTGTTAAAGATGTTCAGGTAAAAGAAGTACAAGACCCAAGCATAAAAAAACCAGACGATATGATCGTAAAGCTAACAACTACAGCCATTTGCGGATCTGATTTGCACTTGATTCATGGTATGATTCCTAATTTGCCAGAAGACTATGTGATTGGTCATGAACCCATGGGCATTGTAGAGGAGGTAGGGCCTGAGGTTACAAAGTTAAAAAAGGGTGACCGTGTGATTATCCCTTTTAACGTAAGCTGCGGAGAATGCAGGTTTTGTAAGAGTCAGTTAGAAAGTCAATGTGACAACTCAAATGCAAATGGTGAAATGGGTGCTTTTTTTGGTTATTCTGACACCGTGGGTGGTTATCCCGGTGGTCAAGCGGAATATATGCGTGTCCCTTATGCTAATTTTACATCTTTTAAAATTCCTGAAAACAGTGAGGTAGAAGATGAAAAATTGGTCTTGCTTGCAGATGCAATGTCTACAGCCTATTGGAGTGTGGATAATTCAGGTGTGAAACAAGGAGATACGGTTATTGTGCTAGGCTGTGGTCCGGTGGGTTTACTGGCACAAAAGTTTTCATGGCTAAAAGGGGCAAAACGGGTAATTGCGGTTGATTACATCGATTATCGCTTGCAGCACGCAAAAAAACATAATAATGTTGAAATCGTTAATTTTGAGCAACATGAAAATGTTGGAAGCTATTTGCATGAAATTACAAAGGGCGGTGCAGATGTAGTAATTGACTGCGTTGGAATGAGCGGGAAGATGACACCGCTTGAATTCGTTGCATCTGGATTAAAGCTTCATGGTGGTGCCATGAGTGCAATTATCATGGCCAGCCAGGCTGTTCGAAAAGGAGGCACCATTCAAATCACGGGGGTTTACGGTGCAAAGTATAATGGGTTTCCTTTAGGAGATATATTTCAACGTAATGTAAATATTAGAACCGGACAGGCTCCCGTAATCCATTACATGCCGTTCTTATACAATCTAATTGCAGAAGGAAAAGTGGACCCAGGAGATGTAGTTACACATGTTTTACCGCTAGATCAGGCAAAACACGGATATGAAGTATTCGATACAAGGACAGATGGTTGTATAAAAGTTGTATTAAAGCCCTAAAATCTCTCCTGTCGATCCATAGAATAAAAAATCCTTATATAGGGTTTTTTGTTAGCAATCTGCTTTATAGAAGTGGGGGAAGAGCTATTGGCCACGATTGAGTGATCCATGTCATGACCAAGTTGTTCAGTTCACGATTGAGTGTTCTGAAGAAAAAAAGAAGGAGTACGGTTAGAATGCTCCTGGATTTTAACTTTGCGAAAAATATTTATTTTACGCTAATGCATGATGTACCATCAAAATTTAAAAAGAGCGCTAAACCTTTATAAAAAAGGGTTTAGCGCTCTTTTGTTTTGCGCTAAAAAGCACAAAATCCCAAAAAATCATAGAGGGAATATTCCACAGTGATAAAAACAGCTATTTTTTCGAGTTAGGTCGAAACCCAACTGTCATTCTTGGAGAAAGATTAATATCGTCTCGAATACATTATAAGTGTTATTGTAATTGGTTGAGGCGTGATTGTGGTTCATGTGGATGTATAATGTGAGGAAAGATCCACCAGGGATTTAATGGCCCTGTTCTTTTTAAGAAGAATAAAAAAACCACTCAGCACTGGTTCAATGCAATGTCCACAGCATGGATCCATTTTTTTACTTGCTGCGAAGCTCATTTTCGAAATAAAAGGTTGATGGATGCTCTTTTACAGTATAAGAGTATTCCTTCATGTTCTTTACATAATGCCATTTATTCACTGTTACTAATTCGTCAGTTGTTTTTATTCTTATTATGTCTCCGATATCAAACTTATTTTTATCTGCCACTTTTACACCTCGTTTTCAAATAGAATAAGCACGTTTAATGCTGCTTATTTATCGTTATTTTTTTCTGTAATTGGGATTTCAGTAAAAACCTAGGCCTTTAGAAAATGAATATTATTTAATTTAGGTTCTAAGCAAGGAATCTCACCGGTGGTTTCAGGATTTTGGCGAAAGTAAGCTTAGTCAGTTACCGTCACTTCTTTAAACCTATATTTAGACAAAAAGTGCCACCTTTCGCTAGATCTACTTTTAGCGATTTTCACCATAAAATTAACCCTCAACCCTATCTTACCATTAACACCAAATTTAATCTTGATTATGACCAATCTTATTTAAAAAAAGAGATTATTTGGTTACACACTTGATTATTTTGTGTCGAAAATGAGTGCTTTCTCTGTACACACTCATCATTTGGCCCCGAAGGATTCCACCGATACTAATTACTTACCCTTGATTTGCAAACGAGATAAAAGAAAACAGTTTTCTCCGGAGGGCATGCCTTTAAATTTTATGATGTTTTATGGGTGAAATTGTTTCGAACATATTTAAAATCCAACACATGAAATTTTGCAAAAAGGAATCGTGATTGATGTGTTTGCGAGAGCTTCTCTTGTCGGGATCGAAATTCTTACGATTAAAGCTAGAGTTGTGAGCGCAAGTGTTGATACTTGGCTTGGTTATGCAGAGGCTGTCGGACTTCTTAACGATAAAGTTGAAGAAAATGGTCTTCCGGCACAGTCCAATGATAGAAGCCCTCAATTTAGCATTTAATGAATTAGTTTTAGGAGGTAAAGGGCTCAGGGGGCAGCACCTGTGCTGCTGGATCTGCCCAATCCCTTACTAAATGAAAAAGCGGAGGCAGCTATGGAATTCAAAGAAATAATGAATAATGTTTCTGGCTTTTTCAGTGAATACATCGCTCCTCCCCGCACGATAACATCAGTAGAAGCGAACGAGGAAGGCTGGAAGGTCACCGTTGAAGTCATTGAAGAAAAGGAATATATGAAGGAATACGCAAAGGACTAAATGCTTGGGACCTATGATGTGCTTGTAAATAAAGACAAAGAATTCACATCATTTAAAAGAAAAGATGTTCGCTATAGAAGTGCAATCGGCTTGGAAACCTAGCAGATGAGTGAGATGGAGGTGATACGGAAATGACGGTTTTAAAAAAACAGATCAAGAAGGAAAAAAAGCAATGATACAGGACGCTGAAACAAAAAGGTTATTGACCCGGTCATTGCAGTACCTGAAAGCTGGCTGCCCCATTCATTTTACGGGTCCCTCTGGTGCAGAGAAAACCTCTCTTGCACTTGCGCTTGCAAAAAAAAGCAAAAGGCCGGTTATGCTTATGCACGGCAATCATGAATTAAACAATAAGGATTTGATCGGCGACTTTACAGGTTATATGAATAAAAAATAGTTGATCACTATATCAGGTCCGTTTACAAGAAAGACGAAAGCGTGACTGAAACATGCAGAGATGGACGTCTGCTAGAAGCGGTCAAGTAAGGCTATACATTAATTTACGAAAAATTCACCCGTTCCCAGCCAAAGACAAATAATATTTTCCTCTCAATATTGGAGGAGGAAGTGCTTCCTTTATATGGAGAAGCTCACTTTATCCACCTGAAAAATACAAGAGTATATTGCGGAGACAGAAAGCCGACTCCTTCAAAAGGGAAAATTCTATGGAGAGGCAAGTTAAGCCAAGTAGATGGTTTTTTGCTTATAAGGAAGGATACAGTATATTTATGCTGTAAAATAGATAAACGATCAAAAATTCTATTTATTCTGATTTATTTTTTGATATACTGACATTAGATATTAAGTATATAAATATCTAAATATGTAATGAAAAAGTGTTTCTCAAACGTCATTTGTTCGTTTTAACAAACGGTCATTTTATTTGTGAGTGCTATCAAAATATAGATTAATTTTTACGTGAGGAGAGTTATTCTATGAATCTATCTACAGGGCTCTTACAACAGCAGACAACGAACTTAACGATGACTCAAGGACTCAGACAAGCGATTTCTCTATTGCAGTACTCATTGAATGATTTATCAGATTTTATTCAGGAGCAAGCGATGGATAATCCATTGATCGAATTACATGATAATGCCAGAGTGGAAGCAGGAAATGAAGGATATTCAGGAAAATCAAAAGAATATGCAAAACGTTCGGTTGAAGATACTAACCAGGCAGTTTCGCCATTTGACTATATAAATATGGAACGCCGCAGTTTACAGGAGCACTTGCTTAATCAAATATGCCTATTGCAAATAAGCGATATGGATTATAAGCTCCTATCGTATTTTATTTATCACATTAATGAAGATGGTTATTTATCTCACACGGTTGAAGAGCTATGCCAAGAACTCAAAGTTTCAGATGAAAAGGGGAAATCTCTTTTAACCTTGATACAGGAGCTGGATCCAGTAGGGGTCGGAGCACGAAATCTTCAAGAATGCTTACTGCTGCAGCTAGAGAAAATGCCAACAAGAAATCGATTAGCCGAATGTATTGTGGCGCAGCATATTGCTGCATTTGCATCTAAAAGCTGGAAGAGCCTCTCAAAAGAATTGTCTGTTACACTGCAGGAAATTCAACAAGTCCAAGACCTCATTCACACACTTCAACCAAGACCAGGTATTAATTACAGCAGTGAACTTCCCAAATATATTGTTGCAGACGTTTCTGTGATGGAGTCAAATGGAACATTTACAGTAGTCATTAATGATGAACTTTTGCCCATTATAAAATTGAATCATGAATATCAATCATTATTAAAGCAAAAAAATGTGGAAGCCCACCAATATTTGAAAGAGAAGTATGGGGAGTTACAGTGGCTGCAAAAAAGCATTCTCCAAAGACATTCAACCTTGTATCAAGTGACGAAAGCGATCGTGGATTATCAACAGGACTTTTTTGTCAAAGGTCCAGCAGCTTTAAAGCCGTTAACCTTAAAACAGATTGCAGAAGAAATTGATGTACATGAGTCCACTGTAAGCCGGATTACGTCAAATAAATATGTTGAAACCCCAACAGGGATCGTTGAATTAAAATATTTCTTTTCCAGTTCTCTCATTAAGCAAAATAATGAGACCTCATCGACAAGCGTAAAAGAATTGATAAAAAATTTAATTGATAAAGAGGATAAGACAAAGCCATTATCAGATCAAAAAATCGTGCAAATGCTGGAAAAGAAACAACAAATTCAAATTTCACGACGCGCCATCGCAAAGTATCGTGATGAAATGAATATCCCCTCCTCACCAAAACGGAAAAGATTTTTGGCGCATTAATTGGAGTAAACGACAAGTTCAGCTTCTAGGTCATGCCTCAAAAATGAATATAGAAATGTCTCCACTAAGTAATACCGGCAAACCGGTGCAAAGCTTAGGGAGGCTATTTTTTGTTCAAATAGATTTTGGGTGTTCACAAACTATCATAAAATACTAATGGCAAGACATTCAATGCAAGCTTCGACATAAACTGTGGGGGACAGCTAAGTGATGAGCTTGCAAAAATAGCTTTGATTGACTCAATCTTTTCTCAACTACCAGGTTCATTTTACTTTTTGAAAGCTTAAATCATCATAAAACTCCTTCATTTCTCTATTTAAATTCCGATCATGTAAGCATCCAGTATTCGTCAACGGTGATTACAAAAGCATCCACGCAAGTGGTAGTCCCGTTAGGCCGTAAAAAAACAAGAATAAAAAGATTGTCATCAGAATAAAATGATGTTGGCATCTTTAATTGTCAGTTTAACAGCTTTGTGTAGCCCTATGAAATCCTTCTATTTGATCCTACAAGTATTTATAAAATTTAAAAATTCTAAAATATCTGTTGAATCGAAAAATATCCATAGTATAATGAAGAAATTATGATTAACGGAAAATGAGGGTGAATAAATGGAACAGAAAGTGGAAATGAGAGCTTCGGTACAGCTTGAGGACATTTTAATTGCCTATCAGAAGTTGAAGGATGTAGTGGTTCATACACCCCTGCAAAGAAATGATCGGCTTTCTGAAAAGTACGGATGTACGATCTATTTAAAAAGGGAGGATCTTCAGCATGTACGGTCCTTTAAATTACGCGGCGCCTATTATTCGATGCAATCGCTTGACAGGGGGCAGCTTGAAAAGGGTGTAGTTTGTGCAAGCGCGGGTAATCATGCTCAGGGAGTTGCCTATGCGTGCAAACAGCTTCAGGTTAACGGGAAAATATATATGCCTGCAACGACTCCGCGTCAGAAAGTGAACCAGGTAGAAATGTTTGGCAGAGGTTTTATTGAGATCGTTTTAACCGGTGATACATTTGATGATGCATACAATGAAGCCGTGAAATGCGCAAATGAGGAAAACAGGCCGTTTATCCATCCGTTTAATGATGAAAATGTGATCGCGGGGCAGGGAACGACGGCTGTTGAAATCCTGAATGATTGCGATGAGCCGATCGACTTTGTTTTTGCGAGCATTGGCGGCGGAGGGCTTATGGCGGGGATGAGTACGTACATAAAAAGCATCTCTCCAAGGACCAAAATGATTGGGGTTGAACCGAAGGGTGCGCCTTCCATGAAGGAATCTCTTCTCTATAATAAAGTAACCACCTTATCTGATATTGAAAAATTCGTGGATGGGGCAGCAGTAAAAAGCGTTGGAGAAAAAACGTTTGAGATTTGCCGAGAGCTTTTGGAGGATGTACTGCTTGTTCCAGAGGGGAAGGTTTGTACTTCTATTCTTGAGCTTTATAATGAGCATGCGATTGTTGCGGAGCCTGCTGGTGCTTTGCCAATTGCAGCGCTTGATCTGTATAAAGAAGAGATAAAAGGAAAAACTGTGGTATGCGTCATCAGCGGAGGAAATAATGATATTGGCCGTATGCAGGAAATTAAAGAAAGATCTAAGCTTTATGAAGGGCTGCTGCATTACTTTATCGTCAACTTCCCGCAGCGTGCTGGTGCTTTACGAGAATTTTTGGACGAAGTGCTTGGTCCAACTGACGACATCACAAGGTTTGAATATACAAAGAAAAATAACAGGGAAAACGGTCCGGCATTAGTCGGAATCGAATTAAAGAATAAAGAAGATCATGCTGATCTGATAAAACGCATGAATAAGAAGGGATTTTCGTTCCAGGAAATTAATCAAGACAGCAACTTATTTCACTTGCTTATTTAAGGAAAGTCAAGAACACGACAAATATAAATGAAAACAGCCCCTTTGTTTTTCAGTAGGGGCTGTTTTTTTTTTGCTTTTTCCTAAATATTTCTTTACAAACTTCTAATTTTTATTTAGCGTTTATGAACAGTATCTTTTTAGGGCTCTATGCATTGATGGTCTATTTCTTATACGAGCAGAATCGATCTTTGAAAAAATGGACCTTGTATATAGTGAAATTTTTTGGGCAGTATGCTCTTGGCTTTGGACTTGCTGCGATGTTTTTTATTCCGGCAGTTCAAACCTTTTTACAGGTAGATCGTTTTTATTATGAAATTGAACGTCCGCTCTTTTTTACAGCAGATTACGATAGCCGTTTGCCATTTGATGTGTTTACTTTGGAAGGCTACGGCTTGCGAATGACATTACCGCTTATATCAATTCTACTGATTATGTTAGGATTTTTCATTCCGAACAGGGGGACCAGAATCCGGACTCTGTTTCATCTGATGTTTCTTGTGATGGCGGCGCTGCCGTTTTTCTATTCTTTCTATAATGGCATGTCATCTCAGCAAAGCAGGTGGATGTATATGCTTTTGTTAAGCCATGTCATTATGGTGCCTTTTGTGTTAGATGAAGTAAAAAAACTTTCACCACGATTTTTTTTACCGATAGTCGCTGTCTGCTTAGCGGGTGTTTATTTATTGTATAAACAGAAAGAAGAATTGATCGGTATTTTTGTTACCGACTTCGATGTTATGTTTTTGCTCTTGTTTGCAGCAGGAGCAGCGGGCATTCTATTAGTATGGAAAAAATGGCGAATCAGCGGGATGCTGCTGCTGATTTTGACAGTATGGTATACGTCCTATCAATTTCAATCCGTAATTATTGAAAACTGCTTCCAGATGGTCTCGCCTACGTAGAAGAAAAACAGGAAGAGATTAAAGATCGCTATAAAAATCCTGAAATCATTACCATGCTAAATGATATTAAGGAAGAAGAGACTGCTTTTCACCGTTTGTTGCGGGATACATCACTTTATGAAAATGATTCATTGCTGTATCATTACAATGGTTTTAAAAGCTATAACAGCTTGATTGCAGGAAATGTGCATCAGTTTATGAAGCGGGACCTTAATATCCTTCATCAAAATACTCCAAGTGTAATTGATGGCTTAGATGATCGCCTGTATCTTGAAACGCTTCTAACAGCTCACTACAAAGTTGAACCTACGGAACGCTTACGTGAAATTCCATATGGTTACAATGAAGCATTTCAAACAGAGAACTATACGGTATTAGAGCAGATAACACCATTACCACCTGCATTTACTTTTAAGGAAGCCATTAGTAAGGAGGCCTTTGATTCTCTGTCTTATGGAAAAAGAGATCAGGTATTATTATCAGCGGCTGTTATGGAGGAACCAAACCTACCTTCTTATGATTTGGAAACATTATATACCGATACCCGTTCAATAGAGCCGGAGGACGCAATAGAAATGCGAAATGTTGGCTTAAACGATGATGGATACTGGACGACTATTAAGCCCGAAAACGGTGCATTTGTATTCGGTAATCCATTTTATGGAATGGGTGCTGGGGAAGTATTAGTGACCGTTTCTTTTAAAGAAAAAAACTTTTGGATATATACGCTTTCACTTAACCAAAAACACATTCGAAATAATGGTGAGAAGAACATATACAATTATCCGCGTGATGAGTTCGTATTTAAAATCGATACGAACCACGAGAAAATAAATCTTTCCTTTACGCCAGGTCAGTATGATATTCAAAAAATAGAAGCTGAATACCAGCCGTATGAAGTTTTTGATCGTATTTTGCAGCAGCAGCTGACACAGGCTAGCACCAATATCGAATTTGATAACAATCGTCTGTCAATGACAGTGGATCCTGACGGAGATGAAGTGCTGTTTGTTGCGGTTCCTTACCACAAGGGTTGGTCCGTTGAAGTAGATGGAGAAAAAAGAGACGTACAAGAAATCCAGTCTGCATTTATCGGAGTTCCAGTTTATAAGTGGGACGAGAAAGTTATTCTGACATATAGAACACCAGGATTAATTCCTGGTATGATGCTAGGTATGCTTTCTTTACTCATAATTGCATGGATTATGTATAGAAGAAAAAAATATTCATCCTAATTATAAATTGAAAGCCTCTCACAAATGGTTTCATGAGAGGCTTTTTTCTGTGTTAAGGATCCTGTAAAAGGCATCAAGAGTTAAATAGTGATTCTAGTATTCTTCTTTTCTACTAGTTATAACTTCACAATTTTCTTCGTCGTATGAGACTGTATTGCACCTAATATAACAAGTAATGATTTTTTTCCTTCTTCTCCGGAGATAAGCGGTTGTCTTCCTGTTTGCACGCACTCAATAAAGTGGTCAATGACTCCCGATGAGCTTTGTCCGCCATCTTCATTGGATTGGATCTGGGCGAGCTTCAACTTTTCTGTTGTGCCATTTTTAAAGTGGGTGATAACGGAAAATTCTTCGTCGTCTTCTAGGCGGAGCACAGCTTTTTCGGTGTAAATAACAGTTGAGTTGTCTTCTTTTCCATTATAAGACCAACTGGCAGCGAGCGTACCGATAATACCGTTTTCGGTTTTTAATAGACATACAGCATTGTCATCGACATCCGCTTTAAGCTTTGAGCTAGTTTCTATCATGGCAGCTACTTCTATAATTTCTTCTCCCAAAATGTAACGGATTAAATCTGTTTTATGAACACCTAGATCACCCATAGCACCAATAAATGCTTCTTCTTTTCTAAAAAACCAGCTGTCGGCACCGTCTGCACTCCATGCTTCCGGACCAGGGTGGCCGAATGCAGTTCTGAAGCTGAATACCTTGCCGAGCTTGCCTGATGCAACCATTTGTTTAGCTTTTACATGGGCTTCAACAAAACGCTGGTTGTGGCCGATCATTAAAACTTTGCCGCTTTTGTTCGCTGCTTCAATCATTTGATCCGCTTCTTCAGCACTTGTTGCTATCGGCTTTTCACATAAAACGTGAATACCGGCTTCAAGCGCTGCGATGGAGATCGGCGCATGCAGATAGTTTGGTGTACAAACACTTACTGCATCAAGGTCTTCCTGAAGCAGGTCGCGATAGTCAGTTAAGACTTTCTCTATATTAAATTTTTTGGCAATACTTTTTGCTCTCTCTTCATTAATATCGCAAATAGCTGCGATTTCTACCTCTTTATTTGCAGCATACTCAGGCAAGTGTCGATGCTTGGCAATGCTGCCTGCACCGATGACACCTATTTTTAGCTTTTTCATTGAAAATCCCCCTTATTATTCTTTTACAGATCCAGATGTAAGACCAGAAACAATGCGCCGCTGGAAAATTAACACCAGGATGACAATTGGTATTGTGACAAGAACGGTGGCTGCTGAAATATCTCCCCATGGAATGGTGAATTGACTTTGATAAAAGGAGATGCCGACCGGTACAGTACGCCACGTGTCCTCTGTGTTGATGGTTAATGCAAATAAATATTCATTCCATGCGCCGATAAAGACAAGAATAGCTGTTGTAAATACGCCCGGCGCTGCTAATGGAAAAATAATTTTCCTAAATGTCTGAAACGGCGTAGCGCCATCCAGTTTTGCTGATTCTTCAAGCTCCCACGGAATCTTCTGGAAGAAAGTAGCAAGAATCCAAATAGCAATCGGCAGACTGAATGTAATATAAGGGATCACAAGACCCAAATAACTATTGCGAAGACCTGCATCCGTAATAAAGTTGTAGATCGGTGAAATGATTGCGATTTGAGGGAACATAGATGAAGCAAGCACAACCCCGAAAATCAAACCTTTAAATTTAATCGGAAGACGAGTAAGCGCATAAGCTGCTACTGATGCAATGGCAACGGCAATAATGGTTGTCAAACTCGAGACAACAAAACTGTTCATGATATAACGAGCCAAAGGGCGGTTCGTTAATGCGTTCTCGTACGACTGCAAGGACGGGTTCGAGGTGAACCATCTGAAGTTAGAAAAAATTTCACCAGGCGGTTTGATCGATGTGAGGAAGACCCAGATGAAAGGGAACATCACGAAGAACACAAACACGACAAGAAAAATATAAAAACCAATGCCTGCACGTTTATTCATTCTGTTTCCTCCTTTATCGACCAGATCGTCCGGCAAACAAATCTGAGCCTACGAATTTGATGAAAATGATACTAATTATGGCTACACATAGGAAGACGATGACTGATAAGACAGAGCCTGCTCCAAAGTTTTGCTGAGAGAATAGGGTAATATACGCATAAATTGAAATAGACTCGGTTGAATTTGCGGGTCCGCCGCCTGTTAATACGAAAATTAGATCAAACACGCGGAAAGCATCCAGTGTACGGAAAAGCAATGCAACTAGAATTGCTGATTTCAATAGTGGCAGGGTAATTTTCCAAAATTGCTGCCACTTGCTTGCGCCGTCTACATCAGCTGCTTCGTAAAGTGTGTTTGGGATCGTCTGAAGACCAGCGAGCAGTAAAAGAGCCATATAGGGTGTTGTTTTCCAAACGTCTGCAAAAATGATAGAAAACATTCCTCCAGAGGCAGTAGAAAGAAGAACGGATGCATCGTTAATTAAGCCGAATTGTTCAAAATAGTGTGCGACAATTCCTGTCTGGCCATCGTATAAAAATCCCCACATCATGGCGGCAACAGCTGTTGGAATCGCCCATGGAATAAGAACGGAAGCCCGGACAATCCCTCTTCCAATAAAAACTCGATTAATTAGCAGGGCAATTAATAATCCAAGAACTAGTTCAGCTCCGACTGATATAACAGTAAAAACAGTTGTGTTCATGAGAGACTGCCACATGCGTGGATTTTGAAGATAGCGTCCATAATTGGATAAACCGATAAAATTGGATTCAATGACTGCTGCATTTGTGGAATTAATCGAACCGGCCACATTAGAAGCAGCTGTGGAAAATTCTTCGTCGTCTGACGCTTCAACTAGAGCAGTCAAGTCGGCTTCTGCTGCCGTTAAAAAATCTTTGTAGGATTCAGCAAAATCATTATCTACCTGTGAATATTTCAAATCACGATCAGCGATGGCTTGGAAAGAAGCAATTCTTTCTTCTACTATTTCATATTGTTCGCCAACACCGTCCATTGCCAAAAGCTCTTCATGGAAACCCATCAATTCTGACCCGATTTCGCTAACTTTCTCTGATGCATCTGGATCAGGTGCTTGTTCTGATAAACCGTCTAGATCACGAGATAAATAGAAGAAGTCATTTGCGTATCGCTCAAGATCGATATTAGACTGCAAGAATCGCTCAGAACGGGAGGGGTCATTTAATCTGTAATCAAAAAGGCTGTTATAAAAGGACTGAGCTACCGGCCATAGAATGACGACGATAACTAAAAGAAGAGCAGGGGCTACCATGACATAGCCGAGTTGTTTTTCGTTCAATGATCGTTTATTCACACAAATCACCTACCTTCTGCTTAATAAATGGCTATCTTAAAGGTCATTGTTGATTTTGGCACTAGGTTGATTGGATCGGAGTGCGACTCCTGCTTAGAAAAGCGAGTCATAGGGAGACTCCACAGGTACGTTTAACAGTGTCTAATAAAAAGGGAGGTGAAAACTCCACCTCCCTTATTTGTTCTTATTCGTTCATTGCCGATTCAATATCGCGCTGCATATTGGCTGCCGCTTCTTCAGCTGTAAGTTCTCCAGCTAACGCTTTTGAAAGCTCCACTTGCATAATGTTCGAAATTTGTGGATAGATCGGTGATACTGGACGCGGTACTGCATTTTGAAGTGTTGCTACAAATTCTTCATTAGCGAATAGAGCAGCCGCTTCCTGTACTTCTGGATCTTCATATAAAGCCTCAAGTGTTGGTGCGCGTCCGCCTTCAACAGCAGTGATTTTTTGTCCTTCAGGTCCAGACATGAATTTCACGAATTCCCAGGCCGCTTCCTGTTGTTCACTGTAACGATTGATCATAAGCATCCATCCGCCGAGTGTTGCAGCGTTCCCTGCATCGCCAGAAGGAAGCAAGGAGAATCCGACATTGCCTGCCACTTCAGATGCTGCTTCATCATTAGAAGTTGACTGCATGTATGGCCAATTACGTGCAAATACTGCTTGTCCGCCTACCCATGCATTATTGGTTTCAGTTTCCTGGAAGCTTAAAATATTTCTTGGTACAAAATCAGAGTTAACAAAATCGATCATTTTTTGAATTCCTGCAATGGTTTTTGGATTGTTTACAATGACTTCGTTATTTTCATTAACAACGCCGCCACCATAAGCAGCAATGAACTCAACCGCGTTACAGACCATTCCTTCATATTGATTCGCTTGCATTAAGTAACCAAATTCAGTTCCGCCTTCACCCTGTAGAGAGCCTGCCATTTCAAAAAGCTCATCCCAAGTTTTCGGGGGTGTCTCTACAATGTCCGTACGGTAAAAGAGAAGACCAGCATCTGTATACATAGGCATTGCGTACTGCCGTCCGTTGAAGTTACCTGACTGAACAGTGCCAGGGAAGTAGTCGTCCATGTTAATTCCGTCTTCTTCAATAAAGCGATCAAGTTCGAGCGCATATTGACCTTGTGCGAATTCAGCCGGCCAAATGACGTCGGCATCAAAAACATCGATTTCGCTGCTTTGGCTGCTGAAGATGGTTACGTACTGGTCATGAGATGCCCCGGTGTCTGCTGGCATTTCACGTCTATTTACCTTAATATTCGGGTTCTGCTTTTCAAATTCTTCAATGAGAATGTCTGTGGCTCCGGTAACATCTACACCGCTTGCATACGTAATTTCTACTTGTTCTTCTGTTGCCGTGTCACCGCCGTCGTCATCTTCAGGTTCAGTCGTTGAGCCTCCGTTATCACTGCTGCAGGCAGCGAGCAGTAATGTTAGGGATAGAGCAACAGAGCCGACAAATTTTTTATTCCAAAGTTCCACAGTATTTCCCCCTTTAATTTAAGTAGATTGTCTTTCTATTAACTCCAATGGCAATATAATATCTCTCGGCTCGTTTACTTTTTTTTTCAATGAGAGAGAGCATAATATCCATTGCTTGAAAGCCTATGCTTGTTGTTGATTGGTTAATGGTAGTAATTTGAGGATCCAACAGCTCAGCAATTGGCTGATTATCAAAGCCTATAACAGCAAAATCATTAGGAACCGACCATGAATGTGCCTGTGCTTCCTTAATAACATCTGCAGCAACTTCATCACTTCCGGTGAAGATGGCAGTGAGGGAGACAGCATATTGATCATTTTCTTAAAGGTGTCACGTCCATCCTGAATAATGTAAATATCCCGAAACATCCAATCGGGATTTGCTTTAATCGAACAAAATGGAAGCGTTTTCTAAAATCTTTTTTAAGCTTCGTTGAAACGCTGCTATCGTTCCCCTGACAGTAGGCGATTTTTCGATGACCTTTATCAATCTTTGTATTACATAAAAATTAGCTGGAATCCAAAGTGTGCAGCACGCTGCTCCATCGCATCATCAAGCTGGCTGAAAAAGGATTTATATTTATTGGAACAAAGACCGCGATGTTTTTGTTTTTTGATTTCTCAAACGCTGAGCGGATGAATTGGGAACATAGCCTAATTCTTTCATCGCTCGTAAGACCGCTTTTTTTTTTCTTCACTTACGTATGGATGCCCATTTACTCACGAAACGGTAGCCTGAGATAATCCTGCCTTTAAATAAACGTCTTTAATCGTATACATATGCCTTCCCTCCTATAGAATCCCCCCATCCCTATGTATGGAATCGATTTCATATCAATACTCATTGAAAAATAGTAGAATCGCTCTATATATGGAAAGCCATCACTATTCTGTGAATATATGAAATCTTTTTTATGAAAATCATAGAACATTCCTACGATAAATACAATATATCTTCTGAATATTCTTTCAACATTTTTCGATAAAATAATCTATTTATGAAATATATGAATATTAGAATCGTTTATTTTGAACGGAGGTGGAGGAATATTGATGGGATTTCAATTATTTTGTTTCAAGAGGTTGAATCTTTTAATTCAGCGATACCACACATATCATCCCGAAACATCATTGTTCGCTCAAACAGAACACCGCCCGATTGATCGAACGGTGTCATGCTGATACATAAAGTTTCTATACTCTCTGAAAAAACTCGATCCATTCTTTATCAGGACCGTAAATAAAGAAATAACGATATCCATTTGGTAAGGTAGTAATTTCGGAATCAATCATTTTAACATGCTCGAGCTTATGTATACGGTCGAATTCTTCTTCAATGCGATCTACAGTAATTGCAACGTGATGAACCTTTCCTTCTGAAGGAAGGTGGTCATTATATCCTTGGATTAACTCAATTTCTGTTTCGTCGGCTTGATTAAATCCTAAAAAGGCAAGCTGAATGATTCCATTTGTGTGCTGTACTCTGTCCTTCAGCTCTAAACCTATTACTTCCCTGTAAAACACAATTGAGTTTTCAATATCCTTGACCATGATGCCAATGTGGTCGATTTTCTTATCAGACATTTTTAAACCTCCCCATACATGAATCACTCCAATACACATTATACATTAATGGGGCATTTAGGGAGAATTAAAATTAATTTCCAAGTTGAAGAGGATGTAATGGAAAATGATCCTGTCAACGAAAAAAGTTATTTCTCTATAAACCTTAATTGAATATGATGATCCTAGTAAACTGTTACAAGTAAGACACTTATTACTTAATATGGTAACATATGATCATAGAGAGAAATAAAGGGGGACTTGCTTTGAAGAAATGGCTTACTGGGATATTTATAATTGCAGCAGCCCTTACCGTGACAGGCTGTCAGGAAAAAGTGATGCCGGACGACAGGTTAGCAGATTATATAGCATTATGGAATGAGAAGGATTTTTCAGTGATGTATGAAGACTTTGTATCTTCAGAAACGAAGGAAATATTTGGTGTTGAAGACTATGTAGATAGAGTTGAAAAACTATATACAGATTTAGAAATTCAAAATGTAGAAGTAACGTTTGATTCACCAGAAGGCGATGAAACTGAATGGAGTCAGGAGGAACCTGCCATGTTCCCAATTCATGTGAAGATGGAGACATTAGCTGGTCCTGTCGAATTTGATAAAGAAGTATCGCTTGTCTATGAAGAACGAGGGGAGCAAGAAAACTGGTTTGTGGATTGGGCTCCTTCTTTTATTTTTCCAGATCTAGCGAAAGAGGATGCTATTCGGGTGACGACAACGCCTTCAGTACGAGGTGAGGTTCTTGATCGAAACGAAAAGGGACTGGCAATCAATGGCACCGGTTTTGAGGTTGGCGCTATTCCAGGTGAACTGACGAATGAAGCCAAAGCAGCATTGGCTGAGCAGCTCACTCTTACAGTTGAATATATTGACAGCCAGTTGAATCAAGCTTGGGTGCAGCCGGATCTTTTTGTACCGCTTAAGCAATTAGCAAGCAGTCAAAATGAACTGGTAAATCGTGTAACAGAGCTTCCAGGTGTGCAGTTCCAGCAAGCGGAAATGCGAGAATACCCATATGGAGAAGCGCTATCTCACTTAACAGGATATATTGGACCAATCAATGCTGAGGAGCTGGAAGAGCATGAGGGTCACGGGTACACAGCCTCTGACTATATTGGGAAACGGGGGCTTGAACAGCTGCTTGAAGAAAGGCTTAGGGGAAGCAGCGGTGCAAGAATCTTTATCGAAAAGGCGGGAGAAGGGGCGGAAACTATTACGGTTGCTGAAACAGCTCCGGTAAATGGAGAAACGATTACACTCACCATCGATGCCGATCTTCAACAAATGGCGTATAACGCGATGAAAGGACAGCCGGGTACCAGTGCTGCCGTTGATCCCAAAACAGGAGAAACACTTGTCCTAACGAGTTCTCCTGGATTTGACCCGAATGAATGGACATTGGGCATTAGCGCAGAACGTCGGGAAGAGCTATCAAATAACCCTAACGCACCTACATTAAACCGCTTTGCGGCAGCTTATGCACCAGGCTCGACGCAAAAAACATTAACGGCAGCTATCGGGCTGAAGGCAGGTACACTTGATCCAAATGAAGGCTATACAATTAATGGTCTGACATGGCAAAAGGATGATTCTTGGGGGGATTTTCAGGTAACACGAGTGCATGAGGCAGCGAACCCAATTAATTTGAATAAAGGACTTGTGTTTTCCGACAATATATATTTTGCACAAACGGCTCTCGAAATGGGATCAGTTACCTTGATAAATGGACTGAAGGAGACAGGGTATGAAGAAGAAATGCCTTATTCCTATCCGCTTACAATGTCCCAGATCTCGAATGACGGTTCGATTTCATCAGAAGGACAGCTTGTGGACACGTCCTATGGGCAGGGAGAAATGCTGACCAACATTCTCCATCTTGCGACCATGTACGAGATAGTCTTAAACGATGGCACGATGATTAAACCAACACTTTTTGCCGATGAAGCAACAGGAGAAGTGTGGAAGGAAGGGCTGCTGTCAGCTGAACATGCTGCTATCCTTCGAAACGATCTGAGAGAGGTTGTGACAGTTGGATTTGCTCATCCTGCCAATATTGAGTCAATTGCGATAGCAGGTAAAACAGGAACAGCTGAATTAAAAGGAGCAGGTGAGGACCAAGGAAAGGAAAATGGATTTTTTGTTGCTTATAATCAAGACAATCCTGCATTTATCATGGCCATGATGATCGAAGGTGTGGAGGATATTGGAGGCAGCACATATGTATCTGAACTGGTCACAGAAGTATTTGTAAATAACCAAGAGAGGGAGCAGCCATAAGGCTGCTTCTTTTTAGCATCACTGTGTTAACTCTTATGGTTGATATTAGGTCAAAAATGACCCACCATTCTGAAAAGGCGGGTCATTTTAATTTTCGTCCTTGCATTAATAGATATAATCATTCTTGATGTTTAGCTTTTGAATGATAAACCGTTTTCCTGCAAAGCAGTCCTAAGTTTAGGTAAAGATGCTGGTCCCATACTGTGAAGTTGCAAAATCTCTTTTTCACTATAATCTGAGAGCTGTTTCAAAGAAGTTATTCCATTGTGTTCCAATGCTCGTCTTGTTGGTGCCGAGAGAAGTGATAGAAATCCGTTGTCAGGTTTACGTTCTTGCTCTCAGATTGGGCCGGAAGGACAATCGCTGCTTTTATATTACTAGTGTCCATTGTTGCAAGTTCTTAGCCTTTTTTTAAAAGTTGCCATGTTATCTATCTTATTTTTTTAAGAATTATTTCAAAATTTCTATATTATACCAATTTCGAACGGGAAATTTTTATGACAGTGTTTTTCCTTTTTTTCAATTTTGACGTTTAGCCTTTAATGTATGTTTCATTTTTTCTGAATTCCGCCCATTTTTTGCAGGGAAAAGTTGATTGTCAAAGTTTACAGCGGTCTCAGTCACGCGAAGCAGGCAAGAGGTGATCAACATCTTCTTATCCTCCTTGCTGTCAATATAACGGAACCAAGTTCATAAATTTTTCATATACCTTGACGTTACACCATTAAAACGTACGATCTAGCGTAAGAATTGAATAAAAATCTGATCCTTCCTACCTAAATGATTGATAATTCTAAATATTAAAAATTAAGTATTGAAACAGAAAAAATTCTACTATAAGATAGGGATAGGTTATTTGGTTGCTAAAATTTATCTTCATACGACCTGATGAGTTCAAGACTATTAAATATGTATGCTTAAAAATCATTCGTCCCTCTTTTACTCTACTAATATGAATCAATCCTCAGCCACTGTTTCTTAGATGACACCAATTCATTCCTAAGCTTATTTTCTTGAATAAAATGTAAACGCTTTCAAATCAATTGAGTGTTTGCGTATTGAAATGAATTCAGAAGGGGGAATTTAGCGTGTCGATGACAAGAGAAAGAATCAATATCCCAGTCGAAAAGCTTAAATGGATGTACGAAACAATGGTAAAAAGCCGCTATTACGAAGATGTAATGGTAGAGGCCTACAATGAAGGTAAAAAGCCTGTTTTTAATATTGGTGCAGGACCTGTTCCAGGAGAAATGCATTTAAGTACAGGACAAGAGCCTGCCGCTGTTGGCATTTGTGCTCATCTTACGAAAGATGATACCGTTACTTCTCCACATCGTCCTCACCATCATGCCATTGCAAAGGGTGTGGATTTAAACAGAATGACAGCTGAGATTTTCGGAAAAGTCACAGGTCTTGGCAAAGGCAAGGGAGGCCACATGCATCTCTTTGATCCCGAAGTTAAATTTTCCTGTGGCGGCATTATTGCAGCAGGGATTCCGCATGCGGTTGGGGCAGCTTTGGCAGCCAAGAAAAAAGGGAAAGACTGGGTTGCTGTTGCGTTTGTCGGAGAGGGTGCAGCCAATGCCGGAGGATTTCATGAATCATTGAATCTTGCTGCGTTATGGAAGCTTCCATTAATTGTTGTTGTTGAAGATAACGCATACGGAATCTCCGTTCCAAAGAGCGGTTCTACTGCCGTTGCCTCAAATGATTTGAGGGCAGCTGCTTACGGAATTGAAGGTGCTTATGTCCGCAATAATGATCCAATTGAAATGTACCTTGCATCCGAAGAGGCGGTAAGACGTGCGAGGAATGGGGAAGGACCAACCATTATTGAAATTGAAACGCATCGCTATTTAGGACATTTCCAGGGAGATCCAGAAATGTATCGGGATAAAGAAGAGGTGCCAAATCTTCGCAAAATAGATCCTATTACTAAAATAAGAGATTTAATGCTTTCAGAAGGAATCGCAACAGAAGAAGAAACAGCCCAAATAGAAGTACGAGCAAAAAAAGACGTGGATGATGCTTATCATTTTGCTAGAGAAAGTGAATATCCTGCCCCTGAAGATGCTTTAAAGGACGTTTTTTCATCATAAAAACCCAGACTATGTCATAGATAATTGTTGATTGAAACGGATACGTGAGACTCCTGCTTAGAAAAGCGAGTCAATAGAAGACCCACCAGGCGCGTCATGCGCCGTGGAGTGTCGGACCGCCCGCGGAAAGCGAACGCCTGTAGCGGAATCAACTGGCAAGTTTAACTTGCCAAAACATAAAAAGAAAGGGGATTGCAGATGGAAACGATCGAAAAGCGAATGTTAACAGGGAATAAAGCGATGGCTGAAGCGATAGCATTAGAAATGGAGCGCGACCCAACTGTATTTGTTTTAGGTGAGGATGTAGGAAAGTATGGGGGGATCTTTGGATCAACACAAGGGCTATTTGATCAATTTGGTGCAGATCGTGTCATGGATACCCCGATTTCTGAAACAGCATTTATTGGAGCAGCCATTGGGGCAGCAGCAGAAGGGATGCGTCCCATTACGGAGCTTATGTTTGTCGATTTCTTTGGCGTCTGTATGGACCAAATCTATAACCATATGGCCAAGATTCCCTATATGTCAGGGGGAAATGTAAAGCTCCCAATGGTTCTAATGACGGCCGTTGGCGGTGGATATAATGATGCCGCTCAGCATTCTCAAACTTTATATGCAACATTTGCTCACCTTCCTGGAATGAAGGTAGTGGCTCCGTCCACTCCATATGATTTAAAAGGAATGATGATTTCCGCGATCAGAGACGATAACCCGGTTGTCTTCATGTTCCATAAAACATTGCAGGGGCTTGGATGGATGGATCAGCTGGATGCATCCATTTCCCACGTGCCTAAAGAAGACTATACGGTACCGCTGGATAAGGCAAACGTTGTTCGTGAAGGGAAGGATGTGACGATTGTTGGCTTGCAAATGACGATGCATTATGCACTCGAGGCAGCAGAAAAGCTAGCAGAAGAAGGTATTGAAGCAGAGGTGATTGATTTACGTTCTATAGCTCCAATCGACAAAGAAACGATTATCAAATCTGTTAAGAGAACACATCGTTTAATTGTAGTAGATGAGGACTATTTATCCTGCGGCATTTCAGCAGAGGTTTCGGCAATTATTGCGGAAGAAGCTTTATATGAGCTTGAAGCACCAGTAAAAAGAATTGCTGTCCCGGATGTTCCTCTTCCTTATAGCCGTCCTTTAGAGCAATTTGTTCTTCCAAATGCAAATAAAATTTATGATGAAGCGATGAAGCTAATTAACGAATGGTGAGCAGGGGGCTAGAGGTCTATGTATGAAGTAAAGCTGCCGCAAACATCCGAGAACGAATCTGAAAGTGTTATTGTTTTTTGGCATAAAGGCGAGGGTGATGCTGTCCAAAAAGGGGACGTACTGGTTGAAGTACAAACAGAAAAGGCTGTTTTTGAAGTAAAGTCTGAAACAAGCGGGATCTTGGCAGAAATTCTGATGCCAAGGGGTGAGGTAGCTACAGTAGGAGATGTTCTGGCTACGATTGACATGAAGGAAGAAGCATCCAAAAATGAAAACGAGTCAAAATCTGAAGAAAGTATGCAAGAATCTTTAACGGAAGAAACCGATTTTGTCAGAGTATCTCCACGCATTCGCCGTTTAGCAAAAGAACTTGGTGTCAGCCTGAAATCGATTAAAGGGACAGGGCGGGGCGGTCAGCCAACAGAAGAGGAAATTCAAAAGGCTGCCGCTCAGGAAAGGGATGATCCGTATCAAACGGTATCTTTTACAGGCTATAGAAAGACTGTTGCGAAGCGTATGCTGGCGAGTTTACAGTCATCTGCTCAGTTAACGGAAACTGCTTGGGCAGATGTGACATTACTCGACGAGGAACGAAAGCGTATATACGAGGATTTTACGTGGAATGACCTCCTATTATTTGCTGTCACCAAGGCACTGCAGGAGCATCCAAATATTAATGCTCATGTTCATGACGAAGAAATTCACGAATATAAAGAGGTACACTTAGGCGTTGCAGTAGATACAGAGAACGGGCTTTATGTCCCTGTGATAAAAAATGCAGATGAGTTAACGATTATTCAGTTAAAGGAAAAAGGACGGTTATTGATTGAAAAAGCGAAAAATCAAAAGCTCTCACCTGATGAACAGTCAGGTGCATCTTTTACAGTTACGAATCTTGGGAGGTTCGGCATCCAGTTCTTTACGCCAATCATTAACCGGCCGGAGGCTGCGATTCTTGGGATCGGAAAGATTGAAACAGACCTTGTCCTTAAAGGGGGGGAGGTGACTGAACGAAAAAAACTTCCATTAAGCTTAACGTTTGATCACAGAGCCATTGATGGTGTACCGGCAGCAAAATTCCTGTACACCGTCATTGACTATCTTCAAGATCCGACCAAGCTAGTAGAAAAAGTGCTGATGAGCTAGAAAATAGATAAGCTACTTACTATGAGAGGATAGAGCTGTAAACGATAAAAACTCCCGGACCATTCATTTGGACTTGGGAGTTTTTGGATTGTATGGATAAGGTTCACTATAGGATCCTTTTTATTGATTATAGGTTCAGATATCAAAGCACCTTTGATCTTACTTACAAAGCATCTATTATTGATAATAAAAAAGTCGTTGAAAGCAAACGTTATACGGTTCGTTATCAGTGGAAATTTACTTTATCTTTTGACTATGTTCACTATAATGGTTGAATTTGGCACGATATTGATTAGAGCGTAAGGCGTGAGACTCCTGCGGGGAAAGAGAGCACCTCACTCTCTAATCAACAGGCAATTTTAACAGAGTCGATCTATTAAATCAGAACAAGCTGAAAAATGCCGGGTCTTTTTATTTCCCGTCTTCTAGTTTTCCATCCCTCAGCAAAATAGTTTAAAGAGGAGTGAAAAGAATTACATCCAATGTTTTTTGAATGTCCTCTTCAAATTATAAAAGACAAGGGTAATGGTGTTTTTTAGTGGAACTCTTTTTCCATCATTAGTTGCTTCTCGTATGTTTAGAAATTCATTTTTCACATCAAAATGAAAGGGTTTCCGATATTTTTGTCGAATGGTTGAAAGGGGAGAAACTTCAATTTTTTACAAGGGGATTTGAGGAAGAGATGGATGCGGTTTTTACCGGAACTGTTTTTGTTTGTCCTTAATTTAACATTTATTGAATTTGGATTATGATTGCTAGTGAAAAAATAAAAGCGTTTATTTTATTCATATGTCTTTACACATGTTAAAAATGTTGAAATGAATGGTGTAATTAAGTATGGTTAATCTATGATCAATGATTAGTAGAAAATGGGGGTATAATACATGTCTAAACGAGCACTATTGAATATCGATTATACAATCGATTTTGTCGCAGCAGATGGGGCTTTAACCAGTGGCGAACCAGGTCAGTTCATAGAAGAAAGCGTGACGTCACTAACAAAAACCTTTCATGAAAATGGTGATCTAGTGGTGTTCGCCATTGATTTGCACGAGGAGAATGACCCTTACCACCCGGAGACAGCTCTCTTTCCTCCTCATAATATAAGGGGAACAGCGGGAAGACATCTGTATGGTTCGCTGCAATCTCTTTATGATATGATTCAAGAAGATGAAAATGTGGTCTATATAGATAAAACCCGTTACAGTGCTTTTGCTGGAACGAATTTGGAGCAATTATTGCGTGAGCGCAATATTGACGAGGTTCACTTAATTGGCGTATGCACGGATATATGTGTGCTTCACACGGCGGTGGACGCTTACAATAAAGGATTTAAAATTGTCATCCACAAGGATGCGGTGGCAAGTTTTAACCAAGCAGGACATGACTGGGCGTTAGGACATTTTACTGCATCCCTTGGAGCAGAAGTAAGGTAACGCCTGAATAAGGAGCTAAATGGTATGAATTATGGATATCCTGATGATAGCTTGATGCTACATACAGATCTTTATCAAATCAATATGGCTGAAACGTACTGGGAAGATGGCATGCATAAAAAAAATGCTGTGTTCGAGCTTTTCTTCCGATCGCTTCCATTTGGAAATGGCTATGCAGTATTTGCAGGTTTAGAACGTGCCATTCAATATTTACAGGAGTTTCGTTTTTCTGACACAGATCTTGAGTATTTGGAGCATGGAGTAGGCTATAAGCAAGATTTTATTGCCTTTTTGCGGGACCTTCGCTTTACAGGAACAGTACGTTCCATGAGAGAAGGGGAGCTGGTATTTGGGAATGAGCCAATCATGCGAATCGAGGCTCCTTTAGTTGAGGCTCAGCTTGTTGAGACAGCGCTGCTGAATATCATTAATTATCAGACGTTGATTGCAACAAAGGCCTCTCGTATTAAACAAGTGGTGGGGAATGAAATGCTGATGGAGTTTGGTACAAGACGGGCTCATGAGCTGGATGCAGCCGTCTGGGGGACAAGAGCGGCCTATATTGGCGGATTTGACTCAACAAGCAACGTAAGAGCAGGGAAAATGTTTAACCTTCCTGTTTCAGGTACGCATTCCCATGCCATGATTCAAGCCTACAAAGATGAGTATACAGCCTTTAAGAAATACGCCCGACGCCATCAGAACTGCGTCTTTCTAGTGGATACTTACGACACGCTAAGATCAGGAGTACCAACAGCCATTCAAGTTGCAAAGGAATTAGGGGATGACATTAATTTTATTGGTGTACGCTTAGATAGCGGAGATATTGCGTACTTGTCAAAAGAAACCCGTCGTCTGCTTGATGAAGCGGGGTTGACTGACGCGAAAATTATTGCATCGAATGATCTTGATGAGTACACCATTTTAAACTTAAAAGCACAGGGAGCTGCCGTAGATATGTGGGGGATTGGTACAAAGCTGATTACCGCCTATGACCAGCCTGCGCTTGGTGCCGTTTATAAGCTTGTGTCAATTGAAAATAAACAAGGTGATATGGTGGATACCATTAAAATTTCGAGTAATGCTGAAAAGGTAACGACACCAGGTATTAAACGCGTCTACCGAATTATTAATAAACTTAATCAGAAATCCGAGGGTGACTATATTACATTGGATGACGAAAATCCGCAAAAGGAGGATCACTTAAAAATGTTCCATCCTGTGCATACCTTCGTCACGAAATTTGTCACCAATTTCGAAGCAAGAGATCTTCATCATGTCATCTTTGAAAATGGTGAGCTTTGCTACACAACACCGCCGCTTGAAGAAATTAAAGACTATCTTCAAGAAAATCTGGATCTGTTATGGGATGAATATAAGCGTTCGATGAATCCGGAAGAGTATCCAGTAGATCTTAGTCAGAAATGCTGGGACAATAAGATGCGCAATATACAAGAAGTGAAGCAATCCATTCGCAATGCTACTGCACGATATTAACAATTATAGATGATTTGTGGTACCATAATATGTGAAATGGTGTACAAGAATCACTCCATGAATAATCCAATGCAGAAAGGTGAGAATTAAATGGGAACCCTTCAGCAGCAAATCATTGAAGAATTGAAAGTAAAGCCGTCTATTGATCCAAAAGAAGAGATTCGTAGAAGTATTGATTTTTTAAAAGAATACTTACAGAAGCATTCATTCTTAAAAGGGTTGGTTTTGGGTCTTTCTGGAGGGCAGGACTCCACACTTTGTGGAAAGCTGGCGCAGCTTGCTGTAAATGAACTGAACGAAGAATCAGGAGAAAAGCGCTATACCTATACGGCTGTAAGACTTCCGTACGGTACACAAAGTGATGAACAGGATTGTCAGGATGCGATTAGATTTATTGAGCCTGATGAAGTGATTGTTGTGAATATTAAACCAGCTGTTGATCAAAGTGTAGCATCTTTACTGGAAGCGGGAATCGAGCTTTCGGATTTTGTTAAAGGGAATGAAAAAGCGCGTGAACGAATGAAGGTTCAGTACTCAATCGCTTCAATGAAAAATGCGGTCGTACTTGGAACAGATCATGCGGCTGAAGCGATCACTGGATTTTATACAAAGTATGGTGATGGTGGAGCGGATTTAGTTCCGTTATTCCGTTTAAACAAACGTCAAGGTAAACAGCTGTTAAAGGAGCTTGGCTGTCCAGAGCACCTCTATACAAAAAAGCCGACAGCAGATCTAGAGGACGACCGTCCTTCCCTTGAAGATGAAGTCGCACTTGGGGTGACCTACGACAACATCGATGATTATTTGGAAAATAAAGAAACACCTGCAGCTGCACAAGAGAAGATTGAAGGATATTACTTGCGTTCTCAGCATAAACGAAAACTTCCAATAACGGTTTTTGATGCCTTCTGGAAGTAAGGGGCGGCTGATTAGAAAGGAATAGAACAGGCAATGATAAAGGTACCCCCTTTTTGCTGTTCATTTCTTTCCCATGAACGCAATAAGAACCTGATTGGATAGAAGGAAGCAGAATGCCTTTTATTCAATCGGGTTTTTCCTGTGTAGGCGGATAATGATAGATCTGAAAGTTGTATCGTGAATGTATTTCTTATATTCTAAAAATAGCGTATATTATAAATTATTTTCGTTAAATACTGAATTCAATAGATTATGAAATAATAACCATGTTTTTTACAAGGAACTGGTCAGGAGGGAAACGAATGTATCATCCGAAACTAGAAAATATACTACTGAATATTGAACATGTCATGATCGGAAAACGAAATGTAGCAGAGTTAAGTGTTGTGGCGTTATTAGCACAGGGTCATGTTTTGCTAGAGGACGTGCCTGGTGTTGGGAAAACAATGATGGTTCGAGCGTTGGCAAAGTCAGTAGGTGCCAATTTTAAGCGGATTCAATTCACCCCAGATTTATTACCTTCAGATGTCATTGGTGTTTCCATTTTTAATCCAAAAGAACTGGAATTTCAATTTCGCCCTGGACCGATTATGGGAAATATTATTCTTGCAGATGAAATTAACCGAACCTCCCCAAAAACACAGTCTGCCCTATTGGAAGGTATGGAGGAAGGGAGTATTACGGTCGATGGTGTAACAAGAACACTGGATAAGCCATTTTTCGTTATGGCGACGCAAAATCCCATCGAATATGAGGGGACATATCCACTTCCTGAGGCTCAGCTCGATCGTTTTCTATTAAAAATGAGAATGGGCTATCCGAATGCAAGGGAAGAGATTGAAGTGCTGAATCGTCTTCAGATCGCCTCTCCAATTGATCAATTATCTCCCGTTCTTACGCTTGAGGAGCTAAGGGATCTTCAGCGTGAAGTGAAGGAGGTCGTAGTAGACGATACGATTAAAAGCTATATCGTTGACCTTGCAAACAAAACGAGAAACCATCCGAATGTTTATTTGGGAGCAAGTCCTCGTGGGTCGATTGCCCTTATGAAAGCTTCTCAAGCCTATGCAATGCTGCATGGCCGCGACTATGTGCTGCCAGATGATGTGCAGTTTTTAGCTCCGTATATCTTTTCTCACCGAATCATTTTGAAGTCGGAAGCAAAATATGAAGGAATTTCAGCAGAGGATGTAATGGAAAGGATTCTTGCACGTACGCACGTCCCTGTTCAAAGGCTTGTGAATGAGTGATGAAAAAGATATGGTCCTGGTTCCAGGAAATCAGTAAGGTCCTTTTGTTGATGCTGCTGCTGGCGGGGACGTTTGCTTATGCGATGTTTCAAGGAGGGTTTGTGAGCTGGTTTTTGTTTTACAGCTTTTTCCCTTTCGGTTTATATTCCGTTTTGATTATGATCTATCCGCTTAAGGATTTTACGGTGGAGCGCTCGATAAAATCACAGGAATTGAAAGCTGGATCGAGCGTAACTATTGCAATCCGACTAAAAAGAAGAATCTTAATGCCGTTATTCTATTTAATCGTGGAGGATCAAGTAACATCTAGCATTTTTAATAACAGCCAATCATCTCAAGTGAAAAAGCTTATTTACCCAGGCTTTCGAAAAACAATTGAACTAGATTATCAAATTAACGATTTGCCACGCGGTGAGCATAAATTTTCAGGTATTGAGTTAAAAACTGGAGACTTTCTCGGTCTCTTTCAAAAAACGAGAAGCTTGGAGGAAGAGAGTTCTATTCTTGTCTACCCATCCTACACCATCATGCCTTATCATCCAATCAATGTTCGGTTTGACCAAGGTGTAGCTTCTACGGAATTGAAAATTCAGCGTGATACAACAATGGCTACAGGACTAAGAGAATATCAGCCAGGAGACCGTGTATCTTGGATTCATTGGAAATCATTTGCACGCACAAATGATTTAATGACAAAAGAGTTCGAGGAACGAAAATCCCATGATGTATGTGTGATTTTAGACCGTACTCCATCCTCTTCTTTTGAAGAAATGGTAACATTTACAGCTTCCCTGGCGAAAGCCATTTTAAAAAAGGGAGCTCAAATTGGATTTATATCTTCAGGTCAAACGAGAAATTATTTGCCAATTCGAAGCGGAGACAGCCATGAAAGGCAAATTTTTTATCAGCTTGCTAAAGTACAGCCAGATAGTACCCTGCTTCTTGAGCAAGTATTAAAAACCGAGACGGGCTATGTACAGCAGTCAGCGGCCATGATGCTCGTGACCTCCAGGCTGTCGCGCGAAATGGTTCACCAGCTTCATGACTTTACAAAGAACAACAGTACAGTGGCTATATTTATCGTGAAAAGTAAACAGAGTCGAGTTTCTGCAGAAGAGCAGCAGATCAAAGCACTTGCCTTATCGAAAGGAATTTGGGTTAAGGAATGCTACACGGGCCACTTTGCTGATGTGTTTTCGGAGGTGAAGCAAGCATGATCCAACGAATAGGCTGGGAAAAACTAAGTATGTTTATTCTTTATTGTTTAAGCTTTTTCTTATTATGGGAATGGATTCGTCCGTTGAATGCCATTTCAGATACAGGTTATCTTCACTATTTTGTTATTTTTATTGGACTCTCGTTTCTGCTTTATTTTTTTCAAGTGGATTGGCGAATATCTAACATTGTAAAAGTACTATTTGTTGTATTTGTCTTGCGCAGTTTACATTTTCCAGGACCGCTATTCGGCGGTGAGCCGTGGATTAGTTCGCTGATTCTGTCATTGTGGGATAGTGTGGTTTTAACAATTGAGCAAAACTGGAACAATATATCGAACGTGTATCGGAGCTTCTTGTTCTTTATTTTGCTATGGCTTACAACCTATTTAGTTCATTATTGGATCGCTGTTAGAAAACAGCTATTTTTGTTTTATGTATTTACGATTATTTATGTAGCGTTATTAGATACATTCAGTCCCTACAGTGGCGATAGTGCCATCATTCGCATTATCATTATAGGTTTTTTATTAATGGGTTTACTAGCTTTACAGCGGATCGTAGACAAGGAAAAGCTTCAGCAGTCAGGCAGACAATATCGTAAATGGCTTGTCCCGCTGGTGATAATGGTGGCCTTCAGTTCTGTCGCTGCATATGCAGCACCAAAGGCAGAACCGCTCTGGCCAGATCCTGTCCCGTTTATTCAATCCTTTGCTGGTGATTCAGGGACTGGTCCAAGGCAAATTGGTTACGGGATGGATGATTCTGCACTCGGAGGATCTTTTATTGGCGATGATACAAAGGTGTTTGATGTTATTACAGATGGAGATCAATATTGGCGTATCGAAACAAAGGATTTATATACGGGTAAAGGATGGGAAAATTCAGAAGATGTGTCAGGCGCAGGACCGGCATTTGTTTCAGGTGACCCTGTTCCGTTAAATTTATCCGTCATCAATGAAGAATCTGAAACGAAGACTGCAACGCTTGATATAAGCCTCGAATATACGCATCTTGTTTACCCTTACAACCCAATGAGTGTTGAAAGTGATGGCGCGGACCTATTTATTATTGATGAGGTCAATGAAAAAATGACTTCCTATGAGGAGTCAGAACCAACACGGCTTTCTCAGTATGAATGGGCGTTTAGGGAACCTCGTTACAGTCTGACAGCGTTAAGAGAGACAGTAGGACAGGGACAATTTGAAGGCACACCTGAACTTGACCAATATCTTCAGCTGCCAGATAATCTTCCAGATCGAGTGAGAGAGCTTGCGGCACAAATTACAGCGGATCAGGATAACTGGTATGATAAAGCGAATGCCGTAGAGAGCTACTTCGCAAATGGTGAGTTTACGTATGATCAAACGGATGTAGCCGTCCCTCAGGGAAATCAAGATTATGTTGATCAATTTTTGTTTGAGACACAACGAGGGTATTGTGATAATTTCTCGACATCAATGGTTGTGCTTCTGCGTTCTGTCGATATTCCGGCGCGCTGGGTTAAAGGATATACGGAAGGAGAGGCGGTTCGTTCGGTTGGAAACGGACAAACCGAGTATACCGTAACCAATAATAATGCCCATTCTTGGGTAGAAGTATTCTTTCCAGAACTTGGATGGGTGCCGTTTGAACCTACGATTGGTTTTTCTAACAATGTTTCTTTAGATTATGACTTAGAGCTTGAAACAGAGAGTGAGGCAGCGGACACACCTGAGCAAGAACAGCAGGAAGTGGAACAGCCTTCTCCAATACCAGAGGAGGAAGAACCAACAGATAGCGAAGATGCTGGTGCAGCGTCATCTAATAGTTTTTGGATGCAACTAAAACAGTTCTTTGATGAGCAGCGATCTGCATTTATCATTTCAGGGCTGCTCTTTGCGGCAGCAGGGATTGCTTTGTACAGAATGAGACTCAAATGGATGCCATATGTACTTATTTTGTACTATAGTAAAAGGAATAAACAGGGAATCTACCCTAAAGCCTATCTTTCATTACTTAAGCAGCTTGATCGATATGGACTGAAGCGGAAAGATACGCAAACATTACGATCCTATGCAAAAGAAATTGACAACTTTTTTGGATCAACTGAAATGAGCAAACTAACGAGTCAATATGAAAGAATCTTATATCGCCAAGACAGTCAAGGGGACGATTGGAGCGATATGCGTGAATTGTGGGAAAATTTAATTAAACGCACAACTGGTTGACCCGCTGTAAAACAGACGTTAAAATGAATAAAATTAACTGATACAGAATACACCCCTTCATATATGTTCGATAATAGGGTTCGAATGTCTCTACCAAATCACCGGAAATGATTTGACTATGAGGGTGGCCTAATAAAGAAAAGTGCTGGGAATGTCCAATTTACGGCATTCTGCTTCTTTTTTTTAGGCCATCCGTTATTGGACGCATGGAGCGCTTGAAGGGAAGGAGTATACTCTCCTTTTTTGTTTAGCGCTTTTTTTTATTCTGTATTCATCCTAATTAAATTTGATCGTATGAGGTGACATGATGGCAGGTAAGGAAGAGATGCACAATCAAGAAATGATCGTAGTTTTAGATTTTGGCAGCCAATATAACCAGTTGATTACCCGACGCATTCGTGAGTTTGGTGTCTACAGTGAGCTGCATCCTCACACTATTACAGTTGAAGAGATTAAGGAAATGAACCCTTCAGGTATTATTTTCTCAGGCGGTCCGAATTCTGTTTATGATGAGAATTCATTCCGTGCCGATGAGCGCATTTTTGATTTAGGAATACCAGTCCTTGGAATCTGCTATGGCATGCAGCTTATGACGATGCATTTTGGAGGCAAGGTTGAAAAAGCAAAACACCGTGAATATGGAAAAGCGGAAATTAAAATACAAGAAGCAAAAGGTTTATTTGAAAATCTTCCAACGGAGCAAACAGTCTGGATGAGCCATGGTGACCTAGTAGTGGAGGTTCCTGAATCATTTGAGATTGTTGCAACGAACCCATCATGCCCAATTGCCTCAATCAGTAATGAAGAAAAGAAACTTTACGCTGTTCAATTCCATCCAGAGGTGCGTCACTCCATTTATGGCAATGATATGTTGAAAAACTTTGTTTTCAACGCTTGCGGCTGTAAAGGTGACTGGTCAATGGAAAATTTCATTGAGATCGAAATGGAAAAAATTCGTCAGGAAGTCGGAGATCGTAAAGTTCTTTGTGCGCTAAGCGGGGGAGTTGATTCTTCTGTAGTAGCCGTATTGATTCATAAAGCGATAGGTGACCAGCTTACATGTATGTTTGTAGATCACGGTCTTCTTCGTAAAGGAGAAGCGGATAGTGTTATGAAAACCTTCTCTGAAGGCTTTAATATGAATGTAATTAAAATTGATGCACAGGATCGCTTCTTGAATAAGCTTAAAGGAGTATCAGATCCTGAGCAAAAACGCAAAATAATTGGAAACGAGTTTATTTATGTATTCGATGATGAAGCGAAAAAGCTTGATGGAATTGATTTCCTTGCTCAAGGAACGCTTTATACGGATATTATCGAGAGTGGAACAGCGACTGCTCAAACCATTAAATCTCATCATAATGTAGGCGGACTTCCGGAGGATATGGAGTTTAAGCTTATAGAACCGTTGAATACTCTTTTCAAAGATGAGGTTCGTGCGCTTGGAACTGAGCTGGGTATTCCAGAGGATATCGTGTGGCGTCAGCCATTCCCAGGTCCTGGACTTGGCATCCGCGTACTTGGCGAAATTACAGATGAAAAACTTGAGATTGTTCGTGAGTCAGATTGGATCTTGCGTGAGGAAATTAAAAAAGCAGGTCTTGATCGCGAAATTTGGCAGTATTTCACTGTACTTCCGGACATTCGCAGTGTAGGTGTAATGGGTGATGCGAGAACATACGATTATGCGATTGGCATCCGTGCGGTTACTTCCATTGATGGAATGACATCGGATTGGGCACGTATTCCTTGGGATGTGCTTGAGAAAATTTCGGTTCGATTGGTCAATGAGGTTAATAACATCAATCGAGTAGTGTATGATGTTACGAGCAAGCCACCATCCACTATTGAATGGGAATAAACGAATATTAACCATTTTTTTCTTCACAATGTTCGTGTTTGTAGTTGACGCACTTTAATTGTGGTGCTATAATCACAGCATCACAATTAAATATTTTTATATTCGTCGTATAAAATCGGGAATAAGGCTCGAAAGTTTCTACCAAGCTACCGTAAATGGCTTGACTACGAGGTATTGAACGGACCTGATCACTCTATAGAGATCGATCCATATCCATTCATACTATCTAATAGTCACCCCTGAACGACGTTTTCGTTCAGGGGTTTTTTCATTTAAGCAAGGTGACGACGAACCAATTTTGGAGGGAAATAGATGAAGAAGTATTTTCAGTTTGAAGAGTTAGGCACGAGCTACCGCAGAGAGATTATTGGAGGCTTGACTACGTTTCTTGCAATGGCGTATATCTTGGTGGTAAATCCTCTCACTCTGACGATGGCGGATATAGATGGATTACCAGATGCCATGCGCATGGATTACGGTGCGGTGTTTGTTGCAACAGCTTTAGCAGCAGCAATTGGTTCACTCTTTATGGGTGTTATCGCAAAATATCCAATTGCACTGGCACCAGGTATGGGATTAAATGCATTTTTTGCTTACTCTGTTGTTTTAACCCAAGGGATTCCTTGGCAAACAGCGTTAACCGGGGTTATGTTTTCTGGAATTATCTTTATGATTTTAACGATTAGCGGTTTGCGTGAAAAAATTATTAATGCCATTCCTGCTGAGCTTAAATATGCTGTTGCTGCTGGTATTGGATTATTTATTACGTTTATTGGGTTGAAAAATGCTGGGATTATTGTAAACAACGATGCCACTCTTGTTTCGTTAGGTGACTTAACAAATGGAAATACACTTCTTGCTATCTTTGGTATCTTTTTAACGGTTATCCTAATGACTCGTAAGATTAAAGGTGGTATTTTCTATGGTATTGTGATTACAGCCATAGTCGGTATGATTTTCAACTTAATTGATACGCCGAAATCGGTAGTCGGTGCGGTGCCGAGCTTAGAGCCTACTTTTGGAGTGGCATTCGAGTCCATCTTCAATTCGCCGGCAGAGCTTTTCACCATTCACTTTCTTGTTGTCGTGTTAACTTTCTTATTTGTTGATTTCTTTGATACAGCAGGTACTCTTGTTGCGGTGACAAATCAAGCAGGTCTAATGAAAGACAACAAGCTTCCACGTGCCGGCAGAGCATTGTTTGCAGATTCAACGGCAACAGTTACCGGTGCGATACTTGGAACTTCTACCACCACATCTTATATTGAGTCTTCAGCCGGTGTAGCGGCAGGCGCTCGCTCTGGTTTTGCTTCAGTGGTGACGGCAGCACTTTTTGTTTTATCGATCTTTTTCTTTCCATTATTATCCGTGATTACAAGTGCTGTTACAGCACCAGCTTTAATCATTGTAGGTGTATTAATGGTTGCAGCATTGGGTAAAATCGATTGGACGCGCTTCGAAATCGCTGTTCCTACTTTCTTAACAATTATTGCAATGCCTTTAACCTATAGCATTGCATCAGGGATTGGGATTGGATTTATCTTATATCCAATTACGATGATTGTAAGTGGAAGAAGAAAAGAAATTCACCCGATTATGTATGGAATGTTCGTGATCTTTGTCCTTTACTTTATTTTCCTTGCTTAAATAATGAATAAAAAAGAAGCCAATTTAACCGATTGGCTTCTTTTTTTGTTACAATATGGGGTACTGAGGAAATCGAACGGATGTGATAAATGTAATGGCCTATAAAATCGCTAAAATTTTAAATAATAATGTTCTGATTGCCCGCAACGAACATGATATAGAGGTAGTGCTGATCGGGAAAGGCATTGGTTTTAAACGGCAAACAGATTCCATCATTAAACAAGATGAGATTGAAAAGCTATTTATGCTGACAGAGCGTGAAGAGCAGGAACAATTTAAAAAATTGCTGCCGCATATTGAAGATGAACTATTAAAAGTCATTATCTCTTCCATCGAGCTTATACGAGAACGTACAAAGTCTTTTTTAAATGAACATATCCATGTTGCTTTAACTGACCACTTGGTTTTTGCGGTCAACCGCTTAATGCGAGGAATGGCAATTTCTAATCCGTTTTTAATTGAGACACGAGTGCTATATCCCTTTGAATATGAAATTGCAAAAGAGGTTGTGCAGTTGATTAATGAAAAGGCGCATATTTATTTACCTGAAGGAGAGATTGGTTTCATTGCTCTGCACATCCATAGTGCAATGGTAAATAAGGATGTTCATCAGCTTAACTCACATTCTCAGTTGATCAGCAAGCTTGTTCAGCTTATTGAATCACAATTTGATGTAACGATTGATAAAGAAAGTATGGATTATATGAGGCTTGTTCGTCACTTGCGCTATACAATTGAAAGGGTTATCAGAGGAGAACGCGTTGAAGAACCAGAAAAAATTGCTTCCCTCTTGAAACAAGAATATCCAATGTGCTATAATCTCTCATGGAAGTTGATTAAAGTCATGCAGCAAACATTAAAAAAATCTGTTTTCGAAGCAGAAGCCGTCTATTTGACGATGCATCTTCAGCGAATTCAGAATAAAATCAAATAATGCAACTATGTCATTATCTTTACGTGTTACTGATACGATCAGGCATGAGTAAAGTGGATGTTGGAACTTCAGTCAAGTGTATGTTAACGCTTGTCTATTTTTCCCTTATTCCTTTTCTCATGTCTTTTTTGTTTGCTTATTTGACTTTTATCACATACTAACTAACATAAAAAGGAGGATACACATGTTTAAGAAATTATTTGGTTCATTGCAGAAGATTGGTAAAGCGCTTATGCTTCCAGTTGCCATTCTCCCTGCAGCAGGTATTTTACTTGCTTTTGGTAATGCTTTGCAGAACGAAACGTTGCTAGAACTTGCCCCATTTCTTGAGGCTGGTTGGGTTAACATGATCGCAAGTGTTATGGAAGAAGCGGGAGATATTGTTTTTAGCAACTTGCCTTTATTGTTTGCAGTTGGGGTAGCGATTGGCCTAGTTGGTGGTGACGGTGTAGCTGGACTTGCTGCAATCGTTGGTTATTTAATCATGAATGCAACGATGGGGACTGTGCTAGGTCTTGATATTGATACTGTTACAGGAATTTCAGGAGGAGCAGTGGATCCCGCACACGCTTTAGTGTTGGGGATACCAACTCTGCAAACAGGAGTGTTTGGCGGTATTGTTATGGGGGCACTGGCTGCTTATATGTACAATCGCTTCTATAATATTGAACTTCCTTCCTATTTAGGATTTTTTGCAGGGAAACGCTTTGTACCTATTATAACTGCGGGTTCTGCAATTGTTGTTGGACTTTTAATGCTTGTTGTTTGGCCGCCAATTCAGGGTGGTCTAAACATTCTATCGAATAACTTAATTCACTCGAATCTTGCACTTTCTGCTTTCCTTTTTGGTGTGATTGAACGAGCGCTGATCCCGTTTGGTCTTCATCATATTTTCTATACTCCATTTTGGTTCGAGTTCGGAAGCTATGTGAACCAAGCGGGAGAGGTGGTACGCGGTGATAACCGTATTTTCCAAGCTCAAATTAAAGATGGTGTTGAAAATTTAACTGCAGGTACATTTATGGCTGGTAAGTATCCATTCATGATGTTTGGACTTCCGGCAGCTGCACTTGCGATCTACCATGAAGCACGTCCAGAACGTAAAAAAATCGTAGCTGGAATTATGGGCTCTGCTGCACTGACTTCATTCTTAACGGGTATTACTGAACCGATCGAGTTTGCTTTCTTGTTTGTAGCACCTTTGCTTTTTGCAATACACACAGTCTTTGCAGGTCTATCATTTTTAACAATGCATTTATTAGATGTTAAAATTGGAATGACCTTCTCTGGAGGATTAATAGACTTTCTTCTATTCGGTACGTTAAATCCTCAAACAAACTGGTGGTTAGTGCTTCCTGTAGGAGCAGCATTTGCGGTTATTTATTACTTCGGTTTCCGTTTTGCAATCCGTAAATTTAATCTTGCTACACCAGGACGCGAAGTAGACGAAGATACAGATTCTCCAAGCGGTTCATCAGCTACGGGTGATTTACCATATGATATCCTTGAGGCGTTTGGCGGTGCTAGCAACATCTCTAGTTTGGATGCTTGTATCACACGTCTTCGTATTCAAGTAAATGAGCCATCTCAAGTAAACAAAAAAGAATTAAAGAAACTTGGTGCAGCTGGTGTGCTTGAAGTCGGCAATAACATTCAAGCGATCTTTGGACCGCGCTCGGATAGTTTGCGTCATCAAATGAAAGATATAATGGATGGAAAGTCACCAAGACCAGCAAAGATTGATCCTCAAAAAGAAATATCAAAAGAAATAGAGGAAACAACTGCTGGAGCTATTCGCAATGAAATAAACAATGATGAATCGTTTGTAGCACCTATTAAAGGACAGCTATTACCGATTACTGAAGTTCCAGACCAAGTGTTCTCTGGGAAAATGATGGGTGATGGTTTCGCGATTCTTCCCGAGTCTGGCGAAGTATTCTCTCCTGTTAACGGTAAAATCGTCAATGTTTCTCCTACCAAGCATGCGGTAGGGATTGAATCTGAAGGTGGAAGAGAAATTCTTATTCACTTCGGTATAGATACTGTTAAGTTAAAAGGGGAAGGCTTTGAAATGCTGGTGGCAGAAGGCGACACAGTGAAAGCTGGACAGGCGCTTTTAAAAGTAGATCTACAAGAAGTTAAAACAAAAGTTCCTTCAATTATTACGCCTATCATTTTTACCAATCTTATGAATGGAGAAGAAGTAAAGGTGAAGAAGACGAATGTAAATGTAGGGGATAAAGATATTATTGAAGTGAAATAACCATTCATTAGAATTAGAGAGTGCGCTCTCTAGTTCTTTTTTTATAAAAATTGTTGAAATATTCTGATATACAAAGTATAATAAAAGTGGTCGTAATATATTGACGTGATTAGGAATTGTGGTAATTTAGCAGAGTTGTCTTTTAAGAGAACAATGAAATGGATCGTTCCATTTAGTCTTTTGTTTTCTTTTTTCTTCAATTAATAAAGAGAGAATCAAGAAAACAATAGTTTTTTAGAAATAGCTATTTACAAGAGAGATTTAAAATGTTATATTATTTCTTGTCGCTTCTGGCGAACGATTAATGCTTAATTAAACAACAAAATGAAATTAAAAAAGTTGTTGACATAACATCTGATAAAATGTTATGATAGATTGGTCGCTTGAGAGAGCAACGCAATGAGAAACACCTTGAACCTTGAAAACTAAACAA
>NZ_JXRP01000009.1 GCF_000829435.1 Jeotgalibacillus soli
TTTGATGTAGCTCTTAAATGTTACTTAAATCAAGAATTAACGTTGACGTTTTAGGTTGTTTAGTTTTCAAGGTTCAAGGTGTTTCTCATTGCGTTGCTCTCTCAAGCGACCAATCTATCATAACATTTTATCGATTGTTATGTCAACAACTTTTTGAAATTCTTTTTTGTTGTTTATTTATTATGCTGGTCGTTGTTTTCAGCGACGTTTAATAATATATCACGTTTATTTAGCATATACAACTATTTTTTTAATAAAATTTCATTCTTTTTCCCACTGACTATTCATGTCATCATTACCGCTTGATAGATCCTTTTAAATAGGAGGGCTCGATACTACGAGTCCTCCTAAAGACAACCATTCAAGCCGTGAAGGATTTAATTCCTTCTATATATATTTTTCTATGTCGAGTAAGGTCGATTATTTCTCCTGATTCCACATCTTTAACCATAGGACGAGTCAAATAATCTGGCTGTGTAAAAATTACTTCTGCAATTCTACCATCAGAAAGCTCGACTTTTGTTCCTATTGCCAAATTACCAATCAATTCTTGAAGTGCTTTTACTGCAACAATATCAAACTTTCCAAACTCATCTTCCAAGATCGTTTCTAATGCTTTAAAAGGTGACTGTTTGGCACGGTACAGCCGTTCAGAAGTCATCGCATGGTACACATCAGCAATTGAAATAATTTGAGCGTACAATGTGATTTGATCTCCTTTTTCACCTTTTGGATAGCCACTCCCGTCAAATCGTTCATGGTGCTGATAGATTGCTTGTTTCATCTCTTTTTTCAAAAGAGGAGTATCCATCACATACTGATAGCTATAGACAGGATGTTTCTTTATTTCAATATTTTCATCTTTTGTTAATAAGGTTGCTTTTGTAAGTAAGGAATTCGGCATTTTTGCCATACCAACATCCGCTAGCACACCAGCCATAGCCATTTGTATACAAAAGGCTTGGTCACAGCCAATTTTTCTTGCTAAGAGACTACTAATAATCCCGACCGCAACAGAGTGATGAGCAATATAGTTCTTCGCGTTGGATAGATGATGAAGATTGTAAAGATGCTGTTTATTTAATTCAACTTGCTGTACTAGCGGTAAAATCATTTTTTTAATAGCAACTATGTCAACTTTAGTTCCAGCCTGCCAGTTAGAAAATTCTGTTCTATAAAATGATACTGCTGCCTGATACATCTCATCAAAATCCTGTTGAGGTTGTGTAGAATCCTCGGACATAGAGTGATGGCTTTTAATATCCCCCTGTGTGAGTGCTTCTTGTTTTAGATCTTTTTCAGGTGACAAAGCTGTACCATCATTTTTTCTACTGAGTACAGAAACTTGCTGAATTTGAAAAGCTTCCAGCACTTCTATATGAACCGCGGAGATCACTGTACGCTTGCGGACAAGCGGATTATTGGTTAAACCCAGTACATCCTCTGAAATGATACACCCTTCTTCTAAATCCTTAACCCTTATATTCATCAAGCCCACCTCACAAAAGCTACTTACTTTTTTATTTTATCAAAAAAAGAGAAAACAGGAATCCCTCGTTCCTATTTTCTCCAAATCTTTATTCTTCAGTTGCTGAAGGATCTGCGGCTGTGTTTTCAGAATCAAGTTGTTCTTCCAACTCTTCTAATTCTTCTTCCACATCCTCTTCCTTTTCAATTCTCGTTACAGTGGCAACGTATTCCTGATCGCCAAGACGAATGAGCTTAACGCCCTGTGTGTTACGGCCTGTCTGCGAAATGTCGCTTACATCCATTCGAATAAGTACACCCTGTCCTGTAATTAACATTAGATCCTCTTGACCGGTTACTGCTTTCACAGAAACAAGCTTACCATTTTTATCGGTAATGTTGCAGGTTTTAATACCCTTACCTCCGCGTGATTGTACACGGTAGTCCTCTTCAGGCGTTTGTTTTCCATAACCCTTTTCCGTTACAACAAGAATATTATTACCTGGTTCGAGGATTTCCATTCCAACAACAACATCGTCATCGTTTAAGTTGATTCCTCTCACTCCTGTTGCAGTACGGCCCATTGAACGAACGTCTCCTTCTGGGAAACGAATGAGCATGCCATTTTTAGTGCCAACAATAATTTCTTTTTCACCATTTGTCAGTTTAACAGAAATAAGTTCGTCGCCTTCTTTTAAATTGATGGCAATGAGTCCATTTGTCCGAATGTTGGCGAAATCAGAAACAGGTGTGCGTTTCGACACTCCGTATCTCGTTGTGAAGAAGAAGAAAGAATCCTCTCTGAATTCTTCTACACGAATCATCGCATTAATGACCTCATCCTTTTCAATTTCAAGAAGGTTAATAATCGGCAAGCCTTTAGCTGTCCGGCTATACTCAGGAATTTCGTATCCTTTTGTTCGATAAACCTTCCCTTTATTGGTAAAGAAAAGGATCGTATCATGGGTTGACGTGGTTAATAGGTGTTCGACAAAATCATTTTCATTTGTCCCCATTCCCTGAATACCGCGTCCTCCGCGTTTTTGACTGCGGTAAGTAGAAGCAGGCAAACGTTTAATATAACCATTATGAGTTAACGTAATGATCAAGTTTTCACGTGGAATAAGATCTTCATCTTCAATCATTTCTGCGCCGCCAGTTGTGATCTCAGTACGTCGTTTATCATTAAAGCGTTCTTTAATTTCCATCAGCTCTTCACGAATGATTTCAAGAACTCTTTCTTCGTCATTTAATACATCTCTAAGCTCGGCAATCAAGGCAACAAGAGCCTGATATTCTTCTTCGATCTTATCGCGTTCAAGACCTGTCAAACGCTGCAGACGCATATCTAAAATAGCCTGTGCTTGTTTTTCAGATAAAGAGAATTGCTCCATTAATCCTTGTCGAGCAATATCCGCGGTTTGTGATCCGCGAATTAATGCGATAATGGCATCGATATGATCAAGGGCGATACGCAATCCTTCGAGAATATGTGCGCGTGCTTCTGCTTTGCGCAGTTCAAATTCTGTTCGACGGCGAATGACGACTTTTTGATGCTCTAAATAATGATAAAGTGCATCTTTCAGATTTAAAACTTTTGGCTGTCCGTCAACTAACGCCAGCATATTAATTCCAAAGCTTGTTTGAAGAGTAGTTTGTTTGTAAAGATTATTTAATAGTACATTGGCATTGGCATCTCTGCGGACTTCAATAACAATTCGCATTCCAGTACGGTCTGATTCATCTCGCAGATCTGTAATGCCGTCGATTTTCTTATCGCGAACAAGCTCTGCAATTTTTTCAATCAGCTTCGCTTTGTTTACTTGATACGGAATCTCATGAACGAGAATAGTTTCACGGCCGTTTGGTTTTTGTTCAATTTCAACCTTTGCGCGCTGAATGACGGAGCCGCGTCCCGTCTCATAGGCACGGCGAATTCCACTTCGTCCGAGGATGAGTGCACCCGTTGGAAAATCAGGACCTGGGATAAACTCCATCAGTTCTGAAATTGTGATTTCAGGGTGACGGCTAAAAGCAAGCAGTCCATCAATGACCTCACCTAACTGATGAGGTGGAATATTGGTCGCCATCCCAACAGCAATCCCACTTGACCCATTTACTAATAGATTGGGAAAACGGGAAGGCAAGACAGCTGGCTCACGCTCAGAACCATCATAATTATCTTTATAATCAATGGTGTCTTTATTAATATCTCGAATAAGCTCCATAGAAATCTTGGACATTCTCGCTTCTGTATAACGCATCGCAGCAGCTGCATCTCCATCGACAGAACCAAAATTCCCGTGCCCTTCGACAAGCATATAGCGATAACTGAAATCCTGCGCCATTCGAACCATCGTATCATAAACGGCTGAATCACCATGCGGGTGATACTTACCAATAACTTCACCAACGATACGTGCTGATTTTTTAAATGCTTTATCAGAAGTCATACCTAAATCATTCATCGCATATAAAATACGACGGTGAACCGGCTTCAAACCGTCTCTAGCGTCAGGAAGAGCTCGTGCCACAATTACACTCATAGCATAATCTAAGAAAGATGTACGCATTTCCTGGCTAATATTAATTTCTTGGACATTAGACCTTGGCGTTTCGGCCATATTACTGGAACCTCCTTATTCAACAAGTCTGCCGTATGGCAGCACTTTTTAATGGTGGTGGAAAGGTATTAGAACACTTTACGAAAAAGAAAAGAAAGGATAGAGCAAAGCGCCTATCCTGTTAATTAAATATCAAGATTCTTAACATACATCGCATTATCTTCAATGAACTGGCGTCTAGGTTCAACCTTGTCTCCCATTAAAATCTCAAAGGTTTCATCAGCTTCAATCGCATCCTCGAGACTCACTTGCAGCAATGTACGTGATTCAGGATTCATGGTTGTTTCCCAAAGCTGTTCAGGGTTCATCTCGCCCAGACCTTTATAACGCTGCAACCCAGGTTTAGGGGTTTGCGAAAGAGTAGACATAATTTGATTCATTTCGCGGTCATTGTATGCGTAATGAATGGTTTTTCCTTGCGTAATTTTATACAAAGGCGGCTGAGCAATGTAAATATACCCTGCTTCGATAATTTGTCTCATATACCGATAGATGAATGTTAACAGAAGCGTTCGAATATGAGCTCCATCCACATCAGCATCCGTCATGATGATTACTTTATGATAACGCGCTTTAGCAATATCAAAGTCTTCCCCAATCCCAGTGCCAAGAGCGGTGATAATCGCCCGGATTTCATTATTGGATAGTATTTTATCAAGACGCGCTTTTTCTACGTTAATAATTTTACCTCGAAGCGGCAGGATTGCTTGGAAATGACGGTCCCGTCCTTGTTTTGCAGAACCTCCCGCTGAGTCACCCTCAACAACGTATAATTCGCTGATTTGCGGATCACGAGATGAGCAGTCTGCAAGCTTACCCGGCAGGCTGGATACTTCAAGTGCACTTTTACGTCTTGTCAGCTCTCGTGCTTTTTTTGCAGCTAAGCGAGCGCGGGCTGCCATCATTCCTTTTTCAATGATTTGACGGGCGACACCTGGATTTTCCATCAAAAACTTTTCAAAGTGCTCGGAGAATAGCGAATCCGTTATTGTTCGAGCTTCTGAATTTCCAAGCTTTGTTTTTGTCTGGCCCTCAAATTGTGGATCCGGGTGTTTGATTGATACAATCGCAGTCAATCCTTCTCGAACATCCTCTCCTGAAAGATTGGCATCTGCATCTTTCAGCAGGTTGTTGCGAGCGGCATAATTATTGATCACTCGTGTCAACGCAGTTTTAAAGCCGGATTCATGTGTTCCGCCTTCATGGGTACTAATATTATTGGCAAACGAATAGATACTGCTTGTATACCCCTGGTTGTACTGCAAAGAAATCTCTATGGAAATACCGTCACGTTCACCCTCTACAAAAACAGGCTCTTCATGAATAACTTCCTTCGAACGATTTAAATGCTCAACATATGATTTAATTCCACCTTCATAGTGGAACCTTTTCAATTTAACCGCTTCTCCATCTTCTACGCGCTTATCTTCTATCGAAATTGCTAGACCACGATTTAAGAAGGCAAGCTCACGAATACGATTGGCTAGTGTATCAAAGTCGTATTCAGTCGTTTCAGTGAAAATTTCCGGGTCCGGTTTAAAACGAGTAACGGTCCCGGTGCGGTTTGTTTCACCAATGACTTTAAGGTCATAGCTTGGTGCACCCTTACTATATTCTTGATTGTAAATTTTACCATCACGGTGAACAAATACCTCAAGCTTCGTTGATAGAGCATTTACAACGGACGCACCTACTCCGTGAAGACCACCAGAGACTTTATAACCGCCTCCGCCAAATTTACCTCCAGCGTGGAGTACAGTCATAATCACTTCTACTGCTGGTCGTCCCATCTTCTCATGATTTCCTACCGGTATTCCTCGGCCGTTATCTTCCACGGTAATAGAATTATCTTTTTCAATCATTACTTTAATTTCATCGCAGTAGCCTGCTAATGCTTCATCAATACTATTATCCACAATTTCCCACACAAGATGATGCAGACCCCTGGCACTCGTTGAACCAATATACATACCAGGTCGTTTTCTGACCGCTTCCAAACCCTCAAGGACTTGGATTTGATTTTCATCATAAGCTGGCTGCTGAATTTGCGTTTCTTCTGTTGCCACGTGATTCACCTACACTTTCTCTGATCATGCCCACGCATGCTCGTCTCACATTATTTAAAAATTGGCTTAGACATTTTTTCCGTTCGTTTTTTTAGAGTGGCAGAAGCAAGTGGTGATAAATAAATTTTAAAATCAGTGATGATAATTGATTTGCAGCCATTTCTACACAGATCAACAATTGCGGAATCGTTGTCCTTCAAAAAGCGCTCCATGATTTGAGACGCCTCAAGCGACTGTGCATCCATAATTGCAACAATGTCACCCATTCTCACCATAGCGTCCTCTCCTATATGGATATACATATTGGAATGCCTCCTCACGTTCGCTTCATCATGCTCCCTTTCTCAACTATAAACGTTGTGGCTTCATTCAAGGTGCGGTGATCTATTCCTTCGACACTTGTGGTGGTAACGAAGGTTTGGACCTTTCCTTGAATCGTGTTGAGTAAATGAGATTGTCGATAATCATCCAATTCTGAAAGTACATCATCGAGTAATAAAATTGGATACTCGCCAATTTCTGCATGAATCAGCTCAATCTCAGCTAATTTAATGGATAAGGCAGTAGTTCGCTGCTGTCCTTGTGATCCAAAGGTTTGAACATCATGTCCATTCACAAGAAACTGCAGGTCATCACGATGCGGACCGATCAGTGTAACGCCGCGGTCAATTTCACGCTCTTGCAGTTCTTCAAATTTCCCCCGAAATACTGCCTCAATTGCTGCATGCTCTTGATCAGCTGTCACACCAACTGATGGTTTATAAACAACTTCAAGTGTTTCAAGTCCTCTGGAAATCCCTGAGTGAATAGGCTCTGCCCATTGCTGTAACAATTTTATAAATTGAAAACGACGATGGACAATTTTTATAGCCATTTCAATAAATTGATCAGTTAGAACTTCCAGCATCGTTCGATCATGCTGTTTTCTAGATTGCAGCTGTTTTAAATAATGATTGCGCTGCTGCAGTATTTTTTGATACAAATTGCTGTCATGAAGATAGACAGCTGAGATCTGACCGATTTCCATATCAATAAAACGACGCCTTACTTGAGGGCTCCCCTTCACTAAGTGGAGATCTTCGGGCGCGAACATGACAACATTCATATTTCCAATATATTGGCTGAGTTTGGATTGTTCTAAATGATTGAGTCTTGCTCTTTTTCCCTTTTTAGAGATTGTTAGCTCTAAAGGGAGCGAGCTGTGCTGTTTCATCACTCTACCCTTTATTTTAGCATACTCTGATTCCCATTGTATTAAATCTTTATCATTGGACGTTCGATGAGATTTTGCCATAGCAAGAACATAGATGGATTCCATCACGTTAGTTTTTCCTTGTGCATTTTCCCCAAGGATCACATTGACATTATCATCAAATTCCACAGTTAAACGTTCATAATTACGATAATGGACAAGCTCCAACTGTTCAATATACATGCTATAACATCCTTCTACTCGTTTGACTTCACCACATATGTACCCATATTTGGAATTTGAATCTCATCCCCATTACGCAGCTTACGTCCGCGTCTTTGATCAAGTTCGTTATTAATAAATACTTCGTGCTCACTCAAAAACCATTTTGCCATTCCCCCGCTTTGTATAACCTCTGCAAGCTTTAAAAATTGGCCAAGCGTGATGTATTCTGTATTAATGGTAATAATTTCCTTCATTTCGCTCACTACTTTCATTTTTTCTCTAATATCTTATTTTAACCAATATCGCAGATGAAAACAAAGAAAAATTGCATATATGAAAGAATCTCTGCGGTTGTGACATGATGAAACATAAAACCCTCTGTTTTCACTAAAAACAGAGGGCGGGATGACTAATATGTTCGAACAGGTGTGATCAGCTGGAGAATTGAGTCATCGCCTGTTGGACGAAGAACAAAAGGTCTCATAGCACCCGTAAATTGAATGTTGGTTTCTGCCCCTTCTAATACTTTCAAGGCATCCATCATATATTTTGCACTGAAGGAGATGTTTAAATCATCTCCTTCAATCGTTTCACATGGTACTTCTTCGACAGCCTTGCCGATTTCGGGAGTATTAGAGGATAGCTCTACCGATCCATCGGCTGTAATTGAAAGCTTTACAACATTATTTCGATCTTCACGTGCTAAAAGAGATGCTCGGTCAATAGCCTGAAGAAATTCTTTACCACCAACAGTCAAAGTGGTTTTGCTATCAGATGGAACAAGTCTAGAAGTATCGGGATAGTTTCCTTCCAATAATCTGGAGAAAAACAGTACATGTTTAGCGCGAAATAGAATTTGACTTTCTGTGATGACAATTTCAAGCTCATCTGAATTATCGTCCAAAATTTTATTTAATTCGTTTAGGCTTTTACCAGGGATTACCGCTTTTCTAAGTTCGCCAGTTCCCCCGCTGATTGGTGCTTTTCTCATTGCTAGACGATGACTATCTGTAGCGACGCAATTTAAATCCCCATTTTCAATGTGCCAGTTTACACCTGTCAAGATAGGGCGTGTTTCTGAGGTGGACACCGCAAAAACAGTTTGCCGAATCATTGTTTTCAAGAGATTTGTGGCAATTCTTAACACACTTTCTTCTTCAATCTGTGGTAAATGAGGATACTCTGATACATCTAGTCCATTTAGATTAAATTCAGATTTTCCGGATCGAATCACGGTTTGAAGATGGGAATGTACTTCAATTTCCACTGTATCCATTGGTAACTTCTTAACGATGCTCTCAAAGAATTTTGCTTGTAGAACAATTCCGCCTGGTTGTTGGATATCAACAATTTCTTTTCCATCTTCCTCTTTAGGAATAAAGTATTCAATGGAAATATCAGAATCACTGCCTGTCAAGGTTATACCTTCTTCATGTGCCATGATTTTGATACCGGTTAATATTGGGATTGTTGTTCTGGATGAAACAGCCTTCATGACATCGTTTACGCCATTTACAAGGCGGTCACGTTGAATCTGGAATTTCATTTTACGTAGCCTCCAAATGTTCATTTTCTAGTGCTATATAATAATTATTTAAGTCTTTAAAAGTAATAGTAGTACTAGTAGGCGCTGTGGATATGTGGATAACCACATTAATGACTTGTTTTGACGAGTTTTCAACATGTGGACAAGATGTGTTTGAACGTGTAACTATTATTCACATTTACTCACAACCTAGCTAAGCTTTACTTTTGAAGTATTGATTGGATTTCCTTTATTTCTTGTCTAAGAGATACGTCATGATCAAGTAATTTTCTGATTTTTTCGTGCGCATGTATAACCGTTGTATGATCACGTCCTCCAAATTCTTCTCCTATCTTTGGTAAAGAGAAATCAGTCATTTCCCTTGAAAGATACATGGCAATTTGTCGGGGGAAAGCAACGGACTTTGTCCGCTTTTTTGCCTTAAAATCATCGAGTTTTATATTAAAATGTTCACCAACAGTCTTCTGAATATTTAAAATGGTAATGACCTTTGGCTTCGAGCTTGGCATGATATCCTTCAGTGCTTCAGCAGCTAAATCTGCATTTATATCCTTGCTGACGAGTGAAGAGTATGCAACTACCCGTATGAGAGCCCCTTCTAATTCTCGAATATTGGAATCTATTTGATTGGCAATGTAAAGCATTGCTTCATTAGGTATATCAAGTCCCTCTGCTTTCGCTTTTTTGCGCAATATCGCAATTCGCGTTTCCAGATCAGGAGGTGTGATATCTGTTATTAATCCCCATTCAAAACGAGAGCGTAAACGATCTTCTAATGTAGGGATTTCTTTAGGCGGACGGTCACTAGAGATAACGATTTGCTTGCTTTCTTCATGAAGTGTATTAAAAGTATGGAAAAATTCCTCTTGCGTTTGTTCTTTTCCGGCAAGAAATTGTATGTCGTCTATAAGTAAAACATCAACATTTCGATATTTATTTCGGAAGTCGACAGCTTTATTATCACGAATCGAATTAATAAACTCATTAGTGAATTTTTCAGAAGACAAATATACCACTTTTGCAGATGGATTATGTTCGAGAACATAGTGTCCAATTGCATGCATTAAGTGAGTTTTACCGAGCCCTACCCCCCCGTAAATAAAAAGTGGATTATAGGCTTTTGCTGGTGCTTCCGCTACGGCTAGCGAAGCTGCGTGTGCAAAGCGATTGCCAGATCCTATGACAAAAGTGTCAAACATATATTTGGGGTTTAGCATATTTTGTGACCATTCCTGTGGATCATCATCTTTTCTTGGCTTTTTAGGCTGCGAATTGAAATCAAAATTATCGTTGTCTTGATTTTGAGGAATAATAAACTTTACTAGCAGCTCTTCTCCTGTTACTTCTTTTAACACGGTTGAAATTAATTGAGAATAATGTCCTTCTAACCAATCTCTTGCAAACTCATTTGGAGCTGTGATTGTAAGTGTGTCACGCTGTAATGAAAATGCTTTCGTTGATTTTAGCCATGTTTCATAACTTGGCTTACTGATTTTTTTCTCTATATTTTGCAGCGCATGATTCCAGAGATCAGTGATATTTTCCAATTAGCTACCCCTCCTATCCTAGATAGTTTTTCAGAAAAACATTATTTCTGTAACGATGTTATATATATTCATTTTAATGAATAGGCATTAATAGACGGACTGAGCATTTATCGACACAATCCATAGCCTGTGGACAATTTTCTCCATGCATGTGCAGAAAATTATCCACAGGCTATCCACAATTGTGGATAATGTTAATTGTGGGTAGAACTTATTCAGAGTGAAAACACACTTATAATATCAGAAAATCCGTTGATATGCAATGTCTCATTCTGTTTATCCACAAGATACTACACAACTGTATAATGTTTGTCCACAAGCGGTGGACCTGTGCAAAAGCTGTCGATAGCTGATGTGGATAATAAAAATATTGTCGAAAATTTATCCACAGGATTTTTTAAAACATTGTTATTAATAATGTTGAGTAAAAAAAGAAAAAAATATTCTCTATTGAAGTGAGCGTAGCCTTCTGGTATGATATAGAGGTTGTATGAAATGAATATTGACATTTGATATGTGAACTCTATATAATTATTTAGAATGTCTGTAACTTGATCATCCAGACATGATCAATAGGAGGTGTGTTATTCATGAAACGTACGTACCAACCAAATAAGCGTAAAAGAAGTAAAGTACACGGATTCCGCGCACGCATGAGCACGAAAAATGGCCGCAAGGTTCTAGCTCGTCGCCGTCTACGTGGAAGAAAAGTATTGTCTGCTTAAGACCACTGATTCCACTCAGTGGTCTTTTTTCACATAAATGGCTAAATAGGACTAACTAATTGAAGGTGTTAGCATGAAAAAAGAACAGCGAATAAAAAAAAATCCTGAATTCCAGCAAGTTTTTCGTCACGGTACGTCAATGGCTAACCGCCAATTTGTCCTTTACCGATTAAAAAAAGAGAAGCAATCTGCGTTTCGGTTAGGATTATCAGTAAGCAAAAAAATTGGAAACGCAGTTGTTCGTAACCAAGTAAAGCGATACATTCGTCAAGCATTTTTAGAATTAACGCCTCATTTAAAGCAAGACTTTGATTATATTGTTATCGCGAGGAAGCCTGCAGCAGATATTGACTTTTTCCAAACCAAAAGTAGTCTTGTTCACGTTATGGGGAAATCAAAGGTATTGGACAAGCGTGGAGTGATCGAATAAACACGCCATAATTGAAAAGAATTTTTCACAAAGACCTAAAAGCGAGCCATTACATCATTATGAAAACGTGTTACAATTACGTTTGGTGTGCTTTGAATTTGAATATAAGGAGGAACCTTTGGGTGAAAAAACGAATATTACCCCTCATGTTAATTGTGGGGCTAGTAACCCTTTTAACTGGATGTATGGAAATTAATCAGCCGATCACATCCGATAGTGAAGGGATATGGAATAAGTATTTTGTTTATCCATTGTCATGGCTTATTACGTCATTTGCTGGATGGACAGGAGGCAGCTTTGGTCTTGGAATTGTTATCGTGACCCTTCTGATCCGTTTTGTTCTACTGCCATTGATGATTAAACAAACAAAAAACACAAAAAGAATGCAGGAAATTCAGCCAGAAATGTTGAAGTTACGAGAAAAGTATTCTTCAAAGGATGCACAGACGCAGCAAACGCTTCAAAAGGAAACAATGGCTATGTTCCAAAAACATGGTGTAAATCCTTTAGCTGGTTGTTTTCCTTTATTGGTGCAAATGCCAATTCTGATTGCGTTCTATCACGCGATTGTCAGAACCACTGAAATTGCTAACCATAGCTTCCTTTGGTTTGATCTTGGAGAACGAGATCCTTTCTTTATCCTACCGCTTGTAGCAGGAATCACTACATACCTGCAACAAAAATTCATGATGGCAGGAAATCCAGCTGGAATGAATCCACAATTGCAAATTATGCTGTATTTAATGCCAGTTATGATCGTTATTTTTGCGATCTCTTTCCCTTCTGCACTATCTCTATATTGGGTAGTCGGAAATATCTTTATGATCGTCCAAACGTTGATTATTAATGGAACAGGCAAAAAGCCCGAAGGTTCTGTACAACCGACAGGAGGAGCCAAAAAGTGACTGAAATTACAACCACTGGTGCTACGGTGGAAGAAGCTGTTGCAGAAGCTTTAGTTCAATTGAATATTCAAAAGGAACGAGCAGAGGTTACAGTAATTGATCCTGGAAAAAAAGGTTTTCTTGGATTGTTTGGGTCGCGTCAGGCTATAGTGAAAGTAATTAAACGAAAAGATGCAATTGAAGAAGTAGATCAATACTTGAAGAATATTAGTCTTCATATGGGACTATCTCTTCAAACATCGGTTAAAAAAGAAGGAAAGATTGTGCATTTTCAATTAGAAAGCGACAAAATTGCTCTTTTAATCGGAAAAAGAGGACAAACACTGAATGCTCTTCAATATTTAGCGCAACTTGTTGCAAATCAGCATGCGGAACACTATATGACCGTGATGTTAAATGCAGAACAATATCGTGAGCGCAGACAAGAAACACTTGAGCAGTTAGCGGAAAAGACGGCTGAACAAGCAGTTCGTACTAATCGCCCAGTAAAACTTGAACCAATGCCATCTTATGAACGAAAAATTATTCATAACGTACTGTCATATAGACGTGATATTGAAACGCAATCTGAAGGTACAGAGCCGTATCGTTACCTGATCATTCAACCAAAAAAATAAAAGAAAAAATCCTCTTGCGATCATAACAAGAGGATTTTTTCTTTTAGGCTTTGTTTAAAGATCATTGGTGATTTTTGCACTATGTTGATTGGAGCGGAAGGGGTGAGACTCCTGAGGGAGAAGCGAGTCAAAGGGAGACCCCACAAGCGCAAAGCGAATGCCTGAAGAGGAAATCAACAGGCGAGTGTAAAAGAGCTTTATTTTAAATTAATATTTTTCAAATATTTGTCTTTATTTATAAAAAACTGTGCATAAAAATTTTTTTCAATCATCTTCAATTTTTAAAATTTAATCACGCGCTATATAATGCCTCGGAGAAGTTATTCACATGTGGATAATTATAAAATGTTTTCGGCAATCCCATAAATTGTGGATAAAACCAACTCATTTTCTTTTTTTCAGATGTGAAATGTGTTATTCTAAGAATTTAGAGGATCAAAATTATTTCCCTACATTATAGGGTTTTATAGAGCGTTATCAAATATGGAGGAAAGAGGTGAGGTGAGAGTGGAGTTTGACACAATTGCAGCGATCTCGACCCCAATGGGAGAAGGTGCGATTGCCATCGTCCGATTGAGCGGAGATGAATCCTTTTCCATCGCAGATCGAGTCTTTCGAGGTATGGGAGATAAACAGCTGCAGGCTGTACCTTCCCATACTATTCATTATGGGCATATTGTAGATCCAGCTACAGAGACGATTGTCGAAGAAGTGATGGTATCGGTAATGCGAGGACCTAAGACGTTCACAAGAGAAGACGTTATCGAGATAAACTGTCATGGAGGCCTTGTTACGGTTAACCGGGTATTGCAGCTAGTATTGCGACAGGGTGCGCGATTAGCTGAACCGGGCGAGTTTACAAAGCGGGCTTTTCTAAATGGACGTATCGATTTATCACAGGCAGAGGCAGTGATGGATTTAATTCGTGCAAAAACGGATCGTGCGATGAACGTAGCAATGGGGCAGATGGAAGGAAAGCTGTCTAAACTTGTTAAGTTGCTCCGTCAGGAGATTTTAGAGATTTTGGCGCAGGTTGAAGTGAATATTGATTATCCAGAGTATGACGATGTTGAAGAAATGACATTGAAGGTCATGATGGAAAAATCAACGTATGTTAGAGGCCAGATCGAAAAACTATTGGAAACATCTGAACAGGGGAAAATTCTGCGTGAGGGTCTTTCAACTGTTATTGTTGGTCGTCCGAATGTTGGGAAATCCTCTTTATTAAATAGTCTTGTACATGAAAATAAAGCGATTGTTACGGATGTACCTGGGACAACGCGGGACGTTATTGAAGAGTATGTTAACGTTAGAGGAGTGCCGCTTAGACTGGTTGATACGGCTGGGATTCGCGAAACGGAAGATATTGTAGAGAGAATTGGCGTTGAACGTTCTCGAAAGGTATTAAAGGATGCAGACCTTATCCTGCTTGTATTAAATCATTCAGAACCTCTGTTAGAAGAGGATCGCCGCCTGTTTGAAACGGTGAACGGAATGGATGTTATTGTAATTGTGAATAAGACAGACCTTGAACGGGTTATTGATATGAAGGAAGTACAGGAATTGTCGGCTCAGCATCGTCTTGTTACCACCTCATTACTGAAGGAACAAGGGGTAGATGAGCTTGAGGAAGCAATTGCTTCGCTGTTTTTCGAAGGATCACTAGAGGCTGGAGATATGACCTATGTGTCAAACAGCCGCCACATTGCATTATTGCACCTAGCGCTCCAAGCGATAGAAGAAGCAATTCAGGGAGCAGAAATAGGTACACCAGTAGATATGGTACAAATTGATTTAAGAAGAACATGGGAGATCCTCGGTGAAATTATAGGGGATACAGTTCAAGAAAGTTTGATCGATCAGTTGTTTTCACAATTCTGCCTTGGGAAATAAAGAAATTGAAGAAAGAAGGAATGCATCGTGATAAAATTTGAGGCAGGTTCTTATGATGTAATTGTGATTGGTGCTGGACATGCAGGAGTAGAAGCAGGACTTGCTGCTGCTCGTATGGGAGCCAAAACATTAATGTTAACGATTAATTTAGATATGGTGGCATTTATGCCATGTAACCCTTCTGTAGGCGGACCGGCTAAAGGGATTGTTGTTAGAGAAATAGACGCATTGGGCGGCCAAATGGGCCGTACAATTGATAAAACCCATATTCAAATGCGTATGCTTAATACAGGAAAAGGACCTGCTGTCCGTGCGCTTCGTGCACAAGCTGATAAAGTTTTATACCAGCAGGATATGAAAGAAACAATTGAAAATGAACCAAATATCACACTTCTGCAGGGAATGGTAGAAGAATTGATTATTGAAGATGGCGAATGTAAAGGTGTTATTACCAAAACAGGAGCTGCCTTCCGCTCGAAAACGACAATTATTACGACAGGTACATTCCTTCGCGGGGAAATCATTATTGGGGATTTAAAATACTCCAGCGGACCAAATAATCAACAGGCTTCAATTGGTCTTGCTGAGCATTTACGTAAGCTTGGTTTTGATATTGTACGCTTTAAAACGGGTACGCCGCCTCGAGTAAATAGTCAAACCATTGACTATACCAAGACGGAAATTCAGCCTGGTGACGATGTACCACATGCCTTTAGCTATGAAACAACACAATATATTACAGATCAGCTTCCATGCTGGCTAACCTATACAAATGAAGAAACTCATACAATAATTGACGAAAATTTACACCGTTCTGCCATGTATTCAGGTATGATTAAAGGAACAGGTCCCAGGTATTGTCCATCAATTGAAGATAAGGTTGTACGTTTTAACGATAAGCCGCGTCATCAGATCTTTTTGGAGCCAGAAGGACGTAATACGAAAGAGGTCTATGTACAAGGTCTTTCAACAAGTTTGCCAGAAGATGTACAGCAAAAAATACTAGAATCGATTCCAGGTCTTGAAAAAGCACAAATGATGCGTGCTGGGTATGCTATTGAATACGATGCAATCGTACCAACACAGCTATGGCCTACGTTAGAAACAAAAAAAATTCCGAATCTCTATACAGCAGGTCAAATTAATGGAACCTCAGGATATGAAGAAGCAGCCGGTCAAGGATTAATGGCCGGAATCAACGCGGCTCGCCGTGCTTTTAAGAAAGAAGAGGTCATTTTAAGCCGTTCAGATGCTTATATTGGTGTTTTAATAGATGATTTGGTGACAAAGGGAACGAATGAGCCATATCGTTTACTCACATCCCGTGCGGAGTATCGTTTATTGTTACGTCACGATAATGCAGACCTTCGCTTAACCGATATTGGACACAATATTGGGTTAATACGAGATGAACGTCATGCACGTTTTGTAAAGAAAAAAGAATTGATTGATGCTGAGTTAAAACGTCTGCACGCAGTCATCATCAAACCGGATGAGAAAGCACAAGCATTGCTGGAAAGCATAGGGAGCAGTATTTTAAAGGACGGTATTCGTGGAACAGACCTTTTAAGACGACCTGAAATCACGTACAATCATATTAAAGAGCTAGCTCCTTCAGGACTTGAGCTATCTTTGGATGTAGAAGAACAAGTAGAAATTCATATCAAATATGAAGGTTATATCGAAAAATCACTTCAGCAAGTTGGTAAATTGAAAAAAATGGAAAACAAAAAGATTCCGGATGGCATTGATTATCATGCGATTACAGGTCTTGCGAGCGAAGCGCGTCAAAAGCTGAACCAAGTACGCCCGCTTTCCATTGCACAAGCATCCCGAATCTCCGGGGTTAATCCATCTGATATCTCGATTTTACTCGTTTATATAGAGCAAGGACGTATAGCAAAAGTATCAGGTGAATGAGGTAAAGGAGACCATTTATGAATGTTGAGCAATTTCAACGGCTGTTAAAAGAGAATGGCATTGAGCTTTCTCAAAAACAGCTCGATCAATTTGAACGATACTATGAATTGCTTGTTGAATGGAACGAAAAAATGAATTTAACCGCTATTACAGATCGTGAAGAAGTCTATTTAAAGCACTTTTATGACTCCATCACAGCAAGCTTTTTCATGGACTTAACACAACCGCTGACCATCTGTGATGTTGGAGCAGGAGCCGGATTTCCGAGCATTCCATTAAAAATTTGTTTTCCGCATCTTGAGGTTTCAATCGTTGATTCCTTGAATAAACGAATTACGTTCCTTAACCATTTAGCGGAAGAGCTTAAACTAGAAAATGTTCATTTTCACCATGATCGAGCAGAAACGTTTGGACAAAATAAAAGTTATCGGGAGTCCTATGACCTCGTTACTGCAAGGGCAGTTGCAAGACTTTCTGTTTTATCAGAGCTATGTATGCCGCTTGTAAAGAAAAATGGACAATTTGCAGCGATGAAAGCAGCTAGTGCTTCCGAAGAGATGACCGATGCAAAAAAAGCCATAAAAATACTAGGTGGAGAGGTTCGAGAGGTTCATACTTTTGAACTTCCCGTTGAGCATAGTGAACGTTCAATCATCGTGATTCAGAAATCATCCTCGACGCCAAAAAAATACCCACGCAAGCCAGGGACTCCTAATAAGTCCCCCATGTAAGGGGAAAAATTCTATCTATGTTTCACGTGAAACATAGATAGGGGTTTGGCAATAGAGGATGCGAGTTTCTTAAAGGTGGTGTGTCTTGATGAAGACTCCGTTTTCACGGATCTTTGGCCTTGGCGAAAAGGATGAACCAATAAATTCAGAAGCCTTGGAAGAAAAAGAAGAAGTTAGACAAATCGATATTCATCTAATCTTACCAAACCGTTTTCAGCCGAGAACAATATTTGATGATGAAAAAATAGAAGAGCTAGCTAGAACGATTCATACGCACGGCATTATTCAACCGATTGTTGTCCGTGAAAGTGGAGAAAAGCAGTTTGAGATTATTGCAGGAGAACGAAGATGGCGCGCAATGAAATCACTTGGCTGGGAGAAGGTACCAGCGATTGTGAAGAATTTAAGCGACACCGAGACCGCTTCTGTGGCTCTTATTGAAAATTTGCAGCGGGAAGAACTCTCACCAATAGAAGAAGCGATGGCATATCAAAAGCTGCTTGATCTTCATCATTTAACACAAGAAGCACTTGCTCAACGTCTTGGTAAAGGACAATCCACTGTAGCAAACAAGCTGCGCTTATTAAAGCTTCCAGAGCGTGTACAGGAAATACTTATTCAAAAACAAATAACAGAGCGACATGCAAGGGCATTGATGCCGCTTAAAAATGAAGATCTTCAAGTAAAGCTATTAGAAGAAATTATTGAACGACAGCTTAACGTAAAACAAACAGAAGAGCGTGTTCAAAAATTGCTTGAAGGGCCTGAAAAGAAGAGTCAGCCAAGAAAGCGGGCATTTAATAAAGATGTGCGAATCGCGGTGAATACTATTCGTCAATCTTTATCAATGATCTCTGATTCCGGTATGAAGCTTGATTCCGAAGAGCAAGAATTCGATGACTATTATCAAATTACAATTAAACTACCAAAGAAAAAATAATAGTAAAAGAACAGGTGAGAAGCGGGTTATCATGCGTTTCTCACCTTTTTCTATGGTTTGATAACCTTTCAAGTTCGAATTCTGTTAAAATAAGAACAAGCAGTGTCAATACAATGTAAAAAGGTTTGTCCAGGTGTTTACGCTACAGGACATAACGCTTCAAATACGTTTGTTGCTTGACACATAAGGATAGGTGAAAGACATGGGAAAAATCATAGCGATTACGAATCAAAAAGGGGGGGTCGGCAAAACCACTACCTCAGTCAATTTAAGTGCATGTCTTGCATACCTTGGCAAAAAAGTACTGCTGGTTGATATCGATCCGCAAGGAAATGCATCCAGCGGTGTTGGAATTAACAAAGGTGATGTCGAGCAGTGCATATATGACATTTTAGTTGATGATGTTGATATTCGATTAACCATTAAAGAAACAACTGTTGAAAACCTTTCGATCATTCCAGCTACAATATCACTTGCAGGGGCAGAAATTGAGCTAGTTTCGACAATTTCAAGAGAGGTTAGGTTAAAAAAAGCCCTTCAAGATATTCAAGACCAATATGATTTTATTATTATTGATTGTCCTCCGTCACTCGGTTTATTAACGATCAATGCTTTAACTGCATCAGATTCATTGATTATTCCTGTACAATGCGAATACTATGCATTGGAAGGGTTAAGTCAGCTTTTGAGCACCGTGCGCCTTGTTCAAAAGCATTTGAATAACCGTTTATTGATCGATGGGGTTCTTCTTACGATGTTGGATGCAAGAACGAACTTAGGTATTCAAGTTATTGAAGAAGTGAAAAAATACTTCCAAGATAAAGTTTACAGCACGATTATTCCGCGTAATGTTCGTCTCAGTGAAGCACCGAGTCATGGATTACCAGTTATCCTCTATGATCCGAAATCAAGAGGTGCTGAGGTCTATCTTGATCTGGCGAAGGAAGTGATTAAAAATGGCTAAAGGATTAGGAAAAGGCATTAATGCATTATTTCCAGAGGTGTCGCAATCCATGGATGAACAGGTACAAGAGCTTTCGCTCAAAGATCTTCGCCCTAATCCCTATCAACCGCGGAAGTTATTTCAGCCGGAAGCAATTGAAGAATTGAAAAAATCAATACAGCAACATGGTATTTTGCAGCCAATCATTGTCAGAAAAAGTATTAAAGGATTTGAGATCGTTGTTGGAGAGCGTCGATACCGTGCGGCAAAGGAAGCAAAATTACAGCATGTCCCAGCTGTTGTTAGAGAATTGTCGGACCAGCAAATGATGGAGCTGGCAGTACTTGAAAATTTACAGCGCGAGGATTTAACACCGATTGAAGAAGCAAAAGCTTACGAAACACTAATGAGCAATCTTAATGTTACACAAGACCATCTTGCGAAAACGCTAGGGAAAAGCCGTCCACACATAGCAAATCATGTGCGATTACTGACATTGCCTGAGCCAATCCAAGAGCTTATTACTGAAGGTGCCCTAACTATGGGACATGGACGTACTTTATTAGGATTAAAGAAGAAATCACTGTTGTCTGAAGTTGTTGAGATGGTTATAACAGAAAATATGAATGTACGTCAGCTCGAGAACTATGTTCAGCAGCTAAATGAAAATGTTTCACGTGAAACAAAAAAGAAACCATTAACTCAAAACCTCTATTTAAAAGAACAAGAGAACTTGTTAAGAGAACGTTTTGGTACCGGTGTTGCCATTAAAAAGGGACAGAAAAAGGGGAAAATTGAAATCGAATTTATGACTGATGAGGATTTAGAGCGTATTCTAGATCTTCTTCAGTAAAACAATCAAAAGACGAAATAAAACACGATCTAGTTGCACAATGTGCCTTTAGGTCGTGTTTTACTGCTGATGCACAGCGTTATTTGGACGAAAGAGGTTGCTTATATGGTGCTTTTAGGAACAATCGTCAATGGACTCTTAATTATTTTTGGTACTTTAATTGGAAAATGGCTGCATCGTATCCCTGAAAGGATGAAAACAACTGTGATGTCTGCTATTGGACTAGCCGTTGTTGTGTTAGGACTGCAAATGGGGCTGCAAAGTGAAAATTTTCTTATTGTGATTATCAGCTTGGTTCTAGGTGCAGTATTAGGTGAATGGATTGGGCTTGATCATAAGTTAAATCAAGTTGGTCAGTGGCTTGAGAATAAAATCGGAAAAAATTCAGAGACAAGCATCTCTCAGGGGTTTGTCACTGCTACATTAATCTTTGTGATTGGAGCAATGGCGGTGATTGGGGCTCTGGACAGCGGTATACGCGGAGATCACTCGGTACTCTATACAAAAGCGATCATTGATGGATTTACTTCCATTATATTAGCCTCAACTCTTGGAATAGGTGTTATGTTTTCAGCAATTCCCGTTGTGTTCTATCAAGGACTAATAGCATTATTTGCGACTCAGATTGATCTTATCGTACCAGCTGCTTTAATGGATCAATTTATCATTGAAATGACGGCTACAGGAGGCGTAATGATCTTTGCCATTGGATTAAATCTGGCAGGATTAACAACCATTCGCGTGGCAAATTTGCTGCCGGGCATTGTCGTAGTGGCAGCAATTGTAACACTGCTTTATTATATCTAATAAAATTAGTATTTTAATAGAAATTTCATTCACGTATCATTAACTTAAGTATATGTTATATATTTACGTTTTATTATTTTTTAATATTGTGAATGCCCCTCCCTTTTTATTACAAAGATTCAGTCTAAGTTGCCTGTTGATTACCGCTTCAGGCGCTCGCTTTCCGTGGGCGGTCCGACGTTCCTCGGTGCTATGCGCCTGTGGGGTCTCCCTTTGACTCGTTTTTCCTACAGGAGTCTCACGTATCCGCCCCAATCAACATAATGCCAAAATAAAAAATGATCCTTAACATAGCCAGTAAAAAATAGTTATAGAGCCTTTAAAAAATGCTTACGCAAGTTAATTTTAGAATATACAGATCAAAAGAGCGTTATTAAAAAGCCCTTTTGAATTTAAGAAAAAGTTAATCAATCATATAGTACAGCTACATTTTATCTTAAATTTTATTCCTATAAAGAATATTAGAATAATGAATTATATCTGTAATAATGGAAGCCATTTCCGTCACTAAATATAGACGTGTGTTCTGAAGCATTGCCATTTCCATAAAGCCGCCAACGTTTACGATTCCCATAATATGAATGTTCCCTACGTCGGGCAGTTTTTTATTCACGCCTGCTCCAGGTCGGATCGGCCCATCTCCAACTTCGATAAAACCAACATTTCGATATTGACCAAGACATGCGTCAATTCCAATAATAAATGCGTCAGGATAAAATTCGTAGATGGTCGTCATCGTTTGCTCTAGATTCAATGCGTGTACCGGCTCCTTCAATGTGCCGTATAAGTGAAAATGAGGAAGGTTTCGTTTTTGTAGATTACTGCCGATTAATGGGCCAAGTGAATCACCTGTAGAACGATCACTCCCGACACAGACAAATACAATAGGACAAGAATCCGTTGGATAGCGGGTTACTAACTCCTTGGACAGACGATGTGAGGTTAATGGATCTTCAATATGACTTCTGCATGTAGTAGGTGTATATTGATGAGACATCGATGGCAGCATAATGGCGTTTGCTCCTTCACTGTGTAGTGAAAATCATTATTGATCAATAAGCAAATATTTAATCACCTGACGTTCATTATATAATATCTATCGTTCTTTTTAAAGAACAATCATTTAATTTGTGTTTCTGAGGTTTTATTAATTCTTTTATGTTGGTTAAATTGATAAAATAGACGATAACGTATGAACGACTTATTATATATGAAAAGAAAGAGGAGTTGCAGCATACATGAATACATTTGTTAATGGACTATGGAATCGGTTTGTACAGCTAGTTGCGAATGAAGAAACCTGGGTAACCATTGGCATGATTTCTTTTCAAGTGATTTTTATCATCATTCTCGCTGGTTTGGTTGTACGATTATTAAAATCAATTATACGAAACGTGTTTAAAGTTCGTTCTCGAGCTCCGCTTCGCTTTTCTGAGAGAAGGGAACTAACGCTTCTTAAGCTGCTTGAGAATGTCGTTGCCTATGTCATTTATTTTATTGCGATTTTGACCGTTCTTTCTGCTCTTACCATTGATGTTCGCGGGTTAATAGCGGGTGCTGGGATTCTTGGACTGGCCGTTGGTTTTGGTGCGCAGAACTTAGTGCGAGACATTATAACTGGCTTTTTCATTATTTTTGAAGATCAATTTTCTGTAGGGGATGTTGTAAGAATCGGGCAGGCTGAGGGAAATGTGGAAGAAATTGGTTTGCGGACAACAAAGATAAAAAGCTGGACCGGAGAATTACATATAATACCGAATGGAAATATCACTGAAGTAACAAACTTTTCTATCCATAATAGTGTTGCTGTTGTTGATATAAGTATTGCATATGAAGAGGATTTAAACCGTGCGGAGAAGGTCATTTTAGAACTCTTGGATTCGTTGGAAGGGAAATACGAAGATATCATTATGAAGCCAGAGCTTTTGGGCATCCAAACATTGGCCGCTTCGGACGTTGTGATGCGGGTAACAGCTGAAACGGCTCCAATGAGACACTGGTATATTGCAAGGATGCTTCGGAAAGAGATTAAAAATCATTTTGATAAGTATGGCATCGAAATTCCATTCCCTCGTATGGTCATGTATTCACGACAAGAGGAAGCAGAGAACACAGCAGAGCGTCAAGCAATGAAGAGAACAGAAAGTGAGTAGGGGGGAGCAGAGGTGGAAGAGAAGGAGTACGGCTTAAATGATGTTGTTGAAATGAAAAAACAGCATCCTTGCGGAACGAATTGCTGGAAAATTATCCGTATGGGTATGGATATTCGAATCAAGTGCGAAGGTTGTTCGCATAGCGTAATGATTCCCCGGAAAGAGTTTTCACGAAAGATGAAAAAAATCCTTGTAAAGCACGAGGAATAAATGAAGCAAGCCATTTGACAAGCCTTGAATAGGGAGAGTCAGGTGGCTTGTTTCATTAGATTTATAGATCATCGCTTAGTAATGACTGTCAACGCAATCGTAAAAGGGTTCCACGTGAAACATTTGCACGAATCCCGGAGGCTTGTATTTTGGCTGGTAAATCACTATAATTGTGTGAGGTTTAAACAACGTATTGAATGTCTTTGGACAATATAGATAGAAGAAATTTTGAGGAGTGAAGCACATGGCTCTTACAGCCGGTATCGTTGGTTTACCAAATGTCGGGAAATCGACCTTATTTAATGCAATTACAAAAGCAGGTGCAGAATCTGCTAATTATCCATTCTGTACGATTGACCCCAATGTCGGGATCGTTGAGGTTCCTGACGCTCGCTTGAATAAATTGACAGAGCTTGTCCAGCCGAAGAAAACAGTGCCTACAGCGTTTGAATTTACGGATATCGCAGGGATTGTTAAAGGGGCAAGCAAAGGGGAAGGTCTTGGTAACAAGTTCTTATCCCATATTCGTGAAGTTGACGCGATTTGTCAGGTTGTTCGCTGCTTTGCGGATGATAATATTACACATGTCTCAGGTAAGGTTGATCCAATCGATGATATTGAAGTCATCAACCTTGAACTCATTCTTGCAGACCTTGAAACGGTAGATAAACGCATCGCTCGCGTTGGTAAAATGGCGAAGCAAAAGGATAAAGATGCTGTAGCCGAACTTACAGTATTGGAGCTTGTTAAGGAAACGCTTGAAAATAATCTCCCGGCACGTACAGTTGAGATGACAGAAGAACAGCAGCGTATCGCTCGCCACCTTCATCTTTTAACAAGTAAATCAATGCTATATGTTGCAAACGTTGGAGAAGATGAAATTGCGGATGCTTCTGACAATGAATATGTTCAGCGTGTGCGTGAATTTGCTGAAAAGGACAATGCTGAAGTAATTGTTGTTTGTGCAAAAATTGAAGAAGAAATTGCTGAATTGGACGATGAAGAGAAAGCGATGTTTCTTCAAGAGCTCGGCATTGAAGAATCTGGATTAGATCAATTAATCAGCGCAACATACAACCTTCTCGGATTAGCAACTTATTTCACTGCTGGTGTTCAAGAGGTTCGTGCATGGACTTTTCGCCATGGTATGAAAGCACCTCAATGCGCGGGAATTATTCATTCAGATTTTGAACGAGGCTTTATTCGTGCGGAAACAGTGTCGTATGATGATCTTACAGAGACAGGCTCAATGGCCGCTGCAAAAGAAGCGGGTAAGGTTAGACTAGAAGGAAAAGAATATATTGTAAAAGACGGGGATGTCATTCACTTCCGTTTTAATGTATAAATCAGACGAAAACCAGTTTTTTCATTCATAGGAAAACTGGTTTTTTATAATTGACAATCGGACAGACAATTAAGTTGAAGCTTTTTCGCTCACGGATTTTTGAAAAGAAGAATCGATTCGATACTATTTAGAAGTCAATATCCGATATTAAAAAATTCAGGTTTATATATAAAAGGAAGCAGAGTAGGGAATGAAAATAATTCATGTTGAATATATAACTGTCATTGTATTTCCAACTCTCCTATGATATAATTCTACATTGTGAGTAATGTAAATATTATTCCTTGCTTCTCAATATTGAGGAGCCGCATAGACCATAAGGAGGTGAATGACCGATGAGAAAGTACGAAATTATGTATATTATCCGCCCAGATGTGGACGATGAGCAAAAGAAAGCGGTAGTAGATCGCTTTGCTGAAATCCTAACTTCTAACGGAGCGGAAATCATCGAATCAAAAGAGTGGGGTAAGCGTAGATTAGCTTATGAAATCAACGATTATCGTGATGGTTTCTACCAAATTGTTAAAATTAATTCTGGTTCAGAAGCAATCAATGAATTCGATCGTCTAGCTAAAATCAGCGAAGACATCGTCCGCCACATGGCAATTCGTGAAGAAGAAAAGTAATTTTATAAACGATAAATGATCACCGATGCACAGGGTACTTTATGAAGCAGCCTGATCAAAGGCAAAGGAGTTGATTCTGATGATGAATCGAGTCGTGTTAGTAGGTCGGTTAACGAAGGATCCAGATTTGCGCTACACGCCGAATGGTGTGCCGGTTGCAACCTTTACGCTTGCTGTGAATCGCTCGTTTACGAATCAGCAAGGGGATCGTGAAGCGGATTTTATCAATTGTGTTGTGTGGCGCCGCCCAGCGGAAAACGTGGCTAACTTTTTGAAAAAGGGAAGTCTCGCCGGTGTGGATGGACGAGTTCAATCTCGAAGCTATGATAACCAAGAAGGAAAACGTGTGTATGTGACTGAAATAGTCGCAGAAAGCGTTCAATTCTTAGAACCGAGAAATGCATCATCGGGCGAATCTGGTGGAGGTTATGGCGAAAATCAAGGATACCAGGGTAACCAAAGTAACCAAAGTAACCAAAGTAACAACTTCGGTCAGAATCAACCACGAGAGAATAATCAAAAAAACCAAAATTACACGCGTGTGGATCAGGATCCATTCTCCAATGACGGTCAGCCGATCGACATTTCAGATGATGACTTACCATTCTAAGGTGTAATCTCATAAAAATTTAATCAAGAAGGAGGGGAATCTCATGGCAGGAGGACGCAGAGGCGGACGTCGTCGTAAAAAGGTGTGTTACTTTACATCTAACGGCATCACAAGCATCGACTACAAAGACGTAGATCTTCTTAGAAAGTTTATTTCTGAGCGTGGTAAAATTTTACCGCGTCGTGTAACTGGAACTAGCGCTAAATATCAACGTATGTTGACAATTGCTATTAAACGTTCACGTACAATGGCATTACTACCATTCGTAGCAGGCGAATAAGCGATAAACAGCCGCTGGTCCCCGAGGATCGGTGGCTGTTTTCAAAATGAATAGTGGTTGAATGCCTTCATCCGCTTTTCATGAGATCCAGCTGCAGGCGCTAGCTGCTCAAGATCACAAGGTGCAAGTGGCTCATTGGCAAAGAGCGCCAATACGCCACTTGCACCTTGTGCTTGTCGCAGCTGAGCAAGCGCCTTCCGCTTTTCATATTGGCTCCGTAGCTCAGGGGATAGAGCGACGGTTTCCTAAACCGCAGGTCGGAGGTTCGAATCCTCTCGGGGCCGTTCTTTATATATTTACGAAACAGTAATCCCCCTTATTCTTTTCTGTTGCTCGTCTAACGTGAAAAGAATAAGGGGGATTTGTTGTTTTGCTTTAATGCATCACTTTATCTTAACTCTCATATTCCTTTTGTGAGGGTTTATTGATATAGCAATAGGCTTAATTAGTATATGACATATTTTCATTGCATCGATCATTCACGATCACCGATATTTCTTGAACAAATTTACTTGGAGTTGAAATCATCGATTGAAGCTTCAAGAGCAGATGAATATAGGAGAGGCTTTGCGGTGGTTATGGCATTGGAAGTCTTAAAACTGGCTGAACAGTCTGTGTGTGACAGATGAGTTAAAACAGACATTAGTCATTATAAAGAGAGTTTTGCCCTAAGACAGGAAGTCGATCATTTTCAGATACAACAAGAGGCAATAATTAATTTAATGAACTGACTCTTGAGTCACTCCATATTAAATTGAGAAGAATCAACAAGCGGTATTTATTTTATTTTGTGAAGGATTTTTTTTCCAAATAAAACGAATTAGCGATAAATAGTTGATAGGAAAATGCATCATCGATAGAATTGACATGATACTATTTTCTTATGTAATAAAAAATGACGAAAATAAGATAAATTGATAGAGGTGACTAAATGAATCAATCAAGTACGAGAAAATTGACAGAAGGTGCTATTTTGATTGCATTTTTTGCGGTTCTTCTCCTGATTTCTACGTACGTTCCATTATTGTCGATCGTATCGACTTTATTCTTGGCCTTACCATTTATAGTCTATAGTGCACGATATTCCTTGCGTGAATCTTTTCTTATGCTTGCAGCAGCACTGGGGGTTTCAGCCATCATTAGTACACTCCTCTCACTACCGCTTGCATTAATGTATGGAACGGTTGGTATTGTAATGGGATGGATGATTCAAAAGGGAAAAAGTAAATTCAATATCTTCATCGCTTCTACATTGGTGCTTATTGCCAATATACTTTTAATGTTTGTGGTTTCACTTGTATTGCTTGAACAAAATATCGTTGAACAATTTTTTACATTAATGAATGAAAGCATGGAGAATTCATTCGCGTTAGCAGCGTCATTTGGCCAGGACGTAACACAGATTCGAACAGATTGGACGAGTGCAGTAGTATTATTTGAATCATTGCTGCCCACTCTTATTGTATTCTCAGCTGCATCGGTGATTCTGTTTATTATGATCATAAATTTTCCAATTGTTAGAAGACTTAAAATTGATGTGCCGAAATTTCAGCCATTTCGCGAAATTGTCCTGCCTAAAAGTGTCATTTGGTACTATTTAATTGTGCTGATTATTACACTCGTCAGTGAGCCGGAGGCAGGGAGCATGTTTAGCTTGGCAATTGCAAATTTGCAAATTGCCTTAGAGCTGTTAATGATTGTCCAAGGGCTCTCATTTATTCATTTTTACAGCCATTTGAAAAAATGGAATAAAGGGATAATCATTCTTTTGACGATTTTTGGTCTTCTCTTAAGCCCTTTTACCCGAATATTAGGTATAATAGACTTAGGGTTTGATTTGCGGCATCGCCTGCTGAAAAATTCATAAAAAGTATAAACTTATCTTTAGGCTGCAGAAAATTGCATCTATAGTGATTCATTAATGAGCGCAATTGTACAATATGCAAAGCGCGTTTATGGGGTTTTAATAATGGATATATAGAATTAAATCTTTGCTGAATCGGATAAATCGGTTGTGGGAGCTGAAAGCATGCCAAGTTATTTTCAACATCGGGTGATGCGGAAATTGTTAATTGGCCTCTCGGTATCATTAGGGTTAATAGTTGCAGCACTGGCTTTTTTCAATTTGTGGTTCATGTTAATTGGGCTTGTTGTTTCGGCGCCATTATTATGGGCTGCTTTTCTTTATGAAAGACGTTTTTATGAAGATACCGAAAAGTATATTTCAACTCTATCGTATCGAGTTAAACGTGTCGGTGAAGAAGCACTAATGGAGATGCCAGTGGGCATTCTGTTATTTAACGATGATTTTTTTGTAGAGTGGGCAAATCCGTATTTATCCTCGTTTGTAGAGGGTGGATCTATGATTGGCCGCTCGTTGTACGACGTGGCAGACGTATTAGTGCCAGTTGTCAAAAAAGAAGGATACACAGAGGAAATTGTGTCATGGCAGGGCCGTTTTTTTCGAATTGTACTTAAGCAGGATGAGAAGCTGCTTTATTTTTTCGACGTAACAGAACAGTCTGAGGTCGAACTGCAATACGAAGCGGATCGGACAGTGCTCGCCATTATTTTCCTCGATAATTATGACGAATTAACGCAAGGTATGGACGATCAGGCGCGCAGCAATATTAACAGTGCGGTTACTTCACTATTAAATAAATGGGCAAATGATCACGAAATCTTTATCAAAAGGATATCCTCAGAGCGTTTTATGGCTGTTATGAATGAACAAATCCTTCGTGAGCTGGAGCAAGAGAAATTCACCATTTTAGATGCCATTCGTGAGGACACATCAAAGCAAAATGTTCCGTTAACGCTTAGCATCGGTATCGGTTCAGGTGCCCAGAGCTTACCGGAGCTTGGTGTACAGGCCCAGTCTAGCTTAGATCTTGCTCTTGGACGTGGTGGTGACCAGGTTGCAATCAAACAGCAAAATGGGAAAGTTAAATTCTATGGCGGTAAAACAAACCCGATGGAAAAACGGACAAGGGTACGTGCGCGTGTCATATCTCATGCCCTCCGAGAGCTTATGATGGAGAGCGATAAAGTCATTGTAATGGGCCACAAACGACCGGATATGGATGCAATTGGAGCCGCGATAGGGATTCGTAAAATTGCTCAAATGAATCAGCGTGAAGGCTATGTAGCCATTAATTTTAACGAAATTGATAATGGTGTAAAACGTTTGATGGAAGAGATTAAACAGAAACCGGATCTCTATTCTCATATGATTACCCCAGAAGAGGCACTTGAAGTGGCGACGGAAGACACGCTGCTTGTTGTTGTTGATACGCACAAGCCAAGTCTAGTCATTGAAGAGCGGCTGCTGAATAAGGTAGAAAAGGTTGTTGTCATTGATCATCATAGACGAGGTGAGGAATTCATAGAACAACCTCTTCTTGTCTATATGGAGCCCTATGCATCGTCCACTGCAGAGCTAGTCACAGAGCTGCTGGACTACCAGCCCAAGCATGATAAAATCACGATGCTTGAAGCAACAGCATTGCTCGCAGGAATCATTGTCGACACGAAAAGCTTTACACTGCGAACAGGATCGCGTACCTTTGATGCAGCATCCTATTTAAGAACACTTGGTGCTGATACCATGCTGGTTCAGCAATTCCTTAGGGAAGATGTTTCAACTTATGTTGAACGAGCAAAGCTTATTGAAACTGTATCATTTTACCAGCATGGGATGGCAATTGCTATAGGTGAGGAAGACCATGTACATGACTCCGTTATTATTGCACAAGCAGCCGACACTCTTTTATCAATGGAGGACGTCGCAGCCTCGTTTGTTGTGGCATTGAGGGATGAGAATGTTGTCGGAATCAGCGCAAGGTCTCTTGGTACGGTGAATGTACAATTGATTATGGAAAGACTTGGCGGCGGCGGTCATTTAACCAACGCAGCTACTCAGTTATATGATATAACCATTGAAGAAGCAGTTGAACGCCTTAAACAGGCGATCAGTGAACACATTGAAGGAGGTACGGAAGAACAATGAAAGTAATTTTTCTACAGGACGTTAAAGGTAAAGGAAAAAAAGGTGAAGTGAAAAACGTATCAGATGGTTATGCACACAACTATTTGCTGAAAAATAATCTGGCTGTTGAAGCGAATAATGGAAACGTAAAACAGCTTGAAGCCCAAAAGAAAAAACAGGAACGTGCAGAACAAGAAGAGCTGCAAGAAGCAAAAGACTTGCAAAAAACGATTGAATCACTAACGGTGGAACTGTCTGCCAAATCTGGAGAAGGTGGTCGTTTGTTTGGTTCCATCACGTCAAAGCAAATTGCTGAAGAATTAAAAAAACGTCACCAAATCAAAATTGACAAACGCAAAATCGAAATGAACGATGCAATTCGTACGCTTGGTTATTCCAATGTACCTGTTAAGCTGCATCAAGAGGTTACAGCAACCTTAAAGGTACATGTTACAGAGGAAAAATAAGGAGATGGGTCGATTTTGGTCGAATCCATGCTATACTAGAGAAAAATGTGATCAATTGAGATCACATTTTTTTTGATCAAAACCCTTTTAACGAATATGGGAGGGGGAATGGAAAGATGAACGAACAATATGCGGACCGAATTCCGCCTCAAAATATAGAAGCTGAGCAAGCAGTGCTTGGCGCCGTTTTTTTAGAACCTCAAATGCTTATTCCAGCAGCTGAAATTCTCATGCCGGAAGACTTTTACAGAAGCTCGCATCAAAAGATCTTTGAAATTATGATGCGTCTTAGCGATAAAGGAAAAGCGGTCGATCTTATTACAGTAACGGAGGAGCTTTCTGCGCTTAAAGAGCTTGAGGATGTTGGCGGGGTATCTTATTTAAGTGATCTGGCTGCTTCTGTGCCAACTGCTGCCAATCTTGAATATTATGCGCGTATCGTGGAAGAGAAATCTTTGCTGAGACGACTTATTCGTACAGCAACAACGATCGCTCAGGATGGTTATTCAAGAGAAGATGAGGTTGAAAACCTTCTTGGCGAGGCTGAACGAAACATCATGGAAGTAGCGAATCGTAAAAATACGAGCGCATTCCATCAAATGAAGGATGTTTTGGTCAGAACCTATGATAATATTGAACTATTAACCAGCCAGCAAGGAGAAATAACAGGGTTGGAGACTGGTTTTAGAGAGCTTGACCGTATGACGGCAGGTTTTCAGCGCAATGATCTTATCATTGTAGCGGCACGTCCTTCAGTTGGTAAGACTGCCTTTGCGCTTAATATTGCTCAGAACGTTGCCACCAAAACGGGGGAAAATATAGCCATCTTTAGTCTTGAGATGGGGGCTGAACAGCTAGTGATGCGTATGCTTTGTGCAGAGGGAAATATAAATGCACAAAATCTTCGTACTGGATCCTTAACAGACGAGGATTGGCGCAAGCTTACAATGGCAATGGGAAGTCTTTCAAATGCAGGGATCTATATTGATGATACTCCAGGGGTTCGAGTACAGGATATTCGTGCCAAGTGCCGTCGATTAAAGCAGGAGCATGGACTGGGCATGATTTTAATAGATTATATGCAGCTGATCCACGGGAACGGAAAGCCAGGAGAAAACCGTCAGCAGGAGGTTTCTGAAATTTCTCGTTCTCTTAAAGGACTCGCGCGTGAGCTAGAATTGCCGGTTATTGCCCTTTCACAGCTGTCCCGTGGTGTTGAGACAAGACAAGACAAGCGTCCAATGATGTCCGATTTACGTGAATCAGGAAGTATTGAGCAGGATGCAGATATTGTTGCCTTCCTATATCGGGATGACTACTACGACAAGGAAAGCGAAAATAAAAATATTATCGAAATCATTATCGCAAAGCAGCGTAACGGTCCTGTTGGTACGGTTGAGCTTGCTTTTATAAAAGAATATAATAAGTTCGTTAATCTAGAACGGCGGCTCGACGACTCGGGGATGCCGCCTGGTGCATAAACGAGCAAGCAGGGAAACCTGTTTGCTCGTTTTTTCTATTTCAAATATTGACAAACATGAATGCTCCGCCGTAAAAACGGTTTAATACGAATATATTTATCTTTTTCTTCATTAATGTTCGTCTTTTGTTGTTGACGCTCACTCGAGACATTGGTACACTAATCTTGTTTGAAAAAAAGGGTTTATAACCTAACGGAGGTGCATTTCATGTCTTCAGTCGTAGTTGTGGGCACACAATGGGGAGACGAGGGGAAAGGTAAGATTACGGACTTCCTTTCTGAACATGCAGAAGTAATCGCACGTTATCAAGGTGGCAATAACGCAGGACACACCATTAAATTCGGTGGCGAAACGTACAAGCTTCACTTAATTCCATCTGGTATCTTCTATAAGGATAAAATTTCTGTTATTGGCAACGGAATGGTCGTTGATCCAAAAGCGCTGGTAGCGGAGCTTAAATACTTACACGACCGTGGAATAACCACAGACAATCTGCGTATCAGCAATCGTGCACATGTTATTCTTCCTTATCACTTAAAGCTTGATGAGGTAGAGGAAGAGCGTAAAGGCGCAAATAAAATTGGTACAACAAAAAAAGGAATCGGTCCTGCTTATATGGATAAAGCGGCACGCATGGGAATTCGTATTGCAGATCTTCTTGATCGTGAAGCATTCGAAGAGAAGCTTACACATAATTTAGCGGAGAAAAACCGTCTGCTTGAACGTTTCTATGAGGTAGAAGGCTTTAAAATTGAGGACATTCTTGACGAATATTATGAGTATGGCCAGCAAGTGGCGAAATACGTATGTGATACGTCTGTCGTATTAAACGACGCATTGGACGAAGCACGCCGTGTCCTTTTTGAAGGTGCACAAGGAGTTATGCTTGATATCGACCAAGGTACATATCCGTATGTTACGTCTTCGAACCCTGTAGCAGGTGGTGTAACAATCGGTTCTGGTGTTGGTCCATCCAAAATTAATCATGTAGTAGGCGTGTCTAAAGCTTATACAACGCGTGTTGGTGATGGTCCATTCCCTACGGAGCTTGATAATGAAATTGGTCATCAAATCCGTGAAGTAGGCCGTGAGTACGGTACAACAACTGGCCGTCCACGTCGTGTAGGCTGGTTTGACAGTGTAGTTGTTCGCCACGCTCGCCGTGTTAGCGGACTAACAGATCTTTCATTGAACTCAATCGATGTTCTAACAGGAATCCCAACACTGAAAATCTGTACTGCTTATCGTATTGGAGACAAAGTCATCACTGAATACCCTGCAAACCTTCGCGAGCTTGCAAAATGCGAGCCTGTGTACGAAGAGCTTCCAGGATGGGATGAAGATATCACAGGCTGTCGTTCATTAGATGAGCTTCCAGACAATGCACGTCACTACCTAGAGCGTGTATCTCAGCTAACAGGAATTCCATTGTCAATCTTCTCTGTAGGTCCAGACCGTACACAAACAAACGTTATTCGCAGCGTTTGGAGATAAGAAATTAGAAACACATAACATCGTTCGCTTTTCTTAACGATGTTATGTGTTTCTTTATTTTGTGAAAGATTTTGTTATTTTACTAAGTCATTGATGACAATAAAATCACCTGTTTTAATGCCTCTTTCAACTTGTCGATGGGTGAAAATAGAATGGTCATGATTAATTTCCTTTACATCTTGGTCCCAGGTGATTTTATAGGCCATACCACCGTCAAAGGTTGCTGTAAACACAACCCCAAGACCTAATCCATTACATCTTTCAATAAGATCTTCTGACAGTATAAATACGAATTTGTCACTTAAACGATTGTTTTGCTGACGGCAATAGCCACACATTTTCAACTCTTCCTCTCGAGGTATATTCTTTATCCAAATCCCACGATTTCCTTATATTATGGTCTTCAATTGTAAAAATCTTTCACCTTTTTAATAATAATCATTTACTGATAAATGGTGGTATTCAAGGAAATCGAAGAATATGACATAGTAAGTTAAAATTAGTTTATTCCAGGCTATAGGGATTGGTTAGCAAAGTTTATTTTCTCAAGTCTAGAGACTTCATCTACTTTAATTAACGAAAGATCAATGAAATTAACGATTTTGGATAAAATGCCTAATCTTGAGGAGAAAAGATTGGAGCTGAAGGGGTTTGGATATCAAAAAGCATAAAAATTGAAATGAACTCGATCTGCTGCGTCGTTTCAGAAACGCAGCAGATCGAGTTCAAGGGGATAATAAGGGACATTAAAAGGGAATCGAAGCAAAAAACGAGAATAAAAAGCGGCTCGTGCCTTTATCTGGGTCAAAATTGGGAGAATATCAATTAATCCTACCAATACAATGTATGAATTTGCATTTTAATTATCGAGGAAGCTTTGCAGCGTCTGAGCATCGATCACGCAATGCTTGCCAAAATGCCTCTTCTTCTTTTGGTACGGAGCCAAAAAGAAAATCATTGAAAGACCCGTAGACAAATTTAACTCTCTTAAACGTCCAGGCTGGAGATGAGATTGGATTATAAGAATAATTAACAGACTTCAGCTGGTTAAGTCGAAGGGTCTTACGGATTGGCCCGAAGACGAGCGTGATCGACTCCTCGGTTATTTCATAATAAGACTGAAACAATGCCCATAGCATAAGAAAAGACATAATAGCGGTTATAGCGATTCCAATCCAAAGACCTGGATCATTTGGCTCCAAAAATGGGAGAGACACAGTTAATACAGGCAGCATTAGGATAATTAAAACAATAATAGGATTTTTCTTTACAACAAATTTCATAGAGGGACCCTCCTTGCTGTATTTATTGGTGGGATGCTTCTATTACTAAATATGTTTATCCCACCTGATAATAAATACGATCGAGTTTAAAAAAGGATTCACAGTAGGCGAGTATATTTATACATATTTAGAATGAATATAACCATTATATTACAATTATATTTTGATAAATCTCTGTATTAACGATATTTTTAGACCTTTTTAAACATTTTTTAAAAAAAGATTGTCAGATTAAAAAGGATTGTGATATATTAAGATTCGTTGTTACAAAAACATTTCAAACGGCCCGTTGGTCAAGCGGTTAAGACACCGCCCTTTCACGGCGGTAACACGGGTTCGAATCCCGTACGGGTCACCATTTATCTTTATTTACATAACGCAATAAGGTCCCGTGGTGTAGCGGTTAACATGCCTGCCTGTCACGCAGGAGATCGCCGGTTCGATCCCGGTCGGGACCGCCATTATTCTTATCAAAACAATTCAAATCAGAAGCAAGATTAGATAAGAACTAAAATGTTAATACTTAATGAGGGTTATAAGAAAGTGACGAAGAGATTCGCCGCTTATTGTAAGCCGCAACCGAGGCTTTGTAGCTCAGTCGGTAGAGCAATGGACTGAAAATCCATGTGTCGGCGGTTCGATTCCGTCCAAAGCCATCAAGATACGCTGCAATCGTGGTGTATCTTTTTTATTTTGTTTAGAAGATTTATTACATGAAATAAATTAATACAATCACCGGGGAATCTTTTCTCGGTGATTTTTTTTAAATCCAGCTATGCTTATTCAGAAAAGCTGTTCTAGCAGATAGTAAGTCAGTTACAGTCATACTAAAAAAATTTGTATCTTTAAAGTGAGACCAATTTATGAACCTTCATCCCAAGTTTATGGATCTAACTCAGAAATTTATGGACCTTAATCCAATTTCGACAACAGCTACATCCTTCATATTATTCTTAAGTCTCGTAAATCTTGAACTAAAACAATAATAGTCTTGCAATGCTACAATTTAACTACGCTTCCAATCTGAACTGTAACTTATGGTACGGTTGAATAGTGTGAAAATTAGCATATGAGGATTTTTTTAATCGAATTAGCTCGAATATAAGGATCTTTCAATAATATTCGTAGATTTTTCGATGCAGTGGAAGGAGTTCAGTCATGAGGGCAGATGAACGTCAAGAGAAAAATACATTAATAAAACCATATAATATCTTATCAAAAAAACTTAAGGCGCTAGCGATCGCTTTTCTGCTTACATTGGTCGTTTCAGTAAATGCTGCACAAGCAAGTAGTGGAGGATCTGGAGGACTAAGCACGGTCTATCACGTGTATATAGCAGATCGCTATATAGGTGTTACAACGGATAAAGATTCTATTGAGGATTGGATCTCTTCTCAAAAACAAGGTCTGCAGGATCAATTTGCAGATTCGAAAATATCGTTCTCCAATGAAATGTTGTTAATCCCTGAACAAGTTTTTAATCCGAACACAAAGGACAAAGAGATATTCAGCGATATTAAAGAATCCGTATCATTTCAGACAGATGCCAAAGCGGTTGAAATTAATGGAAAGCAAGTAGCGTATCTTGTAAATGACAAAGCTGTGGAAGAGATGAAACGTCAATTAAAACTTAGTGCAGTATCCAAAGAAGAATTAATGGCGTTTGAAATGCAATCCACTAAGTCTTTACTCGAACTAAATGTGAATGAAACACGAATTATTGACATTGAGATAACGGGTAATACAGAAATGAAGGATGTGCAGATTGAGCCAGCTGCATTAAATACAGCTTCAGAGGCTGCGTCTCTTTTATTGAAGGGAGCTATTGAGGAAAAAACCTACCAAGTGCAAGAAGGAGATGTGCTTGGGACCATTGCCTCCGATCATGCCTTGTCAGAAACTGAGCTGCTTGTACTTAATCCGGCGCTGAAGGCAGATACTGTTTTGCAGATCGGACAAGAGCTTAAGGTGACGGCTCTCCAACCACTGGTTTCAGTTAAGGTGAAGAAGGAAAAGCGTGTGAATGAAGTCATTTCATTTAATAAAGAAGTAATTGAGGACGATGAAGTGCTAGAAGGAGAGTCACGTGTTCAGCAAGAAGGATATAATGGGGAGAAAACTGTTACTTATGAGATTCAGGAAGCAAACGGAACTCAAACGAGCCAAACGATCACTGCCGAACCGTTCAACAGGGATCAACACTTGGATTAATGGGAGATACAGGATTCTCTACTGGGATTCATCTTCATTTTGAAGTATACCGTAACGGAGCTCTTGTAGACCCAATGGATTATTTATAAATAGAAGAAACGTCTCTAACTCATCAAGGAGTTGGAGACGTTTTTTTTTACCATATGGAAGATTGTAGAGATATTTCCGAGGAAATCACAGTACTTTTTATAGGGTTAACCAGAAATAAGTGAATTAAATATGATAACATGATACATTAGCTATAACCATATTTTTTCAATATAGTGGTAGGCAATCAATAAATAAAGATTATGTGATTTATAAAAGGAGAACAGTCAAATGGATAAAAAAATTCTAGTTGTTGATGATGAAAAGCCAATTGCAGATATCCTTCAGTTTAATTTAAAAAAAGAAGGCTATGAAGTTCACTGTGCGTATGATGGAAATGAAGCCATTGCAATGGTGGAAGAGATTAAGCCTGATTTAATTTTACTTGATATTATGCTTCCAAGCCGCGACGGGATGGAAGTTTGTCGCGAGGTACGAAAGAAGTATGAAATGCCAATTATCATGCTGACTGCGAAAGATTCCGAGATTGATAAAGTTTTAGGTCTCGAGCTTGGTGCTGATGATTATGTAACGAAGCCGTTTAGCACAAGGGAGCTCGTTGCACGTGTTAAAGCGAATCTTCGCCGCCATCAGGCTTTGAAGGGTCAGCTTGAGGAAGAAAATGAGTCAAATGAAATTACGGTAGGAGCTTTAACGATTCATCCTGATGCATACATGGTTTCAAAACGGGGTGAAACAATCGAACTGACACATCGTGAATTTGAATTGCTGCACTATTTATCTAAACATATTGGACAAGTTATGACGCGTGAGCATCTATTGCAAACGGTTTGGGGATATGATTATTACGGAGATGTTCGAACTGTTGACGTAACCGTCCGGCGTCTGCGCGAAAAAATTGAAGATAACCCAAGTCATCCATTATGGATTGTTACGCGTCGCGGTGTAGGGTACTATTTGCGAAATCCAGATCAGGAGTAGAAATGAATGAGGAAAGTAGGCTTTTTTCGATCGATCCATCTGAAGTTTGTGCTGATTTATGTACTGCTTATTGCACTTGCAATGCAGATTATTGGTGTATATTTTGTCCGTGAACTGGAACAAACGCTCGTTGATAACTTCAAACAATCTATTGAAGATCGATTAAATCCTCTTGAGTACAGTGTTAGAGAGGAAATTGCAGCCGATATTCAGGGGACTAGATCAGATGAAGATCCTTTAAAGACATCTATTAATATACTGCTGAGCGGTCTTGTCTCAGAAGATATTGAAGAGATTCGAGTGATTGACAGGAATAGCAATATTTTGGGGACATCAGATCCCAATAACCAGTCGATTGTTGGACAGCGCACAACAGATGAAATGGTAAGAAGTGCGTTGACTCTTGGTAGTGCCTTGGGTGATGAAAATAACCAAACGTTTGTAGACCAAGAAACGGGAAACCGGATCTGGATACTCACTTCTCCTTTGATTGCATCGAATGGTGATGTTATCGGGGTTATTTACATCGTATCAAGAATCGAAAATGTCTATTCTCAAATGAACGAAATCAATCGGATTTTTGCGGGAGGAACCGCAATATCCCTTATCATTACAGCCGTTTTAGGAGTATTGCTTGCTCAAACGATTACGCGTCCAATATCTGATATGAGAAAACAGGCCCTCGCAATGGCAAAAGGGAATTTTTCTCGAAAGGTAAAAGTGTACGGATACGATGAAATTGGTCAGCTTGCTATAACCTTTAATAATTTGACAAAGCGTCTGCAGGAGGCACAGGCAACGACAGAAGGGGAGCGGCGAAAGCTCTCCTCCGTATTGTCCTATATGACGGACGGGGTTATTGCAACCGATCGCAAGGGTCGAGTCATATTAATTAATGATCCGGCGGCCGGGATGCTGAATGTTTCACGTGAAACAGTCTTGTCACAGCCAATTACTACACTGCTTGGTGTAGAGGAAGAATACTCATTTGAGGAGTTACTGGAGCAGCAGGAATCGGTAATTCTTGATTTTAGTACGGATGGACGTCCATATATTTTGCGTGCAAATTTCTCCATTATTCAAAAAGAAACAGGGTTTGTGAATGGACTGATTACCGTGCTCCATGATATTACGGAGCAAGAGAAAATTGATGCTGAACGTCGTGAGTTTGTAGCAAATGTATCGCACGAATTAAGAACGCCGCTGACCACAATGCGCAGTTATTTAGAAGCACTTGCAGAAGGTGCATGGCAGGATAAAGAGATTGCACCTCAATTCTTAAATGTCACGCAAACAGAAACAGAACGAATGATCCGACTTGTAAATGACCTTCTTCAACTATCCAAAATGGATAGCAAGGATTATCGTTTAAGCAGAGATTGGGTAGACTTTGTTGATTTTTACCAGCGTATTATTGATCGTTTTGAAATGGGACGATCACAAAAGGTGACATTCCAAACAAAATTGCCGAAAGATGCGATTTATGTAGAGATCGATACTGATAAACTAACCCAGGTATTGGACAACATTATATCCAATGCGTTGAAATATTCTCCTGAGGGAGGACAGCTCCGCTTTAAGGTGGAGAAAAAAGAAAAAGAAATCATTGTTAGTGTTGCTGACCAGGGAATGGGCATTCCGCGTGAGAATTTGAAAAAAATCTTTGAACGCTTCTATCGAGTAGACAAGGCTCGCACAAGGCAGCTTGGCGGTACTGGACTTGGACTTGCCATTGCGAAAGAAGTGATAACAGCTCATGGCGGACGTATATGGGCATCAAGTGTGGAAGGAAGAGGAACGACAATCTACTTTTCCCTTCCGTTTGATCCAACAAATGAGGATGAATGGTCATGAATATAGAATTATTCAAATCAATATTGTTAGCTTTGCTAGTCGTACTTAGTGGAGTACTTACTTGGAATGTCTGGTCTTACCAGCCTGACTACGTCATAATTGAACGTACAGAGACCGTTGATATTTCGATCGCTGCTGAAAAAGATATACAGGATCTAGTGAAACCTAATCGCATTCTTGTTCATAACGGAGAAGAGGTTTATGGGACGCCTAGTGACATCGAAATTAATCAGCTAATCGATATGATGAAGGGATGGACGTTATTTAACGTACGCAATATCTCATCAGAAGTAAGTGAAGAGGAATTTAAAAATTTGGTCCATGGGCCTGATCGGGTTGAAATCCTCTTTCCAACAGAAACACCCTTTGAAACGTATCGTGAAGTGTTGAGGTTTGAAGATAGCAATCTACCATCGGCAACCTTCGATCGGATTGTGGTTCAGCTTGACGAGCGTGAAGGCGATACATTAAACATATATTTTGTCTTATATGAAGATCGAATCGTGCATGAAGCAAAAGTTAGCGATTCAGTGATGGTTCAGTTTAATCGTGAGGTTATACAACCAGCTTCACAGGAATTTCAACGTTATTTTTCATATGATGCGGGAGGGCAAAGAACACTTTTTCTACCCAGTCAATCCACCAATGCGATTCAGTATAAATATTGGATGAATTTTTATGATCCTGGTCAGTTTCAAGATGCTTTGTTTTCTGATCCGAGTCTGGTAAATCGTAATCCCCTTGGTCCAAACGGAAACGAAGAGCAGTATATTGACGGATCAAGCTTGATGAAGGTTGATTTGGTAAATAGAATGCTTAACTATGTAAATCCATCGTCAGAGACGGAAATAGGAGCAATACCGAGTGATCTCATTCAAAAAAGCCGCAGATTTGTGAATGAACACGAAGGATGGACCGATGATTACCGATTGTTTTCCATCAACCCGGAAGAACAGCAAATCACTTATCGCATTCATGAGCAGGGACATCCCGTTTTTAACAATGAAGGGATTGCTCAAATTGACCAGGAGTGGGGAGAGACTAGAATCTATAAATATGATCGTTCGTTTATGGGTTTAGATGTTAGGCTCCCTTCACAAACAGAAACGAAAGCACTCCCAACAGGTGATGCTGTCATAAGCAACCTTGAGAAACAACCAAACTTTGATCCGGCGCTTTTGGAAGATGTCATCATTGGCTATCACATGACGAGGGATATTGAAAATTCAATTTTATACACCTTGGAACCTATGTGGTATTACAAATATAAAGGCAGCTGGCAGCAAGTACCGATAGAGGGAGGAGGGAATCCCGTTGGATTGGAGTAAAACGAAAACAATTTTTATCGTTGTTTTTCTCATATTGGATATCTTTTTGTTTACGCTATTTCTGAATAAATATCAGAGCAGTCAGTATGAGGTGATTGCAGAATCAGATCTAGAGGAGAAAATTAACGAAGATAATATTCAATATAATATTTTACCGGTCGATGTGGAGCCTCTCTCGTATTTAAATGCTGAAGCACATGTTTTTTCTAGTGCAGATATTGATTCTTTATCTAGACAAACAGCCGTTGTCGAGAATCGCTTTACACTTCGATCCGAGTTAGATGTTCCAATAAAAGTGAATGACTTCCAAAATCCTGCTGAAGTAAATTCATTCTTATCGCAGTCAGTGATTAACGGACAGCAGTATACATTCTGGGAGTATGATGAGGACAATGCACGGCTGATTTATTATCAGGAGTATGAAGACACACCTTTTTACTTCAATTTGAACGGTCGAATCGTGTTTCAGTTGGACGAAAATATGAGCGTGATTTCTTATGAACAAACGATGCTGGATTCAGTAGAGGAGTTTGCAGAAGAACAATCAATCATTACACCTATGAATGCACTAGAAACCTTTTACAGACATGCACTTTTGGAACGAGGCAGTGAAGTCATCGCAGCAAACCTTGGCTATTACACCTTTATTCAGCTAACGGAATCACAGGTTCTTAGCCCAACATGGCGTTTTGTGATTGAAGAAGAAGATGGGGATCGTAAAAGTTTATATTTAAATGCAGTAGAAGGACAGGTCATAGATATTGACGAAGACAGTCTTGAGTTAAAGACGCTGGAAGAAGAAAATGATGATGCAGTGGAGTGAAACGATATGACGATGCACATGAGTGTGCTCGCAAGTGGAAGTACTGGAAATGCGATTTATGTGGAGACAGAGGATCATGCGTTTTTAGTGGATGCTGGCTTGAGCGGCAAACAAATGGAGTTATTGTTTCAGCAAATCGGCCGTTCTATGAAAAATTTATCCGGTCTTTTGGTTACACATGAGCATAGTGATCACATTAAAGGCCTTGGCATTGTCGCGAGGCGCTATGGTCTTCCGGTATATGCAAACGAGAAGACGTGGAATGCTATGGAGCCTTTAATCGGCAAAATTGACTCTGAGCAGAAATTTATTTTTCCAATGGAGTCGGTAAAAAGTTTTGGCAGCCTTGATATTGAATCATTTGGTGTTTCGCATGATGCTGCTGAGCCAATGTTTTATGTCTTTCATCAAAACGGCAAGAAGATTGTCATCATGACAGACACAGGATATGTGAGCGACCGAATGAAGGGCACTATTGGCAGCGCCGATGCCTATGTGTTTGAAAGCAATCATGACGTTGGCATGCTTCGTATGTGCCACTATCCATGGAATATCAAGCGTCGTATTTTGAGTGATGTTGGACATGTGTCCAATGAAGATGCTGCGATTGCGATGAGCGATGTAGTAGGAGACAATACGAAACGGATCTACCTTGCGCATTTATCTAAGGATAACAACATGAAGGATTTAGCACGCATGAGTGTGACACAAACATTGCAGGAGCGCGGATATGTCGTTGGCGAGCAGTTTGAGCTACATGATACAGATGCAAAAGTACCAACTGAGCTGTATGCCATTTAAGTAAGATAAAATAGTAACGAAGAAAACGGTAAGAATTCTAGATAACTAGGGTTCTTACCGTTTTTTTTTTTGAAAATGTAGGATCACTCGGAGTCATCAATGATCAATTAAATTTCATCTCCATCCACGAGTGCATTCAGTCACGAATTTATCATACCTGGGTGGGTATATTTATTGTGCAAAGACAACTATAAATGCTAGGATAAATATAACGTAAAATTCAATATCAGCTTTTATAAAAGTAAAGGCAAAAGAGGGTGTCGACAATCGAATGGTATAACATAAACGCACTAATTTTTTCTTCATCGCAAGCGGCACTCCTTCTCTCATTTTTTACAACGTGGTTGATTATTCGGCAAACGGTGGGCAAGGATGCGGCCAATCACGCATCCAACTTATTTTTTGCGTATGTGTTGGTATGGAAATTTTCAAGTGTTCTCTTTTATTGGGATTTCATATGGAGAGCGCCTATGTCCGTCATTTATTATAACGGGGGCCTATACGGTATGTGGATCGCGACCATTACGGTTGTGATTCTCTATGCAATTCGCGTAAAAAAGCAGGAAGAATGGCGTAAGATCGGGATAAAGACGTGGGTTTTGGTTCTTCTATTATTTGAAGGCTATAAAGCGGTTCTTACCTATAGTATGTGGACGGATGGATTATGGATTGCTGGCTATTTATTCATTCTTATAGGCGTGCTCACACCCAAAATAGCTCTCTTGAAAGAAGCACCCTTCATGACATTGCTTGTTGTCCTTGCACTACAATGGCTGTCAAGCTCGATAAATGGTGAGGCGTTTCATCAACCTCTCTTAGCTGGATGGCTGATCAGCGCGGTGCTGATGGTCTTTAATCGGAAGGAGATAAAATCATGATTAAGCGTATACTAGCCCTTGTATTGGTGGGGGCTCTAGTAAGTATTTTGATTGTAAATGTGATTAATGATCAAAAAGAGCGGCAGGCAGAACAAGCGCGTCAGCAGCAATACTCGGTAGCTCCTGCAGAAAATAGCCGGGCACAAGAAGCACCTCCTTCAAACGGAGGAATCCTGGAAGAAGGTCAGCTTGCACCTGATTTCCAAACAACGACCCTGGACGGTGAAGAAGTCTCCTTAAGTGATTATCGCGGGAAAAAAATCATCTTAAATTTTTGGGCAACATGGTGCCCCCCATGTATAGCGGAAATGCCGCATATGCAAAACTATTACGAGGAAGAAGCAAAGGATCAAAATGTAGAGATTTTAGCCGTGAATTTAACAAGCATGGATCACGGGATTGATAAAGTGAAGCAGTTTACTGAAGACTTTGAATTAACGTTTCCAGTTTTGATGGATGAGTCGGGTTCCATTGGAGACCAATTTCAGGTATTTACCATTCCTACAACATATATGCTGGATGAAGAAGGAGTTATCATTAGAAAACTACTGGGGCCGATGGATCAAGAGATGATGTCCAGCATGATGAATGAATAAATTTCGTATAAAACAGAAACCCTCATGGATTATCCATGAGGGTTTCTTCTTCTCTCATTTCTTTGGTTTCCCTTTTTTACGATCAAAATGCATTCTGTACGTTTCGGTATATTGCATTTCTTTGCGCAACTGTTCTTTTTTATAATTAATAAGCAGCTCTAATTCATAAAAGTTCATGTTCATTTTTATTCCCCCTTGTTCTTAATGTAAATATACACATTAAGAAAAGAGTATACATTTAACGTTAGACTGATTTTTTCTGCATCTCAAGACGGAATAAATCAATGGGAAAAATCATCCCTTGGTCCTTTATCAATCGTAGTAGAGGGCTTTTATTATTCTGACTTTGTTAAACTTGGCTGTTAATTTCCGCTCCAATCAACATAGTGCCAAAATCAATAATTTTTTTTTAACATAGCCGGTATTTTAAAAGATACTAAAATTCCATTCAGCAGAGATGCGGCGAAGCAGCATTGTGCCCGCTGTACTGTTTCCATGAGGGTCAATCGCAGGTGCAAAGACGGCTATGCCGCAGCCATTGCGAAACGCTTCTTCTAAATGCCATTTGGGAGGAACTGCTGCTAAAATAGCTCCGGATACACCGCTTTTTGCAGGAATTCCAACATGCGCCGCAAATTTACCGGATGAATTATACATCCCGCACGTCACCATTAACACCTTCGCAATCCGGGCAATGTCTTTAGCAAAAATTAGTTTTTTTGTAATCGGGTCAGCACCATCATGTGCGATAACAAGGCCAATTTTCGCGAGATCTTTTAACCCAATACAAATGGAGCATTGTCGAATATAAATATCCAATGCTTCCTCTACCTCTAATTCAAGCAGCATTGAATCTTTTAAGTAATAGGCAAGTGCACGATTGCGATGGGAGGTTTCCAGCTCGGATTGAAAAACCTTATGATCCATCTCCAAACGATGGCCAATGAGGGTTTCAATAAATGAAAGAAATCCTTCATACTTCTGCTCAACCGTCTCCCCAAGCATCGTATGGGAGCGGTTTTCTTCCACCCACTTCATTAATTTGGCATTTACTTCCTCGATTTTCATCATGCGGCTCTTTTAACTATCGTTGCATTTAGCATGGCGTTTTAGGGTGATATTTATTTAAAAAGGATGTTCTTTTTTGAAGGTGGAATTTGAATAAAATTTTGGGGCAGTTGCTGTTTACAGGCCGTCGAGATTAATTTACAGGCCGTGGCGGCACATTTGCAAGCCGTCAGAGAAATTTACAGGCCGTGCTCACAGATTTACAGGCCGTTGCCCGATCAGACCATCATAATAGCATTTGGTTGGGTCCTGAACGATCCATTTGGATGGAGACTAGGTTGGATAAAAAATTTATAATAAGTCATACGATAGAAATGATTGGAGAGAATGAATTGATTGAAGCCGTTTTTCATGGATTAATATTGGCATTTGGATTGATTTTACCGCTCGGAGTGCAAAATATTTTCGTTTTTAACCAGGGAGCACTTCAGCCGACTTTTATTAGGACATTACCGGTCGTATTAACCGCATCGATTTGTGATACGATCCTTATTTTAGCATCTGTCATGGGTGTGTCACTGATCGTTCTTACAGTTGTTTGGCTGGAGACGTTTATTCTTATTGCTGGAATCCTGTTTCTCATCTACATGGGGTGGATTCTATGGAAGACAAAACAGGAAAATATGGAAGAAGGAAAAAACTTGTCCGTAAAAAAACAAATCCTATTTGCTGCGTCCGTCTCTGTGCTTAACCCGCATGCCATTTTGGATACAGTAGGAGTGATCGGGGTCAGTTCACTGAATTACACAGGAGACGAGAAATGGGCTTTTACGATAAGCGCTATTTTGGTGTCCTGGCTATGGTTCTCAGTGCTTGCGATCGCGGGCAGGTTTGTGAGCAGGCTTGGTCAAAATGGAAAGCTTCTTCATCTTTTAAATAAAATTTCTGCTTGTATCATATGGACAATGGCTTTGTATATGGCGTTGAAAGTGTTTTGATAGATGGTTGAGAAAGGGTTATATCATTTTTGGGATTTCTTTATAATTTAGAAAAAAAGATCGTTGGCTTTGAAATCGAGATTAATAGAATCGAAGGAAAATGGAAGTTAAATCAAAATCACTCGAGTGAAAGACAAAAAATAATAATAAACCGGTTGGAAACGAGGAATGAATACAATTCAAAAGAAATCGCCGAGCTGTTGAAGAAAAATCTCCTAAATTAGGGGCCATTTTTGACTGGAATCAAGGGGAAGGAGCTTTTGCAGGCCGTGGTGATGAGTTTACAGGCCGTCGTCAGGTATTTACAAGCCGTCAGAAAAATTTACAAGCCGTGCTCACACATTTACAGGCCGCCGCCCGATTAGATCAATACCCTAATAGAAAAGGAGCAGGATGAGAACCTGCTCCTTTTCTAACTAGTTTTATAATACCCAGATGCATCCTTAGTCAGTTTATTTTTCGGTGTAACAGAAAGTACAATAATGGCTAAGAACAGCAACCCAACACCGCCCCAAGCCAGAAGGCTAAGTGATTCACCGACTAGGAAAACACCTAATAGCGCGGCAGTGAGCGGTTCTGCCAATGAGAGTGTTACGGCAGTGGAAGCTGGGATCTTGACCAGCCCTTTTGCAAATAAAAGGTAGGCGACGGCTGTTGCAAATACCCCAAGATAAAGACTCATTGCAAGCCCCTCAAATTCGAAAAGCCAGGATAAATCAAATATAAATAATAGCGGTGCTAAAAACAGCGCACTCACTGTAAAAACAACGGCAACGACAGTATCAGGTGATTGAGTATGGAGAAGCTCTTTACTGATAATGGTATAACTTGCAAACGACAACCCAGCTCCGAGTGCCAATAAAATTCCCAATGGGTCAACAACGACCGAGTTTTGGTTCGCAAAAAGCATGAAGCACCCCACAATGGCGATAAGCGTTGCAACCCACCAGTTGAGAGAGGGCTTTCGCCGATTAATCATCCATTCCATTATCCCCGCAACAATCGGTGCACTGCCAATAGCAACCACCGTTCCTACAGCAATTCCTGTTACACTGACAGCAGAAAAGAAAAAAGGCTGATATAATGCCATACTAAGGGCGGCAAGCACCACGTGTTTGATTGACCAATTGCCTCGCACTAATTTTCCCTGAAGAAGAACAAAAAGCAAAAGCGTCGTTCCCCCAAACGCAAGTCTCATAGCCCCAAACGAAATAGGGTGTGCGGAGGGAGGAGCGAAAGCGTGTGCAGTACCAGTTGTCCCCCACAAAATGGCTGCAAACAAGATGGGGAATAATGGATATTTTGATCTGAGCATAAACCTTTCCTTCCTTTCACAAACTTAAAATTCATTGTTAGGTAGAATAGCAGATAACTAAATGTGAAATAAGCTCTTTATATAGTATCAATGTTTTGTATGGTTTTTTATAATAACAAATAATTTAAGAAACAAACAAAAAAAGAAAAAATGTATGTTAAAAAGAGATTGTAATATATACTTTTTTAAATGATTATTGGTGGTATATAACCAAATTTTTCAGAAAAAAGAAAACTTTCATCTCTTTGGTTAGTTTTTTTGACGGGGAACCGTGTCCGTGGATCAGAGGAACAAAGAAATAGAAAAGCAAAGGATTCATGAGCCTGCCAATTATGGAGAGAGAATACTACCAGGAGAAATACTAGCCGAATCATTACGGCTAGTGTTTCTTACGTAGAATTCCGGTACGTCATCACAAAATGCAAAACCGTAGTCGAAGAGGTCGGGTTGATATATGCATGCTTGCGGTCCGCATTAAATTTGATGGAATCATATTCAAAAAGGTGGTAGCATTCGTCCTCAATTTTTATTTTTACTTCGCCTTCCATGACGGTAACATATTCGACCACGCCGGTCTGATGCGCGCTGGGTGAATATTCGCTGTTCGGCTTTAAAAAGGCGCGGTGAATTTCGCTGGAACCGTAATGAGGTACATTAAACATCGGCTCAAGTGTACATGCTTCATTGGCACTTAAAATTTTATTTCCTTCATGTTTTCGTGAGATTAACACATCTTGGTTTTCATTCAATAGTACAGAAATCGGGATCGACAAGCCGTTTGCGATTTTCCAAATAACTGAAAGGGATGGATTGGCCTCTCCTCTCTCGATATTTCCCAGTGTCAGCTTACTCACATCCGTCAGCTGGGCAAGCTCCTGTAAACTAAGCCCTTTATTCTTTCTTATCCGTCTGAGGGTTGATCCTACCTGTTTTGCTAATTTCTCAGCATGACTTACGATAGGCTGTTGGTCCATATATGAAAACCTCCTTGATGATGGCATAGCTATTTTAATAATCAGAAAGTATAATATAATTTATATAGAATATATTATACTTTATTTCAGAAGTGGAATGATGTGAATATGAAGGAAATCATGCTGGGAATTTCAGCTTCGATGTTTTTTGCGGTTACGTTTATTTTAAACCGTTCGATGGAGCTTTCTGGAGGCAGCTGGCTGTGGAGTTCGTCGCTAAGATTTATCTTTATGGTTCCGTTTTTGCTGCTTATTGTCCTTTTGCGGAAAAACTTAAAGCCTCTTTTAAAAGAAATGAAGAGACAGCCGCTCCCGTGGATCATCTGGAGCTTTGTCGGCTTTGTTTTATTTTACGCACCCATCACGTATGCAGCGGCCTATGGACCGGGCTGGCTGGTTGCGGGGACTTGGCAAATTACGATTGTAGCGGGGACGCTATTAGTGCCTTTCTTTTATATCACTGTCCAGACGGAAAAAGGAATAATAAAGGTAAGAAGTAAGATTCCTTTTGGTGCACTTTTTATTTCATTCGTGATTTTTCTCGGAGTGGCTCTTATTCAACTGCCTAGAGTTCGTGAACTTACGTTTAATGAGCTATTGCTTGGTATCCTTCCAGTTGTGGTCGCAGCCTTTGCCTATCCGTTAGGAAATCGAAAAACGATGGAGCTCTCTGGGGGCAGGCTGGATACGTTTCAAAGGGTTTTGGGCATGGCATTAGCAAGCCTTCCCTTCTGGCTGGTTATCAGTACAGTTGGTTTTATGCAAGCAGGTCCACCTCCTGCCAGTCAGCTGCTGCAGACATTTATTGTCGCAATCAGCTCGGGTGTAATTGCCACCCTATTATTTTTTATTGCGACTGAACGGGTCAGCGGGCACCAAGGAAAACTTGCCTCCGTTGAAGCGACGCAATCAACTCAAGTACTATTCGTTATGATCGGAGAAATTTTGCTCCTTTCAAGTCCTTTACCAAGCATGATGGCAACGGTTGGAATCATGATTATTATCGCTGGCATGCTGCTTCATAGCTATTACACGAAAAAGCTCAATGAGAAACAGTTTAAAGCTGCACTGTCAAAATAAGTGCAGCTTTAGACTGTTGACAAACGCTCGCTTTCTTCGTTACTCACCTTGCTGCGGTAGCTCATTACCACCCTCAGTAACTCCGCTCCTCGCAAGGCTTCACGCCTTGAAAGAGAAAAGTTTGCAGTTCAGTCTGAAGTGTTGGTAAGTTTACAAATGGAGTTGTCCTCTATTAATAATAAAGCTAAAAAAAGTTATATAATCCATTCTCAAAATAAATATATTCATCGGGAGAAACGATTTTCTCGCCGTAGCCTTCAAAGAAGATGGCTATATCTCTCTCATTTTCAAAAGCATTTGGTTTAGGACGGATGGCTAAAGAAGCATCATATCTTGGGTCGCCAAATGCGCCGCCGCTCCAGTCAATAATGCTTGTCACATTGCCATTTTGAACGAGCACATTATCAATCGTAAAATCCCCGTGAATTAGTGTTTGTTTAAAGGGCTTGGGTTTGTTGGCTTTTAAACGCTCCAATAATGCCTGATCGCCTTCCGTTTCATAATAATCCAAATTATATTGTGCCGCCTGCAGCATATCATCCAGCCATAATTGACTTGATTTTAGATCATCTGGACAAGGGGTTGAATGAATATGTGCAAGCGTCTTTCCAAAGAGAAAAATCATTTCCTGCCGCCGTGCTTCATTTTTTTCCTTCAATAAAGCAGTACGCAGCGTTTCCCCTTCAAAAAACTCAAGCAGCGCAAAGCTTTGGCTTTGTTCTTTTCGTTCAATGTATTTATGAACCTTTGGAATAGGAAGGGCAGTTTGGGTCGTTAAGCTATTTAACACAAAAACTTCCTTATGCAGCCAGGAGTTGAATTGCTCCGTCCTCGTTCTTTTTAAAATAAACATTCCTTGCTCAGATTCAATAACTCCTACATCAGAAGTCCATCCTTGTTGCGGAAAAACAATAGATTTGATCGTTCCTAAAAAGTTTATGATTTCTTTTGGTAGTTCATTGATTTGTAGGGGGTTCATAAAAACATCTCCATTAAAATAAAGTTTTTCATTTATTAATACTTCATAAAAAATCAAAACCCTTTCTTTCCTTTACAATATATAATGCAATTTAGAAGAAAGTGAGATTCAATTGTGATAGAATTGGAAAACGAGTGCAGAGAGGGTGTATATATTTAAGGGATGTAAAATTTTTAAATTTTCACTCTTTAAATGGATGAGAACAAGTTGTATAATAATTTTTAATGTTTTTATATAACAACAAGGAGAGCGTGAATGAATCTAATCACTTGGATGATTATTTATTTGAATTAGACTAGGTGAATTTTTCTCATCCAATATTGCAATCTTTAAACACTCAGCTTTTTCATCCATACCAAACCAAAATACAAAAAGCACAGGCGGCGTTTGAATATATTCGGGATGAAATTTCGCATTTACGGGATATTCAAGGAACGCGTGTAACGCGCAAGGCTTCTGATGTTATAAAATATAGAGAAGGAATTTGCTATGCGAAATCAAATGTGCTGGCTGCTTTATTGTGTTCACAAGGAATTCCAGCCGGTTATTGCTACCAGCGATTGATGATTTTTGATACGCCTGAAAAAGGCTATAGTATTCATGCACTCAATGCCGTTTTTCTAAAAGAAGTAAATAAATGGGTGCGATTAGATGCAAGAGGCAATAAACCGGGAATTGATGCTCAATTTCAATTCATGAAGAAAAGCTGCCTTTTCCGATTCAGCCAGAATATGATGAAAAGGATTATCCTGTCATTTATGTAAGACCAAATCCGAGAACAATGGCAGTTCTAAAAGAGTAGACTGAGGCACTGGAAATGTATATGCATCATCTGCCTGATCATGTATGACATCTCTTGCCGTTAACGGAAGTTACTGAAAATAAATGCAAAAACACTTCAAGCATTCTCATTGACAATATACCCCCTACGGTATAATATTGGTGTTGTAATGCTGATCATATCAAGGTGGTGGTTATCATTCTTTACTTATTAATCGTATTTATTGCCGTACTTTCGGTACTATTGTATAAACGTTATTATCCGGTAAAAGGAGTTCCTTGCGTAAAGAAAGAGCAGCTCTCAAAGGATGACAATATTACGATATTGGATCTTAGAGATTATAACGAAACGGCGGATGGATCCAGCAGTGATTCACTCAATATTCCATATGCTTATCTAAAACGATTTCACCAGGAAATTCCGCATAAGAAAATTCATGCGATTGCTTCTGATAAGGTAGAGTTAAACCTCAGCCTTCGTTTTTTGGCATCAAAAGGCTTTGAGGTAAACAGTTTTTCATTAACAAATTGTCTGTGCGACAAAAAGAAAGGAGAGATCAATTATGGAGTATGATAAAAATACGAAAAATCGTTTAAAACGAATTGAAGGACAAATAAAAGGAATACTCAGCATGATGGAGCAAGGAAAAGACTGCAGAGAAATCGTGAATCAATTGTCTGCTGCACGAAATGCCATTGATCGCACAATGGGTGTCATTGTCAGCACAAACCTTGAACAATGTGTGAGAGAAAATATCCAAAAAGGCGAAGAAACAGACTATCTTGTAAAAGATGCTGTTGAGCTTTTAATCAAAAGCAGATAAAAAAGTTCATCACCCCCTCTAAAAAAGAGGGTTGACGAACTTTTAATTTTTAAGATATTATATACCCATAGGGGTAATAGTATGAAAACGGGAGGAATGTAAAATGAAAATTGACCTAGTGCTAGATGCAAAAGGATTAGCATGTCCAATCCCAATTGTAAAAACAAAGAAAGCAATAGAAAACTTAGAATCAGGCCAAGTATTAGAGGTGCTTTCAACAGATAAAGGTGCAAAAAGTGATTTAACTGCTTGGACGCAATCTACAGGACATACTTTAGTTGACTATGCAGAAGAAAACGGTATATTAATCTTCCGTATTCAAAAAGGATAAATTTTTTTATAAAATAAGATACCCATAGGGGTAGAGGTAATGGAGGAAATGAACATGACAGAAGAAAAAAAGCGAACCACAATTGTATTATTTAGCGGTGATTATGATAAAGCAATGGCAGCCTATATTATTGCAAACGGCGCTGCAGCCTACGACCATGAAGTGACGATCTTTCATACATTCTGGGGATTAAATGCACTGAGAAAAGATGAATTGGTGCCAGTGAAAAAAGGATTTCTGGAGCAGATGTTTGGAAAAATGATGCCGCGCGGCGCTGATAAAATGGGATTATCCAAAATGAATTTTGCCGGAATGGGACCGAAGATGATCAAGCACGTCATTAAAAAGCATAACGCAATGACCCTTCCTGAATTAATTGATATGGCAAAGGAACAGGACGTAAAGCTTGTTGCTTGTACGATGACAATGGACCTCCTGGGATTGCAGCAGGAAGAATTGGTGCATGGTTTAGACTACGCAGGAGTAGCCGCTTATCTGGGAGACGCTGAAAAAGGAAATGTAAACCTATTTATTTAATCTCTTAAAGAAGGAGAAAACAAGATGGATACAAATGTTTTAATTAACATCCTCATCATTGCACTTGCAGCCTGGTTTTTATACAGACGCTTTATGCCTGTAAAAGGAATTGACAATATTAGCACTACGGAGCTTAAATCCGAGCTGAATAAGAAGGATAAACAGTTTATTGACGTCCGGACGCCCGGTGAATTTAGAGGAAGAAGCATTAAAGGATTTAAAAACATTCCTCTTCATGAGCTGAAGCAACGAGCAAATGAGCTTTCAAGGGATAAGGAAGTCATTGTGATCTGCCAAAGCGGCATGAGAAGCAGCAAAGCAAGCAGCCAATTAAAAAAGCTTGGCTTTAAAAAGATAACAAATGTAAAAGGCGGCATGAGCGCCTGGCGTTAAATAAAGAGGGGGGATTGTTGTGAAACATACAACACCGGCTGAAGTAGAAGCAATGCTAAAAAATAAACAGCCGATTAATATTATCGATGTACGTGAGGTGGATGAAGTAAAGGAAGGGAAAATTCCAGGTGCGGTTCATATTCCATTAGGATTATTAGAATTCCGCATGCATGAATTAGATAAATCAACAGAATACACCATGGTCTGCCGTTCAGGCGGCAGAAGCGGCATGGCTTCAAAGCTGCTTGAAAGCCATGGATACAAGGTCATTAATATGACAGGCGGTATGATGGCATGGGAAGGTTCAACAGAATAATTTTTTTGTGTGAATATATACCCCTAGTGGTATTAAATCCGAGGAGGAAATAACATGATTCAAACAAACGCTGTATTAGATGCAAAAGGGTTAGCTTGTCCAATGCCAATTGTAAAGGCAAAAAAAGCAATCAACGGATTGGAAGCGGGGCAAGTATTAGAGGTTCAAGCAACGGACAAAGGCTCAACAGCTGATATGAAGGCTTGGGCAGAGAGCACGGGTCATCAATACTTGGGGACAATTGAACAGGGTGATGTTTTGAAGCATTATCTTAGAAAATCCAGCGGTGAAGGAAAAGAAGAGAATAAACATCCGTATGTAGCTTCAAACGAAGATTTGCAAAAAATCGTTGAAGCAAACGGAAATGCCGTTGTATTGGATGTTCGAGAAGCAGCTGAATATGCCTTTAACCATATCCCGGGTGCTCAATCACTGCCATTAGGGGAATTGGAAAACCGTTTAAATGAGCTTGATAAAGAAACAGAAATCTATGTCGTATGCCGAACAGGAAGCCGCAGTGATCTTGCTGCACAGAAGCTTGCTCAAGCAGGGTTTGACAAGGTAGTAAACATAGTGCCTGGAATGAGCGACTGGACTGGACCGACTGAAAAGTCAGTAAATTAATCAAATCTATAAATCATGGAGGAATGAACAATGTCAAATTCAAATAAAGTAGCCATAATTGCGAGCAATGGCGGGGTGTTCGATGCATATAAAGTATTTAATATTGCAACAGCAGCTGCAGCTACAGAAAAAGAAGTAGCGATTTTCTTTACATTCGAAGGACTAAATCTTATTCATAAAGAAGCAAATCAAAACCTTCCAATGCCAGCAGGCAAGGAGCATTTTGCAGAAGGCTTTAAAAATGCAAATGTGCCATCAATTCCAGAGTTAGTTGCGATGGCTCAGGAGCTTGGTGTGACATTTATCGGCTGTCAAATGACGATGGACGTAATGGGATTAGAAAAGGAAGCATTTGTAGATGGCATTGAAGTGGGCGGAGCGGTTACATTCTTGGAATTTGCAAAGGATGCAGACGTTAGCCTGACGTTTTAAAAGTAGTCTCTATTAAGGATATTTGTAGATCTTTGAACGATCCCGTTTATAAATGTGAGTCAAAAGGAGACCCCACAGGCGCAAAGCGCCGAGGAGGCTCCCGGACCGCCCGCAGAAAGCGAACGACTGAAGTAGAAATCAACAGGCAATTTCAACAGAGCTTAAAATAAAAAATTTTACACCAAAATATACTATAGGGGGTATAGAAATGCCGGTTAATCCAATAACAACAAAAGAAATAGCACAAAAAGTAATCAATAAAGAAGCATTCTTCATCTTGGATGTAAGAAACGAGGATGCATTTAGCGATTGGAAAGTTGAAGGTGAGAACATCACGTATCTCAACATTCCATATTTCGATCTGCTCGATGGAGTGGAAGAAATTTTGGAACAGCTTCCACAAGATCAGGACATCGTTGTGGTGTGTGCGAAGGAAGGCTCATCCATTATGGTAGCGGATATGCTGTCAGATGAAGGACGTACCGTTTCGTATCTTAAAGGCGGAATGAAGGCTTGGAGCGAGCACTTAGAGCCTGTAAAAGTTGGAAACTTAAAAGAGGGAGGAGAGCTTTATCAATTTGTCCGTCTTGGAAAAGGATGTCTTTCTTACATGATCGTCTCAGACGGAGAAGCTGCACTGATTGATGCGACGCGTATGACGGATGTTTATCTTGATTTTGCAGAAGAAATCGGTGCAACGATCAAACACGTTTTTGACACGCATCTCCATGCAGACCATATATCAGGCGGAAGAAAGATTGCTGAAGCGACAAACGCTATGTACTGGCTGCCGCCAAAGGATGCACAGGAAGTAGCATTTAATTACCAGCCGTTAGAGGAAGGGCGAGACATAAACATTGGCAATACGACGATCATAATTCAGCCATTGTACTCTCCAGGCCACACAATCGGCTCGACATCCTTTATCGTTGATGACGCCTATTTGCTGTCAGGAGACATCTTATTCATTGATTCAATTGGAAGGCCGGACCTGGCAGGCTTGGCAGAGGATTGGGTTGGTGATTTGAGAAAAACGCTTTACACACGCTACAAGGAACTGTCTGATGAACTGGTCGTTTTACCAGCTCACTTTATGATTATTGAAGAGTTGAATGACGACGGCAGCGTATCCGAAAAATTAGGAACATTGTTTGCAAAAAACCATGGTTTGAACATTGAAAATGAAGCTGAATTTAGAAAGCTGGTAACCGGAAACCTGCCCCCTCAGCCGAACGCATACCAGGAAATTCGAGAAATGAATATGGGTAAAATTAATCCGGATGAAGAACAGCAGCGTGAGATGGAAATCGGTCCAAACCGCTGTGCAGTAAGATAACTCAAAAACAATAACAGGAGGTTTTTAACAATGGGAGCAGCAAAAGTATTAAATGCAAAAGGATTAGCATGCCCAATGCCAATCGTGAAAACGAAAAAAGCAATGGCAGAGCTTGAAACAGGACAGATTTTAGAAATTCATGCAACCGATAAAGGGGCAAAAAGTGATCTTGCCGCCTGGTCAGCATCAGGCGGTCATGAGCTAGTCGATTCGACAGAAGAAAATGATGTATTAAAGTTCTGGATTAAAAAAGGTTAATAAATAAGGGGGCCGAATTAGTTCCCTTATTTATAGGAGGTTAACAACAATGGACTTTGGATTTATACTCATTATCTTCTTAATTGGATTCTTAGGTTCCTATTTATCAGGGATGCTTGGGATTGGCGGATCCATTATCAAATACCCGATGCTTCTTTACATCCCGCCTTTATTTGGAATAGCGGCATTTAATGCGCATGAAGTAGCAGGAATAAGCGCAGTACAGGTGTTTTTTGCCACCATTGCCGGTGTGTGGGTGTATCGTAAAGGCGGCTATTTAAACAAAACATTAATTGCCTATATGGGGGTCAGTATTTTAATTGGTAGCTTTATTGGCGGCTATGGCTCCAAAATGATGCCGGAGGAAGGCATTAATATCGTATATGGTACTTTAGCGCTTATTGCGGCTGTGATGATGTTAGCACCGAAAAAAGGAAGTGATGATATTCCGCTTGATCAAGTTACATTTAACAAAGGGCTTGCGGCTGTGCTTGCCTTAATTGTCGGAATTGCTTCCGGGATTGTCGGGGCGGCAGGTGCTTTTCTATTAGTGCCGATTATGCTGGTTGTCTTAAAGATTCCAACACGTATGACCATTGCCTCCTCATTAGCCATTACCTTTATCTCATCCATTGGTGCAACAATTGGAAAAATCACTACGGATCAGGTTGAATACTTTCCAGCACTCATCATGGTGATTGCTAGTTTAATCGCATCCCCGCTTGGCGCAATAGCCGGAAAAAAAATGAACACAAAGATACTCCAGGTTATTTTAGCTATACTTATTTTAGCTACAGCAGTGAAAATTTGGATGGATATTTTATAATCTTACAAGCTTGTAATGAAGAGAAATTTCATTGCGGGCTTTTTTACGTTTATTTTTCTCACACCATTCTGTTCATTTACTCGCCGAATGATTATACTATTCTCAAAATCTTCTATTTATATTAAGATTAAAAACTCGCCTAAATTCACTCTAAAAAAAGAGAAAAACGGAGGTTTTTCAATGAAGGAGCAAACATTTCACCACACAGAGTGGAAATGGATTGAAACGGAATTCTCAAAGGAAACTACATTAGAAGAACTGACGAAACAATACAAGCAATGCGGCCAATGGATCATGGATGTAAAAGAAAACAAGCTAAATAAACTCAAAATGGACATCACGGCTGAAAATAAGGAATCAGTATGGGGTTCGCTCATTTATCTTCAAGATATCCAGGAGCAAAATAAGCAGCATCTATTTCATTTTTTCATTACAAAGGATTTTTTGATTACCGGACATTTGGATTTTAATCTGCTTGATGAAGTGGATGAAAAAGAGTTAAAAAAGATGCTGGAGCAGGCCAGTACACCGATTGAAGGGTTTATGATTATACTTGGCAGCATCGTTTCATCCTTTTTTCAGGAAATTGATACATTTGAAGAAAGACTCAGTGATTTACTTTGGAAAGTGAAAAAGAAAAATAATAAAAAAATTCTCGAAAAAATCGTTGATTGCAAGCATGAAATATTAGTCTGGAAGAATTTGATCATCCCTTTTATTGAAATAAGAATGGCTATGCTAGAAGCTTTTGGTGATGATGTACAGGAAGGGATTCATTATAAAAGAACATGTAGACGAATTGAACGCTGCCACATATTGGTGCGCGAATATGAGCAGGAAATTGGCGCTATGGTTAATCTTGAAAATGTCGTTTCGTCGCTACGCGGAAATGAAATTATGAAAACCTTAACCGTTATGACTGTGCTATTTACACCCGTTATGGCGTGGGGTGCTTTATGGGGAATGAATTTTGATGAACATATGCCTGAACTTAAATGGAAGTACGGCTATTTGGCCTCTATGGGTATTATTGCTGTAACGACAGGCTATTTATTTCTGTTCTTAAAGAAAAAAGGTTGGACGGGTGAAATTTTAAAAGGCAACAAAAATAAATCATTTCTTGACTAGGCTTTTCAGGCTCCTCAAAAAGAAGGATAAAACCCTGTCCGGACAGGGTTTTATACATTAGAGAACTACCATTCCGTTTACTGTTATTCGTAAAAAATTGCGATTTTCTGCACACTTTCTCAAATTATTTTGGATACTATGGAATTAATAAATAAGCAACAACCTTAATTGAATAGAAAATGAAAATCATTAGTCAGGCTGTGAGGGAAATGTACGGAATATTATCAGATATTAGTAATACGATAAGCCTCCCTCTTTTAAATTTAGTCGGAAGTTTAGCGGAATATCCACTGTTCATCGCATTGGTGCTCGGATTAATAGGGGCTGTCGCGCCATGCCAGCTGACAGCCAATGTAAGCGCAGTAACGATTTATGGGAATAAGACAATGCAGTCCAAAACAGATTGGACCGAAGTCTTTTGTTTTGTATTTGGAAAAGTCCTTGTGTTTTCTTTGCTTGGCTTATTTGTATGGATGCTTGGAAATGAATTCGAACAAAATATTACGACATTTTTTTCCACCTTTCGAAATTTTGTAGGACCTATGATTATTTTCATCGGCTTGTTTTTGCTTGGCGTATTTAAGCTTCACTTTATAAATCGCTTGACAAGCTGGATTCCGCTTAAAATCGGGCAGGGCAAATTCGGCTCCTTTATGATGGGAGTCACCTTTTCAATCGCTTTTTGTCCGACAATGTTTGTGCTGTTTTTTGTCACGTTAATGCCAATCGTGCTATCCTCTCCATTTGGATTTGCTTTGCCATCCTTGTTTGGAATCGCAACCTCGATTCCTGTACTGATCATCCTCCTTATGATGAGATTTCTTGAATTAGACGGCAGCATGTTAAAAAACAGTAAAAGATTTGGCGCAATCATTCAAAAAGCTGCCGGTTCAGTGCTTGTTTTGGTCGGTGTATTGGATACGATTACGTATTGGGGATTATAATATTTGTTATAAAGCCTGACAATCAAACGGATTGAAGGCTTTTTTCCGTTTCTAAATACTAGGCCATGAAACAGCTATCCGTACTCATACTCGAGCAGTTCAGACACACTTTTTAAGGGATAGCCTTTATTTTTTAAAATTCCTGCAATCTCATTTTTTATTGAAGCTAAGGAATGTTCATGACTTTCATACATAGTATGTAAAAGGACCATCGAATACGGTGTAATTGTAGTGACTTTCACATCAGCTTCATCAAAAGTTTGTAGAATTGGATTCGGTTTTTCAACTTTTTCTGTTCGATCTTCCTTGCTTATCAGCTCTCCAAAGATTTGAATGATTTTCCATGTTATTTGCTTAAGCAGACTGAAGCCAATTGACATAAAGAGTACAGTACGAGCGATGAGTATGGTTAGCAATTTTTTCATTTTCCTTCTCCCCTTCTTATTTCATCTCGTGTTTTTTTCATTGCCGCGCACACACTATTTATCTTTATATCCATTATTATATTTGCGCTTTTTTATTTTATGACTGGGTGTGAATCTTTTTTTTTTAGAATTTTAATGTCTCTTTACCTTAAAAGTTATACATCTCTTACCAAACACATATAGTACCTCATGCGAAAGCTCCTTAATGTATGGAGGTTGCGTGATGGAAAAATGGGTAATAGCGGTTCTAATTGGATCATTTATCGTTTTTATTTTGGCGCTGGCAATTGATGTTACTGATTTTAATGACAAAAATAATTATCAAAAAGTGGCAGAGAGCATGAAGGAAACGGAAAAGCTGTATCAGCTAACAGATGAGCTGGTCGAGGAAGTTCATACAGAGCTAAATAATAGAGGGCTTACTGAGGTTGGCATCAGCTTTTCACGTGAAGAAAAGCAGCTTACAGTAACGGTTAAGGATAAAGAATTTATGCAAAATCATGGACATGAAATTAAAGAAATTATCTATGAGCGTTCACGTGAAAAAAACATTCATGATGTAAAATTGAAATTTGAACGTTACAGTGAATATGGACAAAGCAGCATAGAGATGCAGCAGCTTGAAGAGCTTTTAGGAGAAGTTTCTAAGGTTACGTTAGACATTTTAGATGGTGCGGGCTATAAAGAGAATATACTTGTAAGCATAGATCCTGCACCTGCCAATCCTGAGATCGAAGTCTTGTTTCAAGAGACGGGAGAGCTGGATGGCAACGTAAAAGATAACCTTGAAAAACGCATTGCTGAAGCGATCTATGTAAAAACCTCGAGGAAATTTGCCGTTAACATAAAAAGAAAAAGTGAGCAGGAAGCAAGGGATGAAAGCTGGCATCCTGTTTTTAGAGCAATTACATATGAAATGCCGAAGCAATTTGAAGAATACAATGGATTTGGTTATTCATTTCATCCTGAGCCTTTGCAGATTATTATAAAAACATCTTTACCGAAAGCAAGCCTGTGGTCAAATTCAAGTAAAAAAGCAGAAGCGATTGAAGACTATGTTGGCCAGATAATCGAAATAAAGCGAGACGAGCTGTCGCTTGAAAAAATTCCATATGAAATCATTGTAAGAGGGAAGGACAAAGAAATTCTAAATAAAAAATGAAGGCGGGAATCTTTCGGTGAGATTCCTGTCTTTATTTTTGGGGGAGGATTTTGGGTTTTGTACATAAATGCCGGACTTAGGCCCATCAATAGTATAGTTATGGGCAGAAATTTGGGGCCAAGGCCCACAACTCATAGAGTAAGGTCCATAATAGCCGGTTTAACGAGAAGACATCCAATTAACGTTTAGATTTTTTTGTTTTTTTAACTGATTTTCATCTAATTTTCATGTTGGGTTCTTATACTATGAAATGTAAACAAACAATCCAACTAATAAATACAGAGAGGATGAAAATAATGGGTTACTACGATGATGATCAAGCTCAACAAAACACTCAAAAGAAAGGCGGCAGCAAAGCAGGATATTTCCTATCCAGTTTGTCCGGATTAATCATCGGAGCGCTGATCGTTGTCATGGCACTTCCGGCGATTGCAGATTTCGGAATTTTGCCAACCAACAGCGGCACGTCAAATACCAATAACGCGAGTGAAAATACGTCAGCGCAGCCTGTTTCCTACGATGTTTCATCAGACGTGACAAGCGCGGTTGAGCGTGCGGGTGATGCGGTTGTAGGCATTACAAATATCCAATCAAGCGGCAGCATGTTCAGTCAGTCAACAGATCCTCAGGAAGCAGGAACTGGATCAGGTGTCATTTATAAGAAAGAAGGAGACACAGCCTTTATCGTGACGAATAATCACGTCATTGAAGGTGCAGAAAGCGTGGAAGTAACGCTAGCAGACGGCACAAAGGTACCAGCTGAGGTTCTTGGCGGAGACATTTGGACAGACCTTGCTGTACTACAAATTGACGGTTCAGATGTAGAAACTGTCTCAGAATTTGGCGATTCAACTGCGCTGAAAGCCGGTGAACCGGTCATTGCAATCGGGAACCCGCTTGGACTTCAATTCTCCGGCTCTGTCACAACGGGTGTTGTCTCAGGTCTTGAGCGCACAATTCCAGTCGATGTGAACCAGGACGGCGTACCTGACTGGCAAGCAGAGGTTCTTCAAACAGACGCAGCGATCAACCCTGGTAACAGCGGTGGTGCTCTCGTCAATATTGCAGGCCAAGTGATTGGTATTAACTCAATGAAAATTGCACAATCATCAGTAGAAGGAATTGGTTTAGCCATTCCGATCAACATGGCCATTCCGGTTATTGAGGATCTAGAAGCTTCAGGCGAGGTACAGCGCCCAACAATGGGAGTCACGCTGCTTGACCTGGCAAATGTACCAGCTGTTTATCAGCAGAATCAATTGAACCTTCCTGAAGAAGTGAAAACAGGCGTTGTCATCGAGCGTGTTGTTCCAAACTCAGCCGCATCAGCTGCTGGACTTCAGGATATGGACGTAATCGTTGAAATGGATGGACAAAAAATCACCAACTCCATTGAGCTTCGCCAACACCTTTACACAGAGAAAAACGTTGGCGACGAGATGCAGGTTAAAGTCTACCGCAACGGTGAAATACAAGAATTTACCCTCACCCTTACAGATGACGCCCAGCTGTAAGAAGTGAGTTCACATAGATGCAGCACCCTATACAAGCCCGTATAGGCCTAGTTAAACTCCTTATATCAAAACCCTTTGAAGGCAGGAATCTTTGGATGAGATTCCTGCTGTTTTTTTGTTTTTGGGGCTGAGTGCAGTTGTCGTGGGCGTGGGTCGGGGATATTTGGGCGCGACTGCTTGCAAATCGCAGAGCACGGCCTGTAATTTTCTCTGACGGCTTGTAAATCACTCACCACGGCCTGTAACTTTATGTGCAAGGCTTGTAAATCAAATTTTTTGTTAAAAGAAGCAGGATATTGTCATTAAAACGTGGAAACTATTTTTAAACGTAAAGGAGGTAATAAGAAAATTGATAAAAAAAGCACGAACAGAGCCCATACTCAATCAACAATTGGACGCATTAATTAGAAGGTTGAAGCCTGGCCATCCAGCAAAAAACCAGATTGAAGCCGATTTAGCTAAATCACTGGCAGGCTATCGGGGAGAACAGGCTGTTGACTACTATCTGCCGCAAAATGATGATTATTGGATACTTCATGATCTAAGACTCCAAGGTAACGAAGAACATTTCTTTCAAATTGACACATTTCTGGTATCGGAACATTTTATTATTTTATTTGAAATAAAAAACATCGCGGGAACGCTCCTCTTTGATTCAAACTATCATCAGCTCATTCGTACGCTTGACAATAAAGAAGAAGGATTTCCAGATCCAATCACACAAGTAGAACGTCAGCAGCGCCACTTCAGAGACTGGATGTTAAAAAAGAGGCTCCCCAAAGTCCCGATTTTCTCTTATGTCGTCATTAGCCGCCCCTCATCCATCATTAAATCTACGCATTCCTCCATAAAAAAAATCCTTCATGCTGCTACCATTCCCACAAAAATAGAACAATTGGAACAACAAAATAGCACGTGTTATTTTACTAAAAAAGACATGCGTAAATTATTTAACCTTCTTATAAAAAATCACATACCGCCTACCCGAGATGTACTCTCGTATTATCAATTACAGCCTGATGACTTACAAACAGGAATTGAATGTCCGTCATGTCACAGCTTTAAAATGGTGAGGGAAAGGAGGAATTGGGAATGTGCCAATTGTCAAAATCGTTCCGTGAATGCTCATAAAAAAGCACTAAAAGATTACTTCCTTTTAATTGGTTCAACCATGACGAATAGGGAGTGCAGACGCTTCTTGCAGCTTTCATCCAGTTCTATAGCATCAAAGCTGCTGAGGTCTTTTGATTTTCCTATATCAGGAGCAATAAAAAATCGTTCGTATACTATTTTGTTGGATAAGGTGCAGGAATGAGTTAATGGCTTGTAAATAGTGGACCACGGCCTGTAAATCTTTCTGACGGCTTGCAAATGTTAGCGCACGGCCTGTAATTTTCTCTGACGGCCCGCAAATGCCCAATCGTCCCAATATCAAGCGTAAGCAACCCCAAGCAGAAGAATCGTGCTCACCAGCTCCGTGCATTATAATCATTAGAAAGAGCACTTAGACAGGAGGAAGCGATGTGACTATTCGAAAAATCGACTTTTTAGAAGAAACGGCTTATGAAATTGAAAATGAGCAGTTTAAAGCGATTATCCTGCCGGATCAAGGGAGCAATCTTATTTCACTTTTTGAGAAAAAGAAGGGTGTAGAGCTGCTGAGAGTTCCAAAAACGAAAGAGGAATATGAAAGAAGAAGAATGTTGTACGGCACACCTGTCCTATTCCCGCCAAACCGAATCGAGGATGCTGAATTCCAGTTTGAAGGCCGCACCTATTCATTGGAAATGAATCGGGCAAAGGAAAATGTACATATTCATGGGTGGGTTCATGATGAAAAATGGGCAGTCGCTGAAATTGATTCAGTGCAAAATACAATTGTGACCGTGTTCCAGTCCAGTGATCATCCGGATATTTTAAAGCAGTTTCCCCATTCCTTTGTACTGGAAATGACCGTGAAACTTATGGAAACTGGCGTCATTCAAACGCTAAAGGTAATAAATCAAAGCAATGAAACGATGCCTGTCGGTGTTGGTTATCATACAACATTTAACTTCCCAATTGAAGATTCCAGGCTGTCATTGGATGTGGATTCATATTGGGAGTTAAATGAGCGGCATTTGCCAACAGGCGAGCAAAAAACAGTTCCGTATAAAGAGAAATTAAAAAGCGGGATGAAGCTCAAAGGGATGGAATTGGACGACGTCTACCCTATAACGGAGAACCATCAAGCGGTGATCAAACACCCGACCTTAGGATTAAAGGTGACGTATAAAGCGATAAAAGGATTTAAACATTGGGTCATCTTCACGGCAAGTGGTCAGGAGGATCTCCTAGCGATCGAGCCTTATTCCTGGGTGACAAATGCACCGAATCTCTCCTTGCCGGAGGAAGTAACGGGACTAAATGGCATAATGCCTCAAGATGAAAAAACGTATATTACTGAAATTAATGTAGAAACACTATAAAAGAGAGTAAAGACAGGGGGAAATACCTGTCTTTTTCATTTTCTTGTGGAAAAATTTAGATCTCCAAACTATGCTACAATAAAAATGAAGAAAAAAATGAAGGAGAATACACAAATGAAGATTTTTTGCTGCCAAGAACATGTGGAGCTGGGCATTGATGTGTTTGTGGACGAAGAGGAAACATTCCCGTCCCTAAATACAGTGGATAACTCATCTAATTTGTCCACAGACTGTGAATATTGTCAAAACAAAGCGGCATATATTGTGTCGAACTAGTGTTTCCATACGAGATGTGGATAGGTAATGTGGATATGTGTATAACTTTTGGGGATAACCTGTTTATAATGAATGAATAACTTTCATCCTAATTTCGGGTAAAAAGATATACAATATGTCGAATAATCACCCGGGAAAGACAAATTTCGACCCTGATTAGACATGTTTTTCTGGAATTTAGAGAAGAAAAGAATAAAAACGGAAAGCATATAAATTGGATAAATAAGTTATCCACATGTTGAAAACTTTTTCCGCCAACAACAATTTATTCACAAAACAAAAAATCCGCTGTCTTTATTTTAATGAAGAGCGGATTTTTAAATTGTGGATAATAATTATTGCATGCTTGCAGCCACTCTTGATTTTAAATTTGCGGAGATAGATTGAACTATTTTTTTAAGCTCGTTCACAGAAGGGCGTCCATAGGGGCCTGTTTGGCGCTGTTGATAAAGCAGACCACCGTTTTCATCAAAAAGAAAATAAGCTGGTTCGCCGTGTATGCCGTGATCATAATAAGGAGCATCATCTCCATGAATCAATACACTATATGACTTCAGCACCCTCATCCCTTCATCCGATAAAATCGGAAATGTCAGCGTATGCTCATAGGCCATATCCTTTAAATTCTCCAATTTATCCGTTGAAATCGCCGTTATATGAACATGATTCCCTTCAAAAAAACCTTTATGCTCCTCAATTTCCCTCAGCTCATGAACACATTCCGGGCACCAGGCTCCTCTGAAAAAAACCAAAAGACGCCAGCCCTTCCGCTTCCGCTGATCCGCATCAAATGAATAATGCTCGCCTGAAACACAAGGCAGAGTAAATTCTGGTGTGGTATCCCCTAATGTAAAGGTAAACATACGAATTCCTCCTTTAAACCGCTCATCCCCATTACTATGTAACAGTGAACTTGAAAAGATTTGGCCTCACACTACCATACTATTACCTGTCCCATCATTATTGACCGGATTTACAAAAATCATGTGTGCATATCCCGCAAATGCTACAATACAAATAGAAAAAATACGGAGGACCCATCATGAAAATCACTATTATCACCGTCGGCAAGCTAAAAGAAAAATACCTAAAACTAGGCATTGACGAATACACAAAAAGACTCGGCGCCTACGCCAACATCGACCTTATCGAAGTCCCGGACGAAAAAGCACCTGAAAACCTTAGCGAAGCGGACATGGACATCGTCAAACAAAAGGAAGGCGAACGAATCCTCGCCAAAATCAGCCCGGACACCTACGTCATCACCCTTGAAATCAAGGGGAAACAACTATCATCTGAGCAGCTTGCTGCCCATCTCGATCAGCTCGCTACATATGGAAAAAGTAAAATTGCGTTTGTTATCGGAGGATCGCTTGGATTGAGTGAAGAAGTAGTCAAAAGAAGTGATTTTGCGCTGTCATTTTCAAAAATGACATTTCCTCATCAGTTGATGAAGCTGGTGTTATTGGAGCAGGTTTATCGGGCTTTTCGGATTAATCGGGGTGAACCGTATCATAAGTGATTTGACATGCAAAAATTTACTAAGGAATAGAGGGAAATCATGAAGGGTTTAAAATGGAAGAGTGCATCAACACTTGTACTTGATTGGGAAAAAATTTGAGAAAGTTTTGGATCGAAGAGAGATCAGGGAGTACTCTAGAAGATTATGTCCTGCGTGAAGCAGAGATCCTTCACAGCCGTGGATTTGTGAAGAATTATATTGAAAAACAGGAAGTAACCAACCGGCTGGGTGGAAGGATTATGATCAATGAGTCTATTCCTTATCTCATCAGTAAAAAACCGTTGCTCAATTGTGAAAAAGACGAATATTCATTTGATATACTGCTTAACCAGGTAATGAAGGTAACACTACAATCAATTTGTTAAGAAAGATACCCGGAAAAGAAGCTTTATGCAGCTGGATTATCTTCATGAAACACGGGATCTTTCATTAACAAAACAGATATTCTCGAGAATTTACTTTGAAAGTCATAATATGCACTACAAGCGGATGATTCACCTTGCAAGAATGTTATTCGAACTTAAGTTGGTTTCCCATAAGCAGGGGAAATGGAGCTTATTTACGACAGAACTTGATGAAAGAACACGCAATGGTATATTCGAAAGGTTTTTATTTCAATTTTACATGATTGAACAAAAAGACTACCGGGTCTCATCTGAAATCATCATGTGGGGACTGGATGGAAACAATGCCTTTCTGCCGCAAATGAAAACAGACGTGTCACTCAGCCATAAAAATGGGCAAGAAAAAATAATAATCGATGCCAAATTTTATAAGAATGTATCTCAGGAGTATTTCGGAAAATCTACTTTTCACAGTCATAATATGTATCAGCTATTTACTTATTTAATGCATCAGGAAAAGGATCTGGAGCTCAGAGGAATTCTAATTTACCCGAAAAATATTACTGATGTAAATGAAAAGTATCAATGGAGTGAGAATATCTCGATGGAGGTTATGACGGTGGATTTGGATAATTTCGTGGAAAGAGATATTTGAGAAGCTGATTGGGGTTGTGGATGAGTAACGAGTGATTTTGTAGTGGGCATTAATAAGAGAATATTTTAAAGTTAAATGTTTTAAAAAAAGAGAAAAGCCCAATCAGCTTTTCTCTCAAACCCAATCATTAAGAAACCGAAAACCCTTCCTCTTCCTTCACGCCATCTTTCTCTATAAACTCATCAAGCAGAGCACGCACATCATCGGTGGATTCGGTGTCCATCAGTCGATTCCTCAGTTCACTTGCTCCCCGGAATCCACGTACGTAAATTTTAAAAAAGCGTCGAAGCGGTTTGAAAGGACGCGGCTCCAATTCTTCAGAGTACTTATCATGAAGGTCAAGCTGCAGACGAAGGAGATCGAGCAGTTCTTCGCTGGTATGCTCTTTCTTTTCTTTTTCAAAAGCGAACGGATTATGGAAAATCCCGCGCCCGATCATCACTCCGTCTATGCCGTATTTTTCTGCAAGCTCAAGTCCTTTTTGACGGTCAGGAATATCACCGTTAATCGTCAGAAGTGTATGAGGGGCCACTTCGTCACGAAGCTTCTTGATCTCCGGAATCAGCTCCCAGTGTGCGTCGACATTACTCATCTCTTTTTTCGTACGGAGGTGGATGGAAAGATTGGCGATATCCTGTTCAAGAATGTGCCTCAGCCAGTGGTGCCATTCGTCCACTTCCGTATAACCGAGCCGGGTCTTAACGCTTACGGGTAAGCCTCCCGCTTTGGCTGCCTGGATGATTTCCGCTGCAACATCCGGACGGCGGATCAGACCGGAGCCTTTTCCATTCGCTGCAACGTTCTGCACAGGACATCCCATGTTGATATCTACGCCACGATAGCCCATTTTGGCCATGCCGATACTCATTTGGCGGAAGTATTCAGGCTTGTCTCCCCAAATATGGGCGACGATCGGCTGTTCATCTTCCGTGAATGTCAGCCGTCCCTTGACGCTGTCTTTTCCTCTTGGGTGGCAGTAGCTTTCCGAATTCGTAAACTCTGTAAAAAACACGTCAGGTCTCGCTGCTTCACTCACGACATGACGAAATACGACATCCGTCACAGCTTCCATCGGTGCCAGAACAAAAAACGGCCGAGGCAACTCTTGCCAAAAATTATCTTTCATAATATATCTGAACCCTTTCCTTAAAGGGAAACATGTTCCCGAAGTTAAAAAATGAAATTGCTTCTTTTTGATTGACTACCAGTTAGACTGGACTTCAATCAATATATACTTTACTGGCTTCAAATGAAAAGTGCAAGGGAACGAGTCGTCTAGTGAATGGGGTTCCCTGGGTCAGGTACAATATATACTGGGTTCTATTGACGAATACCTCGATCTGCTCCACGGGAAGAATGAATATTCAGATGCTGAAGAGAGATGGACGGACGACATGGACTTGTGTATCAGTGATGAAGAAGACAATATCGAAGATGCACGGGGATTTAGGACACGATCTCTTTTTGGCTCGTGTTTTTAGCCAAACAACGCAGAAACAAGTGGCCGAAAAATTGAATAAACGTTAGCACTAAAATTTTAATTGCCAAATACATTTTTCACTACAATTGCTTGTAATTTAGGTTATGTTAATCCTTACACTAATAAAAAATGCGAAGTCTGTGATGTGAAAAGGAAAGAAATTTCTGAAACCCTTTAATAGAATTCATTCTATGATTTCTCGCTTGGGTAATACTCTTTCAAAAAACCCCCTGCCTTTCCAGAAAAAATACTTTGTACTTAAAGCTAACGAAATTAGTACTAAGTGTATTGTCCTGCCGCCGCTCTGGTCGAATGCCGCGATAAAACCTTTTCCATAGGTACCCTTCCTATTTTGGAGGGGGATATAGCATCAGCTCTGGGATCTCAGCCGCTGCACTTTTACTAAATCGGTTTTCAACTGTATACAAAAGACGAGAGCTTCACACTCTCGTCTTTTTATGCGGAAATTCCATCCTATGATCCACCTTCCCGTAGTTTGACAGAGTACAACTGAAAATAATTATCATTTAGGTATTGCTTTGATTTCTAAAATATACTAAACTTTTAATTGTGAATGAAAATCATTATCAATTAAAAGGGGCGTACAAAAATGAAAAACAGATTAACGGTTTTCTTATTCGTTCTATTATCTGCTTTGTTTGTGCTTGCGGCTTGCGGTGAAGAGGCGAATGAAGAAGCTTCTTCGAATGGCGATGCAGGTGGAGCATCAGAAGAAACAACAACTCGTGAAGTAACACACGCATTGGGTACAACTACTATAGAAGGAAAGCCGCAACGTGTGGTGACGCTTTATCAGGGGGCTACTGACACGATTCTAGAATTTGGTGTAACACCTGTTGGCGTGGTGGAGTCCTGGGTTCAAGCTCCAATGTATGATTACATAAAAGAAGATTTATCCGATGCAGCATTCGTTGGACAAGAAACACAACCAAACTTAGAAGAAATTTCGGCATTGGAGCCAGATTTGATTATCGCTTCTCAAATTCGCCATGAAGAAATATACGAACAACTTTCTCAAATTGCACCAACGATTGTGAATGAAACGATCTATGATTTCAAAGAAACAACAGCCTTGATTGGAGAAGCGCTTGATGAAAAAGAAAAAGCAGACAGCCTGCTTGCGGACTGGGAAACACGAGTGGGTGACTTCCAAGAAAAAGTGTCCTCAGTTGAAAACTGGCCGATGAGCGCAGCGGTTCTCAATTATCGTGAAGATCATGCACGTATTTATGTAACAGGCTTTGCAGGATCAATTTTGACAGAGTTAGGATTTGAAGCACCAAAAGATTTGCAGGGTGATGATCTAGAAATTGTAAAATTAACCGATAAAGAAAGCATTCCACAAATGAATGCAGATATTTTTTTCCAATTCATGGAGGATACACCAGCTGTTCAGAAAACGTTTGAGGAATGGTCAGCACATCCGTTGTATCAAAACTTAGATGCTGCGAGAAACAATCAAGTATACAAGGTAGATGAAGTGGCCTGGAATATGGCTGGAGGTCTGCAGGCAGCACACATGATGCTCGATGATATCTATGAGCATTTTGAAATTGAACAGTAATGGAAAAAGGGGAATGCATCACATTCCCCTTTTTTTCCTATGAAAGAAGAGGGGATGTTATGTTATATTCCGTATTTTCTAAAACTGCCGGCCTTGTCGGACTTCTTGGTTTAGTGATTGTTCTTTTTTTCGGCAGCCTCGCGTTTGGACAGACCACCATTCCATTTTCAACAACATGGGAAGCGATCACCCGATATGATCCAGCAGATACAAATCACTTAATTATTGGAACATCACGATTAACAAGGGCGGTTATTGCGCTTGTTATTGGTATGAATTTGGCCATTGCAGGAGTGTTTGTCCAGGCACTTACTCGAAATCCATTGGCGGCTCCAGATTTACTTGGGATAAATTCTGGCGCAATTTTCTTCATTGTACTGGCTATTACGTGGCTGGAGGTTTCCTCGCTGACCCAGTATATGTGGTTCGCTTTCTTAGGTGCGGGCATTGCTGGAGCAGTTGTGTTCTTTTTGGGAAGCATTGGGAGAGATGGGTTAACCCCAATTAAAGTCATTTTATCAGGGGTTGCCTTATCCGCATTATTTACCTCGTTTACACAAGGGTTATTGGTTGTCGATGAACAATCTATTCAAACAGTCTTGTTTTGGATTGCGGGTTCTGTAGCAGGGAGAGATATGGAAATGCTCGTATCTGTTTTGCCATTTCTTCTTGGTGCATTAATCGTGAGTTTATTTATGGGACGAGCTATCGGGATTTTTTCATCTGGAGATGACGTCGCAAAGGGTTTAGGACAACGCACCGGTATTATTAAAGTTCTCATGGGTGTTCTGATCATTATTTTAGCAGGAGGATCTGTGGCCGTCGTAGGATCGGTTGGCTTCATCGGTTTAATTGTTCCTCATATGGCAAAAGGGCTTGTTGGAAATGATTATCGCTGGATGATTCCCTATAGTGCTCTTCTTGGTGCAGCTCTTTTATTAGCTGCAGACATCGTCGCCAGATTTATAATTTTCCCACAAGAAGTGCCTATTGGTGTAATGACAGCATTTATTGGGGGACCATTCTTTATCTATCTGGCAAGAAAAGGGGTGGCTGCTAAATGAAATACTGGACGTTCCGTTTGTTTCAGGAAAAGATTTCGTTCCAGTTCTCCCGTCGCTGGTTAGTTGTGTTGCTCAGCTGGATTTTGGTTTTAGGTGGGGTGTTCCTCGTCAGTCTCTCTGCCGGCAGTACGTGGATTCCAATCCATGAAGTATTTCAGCAATTAACAGGACAAATCGACAAGCACGCATTTGTAGTGGAGACATTACGCTTACCACGAGCATTGCTTGCGATTTTAGTAGGTGCTGCTTTAGGTGTTGCCGGTCTCATTTTGCAAAGCTTAGTCCGGAATTCACTTGCTTCCCCAGACATCATTGGGATATCCAGTGGTGCTTCGTTAGGTGCTGTGACGTTCTTGGTATTTGGTACAGGTGTGGTTAGTCTTCAATTTCTTCCTTTCGCAGCCATTGGAGGAGGCTTGATGGCTGCATTGCTCATTTATTTAATTTCATGGAATAAGGGTGTCACGCCCATTCGACTCGTGTTAATAGGAATTGGGATTTCAGCCGTTATGAAAGCGGGTGTCACGTTTATGCTCGTCATGAGTGAGACGGCTATCACCACCAAATCCTATATCTGGCTGACAGGAAGTATTTATGGAGCCAGCTGGGGAGATGTTACATCAATGGTCGTATGGCTGTTGATACCCCTGCCCATCTTAGTGATTTTAGGAAGAAGCTTAAACATCACAGAGCTCGGAGATGAGGTATCCATTAGTATGGGTGTACGCTTGCAAGTAGAGCGTTTTATCTTTTTAATGTGTAGTGTCATACTCGCTGGGACGGCTGCTGCCTATGCAGGGGGAATTGAATTCGTAGGACTGATGGCGCCTCATATTGCAAGACGCTTAGCTGGTCGTTCATTTCAGGGGTTGTCTATCGTCACGGCATTGATCGGTGCTTTCTTAGTCTTGCTTGCTGATTTAATTGCCCGGACACTTTTCTTACCGCTTGATATTCCTGCAGGTGTGTTTACGGCAGCAATTGGTGCTCCGTTTTTCTTGTATTTGTTATTCCAAAATCGCAATCGCTAAGAGGAGATGAAATGATGTGATTCAAAAGGGGAGAGGGAGAAAAAAGGATATGAACCTAGAAAATTATCGGGTGGAGATCAATAATGGACGCAGTGGAATTCCTTTACCTCAGCTGCTTGATACGAATGTATTAACGTCCGTTCTGCACCAATATGCCTATCGAATCGGAACTGACTCTTTAGGCACAGCAGGTTCCTTATTTCTTAAACGCTATGCGGTCCTCACCGCCGCTTCTTCACTTGATTATTATGGTCTTCAAAGACAAAGAGTAGACTGGTTTACAACGGCTGAGTTTGAGCCGGAGACGTTTACCTTATTAATTGATGATTCTCAGAGTGTATTGCTTCAAGGTGACTGGAAAACACGTGTTTTTGCAGATCATTTGACACCCTTAGTTGAAAAAATTTCAAGTGAATGGAGAATACCGCAGAAAATTCTTTGGGAAAACATTGCTGTACGTTTGCAGTCGGTCTTTCGTAAAAAATCCTCTGTCTCTTCTTCAGATGAGTTACAACAACAATTGAAAGAGTTAACAGTAGCAAAAGCATCGTGGGTTGGAGGAGAGGATAATCCCTTATCTATTTATTTACATCATTTGGAGGAGTGGACGTGTATTCCAGTTCGAACGACTTGTTGCAGGTATTACCAAGTGAAATTCGGAGATGATCATCCTTATTGTGGAAATTGTCCTCTTCCAAAAAATGAAACAATTAAATGAAGAAACGGTAGCTATTTTACTGCTTTTTTTTCGTTCGATTTACGACCTTTATCTGTAAAGATTGTCTTAACGCTAGAATGAAATTAACAAAAGCCTGCTGTTGGTTCCGGGTGCTTGTTTATTTATGATTGTATACCCATTTTATTTCTTTTTAACAGATTATGGAGATAGAAAAAAGGTCCCTGATCTCAGAACAACAATTCATATTCTCGGTATAGCCCCAGGAATGTTAATTAAAGAATTAACTGAATCAATTACATAATTTTATTAATTCATCAAAACCAGCATTTTTAATAATGGGAAGTTGAAACCCACAGCATCCATCACGATAGAAAAATTTATCAAGAACCAGGCACTACAAAGAATTTTCATCATATATATGTGATATCCGTTCGGATTTGATGAGGAGGATATCATGCAACCTATGTTACCTATGGAAAAATATTTTGGGCAGTTTGAACTGGTGCATGCTTTTTATGGGGCTATGCCTACAGGTGTCAGCGTTTCCGAAACCGGTCGTATTTTTGTTTGCTTTCCGAAATGGGGAGACGACGTTCAATTTACTGTGACGGAAATTGTTGAGGGTGAATTGCAGCCTTATCCCAGCTTAGAAACCAATTTGGTTAATGTTGATAATGTTACGATGTCTTTCGTCAGTGTCCAAAGTATCGTTGCTGATGGAAGAGGAACACTTTGGGTACTAGATACAGGGGCGCCAAATTTTTCTGAACCTATTCAAGGGGGAGCAAAATTAGTTGCTGTTGATTTAAGCACGAATAAAATAAGGAGAGTATATACCTTTACAGAAGATGTGGTCTTGCCAACAACTTATCTGAATGATGTCCGTTTGGATTTTCGGGTTGGAAGAGCAGGCTATGCATATATAACGGATTCTTCCTCCAGAGGGCCAGGGGCTATTATCGTCGTAGATTTAGAAAATGGGAACGCGTTTAGAAGGTTAAATGGGGCAATATCAACTTCACCTGATCCCTATTTTTTACCGAAAGTAGAAGGTGAAATTTTGATGAATCGAAACCCGGACGGATCGACTTCCCCATTTAGATTGGCTTCCGATAGTTTAGCGATTTCTCCTGATGGAAAGGTTTTATTTTATGCTCCGCTAACCAGCCGTCAGCTGTTCTCGATCTCAACAGAAGCCCTAAGAGACAGAAGGATACAGGACATGAATTTATCCCAATATGTCCAGTATTGGGGGGAAAAAGGTGCGTCTGATGGAATGATCACCGGCGTAAAAGGAACCGTTTATGCGGGAGACTATGAAAACAATAGCATTAGGAAGATATTGCCAAATGGTTCAATGGAAACCATCGCACATGACCCGAGAATTTTATGGCCGGATACTTTTTCGATTGGCCCCGATCAATACTTATATGTCATTGTGAATCAATTACATCGGCAGGCGAGATTTCATTATGGAAGAGACATGCGGGAAAAACCATATAGTTTACTTCGTATGAGAATTGATGAATTCCCTGCTTTACCTTTTCATAATAATCTTAAAAGAAGGTAGCTGTCCCTCATCAGGGAGCTGCCTTTTTTGTCAGTTAAAATTGTATATATTCTCGCAACTGTCCTGTAATAAAGACTTAACTCAAATTGAAAAGCCTGCTTCATCTTAGATTTAAAAATATAAATAAAGCACCATAGGCATGAAGCTGCATAAGTATCAACCCATATAATTTAAAACTACTCATCCCCTAAAAAATAAAAGCCTGAAGGCCAATAAAACTAACCTTCAGGCTTTTAACTTTCTCCCATCAATTCCGAATCAAATGATCAAATGCACCTAAAGCTGCGGTTGCACCTGATCCCATCGAAATAATGATTTGTTTATAGGCGCTGTCTGTGCAGTCGCCTGCAGCAAATACGCCAGGGATGTTTGTTGCGCCTTGTTTGTCGACGATAATTTCACCCATGCGGGTACGTTCAATCGTGTCACCTAACCAGTCGGTGTTAGGTACTAGGCCGATTTGAACGAATACACCCTGCAATTCAATGTGATGAACTTCTTCCGTTTCACGGTCAATGTACGAAATACCATTCACTTTGTCTGTACCGGTGATTTCTTTTGTTTGGACGTTCTTTAGGACTGTTACGTTCGGTAGGCTGTAAAGGCGTTCCTGAAGTACTGTATCAGCTTTCAGTTCTGGCATGAATTCAAGAACTGTGACATGTTTCACAATACCTGCCAGATCAATTGCTGCTTCAATACCGGAATTACCGCCGCCGATAACGGCAACATGTTTTCCTGCAAATAATGGACCGTCACAGTGAGGGCAGTATGCTACCCCTTTGTTTTTAAACTCTGCTTCACCAGGCACGCCAACGTTGCGCCAGCGGGCACCTGTTGATAGGATGACGGTTTTACTTTTTAGAACCGCTCCGTTTTCGAGTTCAAGTTCGATAAGGTCTTTCTTTTCTAGACGCTTGGCACGCTGTAGATTCATTACATCAATGTCATACTCTTTGACATGTTCTTCAAGGCTTGCGGCAAGCTTAGGACCTTCCGTGTATTTCACACTGATAAAGTTTTCAATACCCATCGTGTCCATGATCTGTCCGCCGAAGCGTTCAGCAACAAGACCTGTACGAATGCCTTTACGTGCTGCATAGACAGCTGCACTTGCGCCAGCTGGTCCGCCGCCAACAACAAGAACATCATATGGATCCTTATCAGAAAGCTCTGATGCATCTGGGCCTGTTCCAAGCTTCGCCAGAATTTCTTCAAGCGTCATACGGCCGCTGCCGAAAGATTCACCATTCAGAAAAACGGTTGGCACAGCCATGATTTCTTTGCTTTCAACTTCTTCTTTAAAAGCTGCACCGTCAATCATGGTATGTGTAATGCCAGGATTGAAAATACTCATTACGTTCAGAGCCTGTACAACATCAGGGCAGTTATGGCAGCTTAGGCTGATATAGGATTCAAAGTGGTATTCGCCCTTAATGCTTTTCACTTGATCAAGTACACTTTGATCAACTTTTGGAGCTCTGCCGCTTACTTGCAATAGTGCCAAAACTAACGATGTGAATTCGTGTCCGAGAGGGATACCAGCAAAAACTACGCCGGTATCTTCACCGATACGATTCACGCTAAAGCTTGGCGTTCTCTGCAATTGTGCATTTTCTACCTTAATTTTAGGTGACATGGTGGCTAATTCATCCACTAGAGCCAGCATGTCGCGGGATACGTCATCGGAACCTGTGCTTACTTTAAGCAGGATCTCGCCCTCCATCATTTGAAGGTATTGGGCTAATTGTGCTTTTATATCTGCATCTAGTATCATTTGTCGTGCTCCTTAAATCTTCCCTACAAGGTCAAGGCTTGGTTTAAGGGTTTCAGAACCTTCTTGCCATTTCGCTGGGCAAACTTCGCCAGGATTGTTGCGAACATACTGTGCTGCTTTAATCTTGTTAAGAATTGTACTTGCATCACGGCCGATACCGCCTGCATTAATTTCGACAGTTTGGATGATACCGTCTGGATCGATGACAAATGTACCGCGTTCAGCAAGACCTTCTTCTTCGTTTAGCACGTCGAAGTTACGTGAAATCTTTTGTGAAGGGTCGCCGATCATAACATATTTAATTTTGCCAATCGCTTCTGAATGATCGTGCCATGCTTTGTGTGTAAAATGCGTATCAGTTGAAACAGAATATACTTCAACGCCAAGTTCTTTCAAAGCTGCATATTCGTTTTGCAGATCTTCTAATTCAGTAGGGCATACGAATGTAAAGTCCGCAGGATAGAAGCAAACTACACTCCATTGACCTTTAAGGTTTTGTTCAGAAACATCGATAAACTCACCGTTGTGAAAAGCTTTTGCTGCGAATGGTTTTACTTCTTTTCCAATTAGTGCCATAATTGATTTTCCTCCTAGGTGTGTAATTAAATATAAATAGCATGCCATAGATGATGGCAAATATACTATTTAAAAATAATTATTATAATTAAATATCAATTATTGTATAAAACTATTTATCTTGTCAAGGCTTAGTATGGGGTTTCGTTTTGTTACGGTTTATGTAGGATTTAACTCAAAAAAATAATAGAAAATAACTATATAAATTGAATGAAAACGCTTAGATTCGCAATGCTAAGCTATCTTTTTTGTTATTTTGTAACTAATAAAAAGGAAAAAGAGGTCCTCAATAACCCCTCTTCCTCCTGTATTTTTTATATAAAATAAATTTACAACTTATTTTCCCTTTTCCCCCTTTCCGACAATCAAAACACTGCTCAAACGCCTCGTCCCTACACTGTCCCGCAATCGGCTTGCACGGATCGAATCCAGGGTTGCTTAAAACTTATACGGTCTCATCATTTCATGGTCTTCGTGTCCTAAAATATGGCAGTGCCATGGGTATATTCCTGTGAAGGGACCAAAGCGCGCGATGATGCGGGTGACTTCTTTAGGGTTGGCTCGAACGGTATCCTTTCAGCTCCTCTCGCTTGGTTCAGGTGGTTTTGGCGGACCGGCTTTAAGGACGGTGCCATTTAGATTGCCGGTAAATGGTGTACGATTCAATATTTGAAAGGTGACGAGGTGCAAGTGGATGGGATGTGTGTCTGGCGTTGTGTTGTAAAGCTCTCAAATCCCGATAGTTCTGTTATAAAGGGTTTCTGTAATAGGCAGATCCCATTCAAGATTTGACGCGAAATTGCATAATTTGGCTGAGATCCTTAGAAGGGGCTTCTCCGTTCGTAAAAGGGGCTGGTGTTGTTTGTTTAAATGATTTCTTGGCCTTTATGATTCGTAAAATATAGAAACCGGCAAGCCCGGCATATACATTTAAACGAGTGATGCCAAGTGCGTGATCATGATAACAAAGCGTGGCCGGACGTTGGCAATTAGGATTAGGCTCGTTTTGCTTTGCTTCGAAGGCAGGACCTGGATACATTCCGTTGTAACCCCATACAGTAGTCGGAGGCAAATCGCGATGCATCTTTTGTTTCATTTGCTCCATCGTGACGTTATAGAACGGTAGGCCTTCCCGCTTGCCATTTGGTTTTATGACAGGAGGAATCGGCAATTCATCAACAAACTTCTTTAAGAACATGTAACTGCCTCCTTTAAAAGAGAGAGTGCTTTTCAGTATATGAGGTTATAGATGGATTGAGTATAAATAGAATCTTTCATGAAGACGTTCTTCAAATAATTAAATGAATTTTATTCAATATAACGGAAAATTCTCCAAAGGGCTGCGCAAAAAATATACTGCTGCCAGATCCCAAAAATAAAGCTGCTCATGAATTGCTTGATCAAAAAATAATTTTTTGAGATGGTTCTGCATAGTAGATAAGGTTGACAAAAAGCCTCACCTCATGATAATTAAATAGTGTTTAGCACTCGCGATATTTGAGTGCCAACTCGCTATCATCCATCTTACACTTTTCAATCTGAAAGGAGACCTATTCATGACAAAAAAGCAGTTTAAAGCGGAGTCAAAAAGACTGTTGGAAATGATGATTAACTCGATTTATTCTCAGAAAGAGATTTTTTTGAGAGAGTTGATTTCAAATGCGAGTGATGCGATTGATAAAATCTATTACAAAGCATTGACGGATGAATCCCTAAGCTTTGAAAAGGATCAATATTATTTAAAAGTGTCTGCGGATAAGGAAAATCGTACGCTTGCGATCTCAGATACTGGGATTGGAATGACGAAGGAAGAGCTTGAAGCGAATCTTGGAACGATTGCGAAGAGCGGCTCTTTGGCGTTTAAAAATGAAAATGAATCGAAGGATGGGCATGATATCATCGGTCAATTCGGGGTTGGTTTTTATTCAGCTTTTATGGTAGCTGACGAGGTTACGGTGATTTCCAAGGCGTTAGGTGAAGATACTGCCTATAAATGGGGATCTGAAGGAGCAGATGGCTATACAATTGAGGAAGTAGAAAAGGATACAGTAGGTACTGCGATTATTCTAAAAATCAAAGAGAATACAGAAGATGAGAAATATGATGAGTACTTGGAAGAGTATCGCTTAAAATCGATCATTAAAAAATACTCTGATTTCATTCGTTACCCAATTAAAATGGATGTGACATCTAGAAAGCTTAAAGAAGGCAGCGAAAATGAATACGAGGATGTTCAGGAAGAGCAAGTAATTAACAGTATGGTGCCGATTTGGCGAAAAAATAAAAATGAGCTATCGCAAGAGGATTATGAGAATTTCTATACAGAAAAACGCTATGGTTTTGATAAGCCGTTAAAGCATATCCATATTAGCGTTGATGGTGCTGTACGATATAATGCTATTTTATTCATGCCAGAAAATATTCCTTTTGATTATTATTCTAAGGAATTTGAAAAAGGACTTGAGCTATACTCAAATGGCGTATTGATTATGGAAAAATGCGCTGATTTGCTTCCGGATTATTTCAGCTTTGTAAAGGGAATGGTGGATTCTGAAGATCTGTCTCTGAATATTTCCCGAGAAATTTTACAGCATGACAAGCAGCTAAAGCTGATAGCGAAAAATATTAACAAGAAAATTAAAAGTGAGCTGCAAAGCTTGTTGCGAGATGATCGTGAGAAATATGAAGTGTTTTATAAATCCTTTGGCAGACAGTTAAAATATGGGGTTTACAGTGATTTCGGAAGCAATAAGGATGTTTTGCAGGATTTATTGATGTTCTATTCATCCATAGAGAAGAAGCTGGTTACGTTAGATGAATATGTAACGAGAATGCCGGAAGATCAAAAATATATTTATTATGCTTCTGGTGAATCATATGAAAGAATTGAAAAGCTGCCACAGACGGAAGTAGTAGCAGAAAAAGGCTATGAAATTCTATATTTCACTGAGGATATTGATGAGTTTGCCATCCGAATGCTCATGAATTATAAAGAAAAAGAATTCAAATCCGTATCAAGCGGCGACCTGGGCTTCGAAGCAGAGGAAAATAAAGACAGTACTGCTTCTGAAGAAAATGAAAACAAAGAGCTGTTTGACCACATGAAAAACGTTCTAGCAGGCAAAGTGAAGGATGTCCGAGTCTCAAAACGATTAAGATCTCACCCTGTATGCTTCGCAACAGACGGTGAAGTGTCCATAGAAATGGAAAAAATCTTAAGCGCTATGCCGGACAACCAAAATATTAAAGCGGACAAAATTTTGGAAATCAACATTAATCATGAGGTGTTCAGTGCCTTAATGAATGCGTTTGTAACGGATAAAGAAAAAGTGAATTTATATACAAACCTGCTGTATAACCAGGCGCTTCTCATTGAAGGCTTGCCAGTCCAGGATCCAGTAGAGTTTACGAATGATATTTGCAAAATCATGGTATAAAGCCATGATGTCAAAAGAGCACGGTTAACGCCCGTGCTCTTTTCTTTTCAGCTTTGTTAAAGTCCATGGTTGATATTTTTACATAGTTGATTGGAGCGGAAATCAACTGAACAAAGTCTTTTTAAACAGAATCATGATTTTACATCATTGATCCGTCTTATGCGATAATGTACAAAAAACAAACAGAGGGATTTCCATGAATGAACAAGACTATGACCGATTGCTTCGTATAAAAACTGCCGGGACGCTGCAGCTCTTGAATCAATCGATTCATTATAATCGTTATGAAGCAACGCCCTATGAAGCATTAGATGCTCTTTTTAATGAATATGAATTAAAGAGGACGGATGGAGTCGTCGATTTTGGTTGCGGGAAGGGCAGGCTGCCGTTTTATGTCCATCACCGTTTTCATGTATCGGTGACAGGTGTTGAAATGAGTGGGCCGCTGTACCAGGATGCGCTTGAAAACAAGGCGGGCTATATGCAAAAAGTTAAAAAAACACGCGGCTTTATCCGCTTTGAAAGAGGGCTGGCAGAGGAGTATGAGGTTGAGCCTGCGGATAATATTTTTTATTTCTTTAATCCTTTTTCCGTCCAAATTTTTATGAAGGTTGTAAATAACATTTTAAAATCAGTGGAGCAGTATAAGAGAGCGGTTGACTTAATTCTATATTATCCTACCACTGAGTATATTCAGTTTCTCGAAAGTGCCAGTATCTTTAAACTCTTAAAGGAAGTAAAGGTGCACGAGTTGTATGATCAAAATGAGAATGAGAGATTTTTGATTTTTAGGTTTGGGGATTAATTAATTTTCGATAAAGTCCATAAGAAAAAATTTATTTATAACAACCTAATCCAGCAAGATAGTGACCTATTGCAATAATCTCTGACATGTCCTATCGTTAAAGAAAAACCATATTTTTTCAGACAGGATGGATCGTATGGATGAGTTTGATCAGTCCCTTAAGGCGTTTATCGAAGCAGCAGGGTGGCTGGCTCCTTTTCTCTTTATTCTATTGCATTTATTTCGACCGCTTTTCTTTTTGCCAGTGATTGTTGTCTGTATTGCGGGAGGTGTTTTATTCGGTTTTGTTGAGGGGGCATTATTATCCTTTATTGGCCTATCCCTAATGAGTTTTGTTTCTTACGTGCTAGTTAATAAGTTTCCGAGGTTTCGGGAAAAGGTCGGAAAATTGAAGGAAAAAATATTTAAGAACCAAACGCTTACTGTAGGGCAGGTAATGATTTTACGTATCATGCCATTCGTTCATTTTCATTTGCTTTCTCTTTATTTAATGGAATCGGCAAAGTCATTCAAGGAATATATGTATTATTCCTTATTAGGTCTTATTCTGCCAGCGGTCATATATACCGCTTTTGGCGAAGCGATTACAGCGTTTCCCTGGTATTTAACCGTATTGATGATGTTTATCTTAGTGATCATCTTTAGCCTTATTGGAAAATTTAATCAATCCCCCGTGCGAAGAGCTTAATTGAAAAGCGACAACTAAACGTCTGACCCCAGAGGAACTAGCAGTAGGGTCGGGCGTTTTTCGTTTATTTTTATAATTATTAGAGAAAGAATAAAGAGATCATATATTTGCACTATTGTATCTTGATGATTATAATTACTACATAATAATAATTATAAATAAAATTCATTTATTATAATTAAGGAAGTGAACGGCATGTCTGTAAATGATCAAGCAGCGGTTAGGTTCAATAAGGTGAGCTATGCCAATGATGGCCATCAAATACTGAAAAATATAACCGGATGGTTTCCAAAAGGCAGGATTACAACGCTTGTAGGTCCTTCCGGAGCGGGAAAGACATCGTTGTTTAAGCTGTGCAACAGTCTTACCTCTCCGACCTCAGGAGACATTTACATAGGGGATAAAAAAATCGAAAGCTACGATCCTGTCGAGCTTCGCAGAATGGTTGGAATGGCACTGCAAAACGCAACGATGATCGGCGGCACTGTGATGAAAAACCTGGCGCTTCCACTTGAGCTTCAAGGAAAAGAACTGCCGGTGGAAACAGCGGAAGAGCTTGTAAAGGTGGTTGGTTTGGATGAGTCATTTTTAGAGCGTGATACCAGAGATTTATCAGGCGGCCAGCGCCAAAAGGTGTCCATTGCGCGTACCCTTGTGAATCGTCCTGAAATTTTATTGTTAGATGAAATCACTTCAGCGCTGGACCGTGTTTCTCAGCAGGACATTGAAGATCTTATTGTAAGAATTAATCAGAAATATGGTACCACGATGATTTGGATTACCCATAATTTGCAGCAGGCATTCAACGTTGGAGACTATACATGGGTCATGATGGATGGGGAATTGATTGAAGCAGGAGAAAGCTCAATACTTGAGCATTCAAAAAAAGAACGCGTCCAGCGGTTTGTAAAGGGGCAGGTTGAATGAGTTTTCTTACGTTATCCATCACATTAATCTTTGTAATCATTCCGCTTATTTTATCGAAAACACTTAAACTTGGTCTTGAAAAAGATACCGTAATTGCAACCATTCGATCAATCGTTCAATTGCTTGCGGTAGGATTTATTCTTCAATTCGTCTTTGATTCAGAAAACATGATCTATATCCTCTTGATGCTTATTCTTATGATTGGGGCAGCTACGCAAAATGCTCGGAAAAAGGGTGCCGCGATTAAGGGAATCACGTGGAAATTGGTCGGGACATTCATTTTTATAGAAATTCTGACGCAAGGGATTTTACTTGGATTGAATATTACTCCGGCAACTGCGCAATACATTATTCCAATCAGTGGAATGGTCATTGGGAATTCAATGGTCCTGGCTATTTTGTTCCTTAACCGTTTTACAGCTGAAATCGAGAACCATCAAGACGAAGCTGAGCTCATTTTGTCACTTGGCGGTACTCCAAAGCAGGCGATTCATAAACAGCTCATCACCTCCATACAGGCCAGCACTATTCCGACAATCGAAAGTCAAAAAACAATTGGTCTTGTTCAGCTCCCGGGGATGATGAGTGGACAAATCATTGCTGGAGCAGACCCTATTCAAGCTGTCCTATTTCAGCTGCTTATCATATTCCTGCTCTTAACAACAGCGGTTGTCACGAGCGTCATGCTCGGCTTCTTGTCGTATCCAACACTTTTCAATGAACGTATGCAGTTGTTAGATCTTCGAAATAGAGATTCTAAATAAAATAATATAAACATATCGGTCCTTCACTAACGCTTTCATATTAGCGCAGTGAAGGGCTATTTTTCATGTAGGGACATATTTTTATAAAAAGGAGTATGTAGACATAAGAAACTCGTTCAAAGGACTTTTCTATCTTTTTTATCTAAATATTAATTCAATCAGCATGAACTCCCATAGTGTTGAAGGGGTTTTTTTTACTATATATAATAGAAAGTTTATATATATTGTAGTATCATTTACCTAACAAACATCAGTGTGCAACATGTGAGAAAAATCACATAACTAGTAAATAAAATAAGACTGGCAGAAAAGGAGAAAGGCATTGCGATTAATTACGCTGAGCCGGTGTCAACCGGGGATGAAACTAGGTAAATCGATTTACAATGAAAAAGGAAAGGTTTTGTTAGTTCAAGGGACTGAGCTGAGTGCTCGGCTAATTAAGCGATTAGGAAAATACCACGTGTCAACTATTTACATAGAAGATGAAATTTCTGAGGGAATTGAAATAATAGAAGCGATTCCTCCCGAGCTTCGATTCGAAGCGGAAAATACCATCACGGAAGGTTTTTACCAGATTGCTGAGCTTGCTTCAAATAAAAATTTACAAACGATGATGAAATCTGAAAGGGCGATACGCAGCTTTCAAAAAATATTTAAGGATATTTTACATTCACTAAATGGTAATCATCAGGCATTAAATTTATTGGCCACGACAAAAATTCACGAGAATTATGTATACACACATTCACTCAATGTATCGATTTATGCTTGTCAGCTGGCAATAGAGAATGGTTTGCCGTTGAAGACGATTGAAGATATCGGTATGGGTGCGATGCTGCATGATCTGGGCACGGTGTTTGTCCCGCTGGAAATATTAAATAAGCCCGGTAAGCTGACAGATGAAGAATATGAGCAGGTGCAGTCCCACTGTGAGCTGGGATTTGAAATGCTTAGAAAGATTCATGAAATTCCTTTGCCGGTTGCTCATTGTGCACTTCAGCACCATGAACGAATGGACGGCTCAGGTTATCCAAGGGGATTAAAGGAAAATGAAATTCATCGATACGCAAAAATACTAAGCGTTGCAGATGTATTTGACGCGGTGACAAGCCCGCGAGCGTATCGACCTTCAATGCTGCCGCATAAAGGAATTGAACTGCTTTATGCAGGGAGCGGAACGTTATTTGACAGGAAACAGGTGGACTTGTTTAAAGAGGGGGTTGCGATCTACCCTCAAGGTTTGACGGTGGTATTAAATGATGGAAGAAGCGGAATTGTATCAAAATATAATTATCATTCCGTTGGACGTCCCGTGATCAGGGTGATTAAGGATGAAGGAAATCAAGACGTGAAACCGTACGAAATTGATTTATCCACGAAAGATTATTTAACAGTAGAGATTGTAGAAGCGGATGCATTACTATAGCTGAAAAAACCCTCTGACATGATGTCAGAGGGTATTAATGTTCTTTATTTTACATTTTGCATTAACCGTTGAATGATAGGTGCCAGCAAGAAGAGAAGAATACTAAGTACTATAGCTGCTCCTCCAATTATCCCAAAGTACACCATTTCAGTTTCTGGCGTGTAGAATTTAACAATTTGTGCGTTAAGGGCCTGTGCAGCAGCGTTTGATAAGAACCACAGACTCATCGTTTGTGCTGAAAAGGCAGCAGGTGCTAGTTTTGTTGTGGCGGAAAGACCGACCGGTGACAAGCATAGTTCCCCGAGTACAACAATGAAATAGCTAAGCACGAGCCATAGCGGGTTTACCAATGAATCGCTGCCGCCCAAGTAAGCGGGTAAAAGAATGACGATAAATGATAAGCCGGCAAACAATAACCCGAATGAGAATTTCTTAGGTATCGATGGCTGGCGCTCCCCGAGTTTAACCCAAAACCAAGCAAAAAGCGGTGCTAAAAGGATTATAAATAACGGGTTTAACGATTGGAACCAGGCAGGAGATATATGAATTCCTGCAAAGTCCAGATCCGTACGTTTATCTGCATAGCTGGCAAGAATGGTTGAGCCTTGCTCTTGAATCGCCCAGAACATCACAGAAGCGATAAACAGGGGGATATACGCAATAATACGTGACCGCTCGACTGCCGTCGTTTTCGGGCTGCGATACATGACAACGAAATATAATGTCGGCAGCAAAACTCCTAAAATCCCTACAAGTGCGATAAAGGAGCTAAACGTAAGCAGACCTGTTGGAATCGCAATGGCAATCAAGCCAGCTATTACAGCTGCACTCAAACCAATAATCGTAAAAACTTTTTTCTTTTCACCCGGGGACAGCGGGTTTGGTACATACGTCCCAGCCAGGCCAAGATTCTTTTTCTTTGTAAACATAAAGGCGACCAACCCAAAAAACATACCGATTGCCGCAAGTCCAAAGCCTAAGTGGAAATTTTTCATTCCTACTGTTCCCACCACTAATGGTGAAAGGAATCCGCCAAGATTAATCCCCATATAGAAGATGCTGAATCCTGCATCACGGCGATTATCTTCTTCGCTGTACATATCACCGACAATGCTGGATACGTTAGGCTTAAGCAACCCTGTACCGAGAACAATCAGCACCATGGAAACGAAGAACAGGGCGATGCTTCCTGGTATTGCTAACACAATGTGTCCGAGCATAATCAAAATCCCACCGTAAAATACTGCTTTTGACGTACCGAAAATTCTGTCGGCTAACCAGCCGCCAATAATTCCGGACATATACACTAACGACCCATAGATCGACATAATGGCAAGAGCAGTATTTTCAGGGATGCCCAATCCGCCTTTTGACACCTCATAATACATATAGAAAACAAGAATGGCTCTCATACCATAATAGGAGAAGCGTTCCCAGAACTCTGTGAAAAATAGAGTAAATAATCCTTTAGGATGTCCTAAGAAGCCTTTTTGAGGTACGCTTGCCACAATTTTCTGTTTACTTAAATCTGACATAGTTCTACCTCCTTTGTTATTTTAATATAATAACAAAAAGTATTAAATTGTCAAAAAGTATTTATTGTATATTTTTTAGGTATTATGATAGTGATTGCTGTGAATAAGAATATATTTAATAAAATGGATAAATAATGAATTTTTAAAATAAAAACCTCAAATAACTATCGTGTTGAGAAGTGTACGATAGTTATTTGAGGGAAATATTTCAAATGGGAGAATAGTTGTTTTATGAATGTATACGTGAATAGAATTTTGATTGAGGCATGGTTCCTGAAGGGGAGTAAAATCAAAAAGGTATGGACGTAAGTAAAAATAAAAAACACAGTCTTCTGGATTAGTCTAGAAGACTGTGACTGGATTTATCTTTTACCCTTGTTTTTCCCTTTCAAATCAACGCCAATCGCTGCTCCATTTCTGCTTGAGTCTGCAACACCCATATAGGTGTCTTTTGCATGATCGATCAGAATGCTTTGTACGTTTCCAATCGTTGTAGGTTCTGCTCCAAAGCGATGTCCCATTTGATTTAAGTGAGTGAGGATATCCGCAGAAATGTCTTCTTCATAGCGGTACGAGTTAAGATTATTCGTATAGATTCTCGGTTCCTCCACTGCAGCCTTCAGGTCCATATCATACTCAATCGTATGGAGAATAGTTTGAAGTACTGATGTAATGATGGTTGGACCTCCAGGAGAACCAACTGTTAAGACTGGCTTCCCATCTTCAAATACAATGGTTGGCGTCATGCTGCTGAGAGGACGCTTGTTTGGCTGTACCTCGTTGGCTCCGCCAGGTACGGCATCAAAGTCGGTTAATTCGTTGTTTAACATAAATCCGTATCCAGGAACCATAATGCCTGTTCCAAAGACTTGTTCAATGGTTGTTGTGTAGGAGACGACATTGCCCCATTTATCCGCGACGGTGAAGTGGGTGGTTTCCCCGATTTCGCGATCGTCCGGCTGCTCGCTCTTGCTGTAATTAGCTTCAGCTTCTTCATATTTCCACGGGTCGCCGGCTGAAGGTGATTGATTGACTTTATCCAGGCTGATCAGCTGCTGGCGCTCAGCGATATAATCCGGATGAAGCAAGCCGTTTAATGGAACGTTTACGAATTCAGGATCACCTGCATAAACTGCCCGGTCTGCATAGGCAAGATGCATCGTTTCGGCAAGTAAATGATACTTTTCCCATGAACGAACATCATATTGAGAAAGATTAAAGTCATCAAGAATCCCGAGCATTTGCAGCAGGAAGACGCCGCCTGAGCTTGGAGGAGGCATGCTGGCAATTTGGTAGCCCTGATATTCTCCCCAAATGGGCTCGTCTATTGTTACCTCATAGTTTTCTAAATCCCTTGCTGTCATTGAGCCGCCGAAATCCTGCACGGTATCGGCAAGTGCATCAGCGATGATTCCTTCATAAAATGCATCTGTACCTTTTGAGCGGATTAATTTAAAGGTTTTTGCTAGATCCTTTTGAACAAGCTTATCCCCTTCTTCGAGTGGTTCACCTTTTGGCAAAAAGACATCCTGAGCCGACGTTCGCGCTAGTTTTGCCTCATTGTCGGCAATGGCAGACGCTAAAACAGAATCAATTGGAAAGCCTTTTTCCGCAAGCTTGACGGAAGGACCAATTAATTGCTGCATTGGACGCGTTCCCCACATTTCAAGAGCAGTTTCAAGGCCTTTTAATGTGCCGGGTACGCCTACTGCTGTTCCGCCAGTGGAACGCACGGCAAACGGGATCGCTTGTCCATTTTCATCAAGAAACATACCCGGCTCTGCGCCTGCAGGAGCACGTTCACGGCTGTTGATGATGGTGGTTTCTTTCGTTTTTCCATCGTACACCATCATAAATCCGCCACCGCCGATTCCTGACATCATCGGTTCAACAACGGTTAGAGCAAATTGGATGGCAACAGCTGCATCAATCGCATTTCCTCCCTTTTTCAGCACATCCGCTCCGATTTCAGAAGCAAGCGGGTGAGCGGTTACGACCATGCCTCCTTCGGCTGTATCTACCTGACTATATTTGTCATAAACACTGCTTGATTTTTTAGCTTGTCCGTTTAAAGGAAAGCTGCCTATAACTAACAAAACACTAAATAAGATCGCTAAACAATTTCTACACCACTTTTGCATCATGCCCCTCCTTAAGATAACATCATCTATTTATATGGTAAGAAAACAGGAAAGGTTAATCAAGTTATTTATCTAAATATTCTTACAAATAAACCGCACTAACTAGTTATTTGGATTCTTAACATGAAAAAAGGAGGGGGTTATACTTTTAAAATGGGAGGTATGTAACTGTTTTATGCATTAATAAAAGATATTAGTTCCAATTGTTACATGATTTATCAAAAAAACAAACTTAACCCTTTCATATAAGTAAAAGCTGATACATAATAATGTTAGTACTAAGTTAATTCTCTTTTTGCTGTTCCTATGACTATATGAAAACCCTAATCTAAGCTTAGAGGATGTAAAACATGAAGGAATTCAACAGTTTAATAAATTTTAAATTGTATCGACTCTCGATTATGCTGGTTATATCGTTAATGCTGTCAGGGCTGATCGTTGTGTATATGAGTTCGAGTGAAGTGGGGTGGGGTTTTTATCTTCATTCTCTGCTCGTTCTGTTACTGTCTTTATTATTATTGAGCTATCCAAAGAAAGAAACAATGTTTATGAGAAGCTTAATCATTCTGGTGGGAACGGTGTATTTTCATACAATTTTCATTTTATATCCAGAAACCTCATCTACACTAATATTGCTATGCTTAATGCCAGCAGCTTCTATCTTATTTTTTCAGCCCATGCTATTTTACTTCTCGCTGCTATTAAATGGATTATTTCTCACCGTTGCGTTTAGTTATATTTACTATGTTGATAAGGGAGCATTGTATCCGCATTTATACATGGATCTAATTGGCAATATAATTAACTTTCTTGGCAGTCAGGCGCTATTGTTTCTTGTTTTTTATCTGTCTGATTTACGAATTAAAAGACAACAATTGTATTATGAGCAAATTCAGCAAGCAGAGCGTTTGAAGACAGCGGGACAATTAGCAGCCGCGGTTGCCCATGAAATTAGAAATCCGATTACGGTTGTAAAAGGATTTATTCAATACTATCAAGTTGATCAATCATTAAAAAAAGAAATGAAGGATCATTTTTCCCTTATGATGGATGAATTGAAGGCTGCAGAGACCGTTATCTCAGATTTCCTGTCTATCGCCAATCCGATTAATAACAAGGACATAGATACAGTGAACGTAAAAACGGCTCTTCTTAAAGTCGCAGATTTAATCCAATCTTACGCTTTAATACAAGGCATCACGATTAAGTTAGATGTAGAAGAGGATCGATTCATTGCCTGCAACTTAATAGAGTTCAAGCAATTAATGATTAATTTATTAAAAAATGCTATTGAAGCATCTCCAATTGAAAGCTCTTTAGTTGTTACTGCTAAGAAAAGAAAAAACTGCATTGAAATAAAGGTAATTGATGAAGGAAGCGGAATGACAGAAGAAGAAATGAAATTTATCGGAACCCCTTTTTATTCGTTAAAAAATAAAGGGACTGGAATAGGTCTTATGATCTCTTTTAGCATCGTACAACATTACAATGGCAGCATTCAATTTACTAGCAACAAAGGAAAAGGAACAACTGTAACCATGAGCTTTCCTTCTAAAAAGGCAACAGCAGCTTTAGGATAGATTCTTGGAAAAAATGATGCCATTCGTTGAATAAATTTCTCGCAACGAATGGCTTTTAAAATGGAGTTTAAATAATATTTTTATTCGCTTTTGGCACGATTTTCGCTGGCATTGGTTCATGGAGCCTCCAAATGATACTGACGGGCTCGCTGCCTTCATGGCGAACATAGCTTGCGGTGCCCAAGAAAATAAACGGTGAGCCCCCTGTCCGGTATTCACGAACAAATAAGGCGATTTTGCTGTCTGTTTTCTTATGGTTGATGTAACGTTGTCCGGTTTTGCTCTCCGCTTTTGTTTGATTTTGGGATTGCCAATGAAACAGTTCGCTGTTAATCGCATAATCCTCGTACATGGTAGAAGGAGAAAAGTCTTTATCCGATTTATTTAATGTAACAAAAAAGACGTCCGTTTCGATATCAGGAAAGTACTTTACCCCAGCTTGGAGCTTTGGACTTTTTTCTTCGTTGTAGTAGCCGAAGGCTGCCATTGCTTGATCAAGCGTGTAATGAGCATGAACGCGCAAAGGTATGTCCTGGTGAAGCTCATGGGGACGTTCCAGAAAGGACAAGTGATCTAAACGAAACGTCAATAATTGAACAACCTCTTTCTTCAAGGCTGAAGTGCTAAAAATAGATTTTAGTGCCTGTTCAGTGGAATCGAATCCTTCTTTTAAAGGGTGATGGATGAAAAGAGAGTAATACAGCATCCAGACCATTCTCTTTTCTTGAGGGTTATTTGCTTCAAAAGTTTCTACATAACGCAGTAAAAATTGAATAAACGCCGCAGAATCAATGTGAAATAGTTTTCGAATCCGCTTCATCAGCTGTTTTTCTAATGGTGCCGTGTAATCCTCAGCTGCCCCTGCATCAACCTTCATTCGTTCAAATAAACGATCTCCACTGCTTCCATAAAAATTATCAAGCGTTAATTGATAATAAGTTAGAAAGTTATCCAATGTTAATAATTTTCCTGTATCTTCCTCGAAGTGCTTCATTTTTGACTGTAGATACTGTTTTGTATGTTTAACTGTTTTTATATTTCGCAGAATATATTCTTTGGCCTGTTTTTCAAGAATAAATTCACTGCCTTTAGGTGTATGAAAAAATCCTTCTTCGACATATTTTCGAATGGAGTGCTTTGTTTGTCCAATTAAGGCTCTAAACTTTTCTTCGAATGGATAATCCTTGTGAGCCTGTCCGATAAAATCAAGAGCTGTTAAACATTCTTTGTCAGGATATAAACGAAGTCCTCGTCCGAGCTGCTGTAAGAATACGGTCAAGCTTTCAGTAGGCCGTAAAAATAAAATCGTATCAATTTCTGGAATATCAATTCCCTCGTTATAGAGATCCACCACGAAAATAAAGTTGATTTCACCATTCACTAGCTTTTGTTTTGCTGCAGCTCTTACGTCTCGATTTGAACCGCCGTGCAGAGCGATCGATGGAATCCCTTTTTCATTAAAAAATTTGGCCATGTATTCGGCGTGTCGAACAGTGACGCAAAACCCTAATCCTTTTACAACTTGTATATTGGTAACGTATTTTTTTACATTTCGGACAATAAGCTCGCTTCTGTGCCGATTTCCGGTATAAACATTTTCAAGCTCTTCTAGGTCATAGCCTCTTTTAGACCATTTCAGCGCAGATAAATCGACAGAATCAGTAACAGCAAAATAATGAAATGGACTTAACAGCTTCCGGTCGATTGCTTCAGGCAGCCGCATTTCAGAGGCGATTTGATCATCAAAATAAGTCAGTACATTTTGACCATCCATACGCTCTGGCGTCGCGGTAAGTCCAAGTAAGACTTTAGGATGGTAGTGGTTTAGGAGCTTTGTATAAGTGTTCGCACTTGCATGATGAAATTCATCCACCACAATAAAATCATAAAAATCCGGCGTAGTGGAGCCTGCAATATTTTTACTGTTCCAGCTTTGGATACTCATAAAAAGATGATCCAGTGAGCGGGGAATATGCGAACCAACTAACAATTCCCCGAAGTTCTGGTTTCGTAAAATCGTTCTGTACGTTTTCAGGCTTTGCTTTAAAATTTCTTCCCTATGGGCGATAAATAAGAATTTTGCTTTAGGGTACTGCTTATAGAAGCGCTGAAAGTCGAAAGCAGAGATGACCGTTTTTCCTACGCCTGTTGCGGCAACGACCAGGTTGCGCGTTCTCCCGTAGTGTACACGTTCTGCTTCGAGTGCTTCTAGAATCTCTTGCTGGTAGGAATAAGGACGAACGTCTAGCACGTATTCCTCGTTTGTTTCAGCGGCTAGCGGCTTACTTAATGATAGCTTTAAATTCCTCCAATCATCGGGGTTATCTTTAGAGATCAATTTAAAATCAGTATCATTCCAATAGCTTTCAAAGGTTGCTTCAAATTTTTTTAGAACGTCAAAGGATTCCTTTTCGGTGATTTTTAAGTTCCATTCAAGACCGGATGTAAGAGCAGGATTTGATAAATTAGAAGAGCCGATATAAGCCGTACTAAACCCGGTATTTCGTTTGAAAAGGTATGCTTTTGCATGCAGCCGTGTGCGTTCTTTATCATAAGAAATACGAATCTCTGTGTTATTTAATTTACTTAATTCCTCAATTGCTTTAAAATCTGTCGCTTCCATATAGGAAGTGGTAATAATCCGAAGCTTCCCGCCGCGATCTTCTGTAAAGTGACGCAGCTCCTCCATTATAATGCGAAGACCGGACCACTTAATGAAGGAGATCAGCCAGTCGATCGAGTCTGATGTCATGATCTCTTTTCGCAATTCCTCAAGCATATTTGGTTCGTATTGGGATCCCGTAAACAAAGAGGTCTGACTCAAAGGTGTGATAGGCCGAAGCGGCTTGTCCTTACGCAAAATCCTTGCTGTATTTAATTTATGATAAATAGATGTTAGGATGTCGCCTTTTTCTTCTATCTGCAGCGATCGGAACTCATCGTTGCCAAGAGACCGGCTAAGTAAATCTATGACTTCATTACACACTTGAATTTGATCGAGCAGAGCGTCTCCACCTTTTTTGTTATGATCACGAATGAACGATAATGCTTTGCGTGTAACTGTTGAGATGTAGGAGGCTAATAACTTACGTGCCTCTTCGACATCTAATCGTTCTGTCTCGATATCAAATTCATCAGGTGACAATTGTGTGAGTTGACGTCTTACCTTTTTATTGATGATTTCCTCATAAATCCCCTCGTACATTCTCCCACCGCCTTCTTCATTCGACCTTACCATAGGAATGATAATGGCAAAAGACTAAATGACCGATATTCGTTGTTTCCTAGAAATCTTCAGTATTTTTATCACGATTTACATTTGTAAAATATAGCTATTTTTTCATAAAATTCTCATTTTTTTCACAGCGCTTCTTCATAATAGAAAAATAATATATAAAGTATCACTCACATGAGGAGAAAAACTTGCAATCTAATAACGAAAAGGGGGACAGAGACAATTCACTCATGGGAATGTGGGGTCCATTTCGAGGAGAGGAATGATGGAGATGGTTTTAGAGATTTTTAACAGAAGAGAGCAAAAGTATTTAATTTCCCGAAATCAGTATGAGCTTCTGGTTGAGCAAATGGGTCCGTATATGCGGCCGGACAAATTTGGAGTAGAGGGCAGGTATACGGTGACGAGTCTGTATTTTGAAAATCCTGAGCACAGAATTTATTTTGAAACGAAAAATAAGCTGAGGTTTCGGCAAAAGCTAAGGCTCAGAATCTATGATGATACAGATATTGATGGGGTCGCTTTTTTTGAGGTGAAGCAAAAGCACAATAATGTCGTCAATAAAAGAAGAATGGTGATTCCTTTGGCTGAAGCCTATCGTTATTTAAATAACTCTTCAGAAAACTTGGCATGCAGCTATGAAACATGGAATGAGCAGGTGATGAAGGAGATTCATCATTTTCGCAGACTTTATGAATTGTATCCTGAAATGGTGGTCAGCTATGACCGTCATGTCTTCCATTCGATTACCGATCCTGATCTACGCGTAACGTTCGACTTAAACCTGCGCTGCCGCAACGAAGATTTAAGGATCGAGAATGGTCCATATGGAGAAAATTTTATCGATCAAGATTTGGCTGTACTAGAAGTAAAGGTGAAGCACAGCGTTCCCTTATGGCTGACACGGATCCTGCAGGATCTTGAGTGTGAGCAAAGGAGCGCATCAAAGTTTTGTACCAGCCTGGAGCTGTTAAAAGAGGAAGTGCTGCCAGTTAATGTGACGAAAGAAACCGTAACGATTGGAGGAGTATAAATTGGAACCGTTAAACAATTTATTTACATTTGGGGGAGCAGCAGAATCGTCGCTATGGATGACGATTTTTGCGATGGTCTCAGCGGCAGGTCTTAGCTTAATTATTACACAGCTTTACCAGATTACATTTACGGGAGAGCGTTATTCTCAGGCCTTCGTTCATACCATCGTTATGATGAGTGTTGTCGTATCAGTTGTGATGAATGTGGTCAGTGGAAACGCAGGTGTGGCATTTGGTCTTTTTGCCGTCTTTTCACTGATTCGCTTCCGAAGTGCTGTGACAGATGCAAAGGACATTGCATATATATTCTTTGGGCTATGCGTTGGAATGACGTGCGGCTTATACGAGATAGGGCTTGCGGTTATGTTAACCTGTTTCGCCAGCGTTGTTTTTTATTTGTTATATAAATTTGATTATGGCAAAGGGAAGGATACCCAAATTTTAAAAATCACGGTCCCGGAAAACTTAAATCACGAAAATCTTTTTGACGATATACTTAAACATCACACTGATCATCATGTTCTTCGTCAGGTCGAAACGACGAATCTTGGTACGATGATCCTTTACACATTTGCAATAAGAAGTAATAATGACACTATTGATCAGGACTTATTAAATGTAATTCGAGAAAGAAATGCTAATTTAAAGGTTTCACTTTCTTATATGCAGACGGCTGACTAAAGCAGTAGAGATCGTCGTTGAAATTAAAATTATAGACTTTTGTGTGTTTACTGCAGGCTTATTCTGGAAATGGTATATAAACGCCCAGGAAAGGATGAGTTCTAATGGCTACAGTAACAGCAGGCTTTCAAGTGCTTCCAAATGGTAAGGATGTAAATACACATGGTGTAATTCCACAGGTTATTGAGGTTGTGAAGGAGTCAGGGCTCAAGTATCACGTTGGTCCCATGGAAACGGTAATTGAAGGACAGCTGCATGAAGTATTTGCATTAATTAAGCTGGCGCAGCAGGTGGGAATTGATGCAGGGGCAAATGAGGTCATTACGACGATCAAGATTCATTACAAACCAGAGGGCGTATCCATTGAAGAAAAGATGAAGCATATTGGTGAATAAAGCAAGCTTGAGGCTGTCCTATAAATCGATGGGCAGTCTTTTTTGGTGGGATAAAGCAGTATTTGTATTTGAGGAAGGGCCCATAAATACTGAAGGAAGTTTATATGCCATTGAGCACCTATAGTAAGGAGATTTTCGTCAGCTATTTTCAAGTAGGTTTCGGGTTGACTCCGTTATTTGGAAATACCTTTTCCGATAGAGAAGGACCATGTAGATAGAAAGAGAGTGATTTGTCAAATAATTTTCACATAAAAATGATTATTCATATAATCATTGCTATAACTAACATTACTAGGTGATATAATTGCCAGTTTACTTAATTAATAATGCTTTCATATCAAGTCTCTGAAAGATTTTACATTAAATCAGTTATCAGAATCTTATGTAAATACTGATTTCGTGATATACTAATTCGACATTGAAAGAACCTATTCATTGAGAAGGCGTTTACCCCCTTCATGCGTACAATTGGTGATCTTTCAAGATGAAGAGAAAGGGGACGTTGTCATGAAAAAAAACGGATATCCTGTTCCGCAAGGTTTATATGATCCATCACAAGAGCATGAGGCATGCGGAATTGGGATGATTGCAAACATTAACGGTGAAAAAACGCACAGCATAGTTCAAAATGCGATTAATATCCTTTGTAATTTAGAGCATCGTGGAGGGCAGTCTGCCGATACGAGTACGGGTGATGGTGCCGGTATTCTGACGCAGATTCCTCATCGCTTTTTTCAGAAGCAGTGTGAGAAAGAAAACATTACACTGCCTAGAGAAGGAGAATATGGGATCGGAATGGTGTTTCTCCCAAAGGATCACGATACACGCATGAAGAGTAAAGAGATTTTCGAAGCAATTATTAAAGAAGAAGGTCAACAATTTTTGGGTTGGAGACCCGTCCCGGTAAATGATTCCTTCGTTGGAAAAGTGGCGACCAAAACAAAACCGTTTATTCGTCAAGTATTCATTGCTGCAGGCGAAGAGATTACAGATCAATTAGCTTTTGAACGGAAATTGTATGTAATCCGCAAACGTGTCGAGAAAGAAATGGCGAGTATGCCTGGATATGAGGATGTATACATCAGCAGTTTGTCAACAAACACAATTGTGTACAAAGGCATGCTTATCCCCGAACAGCTCGACTCCTTTTATATCGATTTGAATCACCCTGAGTTTAAAAGCGCATTAGCACTTGTTCATTCACGTTTCAGTACAAACACTTTCCCGAGCTGGAAACGATCGCATCCAAACCGCTATTCCATTCATAACGGTGAGTTTAATACAATTCGCGGTAATGTGAACTGGATGCGGGCTCGTGAGCAGCTTGCAAAGTCTGAGCTTTTTACGGATGAAGACTTCCAGAAGATCCTGCCAGTAATCGACGATGACGGCAGTGACTCCTCAATGTTCGATAACTGTTTTGAATTCCTGCATCTTTCCGGTCGTTCGCTTGCTCACTCCGCGATGATGATGGTGCCAGAGCCATGGGCGAACGATGACACGATTAAAGCAGAAAAAAGAGATTTTTATGAGTTTCATAGTACGTTAATGGAACCGTGGGATGGTCCGGCAGCACTTGTATTCACAGATGGAAAGCAAATCGCAGCATGTTTAGACCGAAATGGTCTGCGCCCAGCACGCTACTACGTGACTAAAAGCGGGATGATTGTGCTTGGATCTGAAGTGGGTGCATTAGATATTTTTGCAGATGATATTGAATATAAAGAGCGCTTAAATCCTGGAAAAATGCTTCTCGTAGATTTAGAGAAAGGTACAATCATTCCGGATGAGGAAATCAAACTGCAAATTGCAGCCGAGCAGCCATACAAAGAATGGCTTACGAACATGGTGGACTTGGAGGATGTACCGGAGGCAGAGGAAGGCTCTCCGGCACTTGATGGAGAACAGCTTATTGAGCAGCAGCTGGCGTTTGGCTATACAAGAGAAGAGCTGAACAAAATTCTTAAGCCTTTGGTAACGGATGGAAAAGATCCAGTCGGTTCAATGGGCTATGATTCTCCGCTTGCTGTTTTATCGAAAAAGCCGCAGCTTCTTTATAACTACTTCAAGCAGCTGTTCGCTCAAGTGACGAATCCGCCAATTGATGCCATTCGTGAGCAAATTATTACGATGGTAGAAACAACAATTGGCTCAGAGGGCAATCTTGTAAATCCTGGACCGGAAAGCTCCAAGCATATTCGATTGAAAACCCCGATTTTAACAAATGGTCAGCTGGAAAAACTTCGCCAGCAAAATCTCGAGGGATTTAGTGCGGCTAGACTATCAACCTTGTTTGATGCTGAAGAAGGGAAGATGGAGCAGGCACTTGAAGTTTTATTTGAAAAAGCAGACCGAGAAGTAAACGAAGGGAAGACACTGCTGATCTTGTCAGATCGAGGTGTTAATGAAGATCATGCGGCAATCCCGGCCCTATTGGCGGTCTCAGGCTTGCATCATCATTTAATCCGCCAAGGAACCCGTACGACGGTCAGTATTTTGATTGAAACAGGCGAACCAAGAGAGGTTCATCATTTTGCAGCGCTTCTTGGTTATGGTGCCGAAGGAATTAACCCATACCTTGCATATGATTCGATTCGCGGGCTTATGAATAATGGAGAAATCAGTATTGTCTCATTTGAGGAAGCCGTGGATCAATATATTCATGCTGTAACAGATGGTGTTATAAAAGTATTGTCGAAAATGGGGATTTCAACTATTCAAAGCTACCGAGGAGCACAGATTTTTGAAGCGGTCGGTATCCATATGGATGTGATTGACAAGTACTTCACCCGCACATCTTCAAAATTAGGCGGCATTGGCATCGATATCATTGAAAAAGAAGTTTTAATGAGACATAGCGCTGCTTACCAGCATGACAGAGGAGGAGCACCTGTGCTGGATTCAGGAGATGAATTCCAATATCGTCAAAACGGTGAAGACCATCAATACAATCCAAGCACGATCCATACGCTCCAGCATGCGTGCCGTACAAATAATTATGATGTCTTCAAAAAATATTCAAGGCTATTAACGGATGAAACGAATAATCTGCAGTCCCTGCGCGGTCTTCTTAGCTTTAAGAAAAGATCTTCTGTTCCGATTGAAGAGGTAGAATCCATCGAATCCATTTGCAGACGATTTAAAACAGGCGCAATGTCTTACGGCTCCATTAGTCAGGAAGCCCATGAAGCACTTGCGATTGCGATGAACCGTATAGGTGGGAGAAGCAATACGGGTGAAGGCGGGGAAGATCCTAATCGATTTACACCTGATGCAAATGGAGATTCGAGAAGAAGCGCCATTAAACAGGTGGCGTCAGGCCGTTTTGGCGTGACCAGTCATTACCTAGTCAATGCAGATGAAATTCAGATAAAAATTGCACAAGGAGCGAAGCCTGGAGAAGGCGGACATCTTCCTGGAAAAAAAGTTTATCCATGGATTGCAGAGGTACGAGGATCCACACCGGGTGTGGAATTAATATCTCCGCCGCCTCATCATGATATTTACTCCATTGAAGATCTTGCGGAGCTTATTCATAACTTAAAGAATGCTAACCCAAGTGCGCGCATCAGCGTGAAACTTGTTTCTGCGGTGGGTGTTGGAACAATTGCAGCAGGTGTGGCAAAAGGACGTGCGGATCTCGTTTTGATAAGTGGATATGATGGCGGAACCGGAGCCGCCCCTAGAACGAGCCTTAAGCATACTGGACTGCCATGGGAAATCGGCTTGGCAGAAACGCATCAAACCCTTTTATTGAACGGTCTGCGTGATCGTATCGTTGTTGAGACGGACGGGAAAATGATGACGGGAAGAGACGTTATTATGGCTACACTGCTTGGTGCTGAGGAATATGGCTTCTCTACTGCCCCTCTTGTCGTGTTGGGCTGCGTCATGATGCGCGTCTGTCATTTGGATACATGTCCGGTTGGCGTTGCAACACAAAACCCTGAATTAAGAAAGAAATTCACGGGAGATGCGGAGCATGTGGCGAACTTTATGCGCTTTATTGCAACAGAAACGAGAGAGCTAATGGCAGAATTGGGCTTTAGAACCATCACTGAAATGATCGGAAGAACAGACGTATTAGAAGTAAATAAAACAATTGATCATTGGAAAGTAAATGGAATTGATCTATCTGCACTCCTTTATCAGCCGGATTTACCGCCTAAGGTAGGCCGCTATGCAATGGTTGAACAAGATCACGGCTTAGAGAAAACACTGGATTACCAAGAGCTAATTCCGAACTTAAGAAGAGCCATCGAGCATCAGGAGCCTGTTGAATTTACGACAGCGATTCGTAATATCAACCGCGTGACTGGTACGATGCTTGGGAGTGAAATTACAAGACGCTATGGTGAAAAAGGGTTGCCGGAAGACACCATCCGTTTAACGTTAAAAGGCTCTGCAGGTCAAAGCTTTGGCGCCTTTATTCCACCAGGTATAACACTAAGGCTTGTCGGCGATTCCAATGATTTTGTCGGAAAAGGGCTATCAGGAGGGAAAATAATCGTCCATCCTGACCCAGTTGTCACCTTCCCGCCGGAAAAGAACATTATTATTGGAAACGTAGCCTTTTATGGAGCATCTGCCGGAGAAGCGTATATCTATGGTATTGCGGGAGAGCGTTTCTGTGTTCGAAACAGTGGCGCGAGCGTTGTGGTTGAAGGTGTAGGCGATCATGGCTGTGAGTATATGACTGGCGGTAAAGTAGTTATTTTAGGCTCAACAGGCCGTAATTTTGCGGCAGGAATGTCAGGCGGCATCGCGTATGTGTTCGATGAGGATGATACGTTTAAAGTGAAATGCAATCAAGAGCTTGTTCATGTTCAGCCTTTAGCAGATCAAACAGAAATCGATGACCTCTACAAAATGATCGAAAAACATGTTGAATATACAAATAGCTCAAATGGAAAGAGAATATTAGCGTATTGGGACACATATGTGACCCAATTTGTACGTGTTATTCCGAAATCGTATTTGAAAATTCAAGACAGAATTAAGGCGTTAAAGGACAGCGGGTTAGATAAATTTGATGCTGAGATGATGGCATTTGAAGAAAGCAAGAAAGAAAAAGAACTTCAAAAATTGTAAAGGGATAAGGGAGGGGATACCATGGGGAAACCGACTGGATTTATGGAATACGAGCGCCAATCGCAGCATGAGCGCAATCCTGACGAGAGAACGAATGACTGGGCAGATTATACACTCCCAATGTCTGCGGAAGAAATTAAACAACAGGGTGCACGATGTATGGATTGCGGCGTTCCAACATGTCACACCGGCACAGAAATCAACGGTGTGACTACTGGGTGTCCTGTCTATCATCTAATTCCGGAGTGGAATGATCTTGTCTACCAGGGACAGTGGAAGGAAGCATTAAAACGTGAGCACCAAATGAATAACTTTCCTGAGTTTACGGGCTTTGCCTGCCCTGCTCCATGTGAAGGTGCATGTGTTCTTGGAATAAATGAGCCTCCTGTTGCGATCCGTACGGTGGAACGCTCCATTATAGAAAAGGGCTTTGCAGAAGGCTGGGTCGTGCCTGAACCGCCTGAAAAGCGCACAGGCAAAAAAGTTGCTGTCATCGGCTCTGGACCAGCAGGGCTAGCTGCGGCTGCCCAGCTTAACAAGGCGGGCCATTGGGTCACTGTTTTTGAACGCCATGACCGTATAGGAGGCCTTCTAACGTATGGTATTCCTGAAATGAAGCTGCCTTATTCTGTTGTAAAACGACGTGTGAATCTGCTTGAACAAGAAGGGATAACATTTGTAACGAATACAGAGGTTGGAAAGAATTATCCTGTTGATAAGCTGAAAGAGGAATTTGATGCGGTCATTCTTTGCGGCGGCGCAACCGTTCACCGGGATGTTGCTGTAGAAGGAAGAGAGCTGAAGGGAATCCACTATGCAATGGACTTCCTGCACGCGAATACGAAAAGCCTGCTGGATTCCAATTTGGAAGATGGCAACTATTTATCAGCTGAAGGAAAAGATGTTATTGTCATTGGCGGCGGAGACACAGGCACTGACTGTCTCGCAACATCAATCAGACATAATTGCAAGAGCTTAACGCAATTCGATATTTATGATAAAAAAGGATCCATTCGCGATGCTCTAGGCAACCCATGGCCGCAATATCCAATCATTCACCGTATTGAATACGGTCAGAAGGAAGCCGCAAGCAAATTTGGCGATGATCCTCGCGCCTTTGCTGTTATGACAAAGAAATTTGTTGGAGACGAAAATGGCCACGTAAAAGAAGTGCATACCATCAATGTAAAGCTGCGTATTGATGAAGAAGGGAACCGCATTCGCGAGGAAATCCCGGGTACCGAGAAAGTCTGGCATGCAAACCTTGTGCTGCTGGCTATTGGATTCAGCGGACCTGAGCAAGGGCTTCTTCAGCAGCTTGCTATCGAAACAAATACGAACTCGACCGTAAAAGCGGAGTACGGAAAATATGCTACAAACGTAGACGGGATCTTCTCAGCAGGCGATATGCGCCGTGGGCAAAGCCTCATCGTATGGGCGATTAACGAAGGAAGAGAAGTCGCAAGAGAGTGTGATCGATATTTGATGGGAGCTACTGTGCTGCCGTAGGTTAAGAATGAATATGATCCTAGTAATGACGATTTTACCCAAAACAAAACGCCATTCGAAAAAATCGAATGGCGTTTTGTTTTTATAGTGGAATGGTTACTTTACTGTTTTTTTCATCGGCATGATTTGGAATGTAGTCAGTTTGTTTGAGTAAATAAGTAAGGTATGTATTCAATTCAAACTGATCCTCGTTAACAAAATCATTCAGCATCATTTTATTTTCCTTTGACATATTATAATGCCTCCTTCGTTCATTCTCTTTGTACTTATAATGACCAGATTAGGAGGTTTTTAAACATGTAAGCTTGGAAAATACGTATTTTTTCCTAGATTTATGCCGATGGTACGACTTGCCATAAGGAATAGCTGTCTAAACAAACATCGGGAGCTATTAGTAATAAAGCTTGTCCATCGCGCCTGCATTGGATAAATAAGCGATTCTGAGCTGATAAAATCTTCTAATCTCTCTCAACTCCATAAAACAGAAGCCGAAACAGGCCTCTGTTTAAAGTAATTCTTCTCCCCGAAGTACGCCTTCAATACCGAGCCGAGCTTGCTTTACCACATCCTGGAGCCACTTTTTATCAACAGGATAAAACATAGCTCGAAATTCATTTAAAATGTTTTCGATATCATCTTCATTTTCAGCTCCATCCCAATAGAGATGGTTTTCCAAAATAATAGTCATAAACTCTCTAAGCTCTGCTTTTTTATCTGTTCCGAATGTGCCAAATTCAAATAAGGCAGAAAACAAATACCTTTCAGGAAAGTCTTGGTTTTTTATTTCGTGAAAATAGTTGGTCGAATCTCCCTTTACATCATGCGGGCTGAATTTCTGTATATTTTTCAGCCCATATTTATCTTTCATTTCTTCAGCTTCACGCGAGTCGATTTCTGACATTACCATCGTGATTTCGTTACTTGGGCCAAGCGCTGTATGCCAGTCCATATGAATAATTCGCTGGAATGTTTGAAGAAGCTTTTTCTGAACCTTTTTTAAAAATATTGCAGAATCTTCTTCAAAGGCGCCTCCATAGTAAACGCCCTTTTCAAATTGAAATTGTCCCATTCCTTTTGCTTCGGTGATCCCGCTGTAGCCCTCTGCAGCAAGCGCCTTGACGAGCTGTGCATGAAGCTTCTTCTTTTCTGCTTTTAAGCTGGTAATTTTTCCTGCCGGCAAAAATAATGCTGCTTCATTTTCATAATGCTTATTTACGTCCACAGGTACAGAAGAGCGGTCTAAAAAATAGTTCCGGTTTAGATCAACATTATTCTCAGTAACACGCCGGAAATGGCGCATCCCCCACGGATTAAGTGCATGAATCAAGCAAATACCTGTCGTCTCAGGGTTTAATTTTGATAAATATTCATCGGTAAACAAATGAATGACTGCAGCCCCTGTATAGCCCTCAATACCATGCTCACCGGATGTAAAAAAGAGCACCTGATCATTAGTTGTCCTTGCTTCAGAGTAAATCATATCAATTGTATTGTCTTTTTCTTGTCCGATTTTTTCTGTGGTTAACTGTGCATCCGGCCACAATTCTTTTATTTTTTCTAGATGACTGCGGAATGCTGCACGCGATTCTTCATAGTTGGTTGCAAAATACTTTTTATAAACCTCCATTGTAACCATCCTTTCCACTCTTTTTTCTTTGCTTTCCACTTTCAAACCAAATAAAACATTGCCAAATCTATTAAAAATATATAAAAATTCGGTAAATTCAGTTTGTAATTTAAAAGATGGGGTACGAAGATAGTGATCGTTGTACATATTTTTTTAAGGAAAGGGAGGAAAGCCGAAATGAATGAAAACAGCAAAAATGAACAGCTGGAACAGTATAGAGTGGACGATTCTGGTAAAAAGATGACGACCAATCAGGGGTTAAAGGTGTCGGAGGATGAATTTTCCCTGAAAGCGGGAGAACGAGGACCAACCTTAATGGAGGATTTTCATTTCCGCGAAAAAATGACTCACTTTGATCACGAACGAATCCCTGAAAGAATCGTTCATGCACGCGGATTTGCTGCTCATGGTGTCTTTGAGCTATATGAGCCGATGAAAGAATACACGAAAGCCGGATTTCTTCAGGACCCTTCAAAGAAAACACCTGTCTTTGTCCGTTTTTCTACTGTTGCAGGCTCAAGAGGGTCAGCTGAGACAGTAAGGGATGCACGCGGGTTTGCGACGAAATTTTATACTGAGGAAGGCAATTATGATTTAGTCGGAAACAATATCCCAGTCTTTTTTATACAGGATGCCATAAAGTTTCCCGATTTAGTACATGCAATAAAACCGGAGCCTCATAATGAAATTCCGCAGGCCGCGACTGCTCACGATACGTTTTGGGATTTCATAGCAAATAATCAGGAATCGGCTCACATGGTAATGTGGGCCATGTCAGACCGCGCGATTCCGAGAAGTTTCCGCATGATGGAGGGCTTTGGCGTTCACACATTCCGCTTTGTGAATGGGGAAGGAAAAGCTCATTTTGTAAAATTCCACTGGAAGCCGGTGCTTGGCACACATTCACTTGTATGGGATGAGGCTCAAAAGATTTCCGGTAAAGACCCGGACTTCCACCGAAGGGATTTGTCAGAAGCGATAGATAATGGTGACTTCCCAGAATATGAACTTGGCGTGCAGCTAATAAAAGAGGAGGATGAATTCAGCTTTGATTTTGATGTCCTTGATCCAACGAAGCTTTGGCCGGAAGAGGATGTGCCAGTAAAAATTATTGGAAAAATGACATTGAACCGCAATGTTGATAATGTATTTGCTGAAACAGAGCAGGTTGCATTTCATCCTGGTCATGTTGTACCGGGAATTGATTTTACCAATGATCCGCTGCTCCAGGGCCGCCTATTCTCTTATACAGATACGCAGCTAATTCGTCTTGGGGGCCCGAATTTCCATGAGCTGCCAATTAACCGCCCTGTTTGCCCGTTTCATAATAATCAGCGTGATGGTTATGGACGCCATACGATTAACAAAGGTCAAGTAAGCTATCACAAAAATTCGCTTGCTGCCAACACGCCGGCTCCTGCAAGCGAAGAAGAAGGCGGCTATGTACACTATCAGGAAAAGGTGGAAGGGCGTAAGGTGCGTACGCGAAGTGAAAGCTTTAAAGATCATTTTTCTCAGGCAACCATGTTTTGGAACAGTATGAGCGAACCTGAAAAAGAGCATATCATTCAAGCATTCAGCTTTGAACTTGGAAAAGTAAAGAGCAAATCCGTTCAGCAGCAGGTCGTTAATATGTTTGCCAACGTAAACCTTGATCTTGCTAAAGGTTTTGCGGAAGCAATTGGAGCCAATCCTCCTGAGAACGGGGAATCAGATGTGTCGAAATCTTCTCCAGCGTTAAGTCAGGAAAACACGAAGAAAAAGCCTTCGACAAGAAAAGTGGGAGTTATTATTGGCAGCAATTTTAATGCTCCTGAAGTAACGAGCGTATTAAATGCATTGAAAGAGGAAGGTGTCCAGGCAGAGATGATCAGTGATAAGCTTGGGAAGAAAAAAGGCTCTGACGGAACAGAGCTAGAAATTGATCATACATTCCTAACGGCTGATTCTGTTTTATTCGATGCGATCTATGTAGTGGGAGGAAGCGACGGAAATAAAAAATTCATCAAGGACACAGCTTATTTTATTAACGAAGCCTTCTCTCATTATAAGCCGATTGGTGCAACCCACGAAGGGAAGAAATGGCTGGAAGCAAACGAAATTAAAGACAGCCCGGGTGTTGTGCACGGAGATGATATGAACGAGTTTGCGGAAAGTTTTATTGCTGCTATTGCTGAGCATCGCTATTGGGATCGTAAGGTAGTATAAAATTCTTTAAGAATGCTGTCCATCAATTTGGTGGACAGCATTGTTTTGTAGGCTGGATGGAGTTTACGCCCATAAACTATTCACAAAGGCCCGCAAATTCTAAATGTATGTTTACAAACGAACCCTCGCATAAAAACAAACCCGATCTCAAGCCAAAAAAAGCTCAAACATCATTTTGGTTTGTTTAAAGCTTATTTACCGACAATGTTCCACATGAAACAATTTATTTCTCTTTAATTCGCTTCATCCCTTCCTCTGTTACAGCAAAACCTCTTAGTAAGGTTTTAATCTTCTCTACTTTTCTGAAACGTAAGGCAGACCAGTTCTCATCAATAGCAATTTGTCTGACTGGTTCGAACCCTTCATCAGCAAGCAAGCGTGCCACAGTCTCACGGTTGCAATCCGAGACTTTATAGGTTTTCGAACACTTCTTTCTTAGGAGGACAGCAAAGCCAAAGCAAGCCAACCTAACTCACAGCGTCTGCAGCGATTCGTGCTAAAACTATTTTGGTGCTACAGGGTTATACCGACCGCCTGCTTTTATTTATCAGTGATTGATAGCAATTTTGATGAATTATATGAAGAGTATTTAATTAATTCAAATATCAGTAAAAAAGAATTAGAAATTTAAATTGAATGGAAGGATGTTTACTCAGAAATGGTCCTTATAAAAATGGATTTATTTATGAAAGATCAGGAAGCAAACCAGATCAAGAGATTGTGGATCAGATCGTATCTGATTTAGAGGGGACGTGGAATCTGCCGCATGGATTATCTAGTGTTTTGTTGCTGATAAAAGGAGTGGTATTGGAGCAAAAGAAAGCATAATCATAGTATAAAACGATAGCGGCTAGTACATATTCCAATTGATAATACGAGAATTTTATAGAACATAAGTATCGTTATACAAAATAAAAATGGGTAAAATAATCGTTGCTTTAAATTAATCTTAATAACGATCTTCCAATTATAATTCTTAGAAAAGCTTCTGCTAAAATGGATATAAAAGATTTAGTACCTAATAGCTCGCGAGCTTCCAATTGAAGGAGTCGGTTTATATGAATAAAAAATAATTATTCCGTTGGGATTCACCTCAGCAATTTTGTTAGGAGGCATCACCTTGAATATCAATATCCTCCACAAGCAAGTCAGTCGAGGAACCACGATCTAGTTAAAGAAACGGTGATTCTCGACTAATTTAGACATTTTACAACCTTCAATTTATAGACTTACTATTTTTCTTATTGACTACTTTTCCACAAAGTGCTAAACTTCATTTTACAAATCGTAATGGTTACGATTATTTAAGAGGAGGAATTACGTAGATACATAACTCTGTTTAAAGAAAAGTGACAGCTAGAAAATAAGTATATCTATTTTTTTATCATTTAAATCGTAATGATTTCAATTTAAGGAGGAGCAATATGTTTCTAAAGAAGAGCAAGATCGTCTTATTATTTAGTTTATTAGTTATTTTCCTGGCAGCTTGTTCAGCAGAGAATTCAGGATCTTCGGAAGAAGGTAGTGAAACGAAAGAGCTTACGTTTCTTTCCAATTTTCCAAGTGAAACGCTGGATCCTCATTTAAATTACACACCTGTAAGAGCAGGGATAACGGAGACATTAGTGAAAATCAGTGAAGATCAACAGCTTGTGCCATGGCTTGCTGAAAGCTGGGAAACAAGTGATGAAGGTAAGACCTGGGTTTTTGAAATAAAAGAGGGGGTTACCTTCCAAAACGGCAATAAAGTGGATGCTGACGCGGTAAAGGCTTCTTTGGAGAGAAATATCGAAGTAAGCGAAGCAATGAAAGCAGCTTTGAAAATCGAATCCATGAATTCAGAGGGACAAACACTGACGATTTATACAGAAGATACTTTGCCTCATTTTCCTTCTGAGCTCGTTCACCCGAATACTGCTATTATCGATTCCAGTGAAACAGATGTTGAAAAACAGCCGATTGGGACAGGACCATTTAAAGTCGTATCCTTTGAAGCAAATAGTAAGCTGGAGCTCGAAAAGTATAGCGGTTACTGGGACGGGGAGGTTAAGCTTGACCGGGCAACCTTAACCTTTAATGAAGATGCAAATGCACGCACACAGGCGCTTCAATCAGGAGATGCAGATATTGTATATCGTCCTGCAATTGAAAGTCTGGAAAGTTTAAAAGAGGATGCTTCGATTGAGACAGATGTTGTCCCGAGTTTACGATCGCATTTAATTATGTACAACTCTGGAAAAGAACCTTTTGATGATGCGAATGTAAGAAAAGCATTCGATATGCTTATAGATCGTCAAGTAGTGGTTGACAGTATTATGGCAGGGCAGGCGACTGCAGCGGAAGGTCCTTTCTTAGTAGATTCCCCTTTTGCACCGGAATATGAAGAAAAGGAATTTAATCTAGAAAAAGCAAGAAAGCATTTAGAAGAGGCTGGCTATGAGATGGAAAATGGCAAAGCAGTAAAAGACGGTGAGCCTCTCTCTCTTAAACTGACTACGTATTCCTACCGTCCAGAATTGCCGTTAATGGCGCAGTTGCTGCAATCAAATGCGAAAGAGCTGGGGATTACAATGGAAATTCAACAGGTAGAAAATATTGACGAGTATTTGGCAGAAAAGAAAGATTGGGATTTGGCTACATATAGCTTAATTACCTCTCCACGAGGCGATGCAAGCTATTTCCTCAACTCAGCGTATATGCCGGGAGGAGCGATTAATCCAGGCCAGATTCAAAATGAAGAAGTGATCAATATAATTAAAGAATTAAACCAAACATCAGAAGAAGAAAAAAGGAATGAATTGTCAAAAGAAGCGATCACCATTATTGATCGGGAGACCCTTCACTCGTTTATTGTTCACCCTAACAATTTTGTAGCCTATAAGGATTATGTCTTAAACTGGAAAACAAGTAAAAGTGAATACTACACATTAACGAAAGATCTAGATGTGGAGAAAAAGTGAAACAGATAGGGAAACGACTGCTGGAGCTTTGTTTGTTCCTGTTTTTATTGTCTATCATCAGTTTTGTCTTTATGAAGGCAGCCCCTGGTGACCCGGTAAGGTATATGCTGAATATTGATGATGTCGCGATTTCAAATGAACAGATTGAGAGCTTGCGAGAAGAATTAGGCTTTAATGACCCGGTATATATTCAATATTGGAACTGGCTTATTCGCTTCTTTCAATTCGATCTAGGAGATTCATTTATGACAAAGCAGCCGGTAATAGAGGAGCTTGCAAGCAAAATTCCGGCGACGCTCACCTTAACCTTCTCCTCAATGGTGGTGATGATGTTGATTGCAGTTCCGCTTGGGACGCTTGCTGCTTTGTATAAAAATCAATGGATTGATCATGCGAGCCGGATCTTTGCTTTAATTGGTGCATCAGTTCCTAGCTTTTGGCTTGGGCTGCTTTTTATTCAGTTTTTTTCTGTCGAACTGGGGGTTCTTCCGTCGATGGGCAGCGATGGTTTTTTTCATTTGATTATGCCATCGCTGACATTAGGAATTGCGATGGCAGCGGTGTATGTAAGGTTGCTTCGATCAAGCCTGCTAGAAAGCCTGGGACAGGATTTTATCCGCTCCGCCAGAGCAAGGGGCCTTAGTCCAAAAAGAATTTTTATTTATCACACATTTCGTCACTGTCTGACCCCGGTCATTACTATTTTTGGGGTCAGTCTTGGCAGTTTGCTGGGGGGGACGGTCATCATTGAGGTCCTATTTTCATATCCTGGTGTCGGTAAACTGGTCGTAGAGGCAATCATTAGAAGAGATTATCCTATTATCCAAGGATACGTTCTTTTTATGGGGCTTTTTGTCGTAATTATCAACTTATTGGTCGATCTTTCCTATCGCTACTTAAACCCTGAAATACGGTTAAAGGGGGCAGATCGGCAATGATTCATCGATCCCGTGCAAGAATTGCCGTAATTGTTACGCTTGCAATCTTAGCTTTTATATTAATCTTAGCCCCTTATATCGCTCCATTTGATCCAACGCAGGTGAAGATGGAAGAACGCCTCAAGCCCATTAGCATGGAGCATTTATTAGGAACAGACCATCTTGGCAGAGACGTATTTTCCAGGATTTTAACTGGAGCGCAAACAACGGTTGGGGCGAGTTTTCTTATTTTATTCATTTCCTTGCTGGTTGGGGTTCCATTCGGTCTTTTATCAGGTTATCTTGGAGGGAAAATAGATCGGATTTTTATGAGAATTGTTGATGCGTTTATGACGTTTCCAGATTACATCGTTGCCATTATTTTGAGCGGTTTTTTAGGTCCGGGGATGTTTAATCTTGTCCTTGCTATTGTCATGGTCAAGTGGGTTGGATATGCGAGGCTCGCTAGAAGTGTTGTGCTGACAGAAAAGCAAAAAGATTATATTTCCATGGCGAAAATCAATGGAATGAGCTCTCTCAATATTTTAAGAAGGCATATGATTCCGCATGTTACCGGAAATGTGATGGTTCTAGCTACATTGGACATAGGAAAAATAATTTTAATGATCGCTTCTTTATCCTATATTGGGCTGGGAGCACAGCCTCCTGCTCCAGAATGGGGAGCGATGCTGAACGAAGCGAAAGGGTTCTTTTATAATGCCCCGCAATTAATGCTTATACCCGGCCTTTCTATAATGATGGTTGTGCTCATTTTTAATTTGCTGGGAGATTATTTAAGAGATCATTTTGATGTAAAAAATCAGAAAGGATGATCCAAGTGACCGTATTAGCCATTTCGGATCTTACTATTCAACACAGGAAAACAATGATTGTCCAAAATATTGAGATGTCCGTTGATGAAGGTGACTGGTTTGCGCTTGTTGGAGAAAGCGGAAGCGGAAAAAGTGTGACAGCTGCAGCAATTGGTGGACTTTTACCTCGTGAGCTAAAGGCAGCGTCTGGAAGCATTCTTTTGGATGGGAAAAACCTTGTGAATTTAAAGGAAAGAGAATTGCGAAAGTATCGTGGGACTGTTATTTCGTATATATTCCAAGATTATCAAGGAGCATTTACTCCTTTTATGAAGATTGGGGCGCAGCTGGATGAAATGCTTAGGACGCATACCAATCATTCAAAAAAAGAAAGAAAAGAAAGAGCTTTACATTCTTTAAAGTTGGTGGAACTGCCTGAAGAAAGAGTATATAACAGCTATTCCTTTCAATTGAGCGGCGGGCAGCTACAGCGAGCGGCGATTGCAATGGCGATGATCCTAGAACCAAAATTGTTAATCGCCGATGAACCAACCACTGCTTTAGACAGTATGACAGCAGCCAATATTCTTCAGCTGATGGCCGATTTAAAGGAGAAGGCGGGCTGCGCAGTATTTTTTATTACGCATGATCTTCGGCATGTGCGGAAATATGCGAATAAAGTCGCGATTATGAGAAATGGAGTGATTGTTGAATCGGGCATGAAGTCGAATGTATTTCATCAACCGAAGCATGAATATACAAAAGCGTTATTTGAAGCCATTCCTTCGCTGCGCAAGACGTCTGCAAGATTATCCAGCCATTTATAGCAGAAAATAAGCTTGAGATTGGAGAGAGTTTTTTGAGAGTCGTTGGACAGGAAATCCTGACAGTGAAAAATCTTTCAAAGGAATATGTATGCGGACATAAAGCAGTGGACCAGGTGTCTTTAACCGTTAACAAAGGTGAGTGCTTAGGCATAGTAGGAGAAAGCGGGAGCGGAAAAAGCACATTAGCCAGATGCCTGCTAGCATTAGAAAAAATAGATGAGGGGGAAATCCTGTTAAAGGAAAAGTCGCTGTATAATGCTAATAAAAAGAGTCTGCATCCAGTTAGAAGCGAAATCCAGGCGGTTTTTCAAAACCCTTCTGCCTCTTTAAATCCAAAGCTGAAAATTATCGATTCTTTGATGGAGCCGTTGGATTTTCAAAGGAAAATCCAGCCTTCTTTCTTAATGGATATCCGGAATCAGCGAACCAAAATGGCGGAACGTCTGTTTGAAATGGTGGGGCTTCCATCCAAATATCTTTCGTACTATCCTCATGAGCTGAGCGGAGGTCAAAAGCAGAGAGTCATAATAGCAAGAGCAATTAGCATTGAGCCGGCTCTTATCATACTAGATGAACCAACAGCCAGTCTGGATGTATCGATCCAAGCAAAAATCTTAAATCTATTAAAGGACTTGCAGGAAGACTTAGGAATCTCTTACTTATTTATTTCGCATGATTTAGCCGCCGTGAACTTTATGAGTCAAAGAATTATTGTGATGAAACAAGGACAAATTGTAGATCAATGCAGTAAACACGATCTCTTTTCAGACAGAAGACATCCTTATACGAAGGATTTGCTGCATGTTTTTGAAGCATAGGAGTGACATCAATGAATCATAAAGCGTACCTTGCTTTGGCAATACCTCTCATCTTTTCAACGATTACAACGCCGTTATTAGGCGCAGTTGATACAGCAGTCGTCGGTCAGCTCCCTGATCCCGCCAATATAGCGGCAGTGGCGATAGGAAGCATGATTTTTAACACGATGTATTGGATGTTCGGATTTCTTCGCGTCAGTACGTCAGGATTTGCTGCACAAGCGAACGGAGCGAAGGATGAGACAGGAGGAATGCTGGCGATCACACGTCCATTCCTCCTTGCTGCTTTTATTGGGGTAAGTTTAGTCGCCCTTCAATGGCCAATTGCAAAATGGTCTTTGCCGCTTTTAAGCTCGGATCCTCAGGTTCAAGCGTTGGCCGCGGATTATTTCAGTATCCGGGTTTGGGGGGCTCCTTTTTCTTTATTGAATTATGTCATCGTTGGCTGGCTGATCGGGATGTCGATGATCAAGTTCTCTCTTTTTTTGCAAGTATTAATGAACTGTATAAATATTGCACTTGATATTTTGTTTGTAAAAGGGCTTTCTTGGGGTGTGTCTGGTGTAGCAGCAGCCACATTAATCGCTGAAGGAACGGCTGTTATAATTGGTATAATTGTTGTATGGAGGGCTTCTCCGTTTAAGCTAAGACTGCCCGCTTTGAAAAAAATCATTGATCCCTCATCCTTTAAGAAAATGATGAAGGTAAATCGTGATCTATTCATTCGGACACTTTGCTTGTTAACGGTATTTAATTTATTTACTGCAAAAGGAGCGTCTTTTGGAACAGAGACTCTTGCTGCCAATGCGATCCTAATACAAATTCATTACATAATGGCTTACTTTTTTGACGGCTTTGCTAATACCTCAAGTATATTAACCGGGAGGGCAATAGGTTCAAAGGATTTTGTTTTATATAGAAAGACTCTTAAACTATCCTTTCAGTGGGCAGCTCTTTCATCGATCATAATAGCAGGAACGTATTACATCCTTAGTGAGCAAATTATTGGCTTATTTACAAAAATACCCGGCGTCATTGAAACAGTGGGTGTTTATGAGGGGTGGATCCTGCTATTCCCGCTTGCAGCTAGCTTCGGCATTGTCTTTTACGGCGTTTTTACAGGTGCAACGGAAGCAGAACCTGTAAGAAATTCTATGATTCTTGCCTTATTAGTGTTTGTTGTTTCTTTATTCATCATTGTCCCATTTGCTGGGAATCATGGTTTGTGGCTCGCATTTATCCTGTTTAGTGCTGGACGCTCCATATTTTTAGTTATGTTTGTTCCTCGGTTGACAAGAAAGCTCTTTCCTTCTGTTAAATAAATCGTTTTTATTCCTCTCTTATTGTGAATTTTATCATGAATAGAGTTTAATCCTTTGAATAATGAGGTAAACATTATGGTAGAGCTTATTTAAATCACCATGAGAGAGGGAATAAAAATGGGTCAACGAAACTACGGTGCAGAGGAGCTAGCTGAGGTTTACCGTTTGATGGGGGACAAAACACGCTTGAAGATGGCAGAAAAGCTTTCGAAGGATTATTATACAATATCTGATTTTGTTAAGCTGTTCGGAATTAGCCAACCCCTCGCAAGCCAGCATTTAAAAAAGTTAAAGAAAGCATTCCTATTAAAAGAAAAAAGGGTGGGTAAGTTGATTTACTACAAATTGAACCCCAATGCCAAGGATTTTCCTCTAATTAGTCTATTGCTGAACCCACTAAAGAAATCGCTTTCAGAACCGTCGGTTTGTGACTACCCACCGGCTGATCGAATAAGAAAAATTGCTCAATAACAGAATATAACCTATGTTCTATCAAAGTATTGTTTATTGTTTTAGTGATATTTTGATAATTTTTGAGTTTATTGTAAAAACATAAAATAGCGTATTTATTTTACGCTTAGTATCTATTTAATGAGGATTTTAAGAGCGTTTCTCAGAGGGATTCGAACCGGCAGAAAGAGGCGGGTAAAGGGCAGTCGAAAAATGAATTATATTGACAATTTTCTAATCAATTGAGATAATAGGTTTAACTAAATACTGGTACCTTTAATTCAGTCCCGTGAGGCTGACAAGGACAGCGGAAATTATGAAGAGCATGGGGTGACGTGTATGCGTATTGCCATCGTTCTTCATAGTGTAAAGAGGCTTCTTGTCAGAAATGACAAGAAGCCTCTTTTGTTTCCAACTCGTCTTCAGCCATCGAAGCTTTCTTCGGTACCAGTTTCATACAAACTGTAAGTGGAGGAATTGGAATGAAAAAAGTAGATGCGGAATTTTCGCTGCAGCCTGTGCCGCAGGCAAATCGTAATGGATTTTGGAAAATGCTTGTTGTTATGCTGGGGTTCACATTTTTCTCAGCAAGTATGTGGTCTGGCGGAGCGTTAGGTGCTGGATTAACCTTTACACAATTCATCGGAATTGTTTTAGCAGGTAATTTAATTCTTGGACTTTATACGGGCGCATTAGCGTATATTGCAGCCAAAACGGGATTATCGACACATTTGCTTGCACGCTATGCGTTTGGCGAAAAGGGATCGTATCTATCATCACTTCTATTAGGTGCAACACAGGTAGGCTGGTTTGGCGTCGGGGTGGCCATGTTTGCTGTTCCAGTTCAACGAGTTACAGGGCTTGATACATATTTATTAATTGGTATTGCAGGAATCTTAATGACAGCAACTGCGTTTTTCGGAATGAAAGCACTGGCAATTTTAAGCTTTATTGCAGTACCGGCAATTACGATATTGGGAGGATTTTCCGTTTTTAAAGCAACAGAAACAGCAGGTGGAATCGCAGGACTGCTGCAGTATCAGCCGCTAGAAACGATGGGACTTGCAGCTGCTTTAACCATTTGTGTAGGATCATTTGTCAGCGGTGGAACTTTGACCCCTGACTTTGCACGCTTCGCGAAAACAAAACGATCTGCGGTTGTGACCACAGTGATTGCCTTTTTTATCGGGAACTCCTTAATGTTCTTTTTTGGCGCAATTGGCTCGATCGCATTAGGGCAGGCTGATATCTCGGAGGTCATGTTCATTCAAGGGCTGATTCTACCGGCAATTATAGTACTTGGCTTAAATATATGGACAACCAATGATAATGCGCTTTATGCTTCAAGCTTGGGATTCTCAAACATTACGAAAATTGCTAAAAGCAAGCTGGTTATTTTTAATGGACTCCTTGGAACCATCGCAGCAATGTGGTTATATAACAACTTTGTAGGCTGGCTAACTCTTTTAGGATCCACACTGCCTTCAATTGGCGCTATTATTTTAGCGGATTATTTCCTTGTGCGAAAAGGAAAATACAAGAAGTTCGAAGAAATGAATTTTAAAGCGGTGAACTGGATTGCATTAATTGCATGGGTGGCAGGCGTTGCGGTTGCAAATTTTGTCCCGGGTATACCGCCAATTAATGCCATTGCAGGTTCTGCCGTTGTCTATGTTGTCGTATCGAAAGTAACAGTATTAGTATCCGAAACAAACGCAACAACAGAAATGAAAAAGGTGGTTTAATCATTGATTATTAAAAATGCAACGCTTAGAGGAAAAGAAGGACGCTGGAATATAACAGTAAGAGACGGCAAGTTTGAAAAAATTTCGCAAGGTAAAGTAGAGGAAAGCAGCCTGATCATTATTGATGTTCACGGCTCCTTAGTACTGCCTCCATTTATTGAGCCGCACATTCATTTAGATACCACATTAACAGCTGGTGAACCGGAGTGGAACATAAGCGGGACGCTGTTTGAAGGAATCCATAGATGGACTCAACGAAAAGAAACATTAACAATGGAAGACGTGAAAACAAGAGCAAAAACAGCTTTAAAATGGCAAATCGCTCAAGGAATTCAGCACGTTCGTACGCATGTAGATGTAACAGACCCGCAATTAACCGCATTAAAAGCGCTGCTTGAGGTAAAGGAAGAGCTTTCTGCCTCTATCGATCTGCAGCTGGTTGCTTTCCCTCAAGAAGGGATTCTATCTTATCCAAACGGCGAAGAGCTTTTAGAAGAATCGTTGAAAATGGGTGCTGATGTTGTTGGCGGGATACCACATTATGAGTTCACTCGTGAATACGGTGTAGAATCAATGAACAAAGCATTTAATCTGGCTGAAAAATATGACAAGCTTGTCGATATTCATTGCGATGAAATTGATGATGAACAATCTCGTTTTGTTGAAGTGGTAGCAGCAGAAGCCTATAAGAGAAGGCTCGGATCACGTGTAACAGCAAGTCATACGACGGCCATGGGCTCTTATAATGATGCCTACGCATCAAAATTATTCCGTTTGTTAAAGCTTTCTAACATTAATTTTGTGTCCAATCCGCTTGTGAACATTCATCTTCAAGGAAGATTTGATACATATCCAAAGCGAAGAGGACTTACACGAGTGAAAGAGCTGCAGGATGCGGGCTTAAATGTTTCCTTTGGCCACGATGATATTTTTGATCCGTGGTATCCGCTTGGAACAGGAAATATGCTGCAGGTTCTGCATATGGGAATTCATGCTGCACAATTGATGGGTTATGAGCAAATTGTAAATTCGATTGATTTTATAACGAAAAACAGCGCCATTACCCTAAATATTGAAGATCAATACGGAATTGAAGAAGGAAAACCGGCAAACTTTATCGTATTAAATGCAGAAAACGAGTATGAAGCAATCCGCAAGCAGGCAAATGTCCGCTATTCTGTACGAAATGGCCAAATTATTGCGGAAACAAAGCCACGTGAAACGGTGATTTCTCTTAATGGCGAGGTGGAGAACGTTACGTTTAATAAATAGGCTATGGTATGGTAAAGTCCATTGTTTTTAGCGGAACGCGAGCGCAATCAGCAGAGACGCTTAACAAAGCATAAATAAGAAATCTTATAGAGGTTTTGTCCTGTTTGATGACGGGGCAAAACTTTTATTTTGTAGGGAATTTAGCTGACGGCCTGCAAATGTTCGGGCACGGCCTGTAAATTGCTGCTGACGGCTTCTAAAATTATTTCGACGGCCTGCAAATCTCTGAGCACGGCTTATAAAATTTAGAATATGATCTATCCGCACCAAGTTATGACGATTACGCTTGATTTTTATAAATGCTGAAGATAGAATGAAAATGGAATGAATGTTCATTCCGCGACAAATGGAGGCGAGAAAATGACGAAAAACAAACGAGAGGATATTTTGGAAGCGGCTTTGATTTTATTTGCAGAACGCGGCTTTGATGGGACGACTGTGCCTATGATTGCGGAAAAAGCAAAGGTAGGGGCTGGCACCATTTATCGTTATTTTGAGAATAAAGAATTTCTAGTTAACTCTTTATTTCAAACAACTGTGCAGCAGTTTTCAAATACATTGAAGCAGGATTTTCCTTATACAACAACAGATATTCGCGAGCAATTTCGCCATGTTTTTTATCGGATGATTGAGTTTGCAAATAATCATGTTCACGCCTTGCAATTTATCGATTCTCATTCAAATACATATAATTTGGATGATAAAAGCAATCAGATGTTTGAGGAATTCCTGGATTTTTTTCGTCAGCTGCTAGAAGATGGAAAAAAACAAGGTATCATTTCTCCATTGCCTTCTGATGCATTAATCAGTATTGTTTATGGAGCATTTAGTCATTTATTTAAAATAATCCGATTGGGTGTAATAGAAGAAACGCCATCTCTTTTAGAAGGTGTCGAACAAAGCTGTTGGAATGCGATTAGAGTCTATTGATTCTATTCCATTGCTGTCAATGGAATGAATATTCATTCCGGAACCGATTTAAAATCTAAGCGATGTTAAAATCTTTTGTTGATTTTTGCACAGTGTTGATTGGAGCGGGTGCAGCGGAATTCAACAGACATGGTTAACAAAGAGAATAATTAAAGAAAGGTGACACAGATGAAAAAATTTAAAAATACGAGAACACTCTCGTTACTGGCTTGGATCATTGTCACGGTCCTGACGGTCATTACAATGCCTGATATGGACCAGCTGGTCAGGGATAAAGGACAGATTACAATCCCGGATAGTGCACAAAGTGAAGTTGCAAAGTCCATGATTAATAATATGGATGAAGATGGAAGCGCAAGGTATCAAATTATTTCCGTCTTTAACAGCGGCAATGATGAGGCTTTAACAGATGGACAAAAAGAAGAAATAGAAGCGGTTATTACTGATTTAAAAGCTCGGGAAAAGGAGCTTGGGATAACAGGGATGATGTCCCACTTGGATAGTGAAGAAACGGAAAAGCAATTAGTTTCTGAGGATGGGACCACCATTCTCACACAAATATCGATTGATAAAAATCAAGGAACAATTACTGAGGTAGCAGAAGAGTTAAATAAAGCAGTACAGAATGATCGTGTAGAAACCTATTTAACCGGAAATGATATTGTAATGGAGGATTTTGTTCAGTCTACACAAGAAGGCGTGAAAAAAACCGAAATCATTGCGGTTGTTTTCATTATTGTCGTGTTGATTCTCGTGTTCAGATCCCCAATAGTTCCGGTTGTTTCACTTTTGACCGTTGGCATTTCCTATGCTGTTTCGATGGGGATTATCGCTCACTTGGTTGATCTGTTCAATTTCCCTTTTTCTAACTTTACGCAGGTATTTCTCGTCGTTATTTTGTTTGGAATCGGGACAGATTATAATATTTTGCTGTATACGCGTTTTAAAGAAGAGCTAAGTAAGCAAGAGAGCCCGCTTCTAGCTGTGAAAGAAACCTTTAAATCGTCTGGTAAAACAGTTTTATATAGTGGAATCGCAGTCTTTATTGGTTTTATGGCTCTTTTTCTCGCAGAATTCAAGCTTTATCAGGCAAGCTCTGCAGTAGCGATTGGTGTTGCGGTGTTAATTCTAGTTTTAAACACTTTAAATCCATTTTTTATGGTGCTGTTAGGTAAAAAAATGTTTTGGCCGGTTAAACGCTTTGAAGGACATGGAGATAGCCGTATATGGGCATTTCTCTCAAAAAATTCAGTAATAAGACCAATTTCATCCATTATTTTAGTTATTGTGTTGTGTCTGCCATTTTTAATGAAATATAGCGGTGATCTTAGCTATAACGATTTGTTGGAAGTAGATGATGCTTTTACCTCTAAGCAAGGAATTAACATTATTGAAGACCATTTTTCACCCGGATTTTCTTCACCGGCAAGCGTTGTTATTAAATCCGATGAGAAAATGGATGATCAGCAATACTTACAGGCGCTGGATGAATTAGCAGAAGAGATTTCAAAGGTTGATGGAGTTGCAAATGTGTTCTCACCTACACGCCCGTCAGGTGAAAAAATTAATGATCTCTATATTAACGATCAAACACAGGAATTAAATACCGGTCTAGGTGATACCAATAGCGGTATTGGGCAAATCAATGATGGCTTGTCCTCAGCAGAACGGCAAATGGGCAGCAGGGATTCAAGCGGATTGGACAATGTTCAAACACTCATTGATGGAACGAGTGAAGTGAAAAAAGGGGTTTCGTCATTACAGGACGCATTGAATCAGGTAACGGATGGAATGAATGATGGTGCACAAGGAGCTCAGGCATTAGAAAATGGTTTGGTTTCATTAAATGAAAATGTAGGAACATTATCGAGTGCTGCTTCACAGCTATCCACTGGATACACCGAATTACAAGCAGGCTTAAGCTCGTTTAGCCAGCATTTTGATCGTCTTGCGCAGGCAATTGAGGGAGCAAGACAAGGATTTGAACAAATCGAAGCTTCTATGGAGAGTCTAATTCAATCCAATCCGGATTTAGCGGAGGACCCGAATGTACAGCAAACGATCGGAATTGCCTCAGCAGCACAGCAGCAATTGGACGAGCTTTCGACACAGCTTAATCAGCTAACACCGCAATATAATCTAGCTATTGCCTCATTCCAAGAGGCTAACACATCCCTTGCACAGGTGAAGGATGGCTTAGCTCAGGTGCAGAGTGGAGTAAGTGAACTGCAGACAGGAGCATCTTCTTTAAACAGTGGTTTAACAGAAGGAGCTGAAGGCTCTGCTCAAATCGCCAGCAAAACCTCTGACCTTGAATCAGGTTTAACGCAAATTAATGGTGGTCAAGAACAACTGCTGGCAGGGCTCGCTGATTTAGAAGAACAAATGGCCACTCTGCAATCAGGAATTTCGGAAAGCACAAAGGGGTTGGATGAAGTAAGCGAAGGATTAAACGGTGCACAAGATTATTTAAGCGGTCTGAGTGAATCACAGGCTTCGCAAAAATTCTATATTCCGAAAGATGTTCTGGAAGGAAGCGATTACCAGGAAGCATTAGATATGTATATGTCAAATGATCGTCAAACAGCGCAAATGACGGTTATTTTAGATGTTAATCCGTATTCGCGTGAAGCTATGACGATTATACGAGATCTGGATGATCATGTGGACGCAGCCATAAAAGGCAGTGAACTGAGTGATGCGACCGTTGCCATTGGCGGGAAAACATCTCAAAATACGGATCTGCAAGATATATCGAGTAATGATTTTGCTCGTACAGCAACCATCATGCTCATTGGAATCGGGCTTGTGCTCATATTTATTACCCGGTCATTTTGGCAGCCGATCTTCATTATAGGCTCGCTCGTGTTAGCGTACTATACATCGCTTGGTATAAGTGAAATCATTAGTACAAATTTCCTTGGGGTGGATGCTCTAGGCTGGAATGTTCCATTCTTCAGCTTCATCATGATTGTTGCTTTAGGAGTGGATTACAGTATTTTCTTAATGATGCGCTATCGTGAGCTGGAGGGCGATGCTTTGACTGCGATTGTTGACGCAGCTCGCCATATTGGAGGCGTCGTGATTTCAGCAGCCATTATACTCGGAGGGACGTTTGCAGCGTTGATCCCTTCAGGTGTGCTAACCCTCATACAGGTCGCTATGGTTGTTATCATCGGACTGTTCATCCTTAGTCTTGTGATGCTGCCAATCTTAATTCCGGCCTTAATGGGACTAACGCATAAATTAAACAGCTCTAACAAAGAAGAGATTAAAAATATGTAGCAACAGCCCCGATGAATTCATTCAGGTGAAATCATTGGGGCTTATTTTAAGTTTTTTTGATAAAAATTTGTATGATTTCTGACAGATGATAAAAATACATATCTTTTTGAACGAAATACGTATAATTTCTTATTTTTTTTATGATAAGATGCTCTAGGTGAAATATGAATTTTGTTAAAAGGGGGTCATTTACATGAAACTTCGTGTATCTGCTGTTCAATATCATCTCCACACAATTAATAGCTTTGAAGAATTTGCGGCTCAAGTTACCCACTACGTTCACAATGCCGCTGAATATAAAACTGATTTTGTTCTTTTTCCTGAGTTTTTAACGACGCAATTAATGTCGATTTCATATAACAATGAATCTCAAACAATTGGTGATTTACCTAAATATACGGAGCGTTATTACGAGCTTTTTACCTCTCTTGCTAAGGAAACCGGCATGCACCTGATTGGTGGAACACATGTGATCGAAAGAGAAGGACGACTTTATAATGTGGCTCATTTATTTTATCCGGATGGAAGAATCGGCGAGCAAGCGAAGCTGCATTTGACACCGACAGAGGTGGAGGATTGGAAGCTAACGCCAGGTGAATCCATTCAAATTTTTGAAACGTCTAAGGGCAAAATTGCCATGCTGACCTGCTATGACATTGAGTTCCCAGAAGTGGTGCGCATGGTTCGCGGAATGGGAGCAGATGTTATTTTCTGCCCATCATGTACAGATGACCGCCATGGATTCAACCGAGTGAGATATACAGCTCATGCAAGAACGATTGAAAACCAAGTGTATGTCGTAACAACAGGCACTGTTGGTTCATTGCCAACCGTTGATTTTATGAGATCAAACTTCGGGCAGGCTGCTGTCATCACGCCGAATGATATTCCGTTCCCGCAGAATGGAATTTTAATTGAAGGTGAAATAAATAACGATATGATTATTACGGCTGATCTTGATTTGGCCCTTTTATATGAGGTAAGACAGCACGGTTCCGTCACAACATGGAGAGACCGCCGCTTTGACTTATATCCTGACTTGAGTGTTGAAAAGACAACAACAGCGCTTGAAAAAAAGGTTTTTGAAATTAATCTTCCTAATAACCCGATAACTGTATAAATAAGATTAAATAAAAGCAGTCTAGTAAACAAGAAGAGAGGGAATGTCCAATGGAATTCGTTCAAATTAAAAGCATCCATGATCCGCTATTCGCTAAGCTTCATACCCTTATGCAGGAGGTTTTTCCTCCTGAAGAGGTGCTTGAATTTGCACTTTGGGAAGAGCCTCTGCAAGATCCAACTATCCGTGTCTTTTTAGCTGTTCATGAGGATGAAATTGTCGGCGTAACCGAGTACCGTTATAATAAAGAGCTTCAAGTTGCCATGACGGACTTTACGATTATCACAAAAGAAGGCTTAGGTGTCGGTCCATTTCTGGCTAAAAAACGCGAAGAAGATTTAATGAATCTCGCAATAGAGCATGATCTTGATCTGATAGGAATGTTTGCTGAAATTTATGATCCATATCGTGCGAAAGACCATGACTTTGGCGGGATTAAAGTAATGGATCCGTTCGTTCGCCGCGAGGTATTGTCACACCTTGGCTATCAGCGTCTTGACTTCTCTTATGTTCACCCAGCGTGGACAAACGAAGGAGAAGCAGTAATGGAGCTGGATCTTTGCTTCCTGCCTTTTAAAGAAGAGATTACTTCTTTAAAAGCAAGCTTCGTTCGTGACTTTATCACAACCTATTATTCAGTCCTATCCAATAAACCGCAGGCGTGGCATGATATGGTCGATAACCTGGATGAAATGGATGACATTCAGCTTCGCGCTCTGTAAAAGCTAAATAAACTCTGCCTTCAAACCCTCCCTATTGAATTAGGGGGGGTTGTTCAGTATAGTGAAACGTATAATCGACACTTTTACAAAGGCAGGGATGAAGATGAAATCAAATGAGTTTGCAGCAATGATCGAACGCATGAAAGAAACGCATGCTAAACTGATAGAGCCATCTCATTTGGTTCATTTTTCATATTATAAAACGGATGAAGAATACTCATTTTTCAGTGAAGAACCGGGTATTCTCTTTGTTTTATCAGGAGAAAAGGAGTACCAAATTGGTGACGATGAGCTGCGTACGCTGAAACAGGGGGAATATCTCTTTTTTCCAAAGGGAGTAACGGTTCACATTGAAGTAGAAAGCGGAACAAGCAGCTTGCTTGTTCCGTTAAAGAAAGAACTGACGGAGCATTTTGTAGATTTACTGCGAAAATACCGCAATTTTTCTCCTGAACTATTGGAGGCTCCAAACCGCGTATGTATTATGCAGGAAGGATGGTCTGAGTCCATCGAGGAAGCATTGCTTAAGCTTCTCCGTTCTCATGCTGATGGTAATGATTACTTTAGCCATCTCGCCCTAAGTGAGATTCTGTATTATATTTTCCCGAATGAACATATGCTATCGAAAATCTCTTATATTATGGATAATTACTACTACCCCGATCCGGTTCGAAGGGTAGAGAGCTATATTTTAGAAAACTATCATCAGCCAATTAGAAAAGAGCATATTGTAGAAGTGGCGAGGGTAAGCGAGTCACATTTGAACCGCCTTTATAATAAATATGTTTTGATGTCGCCAATGGAACGGTTAGCAACGATCCGGATGGAGCAGGCTGCTCTTCTTTTACGCAACCGCTCATTGACGGTCACAAATGCAGCTGGACAAGTCGGCTATCAAAGTATGTCTGCTTTTGTAAATCAGTTCAAAAAGATGTTTGGTGTCTCTCCAAAGGATTTTCAATCAAATGCGGGGAAAAAATAACATTTCCCCGCAAAAATTATAAATTTCTGCCCCGCGATGCCAAAACATGGATTGTGGGGTTTTTCTTTGTATAGGTCTTTTGAAAGAGGGCTAGATCACTTCTCTTAATTTCGTATTTCTTCATAAATGCGGCGTTTGTAGCACCCTATCTAGTGTTGCACAGATGTTGCATTAAATCTTGATTTAACAAGGAATGCAACAGATTTCCTATTTTTTAGAAAAGGATTGAGCTTTTGTATGGCAGCAGATTAATATAGTATAAGTAAGCGTTTTCAATATTTTGATAATGAAGGAGGATGGGAGAACGTGATGAGGAAAAGTATAATCTTTTTGCTGGGATTGGTACTTTTATTAGGGGCTTTTGTGGAACCGTTTGCGCAAACTCGCAATGCGGAAGCCGCAGGGGAAAAAGTGTATGAGAATGTAGTACTGCGAGGGCAGGCGCCGTTAAGCTGGGATGGCAGCAATAACCCGCTGACCTATGATGAGACAGAAGGTGTATGGAAAAGCGGCCCGGTTACGTTAAATGGAGGTATAACGTTTGAGTACAAATTTGTTATGGACGGCAGCTGGCTTGATGGAGAGAACTTGCGTTTTTCTGTACCTCAAACAGGGGACTACATCTTTGTTTTTGACACATCTGATGAGCGGAAAGTGGATGTGCGTTTAGCGTCTGAATATACTGGATCGCTTACCTTACAGTTGACCGTGCCAGATGAAACGCCTGAATGGGTGGTGCCGACAGTGGCAACGAGTGAGAACGGCTTTAGCTACAGTGTAGCGCCGCTTGAGCGCAATGGAGACATTTATACAATTGAGCTGTTTGGTGAAGCTGGACAAGAACTCGAATACGTCTACGGGCTGGGTGATCAAAAGTACCGCGAAGTCATTGCGGAAAATCGTAAAGCGGTTTTTGCTGAAGAAGGCAAAGTGATTCATGATAAGGTCACAGAGTGGACAGGATTGCCCGTAGCAAAAAATGTAACGCATCAATTTAATCATGACCCTTACATACCGTCACCACATGAGGACGTGACCGTAAGAGTTGAGGTAGAGCATTATGGCCCGATTGATCAAGGCGGTATTTACTATACGACAAATGGAGAAAGTCCTGCAGGTGCGCGGGGTGAAGCTGCTACTGGAACATTTTCACCTTTAACATTGATTGAAACGAGTGAAGAAAACGGATTGAAGCATTCTGTCTTGACTGGGATTATTCCTGGACAGAAGGATGGGACACCGGTTAAATACGTAACAGACGTATGGGCAGCAGACGGTGCAGGGTCCCAGTATGCGGACACGAACAGCCTGACGTCTGAAGAAGCGACAGAATTTGCCTATTACGTAGAGGATTATTCTTCACCTGAATGGGCGAAGGAAGCAGTCATTTATCACATTTTTGTCGATCGCTTCTTTGATGGAAATGAAGAAAATAATTATGACGTAAACCCAAATCTGCCTGTGGAGGAAGGATTAAAAGGCTGGATGGGTGGAGATCTTGAAGGCGTTATAGAACAATTGGATTACATTGAGGATCTTGGGGTGAACACGCTGTGGCTGTCACCGGTATTTGAAGGTCCATATTCGCACGGCTATCACCCTGCTGATTATACAGCGATAGATCCGAGTTTTGGTACGGTAGAAGTAATGGAAGAGCTAATAGAAGAGGCGCATGACCGCGATATGAAAGTGATTTATGATTTCGTTCCTAACCATACCTCCAGTCAGCATCCATTTTTCCAGGATGCATTAGCAAATGGGGTAAATAGCCCGTACTATGACTGGTATACGTTTTATGAGGATGGAAGCTATGAAACCTTTTACGGCATTGGTGAGCTGCCTCAGTTTAATAATGACAATGAAGAAGCGCGTGACTATATGCTAAATGAAGTGGTGCCGTTTTGGCTGGAGGAGCTGGAATTTGACGGTTTCCGCTTAGATTATGCGAAGGGTCCAAGCTTCAGCTTCTGGGTGGACTTCCGCGATAAAGTAAAGTCGATTGACCCTGATATGTATATATTCGGTGAGGTGTGGGACAGCCGCAAAACGATTGCTTCTTATGGAGGCAAGCTGGATGGCGCGCTTGATTTTTCCTTCCACGACACATTTAAAGGAACCTTTGCCTTTGGCGGTTCCATGGAGTCAGTGGCGAACTATGTACTGGAAAATGAACAAACATACCACCCTGAATTTGTTCCGACGACGTTCTTGGATAACCACGATGTTCCGCGCTTTCTATATGAAGCTGGAAATGATCCAAATAAGCTTAAGCTTGCTTCCTTTACCCAGTTTATGCTTCCGGGATCACCCGTTATTTATTATGGAACGGAGATCGGTATGACGCAAAGTGCCAATCATAATGATTATTCTGATTGGAGGGACCGCTGGTATCGAGAAATGATGATATGGGAGGAAGAGAAGCAAAATCTTGATCTCTATGCCCACTACGAGGAAATGATTGAGCTTCGAGGAGAATATGAGGCGTTGATACATGGTGATTTTAGTGTACTAGAAGTCAATCATGATGTGCTTCTTTTTGAACGAAGCATTGAGGATGAGCGTGTGATTGTGGCTGTTAATAAAGGTACAGCAGCTGCACTTGCGTTGGATGAGGAATTAATGCTCGAGAACATTCAAACAGGAGAGCAAATTAAAACGAGCGAGCTTACCCTCGAAGCTGCTTCATTTGCTGCGTATGAAGTAATGAATGAAGAAATCGAATCTGTTACACTTAGAGGAGTGGGCAAGGATGCTGAGCTTTATTTTGATAAAAAAGAAGGGGTGTGGCGTTCGGAGCGCATTCACCTGAAAAACAAGAAAAAAGTAACATTCGAGTATGTAGTAAATGGTGAGAATTCGACAGGTTCATTAATTTTCACACCAAAAAAAGGCGGACCTTATGAATTCATTTTTGACCCGCAAAAACCAACGAAAGTCACAGTGCTGCACACTAGCGATAAAAAGGGTAAAAAATAGACAAAAGAAGAAGTGCGTCCTTGCGGCGTGCTTCTTTTTGGTTTGTTGCAGTTTATAGTACAAACTTTCAATTGAGAAAACGGCCTCTATAGTTAAGCGAGTAAATGCTATGCTTGATCTAAGTCTCAATGAAACTCTATTTGCATACGAACCGCATAGGAACGAGATGATGGAAGAGGCAAAAAGACAAATAGATGAGTTTCTGCACCTATTGTATCCATTAAAGATGGTGTTGCGGTTATCCCGTTAATTGGTACGATCGATCATGATAGAGCCGCATATATACTAGAAAAGGTTGTTCCAAAAATTGCTGAATTAGACCTTACATGTCTTGTTGCAGATTTTTCAGGCATATTAATGTTTGATATAGAGATCGCAGATTATTTATATAAGATCGAGGTTATTCTAGCTTTATTAGGAATTGATACAATTGTGACCGGTCTCCGTCCTGAGCTGGCTCGAACAGTTGTGGATGCTGGTATTGATATGTCTTCTATAAACACCTTTGCCCACGTTAAACAAGCATTAGAAAGTATTGAAAGGTAGTAAGCTTATCATTTTATGAAAAATCTAACAAACTAGTAGGAATTTTCTCCGATGATATCGAAATACTTAGGAGAACGAAATAAATGCAGTAGGAGGTTTTACACCAATGCTAACATTTTCTAAGCCTGATGTAGAGAATTTTTTCCAGACGTTTGGTATTCAGACTTTTACCGTGAGTCCCGATGAGTCACAAATCGTTTTTAGTACAAATTTAAACGGTAAGTACAATCTATGGGCGATGGACCTGCCAAATGTTTTTCCATACCCATTAAGCTTTCATAACCAAAGCTGCGAGGCGCTGGCGTATGATAAAAATGGGAAATTTATTATTGCTGTTATGGATAAGGATGGCGACGAAAACGGGCAGATTTATGCATTGCCGCCACAGGGTGGGGTTTTAAAGCCGATTCGTATACAGGAAGGCGCTCGCCATATGAATCCGATGATTTCTGAAGATGGAAGTAAACTATACTACACGTCGACAAAGGAAGATGCCACTTTCTTAAAAAGCTATATTTATAGCCTTGCATCTGGAGAAGAGGAGGTACTCATCCACGGAGAAGACGCAGCTACTTTTTTGCTGGCAAAAAGCCCGGAGGAAAAAAGCTTTGCTTACATAAAGACCTATGCCAATACATATGCCCTAGCTTACGTAAAATTTGAGGGTGAGGATATTCTTCTTACCCCAAATACAAATCCGCAGCATACGGTCTCAGATGCAGTCTTCGTTTCTGAGACAGAAATCTATTTGATTACGAATTACCAAGAGGATTACTCTTACTTAGCTAAATTTGATTTAGACAAAAAGGAATTTTTAAAAATAACCCAGCTTGAGAATGAAGACTTCATTGACTTGAAATTTGATAAATCAACAAACTCTCTCTATATTGTCAGTCAAAACGGTGTTAAGGACAATTTATTTAATTATCAATTATCAAATGAAACGATTGAAAAAATAGATGCTCCTATAAGTGTTATTGAACAATTGTCAGTTTCCAAGTCAGGCAATCTGTATTTATTAGGCCGCTCTGCAACTCGTCCGTTTAATCTTTATCAGCGCAAAAATGGTGAATGGACTTCTTTAACAAACTATGGGGTTCCGGGTGTAAGAGAAGAGGATTTAGTAGAGCCTGAGGTCGTTTCCTATCCTTCATTTGATGGATTAACAATTGAAGCACTGTTTTTTAAAGCGAAACAAGAAAATAGCAATGGTCATGTCATTTTATGGCCGCATGGCGGACCGCAGCATGCGGAACGAGCCTTCTTTCGCTCGCTATTCCAGTTTTTAGTGCACCGTGGATACAGTATTTTTGCGCCTAACTTCCGGGGGTCAACAGGATACGGGCTCGCCTTTACAAAAATGGTAGAAGGCGATTGGGGACACGGACCAAGATTGGATAACATTCATGGACTGGAATGGCTTATTGAACAGGGCTATGCTGATCGTGATAAAGTTTTGCTGATGGGTGGAAGCTATGGCGGATATATGGCATTGCTGCTGCACGGAAGACATCCTGAATACTTTAAAGCAGTCGTTGATATTTTTGGTGTAAGCAACTTGTTTAGCTTTATCAAATCCGTGCCGGAACATTGGAAACCGATTATGAAGCAGTGGGTTGGTGATCCAGCTGAGGATAAAGAAAGACTTGAGAAAGATTCTCCTATTAACTACCTTGATACAATGACCAAGCCGATGCTTGTCATCCAAGGAGCAAAGGATCCTCGTGTAGTTAAGGCAGAATCAGATCAAATCGTTCAAGCATTAAAAGATGAAGAAAGAGAAGTGGACTACCTCGTACTCGATGATGAAGGCCACGGCTTCTCCAAAAAAGAAAATGAAATCAAAGTGTATCGCAAGGTGCTGGAGTTCTTTGATCAGCATATTTAAATGGTAAAATCAGCCGCTTAAGCAAAGCTTAGGCGGCTGATTTTATTTTTGATTGCCCGGGAAATGATAAAAAAATAACAGCTTTTGCAGCGGTCCATTCGGTTTGGCTACGCTAACGATCATGGCTGGCTTTAGCGCCGGGTTGATTGGAGCTGATGTGGGAGAATCCTGCTTAGTAAAGTTTGTCAAAGGAAGACCCAACACTCACGACATGAGCCAAGGAACCTCTCGGACTGCCAGCGGTAAGCGAACACCTGAAGAGAAAATAACAGTTTAAATGAGGCGAAAAATTGACAATTCTCACCTTGACAATCACTGCATATCAGACAAAAGGATGAATGATATACAAATAAGAATTGAATTATGCGTCAATAGGTGCAAAAAAATTTTTAATTACAGGTAAATAGTTTTAAATATTGGTAAATTTTCTAAATTTGTATGGTGATAGCGATTTCCTTCTTATAACATAATAAGTGTTTCACAACTACAAAAATCGGAGGTTAGAAGGATTATGAGTCGATTAATGAAGCAAGTCTCTCGTTTTGTCGTGGTGTTGCTTGTTCTCGGTTTAGCATTTCCTTACATGCAAGCTTCAAAAGCAACTGCAGCCGTAACAGAAACTTTTGATACACTCGATTTAACCGGTTCAAGCTATGTAAATGGATCATTTACTGGCGTAAATAACATCACGTGGACCTACACAGGAGGACGAATTTCAAACAGTGATGCATCATACAACATTGATGGAAAAGGAATCATGTTTCGCGATCCTGGAGCAGGCATCTTATCTTCAGCTATTGATGGCGGCATTTCTTCCTTAAGCATTGCTACAAAGGCTGCATTTACATCGACAAATACCCGTCAGCTGGAAGTGTATATAAACGATCAACTGATCGGTATAACTGAAAATGTACTAGCAGGAGAGGGAGCTTCAACCTTTACCTTCGAAAATATTAATGTAACAGGGCCTTTTACATTAAAATTTGTCAAAGTCGGCTCTGGTTCACAAATTGTATTAGATAACATAACCTGGACTACTAATGAAGAGGATCCTACGAGAGTTTCTCCTGTAACAGCGAGCATTCCAAGCGGACAGGTGATCTCAGGGGAAAGGGTGGAATTTTCTACATCTACACCGAAGGCGGAAATTTATTACTCATTAAACGGTGGCGAAGAGACACTTTACACAGGTCCAATTGAAATGACAGAGAATGCATCGTTTACCATTGTCGCACGTGCAGCTGATTTAGAGGATAGCGCTCCAGCAGCCTATGCATATACGGTTGTAAAGCTTTCTACTGTAGCAGAGGCTAGAGAACAGGCAGCAGGCTCAACGGTTTCAACGTCAGGTATTGTAACAGCGGTGTTCGCCCAAGGCGGCGCAAATAATATTTACATGCAGGATGGTACAGCGGGTGTCGTGGTTCGTTCAACAGCTGTTGTTGAGATAGGGGACCAGATTCAGGCAGCTGGTGTGATCGAGGACTATAATGGCCTTACACAAATTAGCGCGCTGCCTTCAGATGTAACGGTGAAAGGTCAGACTGAGGTGCCTGCGGCGGCTGCAGTGCCTGCAACTGGGCTAGCTGAAGCACAGGAAGGAACACTTGTTGAGGCGAAAAACGTGACGATTGAATCTTTTGCAAGCGGTAATTACAGTGGAAAGGATGAAAATGGACAGCCGATTGTGATTCGTCCGGTTGATCCTTCCATTACGTTTGATACAGGAAGCACGTACGAGTCCGTTGTGGGGGTGGTAGGAGAGTTTGGAGGAACATATCAAATCGTTCCGCGTTCTATTAATGACATCATTGAAGACTCGAATCAAGTGAGCGCCGTTACAGCAACACCAGCAGGAGGGTTCATTGCATCAGGCGATAAGGTCGAGCTTGCGACGCAAACAGAAGGCGCTGTTATTTATTATACAATAGACGGTTCAAGACCAACTCCATCAAGCACTTTGTATGAAGATGGCATAGTGATTACACAAAACACAGTAATTCAAGCAATTGCTGTAAAAGAAGGTATGACAGTAAGTAAAGAAGTGTCCTTCCAGTTCATTATTCAAAAGGACGAAGTGCGCATCCATGACATTCAAGGGGCAGACCACTATTCACCTTATGAGGGTCTCTCGGTAGCGGATGTTCAAGGTGTGGTCACTTATGTAGTTAACCGAAACAGTTTCTATATGCAATCGCTTGAGCCGGATAACGACCCTCGCACATCGGAAGGCCTCCTCATATACCGTCCAAATCATGGCATGGTAAAAGGCAATCATGTAAAAGCAAGCGGTACGGTAATGGAGTACTTTGTTGAGGGGTATGCAGACCGGGCGCAAAATGATTTGCCAGTGACGCAAATTAATGCAACAGGTGTTCAAAAGATTGCGGACATTGTCCCGCTTTCGGAACCAATTGTCATTGGCGGACCAGATGGCGTGGATATTCCAACACAAATTATTGATAATGATGGTCTGACAGCCTTTGAACCAGAAGAGGATGGTATTGACTTTTATGAAAGTATTGAAGGAATGCTTGTCACGGTAGACGGGGCAACAGTGAGCGGTCCTCAAAGGTATGGTGAAGTGGCTGTTATTGCAAATCACGGAGAAAACGAGATCTACTCTCGTGCTGGCGGTGCATTGCTAAAAGCAGATGACTTCAATCCGGAGCGCTTGACACTCGATCTTAATGACGAGCGATTAGTTGTAAAGTCAGGAGACATCATGGCATCACCCGCTGAAGGAGTAATGAGCTATGGATTTGGAAAATATAAAGTATTAGCGAGTGAAGGAACGGTACCAACGTTTGAAGATGGAGGTCTGCAGCCTGGGGCTACAACGATTACACCAGATGAGAATCAGCTGACCATTGGAGCTTACAATATTGAAAATTTCTCAGCCAATGCGTCGCATACAAGTGATGAGAAAGTAACCCGCATTGCCCAGTCCATCATTTCAGATTTACATTCACCTGATATTATTGGGCTAGTTGAGGTACAGGATGGCAGCGGTCCAACGGATGATGGAACAGTGGCTGGTGATGAAAGCTTTCAGCGATTAATTGACGAAATTGCAAGACTTGGCGGTCCAGCTTATACATTTACTGAAATTGCGCCCAAGGATAAGCAAGATGGCGGACAGCCAGGAGGAAATATTCGAAACGGCTTCCTGTACAACCCTGATCGCGTTGAACTGACGGCAGGAGCGCCTGGAAGCCCATCAGAGGCTGTAGGATATGAAAGTGGACAGCTAACCTCAAACCCTGGAAGAATTGATCCTGCTGGCTTTATGAATACACGTAAGCCGCTTGCGGCACAGTTTACCTTTAATGAGGAAGACGTCATTGTAATAGCGAATCATTTCAATTCAAAGGGCGGGGATCAGCCGCTGTTTGGTCAAAATCAGCCGCCGGTACTAAGCAGTGAAGCGCAGCGTATAGAGCTTGCTCGCATTGTGAATGGCTTTGTTCAGGATATAAAGGCTGATACCCATGATGCAAATGTTGTGGTGTTAGGAGACTTCAATGATTTCGAATTTTCTAAGCCGCTTGAGGTACTAAAAGGCGAGGAGATGACTAACTTAGTCGAAATGGTACCGCAAGAAAAGCGTTATACGTATAACTATGAAGGAAATGCGCAGGTTCTTGATCATATTTTAGTGACGAATAATCTGGCAGATCGTTCCGAAATTGACATTGTCCACATTAATTCTGATTTCATGGAACAGCATGGCCGTGCGAGTGATCATGACCCGCTTCTTATGCAGGTGGATTTAACACCGCATCCGGAGCAAAAGGTGATTCATCTTAGTGACTACAAGGGCAAAAAAATCAATGTTTTTGAAGATAATGTCCACATAGTAGCGGATAAAGACGTTAAGATTAAAAAAGTCGCCGTAAGAGGAACCAATGTGACGCTGTCAGGTGAAGGATTGAAAAAGCTTGAAGTTAGTTTACACACACTTAAAAAAGACGGAGAATATGACTTTACAGGTGCTGAGGTAAAAGAAGTCGAAGTAAAGCATAAAAATGTTTCCATTGTTAGAGGAGCAGAAAATATTAAAAAGCTTGAGGTTAAAGGAAGTGCTAAAAAGGCTGACATTCAATATTTTGATTCAGAAGGAAATGAAATCGATCCGTTTGAAAAAGGAAAATCTAAAGGAAAGAATGCAGCTTAACGGCTGAGACGAAACAAGGTCTGGTACAGCATGTGCCAGACCGGTTTTCGTGAAGTGTTTAATAGCAGCTGGTTGAGATTTACTACTTGTACGAAAAGTCTATTTCTTCTTTGCTGGTACTTATGGTAATGTTTTTCTTAGAAGGAAAAATTGCAGAGCGATGTCAATTCCGTCAACATGGTTCCTGTTAAAGGAGGAAATAGAGTGAACAAAGCAGACCGAATAAAGAAAATGAGGGTACCAAATGCAAAGGGTGCACATGAAGGGCGTCTCCCGCCAGGACAGGTGCTGACAGAGAAATTTCCAATTCTGCATGAAGGCGATATCCCGGACTATGATATGACAAAATGGACGTTAAAAGTATCTGGAAAAGTAAACAAAAAAATCACGCTTAGCTATGATGACTTGCTAAAGATGCCACAAACGGACGTGTTATGTGATATTCATTGTGTGACGAGATGGTCGAAATTCGATACGACCTTTACAGGCGTTCTTTTTAAGGATTTTGTGAAGGAGCTTGGGATTGAACCAGAAAGCAAATTTGTTATGCTGTACGGAGATTTTGATTATACATCCAATATTGAGCTGAAGGATTTAATGATGGACAATGTGCTGCTTGCTCATTCCTATGAAGGCAAGCCGTTAACGGACAAACACGGCTGGCCGCTGAGACTAATCGTTCCGCATCTTTATTTTTGGAAAAGCGTGAAATGGCTGCGTGGATTTGAATTTGTTGATGTGAATGCACCAGGTTTCTGGGAGCAAAACGGATTCCACCTAAGAGGCGACCCGTATACAGAGGAACGGTTTTCAGAAGAAGGCTACGAGATGCCGGAAGATGAATGGACAAAGAAGGAATATGATTGATTGACAGAGAGACAGGGAAAGGATTCCTGTCTCAGACTGTTGACAAACGCTCGCTTTCTTCGTTAATCGCCTTGCTGCGGTGCTCATTACCATCCCCGGAAACTCCGCTCCTCACAAGGGTTCGTGCCTCGAAAGACAAGCGTTTTCAATTCAGTCTGAAAGGCTAACAATTTTACTTTGTCTACACACTGAGACAGGGAAGGTATCCCTGTCTTTTTCAATTGGTTCAATTTTCAAATAACGGCATTAAATAAAAGTTGAAAAATTCTCAAATATAAATAAAATAGACATATGATTGAAATTGATTGATTAATTATAATTTTGTTATATAATTTAGTACACAAAAGCATAAAAGTGTTAAAGTGACGAATAAACATAGGGGGTATGAAAATGAAAAAGCCATTGAAAATAGGTGCTGCTTTATCAATGACAGCTGTCTTGCTATTAGCTGCATGCGGCAACGATGATACATCCAGTGAAGAAAATGCTACTGATAACGGGGCAAGCGGGGAAGAATCATACACAATTGGGATTACACAAATTGTGGAGCACCCCTCATTAGATGCAGCTACAGATGGATTCAAAAAAGCATTTGTAGATGCAGGGATTGATGTAACCTTTGATGAACAAAATGCTCAAAATGATCAAAATAATAGCCTAACGATTGCACAGAAGTTTGCAGGTGATAATGTGGACTTAATTTTTGCTAATTCAACACCAAGCGCTCAGAGCTCTTTGAACGCAACAACGGATATTCCGATTGTTTTTACATCGGTAACGGATGCGGTTGGCGCTAATCTTGTAGAAAGCATGGAAGCACCTGGTGGAAACGTAACGGGAACAACAGACACACATCCTGAAGCAATTCCGAGTACAGTTGATTTTATGGTTGAGCAGCTTGGCGTTAAATCGATTGGGATGGTTTACAATGCAGGGGAGTCAAACTCTGTCGCACAGGTTGAAATGGTGAAAGAAGCGATTGAAGGAACAGATGCAAAGGTTGAAGAGGCGGCTGTATCTACTTCTGCTGATGTGAAGCAAGCAGCAGAATCGCTTGTAGGAAAAGTAGATGCATTTTACATCATTACAGATAACACAGTTGTATCAGCCTTAGAATCTGTTATTGGCGTATCCAATGACGAAGACATTCCATTGTTTGTAGGGGAGCTGGATTCAGTCGCGCGCGGCGGTTTTGCGGCTTACGGCTTTGAATACGGAGATATTGGCTACGAAGCAGGACAATTAGCGATTCAAATTCTACAGGATGGAACTGCACCTGCAGATCTGCCAGTACAATATCCTGGGAACTTGAAGCTGTTGATAAATAAACAAGCAGCAGAAGAAATGGGCATTGAGATTAAACCTGAATGGGACGATATTGCTGAATATATTGAATAGCAACAGTTCAAAAATGAGCGGCTTTCTTTCCGCTCATTTTTGTTCTTATTGGAAACATTGATTGAATAATGTCGAAGTAAAGGAGGCTAAAGGATGTTTACGTCCATATTTAGTTCAGTTGAAGTAGGACTTATGTTTGCAATCATGGCGCTTGGCGTCTATTTGTCTTTTCGTATATTAGATTTTCCTGATTTAACGGTAGATGGCAGCTTTGTGACAGGAGCGGCTGTTGGTGCCATTTTAATTGTGAACAGCACAAATCCCTTTTTAGCAACGGCTCTTGCTTTTGGAGCAGGTTTTATTGCGGGCACAATCACAGGTGTTCTGCATACCTTTGGGAAAATAAATGCACTATTATCCGGTATTTTAATGATGATTGCTCTATATTCGATCAATTTACGTATTATGGATGCTCCGAATCTATCCCTGCTTCAGCACGACCATATTTTCACAAAATTAAATGAAGCGTGGGGCAATACAGGTATTGATGCTGCGATGGCTAGCTTCTTTACATCAATCGGGCTGTCCGATTTTATTCCGAAAACATGGGTTATTATTATCGTAATGATCATCTTTGTTCTGTTAATAAAAGTATTGCTTGATTATTTCCTAAAAACCGAAGTTGGTCTTGCGCTGCGTGCAGTCGGTGACAATCATTTAATGATTACGTCCTTCTCTGGCAATATCAATTTTTATAAGGTGTTTGGACTCGGCTTGTCGAATGGGCTGGTTGCACTTTCAGGAGCCCTAATTGCACAGTATAACGGTTTTGCGGACGTGAATGGCGGAATTGGTATGATCGTAATTGGTCTTGCATCCGTGATTATTGGGGAAGCGATTTTTGGCACCAAGAACATTGTTCGTGTAACACTTGCAGTTATTGTTGGGGCTATTATTTATCGCGTCATAGTAGCGTTGGCGCTTCGCGTTGAATTTCTTGAAACGGGCGACTTGAAGCTTATTACCGCGGTTATCGTAATACTAGCTCTCGTTATGCCGCAGGTCATTGCGAAGCAAAAAGAAGCGAAACGGAAAAAACAGCGAAGAGCTCGTTTAGCTGGATAAGGAGGGGGAGACCATGCTAGAACTAAATGGAATTCATAAGATTTTTAATGAAGGAACTCCTGATGAAAAAATTGCGATCGATCATATTAATTTAAAGGTTAAACAAAGTGATTTCATTACCATTATTGGGAGTAACGGTGCTGGAAAATCCACACTTTTTAATATTATAGCAGGAAAGCTATTTCCCGATGTTGGGGATGTTTTAATTGAAAATAAAAAAGTGACGAATCTTCCAGAATATAAGCGAGCGCGTTACATGGGCCGTGTATTTCAGGATCCAATGGCAGGCACAGCCCCAACTTTATCGATTGAAGAAAATCTATCGATCGCGTACAACCGTGTCAAAACGCGTTCATTTCGACTTGGCGTCAGCTCATCCCGCCGAACGCTGTTTAAAGAGAAGCTTGAAACGCTTGGACTTGGTCTTGAGAATCGTTTGGAGGCGAAGGTAGGCTTATTATCAGGAGGAGAAAGACAAGCGCTTTCCCTCCTGATGGCTACATTTACAAAACCTAAGATTCTATTGCTGGATGAGCACACAGCGGCACTTGATCCATCGCGCGCTGCACTTATTACACGCTTAACGAAACAAATCGTTGAGGAAGAACAGCTGACGACCATCATGATTACCCATAATATGCAGCAAGCGGTTGATCTTGGTAATCGTATTCTAATGATGGATAAAGGTAAAGTTATTTATGAGGCAGCAGGAGAGGAAAAACAAAAGCTCACGGTGCCTGACTTGCTAAACGAATTTTCAAAAATGAAATCTGATGGAGCAGAATTATCGGATCGTACATTGCTTGGATGATTGATAGATGGAATGCTAAGGAGTGGGGTAGAACCTGCTCTTTTTTTGTAGAAAAAAGGAACAGCGATTGGTCCCAATTTGAGGAGATTGTAAAATACACGTATACTTATTTGTGAAGCCTGTATAATCATGGTAAAAAACATACATACAATATTGGGAGGCAGAAAGAATGATGAAAGAAGCATTGATCGAGCGTTTAACGAAATACGTAAAGATCGATACACAATCAGATGATGCGAGCAATACTTGTCCGTCAACAGAGGGACAATGGGATTTACTGCGTCTGCTTGAGGTGGAATTAAAGGAAATTGGCATGGAAGAAGTGACGTTAGATAAAAATGGCTATTTGATGGCGACATTACCAGCTAATACTGATAAAGAGGTACCAACCATTGGATTTTTAGCACATGTCGATACCGCTACAGATTTTACCGGAAAAAATGTAAATCCACAGCTTGTTGAACGTTATAATGGCGGCGACATTCTATTAAATAAAGAGCTAAATATTGTTTTATCCCCTGTTGAATTTCCAGAGCTTGCCGAATATCACGGACATACCCTTATTACAACAGATGGAACAACGCTATTAGGTGCTGATAATAAGGCGGGGGTTAGTGAGATTATGACAGCAATGGAGTATTTAATTCAGCATCCAGAAATCGAACATGGGCGCATTCGTGTCGCGTTTACGCCGGATGAAGAGATCGGCCGCGGTCCGCATTTGTTTGATGTAAAAGCCTTTGACGCCGAATATGCTTACACGATGGATGGTGGTCCGTTAGGAGAGCTTGAGTATGAAAGCTTTAATGCAGCGGGGGCAAAGCTCACAGTTCACGGTACAAACGTTCATCCTGGAACTGCGAAAGGAAAAATGATTAACGCTCAAACAATCGCTATGACATTTCATTCAGCACTTCCACAGCATGAGGTACCAGAGCACACAGAACAATATGAAGGCTTTTATCACCTATTGTCCTTTAATGGCAGCGTAGAGCAGACGATATTATCCTATATTATTCGAGATTTTGATCGTGAGCTGTTTGAAGCGCGAAAGGCATTGATGGAGCAAATCACTATAGATCTTCAGCAAAAATATGGAGAAGATCGGATCAAGCTAGAATTGAATGACCAATATTATAATATGCGTGAAAAAATCGAACCTTTTATGCATATTGTTGATACTGCCCATGAAGCCATGACGAATCTTGGAATTGACCCGATTATCCGTCCGATTCGAGGAGGTACCGATGGTTCTCAGCTTTCTTATATGGGGCTTCCAACGCCAAATATTTTTACCGGTGGAGAAAATTACCACGGTCGATACGAATATGTATCGGTTGATAATATGGAGAAGGCAACGAATGTCATCATAGAAATCGCTCGTTTAGCTAAATAAATCGCATTAATAAAAACCCGTTTTTGAACACAAAAATGGGTTTTATTTATAATCATCTTTAGTTATAAAATTCTTATAAAATGAGATGGGAGGTTATTAAAATAAAGGCTACCCCTCAATAAACTCCGGTTTTTGCCGAACTAAATTGAGGGGCTCTTACTGACTTTTTAAAAAGCCCCTTGCCTTATCCGTTCGTGATTCAAGGGTATGGTATCAGGCCGACTGTGGCGATAAGTCGACGGTATATCCTAAGCGCTGTAGACTTTTGAGCGCTTTTTGTTTTTTAGCTTCAAGCGCTTATATTGTGTGGTGCCTTTCTCTTGATACATTTCTTGTTTGGTCAACAGATGATATATGATAACCAATAAGGTACGGGCAATCGCAACACGCGCTATTTTGGCACCACGTCGAAGTTTCAATCGTTGATCTTTTTATGGTAATAATTAGCTAATCAACAGTCGTGAGATGATATATACGAAGTGTATTGGAGAAACCATAAAGAAGCGCTAAATGGACAGCCTTTTGGAACTGAACCTCCGTGGGTCTGTATGATTCATTTCACTACACATCCTATTTATCTTCATAACTATTTTATGGGTGATGTTACAGGCGAAATGCTTTCAAAGGTATTTAAGCAAAAATACGGGGGAGACATGACAGATAAGCCTAAAGAGTTCGGAGAGTTCTTAACTGAGCAGGTGATTAAGCCGTTCTGGCCGTTATAAATACAATGAACTATTTAAGAGAATTAGCGGCGAAGATTTTTCTTTAAAGCTTATGATGTGGATAGAAGAAGAGCATGAGGATAAATTTTTTAATAAAAATCCAATATATATAAAAATATTAATTATTTACACATGGTTTAATTTTTAACATTTTTACAAATATATTAAATATATTAACAAGTATATTTGTTAATATAAAATCTAATTTAATTAATTTTCTTTGGGGTTTACCATTACTGAATCACATATCACACTTTGGTTAGAATTAAAACTGAGAAGGGTATCTGTTATCATTTTGGTCTAGAGAAGAAGCTTATAACGTGAATTGTTTAATGCTTTAGTGGGAATATCTTTGTGAAAGCAGTTAATAGAGTACATTCTTTAATATGATGTACTCCATTATGCAGTATTGTTCTTATTAGGAGTAATCAAATTGAGTGGCATTAGCATTGGGGTGTTTACGGACTAGCGCCTGTCAATGTCTTTGCTTAATAATATAACTTCCAACTAATCATTGTTACACGATTTTTTAAAATAGGCAATGCGTAGAAAGTTTTTATGCGCATTGCCTATTTTTTTGAGGGTGACGTATATAGCCCCATTACTAAATGGACTACAAGAAAGGCAGAAGATAGGTATTAGGAAGTATAGAAAATTATTTAGAAGAGGATAAGGACAGGGTGAGAAAGGTTCTTTTTACATGCATACAATTATGTACACAAGTAAACAATATGTTTTCTTTTTGTTTGCAATAACGTATACTTGTATACAAATTAGTATACATCCTTTAATATCAACATGTGTACAAAATATATCTAATGCATACATTATTGTATACATGTTTTCTTTTTTGAACACAACTTAAGCATCATTGACGTATCTTATTTCCTTCTTTAATATTTAGTATAAAAGGTAACAGTTTAAACATTAGTATTTACTACATATTTTGAAAGGGATGGTAAGATTGAGTAACACGAGGATTGCAGCAATAGATGTAGGAAACGATTCAATTAAAGCTTTGTTTGGAAAAATGGATTATGAAATAAACATTCCAAATGTTATGGCAAGAGACACGGAAGACCGTCCTGTAATTGGAATCGAAGAGTTGAATGAAAAGGATCCTCTAGATGGTATCCATATTCGTGTACACTCTCCTGCCCTGATGGAAAATAACGCGATTTACCGGGTTGGAAATCTGGCAACAAAAAGTGACAATGCGGCAGAACTAGATCCTGGAAGCAGTAAATCAGAGGAAGATCAAACGCTTGTAATGCTTTTTGCTTCTTTAGCATTGGATGCAGTGAGACAAGAAAACTCAAGGATTTTTAAGAAGAACAATAATGTAGTGGATGCGAGCTATACGCTTGGAACCGGGCTACCTCTTCGTGAAGTTAAGGAAGGGAAAGACGTAGGCTATCGTTCACAGCTATTAGGCTCTGTTCATCAGGTGGAGTTTCTAGTAACGCCGAAATATCAAGGCTTAAAGGTTAATATCAAATTTGACCAAGTCAAGATCTATCCTGAAGGGTTCGCTGCTTATATTAATTTGGTAATGGATAATGAGTTGAATATTATTAACCGGGATCTCATTGATAAGAGAATCCTTATCCAAGACATTGGCGGATTATCTACTGATATAGCGGTTATCAAAAACCGCAATGTAGACGATGATAAGGCTCAAGGCTTTAATCTTGGTGTTTCTGAATCTCTTGAAGCGATTAGAGAAGAAATTAGATCTAAACACGGTGTGGAGCTGGATAGCCGAAGAGATGTCGTTGAAATTATTACAAAGAAAAACGATCGTAATCATATTATGGTAAAAGGAAGTCGGACAAGCGTACATGATATAACGGACCGCATTCTTATGGATTTAGCGAAGAAGGAATATCGTCATCTTCGTAATGTTTGGAAAAAGAACTCACAATCCGAGATTTGTTATTTTGTAGGCGGCGGTTCTATGGTTCTAAAGGAATATCTTAAAACATTGAATAATAGCTTAGACGGATATAATATTGAGTTTTTTGAAGATGAAAAAGAAAGTATTTGGATGATGGCAAACGCCTATTACAAGCTAATCTCAGATTATCACAGAAAAAACAGCAAAGAAACACATGAAAAAAAGCATGAGAAAGCTGCTGTAGAAAAATAATAGGGTGATTCCATGGACAAAAAGGGGAAGACAGGCATTCAGAGAGGGCAGGCGATTACATTTCGTCTGCCGTCTGATACACCTGATCATATTTTAAAAGAACTGCAAAAGTTAAAGGAAACAGAAAGAAGAAACTTTTCCAGTAGAATAGCACAGTTTATTTTAGAAGGGGTTAGCAACGCCGTATCAAAAGAAAGAGAAACTGTCACCATCCCCCTTCCTAAGCCACTAAGCAAGGAACAGCGCAACTGGATAAGGCATGCACATTCAGAAGCACTATTAGGAAGCATCATTTATCAGCTTCTGGCGGATCCGGTAAGAGCAACCTCTGTATTAGCCTCACTTAACAGTAACGCATTGGATATAAACGATGCGTTATACCTGCAAGAAAGCGACAGTACCAATATAGAAAATAGTGAGCGTTTATTGAATCAGGACAAAATCAATCGTGAAAATGTGGCAGATGAGACGGAAGATGCTTTAATTGAACAAGAGTCTGATGACTTTGAAGATGATTTAATGAATTTTGATTGGAAACAAGCAATGGAAGAGAATACTTCTTCACAAGAAGATGATTTAGATGACGAAGAGAGTACGGATGACCTTCTTGGAGGGTTTCTTGACCGAATGAATAAATAAAGCAGTAAAAAAACGACACTTTTTGATGCAGGTGTCGTTTTTTTAACATTAACAATTAATATTTGATTTTAGTCTTTACTCCACTTTAAATTTGCGAACCAAGACATCCAGGTTATTCGACATATCCGTTAAGGATTGTGCAAATCATTAATGCCATTAATGATGGCTAATTGCTCTTCTGAAGCATTGGTTACACGCTGGGCGCTATCAGAAGAGATTTGTGATGTGCTGGCCATCTCTTAGACGGATGCGGAGATTTCCTCTGCTCCTGCTGACATTTCCTCAATTTTGATTGTAACTTCTTCAATTGCACGTAAAATCTCGTAAAATCTTGATCCAACATTATTAATCTTTTCTATTCCATTGTTTACTCTTTCGCGCTCGTAGCAACAGATTCATTGGTAGCACGGCTAATAATCACATCAGAGACATTTGATTTGCCTTCTAATGCCTGTTGAACATAATTCCGGTCACCGAGGTATATCGTGCTTTCATCTAAATATCTGGCAATGCCATCAGGTGTAACGACTGCGAAGGCCAAATAATCTAGCCGCTCGAAGTCTTGCTCCAGTGCTGTTTTTTGTATTTCCCAATCCATCGTTGAAATGGCATTTCGAGAAGCGATCGCATTGATTTCGGATAAACTGGTTGATAATCTCTCCTCTGCCAATAAAGCGCTGTCTTGAGCCTTGTTTAATAATGAATACTCTACTTCTTCGGTCAACATCTGGGATGTATTTATGTGCGCGATAGCGCCTAGGGTCACACTAACTAAAAGCAGTAAACTTCCAAATAATAGTAATAATTTTCTCCCAATACTTTTCAAAGCTGGCACCCTTTTTTAACGAAAAAAGTAATCTATTCATTTTTTCGACTTAATTAAACAATTATTAACATATAAACCAAGGCTTTATTACCAGGTAGAATGTTCTGTAAATTTATATGGGTGAAATTTAGTCTAAAAACAAGGTGACCAGCCTGAAAACGTTCTTTTCAAGCTAGTCACTTTGTTTATTCATGGCCGTTATATTAATATCCCTTTTTATAATCTACAACATTAATCGTTGGCGCTGCTTCAGCCAAATAATTTCTTAAATTTGGAATAAAGATATTTTCAATGACACGCTGTGTGTAATGTTCAGTTGAACCGGAAGTATGGGGAGTGATAATAACATTATTCATTTCCCATAAAGGACTGTTTTCATCTAAAGGCTCGTTTTCGACAACGTCAAGACCTGCTCCTGCTATTTGTCCTTCACGCAAGGCGTTAATCAACGCTTTTTCGTCAACCGTTTCACCACGGCCGATATTAATAAAAAAGGCGGAGGAATTCATCTGCTTAAATTGCTCGGAACCAAATAAATGATGGGTATCGTTCGTAAGTGGCAAGGCAACCACCACATAATCGCATCGTGGCAGCACTTTATGTAAACGATCAGTTGTGAACATTTCATCTACATGCTCTTCCGGCTGACCAGAATGCCGTACTCCCAATACGGTCATGCCGAACGCTTTGGCTATTTTGGCTGTTTCTTTTCCGATTGTGCCAACGCCAATAATTCCTACTGTTTTTTCATGCATTTCTAAGCTTAAGCTGGCGTGATGCCATGTTTTAGTTTGCTGTTGTCTGACGTAGGTATGGATATTTCTCGTTAAACTGAGCATGAGAGCGAAAATTGTCTCGGAAATGGGATAAGCATGAACGCCGTTTGCGCTGGATAAGAGAATGTTATTAGATTCAAGTTTATCTAACGGCATGCTGTTTACCCCGGCACTCCAGCTCTGAATCCACCGAAGCGTTGATTTCTCGTGAAGACAGGCTGCCTCAATTTCTTTTTTCCATCCAACAATCACTTCTGCCTGCTGTAGGTGATCTTGCCATATTGCGCGGTCCTTGCCGGAGATAATGGTCCATTCCGGGATCATCTTCTGTATTTGCTGAAGGTAGCGTTGTTCGATATTTTGAGTGATAACGAGTGTTTTCATATTGATCACTTGCTCCTTTCATTACTTTGATAGTAAAAGAGAATCGGTCCTGAGTATGGTGAATTTTATAATAAAGCATCTTATAAAAAGGTTTTGTTAAACTGGTCTGTTGATTTTCGCTCCAATCAACGCTGTGCAAAAATAAACTGTGGACTTTAACATAGCTTATGAAAAAGAATCATTCCTTACCGCTTTTGATCAACATTCAGTTCAATTAGATTTCCATCCGGATCGGCGCAGAAAATCTGTGCAAACCCACTTACACTGTTTGGTTTTTCTAAAACTTCAACATGATGTCCTTTTAGCCAGTTTAGGGTTTCCTCATAACTTTCGACTCTGAGGGCAAAGTGTCCTTCCCGGCTATTTAACCCTTTATTTGAACGAATGGTTTGTGAGGTCGGAAGCACAAGCAGGTGAAGCTGTTGCTTTCCAATTTCGTACCAAGCGCCTTCAAAGTCAAAAGGGGGACGCTTTAATTCTTTTAAACACAGGACTTCACTATAGAAACGCTTAGCTTCTTCTAAATTTGTTACAGTCAATCCAACGTGATGGATGGCCTCATACTTAATCAAAATGGTCAGCTCCTTTAGGTTTCAGGCAATTATACATTGATTAAAAGATATCATACTTTAGATAATTTGAAGATAGTTGCAGGCTGACAAATAACATCTTTACGCACTAACTACACTTTGGTGTTTTTGGAATGAATATTATGTATGCTGATGAATTATGAAAATCAAGTTTAGTGTTATTTAAATAGGGAATATGTGAATGCTAGTATGACAATTCTGTATGTCTTTTTGAGACAACTGATTTAACGAGAGGTGAAAACGTGAAAAATATTACATTAGTATTTTGGATGTCCATCATCATTTGTATGCTGTTGGTCGCATGGGGAATGGTTGCCCCGAATCAATTGGAACGTATTACATCTACAGTGACTGGTACGATTTCAGAACTGTTTGGTTGGTATTATTTAATTATTATCTTTATAATGCTGCTTTTTTGTATTTATATGATTTTTTCTCGATTCGGTAAGATTAAGTTAGGAAAAAAGGGGGAGCAGCCTGAATTTAGCTTGCTTACCTGGTTTGCGATGCTATTTAGCGCAGGAATGGGTATGGGGTTGGTCTTTTGGACAACAGCTGAACCGATTTCTCACGCCTTTATTAGCACACCTGGTGCTGAAACAGGGACAGATCGAGCCGTTGAGGAGGCTCTTCAATATTCCTTCTTCCATTGGGGTGTTCATGCTTGGGCTGTCTATGCGCTCGTTGCACTTGTACTTGCCTATTTCAAATTTCATAAAGGTTCTCCCGGTTTAATCAGTGCCACGCTGGTGCCGTTGTTTGGAGAAAAAAGCATGAAAGGATTGCCCGGGAAATTAATTGATACTCTGGCTGTTTTTGCAACAGTTGTCGGTGTTGCTTCAACTCTTGGTTTTGGGTCAGCTCAGATGAACGAAGGGATATCCTTTTTGTTTGGTACTCCTAACACATTTGGTTTTCAATTGCTAATTTTGGCAGTGGCCACCTTGCTATTTGTTGGTTCAGCATGGTCGGGGATTGGAAGAGGAATTAAATACTTAAGTAATATTAATATGGGGATTGCGTTTATCTTGCTGCTAATGCTGCTGATCGTCGGTCCTACCTTGTATATTATCAATATGTTTACAAGCACAATGGGGGGCTATATTTCGAATTTCTTTGATATGAGCTTCCATTTAGAACCGTTAAACGAGGGGAATCGAACGTGGGTTAATAATTGGACCATCTTTTATTGGGCATGGTGGATCTCCTGGTCTCCATTCGTAGGGATTTTTATTGCCAGAATTTCCAAAGGGAGAACAATCAAGGAGTTTATGCTTGGCGTTCTCTTCGTTCCATCTATCGTCTGCTTCATCTTTTTTGCTGTATTCGGTGTATCTGCTCTGCATCTTGAACAAAGCGGTATTGCAAAAATTTCAGACTTTTCGTTGGAGACAGCTACATTCGGCATGCTGGAGCATTATCCGCTTGGTACACTGATGTCACTAATAACTATCGTAGTCGTAGCAATTTTCTTTATCACTTCAGCGGATTCTGCCACATTTGTTCTTGGCATGCAATCAACAGGTGGTTCTCTCAACCCGCCTAACTCCGTTAAAATCACATGGGGCCTTATACAATCAGCAGTCGCTGCTATTATCGTCTATTTCGGTGGAACACAAGGGCTGCAAAATATACTCATCATAGCGGCACTGCCGTTCTCTCTCGTTATTCTATTGATGGGTGCTTCGTTCTATAAAACAGTCAAAATGGATCGAACCTGACCTCGTATGGGAGGACAGGTTCGGCTTTCTTTTTGGATGAGGGATTGAATGGAAGCCCATTAGTACATTACAGCAGGATGGGGTTGTCTTTTATGGAATTCATGATGTAGCTTTCAAAAAGCTCATCCTTAACTAACCATGCTGCATGTTTTCGTTTCAAAAATCTTTCCGCTTCATCAAAATTCAAGAAGGTTTCTTTCAGTTTTTTTCGATTGTGTTCAATCACCCATTTTTGATCATTCTGGTTTGGGAAAAGGAAAAATGTCTCTTCCTTTCGGTTGGAATACAAGGAACCGGAAGGAGAGCTTTTTATATTATATTTGTTTTTCCTTTCGTCTTCTCGGAAGGGTTCAAGATGAAAGGTACTAGTCACAAAGTGCTTAAAGGTTTCCTTGTTTAATGAACAACCAGAAGCTTTTGCATGTCCTCCTCCACCATAGTGGGAAGCGATTTTTGACACGTCAACATGGTCGTGAATGGTACGGAAGCCAATTCTTTTTCCGCCGATATTGATAATGGCAATATAGTCAAGGTGAGAACATTCTTTCCCAAGTTGATTTCCAAGGTCTGAATGGTAGGACTCAGCATAGACGATTCCTGCTAAAAACTTACCTATAGGTGCCTGGACTAGCTCGCGTCTTTTTCTATGGATGTATCGTTCCATTTTATTTTGTTCCATGTCGAGTATTTTTTCCTCTAATTCATCAAAGAAGAAATGTTGATGATTTTTAAGGCGATGAATCATTTTCTCTTCAAATTCGTCTGTGGCTACAAGAAAGAAGAGAGAATTAAGTCGTTGTGCTTCTCGATTATTCCTTTTCTCCCACTCCCATGTATCGTATTGCCTTACTAGCTCAACAAATTCATTTATGGAGCTTGAAGGTGCAAGTAAATTGTGGTTAATAAGGTATTCGTAAAATAAGGACGTCGCTGAAGTCAGTGTTCCCTCGTCACGTTTAACCACGACATGTCCCCAGTCGTAATCATTAAAATGAAGCGCCGTTTGATGATGATCGATCAATTGGAGCTTTCCGCCTGTTTGATAATATTCATTGAGTTTCTTTTCGTTTTCCTCATTTACAGCTAAATCAGTAATAAACAAGAACGTATTTTTATCGTTCTTTTCTAGAAAAGATTCCACTTCATGGTTGAGACTTGAAATGGAGTTATAACGGACTTTGACTTGATTTTCGAATGCAAGCTTTGCCAAAATACCGCATCCAACTCCATCCAAATCACTATGAGACAGGAGCTTATACATTTTTTCACCTCAGAAGATAGTATGGATCGATAAGGGTAAAAGTATTGAAAGGAAGACAGGTTTGAAGGTTTATTTTTTTCTTGGTGTCAATGTAAAAGGGAGAGGATTGCTTAAAAAGAAAGCTATGTTAAAATCCAATGTTGATTTTTGCACAACGTTGATTGGAGCGCCTTCGGCCCCAATCAACAGACACATTTAACAAAATCAAAAAGAAAAGCACCTGCATCAGCAGGTGCTTACTCTTGCATTAAATCTTAAATTTTTGAATTAATTCCTGCAGCTCGTCAGCTAATTTAGCGAGAGAGGCTGCTGAAGCTGTAATTTCCTCGGCAGAAGCTGACTGCTCTTCGGCAGAAGCTGATACTTGCTGAGTCTGAGCGGCTGTTTCGCTCGTTATATTACTGATTTGATCTACACTTAAAGCGATTTGTTCAATGAATGCTGCCATTTGCTGTGAAGCGGATGATACCTCTTGAATTTGCCCTGTTACGTCCACTACCGAGCTTTGAATATCTAAGAATGTCTGTTCAACAGATTTGATGGCTTGTATGCCTTTTGCTGATTGTTCAACGGTACCGTCCATCCAAACGACGGTTTGTTCTGTTTCACCTAGAATAGCCATGACTAGTTCCTTAATTTGTTCGGATGATTGCTTCGATTGCTCAGCTAATTTACGCACTTCATCTGCAACTACGGCAAAACCTTGTCCGTGCTCGCCTGCTCTAGCGGCTTCGATTGCAGCGTTTAAAGCCAGTAAATTAGTTTGGTTTGCAATTTGGGTTATGACCTCTACGATCTGCCTGATTTCCTTAGATCGTTCACCAAGATGTTTTATTTTTCCTGCTGCCTCTTGGATGTTTTCATTAATTCCTTCAATTTTAGAAATAGAAGAATCGATAATTTCAGCGCCGTCTTTTGCTTTATGAGTCGTCTCCACTGAAGCGTTTGATACGTTTTGTGAGTTAATTGTTACCTGCTTTACACCGGCGGTAACTTCTTTAATCAAATCAGAACTATTTAAAGCATTTAAGGATTGTTGCTCAGAGCCTGCCGCGACTTCTTGCATAGATTGTGTAATGGTTTCGCTTACTCTTGAAGATTGTTCTGATGCTGCCGATAATTCTTCTGATGCTGAGGCCACTTTTTCGGAAGTGATTCGTACTTGTGTAATCATTTCTCGTAAGCTCGAAAGCATGCTGTTAAAAGATGCAGCTAAGTCTCCAATTTCATCCTTGTTTCTTAATTTAAGAGGCTCAGCTGTCAGGTCGCCTTGAGCAATTTGCTGTGCTGTTTTTGAGAGCAGCTGAATGGGTTTAATCAGTTTGAAAATATAGAACAGCAGACAAATAGCAGAAACTAAAACACTTAACAAAATGACGAGAATGATTCCTGATTGAAGAGAATCCACAGCGCCCATATATTGGTCAATTGGTATGTAGGTCAGGATGTATAATCCGTTGTTTTCGTTTTGAACAAAGGAAGCCATGTTTTCTGCTCCGTTCAGTGTGAAGTAACCTGTCCCTGAATTTGCTTCATTCATCTGTTCGAAAAAATCTTTTGTGTCTTCAGCATGCTCATTAAAATTTAGTGTGAGTGTATGCTCGGTAAGATCGGATGCAATAACAAGGCCTGACGGATCCAGGATCATCGTATGTACATTTTGATCTGCTGTTCCTTCGACTAATCCTTCTGTCAATCTGCTAATGTCAACGGCAATTCCGAGAACGGAAAGCACTTCATTAGTCGATTGATCTACAATAGAGTTAGAAACAGCAATGACAGGTCTTCCGGTAATAGGTGAGTACATATAAGGACTGGCTGCTACGCCAGGGTTTTGAACCTGCTCATAATAATAGGCTTCTAGTTCTTTATCAAAAACGTGATCGACTGAGCCGCCGCCTACACCATCAATAAATATTCGATCATCGTATGACAGAAAAATATTTTCATACAGTCCGTTGGAATTGGCTAATCGAGTCTCCAGGTTTTGAGCAATCCTACTTATATTTGCTGGATTAATTTCATTGACAGCAGAGATATCGTTAAAAAAATCTGCTAAAAATATTTCATTTACAGTAGAATCAGAGATTTGAAATTGTAAATCAAAAACAGAATTCACTTGCTTGTTCTTTTCCTGGACAATTTTTGTTAAAGAGCTGCTCGCTTCCTTCTCCAGCGCATTAGAAGCTGAATAGCTCGTATAAATTAAATTAATCAGCATTGGAACGACAATAAAGAAAAGACAGATGAGAAATATTTTTATGGAAAGACTGTTTAACCTTAAGTGTCTTTGTTGCTTCATTTTATAACCTCCTTTTTATTCATTACGCGAGATTTTGTTAATTAAATAATTTTGGATACTGTATTAAACATATTTCAAGCAGCGGAGTCTGCGGTAACGAATAACGAGTAAATTAGCGGTTGGGAATAGGTTTTGTTTTATTCATCCTGATGTAAGGTATCCTCAACAATTGCCTTTAATTCCTTTTGAAACAATTCCTCGCTGCATACCAAATATTCTCCTCTTTTTTTATCGGTCCCATCTGGATGTTCTTTATTTGTCCCTGAAAATTTATTTTCAGTGTTATACATGTGTAAATCAAATCCTTTATTGTCCTTCATTCTGTACATCCTCCTTATCAGTATTAACTTGTCCTGAAGATAAAAAATTAACCGGTGTCATTTAATTAAAAACAATAAGTATGGTTACGCTAGGATGGGAAGGATATTTCACTGCCAAGGAGGAATATGCATGAAAGCTAAGGCTGCTGTAACATTTGGAAAAGGAGAGCCTTTTCGAATAACAGATATTAAAATTGACGATCCGAAGCCTGGGGAGGTATTGGTTCGCCTTGTAGGAACAGGGATATGCCACACTGATCTTCTTGCACAAAGCCAAGCCTACCCTGTTCCTCTTCCTGCTGTTTTAGGGCATGAAGGGGCTGGTGTCATTGAAAAAGTGGGACTGGGTGTAACACATATTGAAGTAGGTGATCATGTTGTATTAACGTACAGCTCCTGTGGGACGTGCGGGGGCTGTCTTAGCGGTAAAGCTTACGCTTGCGAACATTTTTATGATTTGAACTTTGGCGGCAAAATGAAGGACGGCACATGCAGATTGCATAAGGATGATCAGGATCTTTCGAACTTTTTCGGTCAATCGAGCTTTGCTTATTATTCTGTTGCATCTGTTCGCAATGTTGTGAAGGTTCCGAAGGATGTTCCGCTTGAAATGCTTGGACCGCTTGGGTGTGGAGTTCAAACGGGGAGCGGGGCCGTATTAAACAAGCTGAAGCCAAGTCCGGGTACAAGCATTGTTGTTTTTGGAACGGGCACAGTCGGATTGAGTGCAATTATGGGAGCAAATGTAGCTCATTGCGGCATCATTATTGCCGTTGATATTCAAGAAAGCCGTCTAGAACTAGCAAAGGAGATGGGTGCAACCCATACGATCAATGCAAAAGACCAGAATGTAGTGGAAGAGATTATGAAGATTACAAAAAATGGTGTCAATTATGCAATTGAAAGCAGCGGGCGGCCTGAAAATTCACGTTTTGCCGTTGACTCTCTTGCTGTCTTAGGAACAACTGTGCAGGTAGCGGGCGCTGCGCTAGGCACTGAAGTCAGCTTGGATATAAATACTATTTTGTTTGAAAGAAACTATAAGGGATTTTTGATGGGGGAAGGTGTCCCGCAGCTGTATATTCCGATGCTGATCGAGCTATATAAGCAAGGGAAATTCCCTTTTGATAAATTGATTAACTACTACACCCTAGAACAAATTAATGATGCAATCCAGGACACAAAAAACGGTACTACCATTAAAGCGATTCTAAAATTAGGAGAGGTTTAAACAAGCGTGGTGAGCGATGGCGTGTTCATCGCTCGTATTTATCAAGGCTTGCATGAAATAGATCTTTACATATCCAAGAAAAGGTTGAGGATACTTCAAGGCATAATAGTGAAGAGGTGGAGGGAATGACCCTAGTTCGGCTTGGCTATGCGGCAATGAGTATGAATGTGAAAAATTGTTCTCCTTCACAAACGGTAACGTATGCCCAATTTATGAAAATGAAGGACCGAGAAGCTGCGATGAATAAGCTCGAGAAAGTTGCCGGATCGAATTTAACAAACTGTTTGAGGCTGCTGCGTCATAACGCTGCCCATGACATTGATTTTTTTCGCTTAAGCTCGAGGTTGATTCCGCTCGCAAACCATCCTGATCTTCAGGGCTGGAATTATATGCTGCCTTTAGATGCGGTTCTTAATACGGTTCGTACGTATCTTTTGGAACATCCTTCTATAAGGATTGATTTTCATCCTGATCATTTTGTCGTCTTGAATACAAAGGATTCAAATACATTTCAAACTGTGTTAAAAACGCTAAAAATGCATCATCAGCTGCTAAAAGGAATGGGAATTGACCCTGAGCACCGCTGTGTTCTCCATGTGGGCGGTGGTTATGGTAATAAAGAGAAAGCATTAGAGCAATTCATTCATAATTGGGGACTTATCCCCTTCCGGCTTCAGAAAATGATACTGCTGGAAAATGATGATACGACTTTTACGCTAAGAGAAACTCTATATCTGTGTGAAAAACTTGGCATTCCCCTGGTGTTTGATTACCATCACCATCTAGCGCATCATGAAGAAGGAGTATCCTGGGAGAAGGACTGGGAACGTGTGGTGGATACATGGAAGGGGTCGAAGCTTCCCCTGAAGATGCATATTTCAAGTCCGAGGTCAGAAAAAGCTTTTAGAGCACACGCTGATTTTATTGATGCTAAGAATTTTATGGATTTTTTGAACCAAATTAAAGGAAGTGTCTCTCAAATCGATATCATGATTGAAGCGAAAAGAAAAGATGATGCTTTGTTCGAGCTGATGAGGGATCTGTGTCAAGAGTCTGGAGTTGAACCGATAAGCGGGGCAAGCTTTTATGTGAGATAAAAAATAGCAATGAGAGCTACTAAAAACAGTCAGAATGGGACTTTGTGTTTCATTCTGACTGTTTTTTAATTTGTCGTATGGAAAGTGGATACGGTCATAATCAGGACCAACGATCTAAATTCATTATTAATCAAAAATATGGGTTTATTGGTAACGATTATAGATGTGTCAACAATGATTGCGTTTACAAAATAAACCATACGAATTGTGTATTCAATCATGGCATAGATCAATACTTTTGTCTCTAGCATTCTTAGTTAATGTTAGATAATATAACATAAAAGGTTATTAATCTTAATTTTTCAAATATTTATTATTTTATGTAAGGAAATATAACATAAACTATTGTGTAATTACGGAGGATATGTTTACATTAATAACATGTAAAACACCAACGGAAACGATTACTCGTCTTTTAAAGGTTGATGATCGTTAATATAGCAGTATTTTAGAGGGTTTTTGAGTGTAGTTAAGGATATTTTGTTCAGAATTTTCCGCTATTTAAAGTAATGTTTATGTAAGTAAATATTACATACCATTTTGGTTGAATTAAAGAGGAGGAACACCAAATGAAAAAGAAAAAATTGGTTCTTATCGGGAATGGTATGGCTGGTGTCAGGACAATTGAAGAAGTATTGAAAGTATCAAAGGAATCATTTGAGATCACGATTTTCGGGAGCGAACCACATCCAAACTATAACCGAATTTTACTTTCCAAGGTGCTCCAAGGAGATACAAATATTAAAGATATTACTTTAAATAATTTGGACTGGTATGAAGAAAATAAAATTCAATTATATACGGGAGAAACGGGCTTTATGTCGGCGGTAACGGCGGAACGCATGTATGCGGAGGGGATTTCAACGCAATGAATTAAATGCACGTATGGATGAGGCTTTATCTGTCTATAAGGATCCATGGAAAGAAGTCGTTGAAAATGAAAAAACAAAAAATGAGTTGTTCAATGTCGTTACGTCATAAAAAACAATTCGAAAAGGGGGAATGATCATATGGTGAGCAAAGATACCACGAGATTATTGATCGGTTCCGTACACAATCTTCCGGAACGCTTAGGGAAAACGGTTCGTATCGGAGAAAAAGAAGTGGCTGTTTTCAGACTATCAAGCGGACGCTTTCGTGCAGTGGAAAATCGCTGTCCCCATAAAGGGGGAGTGTTCAGCGAAGGTATGGTAAGCGGTGAGTTTGTATTCTGTCCCATGTATGACTGGAAAATATGCCTAGATGACGGAAATGTACAGGCGCCGGATAAGGGCTGTGTTAAAACGTATAAAACAGAGGTAGAAGGAGAAAATGTCTATTTTCTGTTTTGATTCACCAACAAATAGGATGGCCTAAAAATAGATTATCCCATCCTCGGTAGATTGACGGTTACAAAGTATATGGTCCGTTGTGAGTCTATTTTATGTTTGTACGAGATTTTGGCTTTGGGGGAAGCCTGTTATAACTCATTTAGGTATCACAAAGGAGCGAGGATTAAGTATGGGAATAAAAAAGGGAAAAGTTTATATTGTGGGAGCTGGTCCAGGGGATCCGGAGCTAATAACGCTGAAAGCGATGAAATGTCTGAAGAGGGCAGATATTATTTTTTATGACCGGCTGGTGAATCCTGAATTGCTGAAATATGGCAAGGAGGGAGCTGAATTTATCTATTGCGGGAAAGCGACGGGGGATCACTGTATTTCCCAGGAAACGATCAATCAGCTTTTGGTTGAAAAATCTCTTGCAGGAGAAACGGTCGTTTGCTTAAAAGGTGGTGATCCTTTCATCTTTGGACGTGGAGCCGAAGAGGCAGGTGCATTGGCTCAAAATGGCATTGAATTCGAAATTGTTCCGGGTATTACCTCTGGAATTGCTGCCCCTGCATATGCCGGCATCCCAATTACCCATCGTGAGTTAAGTCAATCCTTTGCTGTTGTAACGGGTCATTGTATGAATGGTAAACCGATCGATGTCAATTGGTTTTATTTGGCGCGCGGAGTAGACACGATTTTAGTGTATATGGGAATAAAAAATCTTCCTTATATATGCAGTAAGCTCAAATCCTGTGGTAAAAATCCAGCAACGCCTGTTGCCGTTATTCAGCAAGGAACGACAGGAGATCAGCGGACGGTTATAGGAACGCTGGAAACCATTGCAGGGATCGTCGAGGAAAACCAACTCTCTAATCCGGCCGTGATCATTATAGGTGAGGTTGTGAAATTATCTCCAACCTTATCGTGGTTTCAAAAAAATATAATTGATAAGGCATTAATCAGGTAAAAGGGTAAATATAGGGGTCCATCTTCCGCGATGGACTCTCGTTATTGAAATAAGGCTGCAAATTAACCTGCACAATACTTCACTGACTTTTACATAAAAATAAACCTTCCAAAGGAGAGATGTTATGAAGCTGGCAGACTTAAAAAAGAACGGTCACGCACCATCATTATTTGCATCCTTTTTATACTTTGATGTCAGTTTTGTGATTTGGGTTTTGCCAGGTGCACTTGGTGTGTATATTACGAACGATTTTGGTCTATCTCCTGCAGAAAAAGGACTTTAAAAATGAGCGACTTTTTCAGCAGCCTACGCAGAGCGTCTGACCGCCCATGGAAAGCGAACGCCTGCAGCGGAAATCAACAGGCAAGTTTAACAGAGTCTTAAATAAAAAAGCAATCTAGGTGCTAGATTGCTTTTTTATAGGTCAAAATATGGAATTTTTATGAATGGTATTAGAATGATAGAAAACCGGGTACTACATAACAAGAAAGAATTTTAAGTGTAAAGGGAGGAAGGACAATGAAAAAATCAACAAAAAATATAATGGCTGGATCTATTTTATCTGCAGGTGCAGCGGTCGCGGTAGCTGCCTATCAAAAGAAAAAGAAAGGTGAGTCATCACGTGAAAGCTTTGAAGTGCTTGAAGATACAGATATGAGAAACAGTGAAAAAGTCGATCAAGAAGAAAGTGTGAATGCAGCTCAAGAAGCGGAGGAAGCAGGTCTGACAAAATTGGACTCAGCATACAGAGCCGACTGGCAGGCGAATGGTTTTCCGCAAACGCATCAGGAAATGGAAGAATTAGAGAAAGAAGAGCAAAAATAATGGAGCCTTTAACCCTCGGCAATCTTTTTATGGAAGCCGAGGGTTAAAGGATGTCAAAAATGAATTTAATACCAATGGCTACTCTGTAATCGGATGAATCAGCCTTGCATGAACCAAGCGTTGGCGAACCGCAATACCGATCCAAGCAGCTAGAAATGCTTTAATGAGCCCGACAACAAGAAATGGATAAACACCAGCTGCCATCGCAGCAGGCCAGCTCATTTCAAGTAAAATTTTTAAATAAATAGTACCGAAAGCGAGCGTTACGATCATACCGGCGATATTGGCGACAAGTGCTAGTAGAAGAGTATAGGATGTTTTCTCCAGTATCCAGCCGGTGACAAAAGCGGCCGCGATGAAGCCGAAAATATACCCTCCTGTTGGCCCAACAAGAACATGAGCTCCTCCGCTAAAGCCCGCGAATACGGGAACACCTGCTGCACCAATAAGCATATACACAATCATGGAAATCGCTCCATAGCGACTCCCTAAAATGGTTGCTGCAAGGCCTACAGCGAGCGTTTGTCCACTAATTGGTATAAGCGGAAGCGGAATTTCCACTTGGGCCAAAATCGCGGTGATTGCAGCAAAAATTCCGCAGTTAATCAACATTCTTAATCGTTGTCTCTCCATAACACACCTCTTTTGTAAACTTATATATCAATTAAGTTAACACAAATGGTGGAAGTTGACTATTATATTTTAAAAATAGCTAGAAAAATGGATACAGAAAGATTTTGTAGAGAAAACGAAAACAAAAAAAATGATAGCGATTGGACTCCCAACCGCCATCATCCCTTTTATTAAATCACGCCTTGCGTCATCATAGCATCTGCAACTTTGATGAATCCAGCAATGTTGGCACCTACGACTAAGTTACCTGGATGGCCGTATTCTTCAGCTGCTTTCATGCTGTTTTGATAAATATTTGTCATAATTTGTTGAAGCTTTGCATCGACTTCTTCAAAGGTCCATGACAGTCTCATGCTGTTTTGAGCCATTTCTAATGCTGAAACGGCTACACCGCCCGCATTTGCTGCTTTTGCAGGACCGAAAAGAACGTTGTTTTCCAAGAATACGTCAATTGCTTCAAGTGTAGATGGCATATTTGCGCCCTCACCAATTGCTTTTACACCATTGGCAATTAAAAGCTGAGCAGCCATTGAGTCGAGTTCATTTTGAGTTGCACATGGCAGCGCGATATCACAAGGAATCGACCAGATGCCTTCACATCCTGCATGGTATTGTGCATGAGGGTGCTCAAGAATATATTCAGAGATTCTTCCTCTTTCAACCTCTTTAATTCGTTTAACCGTTGCAAGATTAATGCCATTAGGATCGTAAACATAACCGCCGGAATCACTGCAAGCGACCACTTTAGCGCCTAATTGATTTGCTTTGTCAATCGCATAAATCGACACATTACCAGAGCCGGAAACAACTACTGTGCTTCCATCAAAGCCAAGTCCTTTGTCTTTCAGCATTTCTTCAACAAAGTAGACGGTACCGTATCCTGTAGCTTCTGTTCTGGTTAAGCTTCCGCCGTAGCCAAGCCCTTTCCCTGTTAATACGCCAGCTTCAAAGCTTCCGCGCATCTTTTTATATTGTCCAAACATATAGCCGATTTCTCTTGCACCTACGCCGATATCACCAGCTGGTACATCAATATCCGGGCCGATATGCTGGCTTAGCTCCATCATAAAGCTTTGCGTAAATCTCATCACTTCGCCATCTGATTTTCCCTTAGGATCGAAATCAGAGCCGCCTTTTCCTCCACCAATTGGAAGACCAGTAAGAGAATTTTTCAAGATTTGTTCAAATCCCAAAAATTTAATAATACTAGCATTAACGGACGGGTGGAATCGCAAGCCGCCTTTGTAAGGTCCAATATTGCTATTGAACTGAACACGGAATCCGCGATTAACTCTTACTTTTCCTTGATCATCTACCCAAGGAACTCTGAAGGTAATAATTCTCTCAGGCTCCGATATTCTTTCAAGTATACCGTTATCCATATATTTAGGGTGCTTTGCAAATACTGGGACAAGTGAATCAAAAATTTCCTTAACAGCCTGATGAAACTCGCTTTCATTAGGATTACGCTTTTTTACTGCTTCAAATACTTCACTTACATAATCTTTTGCTGTCTGCATGGCATCTTGTTGGATTTGTACAGTGGTCATCGTGATGTCATTCGCTCCTCTAAATATAAATTCAATTGCGTGGATATTGATGAGTATTGTACATGATTCTATAATAGTTTGAAAATACTTTTTTTAGCACAGTAATAAATTTTTTTGAGAGAGTAGAAGCTTGGAAAACTGTGGGTAAGTATTATAAATTATGTATAAAAATTTATTTTTTTAATTTTTAGGTATTATTCGACAATTAAATTACTAGGTAATAATATATTTTTTTGTTCTTTATAAAGTATTCTGTGTTATAATTCATTTTAGTTTACATAGTTCAAAAACATCTATTTTTTTGCTTAATTCGTTCTTTATTAAGAATAAGAAATTTTTTCAACATATGAAAGGTGGTGAACAAATGAAAAAAACATGGAAGAAGCCGGAATTGGAAGTGCTTGATGTTAGTATGACGATGAAAGGGTTCGGTCCTCCGAAAAAAGACTGGGATGACTGGTGGAAAAATAAAGATCCAGGTGAGGACTCTGAACTGGGAAGTTAAGATTGTTTATCAAAACCCTTATACAAACAAGACGTATAAGGGTTTGGTCAGATTGGACTTAACAGCTGAAATATAATGCTTATTCCATATAATACAGGGTGGTTATAAACATGTACGAAATCGTAAGAACATCCCGTCAGCAAAAGGAATTTGAAGAGACGTGGGAATATTTCTGCAACAAATATAACTGGTACAATGATCCGTACGCTAAAAATGGGATTCGGTATAATCTGCTGTTACCTGGAACAGAAACAAAAAGACGAAAAAAAATAATTGGAACCATTGAATTTATCCCCTATAATCCAACGAATCCTCACAGCACAGTTGAAGGACCAAATCGGTTTGGATTTTCTACTTATGAAGAGATCAGGCTCCATCAGCATCGTACATGGGAGATTGATAAACTCTGTCTTCATAAAGAATATCATCGCCGTGGCTTCTTCCACATTTTCATGCACGTGTTTCATAATCATGCGAAAACCAACTCTCCCAAATACTATTTGGCTTTAGTGGAAAAGAAGTTTTTTAGAATGCTTAAGATTTCTTTTGGTCTAGGTGTGGAACAAAAAGGTGAAGAGCTTACTGGTCCGGGTACGACGCTCGTCCCAGTCGTTTTTGATATAGAGAAAATGATGCAGGATGAGGAAACAGTAAGGAAATTATTAGAAATGAGCAATCATCTACAAAAAAAGAGCAGCAATAAAGGTTTTTTAAAAAAGATATTCAGCATGGTCTGAGTCTGTAAATAATCTTGCATGTTTCGTTCGTTATAAAATATGAAAATTCTTTCCAGTAGAAATTTTAATCTAGGGTGCTAATACTGTGTTTGCTAAATGAATAGATAAAAGGCAGTTACTTTTTATCACGAAAATCTAAAACTCTATTGACATGTTCTTTATAAAGAACTAATATAATAAAGAACCTAATACTCTAAATTTTATAAGCTGGCGCAAGAGTTAGCTTAACTAGGGTAATAGGGATCATTTTGTTCGTTATATAGAACGTTATTTTTACTCTAGTGAACTTTCATTTATAAAATTTATTAAGTAAAGGTGGTTTCTATGACTAGAATCAACCCCGTAAACTATATTGAAAACACGAAGGGGAAAGATATTAATTTAAAAGAGTATTACGAAGTCATCAAGAAACGTATTTTGCTTATTGTTGCCCTTATTATAATTGCAACAACAGCAGGTTACTTTTATAACAGTCAGAATGAAGTACTGCTGTATCAGACCTCCACTAGAATAATTATTGGTCCTGAAGCGCCGGACATGCAGACGCTGATGGTTATGATAAAAGATCCGATTATTATGGAGAAAGTGCGAGATGAGCTGCAGCTGGACAGATCAGCCAGCGGGATTGCCGGATCAATTGCTGCTAATAGAATTGATGAATCACGTATCGTTGAAATTTTAGTCACTGATACAGATCCATACCTTGCTGCGGATATTGCAAATGCGACAGCCAGAATCTATAAAAGTGAGATTGTCAATTTGTTGGCGTTTGAGGATGTTCAATTGTTATCCCCGGCAGCAGCAAATCCCTCTCCAATTAATGAGACGGGAAATCGATTCGTCATTTTTGCGTTTGTTTTCGGGCTGCTTCTGGGACTAGGACTTGCCTTCCTGCTGGATTCCTTAGATGGAACGATTAAAAGGGAACGTGAGGTTGAAGAAATTTTAGGCGTACCGGTAATTGGTGTTATTTCAAACATGAATAAGAAGAAGTTTATAAAACAAAGAAATAAACAACCCGATTTAAAACTGCGAGGTGAGACGGTTGATCTTAAATAAGAGGAATCGAACAACAATACAAAAAAGCAATCTCGTTACGTATTTGAATCCGGATTCTATGATCTCTGATCAATTTCGAACGATCAAGATCAATATTCAATTTTTAACAAAAGAGAAAAAGAATCGGGTATTCCTGATTACTTCTCCAGGAAAAGGAGAAGGGAAATCAACGACAACCGCAAATTTAGCTGTTTCAATGGCACAGCAAAAGCAAAAAGTACTGTTGATTGATGCTAATTTAAGAAATCCAATCATTCATTCTATCTTTAAAGTACCAAATGAGATTGGATTAACAAATGTATTGACGGGCAAAACATCGTTTGCAGAAACGGTTTGCCGCACAGAAATAGGGAAACTGGAGATTTTGACGAGTGGCTCTATATCATTTAACCCTGCAGAACTGCTGGGAAATGAATTGATGAGCGATTTGCTGCAGCGAGTAGTGAATTCGTACGATATTGTGCTAATTGATTCTCCATCTGTATTGCATTACACAGAAACGAGAGTGCTAGCTAACCAATGTGATGGTGTTGTTCTCGTCTTGCATCGGGAAAGAACGGAGCTTGAACATACCGCAGAATCAAGAAGAGTGCTTGATCTGGCACATGCCAAACTGGTGGGCGCCATTATTAATGAAAGTAAATAGTGTAATTTTCGGCTTGATTGTTCGTTTTAAAGAACAATTATGTTCGTTATAAGATTAAATGAAATTGGTGAAGCCTACTTGCCTTTATCTAAGTAGGCACTCGGTCATGCTGTGGGTTGAAAGATACCTTAGACGCAAGTCGTCGAAAGTGTGGTGTGAGGATGGGTTGGATGCCCATTTTATTATTATAGAGTTCTTATGTATGTGGTTTCTATAGACCTTATACATAAGAACTTTATTATTAATTAAGGGAGTGGGCAGGGAATGGGGAATTTTGACCGTCATCCTAAATCAATTAAAAAAGCCATACGTTACATTAAACAAGATGCATCGAAAGAGCAGCTTATTGAGATTAAGAAGTTAGTAAATCAAGCCATTCAACGACGAATTCAATCACTGGAATTAGAGAACTGAACATTAATCCAGAAAGGAGGATGTACGTGACCTACCGACAGCGGCTTTCCTTATTTATCATTGTAGATTCAATTATTGTCTTAACGGCGATCTATATTAGCCAATTTCTCGTAAATGCAACCATTCACGTAATTACACTTCCACTGCTTATAAGTTCTATAACCATCTTATTATGCCATCATTTCTTTTCAGTTAGACATAAGCTTTATAAAAAAGCATGGGAATATGCAAGCATTGGTGAATTATTAATTATTTTTAAGGTTGTATCCTTTTCTATTTTCTCTGCAATAGGTGTGCAGCTTCTGGTTTTTCAGGAACTGCATTTCAGGCTGCTCGCAGTGACATGGCTCCTACATATGCTTTTAATTGGCGGTTCACGATTTGTGTGGAGAATGTACCGTGATTCTATTATTAACAAGAAAGTTTACAAGAAAAGAACATTAATCATTGGGGCAGGTTCAGCGGGAACAATGGTGGCAAGGCAATTGATAAAGAATAAGGACGGGCACCTACTGCCTATTGGATTTATTGATGATAATGTCAAAAAACATCAGCTGGATATATTCGGCATCCCTGTTATTGGCGGGGTGGAAAAAATAGAGAACATTGTGAAGGAACTGGAGATTGAGCAAATTATTATTACGATCCCATCACTTAGTAAAAAAGAATTGAATACCATTTTTCAAGAATGTGCTAAAACAAAAGCCAAAACACAAATTCTTCCTATGCTGGAAGATCTAGTAACAGGGAAGATTTCAGTAAACCAGTTTCGTGATGTACAGGTAGAGGATTTGTTAGGCAGAGACCAGGTTGATATCGACATTGAGAGTATTTCTGATTCGATTACAGATAAAGTCGTACTGGTGACGGGTGCAGGTGGGTCAATCGGTTCTGAAATATCAAGGCAAATCTCTAATTTTAAACCGAAACAATTAATCTTGCTCGGCCGCGGTGAAAACAGTATTTATACGATAGAAATGGAACTAAAAGATCGTTTTAAAAATACGGACATTGAATTTATAACAGAAATAGCCGATCTTCAGGATGCAAAAAGAATTATGTCAGTCATGAGCCAGTATAATCCCGATGTTGTTTACCATGCTGCAGCTCATAAGCATGTCCCATTAATGGAACGCAATCCGGAAGAAGCTGTGAAAAATAATCTGATTGGAACAATGAATGCTGCAAATGCCGCAAGCTGGTGCGGGGTGGGTACCTTTGTCATGATCTCAACAGATAAAGCAGTCAATCCTACTAGTGTCATGGGATCCACGAAGAGACTGGCAGAAATGATTGTACAGAATATGGATAAACACAGTGATACAAGATTTGTAGCGGTCAGGTTCGGCAATGTCTTAGGGAGCCGCGGCAGCGTCATTCCGCTGTTTAAAAAGCAAATCGAAAAAGGCGGCCCGGTGACTGTTACCCATCCCGATATGGTTCGATACTTTATGACGATTCCAGAGGCTTCAAGACTTGTTATTCAGGCTGGAGCATTAGCCAATGGCGGTGAAATCTTCGTATTAGATATGGGAGAACCAGTGAAAATCGTTGATCTTGCAAAAAATTTAATCAAACTGTCCGGATATTCCATTGACGAGATCGGTTTGGAATTTACAGGTATGAGACCGGGAGAGAAGCTATTTGAAGAATTGCTGAAGGACGATGAAGTGCATGAGGATCAAGTGTATCCGAAAATTCATATTGGAAAAACAGCCACACTTTATTTAGAAGAAATAGAGGAAATCCTTTCAACCTATTCTTCATTAGATAGGCAGACACTGAGGACAAGACTCGTAAATCTTGCCAATAATAATGTCAGTCCTCAACCGAAGCCGATTATGTCCATTTCAGGATAATAGGAAACTGTTTATGAATAGTTAGGTTCGTTACGTCCAGATAACCATTGAATTAACTCTTCAAGCAAAAGGAATCTATTAGATGATCTTTTCTTTGTAGTAGAAACAGAGTTAACAAGATAGTTCGATACGAAATAAAAGTAAATGGGTGATAGATATGGCAAACAAAATACTGTTTTGTGCAACCGTGGATTATCATTTTAACGCTTTTCATCTTCCATACATGAGATGGTTCAAGGAGCAGGGCTGGGACGTTCATGTGGCTGCAAGCGGTGAAATAAAGCTTCCATATACAGATAAAAAATTCAACATTCCTATTCAACGGTCACCGCTTTCTGTAAAAAACATCAATGCCTATAAAGAGCTGAAAGCCATAATTGATCAAAATGAATACAGAATCATCCATGGGCATACGCCAATGGGAGGAGCACTTGCCAGAATGGCAGCAAGACAAGCGAGAGAAAAAGGAACGAAGGTAATCTATACCGCTCATGGCTTTCATTTTTGCAAAGGAGCACCTCTTCTTAACTGGCTCATTTATTACCCAATTGAAAAAATCCTTGCACGCCATACAGACTGCATGATTACGATTAATCAAGAGGACTACGCGCTGGCAGCCCGGCGTCTTAAAGCAAAGCAGATTGAACATGTTCCCGGTGTCGGAATCGATCCAAACCGATTTAAATTGCTGGACCAACAAACGAAACAAGAACGTAAAAGGTCATTTGGCTATCAGCCGGATGACTTTTTATTATTTTACGCCGCAGAGTTTAACACAAATAAAAACCAGGAATTTTTGCTTCAATCGCTAGCCTTAATTAAGGATGATATTCCAAATGCCAAACTTTTGCTTGCAGGAGAAGGGCCTTTGCTGAAGCACTGCAAGGAACAAGCCGTTAACCTGGGCATTCGCCACATGGTGGATTTCTTGGGCTTCAGAAAAGATCTCGAGAAAATTGTACCAATGTGTGACATCGCGGTCGCTTCAAGCCTCAGGGAAGGACTTCCTGTAAACATTATGGAAGCCATGGCCTGTGGATTGCCTATCGTGGCTATTGACAATAGAGGGCATAGAGAGCTTGTCCATAATAACAAAAACGGCTGGATTATTACGGATCACAATCAAGTAGAATTTTCCAACAAAATCAAGGTGCTGGCTGGGAGTGAAGAGTTGAAACAAAAGCTGGGTATGAATGGCAGGAGTATGATTTTAAAGAGGTACAGCGTTGATAAAGTTTTAGTGGAGAAAAGCAGGATTTATCGATCATATATGGCGGAAACGGAGGACATCAAGTGGGCAATCCATTAAGGGTTTTACACGCTGTAGTTAATATGAATCGTGGTGGAGCGGAAACGCTCATTATGAATTTATATCGAAATGTGGATCGTTCAAAAATTCAATTTGATTTTTTGACCTGTAAAGAGGGGATTTTTGATAAGGAAATATTGGAGATGGGCGGAAGAATTCATCGCATTCCTTATGTAACAGAAATTGGTCATACGGCTTATGTTAAGAAGTTAAATCATTTTTTTCAAAAACACTCCACTTATCAAATCATTCATTCTCATATGGATAAAATGAGCGGGCTGGTCCTTCAGGCAGCAAAAAAAGCAGCCATTCCAGTGCGGATTGCGCATAGTCATAACACTCAAAGTGAGGGAGGATTAGCTCAAAAACTGTATAAGTGGTATGTAGGAAACAAAATCAATCTCTCCGCAACCCATTTATATGCCTGCTCAGATGCTGCTGCGAAATGGTTATTCAACGAGCGCTCAAAAGAAACATATGTGTTGAAGAATGGGATTGAATGTGAAAAATATCAATTTTCATTGGATGTGCGAAGCAGGGTTCGAAATGAGCTGAGGCTTGGTTCTGAGTCGCTTGTGATTGGTCATATTGGAAGATTTAATCATCAAAAAAACCACCTGTTTTTGTTGGAGGTGTTTATGGATCTGCTTAAAGTTGTGCCTCATGCCATCCTTGTATTGGCGGGAGACGGAAAATTGAGAACAAAAATTGAAGAAAAAATAAAAGAATATGAATTGGAAGATCACGTAAAGCTGCTCGGTGTAAGGGAAGACATCCACATGCTCCTGCAAGCGTTTGATCTGTTTGTATTTCCGTCACTGCACGAAGGTCTCCCTGTGACATTGATCGAGGCTCAAGGCTCAGGTCTGCCATGCATCATTTCCAATTCAATTACAAAGGAAGCAGATATGGGAGCAGGGCTTGTTCAATATCTCTCGCTTGATGATAAAAGCGTTTGGATAGAAGCTATTTATAATACCGTGTTAAAAAAATCACCTAGAGAGATTGCAGAAAGTGCGTTAGACCAAAACGGATATAATATACGAAAAACAGCAGAGTTTACACAAATCTCATATTTAGCGTTAGGGGGTAGATTATTTGAAGATGTTAACGGTCTTCACCCCAACCTATAACCGGGCGTACTGCCTTCATATATGTTATGAAAGCATGAAACGGCAAACGAGTAAGGAATTCATTTGGCTCATTATTGATGATGGTTCAACAGATGAAACAAAATTACTTGTTGATAAATGGATCAATGAAAAGTTCATCCAAATAGAATATCACTGGCAGGAAAATCAAGGCATGCATGGTGCACATAACACCGCCTACGAGCTGATTGAAACGGAGTTAAATGTTTGTATTGATTCTGACGACTATATGCCGGACAATGCAGTTGAAAAAATCCTGACCTTTTGGGAGCGATACGGCAGTAATAAAGTGGCAGGTCTGATTGGCCTTGACGCTTATACAGATCAAAGCATCATAGGAACGAAATTCCCGCAGCAGATCAAACACTCCACCTTGTTTGATCTATATGAAAAGCATGGTGTAACCGGCGATAAAAAGCTTGTTTACCGAACGGAGCTAACAAGGCAATATCCATATCCTCTTTTTACAAATGAGCGGTATGTTGGACTCGATTACAAGTATCATATGATCGGCAAGCAATATGAAATGCTGTTAATGAATGAAGTGCTATGCTGTGTGGAGTATCTGCCAGATGGTTCTTCACGTAATATGCTGAACCAATATCGCAAAAATCCTAAAGGATTCGCTTTTTATCGTAAAGAGCTGATGAAATTGCCCTTTGCCAGCTCATCATTCAAATTCAGGCAAGCAATTCATTATGTATCAAGCAGTTTATTAAGCAGAAACTGGCGATTTATAAAAGAAACGCCAAGTAAAGGTTTGACGCTTCTCGCAATGCCTCTTGGGATTACGTTATATTTTTATATTACAGCAAAAACAAGGATCGCTTAGAATTTCCTTCGTCTTGGCAGTCCTTGTTTATGCTTTGAAAGGACCCTGCACATGGCGATTTTATGGATGAATCTGGCACTGGTCTTTATTTTTTCATTCTTTGCAAGATATGCTTCAACGAGTGCTGTAACAACTGTGGGAGCAGCGCCTTACACCACCATTAAACCAAACCGTTTGCTGATGCTGGGTGCCATGGCTGTGCTGGTTTTAGTCTCGGGTCTCAGGTCGAATATTGGAGATACATTTAATTATAGAAATATATATGTAGATAATGAATTTACATGGGAATATGTTTTAGGAGAAAAAGATATAGGCTTTGGCATTCTGCAAATGCTGTTAAAGCAGCTATCAGCTGATCCGCAAATCATGATTTTCACTTCTGCCTTGATAACTAATGTACTTATTGTATTTGTTCTATATAAATATTCAAGAATGTTTGAATTAAGCTTGTTTGTATATATCACGGGCGGGTTGTTTTTAGTGTCTATGAATGGCATTAGACAAACACTAGCGGCGGCAATTGCATTTACTGCCTTAAAGTATTTGATAGATGGAAGCTGGAAAAAATATATGCTAGCTGTCATTTTCGCTTCCTTGTTTCATCAAAGTGCCCTCGTTTTAATACCAATTTATTTTATTGTTCGTTTCAAAGCTTGGTCGAAGGCAACCGTTGCGCTTGTGTTATTGTCCATTGTCATTGTTATCGGCTTTGAACAATTCTCATCCGTATTATTTTCGGCGATTGAAGATACGCAATACGGGGCCTACAAGGAATTTGATGAAGGGGGAGCCAGCACTATTAGGGTGGCGGTAACAGCAGTTCCTTTATTGATCGCCTATCTGGGAAGAGAAAAATTAAAAAGAATATTTCCGCTTAGTGATATCATTGTTAATCTTGCATTACTCAATTTAGTTTTTATGATCGTATCAACTCAAAGCTGGATTTTTGCCAGATTCTCCATTTATTTTGGGCTTTATCAATTAATTCTAATTTCCTGGGTCGTAAAGCTGTTCCGGGAAAAGGATCAAAAGTTTGTTTATTTTGGAATCATCGTTTGTTACTTATTTTATTATTACTATGAGAGTGTCGTAAGCTTAGGCATCCTCTATAAAAGCAATTACTTAATCTGGTAGGACAACGATGAATGAAAACGAACGGAGGCATAGGCTGACGTTCGTTTTTTAATTTAAGGCTTTGTTAAACGTGTTTGTTAATTTCCGCTTCAGGCTCTTGCTTTCCGCGGGGCGGGCGGTGAGCCTCCTCGGTGCAGATGCACCTGTGGGGTATCATCTGTCCCGCTTCGGCCCGCAGGAGTCTCACGCCTTGCGCTACAATAAACGCATGCAAAAATCAACAATGGACTTTAATTTATAAAAGACGGGGGAATGGTGAAATGGCGATACTTGTTACTGGGGGAGCCGGCTATATTGGCAGTCATACATGTGTAGAGCTGTTGAACGAGGGGCATGAGATCATTGTGGTGGATAATTTCTCGAATAGTAAGCCGGAATCATTAAGAAGGGTATCTGAAATCACGGGGAAGCATTTCAAGATATATGATGTTGACCTTCTGGAAAAAGAAGACCTGGAAAGAGTATTTGAAAAAAATCAAATTGAGGCTGTCATTCATTTTGCCGGTCTTAAAGCGGTCGGTGAGTCGGTTGCGGTCCCTCTTACATATTATCAAAATAATGTAATTGGCACTGTCATTCTTTGTGAAACGATGAAGAAATTCGGGGTGACGAAGCTCGTATTCAGTTCATCAGCTACTGTCTACGGGGCTACCGACCAGGTTCCTATTTCCGAGGAAATGCTGCTTGGAGCAGTCAATCCATACGGGCGCACAAAGCATATGATTGAAGAGATTTTGCGGGATGTTTATCATGCAGAACGGACGTGGAGCATTGCTTTATTACGTTATTTTAATCCAATCGGGGCACATGAGAGCGGCAAAATTGGAGAGGATCCAAATGGTATACCGAATAACCTAATGCCATATATTTCACAAGTGGCGGTTGGGAAATTGGAGAGATTGAGTATTTATGGAGAAGATTACTCAACAAAGGATGGCACGGGTGTAAGGGATTACATTCATGTTTGTGATTTGGCAGAGGGGCATCTGAAAGCATTAAATAAAGTGCGGTCAACAAATGGTGTAGAAGCTTACAACCTTGGAACTGGAAGAGGCTGCAGCGTTTTGGAAATGGTCAAAGCATTTGAAAAAGCATCTGGGAAAAAGATTCCTTATACCATTGTGGAGCGTCGCCCGGGTGATGCTGCAATTTGCTATGCCGATGTTACGAAGGCAAGAGATGAATTGAACTGGGTTGCAGGAAGAGATTTAAAGGAAATGTGTGAAGATACGTGGAAATGGCAGCTAAATAACCCAAATGGCTATAGCGAAAAGCTGGAAATTATAATTCAAAGCAGACCCCCGGTGCAAAATGATGCGGCGGGCTTTTTAATGTCTAACTAAGCGAGGGGTTGGGTGATGAAACGATCAATGGATTTTGTGATTGCTCTGACATTGTTAATCTTGGTCTCACCGGTGCTGCTGGCTGTTGCTTTGGTCATCAAAATAAAGATGGGTGGTCCTGTCCTATTTAAACAGCAGCGGCCTGGTTTACATGGGAAGCCGTTCTATCTTTATAAATTTCGTACAATGATTGATTTGTATGATCGAAATGGTAAAGCATTGTCTGATCAGATGAGGTTAACGGCTGTAGGTGAAGTGCTTCGCAAATACAGCTTAGACGAGCTTCCACAGCTTATGAATGTGGCCAAAGGAGAAATGAGTCTCGTTGGACCCAGACCGCTGTTAATGGAATATTTATCTCTTTATACGGAAGAACAGGTGACGAGACACAATGTGAGACCGGGGATAACAGGATGGGCGCAAATCAATGGCCGCAATGCGATTACGTGGGATGAGAAATTTAATCTGGATGGATGGTATGTGAAAAATCGCAGCATTTTTCTTGATTGTAAAATCCTTTTCTTAACATTGAAAAAGGTTGTGAGAAAAGAAGGGATTCATCAGCAAGGACATGTATCAATGGATAAATTCAAAGGCTCAGAAGAAGTGATCTAGCATGGAGATCATCATAGTAGGAAACGGCGGACATAGTAAAGTCATTCAGGACATGATTGATTCATTAAAAAACGATTCAGTTGTTGCGATTTTAGATGATAAATACCAGGTCGAATTCGAACAAAATGGAATCAAGTACGGACCGCTTTCATTGATAAGGAAGTACCTGTATTTACACACAAAGGTTGTCATCGCGATAGGAAATAATAAGATACGAAAAAAGATTGTTCATTCCTTGGCTTTGAAATCAGATCAGTATGCGACACTCATTCATCCTTCGGCAGTTGTGAGCTCAAATGCCAAGATTGGAAATGGAACGGTCATCATGCCGAATGCAGTGATTAATACAGAGGCACAAATTGGGGAGCATTGCATTATTAACAGCAGCGCCATTGTCGAGCATGAAAATCAAATTGGTCATTATACCCATCTCTCACCAAATGTCACGCTAACCGGAAATGTAACGGTTAGTGAAGGCGTGCATATCGGAGCAGCAGCTACTGTTATTCCTAATATCACTATTGGCCGATGGTCGGTAATTGGAGCCGGTTCAACCGTCATTCAATCGATCCCGGCAAACTGCACGGCGGTAGGATCACCAACAAGAATTATTGAGAAAATCGTGATACAAGATAAATTTATTATTTAAGGCGGTGGTTTTTTGATGACATCCAGAATCTATTTATCTGCACCACATATGAGCGGCGAGGAACAGCGTTATATAAAAGAAGCGTTTGAATCAAACTGGATTGCCCCTCTAGGACCAAATGTAGATGCTTTTGAAAAAGAGCTTTCCGCATACGCAGGAGTCAATGAAGCCATTGCCGTCAGTTCAGGAACGGCAGCGATTCATTTGGCTCTTTCTTTGTTGGATGTCAAAAAAGGAGACAAAGTATTTTGTTCCACGCTAACGTTTGTGGCAAGTGCCAGCCCTATTATTTATCAGGGAGCCGAGCCGGTTTTTATCGATTCAGAGCCGCAGACATGGAATATGTCACCGGGGGCATTGGAGAGAGCCTTACAAGAGGCGAAATTGGAAGGAAACCTGCCAAAAGCAATCATTGTCGTTAATCTATATGGGCAAAGTGCAAAGATGGATGAGATTGTTGCTCTTTGTAATTTGTATAACATTCCGATGATTGAGGATGCAGCGGAATCCCTCGGTTCTACTTATAAAGAAAAGGCAAGCGGGACATTCGGCCGGTTTGGCATCTACTCCTTTAATGGCAACAAAATTATTACAACCTCCGGCGGAGGGATGCTGATCTCAAATGATGCAGTGGCCATTCAAAGAGCGCGCTTCCTAGCTGCTCAGGCGCGTGATCCAGCGCCACATTATCAGCACAGCAAGCTAGGGTACAACTACCGTCTGAGCAATATTTTGGCGGGGGTTGGAAGAGCACAATTGATGGTATTGCAGGACCGGGTAGAGAGAAGAAGAGTGATCTTTAAACGTTATTACGAGGAACTCGCCCAAATGCCGGGAGTTACATTTATGCCGGAATTGGAAAATACGCGAACAAATCGCTGGTTGACTGCCTTTACCTTAAATGAAGAAACAGCAGGGGTAACAGTGAAGGAGCTTTTGGATGTGCTCAATGAAAACAATATCGAAGCACGACCAGTATGGAAGCCGCTTCATTTGCAGCCCCTTTTTATGGAAGCCGCCTATTATCCTCATGGCAAAAATGAGCATATAGCGGAACAGCTATTTCATACAGGAATTTGTCTTCCATCTGGATCAAACATGACAGAAGACGAACAAACGAGAGTCATTCACTGTCTTAAAGGTGCATTTAGCGGAGTCATCGATAAGGAAGGAATAGGATGATATCAGAAAATAAGAGGTATAGATGAATGATAGGGAGAAAAATCCATAAAATCCGAAAAAAAAGAGGACTTACTTTATCAGAGCTCGCCGATCGAGCAAATATCTCCAAATCTTATTTAAGCAATATCGAACGAAACTTAAAACAAAATCCTTCCATTTTAGTAATGGAAAAAATTGCAACGGTGCTGGATGTTGAACTTCATACATTGCTTGAAATAACGTCCGATTCAACAATGCAGCCGGAAAGCGCATGGGTTGAGTTCGCCAGAGAGCTGCAAGAGTCCGGAATTGAAAAAGAACAGCTAAAGGATTATAAAACCGTCCTGGAGTTTATTAAATGGCAAAACAGAAACTGTGAAGGGAAAAATAATGTGTAGGCAGTAAGGAGAGGGATGAAAAATGGAACATGATAAAATTCCAAAACTTATTCATTATTGTTGGTTTGGGAGAAACGAAAAGCCAGATATCGTAAAAAGATGTATAAAAAGTTGGAAAGAACAACTATCAGAGTATAAATTTATTGAATGGAATGAAAAAAGTTTCGATATAAATTCGAATCTTTTTGTAAAGGAAGCATACACATCAAAAAAGTTCGCATTCGTAAGTGATTATGTAAGGGTACATGCTTTGTATCATTATGGAGGAATATATTTAGACACGGATGTAGAAGTTTTTAAGCCCTTTAATGATTTATTACACAATGAATCCTTTTGGGGATTTGAACAAGAAAACTTCATCGCAACGAGTACGATTGGGGCAGAAAAAGGAAATAAATTCATAAAAAGATTATTAGATTACTATCAAGACAAACATTTTATTCTTGGTGATAATAACTTTGATCAGTTAACAAATGTAGCCATTGTAACTAATATGTTAGAAAAAATAGGACTCAAAAAAAATGGGCAATATCAAAACATCATTGGCATCGGTGTTTTTTATCCTCAAACTTATTTCTCACCTTATGACTATATAAATTGTAGGAAATTTCTTACTGAAGATACGTATACTATGCATCACTTTTATAAAAGCTGGTTACCGACAACTGCAAGATTAAAAAGCAATGTAAGGTTATTAACTTCTAAAATTATCGGTGGAAACAATTTAGCCAGAATAAGAAAAATTGTTTCACGACCATAGGAGGTACTATGAAAAAAATTTTAGTAGTTTCCTTTGATATGGAAGTGGGAGGAGTGGAAAGAAGCTTAATCAGTATGTTAAATAACTTTGATTACAAAAATTATACTGTTGATCTCATGCTGTATAGCCATACGGGTGATTTCATGAACCTTCTTCCTTCCCATCCGACTTTACTAGAGGAATCATCTTTCTATAAAACCTTTCGAATGTCGATTGGCCAAACCATCAAATCAGGAAAAATAGCGATAGGGCTAGCGCGACTCTTAGCAAGGTATAAAGCGGCATCTCACCGCTCCTCTGAGAATGGCTATAGGCAAATGCAATATATGTGGAAGTATTCATTGCCTTTTCTGCCAAAGCTCGAGAGGGAATATGATGTCGCCATTAGTTATTTATGGCCGCATTATTTTGTCGCAGAAAAGGTCGAAGCAAAAACGAAAATCGCATGGATCCATACGGATTTTTCAACGGTAGATACAGATGTAAAGATGGATCTTCAAATGTGGGAGCGATTCAATTATATTATGGCCGTGTCAGAGGAGTGCAAAAAAGCGTTCATTCAGAAATATCCAGCACTTGAAAAGAAGGTTATAGTGGTCGAAAATATTACCTCCCCTGATTTTGTCAAAATGCTGGCGGAGGAAAAAGTGGATAACCCAATGCTGGAAGACCCCAGGTTTAAAATCATCACAGTGGCGAGATTATCTCACGCAAAAGGAATCGATCATGCGGTTAAAGCGTTAAAGCTCCTTAAAGACAGAGGGTGCGATGACATTGCCTGGTATGTAGTCGGCTATGGCGGTGATGAAGAGATGCTAATTGAATTAATTATAAAAAATGGATTAGAGGACCATTTTATTCTTTTAGGAAAAAAAATGAACCCTTATCCATATATGAAGGAAGCAGATCTATATGTCCAGCCCTCGCGATACGAAGGAAAGGCTGTGACGGTTGGGGAAGCGCAGATACTTTCCAAGCCTGTTCTAATCACCAATTATCCAACCGCAAAAAGCCAGGTCCATGATGGGATTGATGGATCAATCTGTGAGTTATCTGTTGAAGGGATTGCCGATGGAATTGAAAGGCTGTACGAGGACGCAGCGTTTAGAAAAAAACTGACAGCTAACTGTGAAAATACCAATTTTCAGAATCACGAAGAGCTTGAGAAATTATACAGGATCGTTTAGGAGGGGCAATCAATGTACCAAACAGAAAAAGTAAGCGTGGTTGTTCCGATCTATAAGGTGGAAAAATATATTCAAAAATGTGTGGACAGTATTCTTAATCAAACCTACACAAATATAGAAGTGATTCTCGTAAACGACGGGTCACCTGACAGCTGCGGTCTAATTGCTGATCAATATGAAAGATTCGACCCTCGGGTAAAGGTGATTCATAAAGAAAACGGGGGATTATCGGACGCCAGAAACGTTGGAATGAAGCATGCAACAGGCGAATTCACGGTATTTGTTGATAGTGATGATTGGATAGAAAAAAACATGATCGAGGAAATGGTGAATAGCAGCCACAAATTCAAAGCGGATGCCGTGCAATCGGCTTTTTATTATGCCTACGAGGATAAATTGCTCTTTGATCACCGCACATATTTGAAAAATGCTGCACCCGTCATATTGAATAACAAACGGTTAATGTATGAACTGGTTAAAAACGAAAATGTGAAGAATTTTGCTTGGGGAAAGCTGTTCAAAACTGTTATGATCCGAGATATTTCTTTTGAAAAAGGTGTTCTTTTCGAAGATGTGTTTTGGGCCCATAAGGTCATGCACCGGGTAGATACATATGTGCTGCTGCACCAGCCGCTATACCACTACACACAGCGAAGCGACAGCATTGTGGCAAACTATACACCGAAAAACCTGGACATCATCAAGGGACTAAAAGAAAGACATCGTTTTATTGAAGCATATTATCAAGATCTGACCGATGAATCCTATAAGGCCATTCTAAAGATGAGCCTGATCCACTATAACCTGTTATTGCAAAACAGAAAGAAGGATAAGGATGGCGTATTTAGAAAGGAAATACAGCATTACATTCAACATCATTACAAAAGTCTTGAGAGAGCCGTTCTAGGTGACAGGCAATTGAAGCGCCAATTACAGCTTTTCTCTATACACCCTTCCTTAAATGTACTTTTTCTGGTCTTAAAAAAAGGATTAAGGTTAGCGAAATTCATCTCAAAGCCGGCCGGACTGGAGCAGGTGAAATCTTAAAAAAGGCGGGGAGCAGGATTAAAAAGCTACTATCATTAGTCATTATCTATATTTTTAACTGTTTACCTATTCAAAAAAATAAAATTTTCTTCTTTAGCTACTACGGAAGTCAATATGGCTGCAGTCCAAAGTATATTACGGACTATATTCTCAAGCATGATCCTGATGGTCAATTCGATGTGGTGTGGGCCTTTAATGAGCCGGAAACTAAACAGCAGATAAATGGCATTAAAAGGATCAAGACCATGTCTTTAAGGTATTTTTATGAGCTGTGTACAGCCAAGGTGATCATTACAAACTTTCGAACAACCGATTTGTATAAAAAAAGAAAAAATCAGTATTATATTCAAACATGGCACAGCTCATTACGTTTAAAGCAGATTGAAAAGGATGCTGAAGAAGCATTGCCGCCTCACTATGTACAAATGGCAAAAAAGGATTCCGTAAAATGTGATTTGCTGCTATCAGGTTGTCAATATAGTACAGAGATCTTTAAGAGATCCTTCTGGTATAACGGTGAAATTTTTGAGCATGGTACGCCTCGAAACGATGTGCTTTTCCAAGGTGATAGGGGAGGAAAAAATGAAGTTTATCACAGGCTCAAAATTTCTCCCGAAAAGAAGATCGTCTTATATGCTCCGACATTTCGAAAAAATAATAATTTAGAAATATATGACTTAGATTATAAAAATATATCTCGGGATTTAGAAGCTAAATTTAAAGGAGAATGGGTTGTATTAGTCAAGTTGCATCCGCATCTTATCTCAAAGTCCAGTCAATTAATCTACGGTGAAAACGTCATGGATGTAACGAGCTATGACGACATTCAAGAGCTGCTGATGATTGCAGATGTATTAATATCTGATTATTCATCCCTTATGTTTGATTTTGCCATTACGAAGCGGCCCTGCTTCCTGTATGTACCTGATGTAAAGGAATACATTAGCCAGGAACGAAAACTATATTTTGACCTAATGGAGCTTCCGTTTATTAGTGCAGCAAACAATCAAGAGCTGCTGAAAAAAATTGACGAGTTCAATGAAGAGGAATATAAGGAGCGGCTAACAGCGTTCTTGACGCATGTTGGGTCCTTTGAAAATGGCCATGCATGTGAACATCTACTGAATCGGATAAACAGCGTTTGCTTTAATGAGACAAGGAGTGAAATGAATGAAGCAGTATAAGCTGGGATACACAACGGGTGTTTTTGATTTATTTCATGTAGGCCATCTGAATATTTTGAAGCAGGCAAAGGAACAATGTGAATTTTTGATTGTGGGTGTTAGTACGGATGAGCTGGTATTGGGATACAAAAATAAGCAGCCTGTGATCTCGCACAACGACAGAATGGAAATTGTAGAAGGAATCAAATATGTAGATAAAGTGGTCCCTCAAACAAGCAGAGATAAATTCGCAGCCTGGGAACAGCTCCAATTTAACGTCATGTTCGTGGGTGACGATTGGAAAGGCAACCTCCTGTTTGAGGAAGTAGAAGCGAAGTTCAATCAAGTTGGGGTGGATATTGTTTATTTTCCTTATACGAAGGGTGTTTCGTCGACGCTTGTTAAGCAGAAGATCAAACTATAAACGAAAGAAATGGTGAACCTATGAAGCCAGAAATAAGCATCATTGTACCCGTTTATAATGTAGAGCCATACCTCAGCCAATGCTTAGACAGCATCCTTGCACAAACCTTTACAAATTTTGAAGTGATTGTTGTGAATGACGGATCAACGGATAAGAGCGGGGGAATTTGTGATGAGTATGCACGAAAGGACCCGCGAATAAAGGTAGTTCATAAAGAATATGGCGGGGTGAGTTCTTCCAGAAATGTTGGGATGAAGGCAGCTCAGGGTAACTATATTGGATTCGTTGATGGAGACGATCGCATTGACGCCAACATGTATCAGGAACTGTATAGATTGTGCGTGGAAACAGCAAGCGATATTTCTATATGTAAATTAGGCAGGGAAATTGATGGGAAGTTAATCAATAAAGTAGAAGCAGAATTTATTAAAGAACTAAATCACACAGAAGCCATGAGAGAGCTTTTCAAAGGCGTTTTATACAGATTCTCTTTATGTAACAAACTATTTAATAAAAAATGCTTTGAAAGTATCCAGTTTCCAGAAGGACGAATACATGAAGATCTTTCGACTACGTATAAGCTATTTTCCAACTCAAATAAAGCTGTCTATAAAGAATATATAGGATATATCTATATTAAAAGAAAAGAGAGTATTTTAACTTCTCGGTTTTCAGAAAAAAGGCTGGATGCGTTTTTGGGGTGGGATGAAATCATATCTTTTATGAGTCAAGAGTACCCTCAACTTGTAACTGAGGTTATAGCTTCATTTACATATGGGTGTGTGGACAATATATATTATGTATTTGATCAAGTTGAAGGTAAACAAGAAAAAACGAAATTCTTAAACTTTATTCAGAAATATATTAGAAAACATTATAGAAAAATTATCAAAAACTACACGATATCGAGAAAGTATAAAGTTTTAATCACTCTGATAAATTTCAATACAAGAATATTCTATCTGGCTAATAATTCAAAGAAATATTTATTAAAAGCATATTGAACGATTATACGCAGCCAAGAAGAGGTGGAGGGATGACATGATAATTATTGAAAAACCTGAATTTACTATATCAGGTACTAAAGCAAGGCTCCAATGCCAATTTAAAATTCGCGATCACATAGATAATTTATGGTATGAGGTGAATGAACCTTACCAAGACTATTTAACAGTAGAAAGAGCTGATGCGTTTTTAGTTGGCTTATTGCCGTTAGCGTTAAAAGAAGGCTATGATATAAAGGTAAATTATTATTTATCAAACAGGCTTTACTATACACTGAATAAATATTTAATTCCTATATTAGCTGAGTCTTTTGGATATAGAAAAATTAACATTCATTGTTCTAACCTTATATCTTCACCCTTGAAGAACGAAAATGAGATAGGTACGGGACTTTCTTGTGGAATTGATTCATTCAGTACAATCTATGACCATATGGATGATCATTGTCCTGAAGAATACAAAATTAGTCTCCTAACTTTCTTTAATGTTGGTTCACATGGCTCAAATGGTGGAGAAAAAGCCATAAAACTCTTTAATAAACGACTTACAACTGTAAAAAAGTGTGCAGAAGAATTAGACTTCAATTTGTTGATTTTAGACAGTAATATTAGTGAAATTTTAAATATGAATTTCCAAAGTACTCATACACTTAGATCAATTTCGGCTGTTTTAGCCCTTCAGAAGTTGTTTAGAGTATATTATTACTCATCAGCAGTACATCTTCAAAATTTTAAATTAGATCAAAATATAGGTTATTATGATACTTTTACTCTAAATATGTTATCGACCGAGACTATAAGTTTCTTCTCTTCATGCTCTTCACTTACTAGAGTTGAAAAAACTCATATGATTTCAAAATATGCATTAGTTCAACGATATTTAAATGTTTGTGTAAAAGACGGATTTAATTGTGGTAAATGCTTTAAATGTTTAAGAACTTTATTAACGCTAGAAATAATAGGCGAATTAGAAAAATATAAAACGATTTTTAATATGGATGAATATTTTAAAGTGAAATCACAATTTATAGCGGATATTTTTGCGAACCGTAAAACAGATATCTTTGTGAAAGAAATTTACGAAGAAATGATAAGAAAAAATACAATATACCTGCAAAGTTAAAATTGAGAGGGGAATTAAAGGCTATAAAGGGTAGAATTCGCAGTTTGGTATTTAATTAATTTTTGAGGTGTAACATATATGGAGAAAAAAATTCTAGTTTGTGCCTATTATGCTAAGAATATCGGGGATGATTTATTCTTAAAAATTTTGTTTGACCGATATACAAATGTCCAGTGGGATCTTTTAACAGCTAATCGAAATTATAAACATATATTTAAAGATTATAAAAATGTAAACATCATTTATACCTATAGAGATATTTCATTCGGATCGAAAAGATATAATTTGTTTTTTAAAATAAATGATTTGTTTTTAAAATATAAAAAATACGATTCGCTAATAAATATTGGCGGGTCTATTTTTATGCAAAGTCCAGCATGGAAAATGAAATTAAATGAGAGAGACTATCTAGTTAATCATTTTAGAAGAATGAATAAAAAAACATTTGTGTTGGGTGCTAATTTTGGACCTTACAAAGATGATATCTTTGTGGAAAAATATCATTCCTTATTTAAAAAATACGATGATATTTGCTTTAGGGATTTATATTCATATAATCTTTTTAAGGATTTAGATAATGTTCGTTTAGCGCCTGATATTGTATTTAGCTTAAATGATAAAAGAAATAAGAAAAAGGAAAAATGCGCTGGTTTTTCAATCATTGACATTGAAAAAAGGGAAGGTTTGAAAGAGTATAAAGCTCACTATAATAAAAAAATCGTTCATTTAATACAAGAATATGTAGATCAAGGGTATGAGATCAAATTATTTTCTTTTTGTGAAAATGAGGGAGATTTAGAAGCTATAAAGATAATCGCAGATAAAATAAGTGATAGGAATATAGATAATGTAAAAATAATAAATTATCAAGGGAATATTGATAAATTCTTAGATGAATTTTATTCTTGTGAAATTATTGTAGGAACGAGATTTCATTCAGTAATATTAGCGTTATTAAATGATCAAGGCGTATTCCCAATTATTTATAGCGACAAAACGTACAACGTATTAAAAGACTTGGATATGGAAGGTAATTCTAACTATATAAAGGATTTGGATGGTCTTGATATTAAAAATGCGGTTGCTGCTTCTAAGCATCATAAAATAAAAAATAAAAACATCCTACTAGAGGCAGAAAAACAATTTGAGAAACTGGATTTGTTTCTTGAAAAAATTAATTAATTGTATTTTGATAATAAGCATTTTGAAAGGTGAGGTGAATTTACATTATGAAAAAATCCCTTTTAATTGCAATAGATTCATTAGATTGTGCAGGTGCAGAAAAGAGTTTGGTTACATTGCTCACTTTACTGGATTACAATAAGTACTCAGTTGATTTGATGCTATTTGCACATGGATCATTACTTGAAGAACTGGTTCCTAAAGAAGTAAATATATTACCGCCTTTAAAATATACTCAGTTTTTAAATTCAGGGTTAAAAAAAGTAATGGTAACAATGAATTACAGAATGCTTGCAGCAAGAATAAAATACTCAGCAAATATACGCCGAAAGAAATACAGCAATTCTCAAAAAGCAAGGATCTACTGGGAAAGTGTATCAAGTGTTATTGAAGAAAATCCTAAAAACTATGATATTGCCATCAGCTACGCGCAAGGTGTCCCAACTTTTTATGTGGCAGAAAAGGTGAAGGCCAAAAGGAAATTTGCCTGGGTCAATGTCAGTTACAGGCTTGAGAAAAAAGATAAGGTATTTCAAAAAAAATACTACGATAAATATAATAAAATAGTTGCTGTATCTGAATCTACAAAAGAAGTATTTTTAGAAACTTTTCCTAATTATTCAAAGAAGGTAAAAGTAATTTACGATATTAACAACCCTGATTTTATTTTAAAAATGGCAGACCTAGGTAGTGCCTATGAAGATCAGTTTGACGGTATCCGAATCTTGACGATCGGGCGGCTGGCCCGCCAAAAAGGATATGACGTTGCGCTGGAAGCGTGTAAAAAGTTAAAAGCAGCAGGTCTTAATTTTAAGTGGTATGTATTAGGGAAAGGGCCTTTAAAAGAAGAAATAGAAAAGTACATTAAAGAAAATGATTTACAGGAAAATTTTATCTTATTAGGCGTTCGTCCTAATCCGTATCCTTTCATTAAAGGTGCTGACATTTATGTTCAAACCTCGAAATTTGAAGGCTTCGGTTTAGCCATTGCGGAAGCCAGAATGCTTAATATACCTGTCGTTACAACCAGGTTCGATGCCGTATATAATCAAATGATCGATGGAAAGAATGGACTTGTTGTAGATATGAATGCTTCAGCTGTTAGCGACGGAATCATGAAGCTCATTAATGAAAATGAACTGCGGGAAAGTATTATTAAGTATTTAAGTACTGAAAAAAAGGGAAATGTAGAAGAAGTGGAAAAGTTTTATCAATTAATTGGATGAAAGCAGGCAGTGCCTATGAAGAAAAAAATCGTATTTATGATCATTAACATGAACGTAGGCGGCACGGAAAAAGCTTTACTTAATATGATCGCAGAGATTCCGAAAGATAAATATGAAATCACGATACTGATGCTTGAAAAGTACGGTGGTTTTTTAAATTCAATACCAGAGGAAGTTCACCTGGAATATGTAGAAGGATACAAACAAATAAAAGAGTTATTAAACAAACCGCCTAAAGCAATGGCGTTAAAGCTTCTAAGGAAAGGGAATATATTAAAAAGCTTAACTTTATCCATTGTACACTTAACATCCAAACTGACTAAAAACAGAGCGATCTTTTATAACTATCTTTTAAGAAATATTCCTGACTTCAAAAATGAATATGACGTTGCCGTAGCTTATGCAGGTCCAATGGACTTCATAAGCTATTTTGTTATTCATAAGATCAAAGCTAAAAAGAAAATTCAGTGGATTCATTTTGATGTTACTAAGATCGGATTTGATAAAGGTTTTGCAGCTAAACTTTACGATAGATTCGATAACATATACGTGGTATCAGAAGAAGCAAAAAAGAAGTTAATTAGCCAAGTGCCTACAATAAAAGAGAAAACGGATGTTCTTTTAAATATAGTTTCTCCAAACGAAATTCATAGCAAATCTCAAAAAGGAAAAGGGTTTATTGATCAATTTAATGGTTTAAGAATTCTAACTGTAGGGAGATTAGCGGCTGAAAAAGGTCAGGATTTAGCAATACAAGTACTGAATAGATTGATAAAAAAAGGACATAAAGTTAAATGGTATTGCTTGGGTGAAGGAAGTTATCGAAAAGAATACGAAAATTTAATAGCAGCGCATAATCTTGAGAAAGAATTTATCTTGCTGGGTTCGGATCCGAATCCATACACGTATATGGACCAGTGTGATATATACGTTCAACCCTCTAGATATGAAGGATATTGTATCACGCTTCTAGAAGCAAAATTCCTAAAAAAACCAATAGTCACAACAGATGTTAATGGAGCAAGAGAACAAATATTAGACGGCGAAAATGGACTAATTGTAGACATAAATGAAAATGAAATATTTAACGGGGTGGACAAATTAATAATAGATAATAATTTAAGGGTTAAATTTAAACAAAATTTATCAAAACAACCCTACATCTCAACTAGAGAAATTAATAAATTCTTAGATGTTATTTAAAATAATATTTTTCCTGTTAAATATGAATTATAGCTCAAGAGGAGGAACGAAATGTGCCTAAGATAAGTATTATCGTTCCAGTTTATAATGTAGAACACTATTTACCAAGATGTATAGATTCCTTATTACACCAATCAATTCAAGATATTGAAGTTATTCTTGTAAATGATGGATCCACTGATACTTGTAAGGAAATCTGTGATATTTTCGCTCAGAAAGATTCTAGAATTGTGGTCATTCATAAAAAGAATGGAGGACTTTCAGATGCAAGAAATACAGGTCTTACAATAGCTAAAGGTGAATATGTTGGTTTTGTAGATAGTGACGATTGGGTGGATTTATCGATGTACGAGGTATTATACAATTTATGCATTCAACTAAATTCAGACATAAGTACATGCTTAATAAAAAACGTGGGTAAAAATAAAAAACAAAAAAATCGAGCTTCTAACAAAATAGAGATATATGACTCACAAAAAGCAATTCACAGTCTCTATAAAGGAACTTTATCTGGATTTTCAGCATGCAATAAAATATATAAGAAAAAACTATTTAAAAATATTGAATTTCCTAAAGGAAGAGTATACGAAGATGCGGCGGTTATGTATCGCCTTTTTAATCTAGCAAATAAAATAGTGTTCATAAATGCCCCTTTATATATGTATGAACATCGAGAAAATAGTATTACTCGAAGCAATTTTTCTGAAAAAAGATTTGATATCGTTCCTAACTATTATGAAACGTACAGTTTCATGAAGAAAAACTATCCAGACATGTGTGAAAGGTTAAATGCAATATATTTTTCAAGCTTGAGAAATATGATTGTAGATATTGTTTGTGAAAAAAATATTGTGAAAAATTCAAACCACATATTAAGGGTTAGTAAACTCATAAGAAATAGTAATAAAGTAATCCTAAGAAATAACAGTTTATCAGTAAGGCATAAGTTATTTGCACAGATTTTGGCCTGGTGTCCATGGCTAGGAGTTTTAATGTATCAATTACGCATGAAAATAAATTATGAATCTTATACAAAACACTAATACAAAAAAGGTGTGAATTAATTGAAAGAGACAATAAAGAAGTTACTAATGCTCTTCAGTAAAAGAGAAAAGAAAAAGTTGTTAGTACTATTTTTTATGATGGTTATTGCTGCATTATTTGAAACTATTGGAATAGGAATGATTGTCCCGTTTGTGGGGATCTTAACAAATCCGAATATTATTCATGAGCAAGCAACCTTATCATATATATATGAGTTATTTCAATTTGAATCAACTACTGTTTTTATAATATTTGCGGTAATTGTTTTACTGTCAGTATTTATTCTGAAGAATCTATATTTGCTTCTTTTTAACTATGCACAAATTCGAGTTATTTTAAATCAACAAGTTAAATTATCTGGAAGCCTTTTTAAGGAATATTTACAAAAACCCTATACATTTCATCTTCAACGTAATACGGCTGAATTGCTGCGAAATGTAAATAGTGAAGTTTCTAGGGTGTTTCAAGGTATTGTCATGTCAGGATTTCAGTTATTTACAGAAATACTTATCATTACTTGTATTTTAGCATTATTGCTAGTGACTGAACCTGTAGCAACTTTAACAGCCGCAGTATTAATGGCTGGAAGTGTTTCTTTGTTTTTTAGAGTATTCCGAAAGAAAATTAAAAGCTTAGGAGTAGAGCAACAAAAAATCAGCGGTACTTTAATTAAATGGGTGAACCAAGGATTAGGTGCGAGCAAAGAAGTAAAAGTGTCTGGTAAGGAAAGTTTTTTTGTTAATTCATATCTACGTCAACGTCAAATTAGTGCAAATAATAGTCGTTATATGAAGATGCTTGAACAAGTTCCTAGGCTCTTTATTGAAACACTATTAGTTTCTATTGTACTTATTACCATGCTAATTATTGTACTTCAAGGTACAAATACGGATCAGCTTATTTCTACAATGGCACTTTTTGCAATGGCAGCTTTTCGATTAATGCCTTCAATCACTCGTGTTGTCGCTCTAATTACAACCATACGCTATAGCCAACCTGCACTATCCATTGTTTACGAAGATTTATTTATGAATAAAGATGAAAATTCAATTAGTACCCCAATACCTTTTAAACCAAAAGAAGTAAGCATGGAGAAAAAATCATTTGTTAATTCAATTAAGCTACATGAAGTATCTTTTAAGTATCCAAACCAAGAGAGTTATTCAGTAAAGGACATATCATTAACCATTCCAATTGGACAGGCTGTTGCGTTTATTGGGGAGTCAGGTGCCGGGAAATCTACTTTAGTTGATATCATTCTAGGATTACTGCACCCCGAAAAAGGGACGATTTCTATTGATGGAAAAAATCTGCTTGATCAAAAAAGACTATGGCAACAGAAAATAGGATATATTCCACAATCCATTTTTTTATGTGACGATACAATACGCAGTAATGTAGCTTTTGGAGTTGAAAGAGGACAGATTGATGATCAAACAGTATGGAAAGCTTTGGATCAGGCTCAATTAAAGGAATTTGTTGAATCGCTCCCTGATCAATTAGATACAGAAGTCGGTGAACGAGGAGTAAGGCTTTCTGGTGGTCAACGTCAACGTATAGGGATTGCGAGAGCATTATATCATAATCCAGAAATACTATTTATGGATGAAGCAACATCAGCATTAGATAATGAAACAGAAAAGGAAATTATGAAAGCCATTGACGGATTAAAGGGAGAAAAGACTCTAATTATTATCGCTCATAGGTTAAGTACAATTGAAAATTGCGATATAGTCTTTAAAATACACCAAGGCAGGCTTGTAACAACCGATAAAAAATATAAAAAATCTATTATTTAACAATGAATGAAACTATTAATATTCATAAAATATTGGACGGAATAATCCTAGGGTAGTTACCCATCCTATTAACAATTTCGTTATACGTATTAATTTGGGTTATAAGAGGAGGATCTGCTATGGGGTTGCCAGAAATAAGCATTATTGTACCAGTGTACAAAAGTGAGCAATTTTTATCAAAATGCATAAATTCTATAATAAACCAAACTTTTAAACCTATTGAAATTATCCTAATTAATGATGGATCGCCGGATAAGAGCGGAGAAATTTGTGATGAATACGCTAAAAAGGATAATAGAATAAAAGTTATTCATCAAAAAAATGAAGGAGTCAGTGTAGCAAGAAACGTAGGGATTATGACTAGTAAGAGCAAATATATTATGTTTTCTGATGCTGATGATTATGCAGAACCTAATTGGTGTGAAAAAATGTATAATAATGCAATAAAACATAAAGATTCATTAGTATTGAGTGGATATTCAGTTCATCGAGAAAAGTTAGGAAGAGAAAATAAAACTACAATCAAAAGTTATATTTATGGAAATTGTGAAAGAATAAGAAAAAAAGATTTTTACTCTCTTTATGAAAAATATTTGTTAAATACACCCTGTAACAAAATTTATTTATCAAGAATAATTAAAGAAAATAACATTAACTTTGATAGAAAATTAAGTTTAGGTGAAGACTTATTATTTAACCTTGACTATTTAAAAAAAGTTAATAATGAAATTTTAATTATAAATGAACCTTTGTATAATTACATTAGAAGAGACAGAGAAAGTCTCGATAACAAATACTATAAAAATCTTATTAATATATACATCAGGTTATATGAGGAGTTATACAGCAGTATGCTAAGATTTGGTACAGATATAGATTGTAAAAAAAGTGCATTTTACAATTCGTATTTTGGTATGCTAAATAGTACACTTGAAAATACATTTAGCAAGGAGTCTAACCTCTCTTTTATAGAAAAAATTAGATTTAATACAGGTATATTAAAAAGTTATGAATTTAAAAAGGCTTTAAAAAATGCTAGCTTGGATGGATATAATAGAAGATACATTGATTTATTGAAATTAGAAAATTATTTTTTAGTTTACTTTTTGAAGAAAATAGTAAATATTAAAAATAAAATACGGGTAAATAAGTATTAGTATACATTGATGTAAACTATCGGTTACTGCCTATGGGTAAAGGTAAATAAATTTTTCCTTGATTCTACCGGCCTTGACGGTGATCAATAGAAGGTAAGCTTATTCCAATGCAGTTGAACAAGTTAGACGACTGTTACTCTAGAAATTCCGAGGACTTCATATCACCTGAACCTGATACGATTCCCGTTAGATAAAATAATATTAGCTAAATTTATATTTGTTTCCCACCAACGAATAGAAGGGGAGTTTCTTAGATAGGATAAAGATGGTATTACGTAGGCAAATTTTTAAATATTATATTTTGAGATCAATGTGGAACAATATTGTCACATTAAGAAATAAATATCGGTTTGAGCATTGGAGAATTTATAATAAACTTTATTATTCATATTTAACCAGAATAAGAGGATATAAAAAAGTAGTATTTGATAAAGAAATAAAAAATTGAATATTCGAAATATTTTTAAAAAAAGATACAAAAACAATAATAAAAATTATTAGGAGAGACAACGCTAATAGCTATAGATTTTATCGTAATATAAAAAATAAAATAAATTATCAACAGTATTATGATATCTTAGCATCTGCATCTAATATGGAATTGTTAGGTGAGCACATTTCTAGAATAGTGAAAATCTCTAGAGATGGTGGTTATGAATATCCATATATTAATGGTCAAAATTTGAAAATATTAATGATGCAATTATCCGCCGGAGAATATAAGCTGAGAGACAAGGAATATATTGAATTGTTATTAGCAATTGAAAAATTATATAATAGATTAAGGGATTATGATAAAAAACATGAATTAATTAAATTATGTAATGAGGGATTTTATCTATGAAACTTGCATTTATTTCAGACATTCACGGAAACGCAATTGCATTAGAATCTGTTCTCAAAGATCTCAAAAAAAGGAACGTAGATCAGATCTTTGTCCTTGGAGATATCTGCTACAGAGGTCCAGAACCTAAACGCGCACTTGAGTTAGTTCAGTCTTTAAATACAGAAGTAATTAAAGGAAATGCAGATGAGTGGGTAGTTCGAGGGGTTGAAGAAGGTGAAGTGCCAAACCAGGCTCTTGAGATGATGAATAAAGAAAGAGATTGGACTTTATCTCAACTTAATGAAGAGAATATTAACTACCTTCAAAATCTTCCGCAGGAACTAAATTTAGAGTATGGACGAATTAAGATACATGCATTTCATGCGACGCCAGCTAGTTTATTTGATGTCGTGCTGCCATTTGAAGAGGATACTGTAATTGAAGATAAATTAATGGTTAATTCAGATGCTGATATATATGTATATGGGCATATTCATAAACCTTATATTCGATATATTAACGGGAAGTGTGTGATTAACACAGGAAGTATTGGTTTACCTTTTGACGGTCTTACTCAATCATCATATTTGCTTCTTAATATCGATGAAGAAACTGTCCAGTCATCAATTATAAGAGTCTTCTATGACGTTGGAAGTGCTATCGCAAAATTTAATCAGTTAGACTATCCGAATAAAGAAACAATGGTAAGTATATTGGAAAATGCCAAAATATAATCTATGTCGATGTGAAAATTCTTGAACATAAAAAAGTATCTCAACTTATAGTTGAGATACTTTTTTATGTTAGACCGTGAGACTGTATGAAAAAATACTAAGCCTGGTTTCTGACGAAAGGATTAGATCATGAAAAATAAATAAGTACAGGGGGAAACCATGGAGTTTTCGAAAAAAGACATAAAAATGCTTCAAGGGGTAGCTATTTCATTTATGTTATTGCTTCATTTATTTGCCAGAAAAGAAATAAATGGTTTATATGAGACGTTTCCAATGATTGGTGAAGTGCCTTTTGTATATTACATAGGGTTATTTGGTGATGCATGTGTACCGATGTATTTATTTGCGAGTGGCTATGGTCTTTATATGAGTTTAGGAATGAAAAATGCCTTATCAATAAAAAAGAAAAATTTCATCCGTATTCTTAAACTTTTAATAAATTTTTGGATCATCCTATTTATGTTTCTTGGTTTAGCTTTTCTTATAGGCAAGCCTGAAGTTTTTTCAGGCGGTTTAAGCAATTTTTTGCTTAATTTCTTTTTATTATCTAACTCGTATAATGGGGCCTGGTGGTATTTACAGACGTATGTTATTTTGATCCTCTTAACACCTGTATTAATTAACATTGTTAAAAAATATAATTCTATAGGCTTATTAATCGTTTCAGGAATGATTTATTTAGTTAGTTATATACAACGAATTAAGTTTGTGATCGATTTTGGCGATAGCTTGGCAATTAATATGTTAGTAAATGCTGCGGTGCTAGTAGGTACATCACAGCTTGCATTTATAGTTGGATTTATTTTTGCAAAGGAGAAAATCTATTCCTGGCTTTATAACAAGTTCTATGGCATAAACTATAAAAATTCACTTTGTGCTTTTGGAATACTAGCTTTATTTATTCTTCACGCCTTCTATGAATCAATGATCATCGCACCTTTTACAGCAATTGGATTTATATGCCTGTTTAGTCTAATGAATAAAAGGATGTTTATACAAAAAACATTTAACTTTTTAGGTGATCATTCAACAAACATATGGCTAACTCATATGTTTTTTTATAGTTTGCTATTTCGTGAACTTGTTTTCGCAATTAAATATCCACCTTTAATTTTTGTATGGCTTGTCATTCTATGTCTTATTTCATCATTTTTGATTAATTCTATTTATAATCCAATCTTGAAAATAATAGACAAAAAGACATTATTGGGAATGGAGAGGAGCCGTATCTCTGTTCAAAAGTCAGGTTAAACAATTTCATTAAATTACCTAGTAGTCTGTATTGGGGGATTCAGATAAATCCTTAGAAAGTAGAATACAGCTCAATAGTCAATAGTTTAAACATTATTCACTGTTTAATATTTTGTAGATTAATGTCGCCAAAAATTTTCTAATAATAAATGTAAAATAGCTATTGCGTTAATTATGAAAATACCTTATTGTTCTTTATATAGAACGAAAGATTCTTAGGTTTAAACACTATTTAAAAAATAAAGGAATTAAACTTACTTGAATATTAATGAATAAGTTGAGTTTTTATACAGTTATTGTTCTTATTTAAGAACAATAATGAGAATTACATAACTGCGAATCGGAGAGGGTATCATGAGTGCAATCGCTGGCATCTATCATTCTAATAAAGAACCTGTACCGATTGAACATATTAGCAGGGTTATGGAATCGTTACAGAAATTCCCTGCTGATGATGTTCAGGTATGGCATAAAGATCATATATTCCTTGGCTGCCATGCTCAATGGATCACACTGGAACAGATTGGGGAGCAACTTCCTTATTATGATTATGAGAGACAGCTAGTCATTACTGCTGATGCCATCATCGATAATCGTAAAGAATTATTTGACCTATTGCAGGTGGATCACAGGCGAAGAAAGCAGATGCCTGACAGTCAGTTAATCTTGCTTGCTTATGACAAATGGGGAGAAGATTCACCAAAGTATTTAATTGGTGATTTTGCTTATATGATTTGGGACGAGAAAAAACAAAAACTTTTCGGTGCTAGAGATATCTCAGGTTATCGAACGCTATATTATTACTGGAATCAGTCTCAATTTCGCTTTTGCACAACGATAGAGCCGTTACTGGCACTCCCTTTTGTGAAAAAACAACTAAATGAACAATGGCTTGCGGAATATTTAGCGATTTCTGGATCAATTGATACAGTGGATGCCTTATCAACACCTTACAAAAATATTGATCAAATACCGCCTTCTCATAGTATTTCCGTAGAAGGAGAGAAAGTAAAGCTAACTAGGTACGGCAGATTGTATTCAGGCGACTCGTTAAAACTAAAATCAAATGAGGAGTATGTAGAAGCATTTCAAGAAGTTTTTCAAAAAGCGGTTACATCAAAATTGCGTACTCACCGCAATGTAGGTGCTCAATTGAGTGGCGGATTGGATTCAGGTGCTGTTGTTGGCTTTGCTGCAAAAGCTATGCGAGAGGGAAAAAAAAGCTTGCATACTTTTAGTTATATTCCAACAAAGGATTTTAAGGATTTTACACATAAACGCTTAATAGCTAATGAGAGACCATATATTAAAAAAACGGTTGAATATGTAGGAGGAATTAGTGATCACTACATAGATTTTGAAGGAAAGAATTCTTACTCAGATATTGAAAGTTTACTAGACATTATGGAGATGCCTTATAAATTCTTTGAGAGTTCGTTTTGGTTAAAAGGAATGTTTGAGAAGTCTTCTGAAGAAGGAGTAGGAGTATTATTAAACGGTGATCGAGGGAATTTCACCATTTCATGGGGTTCTGCGCTAGACTATTACGCCATACTTCTTAAGAAGCTAAAGTGGGTGCGCCTCTTGCAAGAATTAAATCAATATAGCAGAAAAGTAGGAGGACCTAGATTACGCCGTTTGCCAGTAATTGCAAGAATAGGATTCCCGCCTATTGGACAAATACTCCCAAAAGGGAAGCCGTATCAACTTCCTAGGCTAATTAACTCAGAATTTGCTGAGCACACTAGGGTTTTCGAAAAGCTAAAACAACACGGCATTGGTTATTCGGGCCGGCTATCTGCAACTAATATATATGATGAAAGACGAACTCTATTTGAGAATATCTTTCCTTGGAATGCAGGTAACACACTTTCCACAAAATTATCTTTACGTTACTCGTTATGGAAACGTGACCCAACCAACGATATACGGGTAGTACGATTTTGTTTATCGGTTCCAGAAGAACAGTTTATTCAAAATGGGGTAGATAGGTCTCTGATTAGAAGATCTACAAAAAATTTATTACCTGATTCAATTAGACTAAACCAGCATACTCGGGGTGTACAGGGTGTAGATTGGGTCCATAGAATGGTTCCTCACTGGGAAGCGTTTGTTGATGAAGCAGAGCAGCTTAGTATGGATGACCGTATGAGAAATTACATAGATGATCAAGTGATCAAAACAGCTTTATTAAAGGTTAAAGAAGGACCTCGACCTGAATATGCGACTGATCCGGATTATAAAATTTTAATGCGTAGTTTAATCGTACATCGGTATATTAGAAAGATTTCTTGAGAGGAGGTGATAGTATGAAAAAACAATGGGAGATGCCAACACTTGAAGTGCTTGAAGTGAAGATGACCATGCTTGGACGTGAAGGAGAATTTACAGATGCTGATTTCGATGCTCATACACCATTTTTAGAATTAACTTTTAGCTAATACTAAGGACACTAGTGAACAAACGAAATTATTAATTTTGTTCAATTATTCAAATCTGCTATGATTTGAACCCTTAACTTTATTACTTCTATAGTAAAGCTCCTATATGTCAATAAGAGTATAGGAGCTTTACTGCTTATTGAGTATATTTACTACCTAAAGTCATAGAAAATAAAATAATACTGTTCATTATATTTATTCGGTTCTTTATATAGAACGTTTTAATTAGTGAAATTAAACTCTGGTTAATTGCCATTTTACTCATATTTAATTTATAAAGTATAGGTCATTTGCTCATAAAAGGTAATTTCTGAAATAAAAATATGCTACTGGAGGCAATGTGATAGATGGCAGATCGAATATCAAAAACTATTTACAAAGTATTTGGACTAACGGTTGCAAGTGATATCCTTATGCCAGAATTAATTCAAGTCTATTTAGAGTCTGGTAATTCGGACATCGCAGTGGAAAAAGAAGACCTCTCACGACAATGGGCGGAACATGCAGAAGCAAATAAGTATTTTTATGTAGAAGAAAATCTAACTATGTTCCAAATCCCCAAAGTAGCAACCTTTCTAATTCAAAACGGCAATGAAATCCTGGTTTCACCCATGGAAAACACTCAAGAAGATCAGCTCCGCCTGTATATCCTTGGCACATGCATGGGGGCAATTTTAATGCAAAGGAAAATCCTTCCTTTACACGGGAGTGCGATCGCTATCGATGGACAAGCCTATGCAATAGTCGGGGCTTCTGGTGCAGGGAAATCAACCCTTGCTTCCGCTCTCTTAAGTAAAGGGTATCAGCTGCTGAGTGATGACGTTATTCCTGTCACATTGTCTGAAGCGAATATCCCGATCATAACTCCGGCATACCCTCAGCAAAAATTATGGCTGGAAAGCCTGAATGAATTTGGCATGGAGTCGGATCTATATCGTCCCATTATTGACCGGGAAACGAAGTTCGCTATTCCGGTTGAAGCACATTTTGTTGATGAACCAATGCCACTGGCAGGTGTGTTCGAGCTTATAAAAACGGAAGCAGATGAAGTGGAAATACATTCGATTCAAAATATGGAACGTTTTTATACATTGTTTACCCATACGTACCGCAACTTTTTTATTGCACCGTCTGGATTAATGGAATGGCATTTTAGTACCTCTGCAAAAATCATCAATAAAATTGCGATGTATCAATTGCGCCGCCCCATCTCACGTTTTACAGCAGATGATTTATCAGCTGTCATGTTAAGTTCAATCGAAAAAAGGAGAGTAAGCTCATGATAAAAAATAATCTTTCAACCGATAGCGTGGTCAGTCAAATGGAAGGCAATATTGTCAGTGATATGGATGGAGAAAAAGTAATGCTAAGCATTCAAAACGGGAAGTATTACAACCTGGGTGAGTTAGGTGGAGAGATTTGGGAGCTGATTAAGGAGCCGATTTCAATTCAGGAGCTAGTGACGGTATTACAGTCTCAATATGATGTAACACCGGCTGAGTGCGAGGAACAAGTAATCTCTTTTTTGAATCAATTGATTGATCAGGGCTTAATTCAAGTTGAGGATAATGATCATTCATAGTTTCAATACCTTTTAGATGACCCAGGAGGGAACAATGAACATTTTAAATAAAGCTGGAGCGTTTTTTAGGATGGATATGACCACCAAATGGCTGCTTGTAGAGGCATATTTTTATCTAGCCTGGGCTCGTTATCTTAAAGTGAAGTCGTTTTCGAAGGTAGCACCAGCATTAGGTGAAAAAATGGCTGAGACCACCTACAGTCATAATTCAGCCAATATAAAAAAGATAAAAAATATATCGAATGCCATTCGTATTATGAGCCGCTACACCTTTTGGGAGAGTGAGTGTCTTGTTAAAGCGATGGCTGGTATGAAAATGCTGGAGAAACGTCAAATTGAAAGCACGCTTTATTTGGGAACGGCAAAAGAAAAAAGCGGCGAGTTTGTAGCACATGCCTGGCTGCGGAGCGGCTCCTTCTATGTATCTGGTTCTGAAGGGATGGAAAGGTTCACAGTAGTGGCTAAATTTGCGAAGGAAATCGGCCATAAAAAGCTTGAAGGAGAAAACTATGGATAACACTCTTACTATAGCGAATACACCGAAGGAACTACAATTTATGCTTGAATTGCTAAAAGAGCGCAATAATAACCATTTCATGCCTGAAATAGACAGCGATTTTGACTGGGAGCTTTTTCTGAAATTAGCCCTTCATCATCGTGTTTTTCCATTGCTCAGCTCGAAAATAAAAATGCTGGATGAAGAGCTTGTTCCCTCTTCGGTTAAACAGCACCTGAAAGGACGATACACACAAAATACCTTTCAAATGCTGCATCTAAGTGGAGAAATGGAGTATGTCAGTAAGCTCTTTTCAGAAAATGATATCCATACATTGTTTTTAAAAGGACCGGTTTTAGCTAAGGAGCTGTATGGGCACCTTTCCCTTCGTACTTCAAGTGATTTAGATTTTCTTATTCCCATTCAGCATCTGGAAAGAGCTGAGGCACTTCTCGCCGGCCTTGGCTATGAAAAGGATGATTATATCGAAACGATCCTGAATGACTGGCGGTGGAGGCATCACCACGTCACCTATTATCATCCTCAAAAAAGAATAAAATTAGAAATTCATTGGAGACTGCATCCTGGACCAGGCAGGGAACCAAGTTTTCAGGAGCTATGGAAGAGAAAAAGACAAACTACACTTACAAGCACTCCCGTTTACTTATTAGGGAAAGAGGATCTTTTTGTTTTTCTCGTTGCCCACGGTGCGCGCCACGGCTGGTCGAGAATTCGCTGGCTCGTAGATATTCAGCAAATGCTTAAGCAGGAACTAGACTGGAGCATGGTTTATTCTTTTTTTAAAACCTTCCATAATCCAGATGTGGGAGGACAAGCAATTATTCTAGCATCGCAGTTATTAAACACAGAAATCACAAGAAAAATGAGGCCGTTTATTACAGGGCAGCGTCCACTAAAGTTAGCCCAAGAGGCGATCTTCTACCTTGAGACAATGGTCAATCTGCATAACGACCCGGTTCCTAAAGAGGTATCAAGGTATCATTCCAGTCATTTATTTTCATTAATGACTGGTAAGCAAAAACTCTATTTTATTATCAGCTTCCTTCATCCATACCCAGAGGACGCAGAAACATTGCCGCTGCCAAAAAAACTGCACTTTTTATACTTTCCTTTACGTCCTATGCTTTGGGTTTGGAGAAAAACAAAGATGAAGAAACCTGCATTATCCTAGGGGGATAAATGATGAAAGATATTTTTTACTTTTTAAAGCAAATTCATTCTTTTGCCGGAAAGATTCTGTATGTTAATCTTTTGGCCATGACGTTCATGGGATTGCTTGAAGGAGTTGGAATTTTACTCCTTATTCCGATGATTAGCATGACGGGCATTGTGGAGCTGGATGCAGGGGGAATGCCGATCGCAGGGTTATTCGATTTTCTATCAGGCATTCCTGCTGAGGTGGGTTTACCTGTCGTCTTAGGGATTTATGTATTGCTGGTTATTGGACAAAATCTTTTACAGCGGCAAATTACGGTACGAAATGCGATCATCCAGAATGGTTTTTTACGTCATCTTCGTATTGAGACGTATGGCGGTATGCTTCATTCGAACTGGAAGTTCTTTATAAAGAACAGAAAATCGGATCTGATCAATATTATGACTTCTGAAGTAGCGAGAGCCGGTGCGGGAACGAACTCCTTTTTGCAATTTATAGCTTCTCTGATTTTCACAGTGATCCAAGTTGGCCTCGCTTTTTGGTTATCACCCAATATTACGACGTTTGTACTGCTCTGCGGCGTATCGATTGTTTATTTAAATCGTAATTTTCTTAAGCGGTCATTGGCGTTGGGGAATCGGAATTATGAACTAGGCCGGAGCTACCTTGCTGGAATTACGGATCAAGTAAACGGGATAAAAGATATTAAGAGTAATACATTGGAAGAATCGAGAATGGATTGGTTTCTTTCGATCACAAAGGGAATGCAGAATGAACAGGTTGAATATATGAAATTGAAAACAACGTCACAGTTATATTATAAAGTGGCTTCCTCTATATTAATTGCTGTATTTATTTTTGTTGCGGTAATGCTGTTTAATGCACAGGCTGCTCAGCTTATGCTGATCGTTATTATTTTTTCGAGGCTGTGGCCGAGAGTAGCGGGTATTCAGTCTTCTTTAGAGTCCATTGCCACAATTCTGCCGGCATTTAAGGCAGTAAAAGCAATGCAAAATGAATGCAGCGAGGCGGAGGAATTTGAACAAAGAAAAAACAGAGAGGCAGAACCGATCCGTATTCATAATGAGATTGAATGCCGCAACGTTTATTTTAACTACAATCAAAAAGAAGCAAACTATGCGCTGAAGAATATTAACATCGTCATTCCGGCAAATCAAATGACCGCTTTTGTCGGGCGGTCGGGAGCGGGGAAGAGTACGCTTATTGATTTGCTGATGGGGCTGAATCATCCGGAAAAGGGAGAGGTTCTGCTTGATGGAACACCTCTTACACGTAACAATGTCTTATCTTTAAGGCATGCGATTAGCTATGTTCCGCAGGATCCTTTTTTGTTTAATGTCAGTATAAGGGAAAATCTAATGCTCGTTGTACCGGATGCGAGTGAGGAACAGCTGTGGGAGGCGCTGGAGTTTGCTTCTGCTGCTGAATTTGTGGGGAGGCTTCCAAAGGGACTCGATTCACTGATTGGAGACCGGGGAATCAAGCTTTCTGGTGGAGAACGGCAAAGACTAGTTTTAGCTAGGGCCATATTGAGAAACCCGTCGATTCTTGTATTAGATGAAGCAACGAGTGCATTGGATACAGAAAGTGAAGCGAGAATACAGGAAGCATTGGACCGATTGAAGGGAAAAACGACGATCATTGTTATCGCTCACCGCCTGTCGACGATCCGAAATGCTGACCAGGTGATTGTGTTAGACCAGGGTGAAGTCATTCAAAAGGGCGGATTCACACAGCTTGCCTCGGAGAAGAAAAGTGTATTTAGTCATTTGGTTCGTAATCAGCTTGGAGCGGCTCCTCAAAAGACATTCACAAATTAGTGAGTGTTTTTTTACTATTCTTATAACTGGAGAGAATGCCCTTGAGAAAACGGGGAGGTAAAATCTTAATCTGGCTCGTGATTCTATTGGTTGTGCCAGTCATATATGTTATATGGGAAAATCAGCGGATAACTGTGGCGGAACAGGAAGTAGAAATCGATCAGCTTCCTGATGAGTTTGAAAACTTTACAATCCTTCAAATTAGTGATCTTCATGAAAAGGAATTTGGAGAAAACCAAAAGAATTTGATCAAGGCTGTGAATTCAATTGAATATGATGCCATCGTATTTACAGGTGATATGTTAAACAGCACCGAAAGTACAGCTTACGAGGCTTTTTATTCATTCGTTGAAGGGATTACTAATAAAGAGAACGCTTTGTATATCCCAGGGAATGCTGACCCGGAGAGCTATAAACTGAATTCTCAAGGAACACTTGTTAAGGATGAGTTTATTGCAGGCATGGAGGAGAGGGGAGTTAAGCTATTAGAGTCTGTTCATTCGATTGAGGCAGGTGAATCTGCTCTCCATTTCACAGAATTTGAATTATCTTTATGGACTTACACTACAGAGCCTCGCAACATTCAGGGAGTTGTCCAGCCGACTTATATTTCGCTTCCTCAATATGAAGATCGTCGCAATCAATTGATGAAAGAGATGGCGGTTTTGGATGATCTGCAGGCTTCAGATGTGGTAATCGCTCTTAATCATTATCCGGTAGTGGATGCAAGGATTGACCATATAACAAGCAGCGCAGTTTTAACATTTCGAGCGTACGATTTGATCTTAGCAGGCCACTATCATGGTGGTCAGATTCGACTGCCGTTTTTGGGAGTCGTTTTTGTTCCGGAGCCGTGGTATGAAAGAAGCGGTTTGTTTCCGCCAAGAGACAGAGTGAAAGGGCTATGGGAGTATAAAGGGACCAAGCAATATGTGAGTACAGGTCTTGGCAGCAGCGGAGCACTGCCATATTTGAACTTCCGTGTATTTAACCCTCCTGAAATTAATGTGCTAAAGCTAAAAGCAAGTAAATAAATCCCTGCCTTTGATGAACGTTTATCAAAGGTGGGGTTTTTTGTTTTGTGGAAGATCATGCAAAAAAAGTATGATGACTTCCTGAATTCTCTTTTAAACTTCACTCTTTTGTTATACAATACAGATAAATGTTACTAACTGATATATAACAGTAATGAGGAGGAGATAAAGTATGGCGCGTTATACGAAGGTAAAAGGAATGCAAATTGCAGAAGAGCTGTATCATTTTTTGGAAAGAGAAGCATTACCCGGGAGTGAAGTCTCCAGTGAGGATTTTTGGCAGGGAGTCAGTTCGCTTATACAAGATCTCACCCCGCGAAATAGAGAGCTGTTAGAAAAGCGTGATCACATTCAGCAGCAGCTCGATGATTGGCATAAGCAGCATGATTGGAAAAATAATCAGGAGGCTTATCATGATTATTTGAAAGAAATCGGCTATTGGGAGCCTGAAGGTGAACCGTTTACGATTTCTACTGCGAATGCTGATGATGAAATAACTGTACAGGCTGGCCCGCAGCTTGTTGTTCCGGTCAACAATGCGCGGTATGCCATTAATGCCGCCAATGCAAGATGGGGCAGTCTGTATGATGCGCTCTATGGTACAGATGCCATAAGTGAAGAGGATGGAGCGGAACGTACGGCTGCCTATAATCCTATCAGGGGACAAAAGGTTGTGGACTTTGGCCGCTCTTTTTTAGATGAAATTGCTCCTTTGGCAGCCGGTTCTCATGCAGACGCAACGAAGTATGCTGTCGAGGATGACAGATTGATTGTTTACCAGGATGAAGAGAAGACATCTTTACAGGATCAGAACGCTTTTATTGGGTTTCAGGGTGAAAAAGAACTTCCTTCGGCCATTTTGCTAAAGCATCATGGTCTCCATGTGGAGATTCAAATTGACCATGAGCATCCTATTGGAAAAACGGATGCAGCAGGTGTGAAGGATCTGCTAATTGAATCGGCCCTTACAACAATTATGGACTGTGAAGACTCTGTAACAGCGGTCGATGCAGAGGATAAGGTGCTTGTATATCGAAATTGGCTGGGTTTAATGAATGGATCATTATCTGCAACGTTCAAAAAGGGAGATAAGGTGCTTGAACGAAAACTGAATGGTGATCGGACCTATAACGCGAATACAGGTGAAGAAATCAGTCTTCGCGGTCGCTCATTGCTTTTGGTGCGGAATGTAGGTCACCTAATGACCTCCAATATGGTATTGGATCATGATGGTCAAGAAGTGCCGGAAGGAATGTTGGATACAGTCATTACAGGTTTACTTGCAAAGCATGAGCTGCTTGGAAGAAGCGGTCTTCGCAACTCAGAAAAAGGATCCGTTTACATTGTTAAACCGAAAATGCATGGTTCTGAAGAGGTTGCTTTTGCAAATGAGCTATTTAACCGGGTGGAGGATATCCTTGGGCTGCAGCGCAGCACATTGAAGATCGGTGTCATGGATGAGGAGCGCAGAACATCACTGAATCTGGCAAACTGTATTCGTGAAGTAAAGGAACGGATTGTGTTTATTAATACTGGTTTCCTGGATCGTACAGGAGATGAAATTCATACGTCTATAGAAGCGGGAGCAGTGATTCGAAAGGATGAAATGAAAGCTTCTGTTTGGCTTCAGGCATACGAAAAATCAAATGTGGATACCGGATTAAAGAGCGGCTTGCCGGGGCGCGCCCAAATCGGAAAAGGGATGTGGGCGATGCCTGACCGGATGAAAGATATGCTGGAGCAAAAGGTGAATCATCTTAAAGCCGGCGGAAATACGGCCTGGGTTCCTTCGCCGACTGCTGCAACCCTTCATGCCATTCATTATCATCAGGAAAATGTAACAGAAATACAGGAACAGCTTCGCTCAAGTATTCAAGACCGCAAGCAGGAGATTCTCACATTACCGTTAGCGGAAGGGCGGTGGTCTGAACAAGAAATCCAACAGGAGCTTGATAATAACGCACAAGGGATACTAGGTTATGTTGTGCGCTGGGTCGAGCATGGCATCGGGTGCTCGAAGGTGCCTGATATCCATAACGTCGGGCTGATGGAGGATCGTGCAACGCTTCGGATTTCAAGTCAGCATCTGGCAAACTGGCTGCATCATGGGATTTGTACGGAGGAGCAGGTTCTTTCGACCATGAAACGAATGGCGAAGGTTGTTGACGAGCAAAATGCCGGTGATCCGAACTATCATCCGATGGCTTCCGACTATGAGAGCTCGATTGCTTTTCAAGCTGCCTGCGAGCTTGTTTTTGAAGGAAGAAAGCAGCCGAATGGCTACACAGAGCCAATTCTTCACCGCCGCCGTCAGGAATTTAAGGAGAAAGCATTAGTGGAAAAACGTTAAAATTGCAGGGGCTGTCCCAATTTGGGGGCAGCCTCTTTTTTGTGTGACAAGCTTTTTGGTACGCATTGCAGTCAAACTGTTTTAATTTTAATGCTTTGTTAAAGTTCATTGTTGATTTTGCACAGCGTTGATTGGAGCGGAAATAAACAGACACATTTAACAAAGCCATTTTTAAAGCAAGAAAACAATTTGAAATTTTATAATAATTAGAAAACGAGAGATATAGAGAGAAATAAGAAGATTTACAGGGTTATTTATATATATGCAACTGTTTTATAACAGTTGCATAAAACAAAACACTGTTATATATTAGTGTTATCAAACAAATGGGAGCTGGTAGACATGCAAACACATCAAACAACGGGCAAGGAATTGATTGAAAAATGGATTGTGCAAAATGTAATTTCAGGGAAAACGAGCCAGGAGCTGTCGGGAACGCTTTTTGTTTATGGTGATGAAGCGATGACCTTAACTTCTACTGAAACCGGATCATTGGAAATTATTACTGAGGAAGTATCAAACGTGGTTGTTTTCCGCAAGAAAAATGAGTCTGATGCAACGAATATGTGCCGTGCATGCGGGGTTGATCATTCAACTTTTAAAGAAGCTCTTGAGTGTTGTGCGGATATCGATTAATTTTTTTGTCCCTTCTGTTATACAACAACATAAATTTAATTTATTAGTATATAACAGGGGAGTGGTTCTCTATAGCAGCCAATGGGTGATGGGATAAATAAAAACAAGGGAGAGATGAATATGACAAATCGTCAAGAGCAAGCGCAGCAACTAGCAGAAAGCTGGAAAGCAGATCGTTGGAATGGGGTTGAACGCCCATACAGTGCAGAGGATGTAATTAGGCTTAGAGGCTCTGTTGTCATAGAGCAAACACTGGCTCGCATGGGATCTGAAAGACTTTGGGAGCTTGTAAATACGGATGATTATGTAAATGCACTCGGCGCGTTAACTGGCAACCAAGCAATGCAGCAAGTTAAAGCGGGTCTAAAAGCTATTTATCTTAGCGGCTGGCAAGTAGCAGCTGATGCCAATCTATCAGGAAATATGTATCCTGACCAGAGTCTATATCCTGCTAATAGCGTACCGCAGGTAGTAAAACGAATTAATCAAACCCTTCAAAGAGCAGATCAAATTCAGCAAGCGGAGGGTAAAGGAGATACATATTGGTATGCTCCTATCGTAGCGGATATGGAAGCGGGTTTTGGCGGGAATTTAAATGTATTTGAACTGACAAAATCAATGATTGAAGCAGGGGCAGGGGGGGTTCATTTAGAAGATCAGCTTTCCTCGGAGAAAAAATGCGGCCATCTTGGCGGGAAGGTATTGCTGCCAACACAGACTGCAGTGAAAAATCTAATCTCAGCACGACTTGCTGCTGATGTAATGGGTGTACCAACGATTATTATTGCTAGGACGGACGCGAACGCAGCGGATTTGATCACGAGTGATGTTGACCCATACGATCAGCCTTTCATTACTGGAGAGAGAACGGCTGAAGGCTTCTTCCGCACAAACGATGGGCTTGACCAGGCCATTGCACGGGGACTTGCATACGCCCCATATGCGGATATGATCTGGTGTGAAACATCGGAACCGAATATTGATGAAGCAAGACGTTTTGCAGAAGCGATTCATGAAAAATTCCCTGGAAAGCTTTTGGCCTATAACTGCTCTCCGTCCTTTAACTGGAAGAAAAAACTCGATCAAGAAACGATCGCCTCCTTCCAAAATCAGCTTGGCGAGATGGGCTACAAATTCCAGTTCGTTACACTTGCTGGCTTCCACGCATTGAATCATGGCATGTTTGAACTGGCTCGCGGCTATAAAGAAAGAGGGATGGCCGCGTATTCTGAGCTTCAAGAGGCCGAATTTGCATCTGAAGAAAATGGCTACACAGCAACACGCCATCAGCGCGAAGTAGGTACCGGCTACTTTGACGAAGTATCCATGGTTATCACTGGCGGAACTTCCTCGACAACCGCGCTGTCAGGTTCAACGGAAACGGAACAATTCCAAAAAGCATAACTTTTAAAAAATGGCCTGGTCTTGTGACCAGGCCATTTTTGTGGTTTACATTATTAGTAGTACACTTCACTTTTCCTAGGAAGGCAATGAATGGCTTATTTCATATTGCTGTATTCGTTAGATTTATCTTGAACAGGATCATTATCCTTAACGAAATTAATTAATTGATTTGCCGAAAGACGTATGCTAAACAGATAACCTTGCATTTGATCGCAGCCATTTTTTTGTAAGTGCTGTGCTTGTTCTTCCGTTTCTGCCCCTTCGGCTATTACACTAAGGTTGATGCTTTTAGCCATTGAGATAATAGCAGTTATGATGGATTGGCTTTCTCTATTGTGAAGGTTTTACACAAAGGACTGATCAATTTTCAACATATCTACGGGTAATTGGCTAATGTAATTCAAGGAAGAAACCCCCGTCCCAAAATCATCGATTGAAATAGATATGCCTAGTTTTCTAAGCTTGAATAGAATTTGAATACTCTTATCTACTTCATGCATCATTGCTCCCTCTGTTATTTCTAATTCCAATAACCCAGGATCCAGATTTTTTTCGTTGAATATCGTTGAAACGACGTCTACGAAGCTGTCTTGTTCTAATTGCCGGGGAGATATGTTTACAGACACTTGAAGAGAAATATCCTCTTCTATTTCCCGCTTTTTCACTTCCTTGCAGGCTGTTTCCAGCACCGATTTTCCGATTAGAATAATGTTCCCTGTTTCTTCTGCAATAGGCATGAATTTTGAAAATGGAATGAAACCAAGATTTTTATTGTTCCAGCGAATGAGAGCTTCAACACCACTGATCTGATTTGTCAGGCTGTTTATTTTTGGCTGCTAGACCAACTCAAATTTGTTGTGCTCAATTGCAATCAGCATTTCAGTTTCAATCGCTAATCTGTCTTAAAGCCTTTCCTCCATGAGGTCATTATAAATGATGGCGTTATTGCCTTGATTTTTAGCGGAGTACATAGCCATATCTGCCCGCTTTAGCAGGGTGTCGATATTCAGTCCATGAACGGGATAAATGGAAATACCGATACTAAGAGATATATAAATATCGCGGTTTTCGATCTCAACTGGCTTTTTAAAGTGTTCAAAGATACGGCCGGCTGTATGGAGTACATCTTCATCTTTTTTAACATTAGGTATCAAAATAGTGAATTCATCCCCGCTCAATCGATAAGTGTTGAAGTCATATTCAGCGGAATTTGCAAATTCTCTTAAACGTTTTGTGAATAACTGTAATAATAAATCCCCAGCTTTATGCCCTAATGTATCATTAATTGTTTTGAAACGATCCATATCAATAAATAGGATGGCAAACATGGAATTCTTTTTATTAGCAGAAATCATAACTGAATCTAAATCGTTAATAAACGCTCTTCTGTTGGGGAGGCTGGTTAATTCATCCTGATACGCCATTTGATACATGATTTGTTCTAATTCATTCCTTTGGGTAATATCTCTAACAATCGTCATGATCGCTTTTTTTCCCTTAAAATAAATCTGTTTAAATCGCAATTCTACTGTTAATTGTTCTCCTGTTAGTGAAATCATCTGACATTCTGCCGTAAACAAGGCATCATTTGTCAGCATCGCTTTATTAATATTGTTTTTTGCATGGTTATGGTCAGCAGGTGATAATAAATCCATAATATTTCTACCTATTAATTCTTCCCGGTGTGCTGCTCCAAGTACCTTTACACCTGATCCGTTGATAAAAATGATCTCCTTGTTTTGGTGAACCCAAATAGGGTCAGGAGAAAAATCAAGCAAATGAAGGTAGCTTGCTTCATTTGCTTTTACGATTCGTTCCATTATTCTTTCGATAACAAAAATCATAAAAATAAGCAGTCCTAAAAAAAGTAAGAGTCCATTGTTATAAACTTCATCAATTCCTTCAGGGACAAGATTGAGTCTGAGTATGCTTTCGTCTTTTGCATCTAATATAAAAGCGATTGCTAACACAATATAAATGATTCTTCTTGTGTTTTTAAAAAATGTGTATGTAAACATGTAATGGACTCCATTCTTTTTTTGAACTAATAGACTGCCGAAATTGAAATTCATTTTAAGTAGTTGTCATTAATATCGGAAAATATTAGAAAATTTAAATATGTATGGTATTTTCAATACATACGATTAAGCCTAGTGGAAAAAATAGCATTTTGCCAGAATGAAATACTTAATCAACAGCATTATTTTGTAAAAGATATTTATTAAATCCAATTTGTGAACAGAAGACCAACAATAACTGGATTGAAACCGGTTACAAAAATAACAATAAAGAGAGTAGAATAGAAAGCAAGGGGAGGAGCGAATATGTATCTAACAGAACGAGGACGAACGATTCTCAATCGACTGATATACTCCAGCAATTTAACAATAGACGGACTTGAACAGACACTGCAGTATTCCTAAAGAGTCATTCATTATGAGCTTGACCGTATAAATGTTTGGCTGGAATCTGAAAATATTGATCCTGTTCGATACGAAAAACAGCGGCTGATTATCTCTGATCGTGTACCAATTATACAGGCTGTGAAAAAGTTGACTCCCAGCCAAGTGATATGGAATGAAAATGAACGAATTCTCATCATTGCTCTTTATACAGCCATCTCTAATGAAGAACTGTCTCTATTACATTATCAAGGTCTGCTTAGGGTATCACGAAACACGGCTATTCAAGACTTAAAAAGCTTTAAAAAAGTGGCAGCTCACGCCAATGTAGAATTTATTTATTCTCGAATAAAAGGTTACTGTTTTTCAGGGGACTCATTTGCGATTCACAAGTTCCTTTATAGAGTAGTGCGACAGGTACTGAAATTATCATCATATCGGGAGCTTCTGCAAGAGATATGTGTGAACCCTCTGCCTGCGATTGAAGATGATTTAGAAAAAGTGAAAAAAGTGGAACGCTTGATCGGAAAACGTTTTACAGATGATCAATTGCTATTGCTATCGGTGTTCAGTAACCTGCTGGAACAAATGGTAGAAAAAAGCTTTTTGCATGATGAACAACCCATTTTACCACCTGCGTCTACTCAAAATAGAGTATTAATTGATGCAATGAAAATTCTTGTGCCTAATCGAAAAGCAGCTTGGCCTATTGTTATGTTATCTCTTGAAAGTGCCAATCTTTTAGAAGCATCTAATTTAGAACCAAATGATTCAGAGATGAAAGAAGAGATCAGAAAAGTTGTAGAAGAATTTGAACGTCTAAGCTGCATAAAGTTTCAAAATCGAGAAGTTCTTTTAGAGAAGCTTTATTTGCATGTCAAACCAGCGGTGTATCGTATTAAGCATGGAGTCCCTGTATTCAATGATTTAGTTCATATTGTCGAAAGTGATAAACATGCTCTTCATGTTCTTACAAGTCGTGCCATACAATCATTTGAGAAATGGCTGGGTACTGACATCCCGGACGAAGAGAAAATTTATTGGACAATTTATTTTGGAAGCAGTTTGCAGAGCCAGGGCAGTGATTTTGAAAATAGAAAACAAGCAATTGTCATTTGTCCAAGCGGAACAAGCGTTTCACAGATGCTTCATGGTACGCTGCAGAAAATGTTTCCGGATCTCTTTTTTCTTCCGCCCATCGCGATACGGGATTTAAAAAAACATGAGCCGTTTGTAGATATCATTTTTTCTACTGTTCCCATACTTACAGAAAAAATGTTTTATCTAGTGGATCCTTTCCCGCAGCAATCAGAACGCAATGCCCTTTTGCATCAAGTGAGGACGGGGATGAATAGAGGAATTGGGCATGAATTTACACTGAAGGGAATTGTCGATATTGTAAAGAAATTCTCAACAGTGCATGAAGAAAAACAGCTTCATCAAGAGCTTGAGCAACTAATATGGCCAAAAGAAAAAAATGATGCAAGGAGGGAGTATCAGCCAATGCTGAATGAACTTATAACAAAGGACTCAATATCTTTTCATGACGAGGTCCATACATGGGAAGAAGCAATTCAGCTCGCTGCTCAGCCGCTGCTTAAAGCAAACAAAATAAAAGAATCGTATATAAATGCCATGATTGATAACGTGAATGAATTTGGTCCTTACATTGTTCTTATGCCTGGTGTAGCGGTTCCGCATGCAAGACCAGAAGACGGTGCAGTTGAGATTGGAATGAGTTATTTAAGACTTGAAAAGCCAGTCCTTTTTCCTAAAGAAAAAAATGTTCAATTATTATTTGTTTTGTCCGCAGTTGATCAAACAACGCACCTTAAGGCGTTATCACAGCTGACTTACCTGCTAAGTGATGAACAAAGTATAGAGAAATTAAAAAGTTCTACAGATATGAATGAAGTGAATTCCATTTTAATAAAATTTTCTGAGGAGGAATCAACATGAAAAAAATAATGGTGGTTTGCGGTAATGGCTTAGGATCAAGCTTTATTATGGAGCTTAATGTCAAAAAAGCGTTAGATCAGCTGGGCAAAGAAGCAGAGGTAGATCATACAGATCTTACAACAGCGCGTACAGCAGAAGCAGATATTTTTGTCGTTGCACAGGATCTTTTGGAGAATTTAGACGATGGCGTTCGAACAATTGTCGGATTAGAAAACATGATGAACATCGAGGAGATTAAATTAAAAATTGATGGTTACCTTTAATTTGCTTACCAAATAAAGTTCAATAGGAAAAGGGGGTCGGTTTTAGTGTTGGATATTCTAATGAATGACATTCTTGCAACGCCTGCAATATTAGTTGGATTATTTGCTCTTATTGGTCTTTTACTTCAGAAAAAGGATGCATCCTCAATCATATCGGGTACATTAAAAACAATCATGGGCTTTGTCATCATCGGAGCTGGAGCAGGAGTAATCATCGGGGCTTTAACAATCTTCGGGAGGATGTTTGATCATGCATTTTCCATTGATGGCGTAATTCCGAATAATGAAGCGATTGTGGCAGTGGCTCAAGATGCATTTGGCACAGAAACAGCCATGATTATGGTTTTTGGAATGATTGCAAACATTATTTTTGCTCGAATTACAAAATTTAAGTATATTTTTTTAACAGGTCACCACACCTTATTTATGGCGTGTCTCTTAGCAGCAACTCTTTCTGTTGGCGGATTAGATGGTTTTATGCTCGTAGTTGTAGGCTCCATTTTACTTGGACTTTGTATGGTTTTATTCCCTGCTTTGGTGCAGCCTTATGTGCGTCAAATTACAGGAAGTGATGATTTTGCAATTGGTCACTTTGGTTCTGTCGGTTATTTTGTTGCAGGAACGATAGGCAAATATTTCGGAAATAAAGAAAAAACAACGGAACAAATTAAAGTTCCTAAACAGCTTGGTTTTTTGCGTGACACTTCAGTAGCTGTATCTCTTACCATGACAATCATCTTTATTGTTGTGGCTTTATTTGCAGGTCAATCTTATATCGAGAGTGAGCTTTCTGCTGGTTCTAACTTCATTGTATTTTCACTCATTCAAGCGATTACGTTTGCTGCAGGTGTTTACATTGTCCTTGCAGGTGTAAGAATGCTGATTTCAGAAATTGTTCCAGCATTTAAAGGAATTGCAGATAAGCTGGTACCAAATGCCAAGCCTGCATTAGATTGTCCAACAGTCTTTCCATTTGCACCAAACGCTGTCATTATCGGGTTCTTGGCCAGCTTTTTAGCAGGAATTATTTCTATGTTTTTACTCCCATTATTCGGTTTAAAAATCATTGTTCCCGGACTGGTGCCGCACTTCTTTACTGGTGCAGCAGCAGGCGTGTTTGGAAATGCGACTGGTGGAAGGCGCGGAGCAATCCTTGGAGCAGTTGCCAATGGGATCTTAATCAGTTTCCTTCCAGCTATTTTGCTGCCCCTTTTAGGAACATTAGGATTTGAAAATACAACTTTTGGTGATTCTGACTTTGCGATCGTTGGCATTCTTGTCAGCCTTGTTGCAAGTCTATTCGATTAATAATGATTCAGAGCTTTTCAATAGAAGTGAAGTGCCTGCCTAATAGGGGACAGGTGCTTGCCATAAGACAAAAAGACATATCTCTAGAAGATGTGTCTTTTTGTCTATTTCAATTATTCATTTATTACAGTGAACTGCTTTTGAATTCCTTCTATGATATCGTGCAGCCGTTTCCCGATACCTGCTTCAACCGTGCCTATATAAGCACCTTCTATCAGTGGAGCCTCAACGAGATAGGCGTTATCCTTTCCTGCTAACTCGATCGCAAGCTCAGCGTTCATCTTTGCAGATCCTAGATCGTAAAACAGTAAGACGCCTTCGCCGGAATCTGCTTTTTCTATTGCTTGCAGGATTTTGTCAAGGCTTGTTCCAATGCCTCCCTCATCTGTACCGCCAGCCAATTCAATGGCAACGTTCTGTTCTACTTGACGTAGCAGCTCGTAAAGCCCTTCGGCAATTTTATCACTGTGGGAAATAAGGACAATTCCTACTGCGCTCATTTATTCGCCACGCTCCTTTAAAATCTCGGCTAATGCAGCGAATAGATAGTAAGTTGAAGCAGCTCCAGCATCCATATGCCCGACGGATTTTTCCTTATAATACGCTGCACGGCCTTTGTTTGCCTGCATATCTTTGGTTTTTTCCTTTGCATCCGCCAGCTTTTCAATCCATTCATCTGGCTGTACATCGGATTGAACTTGCAGATACGCTGTAAAAGGTCCCCAGACATCGATCATCGTTTTATCTGATTCTTCCGCTTTCCCGCGCATTTTTAGTGAGTCCGTCGCTTCACTCATCGCCTCTTTGAATTGGTCGAATGAGATGGTCTCTGCACCTTTTGTAGAGGAGGAAAGCTTTAGAAAAGCGGATCCGTAGAGGGGCCCGGAAGCTCCGCCAATTTTGGATAAAAGGGTCATGGCTGCATCTTTTAATGCATCGCTTGGCGTGGCATATGAACCAGCTTGCAGTTTTTCTGCTGCCGCTTGGAATCCTCTTGCCATATTGATGCCGTGGTCGCCGTCTCCAATTACTTGATCGAGTTCTGTTAATTCATCCTTCTTTTCTTGAAAAACGCTATTAGCTCGTTCAATCCATTGAATCGTTTCTTGTGTCGTTAGATTCATCGTAAGCACCTTCTATTCTCTTTGTTAATCAAGTAGTTTTTAAGCTTAGCTATATTAAAGTTCATTGTTGATTTTTGCACAGCGTTGATTGGAACGGATACACGAGACTCCTGCGGGCTGAAGCGGGACAGGTGAGACTCAAGCAGGTGCGTCTGCGACCTGGGAGGCTCACCGCCCTCATCGCGGAAAGCGTGCGCCTGGAGCGAAAATCAACAGACATGTTTTAAAATCCTGGTGCATCGCAAGGCGCCTGCAATAATTCATATAGCTGATCATCTAACCGGAGCAATGTTAGAGAGCATCCAGCCATTTCAAAAGCAGTCATATAATTGCCAACATACGTTTTTGTCATATGAAGTCCTTTTTCTTTTAGCAGCTCCTGGATTTTTCTGTTTACAATATATAATTCCATTAGCGGTGTTGCGCCAAGTCCATTTACCATTACGGCTACATGATCGCCTGTTTTAAACACTCCTTCTTCCAAAATTGGCTGAAGCAGCTTTTCAGCAACCTCATCCGCTGATTTTAATTCTTCACGCTCTAATCCGGGCTCTCCATGAATCCCCATCCCCATTTCCATCTCATTGTCGCCAAGAACAAAGCTTGGTTTGCCGTTTCCGGGAACAATACATGGTGATAAAGCCATACCCATGGAGCGAACCTGCTGCACAACTTTTTCTGCTGCTGCATGTACCTCCTGCAACGAGGCGCCTGTTTCGGCGAGGGCACCCGCAATCTTGTGTACAAAAATGGTCCCGGCAATTCCTCGTCTGCCTGTTGTATAGGTGCTATCTTCAACCGCTACGTCGTCATTTACAATGACTTTTTCTACGGTGATTCCTTCTGCTTCTGCTAACTCAGCCGCCATTTCAAAATTCATTACGTCTCCGCTATAGTTTTTAATAACGAGGAGAACGCCTGCTCCTGAATCAGCTGCTTTAATGGCTTCTAAAACTTGATCGGGACCAGGGGATGTGAATGCTTCTCCTGCTACAGCGGCATCTAACATACCCTTCCCGACATACCCAGCATGAGCTGGCTCATGACCGCTTCCGCCACCGCTTACAATACCAACTTTTCCGTTCGTCTTCTGCTTTCTCACAATGACGGTTGTGTCTGGAAGCAATTCCACCTCATTTGGATAAGCCGCTACAATCCCTTGTACCATCTCTAGTACAACATCTGATGGATGATTGATTAGTTTTTTCATATTTTTCTTCCTTTCGATTGGTAAAGTTGAAAGCGTATACACTATCTATTGTTGTCCCAAACACTAAAATTTTCAAGTGTTTTGCATTGAAAAAAATGTAATTAACTAGATTTCAAACATATGAGAAAAGTTTGATTATGGATTGACTTTTCAACGTTTTGTCATACATGGTTGCTATTTACTATTTTAGTAAAATAGAATTATAGTTATTGAACTATTTAGAATAGATGATATAATTAATATGGAATGACAACGCTTACAATAGTCGTTCGCTAACTATTCTTCAGGGGGAGTGATTTGATTGGCAGGTAACCGCGCAGTAATCTTTTCGAAACCAGGTGAAGTAGAAGTACAGGACATTAGTTTTCCGGATTTAGTTCTTCGTGATGGACCAGGGGTTAATCCTTTGAACGTTGGCCGGAAGTGTAACCATGGAGTTATCCTGAAAGTTGTGACCACGAATATCTGTGGCAGTGACCAGCACATGGTACGAGGAAGAACAACGGCACCAAGCGGGCTGGTTCTGGGCCATGAGATCACTGGAGAAGTTATTGAAGTTGGCAGCGATGTTGAATTTATTAAAAAGGGCGACTTGGTTTCCGTTCCCTTTAACATTGCATGTGGACGATGCAGAAGCTGTAAAGAAAGAGATACACATATTTGTGAAAACGTAAATCCGGATCGTCCGGGTTCAGCTTATGGATATGTAGACATGGGAGGATGGGTTGGAGGACAATCTGAGTATGTGATGGTTCCTTATGCAGACTTCCAGCTGTTAAAATTCCCTGACAAAGATCAAGCAATGGAAAAAATTCGTGACTTAACAATGCTTTCTGATATTTTCCCAACAGGCTATCATGGAGCTGTGAGTGCGGGAGTTAGACCGGGATCAACGGTTTATGTAGCCGGTGCAGGCCCTGTAGGATTGGCTGCAGCGCACTCGGCACAATTACTTGGTGCTTCTGTCGTAATCGTTGGAGATCTGATTGAAGAGCGTTTGGCACAGGCTAGAAGCTTTGGCTGTGAAACGATTAACCTGCGTGACCATGCCAACATTGGAGAGCAAATTGAACAAATTTTGGGTGTGCCTGAAGTGGACTGTGCAATCGATGCTGTGGGATTTGAAGCAAGTGCACACGGGCAAGGTGCCCAAGAAGCTCCAGCTACAGTGTTAAACTCCATTATGGGTATTACACGTGCAGGTGGACGATTGGGTATTCCTGGACTATACGTAACAGGCGATCCAGGTGGAATTGATGCAGATGCTCAGGAAGGTACGCTGAAAATCCGTCTTGGCCTAGGCTGGGCAAAAGCTCATACGTTTGTAACGGGACAAACCCCAGTTATGAAGTACCATCGTGATCTAATGTCTGCAATTTTGAGTGGAAGAGCTCAAATTGCAAAAGCAGTAAATGCGACAGTCATTTCTCTTAATGATGCTCCTGCGGGATATCGAGAGTTTGATGGCGGGGCATCGAAAAAATTTGTAATCGATCCACACGGTATGGTGAGAAGTTAATCATCATTTTAGAATCATCGGAGACGATACATACTCTTGATGACTACTTCTGCAACATAATTGATTTGATTAGCGAAGAAACTACCTATTCGGAGTTTCTTCGTTTTTAATTTGGCGATATATTAAAGGTGATTGTTGAAATTGGCATGATGCTGATGGGAGAGAAAGGCGTGAGACTCCTGCGGTATAAGCGAGTCAATGGGAGACCCGACAGGAGCATTAGCGCCGAGGAGCGCCTGAAGCGGAAACCAACAGGTTAACTTAAGGGAGTCTTTTAATTAGGAAAATAAGTACTGTTGCTTGAATTTATTCAGAAATACTAAGTGAAAATTCTTTATTTAATCTCCTTTTTGGCATACTATGTAGGTTATTGACTTTTATCTATATGCCATAACATCAAGAGGGAGGTTGTCATGAGTACATATATTCAGGACCAGCTTAATGATTTTAAAGAAAATAGAAAAAATAGAGGCTGTTTATTAATCAATTGCCCTGATAAGCCGGGCATTGTGGCGACGGTATCAAGGTTTTTATTCCAGTACAATGCCAATATAATCGAATCCAGCCAGTATTCTACCGATCCGGAAGGTGGAGATTTCTTCATTCGAATTGAATTTGAATGTCCGGATCTTCAATCCAAAAAGGAAGAAATCAAACTGTCTTTTGAAGCGGTTGCTGAAAACTTCAATATGGATTGGAAAATAACATTCGCTTCTGAAATGAAGAAGACCGCTATCTTTGTTTCAAAAGAGCTTCACTGTCTTCGTGAGCTTCTGTGGGAATGGCAAAATGGTGATCTAATGACAGAATTAGCTGTCGTGATCAGTAATCATGAGGATTCAAGAGAGATTGTAGAAGGATTAGGAATTCCATTTCATTACATTCCTGCTAGCAAAGAAAACCGAAATGAAGTAGAGGCTAAGCAGCTTCAATTGCTGCAGGAATATGAAATTGACCTTATTGTTTTGGCTCGTTATATGCAAATTTTAACGCCTAAATTTGTAGAAGCTAATCCGAAGCGGATCATCAATATTCACCACTCATTCTTGCCGGCTTTTGTTGGTGCAAGACCTTATGACCGTGCTTATCAAAGAGGTGTAAAGCTGATCGGTGCAACATCACATTACGTAACCAACGATCTTGATGAAGGCCCGATTATCGAACAAGACATAATGAGAGTGGATCACCGAGACGATATTGCAGCATTGAAAAAAATCGGCCGCTCTATCGAGCGAAGCGTCCTTGCCCGTGCCGTTAAATGGCATCTTGAGGACCGTATTATCGTGGACGGTAATAAGACAATTGTATTTTAAAAGAGAGAGTATGCAGAGAAATTTCTGCATGCTTTTTTATTGCGCAAATTTACGTTTTAGCAGCAAATATTCTAATAAGAGGAGATATAAGGGGATTTTACAGAGATTGTTATGATCATAGTGTTTGAAAAATTAAAACTAACCTTTATAAGTATGAAGCGTAATTTAAAGGAGTTGTGTTATAATACCACTTTTCTTCGATATTTCATGTTTTTTCCATAGGTGAATATGATAGTTCTACTCACTGCTACACAGGAGAAAAATCAATTATTTAGGACTATTAACCTACGTAAAATAACATCTAAAATAATTGTTGTTTTGGAACTAAATGAGATCTCTTGAGTCCTACCTCACAGTCAATGAAATATTTTTTTGAATTGACAACCAACCTTTTACGTGTTTTATTATAATAGATTGAAAATTATAAAAAATAGGTAAACGGGGGGCTTTGTACATATGAAAAAAGGATTAATTACTTTAATGTCTTTATTTGTGCTTGTCATTGCGGGCTGTTCATCTCCTTCTGACTCTGGTTCAGGATCGGGATCAGAAACAGAGGCAGAGGCAGGGCTTGATCTTGCCACGATTGCAACAGGAGGTACGGGTGGTGTTTATTATCCAATAGGCGGTGGAATCGCACAGATTTTAGAGGAGGAATTGGGTATTACTGCTACTGCTCAGGTAACAGGGGCGTCAGTAGAAAATATGCAGCTCTTATCAAAAGGTGATGTGCAAATTGCTTTTACACAGAATGATATTGCAGATTATGCAGTAAATGGTATAGAGGTTTTTGATGAAAAGTTAGAGGGAATCAGTGGTATTTCAACATTATATCCTGAAATTATCCAGCTTGTAGTAGCTGCGGATAGTGATATTCAATCAGTTGAGGATTTAAAGGGCAAGAAGGTTTCTGTTGGAGCTCCAGGAAGTGGTAATGAGGCTAACAGTGTTCAAATTTTGGAGGCTGCAGGCTTAACTTATGATGACATTGAAGAAGAATTAAAATCATATGCCGATTCTGCAGATAGTTTTAAAGATGGACTTATCGACGCTATGTTTGTCACATCTGGAGTCCCGAATGCTTCTGTATCAGATATTGCTGTAACAAAAGGGGTTCGCGTTATAAGTATAGATGATGAAGTCATTGCAGCGCTAAAAGAAAAATATCCATTCTTTATTGATGAAGTAGTTCCTGCAGGATCTTACGATGGACAGGATGAGGATGCAAAAACGGTTGCTGTTTTGGCGGCTTTAACGGTTAACAGCGATTTAAGTGAAGATGATGTTTATGACATAACAAAAGCAATTTACGATAATTTAGACACCCTTGGCTCTAAGCATGAGAAGGCGAAGGAAATCACATTGGAAAAAGCACTTGATGGATTGACTATTCCACTTCATCCAGGTGCACAAAAGTATTTTGATGAAGAAGGAATTAGTCAGTAAGGGGGCCTTTACAAGGGAGCTTTTTAGCTCCCTTGTATATATCTAATGAGGAAACTTCTTTTATTTTCTTTATTTGTCATAATTGTTTTACTGCTGACAAATTTAAAGCAAACTCAGGTGCTAACCATTACATCAAATGAAACGAATAAAATCTTATGGAGCCGTTCTGTAACAGAGGGGGATTTATTCACCATTCGATTTATTCATTCTGTTGAAAAAACAGAAGTAGATGAAATAATCCGAATTGGCAAAGACGATCTGGTCATTGATTCAACGATTTTTGAATCATTTGGGGCAGGTCTTCCTTTTGATGTTCAACAGGATCAAACAATGAGAACGGAAAACGGTAAAGTAATCATTGAAAACATTGATCGGCATGTGCCGTCTATCGATGTGTTTATTGGACAAGTTATTGCCAATCATACTCTTTTATTTAAGGGGAAAATGATTCCTTTAAAGGACTTAAGTAAACCGGGTACCTCTTTGCGATTTTCTGTTACAAGGGAAAATCAAATCATGGCATTTTTTAAGGAGGTTATTACATAGTGTCTAAGGAGAAGTTGCAAGAAGAAAATACACTAACACATCAAGAACTTAAGGATTTACTTGCTGAGTATGATCCGGAAGCAGGCACGAGAAATTTAAGCGGAATAGCAAATAAAATTATTATACTTATTGCTGTCTCCTTTTCATTATTTCATATTTATACCGGAATGATAGGGGGACTAAGTTCACAGCTTCAACGATCGATCCATTTAGCGTTCGTGCTGGGCTTGATTTTTCTTTTGTTCCCCTATACAAAAAAGAAAATCGGTGAAACAAAGATACCAATCCTGGATATAGCCCTTGCGCTAACCGGAATATTTGTCGGATTGTATTGGCTGTTGTTTTTCGACGAGCTTGTAAGGCGAATCGGTAATCCTACTACTCTCGATTTAACTGTTGGGGCGCTTGCGATTCTATTGGTTTTAGAAGGCTCTCGGCGAGTTGTAGGTAAGCCTATTACCATTATTGTTGGTGTTTTTCTCATTTATGCGATACTGGGCCCTTATTTTCCCTCTTTCTTAAGACATGGCGGTATAAGCTATGAACGGCTATTTTCACATATGTATTTTACAACCGAAGGAATTTTTGGTACTCCGCTTGCTGTTTCTGCAACCTTTATCTTCTTATTTGTCCTTTTTGGGGCAATCCTTGATCGAACAGGGGTTGGTGAATATTTCAATGACCTTGCCCTGGTTATTGCCGGGCGCGCAAGCGGCGGACCTGCAAAGGTAACGATTTTCTCTAGTGCTTTGCAAGGAACGATAAGCGGCAGCTCTGTTGCCAATGTTGTAACATCGGGTGCATTCACGATCCCTCTAATGAAGCGTTTAGGCTATCGAAAGGAGTTTGCAGGAGCAGTCGAGGCTACGTCTTCAACTGGTGGTCAGATTATGCCTCCTGTCATGGGAGCGGCAGCCTTTCTTATGGCTGAATTTACTGGCATTCCCTATTGGGAGATTGTAAAGGCGGCAGCCATTCCAGCCATATTATACTTCGTCGGTGTGTGGATTATGACTCACTATGAAGCGAAAAGGCTGGGGCTTCGCGGTTTAACGAAAGAAGAGCTTCCATCAATTAAAAATGTGGTTGCCAGGCTGTACTTGCTCGTTCCCATCGTTGCTATCATCTATTTTCTAAGCAGCGGGTTAAGCCCAATGCGAGCTGCGTTATACGGACTTTTCATTGCAATTTTAGTCGGCTTTCTTCAGCCGGGAGAAAAGCGTTTAACGATAAAAGGGCTTATTGAAGCACTTGAAACCGGAGCGCGTGCTGCCTTGGGTGTTGCAATTGCATGTGCGGCTGCGGGGATGATTGTTGGAGTTATCGTACTGACAGGAATCGGATTGAAGTTTGCAAATGGACTTATCGATCTTGCTGGGGGCGATATTTTTATAACATTACTGATGACGATGGTTGCCAGTTTAATACTTGGAATGGGTGTTCCAACGACTGCCAACTATGTTATTACTTCTACAATAGCTGCTCCAGTATTGGTTGAATTAGGATTTCCATTACTGGCGGCGCATATGTTTGTATTTTATTTTGGCATATTAGCTGATATTACGCCTCCGGTAGCGTTGGCTGCTTTTGCTGCTGCTGGGATTGGAAAAAGTGATCCATTAAAAACAGGCTTTGAAGCTACACGCCTGGCAATTGCAGCATTTATCATTCCATATGTTTTTGTTTTCTCTCCGCAAATGCTTTTGATTGATACGGATTGGACTGGAGCAGCAATTATTATGATTGGCTCGACGATTGGAATGATTGGCGTAGGGGCAGGGATGATCGGCTATTGGGTGAAGCCGCTTCATTTTCTATTAAGAGGCATCCTGGTCGTAGCGGGTGTTTTGCTGGTCATTCCGGAACTCACATCATCCATAATAGGTGCAGTATTAATGGCTGCCATTTTTATTTATCAGAAGTATTTCCAGCGTGGAGATCATGATTCTATAAATAAAATGAGCCAAGGAAAACAAAATGTCTCGGGAGGATAATTGATTCTGGAGAATAGAATTAATTGATAATGAATAAAAAAATAAGCCGATGAGCATAAGCAGTGCTCATCGGCTTACTTGAATTTGCTGCGGAACCTGACTATCTGTTATTACTTGTGCCTACAGAAGAGCTTTCCTCAACATTGGATCCTAGGGAAGTATTAAACATTTTAAACAGCTGTTCGTATAGGTTCAACATACCAAGTGCGAGAAGGCCATTTCCTTCCGCAGATTTTGGATACCCTAGCGGTACCGTTCGTCTAACAAGCTGTGCATATATTTCCGCTTCGGTTAATTCTCGTTCGAATTGTGACTCAGCGATATTTTTAATTAAAGCTATGGCCCCTGAAATATGCGGGGTGGCCATTGATGTGCCGGAAAGTCTGGCATATCTGCCTTCTGTGTAGGACGACAAAATATCTACACCTGGGGCCACTAAATCAATCTCATCATTTGTGTTGCTGAAAGAGGCGATTTTCCGATTAAAATTAATTGCTCCCACTTGAATAACCTCGCTATACGCTCCAGGGTAAGCAAGCTCTTCGGTATCCGCTCTGTCGTCTCCCTCATTACCTGCTGCGCAAACAACAGGGATGCCTTCATCTACTGCTCGTTTAACGGCTTCGTGAAGCGCTGGAACATCTTCAGGTCCGCCAAGTGACATGGAAATGGCACATACTTTTTCTCCATTTGGACCTTCCCAGTCAATCGCGTAATGTATCGCATCCGTAATCCATTGATAGTCACCACTGCCTTCCCCGCCCAGTACTTTTAAAATTAACAAACCGGCTTCAGGTGCTACTCCGGCTATCCCGTTGCTTTGCATGCCTGATGCAGCAATGGTACCGGCCACATGTGTGCCGTGTCCATTATTGTCATCGTAGTTTTTTTCATCATTGTCAAAGTCTGACGTGAAATTTTTCCCGTCAATAATTCGGTCCTGCAGGTCTGGATGATCAACCTGGCAGCCGGTATCAATTACTGCGACGACGTGGCCTGTTCCTTTTTTCGATTCCTCCCAGACTTCTGGTGCCTGAATCATTTCGACGCCTCTCGGGATATTTTGGGTGGCCTTATTTTGAATCTCTTCAACTTGATAGGGAATCAAACGCATTTTTTTCATATGTTTTCCTCCTCAGGAGACATAGAATTCAAAGGGCTGACAAACAGGATAGACGTAAGAAGCTGTTTTCTAGGGTGTTACTAAACAAGTTCCCTTTTTGAGGGATTTAAAACGAATGCATATAACTATTATGTAATGGGATATATAAAGGACTTTATGCTCTTTATGTGCAGCTATAAAAAAAACGAACCGGCATGTGATAGCATATGCCGGTTCGTTTATCCTTAGTTGGTTTTCATAATATCCGCTACAATTTCAAATGAACGAAGACGTGCCGCATGATCATAAATTTGGCCCACGACCATAATTTCATCCGCTTGCGTTTCATTTATAAATTTTTGCAGCTTTTCTTTCACTGTTGCAGGGCTTCCAATAATGGAAGAGCCCAATTGTTGGCGAAGTGCAGCTTTTTCATACTCGGTCCATAAATTGTCCATGCTTTCTACAGGAGGCTGCAATGGCACTTCATTATTACGGACCAAATTAAGGAATTGCTGCTGTAAAGTCGTTGCTAAACGTTCCGCTTCTTCATCCGTTTCTGCTGCAACGATGTTGACCCCAACCATTGCATAAGGCTTATCGAGCGTATTTGATGGCTTGAATGAGCGGCGATATAAATCTAAAGCTCCGAGCGTGTTATCAGGAGAGAAGTGACTCGCAAAAGAAAACGGCAAGCCAAGCTGTCCTGCAAGCTGGGCGCTGAAGCCGCTTGAACCTAAAAGCCAAACAGGAATATTCAAGCCTTCACCCGGAACGGCGCGTACAGGGTTTCTTCCCGGTGCTAATGAAGGATCAAAATAAGCGCGAAGCTCTGCCAATTGCTCAGGGAAATCTTGACCATCGCTTCTATTGTTGCGTCTTAGCGCATGCGCAGTACGCTGATCTGTTCCAGGAGCACGGCCGAGGCCAAGATCAATACGTTCAGGGTATAGTGATTCAAGCGTACCAAACTGCTCGGCAATAACTAAAGGTGCGTGGTTAGGCAGCATAATTCCACCTGATCCTACACGGATTGTTGAAGTGCCGCCAGCAACATGACCAATGACAACGGACGTAGCCGAGCTTGCAATAAACGGCATATTATGATGCTCAGCCAGCCAAAAACGATGATATCCCATTTTTTCAACATGCTGTGCCAAATCAAGCGTATTTTTAAAAGCGTCGGAAGGAGTGGCACCGACAATAATAGGTGAAAGATCGAGCACTGAAAATTTCGTGTCACTTAACTGCTTTACATGGTCTGCAGACATATGTTCATCTTCTTTCTATATAAATGTATATGAATAAAGGGCAATTATAGTCGGGGATTTTCTTTTTCCCATTCCCTCTAAAAGCATAACTATATGTTACCAAGGATTGTTGATGTCTCAAAATATATTGACTCGGAGGGATTAGTGAATTTAGTTTTATAGTACAATTTTGGGAGGATATTCTAATTAGGTGTTGAGTGGGGAAAATAGAAGAGCCTGTTCCCATTACATAACTGGGACAGGCTCCAAATCCATCTATAACCTTTAGTTCCAAAACATTCTTCCGCCAGTGATAATCAAAATTAATGAAAGTACCTGAACAATGACTTGGCTATTCAAACGAGCAGAAAGTATCGTCCCGATTTGAGAGCCAACGAGCACCCCAGCTCCGCCAATTCCCACTAGCATCCAGTCCACATCTCCTGATGCCGTTTGAATCACGGCGGCTACAGAAGAATAGATCGCAAGAGCAAAAATGGAGGTTGCCGTGGCGCGGTGAGTCCGCAGATGAAATCCATAAACCAAAATCGGAACGAGCATCCAGCCGCCGCCAATACCGAAAAAGCTTGATATTACACCTAGTCCGAATCCAAGCAATACGACGATGCCTTTTTTTCCTTTAGTAGATAACGAGATAAATTCACTAACACGAGAGTCTGTGGAACTGCTTTTTTTTGAAAAGGGACTATTTTTATAAAAAAGGAAGAGGCCGATCCCAACAAGCAGGGTAGCAAATACAGTGTAAAAAGAATCTGATTGAAAAATACTGTGTATACTGATGCCGATTATACTTCCAGGTATGGCGCCTATTGATAGCCAAAGGCCTGCTTTATAGTCAATACGTGATTGTTTCATATAGCCGAACATCCCAAATAGTGCATTGAAAAAAACAATGACGATACCTGTTGCTGCTGCAACGTGCGGCGGTGTATCCAATAGCAATAAAATGGCCGGTACAAAAATAAATCCTCCACCTGCGCCAACCAAGACCCCAATACCGCCAGCCGCTATTCCTAATACTATGATAAGGAGAATCATTGTCCATTCCATTTGTCATTCCTCCGATATGGTACCTTCGTTCTAATCATATCAAAAGATGCAGCACAAAAAGCGTGCAAGGATCACATAGGGTATAACCATTTGTTATACCAAGAAAATAGGTTGGATTAAACTTTATTGACGGTGCAAAGCCTTTTAACTATGCTGAAAACAAGTACCCTAGGAACGAAGGGATGAGTCCATGAATATTGAAAACATGAGAAGCTTTTGTTTAGTAGTGGAAAACGGCAGTGTCAGCCAGGCTGCCCGGTTGAGTTTTATTTCACAGCCAGCTGTCACGAGGCAGGTGAAGCAAATGGAGGATGAGTACGGTGCGCTTCTGTTTGAGCGAAAGGATGGCAAGCTTGAATTAACAGCTGCCGGAAAAACAGTCTATGATTTTGCCCGCAATATCGTAGATGAATATGATTTGTCTCAAGAAGCGGTTCAAGAATTAATAGGCAAGGAATCCAGCGCACTCGTTATTGGTGCTTCCTTGACGATTGGTGAATACTTGATGCCAACGATATTAGGTTCCTATAAGAAAAAAGAACCTGACATCACCATACACGTTTCAATTCTTAATACACCAGCCATACTGGAACAGCTTAACCAGCGTGAAATTGATCTAGCCCTCGTAGAAGGACAGGTGCCAGATGGGGATTATCGTATCTATGAGTTTGCAAAGGATGAGCTTACACTTGTAACGCACCCTCGCCATCCCTTTGTGAAAAGAGAGTCCGTCACGCTGGATGATGTGGCAAAAGAGGTGCTGATCTGCCGGGAGGCTAACTCTGGTACCCGATTTCAAGTGGAGCGTGAGCTGGAGCGAGTTGGAGGCTTGAAAGAGCAAAGCATCCTTGAGATGGGCACAACGCAGGCTATTAAAAATGCTGTAGAAGAAGGGCTTGGTGTCAGTATTTTGCCTGCTCTTGCAGTCGCAAAGGAATGTCACCTCGGTTCTCTTAAACGTGTTAAGCTAGAAGGCTTTCACGTGGAACGTTTTTTCAAAATGGTCCAAAAGCCGCGCCGTTTTGATAAAAAAAGTGTGAGAGCTTTTGTGGATTGGATGGAGGAAAAGAAAGAGTGGCATTATGAGCCGTCTTTTTTGAGAAAAGGGTACTAACCATTCTGACAATAAAGAATTTATTGTCATAAATTCACCTATTGAGAAACGAAAATTAGATATGTTCATTTTCCTTTATGCAAGGTTACTATTTTTTGCTTGTCAGCAGAAAATAGTAACCTTTTTGATCGTAAAAAGGGAGATAGGCTAATTGAAAATTTTAATACTCAATATGAAAATGTACTATCTCTATGATAAAATAGTCTAAATATTTCGAAGAGGGGTTATGGGATGAAGGTTGCAGACGCTTTAAATATTGGAGTGCTATCAACGGCGACAGTCATCGCAGGCATAAATGGACTTGAACGGGAAATAAAATCAATCGAAGTAATGGAGGTTCCGGAGGTGGGAAGCTGGGCGACAGAAGGAATTCTAATGATGACCACCTTCTATTCAGTTAAGGATGATTTCAATAAGCAATACGAAATATTAAAAACATTAATTGAGAAAAAAGCTGCAGGAATGGTGATAAAGCTAGGACGGTTTATAGAACAGCTTCCTAAAGAAATGATTGAACTTGCAGAACAAGGTTCTTTCCCAATCATCTCAATTTCTAAAAATGTTTCTTACATTAATGTGTTAAGTCCTCTGTATGAACAGCTTTATGAAGAAAAGAAAAAGATAACACAGAACGATTTAAATCCCTTCCATGAGTTTATAGATGAAGAGCATGCTAACGTTGCGGAAGCAATTGAAAGTTTATCAAAGGTAGTAGGGTCTCAGGTCTATATTGAAGGCAGTGAAGGAAGCTTGCTTTATTGTTCGGATACATTTTCGTCAGATGGCTGGAGAAATTCTGATTTATTACTGTCAAAGCCTGTTCATCCTGATTATAAATTGCTTGTGAAAAAATGGAGAACTGAATTGCAGCATACTCCCTATAAGCGAGTGAAATTTTCTGATCAGCGACATCGTCTGATTGTACCGATTTTTTCAAAGAAATTGATTTCTGCATTTATCCATTTGCCATATAAAAACGAATCTAAATTCCAGAAAATTGAATCTCGAAATGTTGAGATTATTAGCCGCAAGCTGTCCGAAGCCATAATGAGTGAGCAGCTGGATCTTCAAAAGGAAAGAATAGAGGATATGGAAGTATTGGAGTCACTTTTAGAATATCCCAATTACGTACATGATGACAGGATGTTTACTCTATTATTTTTTACGGTAAAAAATAATCAAGAAACCACCATCCGAGCAACGACGTTATTGGACACCAATTATCTAGTTCGAAAAAAGATCAAAGATTTTATCTCGCCGCTTCCTTTTGAACAAAGTATGATATTTGAAAAGCATCAGCATTTTTTTGTCTTAATACAAAATTTAGAAAAAAACAATCAACTTATGCTATCTCAACTGGAGCTGGCTTTGAATAAATCAGAAAAGAATTCATTTTTAGGGAATATGCATATTTCTGTTAGCAGCCCTTTCAAGGATTTAATTAACTTTGATGACAAAATAAAATCGGTCACCAAAATAATGGAGGTGGGCTTTAAAGTTCGTCCTGATAATAGGCTATATGCGTATAATCATCTTGGTATTTATGAAATTATTTTCAACATCAGCTCTGATCCATTTGCTGAAAGTTATGCTAAAGAGGTTCTGTCGCCAATTTTGAACGATGAGGGGCAGCTTTTGGAAACACTTGTTATATTTTTAAATGAAAACGGTAATGTTTCACGTGCGTCAGAAAAATTATTTGTTCATCGAAGAACTATGACGTACCGGCTCCAAAAAATCAAAGAGCTGCTAAATATGGAGCTGGATGATGCAGAGAATCTATTTATTTTACGTTTCTGTTTAAAAATGAAAGAGCTGTTATAAATGTATGAGGCGGAATTGATCCGTCTTTTTTTATTTTCTTTTATTTTAATGCCTCAAAATCGCATGGCAGAGGAAAAGTGTAATAAATGAGAAAAAGGTAGTACAAAACATTTCCCACTTTATGCATTTATTATAATAATTAAAATTTTTATAATTTTTAAAAAGGAGGGGTATTATGCTAGGTATTATTCGTGTTTTAACAACAGATGACGAAAATGTTTTGCATGAACATGGGAAGAAAATGAATGAGTATGCAAAAGTGGATTCTGTCACGCATTGTATAGCAGATCAACCGAATGGGATTTATGATGACGAATCTGAACAAAAAGCGATTCCTAAAATTGTAGAACTTGCAAAAAAGATGGAAGAGGAATTGAAGGTGGACTTCATTACGATTAGCTGTGCTGCAGACCCTGCATTGGATGAAAGCAGGGCAGCGGTCAATATTCCTGTACTTGGGGCAGGTGTATGCGGTGCTCATCTTGCCTGTATGGCTGGAAGTAATGTCGGTGTCCTCGGTATTACGAATGAGCCTCCAGGACGGATGGTGAAGGAATTAGGAGATTACTATCATTCAAGTGCTTACTCCGAAAAGCTGAGAAAGGCTACGGATCTTTTTCAGGAGGGTGCAAAGGAAGAATTATTAAATGTTGCAAATAGTTTAATTGATTCTGGAGCGGACGTGATTTTATTCGCTTGCACAGGCTTTTCAACCATCCGATTAAAAGAGTATTTTGAGCAGCAGTTATCAGTACCTGTTGTTGATTTAGTTGAGGCACAGGCCATTGCTTCTCAATTGATTAGGAAGAAGGCATAAACAATGAATCAAAAAAATTTCGATTTTCAATTCATTGTATTCTCTATCCTTATTGCGGTTTTTGGTGCCATTATCGGGATGCAGCTGATTACCACGCTTGGCATAACACCTAATACGTCAATCATTGGTGCTTTAGTTGCTATGCTGATTGCACGCATTCCGATGCAAATGTTTTATAGATATAAATCATTAGACAATCAAAACTTGGTTCAAACGACGATTTCTGCTGCGACTTTTGGTGCTGCAAATAGTCTGCTTATACCGATTGGACTCCCTTTCGTATTGGGAATGCCGGAACTAATCATTCCAATGTTAATCGGGGCGGCAATCGCTCTTTTTATTGATGCATTTATATTATATAAAGTATTTGATTCTAAACTGTTTAGCTCAACAGAAACATGGCCATCCGGTATTGCTACTGCAGAGGCGTTAAAAGCAGGAGATCAAGGTGGTACAAAGGCTAAATATCTGGGCTTAGGTATTTTGGGCGGTATGATGGGTTCTCATTTTGGAATTTCCATGTCGGCTTTCGGCGTAGCCTTTATCGGTAATATTTGGGCGTTAAGTATGTTTGGAATTGGGTTGCTATTAAGAGGATATTCGATTCCGTTATTTGGAGTAGATCTGAATACATACTATATTCCGCATGGAATGATGATCGGGGCAGGGGTTGTAGCATTATTCCAGTTTATTTTTACTCTTATGAATTCACGCCCTAAAAAGAATGCTGCTGAGACGGACCATGAATATACCCGAACAGAAAGCGAAGTTAAAAGAGGATTTGGGCTTGGTTTCCTTCTTTATTTAGGCGGGGCAGCTCTTCTCGCAGGATTAGGTGGAATGATCACGGAAATGCCACTATGGCAGATCGTGTTGTTTGTTGTATTTGCAGCTTCTGCGGCCCTTATAAGTGAAGTAATTGTAGGAATTGCGGCGATGCATTCAGGCTGGTTCCCGGCATTTGCGGTAACATTGATTTTCCTTTTGATCGGTATCATGATGGGGTTCCCTCCTATTGCTCTGGCGTTATTAACAGGATATACAGCTGCAACAGGTCCTGCTTTTGCCGACATGGGATTTGACTTCAAAGCTGGTGTTCTTATTCGACGCGGCTCTCCGAGTGCTCAAGAACTATTTGGCCGTCGTCAGCAATTTAAAAGTGGTCTAATTGGTTTTGGAGTGGCCGTAGCGATGGTAGCTATTTTTGCAGAATCTTTTTTCGCACAAGACCTGGTGCCACCGGTGAATCACGTGTATGCGGCTACGATTGAAACAGGCTTATCCGGGAATGTAGCAATGATGCTTTTGCTGTGGTCCATTCCGGGTGCCATTATTCAGTTAATTGGCGGTCCAAAAAGACAAATGGGAATTTTGTTTGCGACTGGCTTATTAATTATTAATCCAATTGCTGGATGGGCAGTAATGGCAGGGATTTTAATTCGTATTACGATCTTAAAGGTTAAAGGACCGGAAGCTGAAGGTACTATGCAGACAACTGCGGCAGGATTTATAGCAGGGGATGCTCTTTATAGCTTCTTTACATCTATTTGGAAAGCAAGATAACGAGGTGAGCTAAATGACAAAAAAAATGTTAACAAAAGAAGATGGACAGAAGGCAGTTTATGGTGGTTGTATTTTGGGCGGAGGAGGCGGAGGCTGGATTCCCGATGGTCTCCAAAAAGCGGATTCAGCATTTAATGGGGATTCTCCTGCTCTCATTTCGATTGATGAATTAAATGATGATGACTATGTTGTTTGTGTATCCTTGGTAGGGGCGCCTTCTGCAAAGGAGCTTTATGTCGATTCTCAGCAGCTTATTGAAACAGTTCAACGTATGCAAAAAGAGTTTCCTCATGAAATTAAAGCGATTATGACAAATGAAAATGGAGCTTCTACAACGATAAATGGCTGGCTGCAAGCAGCAGCTACAGGCTTACCGGTTCTTGATGCACCTTGTAATGGAAGAGCACATCCAACTGGATCCATGGGAGCATTAAATTTATCTGAAGTAGAGGGATATCAATCCGTGCAGGCATATGCAGGTGGAAAAGGAACTAAAAAAGTAGAAGGGATTGTATCTGCTTCCCTTGATATCTCATCAGATGCTGTTCGTTTTATCTCAGTTGGAGCTGGCGGAATGGTAGCTGTTTGCCGGAATCCAGTGACAGTGGGGTACGTGAAGCAGCATGCCGCAGTCGGAGGCATTACTCAAGCAATTGAACTGGGGCATGAATTCCTTTCTGTACCAGAAGGACCTGAAAGAATTGAAGCAGTAGCATCGTTTTTAGAGGGGCGAGTTATTCATTCAGGGATCGTAAGCTCTTTTGAAATGAAGCAAACTGGTGGATTTGATGTTGGTTTGGTCATTATTGATGATTTGGAGCTTACGTTTTGGAATGAGTATATGACAGCTGAAATGAATGGAGAGCGCAAGGGTACATTTCCTGATCTCATTATGACGTTCGATGCAAAAACAGGACAGCCTTTAGTAAGTGCAGAAATTCAAGAGGGGCAGAGTATTGCTGTAATTTCTGTACCGAAGGAAAACCTTAAATTAAGCTCAACAATGTTTAATGAAAAATTGTTAAGGTCAGTGGAACCGATTATTAATAAAAAGATTGTTTAAGGAGATGTTTCAATAATGTCATTGAAATATACGATGGAAGTGATGGAACTGCTAGATGATGCTTCAGCAAATGGAGAAATGGTGACGGCGTTATTTAAGGATTTTACACAGTGTGAAGCTTCTTATGAGACTGTATCAGGAGATCGTGGATCAACGGATTTCGTAAAAATCATTGTTAAAGGATCAGAAGGGAAATTGGCAGGAGGGAGCGCTCCTTCCTTGGGTATTGTAGGTCGTTTAGGTGGACTCGGTGCTCGTCCTTCGCGCATTGGCTTTGTGTCAGACGGCGATGGTGCCGCGGCTGCAGTAACAATTGCTTTAAAGCTGGCAAATATGACGGAAAAAGGCGATCGTTTACCTGGAGATGTGTATATTACAACACATATATGTCCTAACGCACCAACAGAGCCTCATGAGCCAGTTGATTTCATGGGATCTCCTGTTGATATTTTAACCATGAATCAATACGAGGTATTACCAGAAATGGAAGCGGTTATCTCGATTGATACAACTAAAGGAAATAAAGTAATAAATCATCGTGGAATTGCACTTTCTCCAACTGTAAAAGAAGGATACGTATTGAAGTTCAATGATGACTTGCTTCGTATAATGGAGATGACAACAGGTGATTTACCAGTCACGTTTGCGGTTACGACACAGGATATCACGCCATACGGCAATGATGTTTATCATATCAATAGTATTTTACAGCCTGCAGTTGCAACAGATGCTCCAGTTGTAGGATTGGCTATTACGGCTAAAACGGCAGTTCCTGGCTGCGGGACCGGCGCTAGTCATGAGGTGGATGTTGCACAAGCTGTTCGTTTTTGTATTGAAGCGGCGAAAGAATTCACTCAGGGCCAATTTGAATTTTATGATAAACCAGAATTCAATCATCTTGTGAATCTATACGGGTCGATGAAACAGCTTCAAACCTTAGGAAGTGCAAAGTCATGACTGTAAAATCGATTGGTGTGTTGACCATTGGACAATCACCTCGTACTGATCTCACGCCTTCTATTCAACATATTCTCGGTGATTCTGTGATAATCGTGGAAGCTGGAGCACTTGACCGGCTCCGTGATGATGAAATGCATTCCATACAGCCAGAAGGTCAAGATAGTACGTATATTTCAAAGTTAAGAAATGGACAATCAGTTAAAATCGGAAAATCAAAGCTTCTGCCGCTATTGCAGGAGGAGCTAAATAAGCTGGAGGAACAAGTTTCTACAGTGATTATGCTTTGTACAGGAGATTTTCCCGCGATTGAACATAAAAAACCATTGTTTTATCCTGATAAAATACTGAGCCAAACTGTACAAGCTATTTTAGATAAAGGAAAGCTTGGACTAATCGTTCCGCTGGAAGAACAGCGAAATAGCTTAACGAAAAAATGGGATGCTAGCGGGCTTGAGCTTTGTATTGAAGTGGCATCACCTTATCATGAGAGTGATGTAGAAGGTGCAGCCCGTAATCTAAAAGAGCAAGGTGCCGCGTTAATTGTTCTGGATTGTATGGGATACAATGAAGATCACAAAAAGGATGCCATTAAGGGAAGTGAGCTGCCTGTTCTACTGCCGCGCACCTTAACCGCCCGAATCGCTGCAGAATATGTATAACAAGAAAAGATCCGGTGCCCCGGATCTTTTTATGTAAAATCCGGTAGCGGCTTTCTTACAACTGTAAAATAAAAAATTTATTCGAGAATAGGGGGTGAAAAAATGCCGGTTGTAGCATTGCTTGTATTGAGTATTCTTTGGGGCTCAACATTCTTTTTTACAAAATTGCTGCTGTCCGATTTTCACCCTGTTTCGATTGTTTTTTATAGGTGCTTGTTTGGTGCTCTCGCATTACTCCCCATTTTCTTGTGGAAGAAGTCAAAGGGTGATTTTAAAAAAATACCCATTCTTCTTATCACAACATTAATCAGCGCAGGGATTCCGTGGGTTTTTATGAGTTTTAGCTTGCAATATCTTGATACGACGATCAGTGCAGTACTGAATGCATCAGGTCCTATTATTGGTATTATTTTAAGCGTTTTCGTTTTAAAAACAGCCGTAACTCGGGTTGAAGTTATTAGTGTAATTATTGGCTTTACAGGGATTTGCACGACGATGATCGCAGGGATGAGCGGAGGGGTTCAATTTCATATAGGGGCTGCAGGCCTTCTTTTGTTTGCAGTTTTAAACTATTCTCTTTCTGCCGTACTAACTGCCAAATACTTAAAGCATTGCTCGTTGTTTACCCTTTCTTTTATGACGATGTTCGTTGGAACCATTTATTCCGGAATTATTATGATGTCGATTGATCCAATGAGCTATAAAGGTTTCAACGACTGGAGGCCATATTTGCTGTTTATTATACTTGGGATGGTCAGCTCGGGCTTTGGTAATGTTTTATATTACTATTTAGTGAAGTCAGGCGGGGCGATGTTCGCTTTGCTTATTACATATTTGATGCCTATTATGGCAATTTTATTAGGAATTATTTTTCTTCGTGAACAAATAAACCTTGGAATGGTCGCCGGGCTGTTATTCGTTTTTGCGAGTGTTTATCTAATGAATAAAAAGAGGAGTGTACAAACAAATGAGTGAATTTCACATAATTGTAGCTAATATCATGTCTAAAAATGTAGATGTTCCTAGAACTAGCTTTATCCTAGTTTTAACAGATAAAAGTACCTCTTCGTTAGCAAAAAAATTTCTTGAGGCCTTGAATACAAATAAGTGGAAGACTTCTTTTTATGAAATGGAAGATCGAGCAAGGTCTGGAGAAGAGCCGCCTGCTGAAGCTGCTGATAAGATGCTGAGGCATGATGTTGTTTTCTGTCTGACAAAGCATTCGTTAACTCATACGGTGGCACGTAAAAACGCAAACATTCACGGTATTAGCGTGATAACAATGCCGGGAATTACAGAAGATATGTTCTTAAATGGAGCTATTAATGCGGATTACCAGCGGGTAGAAAAAGAAACGATGGAAATGACAGAAAGATTGTCTGAAGCTGAGAAGGTCATTATTAAAACAGGGAAAGATTATAAGTTGGAGATCCCGGTGCACGAGAGAATGGGTGTTCCAAGCACAGGTGTTTTTAAAGAAAAAGGAGCTTCTGGAAATCTTCCTTCCGGAGAAGCCTACATTGCTCCAGTTGAAAAAACAGCGAATGGCAAAATTGAAATTAACGGGTCCATTGCCGGTATTGGACTCGTGGATACTCCAGTTGTCTTGGTAATTGAACAGGGAAGACTGGTGGACGCAACAGGTAAGGCAGGAGAGAGACTGCTTTCATTGCTTGGCGACGGAGATGGAAGACTCCTTTGTGAATTAGGCATTGGCACAAATCATGCGGCTAGAGTAACGGGGAATATATTAGAGGATGAAAAGGCCTATAATACGATTCACATCGCTTTTGGTTCCAACCACACATTTGGGGGAGTTATTAAAACAAATGTCCATATTGACTGTGTCACAGTCAATCCCGAAGTAGAATGGATGACGTCATAAAAGTTTTAGAAGCAATACAAAAACAAGCCGCCGGGCTTAAACCTGGCGGCCTGTCTCAATATAAATTAGCCCTGTAATGCTGCTTTTACTGCATCTTTAAGGGATGTTGGTGTACCAATTAAATTATACAAGTCTTGTGATGATTTGGAAGTTTCGCCTTTTGCAACGCCATCATAAATGAAAGCAGAAAGCTCAGCGATTGGAGCTGGCAGACCTATGTTTACTAGATAATCTTTCGCTTCTTCAAACGAAACGCTGCGGTGCTTCACTTCTTTGCCAGACACCTCGGTTAGAGCGTGAGCTAGATCGTCGAAGCTCCATGGCTGTGGATTTACAAGGTTATAGGATTTATTTTCATGACCTTCTTCTGCAAGAACTGTAGCAGCTGCCTTCGCAAGGTCATCACGCAATACGGCGTTAATTGTACCGATTCCAGCGTTTGTTACAAGCTCTCCGCTTTGCACAGCTCCAGCAAGACCTGGGTTAACAAATACATCTGTGTAAAGAGAGTTGCGCAGGAACGTATAAGGAATATTTGTTGAGCGAATCGCATATTCAGTAGCCATGTGAACAAGGGCAAGCGGTAAATTAGACTCCTCGCCAAAAGCAAATCCAGTGTAGGCAATATGTTTTACTCCTGCATCTCGAGCTGCTTTTGCAACAGTAGCGTGCTGACCGATACGATCAGTGTCGTCTGCATCCGGGCTTGAAATGAAAAGGACTTTTTCAGCGCCTTCAAATGATTTTTTCATGGATTCGAAATCATGATAATCGCCGTAGCGGACCTCTACTCCTTGATTAGCAAGGTCTGAAGCTTTATCTACATTACGAACACTCGCGATAATTTCACTTGCAGGAACCTTTTTAAGAAGGTGTTGAATAACAGCGTTTCCTAAACCGCCTGTTGCACCAGTTACTACGATTGACATAAATAATTCCTTCCCTTCGATAAATAAGTATATTTCAAGAGGTTTTAGTTTAACCAAAGAGGCTATAGAGCAAACAAATCGCTTTCTTATAACCAATATGGTTACAACAAGTATGAAAAAATTAGCCCTATTTATGAGCCATTTTTTCGGTCAGTTCGGATACAAGCTGGTCAAGCGTAACCTGAGCCAGTTCTTGCTCCATAGCTGACTGCGCTTGAAGCATTTTTGTACGAAAAACGGATTCAATGTTTGCACCAACCGGGCATTTAGGGTTAGGGTGATCATGGAAATTAAATAATTCATCATCTTCCACAACCTCTACCGCTTTATACAGATCAAGCAAGGTAATTTCGTCAAGCTCTTTCAGTAAGTAAGTTCCACCGACGCCAGCGCGCACTCCCACCAAACCAGCTTTTTTCAGCTGACCAATAATTCTGCGAATAATCACCGGATTCGTCTGAACACTGCCGGCTATTACATCAGAGGTGGACGATGACGGACTTAATGCAATCAGAGACAGAATATGAACGGCCATGGAAAAACGGCTGCTAATTTTTTTCATACGTTTCATCCTCTCGATGTAACCAATATAGTTCTAACGGGACTGAATGTCAACGAATTTGATTTTGTTTTGTAAATTGCTGTGATGGTTTGTAAATGAGTGATGACGGTCAGTAAATTCTCGTGACGGCCTGTAAATGTCAGAGCACGGCCTGCAAATTTCCGCGACGGCCTGTAAATCTCCACAACGGCTTATAAATCAATTCCGTCCCCATACCAAAACGCTTTTATTATTCTCCAAATTAAAAAAATGCACCAGGGAAATAAAATCCCCGGTGCATTTTTATGATTACCCTTTGAAAATCTGACTAATCTTTTCAATTTCATCCGCTGTTAAGCGAACGTCTAATGTTTTTAAGTTGTTTTTCACCTGTTCAGGTTTTTTAGCTCCTGGAATGAGTACATCAATGGAATCCTGCGTTAAGTACCAGGCAAGAACAAGATGTGCAAGCTCCACATTTTTTGTAAATGCAATTTCACGTATTTGTTCAACTTTTTCCAGATTTCGAATAAAGGTTTGTCCCTGGAAAAGTGGATCATTGCCACGTAAATCATCAAAAGTCATATCTTTCGTATATTTTCCGCCTAACAATCCTGATGCAAGCGGGAAGTAGGGGATAAATGAAAGATTGTTTTCTGCTGTGTATGGCAGCAGGTCTTTTTCTGCATCACGCTTAAATAGGTTGTATTCAGACTGCAGCACATCAACATAGCCATCTTTGTTTGCTTCTTTTAGTTGTTCAATTGAAAAATTGGATACACCGATGCTTTTGATTTTCCCTTGATCTTTAAGCTCTTTTAAAGCACCAACTGCTTCATCCTTTGGTGTGCTTTCATCCGGGAAATGAATATAAAACAAATCGATATAATCTGTTTGAAGTCGTTTTAAGCTGCTTTCAACAGATTCTTTTAGAAATGCAGGTGAATTATCGAGCTTAACCTCACCATTTACGAATTTATGAGCACCTTTGGTAGCAATCACGATCTCCTCACGATTGCCTCTTTCTTTGATCACTTCACCGATTAGTTCCTCTGAACGGCCAGGCCCATATATAAAAGCAGTATCTAAAAAATTGATGCCGTTGTCTAAAGCAGTACGAATGAGGTCTTTTCCTGTTTCTTCACTGAGGTTCGGATAAAGATTATGTCCACCAACAGCGTTCGTACCAAGACCAATAGAGTTTACAAATAATCCTGATTTACCAATTTGGATATGTTCTGCCATGTTATCACGTCATCTCCTTTTGCAATCTTTCTATAGCTTAGCAAAATACTGAAATGATATGGAAATAATTAGCTCATGATGTTTGTTATAAAAAATATCAAATCCTCTGTGTTAAACTATAAAATTGACTAGTATTGAAAATTTTAAATATATTGAAGCATTTAAATTGTTCAATTTTTAAAAGGGTGATAAAATTCACGACAAGACTTAGATAGGGAGGAGCAGGAGAGCAGTTAAAAGGATTTTTACAGCAATTTGTAAGCGCTTCATTTTAATGGGAAGAATGATAGTGATATCGATCAAATGAGCTTTTAAAGGGAGGAAAAAAACAAATGACAAATATTATTAAACATAATCCGAAGCTTTATGTTATGGACAATGGTCGTCTAAGTATGGATAAAAACTGGATGATTGCCATGCATAATCCTGCAACGAAGGATAACCCTAATGCACAAACTGAATTTGTTGAGTTTCCTGTATATACCGTTCTTATTGATCATCCAGCAGGTAAAATCCTTTTTGATACTGCTTGCAATCCTAACTCCATGGGTCCAGAAGGCAGATGGGGAAAAGCAACTCAGCAAATGTTCCCAATCGATATGGGAGAGGAATGCTATCTTCATAATCGTTTGGAAGAATTAAATGTACGACCTGAAGATATCAAATATGTCGTTGCTTCTCATCTTCACCTTGATCATGCAGGCTGTCTGGAGCTATTCACGAATGCAACAATTATTGTACATGAAGATGAGCTAAACGGTGCGCTTCAAACATATGCCCGCAACCAAAAAGAAGGCGCATACATTTGGGGAGATATTGATGCGTGGATCAAAAACAATCTTCAATGGAAAACCATTAAGCGAAGCGAAGATAATATAGAATTAGCGGAGGGAATTAGCATTCTTAATTTCGGCAGTGGACATGCGTGGGGAATGCTGGGTCTTCAGATCAATTTACCGGAGACAGGCGGAATCATTCTTGCATCAGATGCCATTTATACAGCTGAAAGCTATGGACCGCCGATCAAGCCGCCGGGGATTATCTATGATTCTCTTGGCTACTCCAATGCGGTTGAAAAAATACGCAGAATCGCCAATCAAACAAATTCTCAAGTTTGGTTTGGGCATGATGCAGATCAATTTAAAACATTCCGGAAATCTACTGAAGGATATTACGAGTAAGATAGAGGAGGGGAAACAATGAGTTTTTCAAAATTGGTTTTTGCTCCGTTAAGCTATACCGGCTGGGGTGCCTTAGAACAATTGATACCTGAGGTCAGAAATTATTCACCGGAGAAAATCCTTGTGGTAACCGACCCGATGCTTGAAAAAATAGGACTCGTTGAACGTGTGACCAAACCGCTTGAAGAGAATGACTACAAAGTCACGGTTTATACGGACGTCGTTCCTGAACCGCCGCTCGCAACAGGGGAGAAGCTCGTTTCCTTCACCCGAGAAGGGCAGTTTGATATGGTGATTGGTGTCGGCGGGGGAAGTGCCTTAGATTTAGCCAAGCTGGCAGCGGTGTTGTCTGTACATGAAGGATCAGTGGAGGACTATTTAAATTTATCCGGATCAAAGCAGGTAGAGAAGAAGGGATTACCTAAAATCCTCATTCCTACAACGTCTGGAACTGGTTCTGAGGTAACGAACATCTCTGTTCTTTCCTTAGTTTCTACAAAAGATGTTGTAACGCATGACTATCTTTTAGCGGATGTGGCGATCGTGGATCCGGAATTGACGGTGTCGGTTCCAGCAAAAGTAACAGCAGCTACAGGAATTGACGCACTGACGCATGCTGTTGAAGCCTATATTTCGGTCAATGCAAGCCCAGCCACGGATGGATTGGCGCTTCAAGCGATTCGTTTGATTGGCCGTTCACTGCGAAAAGCGGTGGAAAATGGAGAAGACAAACAGGCCCGTATTGATATGAGTCATGGAAGCTATCTTGCGGGCCTTGCCTTTTTTAACGCGGGTGTAGCAGGCGTTCATGCATTAGCTTATCCTTTAGGCGGACAATTCCATATTTCTCATGGCGAGTCTAATGCTGTATTGCTGCCTTATGTAATGGGATATATTCGAAAAAGCTGTACTTCTAGAATGTCTGATATTTTAAATGCATTAGGTGGCAATTCGAGCTACATGACGGAGGAAGAAGCTTCGTATAAGTGTGTGGAGGAGCTTGAGCGGTTGGTGAAGGATGTGGGAATCCCATCAACATTGGCAGGTTTTGATATTCCTGAATCTGCTTTAGAAAGCTTAACGCAGGATGGGGTGAAACAAAAGCGGATACTGGCAAGAAGTCCGTTAACGTTGAAAGAAGATGATATTCGAAACATTTATCGTTCTGCTTTTGAAGGGACTGTTACTGAGCCGGAGTGAAGAAGGAGGATCAAAGAGCACAAACACTCTTTGATCCTCTCTTTTTAACAACGATTGGTTTTTACCTATTAGCCTTAAAATGGTTTAGCAATTCATTGAGATCCTCAGAAAGCTTTTGAAGCTTCACTGCGTCTTGTGAAATAAGCTCGGCGCTTGCGGATTGTTCCTCGCTTGTCGCGCTTACTTCTTCACTGCTTGCAGAAATTTCTTCGGTAATAGCGGATATTGATTCCACTTGCTCTCCGATTTTTTGAGCGACCTGTTTTAAATGATGAATGGAGTCATCAATTCCTTGGGTTTTCTCGTTAATTTTTTCTACATCATCGGCAATTTCTTTAAATACCTGTGCCACTACTTGAAATGTTTTTGTGCTCTCTTCAACGGTTTGTACACCTTGATTGACAGCAATAACGGCACGGGAGCTTTCCTTTTGCGTTTCAGAAATTAGTTGGCTGATCTGTTCAACCGAATGAGTGGTTTCATTCGCTAGCTTTCGCACCTCATCTGCTACCACAGCAAATCCTTTACCTGATTCACCGGCACGCGCTGCTTCGATGGAAGCATTTAAGGCGAGAAGGTTCGTTTGATCAGCGATTTGAGAAATGATATCGACGACTTTACCGATTTCAGAGGATTTGCCATCTACATTTTTAATCAGTGTTGATAAATCGTGAACCGTCTGATTCATTTCGTTCATTTTTGTGACAGCCTGATTAACCTCCCGATCACCATTTACGGATGCTTTTTGGCTTGCTTGTGTAAGCCCCTTTACTTCGTTAGTATTCGATGCAATCGTATCAATTTGATGAGCAATTTCATTTACTTCTTCATTCACAATTGTGACAGAAGAAGCGACTTCTGAGCTTCCTGATGCTACTTCTGAAATGCTCTGAGCTACTTGCTCTGATGATTCACGTGTTTCATCACTGGCTACAACCAAATAATTGGATGATTCGTTTAATTGTGTCGATGTGTGATGAATATTGTTCATCATATCGTTCATCGTATCAGCCATTTTATTGATATCCTGGCCCAGTATGGCGATCTCATCTTTTCCTTTTAGGGCAGTTCGAACGGTGAGGTCGCCCTGTTCAATTTTCTCAGTAGCATTCCGCAATTCCTTTAAACGTCTCGTGATGCTTTGAGCAAAAAGAATAATTGCGATCGTGGTCAAGAGAGCTGCCGCCAAACCGGCAATCATAACAAGATTTCTTAAGCTGCTGAGCTGCATTGTTGCTTCCTCGCTAGGGACCGAAATAAATAGATTCCAGTCTGTTGAAGGGATTTTTTCATAAAAGGCATAAAGCTCGCCCTCACCCTCTAATTCAAATTGCAGTGTTTGAGCATTCGAAACCTCGGCATTGTTTTGAGCTTCTGTTAATTCAGGAATATTAAATTCTGTAAGGTTTTGTTCTGCAATATAATCAAGGGTAGGGTGGGCGATGATGAGCCCGTCCCCTTGTGTAACAAAGGCGTAGCCTGTTTCGCCAATCTCAATTGAAGATACCAGTTCACTAAACGTATCGGTGGTAAAGGTGCTGGCAGCTAACCCGAGTAGCTCTCCGTTGTTATCCTGGATTGGAACAGCAACAACAAACGAGCTCTCTCCTGTTGAGCGGCTGAAGATCATGTCAGAAATACTTAAAGCTGCACCGTCCATGATCTCCTGGAAGTATTCCCGATCCGCTATATTAAACTCAGCACCTGTCGTTGAAAAGCCATCTCCATTTAAATCTGTCACAAATAGTGCTAAATATTCAGGGTATGCTTCCATTTGTCTTTGTAAATAACTCATTTGGGTTTCGTCATTCATACTCTTTATATCAGAGGAACTCACCATATTTTTCAATCGTTCAACATGGATAAGAAAGTAGTTGTCAATTTCATTCGTGGAACCATCAAGCATTAAAAGCGCTTCTTCTTCAAATGCATCCGTGAGCAATTCGTTTGATTTGCTATACACAATGACAAAGGCAGCCAGTAATGTTAATAAAATGATGGGTAGAAAAGTAAGCAGAAATTTTTGTTTCACAGAATTCACAGTTTACGTCCTCCTATATGTATTCATTAGTTTGTTGTAATATATGGAATGTCACGTGCGCCATATCATTTATTGCAGTCATTCTGAATCAATTTTTACTGTTGGATGCTAATTGAAAAACACTCCTTTACTGTATGGGATTAATAGATAATAAGCAGAGTAGAATTGAAAAGTTGAGGTAGTGGATGATCGTTTATTTGTCTTAAATTGAAAAAATATGTATGAAAACCTATGTCTTGATTCTTTATACCTATAACATTTGAATTCTTTTTCTTATATCGACAGAGCAATTGGTTATTTCAGCATATTTTCGGATACCTTTTCCTTAATGTGGAGTAAGCGTTAACAGTAAGAACATTTAGTGAACAATTTAATATAATAGTTGCTTTTGTCTAATTTACAGGAAGGGATGGTCTTCATTCATAAAAAAGAAGACCCGGAAAAAAGGGGTCTTCTTTCATAAACATATTTTTTACTGCCAATAGACTCCGCCATAACCATGCCAAGGATAAGGGCGTGGATAGTAGGGACGCGGTTGATAAAAAGGATAGTATGGAAAATATGGTCTAGGTCTTGGCCTCGGATATGGGTAATAATATGGAAATTGTCTTTCATCCATCATTACAGATTGATCATCACCCATAAAATAATCTGTATAAGTTAAATGCTCCACAGCAATACCCCCCTTTCTCCCTTTACACTATGTTGACAGGAAGAGAAAGGAGTTTGTCCAAGCTGCCGTTGGGTGCCTATTTTGCAGATAGGAACATCCAAGATTTTTATGAAGGGGGTAAAACGCTATAAAATATCTAATGGCATTTTTCTAGTTGGTTTTGGAAACGCCTGATCAATTCTAGTTAAATCTTCTTCCGACAATTCGATGGTTGCTGCTTGTGCATTTTCAAAAACATGCTGCTCCTGTACAGCCTTTGGAATGGCGATAACCTGTCCGCTTCGGATGGTCCAGGCGAGTGCGATTTGTAGCGGTTTTACACCATATTTTTGTGCAATTTCATTAAAAATTGGATCACTGATTAGACGTTTTTTTGATGATTCGTTGTGAGCGAGGGGACTGTAAGCCATAATCGGCATCCTGTGCTCCTGCTGCCAAGGAACGAGATCAAAATCAATCCCCCTTGAACCTGCATGATAGAGAACTTGATTGATGGCGCAGTTTTCTCCGTTAGGTGTGCTCCATAACTCTTTCATATCACTCGTATCAAAATTGGAAACACCCCATCTGGCAATTTTACCTTCCCTCTTCAGTTTTTCCATTCCATCAATGGTTTCTTCTAATGGAACGCCGCCTCTCCAATGTAAAAGGTATAAATCCAGCTGCTCGACGCCCAAACGTTTTAGGCTGTTTTCGCACGCAATGGCAATGCTGTCTAATCCAGAATTATGAGGATACACCTTTGAAACTAAAAAAACTTCATCTCTTCGACCTTTAATGGCTTCTCCCACTAAGCGTTCAGAATCACCGCTGCCATACATCTCGGCCGTATCAATGAGGGTCATTCCTAAATCAATACCAAACTGAAGTGCTTTTATTTCTTTTGATCTTGCTTGTGAATCCTCTCCCATATACCAGGTTCCTTGTCCTAAGGATGGAAGGGAAGTGCCATCCGGCAACGTTACGGTACGTTTTTTTAAAGCGTCATTAATCTCTGTTATTTGTTCATTTGAATAATTCATCTGGAATTAGTCCTTTCCGGTTTGTAGTAAGCAAAAAAATCGCCAATAAGTTAGGATTTCCATAACAGTTAAAGCCATTCTCCAAATTACATGTCAATGAAAAAGCGATTGGGCTCATTATCCATGTTTTTGGTTTGTTCACAATATTTAGGATGCGAACCAACAGACCAACAAATGCTATTTATCAAAATTCATCTCAAATGATAAGGACCGCTTTCCCAGTTAAGCAGGCAAGCGGTCCATTTTTCAAGGAATCTGTTATATTAGACGAGCTCCACCGTCAATCAGAACAGCGGTTCCGGTTGTAAACCCGTTTTTAGCTAAGTACACGTATGTTTCGGCAATATCTTCAGGCTTTGCAACTCGGCCAACTGGTAATTGCTCTGAAATTCCAGCAAACATGTTATTTCTTTGCTCGTTAGACATACCCGCATAAATGGGTGTATCAACGATGCCAGGTGAAACGACATTTACTCTGGTTGGAGCAAGCTCGACTGCAAGGCCTCGAACTAAGCCCTCGATTGCAGAGTTAATAGCGGCAAGGGTAGATGCACCATGAGGAGGACGTAAACCGTACACGCCGGATGTCAATGTGATGGATCCGGATTTATCCAAATAAGGAATGGCTGCACGGGCGATGATATATTGTCCCCAAAACTTGCTGTCAAAGGCGTCTCTTGCATCTGATACGGGCAAGTCTCTAAAAAGACCCATTGCACCTTCTCCGGCAGTAACGACTAAATGGTCAATTTGTCCAATATTCTTGAAAAATTCTGCTGCATTTTCTTCGCTGCGGAAATCAAGCTCGTGGCCCTCCACACCCTGGCCTAATGTTTGAGTTGCTTTAGAAATCTTTGAAGCAGAACGGCTTGCGATAATGACCTGCGCCGATTCATCCTGAAATGCCTTAGCGGTTGATAGCCCAATCCCGGAAGTGCCTCCAACAATGACTACGCGTTTCCCTTTTAATGACATAGTAAATCCTCCTTTGGAAATATTTTTATTATAGCCAAGAAAATGGCTGTAATGCTCTCCCTAATTATAAATCGTTATGAATTATCTTTCCTTTAAAATGCTTCGTAATCGCAATGGTTTAGAATGAAGCATTTTTTGTAATCGATTACATTTATTCGGGTGAATTAATGGGTTTTTATTAGTTAAATCATCATGGTTGTAAAAATATTGCATTCAATAAATTCTTTGGTAACGCTTACATAAATCTTCAAAAAATAAGTTGTATAGCTAAAATAGTTGGTATAAAAGCGTTATTTGGCTATACATCTAATAAAAAAGAAAACCCGAAAAAATATTGATTCTAATTTTCTAAAAACTATTGAAATAAAAAATAGATAGGATTATAATGAAAACGATTACAAGGATTGATCAGATATTTTTGATTACGAGAGGGATTAAAAAGATGGTGAAAATGAGCGATGTTGCGAAGCTAGCTGAAGTTTCGAATGCTACTGTATCAAGGGTTCTTTCCAGTCCTGAAAATGTTAGGGAAGAGACGAGAAAGAGAGTATTAGAGTCAATAAAAGAATTGAACTATCAGCCTAATACAATAGCAAGGTCTTTCAGAAAAATGGAAACAAAATCAATTCTTGTGATAGTTCCCGACGTAACAAATCAATTTTTCTCTGAAGTCCTTCGAGGTATTGAGCAAAAGGCTGGAGAAAATGGATATCAGGTTCTTCTTGGCAATAGCAACAATGATGTAGAGAAAGAATATGATTTTTTAAATCAGCTGCGTCAACGTCAAGCTGATGGGATGATCTTGCTAACTGCACGTATGAAGCAGGAGGTAATTGAAGAATTCTCAGAAGATTTTCCTGTCGTTCTGGCATGTGAATACAAGGAAGGATCGAGCATCCCTACGGTATCGATTGATAATATCAGCGGTGCGAGAAAAGCGACAGAGCATCTTATTAATTTAGGTCATAAAAGAATTGCACATCTTTCTGGTCCAATGGAAGTAATTCTTAGCCGTGATCGTTTGAAAGGGTATCACCAGGCTATGCTTAGGAATGAACTGGAAACGGACTCTGTTTTAGTACAAGAAGGCGATTATTCATATGAAGCCGGATATAACTTAATGAATAAGCTTTGTGCATTAGAGGAGCCGCCTACAGCAGTTTTCGCAGCAAATGATGAAATGGCCATTGGGGCAATAAAGGCAGCGAAAGAAAATTTTTTTCGTGTACCTGAAGATATAGCGGTAGTAGGATTCGATGATATAAAAATTTCATCTATTTTTGAACCGTCATTAACAACTGTAAGCCAGCCGAAGTTAGAGATCGGCGAAAAGGCAATGGAGCTGCTTCTAAAACAAATGAATTTTGAAGAGTTAAATAGAAAACAAATTGTATTGGAGGATAAATTAATCCTTCGTCAATCTTGTGGATTCAATAAAAAGAAAAAATAATTTTTTTTTACTATTACATGTAAACGATTACATTTGTATTTTTGGGAAATATCAATTATCACTTTTTATTTCATAAAAGGAGGAGTTACACATGGTTAAATACTCTTACAATACACTGGTTTATGCAGGCGAGGACATTGAGGAGGGGATTGCAAGGATCTCAAAATTCGGCTACGACGGAGTAGAGTTTGTTGGGGATCACGAGAACTTGGATGCCGACCGAATTAAAGAGCTATTAAATAAGTATAGTATCGCTGCTTCTTCAATTTGTGCCATTTATAACACCGAAAGAGACTTTGTATCAAGTAACCCGGACATTAGAAAAAATGCCATTCAGTATGTAAAGGATTGTGTGGACTTTGCACATACAATTGGCGCTCAAGGGATTTCACTGACCCCAACTGCAAATATGAAAATTCATCCAGAGACTGACCTGGAAACAGAGCGTTCATGGGCAGTTGAAGGAATTAGAGAAGCTGGACTGTATGCAGGAGAAAAAGGCATTCGCATAACCGTGGAGCCATGGAATCGCTATGAAACTTATTTAGTGAACCGCATGGAGCAGTCATTGGATATCGTGAAAAAAGTTGATCTTCCTAATGTAGGCTGCATGGGTGATACGTACCATATGAACATTGAAGAAAACGACATTAGCGAAGCATTTCGCTTAGCCGGTGATAAACTGTTTTACGTTCACTTTGCTGACAGCAACCGGGCAGCTCCAGGAAGAGGTCATATTGATTTTAAGCCCATTGCAAAGGCATTAAAGGAAATGAACTATGACGGATATATCTCAATGGAGCTTTTACCCCCTTCTGCAGATCCATTTGGCGGAGCAAGACATGAAGAGTTTTATGATCAATACACGCAAGAATCCATTGATTATTTGAAAAAATTATTTGCAGAAATTTAAGGAGGAGCTATGATGACGAACAAAATGAAAGCTGCTGTAACATATGGAAAAGAAGATATGCGTTTGGAAGAGGTCGAAATTCCGGAAATCGGTGGAAATGAAGTGCTGATCAAGGTTAAGACATGCGGAATCTGCGGTACAGACCCACATATTTACAGAGCACATTTCCCGACACCAAAACCTCTTATTCAAGGTCATGAATTCGCGGGTGAAGTTGTAAAGGTTGGATCTCTTGTGACAAGTGTAAAACCAGGAGATCGTGTAACGGCTGATATTAACATTAGCTGTGAAAATTGCTACTACTGCCGAACAGGACAGAAGCTGTTCTGTGAAAATATTACTCAGCTAGGTGTTCATATTAATGGAGCGTTTGCGGAATACGTAAAAGCGCCAGAGAAAAATATCTACACAATCCCAGAAGAAATGACGTGGGAAGAAGCTGCATACATTGAGCCTTTAGCATGTGTAATCCGCGGACAGCAGCGTGCACAAGTCGATATGGGTGATACCGTTGCAATTATCGGTGCTGGTCCAATGGGTCTCGTACATGCGCTGATGGCAAAGCTTAACGGCGCAAGCAAGGTAATCATTTCTGAAATGAATGCTGCACGCCTGCAAAAAGCAAGAGATCTAGGTGTTGATGTTGTGATTGACGCATCTGAAACAGATCCTGTACAAGCTGTTCGTAATTTAACGGGTGGAAGAGGGGCCGATGTTGTATTTGAAGTTGTTGGCGCGGTTCCGACTTATAAGCAGGCATTTGAAATGGTCCGAAAAGGAGGTGTTTTGGTAGCATATGGAGCTGCACCAGCTGATGCTACGATGGATATCAAACCATTTGAGATCTATAGTAAAGAGCTTACAATTGTCGGCTCTTATGCAGGGACATATGAAACGTGGGTAAAAGCGATTGAATTAATCTCATCAAAACGAATTAATCCGACTGACATTATTAGCAAGAGAATTCCATTGAATCAAATTGTTGAAGGTTTAGTGGAAGCGGCAGATAACAAAGACACGATAAAAATCATGGTCAGTGTGGAATAACACAAAATTATGGGGGTGGGTTTTTTATGAAATTATTTTCTTCTAAAAAGTGGATTGCAGCAGCTTTGACATCTGTACTAGTGTTAAGCGCTTGCTCATCAAACGATGAGGGTTCAAGCTCTGACAGTGAAGGCGGCGGCGACGGAGATCAGGTTACGTTAAACACGGTATTTCTAGGTGCTTCATGGGGTGAAGCGGCAAGGGAATTAGCGAAAGAGTATGAGGAAGAAACGGGCGTTAAAGTAAATGTTGAGTTAGTAGGCCGTGACGCAATTTATCAAAGACTGGCTTTATCAATTGCAGGAGAAGCGGATTATGATTTATTTAACGTAGATTATAACTGGATTCCTGAGTTTGCCGCGGCAGATCGATTGTTGCCATTGGATGATCTAATTGCAGAAAACAATGTAGATCTTGATGGATACTTGCCTCGTGCTCTTGCGCTAGCTCAATGGGATGGCAACAATGGTTCGTTCGGTGAAGGTGGAACAACATATGGTTTGCCTCAAACCATCCACCCGCATTTGCTTTGGTATCGTGCAGACCTTTTTAACGATGAAGCATTAAAAGCTGAGTTCCAAGCTGAGTACGGCTACGAATTACTGCCGCCGCAAACAATGGAACAATTTGAAGATGCTGCAGCGTTTTTCCATGGTAAAGAAGTAGAAGGCACAACATTAAGTGGCTGGGCTGCACAAGGATCAAAAGGCTTTGGTAACGTTCATACATGGCTGTCATTTGTTTATTCCAATGGCGGAGATGTAATTGACTGGGATAAAATGGAGTCTTCATTAACAACTCCTGAAGTTGTTGAAGCAACACAAACATGGGTTGACTTACTGGAATATTCTCCAGGTGGGATTAATGAGTATACATTTGCGGAAGTTGCAGCAGATGCATCTGCTGGCCGTTTGGCCATGGCGATTCACTGGTCATGGAGCTCATTTGAGGTAGATGATGCTTCCTTATCACAAACAGTTGGGGATTGGGAGTTTACTCAAATTCCAACAATGGAAACATCAGCTCCTCACTTAGCTGGATGGGTGAATGTTATCCCAAGAACATCAAAAAATCCTGAAGAAGCATTTAAATTCCTTGCGTGGCTTCAAAATGAAGATAACGATGTAGCGCAAGCATTGATGGGCGCAGGAGATCCAGTACGTACTGCTTCATACACAAATGAAGAACTAACTGGAGCAATGATTGAAGGCACTGAAACAGAAAGATTCAGAAGATACGAGCCTCTTGAAGGTGCAATGGAATCTGCTATGGCGAGACCATTCTTCCCGCAAGAAGAAAAATGGGAATCAGTTGTTTCTGAATACTTGAGTGCGGTACAGGTTGGACAAATGACGGTTGAAGAAGCTTTGGAACAAGCGGATGAAGCTGTTAACAATATGTTAGACAACTAAAAAGTCAGCAGGGGGGGGAAGGCCTCAGGTTTTCTCCCTTTTTTACACAGAAGTAAGGAGTGTGTCTATCGATGAAGAAGAGAATGGGTCCTTATCTTGTTACCGCACCAGCGCTGGTTTTTTTGGCCCTCATGGCGTTATATCCTCTTATTTTTCTATTAAAGATTAGCTTTCAGGATTATAGTCCAATAAACTTTGAAAATCCTTATGTAGGATTTGATAACTATGCCACACTATTAGCGGATTCAAGCTTTTGGAATTCAATTAAAGTAACGGCTATTTTCGTTGTCTCAGCAGTTTCCATTGAGTTGGTTCTTGGATTGGCTTTAGCTCTTATCTTAAACCAAAAAATTAAAGCAGGGAAAATGTTTCAGACATTGATCATGCTCCCGATTTTTATGGCTCCAACAGTTGTTGGTCTAATGTTCCGTTTTATGATGAATGAGCAATACGGAGTTATCAATTACTTTGCTGAAGTATTAGGCTTTGACAGAACAGCCTGGCTATCTGATCCTACTTTAGCGCTGCCGGCTCTCATTATCACAGATATTTGGCAATGGACTCCATTTATGATCATTATTTTACTTGCAGGATTGCAGGGGATTTCAGATGAACCGCTTGAAGCGGCTCAAATTGATGGTGCAACCAAATGGCAGGCACTAAGGTATGTAACGATTCCTATGCTGTCACAGGTTATCATCATCGCTGTGTTATTAAGAACAATCGATGCATTTAGATTATATGATTCAATTTTTATGATGACGCAGGGTGGGCCTGTAAATGTAACATCGACGTTAAGCTGGATCGTCTTTGACAAAGGATTCAGATTCCTGGACTTTGGTTATGGTGCAGCAATTGCTGTTGTAATGCTAATCATTGTCCTAATCTTATTGACGCTATTCCTGAAACGATTTAGCTTGTTTGAAGAAAGTGGGGAAAAATAAGTGGGAATGATTAAGAAAAATATAGGCAGTATCTTACAACACATTGTGATTATTGTAGCCACTATTATCTTTATTTTTCCAATATATTGGATGGTCGCGACATCATTTAAAAAACAGACGGATGCTTTTACGATCATTCCACAATGGTCCTTCACTGCAACACTGGATAATTATCGTGCTATTCTATTTGACAGCGGTTTTCTTCAACTATTATTCAATAGCTTAATCGTAGGAGTTGTTTCAACCGTTATCGTTTTAATTCTTGGCATAACCATTGCTTATCCGTTCGCAAGATATAAGCTGTCAGGCGGCAAGCAAATTATTACGTGGGTGATTACGCTAAGAATCATTCCGCCAATCGTAACCATCTTACCGTTATACCTATTGTTTGCTAATCTTGGGCTCGTTGACACTTTCTTAGCATTCATCCTTATGCACGTATTCTTTAATCTTCCACTCGCGACCTTGTTGCTATATGGATTCTTTAAGGATATCCCTGGAGAGCTTGAAGAATCAGCTCTTGTTGATGGATGCAACAGATTCACAGCTTTCTTTAGAGTTATTTTCCCAATCATTCGACCTGGACTTGTTTCAGCGGGATTACTATCTTTTATCTTTTCTTGGAATGAGTTCTTGTTTGCAAATATTTTATCAGGTCCAAACGTAAAAACAGCACCAGTTGGTTTGAATGAATTCTCTACACCTGTTGGTATTCTATGGGGACAAATTGCGGCAGCAGGGGTGTTAATTGTTATTCCGGTAGCAATCATCGCCATTATTGTCCAAAGACATATGATCCGCGGATTGACAATGGGAGCAGTAAAGGGTTAAGGATAAAAACCATTGATAAATGGGTTAAGGAGTGGAATACGAATGTTTCAATACAGTGCGACACAGTGGATATTTGGAAATGAAGAGCTGGAAGACAGTTTAAAGCGCTTAAAGAAGTTTGGCTACGATGGAGTTGAATTAGCAGGAGAGCCTTACACGATTAATATCCAAGAGACAAAAGAATTACTTGAAAAATACGATATGGTTTGTACGTCAATCTGTGGAATATTTAAACCAGAAAGGGATTTATCTTCAGATGATGATTCTACAAGAAAAAATGCAGTTCAATATGTAAAAGACTGTATTGATATGGCCGTAGAATTAGGTGCGCCGACGCTCATTGTTGTTCCAACCTTTGTTGAGAAGGTCAGCCCTGGAACAAACGAGAAGGATGAATGGAATAATGCTGTTGAAAGCATTAAAGAAGCTGGATTATATGCAGTGGAGAAAGGGATTAATCTTGCAATTGAAGCATTGAACCGCTACGAAACGTATCTTGTGTCGAATTTAGACTTGGCTGTAAAGCTTGCGGACGAAATCAATATTAGCAGCGTGAATATTATGGCAGACTTATTCCATATGAGCATTGAAGAAAGAAACATGGTAGGTAGCCTAAAGAAAATTTCAAAATATCTTGTGCATGTTCATATTGCAGATAATACTCGTGAAGCGGCTGGACTGGGACAAATCGATTTTGCACCAGTGATGGCTTATTTAAAAGAGTTAAACTATAAAGGATCGATCACGATGGAGTTTCTACCTCCTATTTCAAACCCTTATCTCGTATCAAATTATGAAGGCGAATCGACTGTTTATGATGATTTTACGAAACAGTCGATCGATCATATTAAAGAAATTGTCGAGACACTTTAATCAGGAGGAGGGGAAAACGTGGTTGCTGTAAAAGTTGGCATTATTGGAACTGGTTTTTCAGCTCAAGCACATATAGAAGCTATAAGAAGACTGAAGGGTGTAGAAGTTGTAGCTGTTTCAGCCAGTACAATTGAAAAAGCTGAAGAACTTGCTCGAGAGTACATGATTCCCCGAACCTATGCTGATCCGTTAGAACTAATAAATGATCCGGAAGTGGAAGCGATACACAATTGTACGCCAAATGATCTTCATTTTCCAATAAACCGGTATGTACTGCTGGCAGGAAAGCACCTGCTTTCAGAAAAACCTCTAGCCATGACAAGTGAGGAGTCCAAAGAGCTCGCTGAATTGGCTGAAAAAAGTCAAAGTGTTGCGACCATCGCCTTTAATTACCGTTTTTATCCTATGGTAGCTGAGGCAAAGGACATCATGCGCAACAAAACTTATGGCGATTGCCACATTGTTTATGGCGGATATCTTCAAGATTGGTGCTTGAATAAAACGGATTACAGCTGGCGGATGGACCCGGAGAAAAACGGACCATCCCGTGCCATCGCAGATATTGGATCACACTGGTGCGATACGGTGCAGCACATTTTAGGAAAGAAAATTATTGAAGTGTTTGCTGATTTAAAGACTGTGCATCCTGTAAGGGAAAAGTCTGAAAAGAACAAAGGTACATTCTCGAAAAGTCAGGATGAAAATCGTGAAGAAGTAGCGATCACGACGGAGGATTACGGCAGTGTACTTGTCCATTTCGAGGATGGCATCCAAGGGGTTTTCACTGTTTCACAAGTCAGTGCAGGACGAAAAAACAAATTTCATTTCGACATTGCCGCGGAGAAAGCAACTCTATCATGGGATCAAGAGAAACCAAACAGGCTTTGGATCGGGAAACGCGACGAAGCGAATCAAGAGCTTGTGAAGGATCCATCCTTGTTATCTGAATCAGCTGCAGCGCTTGCCCATTATCCAGGCGGTCATCAGGAAGGCTGGCCAGACGGCTTAAAAAATTTAGTTTCAGAATTTTATGATAACGTTCGTCTGAGAAAGAATGGTGAACCGGATAAAGAGAATTCCTCTATGCCTACTATTCAGGATGGGCATTACATCATGAAGCTAATTGATAGCATTTTAGAGAGTCATCATACAAAAAGCTGGGTCAAAATATAAAGAGAAACGATCGTTAGTTTAAAGAGGGTTTACGTTCTAATGACTGGAGGTTTTATTGTGAGATTAGGTGTTTTTACAGTGCTTTATCAGGATCTCGAATTCGAAGTGATGCTGGACAAGGTGGTTGAGCTGGGTCTTGAGTCAGTTGAATTAGGCACTGGAAATTATCCAGGGAACGCACATTGTGACCCTGGTCAGCTATTAAAGAATCCAGAGAAAATCAAGCAATTGCAGAAGGCGATTGAAGAAAGAAATCTGACGATTAGCGGTTTAAGCTGTCAGGGCAATCCTCTGCACCCTAATAAAGAAATTGCTGAAGAACATCATAATACATGGCGTCAAACCGTTCAGTTGGCTAAGGAATTGAATGTAGATGTGATTAACTGCTTTTCAGGCTGTCCTGGTGATTCTCCGAATGCAGTAAATCCAAACTGGGTAACCTGCTCATGGCCGCCAGAGTATATGGAAATTAAAAAATGGCAGTGGGACGAGGTTGTCGTACCGTATTGGAAGAGAGAGTCCGAGTATGCAGCAAGCCATGGGATTAATAAAATTGCGCTGGAGATGCATCCTGGATTTGTGGTGTACAATCCGGAAACCGTTGTTGAGTTGAATAAACGGGCGGGTAGCAATATTGGGGCAAATTTTGATCCAAGTCATCTAATCTGGCAAGGGATTGATCCTGTAAAGGCGTTAAAATATCTTGGCGGGAAAGGATTAGTTCATCATTTTCATGCAAAAGATACGTATTTGGATACATCGAATATTGAGATCAATGGCGTACTCGATACGAAGCATTACGGTGAAATTCTGGATCGTGCGTGGACATTCAGAACAGTTGGCTACGGTCAATCAGGACAAGTCTGGAAGGATATGATCAGTACGTTAAGAGCAATCGGTTACGATAAGCCGGTTTCCATTGAGCATGAGGATATGCTTGCTTCTACTGATGAAGGTCTGAAAAAAGCAATTGAATTTTTAAATGGTATTATGTTTAAGGAAAAACCAGGAGAAATGTGGTGGTCATAAAAGAGTAAGCGTTAGGATGCTTGGTCTTTTGTGAACGATTGCAAGGATAAAGCAGATCATGGACCATTTCAGGGGTCTGTGATCTGTTTTTTTTTTTAATGATTTTCCGGCATACGTTGTTCTAGTATGTAAAAAGCGGTAGCATGAAAATAGTAATACCAAAATTTCATAGTCGACACGCAATGGGTGACGAGGATTGTCTTCGTCTGAAAAGGGAAGTCCGGTGAAAATCCGGCACGGTCGCGCCACTGTAAAGAAGAGTGCTTTTTCAATACCACTGTTCGAATGAATGGGAAGGGAAAGAGTACGTTGAATCTGAGTCAGGAGACCTGCCTATTGTATGCGCTTAAACCTACGCGGAATAGGGAGGAGTGGTGAGGCAAGAAATCTGATGTTGATCGGGTTCTTTTTGCGTACAAGCTCTCTCTTTTAAAAGGGAGAGTTTTTTTGTGAACTTTACGAGATTGAAAAGGGGAGATTTTTATGACAAATGCCAATCCAATGAGCCAGTCACGAACAATTCAAACAAGACTTGTATTGCCGCCGGACACCAATCATTTACAAACCATTTTTGGCGGGCAAGTCCTTTCATACATTGATGAAATTGCGGCAATAACGGCAATGAAGCATGCGAATAAAGTGGTCGTGACAGCCTCAATAGACTCTGTTGATTTCTTGTCAGCTGCCAGGGTGGGTGATGTGCTGGAGCTTGAAGCAATTGTGACTTCAACAGGTCGAAGCTCCATGGAGGTCTATGTACGTGTTCGCTCAAAAAATTTGTTAACGGGAGAAGAAATGCTTACAACAGAATCCTTCTTAACAATGGTTGCTGTTGACGACAATGGAAAACCTTTTCCTGTTCCTGCTGTTATTCCTGAAACCGCAGAAGAGCGATTATTATTCGAAACAGCACCTGCCCGTCGAGAATATCGTAAACAACGGGTGAAAATGCCGAGGTGATTTTTAGGCATTTGGCTTTTGCGCATAAACGTTGAATTTAGGTCCATCAAATCTAAGTCCAGGTCCATAAATGTATATGGCAGGCCCATAAAATCTAAATCCACCGAGGAATCGTTATTTTCGGTGGATTTTCTATATGCTTGGATGAAACTTCCATGCTGGTCATTCGTAATGACAGATAAGGAGGGATGTTAAATGTGGAGTGATTTACAGGAAAGACAAGCACAATTGCAGCTGAAAATAAACGAGCGGGATAAATACAAAAGAAAGCTGGCGTCATTATTAGAGCAATTAGCAGAGCAGCAAAATAAACGTGATATGCTCGGAAAGAAATTAACGAAGGAGCAGCGTGATGTTCAGAATTTGGAGCAATTTTCATTTATGAATCTCTATCGGAAGTGGTCAGGGAAAATGGATGAAATCCGTGAGAAGGAAATCACTGAGATTGCAGAAATCGAGTTAAAGTGGAATGAAGCTGTTAAAATGGCCAAGGATATAGAGCAAGACTGTCAACAGGTTAATCAAAAAATTAGTGAGGCAGAGTGGATCGGCCTTGATCAAAAATGGCAAGCGTTAATGAAGGAAAAAGAAGAGTGGCTGCGCACCCATACAGAAATAGAGCGGGATCTGTTAGAGGTCGTTTATCAAAAAAGAACGAATCAGGAGACAGTAATTCGTGAAATCGATGAAGCATTAAGTGCAGGAAATCGTACCATAAGCGCTTTAAGACAGGCTTCTGATCATTTGGATTCAGCTAAATCTATGTCGACCTGGGATACGTTTTTTGGAGGAGGGTTCATCGTCACAGCGATGAAGCACAATAGTCTGGATCAATCAGAGGATGCTATTCACAGAGCACAGGTTGAATTGCGCCGTTTTGATACAGAGCTGCAGGATGTGAAGAATGTGGTCTCTCAAAATGTTACCGTAGAAAGAGGGTCGTTTTTGACCTTTGCGGATTATTTCTTTGATGATATCTTTTCTGATTGGACCATTCACTCGAGAATCACTTCTTCTCAAGAAAATCTAGAGGAGGCCACAAGAAAAGTGACAGAGATTTGCGAAGCGCTTCAATCTCAATTAAAGGAGCTGCGAGCAGAGAATATACAAACAAACGAGCAGATAAGGGGAATTATTGAAGGATGAGTGGTTTTTTATACAAATGAATCCGGTTGATGTGGTGAAAATATTTTCCGCATCGTCCGGATTTTGTCTAAAGAGATAGACTGCTTGCTATTTTGCCTGCTTTTGATAGAACGTAACTTGATTTTTTCCATTTTCTTTTGATACATATAGGGCCTGGTCTGCATAAGAAATCAGCGTATATGGATCTTTGTCGTCTTTAGGGTAAACTGCCGCTCCAACACTGCATCCAATCTGGACCGGTGTTCCTTCAATGATGAATGGCTCATTTAAAGAGGCTACAATGAGATCAGCAATATTTTTGGCATTGTCCATAGGTCCGCCTTCTGAAGAAGGGACTAATAGGATGAATTCATCTCCCCCAATCCGGGAAACAAATGAGTCGCTATCTGCAATTGTATTCAGTCTATTCGCTACCTTTTGTAATAATAGGTCGCCTGTCCGATGACCGAGTGTATCATTCACTTTTTTAAAGCCATCTAGATCAAGATATAAAAAGGTGAGTGTTTCATTATTTTTTTTGGCTGCCTCAATATATCGACCTGTATACAGCTCAAGGGCAATTCGATTTGCAAGTCCAGTGAGATGATCGTGGTAAGCGATCCCTTTCATTTTGATCAGATTTGATTCTGTTTTTCCTAATGTAGTAATTAAGTCCTGTAATGAGGATGATAGTTCTTCAATGTCCTTTATTCCTTTATATTTTGGGATTTCAAGGTTTTCACCGCTTCTTAGCCGTTGAGCCGTCTTGGAAATTTGATGGAGCGGTTTTGAAATCCTGCCAGCTATGATCCATCCACCCAAAGCGAAAATAATAGCAGAAATACCTCCTGCTATTAAAATAAACTGACGCAATTCCAAAGCGGACGCAAAGGCAGCGGACTCAGGCTGACGAACTAAAACGATCCACTTTAGACCAGGATAATCCTGGTATCCAGCACCGAAAGAATAGCCGGTTAAATAATTCTCACCGTCCGGCCATGTTTCGAGCATATATCCGTGTTTTCCAGTACGAGCCTGTTCAACGCTTTCAAGTGAAATACTTTCTCCAATCATATCCTCAGGACCGAGAAGTACAGTATTTCCTTCTGAGCTGATCACAAAGACCTCGACTTGATCATTTGCTTCATTCGATAAAGAATTAAGAATAGAGTTTTGTACTTCTTCTGCCCATTTCCAGCTTAAATGAGTCGCAAATACGCCTGTAAATTCATTATTTTCGTTATATAGAGGCGTACTGATATCAACAAACTTCATCGGTTCGCCGGTAGGATTCGGCAAAAGGTTTGACAGTAATAATGTCCCATGAACATCCCCAATAAATGCTCCGTCCAGTGCTCCTTTAAATAACGAGAGCTCTGAAATGTCTTCTCCTTCCAAAATCCCATCAGAAGAAGCCTGAACAATTCCTTCTGTATTTGTAATTCCGACCCATGAAAAGGCGCTGATGGTGTCAGTGAATTCGTCTAGCAATTGTTGTGTTTCGCTCGAGGTGCGAGCCATGTCTATTGTATTTAAATTACTTACAATATTCACTTCGCTATAGCGGGACCACATGTAGCGATCTAATTTATCACTCATTTGAAAAGCAGTGCTTGAAAGAGTGTTTCCTTTTTCATTTTTTAACTCATCTGTGGCTAGTTGTGTAATGCCGATACTCAGGAGCAGTGCAAAAAGTATGATAAACGCAGCAAAAATCAAACTCCAATAGGTTCTGAGATTCATTCTCATAATTGATCACCTTCAAGAAAAGAGATAGGTAAAATGAAATGAATCAAATTACTTGCTGATTATACCAGAGATGAACATTACTGCGAAGGGTCCTATTATTCTCAATCTGAGAAAAAATATCCTTTAAACAAAAAGAATAAGATTGCAGCATGAGCTGAATAATAGGCTCCCTAGGGTTTACCTTTTGCTGCAAGTTGGGTATAGTTCTGTCACTAGTCAGGGAGGGATCTTTCATGGATTTGAGTTTACATAGAGGCGAATTATATTGGCCGGAAACAGTGGATGAAGTACCATCCTATCCTGCTCTTGAACAGGATCTTACATGTGATGTTTTAATTGTTGGAGGAGGCATGGCCGGAGCTCTTTGTGCAGAAGCGCTGTCACACACCCCGTTAAAAACCGTACTCGTGGAAAAACGAACGGTTGGAGGCGGGAGTTCATCAGCTAATACAGGGCTATTACAGTATTCCAATGATAAAATGCTCCATGAATTTATAGAGGAGCTTGGTGAAGAGAAGGCGGTCCGTTTTTATAAGCTGTGCTTGCAGGCGGTGGAAGACCTCCAAAAAACAGCTGGAACATTTTCAATGCCAGCATATTTTGCGCGCCGTCCCAGTCTTTACTATGCCAGCGATGACAATGATGTGTCAAAGCTAAGAAAAGAGTACGAAGCATTAAAAAAACATGGATTCGAAGTAGAGTATTTAGAAAAAGATCGAATTAAAGAACTCTTTTCCTTCGAAAAGCCAGCCGCCCTTCTAACCCATGGGGATGCGGATGTAAATCCTTTTCAATATATCCATGGGTTAATGAACTTGGTGCATACGAGAAATGTTGAAATTTATGAGAATACAAGCGTGAAAGAAGCAGGGATTGATAAAGAATATATTTATTTTTCAACAGATAAAGGCAGGATTGCTGCAAAAAAGGTCATCTACTCAACAGGCTACGAAACCATCCCGTTTGCGGAAAAATTAGGTGCGGAGCTTAACCGAACCTATGCCATCGCGACTACTCCTGTAATTGATCTTACGAACTGGGCATACCGAGCGCTCGTTTGGGAAACAAAACGCCCTTACTTCTATATGAGAACGACAGAAGATGGTCGGATCATAGCAGGCGGTTTGGATGAAGATAAAATGGAAGCACCAGTCAATAAAGAAATTATTAAGGAACGTGGAGAGCAGCTTCTTCAGAGGGTCAAGGAGCATTTTCCCAAATACGAGCTGGAGGTTTCTCATACGTGGTCAGCGAGTTTCGGAGAATCAGATGACGGTTTGCCGTTTATAGGTCAGCACCCCGACAATGAAAAGATTTATTACTGTCTTGGCTTTGGCGGTAATGGCACAGTCTATAGTATGCTGGGAGCTCAGATTTTAAGCGATTTAATTCAGGGGAAAGAGAACGCAGATGCGGAAATCGTGCGATTGGATCGGTGAAGTAATGTATCTTGTAAATTAAAAGTAAATTAAAAGGCGGCCAGCTTAAAAAGTGGCCGCCTTTTTGAATTAATTCATCCACTCTATTATGTACCCTCCTGCTTTTAAAAAAACCGCACTCTGTTATGCACTAAAAACGTTCTAAAATCCCAAACAGCTCTTCCAGCTCGTCAATTTCCGCATCCGCCTTTACATTTTGGCTAAAAGAATGCTTCTTCCAAACAGCCTTCATGCCAACAAGTTGAGCCGCTTCGATATCATTTACCGGATGATCGCCGACATAGACAGCTTCTTCTGTCTTTACATTTAGCCGTTCGAGTGCTCTTTGAAAGATGATCGGATTGGGTTTGGCACAGCCTTCTTTTTCCGAAATGAGAATTTCCTCAAAAAACGGTTCGATTCCTAAGCCTCGTATAGAACGCGTTTGCATGATTTCCAGGCCATTTGTGATCATACCGAGCTTAAAGCCTTTTTCTCTAAGCGATTGAAGAGTAGAAACCATTCCTGGAAAAGCGATGCAGCTCGCCTGAAAATGATCCAAATAGTCTTGAAGCAGCAGTTCGCTTGTACAGCCTTGAATGCCAAATTCATCAACCATCTGGGTATAGACTTTAGCTTTCCAAACATATCCATGATCCTCTAACTCAATAAATCGTGCAATATAGCTTTCTTTAGGAATGGATTTTAGCCAGGGGTGAAGACGCTCATACTGTCGTTCAAGAAAAAAGATGACAGATTTATCCCGGTCAAGCAGAGTCCCGTCAAGATCAAAAATAACGGACTTAATCAAGCAACGTCCCCCTTTCAAAAGTGAAGAGCTGTATTCAATGTATCTCTCTCTTATGTTACCATACTTACAGAACCATACAGAATAGGTAAAGATTTAGATGGCTTGAGGGGAGAGAGAACATGCAAAACACCCGATTATTAACTTTAATGGCACTGTTTATAGCGATTGCAGTAGTAGGTGCAGCCTTTGTTTGGTTTCCTGCAGGAGTGGCAAGAGCCTATCCAATTCAGCACGCGGTAAATGTGATTGCAGCGGTTATGCTCGGTCCGATTCCCGCTATCATCATCGCCTTTGTGACGGGTCTTGTACGGATTTTAACGGGAACCGGGTCACTGCTCGCGTTTCCGGGGGGAATGATTGGGGCACTGTTAGCGGGATTATTTTTCAGTAAAACAAAACGGTACTATATGGCCTCGGTTGGTGAAGTCATTGGGACAGGCCTTATTGCACCATTTTTTGCGGTTCCATATGCAAGTATCCTGATGGGGACCTCAGTTGGCGCGTTTTTCTTCTTGCCTCCATTCTTCGTCAGCAGTGTGACGGGTGCAGCGATCGGGCTTCTCTTAGTGACTCGCTTAGCGAAGAGCGACCGTCTAAGCGATTTAACAAAACGAGCCTATACAAAGTAAAAAACCATAAAGAAAAGACGGGTTAACAATCTTTTCTTTATGGTTTTCTAACCCAGATAATTTAGCTATGTGAAAGTCCATTGTTGATTTTTGCACGGTGTTGATTGGAGCGAGTGCCTGAAGCGGAAATCAACTGGCACGTTTAACAAAGCCATTAATTTAAAGAAGCGACCATTTCTTCACACGCTTCAGCACAATTTCTGCATGCTTCTGCGCACTGCTTGCAGTGCTCGTGATCATGCTTGGCACATTCATCAGCACAAGCAGCACATATCGTTGCGACGAGCTGGCAAATTTCTTTTACGTGAGGACTATTTGTTTGCATTGCCGTAATCGCCAGCTGGCAAGCATCTGCACATTCACGGTCCAAGCGAATGCACCCCGTCATCATTGATACATCTTCTTCCTCCAGACAAGACCTAAAACAGTAATTACATGCCTCTAAACATTCTAAACAAGCTTCGATACATTTTTCATATTGTGTTTGCAGCTGCATTCATCATTCCTCCTTTACTATTTTATTGCTCATTTTCCCATCTTCCGGCACACTAAACGTAATCATAAAAAGTCCTGAAAAGATCCATAGTTTCTGCATAATTTCTGCACAATTATTCGCTACACTGAAGACAGAGAGAGGGTAGCTTGGTGAATAAAATCTCAATAAAAATAAGCCTGTTGTATTTTTCGATCATGTCTGTGATTCTGCTTGTTTCGCTTGTTGTTATTCATGAGAAAATGGTTGATGGACAGGTTCAGACTGAATTGGACAACCTGTATCAGCGAGGCAATAGCCATAGTGAAGTACTTGAAAGTCATTTTGATGAGGAGACACAGGACCATATTGTACTGATGGAATCAAAAACGACCACAGATGTCATGATCCTGGATGATGAGAAACGGGTGATAAGCTCTTCTGTTCAGCCGAATGATGAAATAGAAGAGATTTTGAATAGAGATATCAGTGAAATGGGACTTTATGGGGGAATCATTGCCGCTGATTGGAGAGAGCAGCCCTATATTGCATCGGTTAGCCCTTTTGTAAGACAAAATAATGATGTTGGCTATGTGTATATGTTTAAAAGCACAGGTCGCCTGCAAGCATTGATTGCAGCGCTGAACCAGCACTTTTTTATTTCAAGTTTGATTATGTTTGTCTTTCTTTTTATTAGTATGTTCTTTTTATCAAGGGCGCTTACACGTCCGCTTCTTAAAATGACGGAAGCCACAAAAAGGCTTAGCAAGGGCGATTTTACAGTGGATCTTCCTGCTGCGAGCAGGGACGAATTAGGAGAATTGTCAGCAGCGATTCAATTGCTCGCAGATGATCTTCATCGTCTGCAGACGAGCCGAAGGGAGTTTTTAGCGAGTATCTCGCATGAACTGAGAACACCGTTAACGTATATAAAAGGCTATTCCGATATTGTTTCAAAGAATCATATAAATGATGAAGAGAGAGAACAGTATATAGACATTATTAAAGAAGAAACGGAAAAGCTCAGCAAGCTGATAAAGGATTTATTGGATTTAGCCAAGCTTGATCAGCATGAGTTTTCCATTCAATTGGATGAGGTGCCATTAATGACAATGCTTGAACGTGTAGCAGGCAAGGTTCGGCCCGCTTTTCAAAAGAAGCAGCTTGAACTGGTGATTACCGGCTCGGGCGATATTAAGGCAGTGGTTGATCCAGTACGATTGGAGCAAGTGCTGCTTAATTTATTGGATAATGCACGAAAATATTCTCATCAGGGCGGAAAAGTAAAGATTTCCGTTGTAAAAGAGGACAAGGTTCATCTTTTCATAAAAGATGAAGGGATTGGCATTCCGAAAGAAGACCTTCCATATATTTTCGAGCGTTTATTTCGAGTGGATAAATCGAGAAATCGTGAAATGGGCGGCACCGGTCTCGGGCTTTCAATTGTTAAAGAGCTGATCGAGGCGCAGGGCGGAAAAATTAATGTTCAAAGTGATCTTCAAAAGGGCACCACTTTTGAGTTGATTCTGGAAGGAGAGCTGTGATGAAAACGATTTTGCTCGTTGATGATGAGGAAAGAATGCTTGATCTATTATCGCTTTATTTATCACCGCTCGGCTTCCACTGCATCAAGTGTCAATGTGGAGAGAAGGCAGTGGATTATATAAAGCAGCAGTCAATAGACGTGGTTTTGCTGGATGTGATGATGCCGATAAAGGATGGCTGGGAAACATGTCAGGAAATCCGGGTATTCTCTGAGGTGCCGGTTATTATGCTTACCGCCCGTGGGGACAAGGAGGAGGTTGTAAAAGGACTGCGTTTAGGGGCCGATGATTACATCGTTAAACCGTTTGATGAAGAAGAGCTTGTAGCAAGAATCCAGGCGGTCGTGCGTCGTGCTGCTTCTGTTGAAACCAAGCAGGTAATATTCAGTGATTTGATCTGGAACGAGGATTCTCATGAGCTTACATCTTCCGGGAGAAAAATATTGCTGACACCGAAGGAATTTTCGCTGCTTGGCTTATTATTAAAAAATCAAAACCGCGTATTTTCTCGTGAGCAGCTGTTATCTGTCGTATGGGGATATGGCTCGATCACGGATGACCGCACGATTGATTCCCATATACGAAACATACGTGAAAAACTGAGAAGCAGTGGATTTCCAGTGGATGATTATTTGCAAACCGTGTGGGGAGTCGGATATAAGTGGGTTTAAACGAAATAGTTGGAGGAACGTAATGATGAAGTGGAAACCAGTCTTGGCGCTTATAACAGGTGCATTGCTGCTCGGCGCATGTGCTGCAAAAGAAGAGGAAACAAATTATTTTACCGAAAACGACGAGGTCCATATTGAGCATGTTCATGGTATGGGATTTATTGGTGATGACCTGCTATTAGCAACTCACGACGGGTTAGTGAAGTTTTCGGATAATCAATGGTATGAAACGACAAGAAATAAACATGATTATATGGGATTCACAGCTATTGAAGGAGGATTTTATGCTAGTGGGCATCCTGAACCGGGCTCAGATATTGAAAATCCGCTTGGGCTTGTAAAAAGCACGGATCTTGGAGAAAGCATGGAGCAGCTCGCATTTTATGGAGAAACAGACTTCCATTACCTTGCTGCCAGCGCTAAAGGCAAAGTGATTTATGGCGTTCTGAGTGAAGCCAATAGTGAGCTCACGCCAGGAGTATATTATACAGATAATGAAGGGAATAGCTGGAATGAACTGCCGTTAAACGGTTTAGCGGCAACATCTTTACGCGCGATCGCCGCTCATCCAACAGAACCAAATGTTGTGGCGCTTGTCTCGCCGGAGGGGCTATTTTTGTCAGAGGATTACGGCAGCAATTTTACGCAGATCTCAGATGAAGAAGGGATTACATCGCTTCATTTTACAGAAGATGCATTGCTGTTTTCACTTGTAAAAGAGGAGGGTGTTACCTTTCAAGAGTTTGACTTAGCTTCCGCTTCTCAGCAAGAACTCAGTTCCATTGCGTTAGATGAGGATGCTGTCAGCTATATCTCAGCGAATCCTGCGAATCTAGAAGAGGTATGGGCCATCACATTTGAACATGTATTGCTGAAAAGTAAGGATGGCGGTCGGACATGGGAGCATATGTCTCATTAAAGAACGTCAGCTAGTTTATTGTGTTTTTTTACAAAACTGGACAGCATGAATAATAAATAGAAAAAATACCAGTAGAAAGTCCTCTTATTTTATTCTATGGTAATAAATAAGAGGACTAGTTTTATAAATAAAAGAAGGAACTTAATAGAGGAATAATTAAAAGGCTGTCGAATAAAGGTATATAAAGCGTTGTTCATATTTGTTCAATAGCACAAAAAATGAAAGCGGATACATATTAAATTTTAGATGAATCTATATATCAATCCAGGTTCCTCCTTGTTATAATTTAAAAAATTAGAATTTTCACAAAAATATCCCGGTTGCAGCGTTGTGGTGAATCTTTAAAAACATTAATGAAAGCGTTTACTAAATAAAGCATATTAGACATGAAGAAGCGAAAATTCATTATTACGTTTTAAGGAGGAAAAAGAATGTATAAGACCGAAAGCGGAGAAGAGATTTTTGTTATTGACTCGCATATTGCACTTTGGGATGGAAGTAAAGAAAATCAGTTGAACATTCACGGGGATCAGTTTATCAGCTGTTTTTATGATTATCATAAAAACCTGAGTCCGAAAGAGTACCTGTGGCCAAAAGAAAAGTTTTTAAAATATGATTCCGAAACTTTAGTCAATGACGTTATTGTCAAAGGGTATGCGGATATGGCGATTTTTCAGCCAGTATTTTTAAATGAATTCTATAAAAACGGCTTTGGTGATTTTGATGCAAATGAAGCGATCGCTAAACAATATCCAAATCGTTTTATCTGCAATGGTACGCTTGATCCTCGGCACGGTAATCGTGGTTTAGAAGAACTGGAAAAAAATAAAGAAAAATATAATTGGCAAGGTGTCAAACTCTACACAGCAGACTGGGTTGGGAACTCAAAAGGCTACAAGCTTTCTGATCCAGCAGCACAGCGCTATTTAGAGAAATGCCAGCAGCTAGGAATTAAGAATATTCATATCCATAAAGGTCCTACTGTCACACCTTTAAACCGTGATGCATTTGATGTGGCTGATATTGATGATGCAGCGAGCTCTTTTCCGGAATTAAACTTCATCGTTGAGCATGTTGGATTGCCTAGACTAGAAGATTTCTGCTGGATTGCGACACAAGAGAAAAATGTGTATGGCGGCTTGGCTGTAGCCATTTCATTTTTGCAGACACGTCCGCGCTATTTTGCTGAAATTATTAGCGAATTGCTGTACTGGATGGATGAGGATCGCATTCTTTTTGGAAGTGACTATGCAATTTGGGAACCGAAGTGGATTGTTGAGAAATTTGTTAACTTTGAACTTCCTGAAGATATTCAGCAGGAAACGGGCGTTACTTTTGATTTGAATGTGAAAAAGAAGATACTCGGAGAAAATGCAGCTAGACTTTACAACATCGATATCGAAGCACAAAAAGAGAAGCTAAAAGACTGCGAGCTTTCAACACGCAATGTGGCTGCCTACTAAAAGTTCTTTAGCGGAATGACTTTCGTCCACTCATGGGGAGGTGCGTCAGGTTTGATAAACAAAGAAAAACAGGTTTATGAAATGCTTGATAAAGTGTACGATCCTGAATTAGATCAGCCTTTAACGGAATTGGGTTTTATTGACCATATCAATATTCAAAACAATGAAGTTGAAGTCATTTTCAGACTGCCAACATATTGGTGCTCTCCTAACTTCGCTTATATCATGGCAGAGGATATTCAAAAATATGTGTCTGAATTGCCATGGGTGAATCAAGTTAAAGTGAATTTGGTTGATCACTGTGCATCTGATGAAATCAATCAGGGAGCTTCAGAGGGAAAACGGTTTAGCGAATCGTTCAGCGGGTTATCTGATCAAGACCGCGATCTTGATGAATTACGCAGAACGTTCCAAATTAAAGCGTATTATGCAAGACAGGAAAAACTAATCAAACATTTGATTAAAACAGGAATATCTAAAAGCGAGATCATCTCAATGCCGGTGCAAGGTTTATTAGCACTACCTCTTTCAGCAGAGGGGCAATCACTTAAAGAGCGATATCTTGAGAAAAAAGAGAGCCTAAACCACTCAAGTGCTTATGCCATTACAACGCCTGAAGAGGAAGTGATAAGTATAGAAGGTTTTGATGATTATTTGTTAGGTGCAAGAAGGACCAGATTAAGCATGGAGTTTAATGGGCATTATTGCAGAGGCTTACTGGAAGCCCGCTACGATTTGCCTTCAACGAATGAGACTGTTGCATTAAAAAGATAGCTGTGATTCATGAATACATGTGTATTCTTGAAATAAATTCAAAAAGGATAGGTGATCAACTATGACTAAAAATGTACTTATTGTAACTGGTGATGCTGTAGAGGCTTTGGAGGTTTTTTATCCTTATTATCGCTGTCTGGAAGAAGACATTAGCTGTACAATCGCTTCACCTGTAAAAAAGAAGCTTCAAACGGTTGTCCATGATTTCCTTCCTGAAATGGAAACCATCACAGAAATGTGGGGCTATAAAATTGATTCACATGCTTCCGTTGATGATATTGACCCTGCAGACTTTGACGGGCTGATTATTCCTGGCGGACGAGCGCCAGAATATATTCGTATGAATCCAAAGGTACAGGAAATTACGGCTCATTTCCTAAAAGAGGATAAGCCGCTTGGCGTCATCTGTCACGGACAGCAGGTACTTACGCCGGTTCGTGAATACATTAAAGGACGTGAAATGACTGCTTACATCGCATGCCGTCCTGAAATTGAAGCAGCTGGGGCTATCTATATTGAAGAACATTTGCATGTAGATGGAAATCTTGTAACTGGACATGCTTGGCCGGATCTGCCTGGATTTATGAAAGAATTCTTTAAAATTTTAAATGTAAAAGAAGAAGCAAAAGCTTAAAATAATGATTAAAGACTGTGAGGTGATAAATGATCTCACAGTCTTTTTTATCATTTGTTTATTATCTCTTAATGTGAGGTGTGATTCTTTTTGCAGCTTGTTCCTGAACTTTCTAAAAAAATTATAAAAGAAGTACAGCTGGTTATGACTGAAAATATTATTGTCGTAGACGAACGCGGCATCATTATTGCTTCTACGGATGAAGGCAGGATTGGAACCTTCCATGAAGGAGCAACGATCGTCATGAAAACAAAGCAGAAGTTGTACATTACGAAAGAAAAAGCAGAAAAGCTTGAGGGAGTAAAGCCTGGGATAAATCTGCCGATCACATTTGAAAATGAAGTGATTGGCGTGATCGGAATCACGGGGATTCCAGTGGATGTAGAGCCCTTTGCAGAGATCATCAGGAGAATGACTGAGCTCATCATAAGAGAGGCCAGTCATATCGAGAAAAAGGAATGGGAAACAAGAGGGCTGGAATCTTTTTTCTATGAGTGGATTTACACCAATAAAGTAGATCAAGAATTTATTAATCGAGGGCATATTCTTGGTATACATATCGATACTCTCTATCTATGTGTGTTTTTTCAATTTGATCTTACACTTTCAACGGAAGAACAGCAGCATATACAAGGGCAAATGATCTCCTGGTTTGAAAAGAAATTTCCGAAGAATAAAAATGATTTTATTGTACGCTGGGGGCATGGCCGATTTATCCTTTTTTTAGATGCAGGGAATCGTCCATCGTTGAAAAATTTATCTTTCGAATTAGAGAGATGTCAACAGTATTTTAAAAATCAGTACCAAGCTGGGTTGGCAATAGGCGTTGGCAAATCAATCGAACACCATAATGTATATAGATCTTACCAAGAGGCTGAAAAGGCACTTAAAGTAGCAGTTAAATCACATAAAATTGTTTTTTACGAGGAACTAATTCTTGATATTGTGCTGGAAGAGGTGACACAGCCTACACGTGATGAATTTACGGATCGCGTGCTCTTAGCCATCCGTCATGATTATGAATTATTAGAAACGCTAAAGGTATATTTTTTAAATAACCAATCACTTAAAAAAACAGCGGATGACCTCCATGTACATATAAACACGCTGCATTATCGTCTGAAACAAATTAAGGATCTGACAGGAATTGATCCAAAAAAAGCAGAAGGGATCACCTTGTTTTATATCGCGCTTTGCTTTTTAGAGTTGAGATAATCACACAAAAAATACGATATGAAAACGCTAACTTTTGTATTTTCATCCATAGTTATGCAGCTATTTTCTCTTTATAATAGATACAAAGAGAAAGAGGGGAGAGTTCTCAATGCTGGATCCATCCATAAGAGACCAATTAATTGGGATTGTAGGAAAACAGAACTTCAATGATTCAAATGAAGCGAAGCTTGTCTATTCCTACGATGCAACACCAAACTTTCAATCCTTACCAGATGCAGTGATTATGCCTGAAAATAAAAATCAAATTCAATCAATCTTAAAAATATGCAGTGAAGCAGGAGTTCCCATTGTACCAAGGGGCTCTGGAACGAATTTAAGCGCAGGCACATGCCCGACTGAAGGTGGAATCGTTCTTACCTTCAACCGTATGAACAAAATCTTAGAGATCGATGAAGATAATTTAACGGTTACCGTTCAGCCCGGTGTCATCACGCTTGATTTGATTAAAGCCGTTGAAGCAAAAGGGTTATTTTATCCACCGGATCCGAGTTCAATGAAAATATCAACCATTGGCGGCAATATCAATGAATGCTCGGGGGGCTTGCGTGGGCTGAAATATGGCGTGACGAAGGATTATGTCCTTGGGCTTGAGATTGTTTTATCAAATGGAGACGTCTTGCGGACGGGCGGAAAGCTGGCAAAGGATGTAGCGGGATATGATTTAAACAATTTATTTGTAGGTTCTGAAGGAACACTTGGCGTGGTTACAGAAGCAATTTTAAAGCTGATCCCAATTCCTGAAACAAAGAAAACATTGTTGGCTCTTTTTCAGGATATGGACGCAGCAGCCAAAACCGTTTCGGCCATCATAGCCAATAAAATCATTCCTGCAACACTTGAATTTCTTGATCAGCCAACATGTAAAGTGGTGGAGGATTTTGCAAGGGTAGGCTTACCGACAGATGTAAACGCTGTCTTATTAATAGAGCAGGATGGTCCGCCTGAAGTAGTTGAACGCGATATTAAAGTGATTTCTGCGATTTGTCGAGAAGGCAAGGCTGTTTCTGTGAAAATTGCTCAGTCTCTAGAAGAAGCAGAAGCGTTAAGTACAGCAAGGCGGTCTGCGCTATCGGCACTTGCCAGACTAAAACCGACAACCATTCTTGAGGATGCGACGGTTCCGCGTTCGAAAATTAGTGAAATGGTACGAGCAATTAATGAAATTGCTTTAAAATACGATTTGAGAATCTGTACATTTGGTCACGCTGGAGACGGAAATTTGCACCCTACCTGCTTAACAGATGCTCGGGACACAGAGGAAATGCACCGGGTAGAGCTGGCTTTTGAAGAAATATTTGAAAAAGCCATTTCGCTCGGCGGGACAATAACTGGCGAGCATGGCGTTGGCGAAATGAAGTCACCTTATTTGGCCTGGAAGATTGGAGAAGAAGGGGTAGCAGCAATGAAGGCAATCAAGTATGCCTTGGACCCGAAAGGAATTATGAACCCTGGGAAAATCTTTGCCAAAGATACGCGTAAGAGGGTGGTGCTTTAATCATGAACCAAAAAATAAAGAATGAAATTCAACAGGGGTTCAAAGAACGATTAGACTACGATGAGCTCATGAACTGTATGAGATGCGGGTTTTGTTTACCATCGTGTCCAACCTACGGACAAACGGATCAGTATGAAGCCGCATCTCCAAGAGGAAGAATTGCCTTGATGAAAGGGGTCGTTGATGGAATCATCGAGCCTGATGAATCGGTTGAAAAGCAATTAAATCTTTGTCTTGGCTGCCGTGCCTGTGAACCGGTTTGTCCATCTGGTGTAAAGTATGGACATTTGCTAGAGGAAGCACGTGATATTATTCAGCAGAAAAAGAAGCATACATGGCCAGTACGCGTGCTAAGACGTGTTGTGTTTGATGAGCTGTTCCCTCATAAAAAACGAATGAAGCGGGTCCATTATTTCCTATCATTCTATCAAAAAAGCGGTGTGCAAAAGGCTGTACAAAAGAGCCAGGTGCTAAAGGTGCTCCCTGGGAACCTGGCACAGATGGAAAAAATTCTTCCTAATGTTCCTAGCAGAAAAGAAATGAAAGATCGTCCAGCTTCACTTCCAGCAGAAGGCACAGCAGTAAGAAAGGTAGCCTTCTTCACAGGCTGTTTAATGGATACGATGTTTAATCAAACAAACAATGCGACCATCCAGCTTTTGCAAAAGGCCGGCTGTGAAATCTTAATCCCACAGCAGCAAGGCTGCTGTGGTGCATTGCATGCACATGGGGGAGAAAAAAATACAGCTAAGCGTTTGGCAAAACAAAATATTGAAGCATTTGAAGCATTGGAAGTAGATGACATCATTTTAAATGCAGGGGGCTGTGGCGCCATCCTCGTTGAATATGATCATTTATTGAAAGACGACCCAGAGTGGAAGGAACGTGCAGCAGTATTTTCAAGAAAGGTGAAGGATTTCTCTGAAATTTTAGTAGAGCAGAATTTCATAGATAAAGAGCTTTCACTGTCAAATCAAGTGATTACGTATCAGGATTCCTGCCACTTGCGCAATGTGATGAAAACGTCCGGTGCACCGAGAAGATTGATTCATGCAATTGAGGGAATAACATTTAGAGAAATGGAACAAGCCGATCAGTGCTGCGGCTCAGCTGGGATTTACAACATCACGGAGCAGGAAATGTCGATGCAAATCCTTGATTATAAAATGAGCAAGGTGAAAGCAACGCATGCTCACACAATCGTTACGGCGAATCCTGGCTGCCTGCTGCAAATGAAGCTGGGCATACAGCGTGAAGGCATGGAGGATAGTGTTCGAGCTGTACACCTAGCGGATTTATTGCTTGAGGCCGTGAATAACGAAGGAAATCTATAGAAAAGAAGGAGCTGTCCTGTACGTTAGGGACCGCTCCTTCTTTTCATTTTGCGCTGCTTACAAAAAACGGCAGCTCTTTTGCACCGGTTAAACGAGCATAGGTGAACAATTGTCCTTTATGATGAATTTCATGGTCCTTGGCACCTTCAAGCAATGCGATTCCCGGCATTTTTGTGCCATGGAAGTCTACAAGCTGCTCCAGCTGTTCTTCAGTAAGTGATTCCAGCTCAGTGATTGTTTGCTCTGTCTCCGCTTGAAGAATCGTTCTCAGGTCTTCGACCGTTTCAAACGACTTTGGAGCTGGAGGAGGTGTAAATACGCCGCTTTTTACCGTATTTACAAACATTCCCATTGCACCTGAGATATGCAGTACAAGCTCAGATAGCGACATCGCGTTATCCCAAGGTTTGTAATGCAAATACTCATTGTCCACGGTATTCAGTAATTCAAGCAATGCTTTGCGATGGCTCAGCCAGCTGGTGATAAATCCGTCTATTTTTTCCATGTGTTGTATTCCTCTCCTTCTTAACCTAGCACAATATTATTGTAAAGTAGATCGTTGCACGATACAAAAAAGAAGTACTTGTCCTCTCGTTAAGATACTAAGACTATTAAAAAAATTACCCGATTGTTACCCTGTTCGTCACGGCATCCGAATCGTTTTTTCACCTCATAATGATTTGGTTCATTCACTCTAGATGGGCCAGGTCCGTATAGCCTAATAAGTAAAAGAAGGACAGAGGATGTAATAACAATCCATTCTGGTGAAATCCGATCGTATAAATAACTGTACAATAAATCTGAGCCATTTGCCCTCTTTAGCGATAATGATGCATCATATGGTTATGCTCTATTTATCGCAGCGCATTATAATAACAATCGTACAGGAAATCATGACAAAACGGTGCCCTTCTTGACGAAATCGAATATTTAGCTGAAAAATCTGGCATCGAAATGAATGGTTATTATTATTTAGTATGCAGAGCAGGCTTTACTAAACGTCTCTTCATTTTCGCGAACGCCTTATTACAAATATATAGAAGAAACCGTTGAATTGGTTAGAACAAGCTTAAGAATGTTAAGAAATGGGAAGGTGCAGTGATGGGAAGAAAATATACAAATCTTGATAACGTTTCAACCTTAAAAACATTTAGCGAACTGCTTGCTTGGCGCAAGGAGCGTGCTTCAAAGGAAAAGGATCTTTCGTATCAGGTTCCGCAAGAGGAAGAAAAGCAGCTTTCATTTTTACAGCAAAATCGGTTAGAAACAACGATCACTTGGATCGGACATGCGTCCTTTTTACTTCAAGTGGATGGAGTGAATATCCTGTGTGATCCGGTTTGGGCCGAGAAAATGGGATTTGATCGAAGGCTGGCAAAGCCAGGTCTTGCTTTGGGCGAGCTGCCTCAGATAGATGTTGTGCTTATTTCACATGGCCACTATGATCATTTAGATATGCCTACGTTAAATAAGCTTGCAGGCCCCCCCCTTTTTTTAGTGCCGGAGGGTATGAAGAGGATGCTCAAAAGAAGAGGCTTTAAGCGTGTGATTGAGCTTCGCTGGTGGGAAAAGCAGCAGGTGTCTTCCATTGAAATTTCCTTTGTACCAGCCCAACATTGGACAAGGCGCGCGCTCTTTGACACGAATCGTTCGCATTGGGGCGGATGGGTGCTACAGCCAAAGGATGAAAAAGCGATTTATTTTGCTGGAGACAGCGGCTATTTTAGTGGTTTTCAAGACATTGGTCAGCGTTTTGAAATTGGCTATGCACTTTTGCCTATTGGAGCGTATGAGCCGGAGTGGTTCATGTCTTCACAGCATACGACGCCGGAAGAAGCGATTCAAGCATTTCTTGATACAAATGCAGATACCATGATTCCCATGCATTACGGTTCTTTCCGGCTTGCAGACGATACTCCGAAGGAAGCGCTTGATCGGTTATATGAGGATTGGCAAAAAAGAGGGCTTAATGCAGACAATCTGCGTGTTTTGCTCCATGGTGAAACGGTCCGTAGTAATAAGTGAATTAAAGATCACCAAGAGCTGTCGAGTGAAGGTACTCGGCGGCTTTCTATGTGATTGCTTACAAAGATCACATGAAAAATTTACCGTGTGGAATAAACTGCATTATTCAGTGCAGTTTTATTATAAAAAGAGTATAATTACCTATATAATGAAAATAAATTAAGACATAAGAAGGATGTAAAGAGAATATGTATTTAACCATAAAAGAAACAGCAGAATATTTATCCTTACCTGAATCAACCATTGCCCAGCTTGTACAGCAAAAACGAATTCGTTCTGTCTATGATGGAGAGCAATATTTAATTAATAAAGATCAATTTAACGATCATTTAAAGCAGGTAGAAAAGGCAAAAATGCAGCTGGAAGAGTGGAAAAATGAGCCGATCCCTGAAAGTGTGGAGGTTAAAGATGAGGATTAATTTTCACTGATACCTTCGAAGCCAATTAATTAACTAGAAAAGGTGGTGACTTAGTCGTGACGATCCTTGAAACATGCAATGAGGTTTTAAAAAGAATAGATCAAACGGAATGGCAGTTGATCTGGCCTGGTTTTAAACCGGTTGCCTTTTGTTTGTACAATGAGGAGAAGGCGTATCTATTTAATCATCCAATGATTGTTTCAGATCAGGAAAGCTTTTACTCATTTGACAGGGAGAAGCAATTTGTAGGAGATACGTTGATCCTGTATAAAGATTATCCAACTGCAATTGTAAATGTTGATAAATATGATTGCCCGAATCATATTTATTCAATATTAGTTCATGAGCTGTTCCATGGCTATCAATCAATGATGAATGATAAGAGATTCCCAGATGAACTACAAGGTGTGCGCTATCCGCTTTGTCTCAAAAATATAAATTTGCGATTGAAGGAAAGGTCCAATCTCTATAATGCCTATATGGAAAAAGACCCCAACAAGAAACGTGAACTCCTGCAAACATTTTTGAGCTATCGTGAGCAGAGAAAGGGCCTGTTAGATGATGTTATTGAATATGAGTTTTTCGTTGAGACATTTGAAGGACCAGCATGGTTTGCGGAGGTAAAGGCGTATCAACAGGTTAGCAGCAGTCCTCTTCTCGAGGTGTTAAAGCCTTATCGCGAGGCTTTTTTTGATTATTCAGGGTTGAACCTGCATCACCGTAGAAGTTGCTATAGCTCGGGGCTTTTTTTATGTCTGATTCTTGAGGAAATGGCCCCAGGGTGGGAGGTGGCATTTATGCACTCACATCATTCATTAAGCGATTTTTTTATGCAGGCAATTGGACTTGAAGTTAAAGAAGTAATTGGGTTGGATTTATCAATTTTGCCGGAAGCAGAACTGATTTATGAAGCAGGAAAACTTGAAAAACATAAAAAATTTGCAGAGTTTTATCAGAATGGAAGTTTTCAATTAATCATAGAAGGCAATATGCGCGCCACTTTTTTTGATCCGATAAATATGATTTGCATAGAGGATCAAGTTTTACATCAATACTTCATTGAAATCAGCATTAACGGTAAAGACTATTTAATTCATCAGCCTGCGTTAGTGCGGTTTGACAATAATATGCTAGATGTGAAGGAGCTCCATGTGAATTTAAAATGGAAGCCGGTCTTCCATCATGGAATGCTCTTTATTGATGAGATCGGTGAGATTAAAGGAGAGTACGCAGAAGATGGCTCGTCGTTCTATTTGACTGTTCAATAAAAGAAGGCTTTTATGCAAAGAGGAAACAAAATGAGGTGTTCCTTATAGTGGGGGAACGCTTTTTATTTTGGCTCGGAACGATATTGTTTGCATTCTGAAAAATGGTTGAAAAAAATCATCTTGAACGATCGTGATCGTAAATGAAGCTGAATGATTCCCTGATCAAACCATTAGCGTTGGATTACATTTATGAGAAGTTCAATTGTTTTTGAGAATCTTCCAGATCGAGGAGGAATAAAATGACACAGGTAATTCATCCACAAACCGAACTTGGAACCGTCACGTTAATAATTAAAAACTTAGCAAGATCCATTACCTTTTACAAGGAAGTGATTGGCTTTGAGGTGCTTGAGCAGTCAGAAGGGCATGCTGCACTAACTGCAGATGGAAAAACGGTGCTGATTGAGCTTGAAGAGCATCCAGATGCCATCATATTACCGCCAAGATCTACTGCTGGTCTGTATCATTATGCGATTTTGCTGCCTGATCGAAAGTCACTTAGCTTGGCGCTCCGTCATTTGAGCAAGCGGGGGATTCGCATTGGGCAGAGTGATCATTTAGTGAGTGAAGCGCTTTACTTATCGGACCCAGATGGCAACGGAATCGAGATTTATCGTGATCGTCCAAAAAGTGGATGGGAAAAAGATCAAAGCGGAAACTACGTAATGGCAACAGATCCTTTAAACATTGAAGATTTACTTGCAGAAGCTGGAGAAGAAGAGTGGCAGGGGCTTCCTGAAGGGACAACGATCGGACATATTCACCTTCATACAAAGGATCTCGAATCTGCAAGAGAGTTTTATTGCCATCTCTTGGGCTTCGAACCGGTGGGAGACTATCCATCGTTCCGGGCTTTATTTATTGCGGCGGGTGGCTACCACCACCATATCGGTTTAAACATTTGGGCGGGTATAGGGGCTCCTGCCGCATCTGCTCATGCAACAGGACTGAAAGTGTACACGATTGTTCTTCCGGATGGACAGGAGCTTGCTACCCGTGTAGAGATATTGCGTCAGGCAAAATACGAAGTAAATGAGCATGACGGCGCCTTTTTTGTTACCGATCCTGCTGGTATCTGCATTAAGCTGATTTCGCGTTAACCCACGGCATCTTTTTTAACAAAATCATGACCTCCGACGTATAATCGATCATTTTCGTGATCGAACTCGTCGGGGATTTCTTTTTCATAATCCTCTGCATTATCCTGGGGAGCATAGCCTAAAGGATTGTCAGGCTCAACTGTAAAAAACGACCGAGTATTGTTTGAAATTCCGTATATCGTTACAACCGAGTCAATTGTTGCTGTGATTGATTTTTGAAAGAGCTGAATCAGATCATTGTAGCTCAGCCAATTATATAATTGGCCTCGTGAAGTAGGCTTTTCTTCCGCATCACAAATACGTACATTGATCACTTCAAGACCGAATTTATCTGCATAAAGCTTTCCAAGATTTTCACCGTACACCTTACTTAATCCATAGAACGTATCAGGTCTTGTTTCTGAATGAATATCATACGGTCGATCTGTGGCTTTAAGAAAACCTACCGCGTGAATACTGCTCGCATAAACGACTCGTTTAACACCTGTGCGTCTTGCTGCTTCATATATATGATAAGTTCCGCGAATATTGGCATCGAGAATTTCTTCAAATTCATGTTCAACTGGTAAGCCGCCAAAGTGGAGCACCGTCTCAATATCATACTCCTCCATGATGTTTAAAATAGCGTCAAAATCATTTAAATCTGCTTCAATAAATGGAATATTTTCTGGTAGTTCCTCATTCTTACTCCGGTTTGTTAAGACTAAATCGAACTGGTCGGACAGCGCCTTAGTTAAAATGGTTCCAAGCCCGCCAGCAGCCCCCGTTAATAATACTTTTCCCATTAAAATCGCCACCTTTTGTATTGATAATGTTCTTTACCCGCATTTTTGAAAAAAAATCTTTAAATCTAATGGAATATTTAAAATGTGTTTGATTTTATATAATTTTCTGGTAAATTGTTGAGTAACTATTAAGAAAATTAGTGTTGAGAGGATGACAGGGACTCATTACTCTAGTATACTAGTCATTAAAATTCTTTCTCATAAATACATTTGTTTTCTGTGTACGGACACTCAGCAGTGAAAGGGAGTTTAATGGTATGAAAGTAGTAAAGTTTGGCGGCAGTTCAGTGGCAAGTGCCACACAATTTGAAAAGGTAGCAAAAATCGTTTTGGCGGATCCTGAGAGAAAGGCTGTAATCGTTTCAGCGCCGGGTAAACGATTTAAAGAAGACATCAAAACAACAGACTTGCTTATCACGCTTGCAAATAGTGTGAATGAGAATGGCTATGATCAGGATGCGCTGACAGCGGTCCTGAATCGATATAAAGAAGTTATTGAGGAGCTTTCATTAGATCGCCAGCTTCTTACTGAAATTGAAGGGAATATAAAAGAATCCATCTCCCTATACAGGCGGGATTACGAGCGTTTATTGGATGCCTTAAAGGCGAGTGGTGAAAATAACAATGCGAAAGTGATGACAGCGTATTTCAATGCCCTTGGTCACAAGGCAGCCTATATATCTCCAAAGGAAGCAGGTATGCTTGTGACAGACGAGCCAGGAAATGCACAAATTTTGCCTGAAGCATACGAAAACATTGCTAAATTGCGTGAAAGGGATGGCCTATTAGTGATTCCAGGATTCTTCGGCTATTCCCACCAGGGGCATATTGTGACGTTTCCTCGCGGCGGCTCGGATATTACCGGATCCATCATTGCAGCGGGACTGGATGCCACTGAGTATGAAAACTTTACGGATGTAGATTCTATTTATTGCGTCAATCCAACATTGGTAGACAAGCCGCATGAGCTGAAGGAGCTGACATACCGTGAAATGCGCGAGCTTTCTTATTCAGGGTTCTCCGTTTTTCATGATGAAGCCTTACAGCCTGTTTTTCAAAAAGGTATTCCTGTTTGTGTGAAAAATACCAATCATCCTGAAGCTCCAGGTACACGCATTGTGCTGGAACGTCAAATAAATGATCAGCCTGTTGTAGGAATTGCCAGTGATAACGGATTTTGCAGTGTCAATATTACAAAGTATTTAATGAACCGGGAGCTCGGATTTGGGCGGCGTCTTTTGGAGATTTTGGAAGACGAGCATATTTCTTATGAACACACTCCTTCTGGAATCGATAATATGTCAATCATTGTAAGATCCCACCAGCTATACAATGGGAAGGAAGAGAGAGTTCTTGACCGGATTCGTCAGGAGCTATTAGTGGATGATGTGTATATTGAGCGTGATTTAGCGATGATTATGGTTGTTGGTGAAGGCATGAAGCACACGGTGGGGATTGCCTCTAAAGCAACACAGGCACTTGCAAAATCCGGAGCCAACATTAAAATGATTAACCAAGGATCATCTGAAGTAAGCATGATGTTTGGTGTAGACGGTGCAACAGTTGATCAGGCAGTGAAGTGCTTATATTACGCTTATTTTGTAGATTGATAAGGAAAAGACATCCTCTTTTTTTTGAGAGGATGTCTTTTTTCAGAGTGTTGAATTTCAAACTTAAGTAAGATAATTGTCTCCTGATTTTTCTATTGAATAGTCGTGAAGAGGATGGAAATAAAGTGCCGGACCATTCCGAATACTCCCTCGGAAAAACGTTCGAGAGAGACCCAGCAGTGCAGCGGTCTTCTGCACGAGGAGGCTCGAACGTTCGTCCGCGGAAAGCGAAGGAATGGGTTGGCACGGTTTTTGCGTTGTGACAATAACAACTTAATTTAAGATGTTTAAGCAGTTGACCATATAAGTATATAATGATATGGTATTTGACGTTGATAAGTATATAAGCAAATAATAATAAAGTTTTACGATATCATCAAATCGAGGTGAGATAACAGATGACAGTGAAATCCACTCAAGTTGAACTTGATAAAGCTGGCATGGTTCTGAAGCTGTTAGGGGATAAAACAAGATTATCCATGATGAAGCTTTTACAAAAAAACGAATGCTGTGTTTGTGAGTTTGTTGAAATATTTAAAATAAGTCAATCCGCTATTAGTCAGCATCTTCGCAAGCTAAAAGATGTTGGTTTGGTAAGAGAGACTCGAAAAGGACAATGGATTTTTTATTCTTTAAATCAGAACAGTGATGTGTATGAATTGGTACAGCAAATTCTAGCGTTCATTCCTAATCAGGATGAACGAATTATTGAGTTAGAGAAGCAGGGATTAAGAATTATTTGTGAATAGTGAGGGGATTAGATGACATCAGGAGTATTAGCATTCTTGATTTTCCTTGTCACACTGATTTTCGTTATTTGGCAGCCTAAAAACTTATCCATTGGATGGTCTGCAATTGGCGGTGCAATACTTGCGTTGTTAGTCGGTGTGGTTGATTTTCAGGATGTAATAGACGTTACAGGAATTGTATGGAATGCGACACTCGCGTTCATCGCTATTATCATTATTTCTTTGATATTAGATGAAATTGGATTCTTTGAATGGTCTGCCCTTCATATGGCAAGAGCAGCTAAAGGAAACGGGTTACGCATGTTTGTGTATGTAAGTATCTTGGGGGCAATAGTGGCAGCCTTTTTTGCAAATGATGGGGCTGCACTGATCTTAACGCCAATCGTACTGGCCATGGTTCGAAACTTGAATTTTGAAGAAAAAATGATTTTTCCTTTTATCATTGCGAGTGGGTTTATCGCTGATACAACTTCGTTACCCTTAGTAGTCAGTAACTTAGTAAACATTGTGTCAGCTGACTTTTTCGGTATTGGGTTTGCTGAATATGCATCTCGAATGATTGTACCGAATTTCTTTTCACTGGGCGCAAGTATTTTAGTATTATTTTTATTTTTCCGTAAAGACATTCCAAAAAATTATGAAGTTTCGGATTTAAAGCTGCCTCGTAATGCGATAAAAGATGAAAAAATGTTTCGGTTATCATGGATCGTTCTTGCAGCGCTTCTGATCGGCTATTTCTCGAGTGAGTTCATTGGAATTCCGGTATCCATTGTAGCTAGTATTATCGCCATTTTCTTTTTACTAATGGCGCAAAGAAGCTCAGCTGTTCACACGAAACAAGTATTAAAAGGGGCGCCTTGGGCCATCGTTTTCTTCTCGATTGGGATGTACGTGGTCGTTTACGGATTACGAAACGTTGGTTTGACAGGTATATTGGCTGATGTGATTCAATTTACAGCAGACCAAGGGTTATTTGTTGGAACGATTTCAATGGGCTTTATTGCAGCCATTCTATCTTCCGTCATGAACAATATGCCTACCGTCATGATTAATGCTTTAGCCATTGCGGATACAGAAACCTCAGGTACAATTCGAGAGGCATTAATTTATGCAAATATCATTGGATCTGACTTAGGACCGAAAATTACACCAATTGGTTCGCTTGCAACACTGCTATGGCTGCACGTTTTATCTCAAAAAGGTGTAAAGATTTCTTGGGGTACTTATTTTAAAATCGGTATTATTTTAACGGTCCCTACGCTGATTATTACACTTATAGGATTGTACTTATGGTTATTGCTTATTTAAAATCATTCATTCAAACACGAAAAGGAGTTTTACATCATGTCTAAAAAAACATTATATTTCTTATGTACTGGTAACTCATGCCGCAGTCAAATGGCGGAAGGATGGGGAAAAGAAATTCTTGGTGACGACTGGCAAATTCTTAGTGCCGGAATTGAAGCACACGGCTTAAACCCAAATGCGGTTAAAGCAATGAATGAGATTGGCATTGATATTTCAAATCAAACGTCAGATATTATTGACACAGAAATATTAAACAATGCAGATTTCGTTGTGACCCTTTGTGGAGATGCTGCTGACAAGTGTCCGATGACACCGCCTCACGTAAAACGTGATCACTGGGGATTTGATGATCCGGCAAAAGCTGAAGGAACAGAAGAAGAAAAATGGGCTGTCTTCCAACGCGTTCGTGATGAGATTGGTGAGCGTATTAAACGCTTTGCTGAAACAGGAGAGTAACAAGCACATAATAGTCGAGAGAAACATCTCTCGACTATTATTATAATAAGTATATAAGTATATAATGATTTAGTTTAAAGGAAAGGGCATACGTGACGAAGGTAGAAATTTTTGATCCTGCATTATGTTGTCCAACGGGTGTATGTGGACCAAGCGTTGATCCGGAATTAACAAGAGTTGCTTCATCTGTATTTTTCATCGAGAAAAAAGGGTTAGATATTAAACGATATAATCTCGGGACCGAACCGGGCATGTTCGTTAAAAACAAAACAGTCAATCAACTTCTTCACGAAAAAGGAACAGAGGCTTTACCTCTCGTCATGGTGAACGGAGAAGTAGCTAAGATTGGCGAGTATCCAACGAATGCTGAGTTTAAATAAGCAGGAGGGACAGCATCATGCAGCGTTTTAATCCCCGATTGTTCCAAATTACGCCTTATCTATTTTCACGGGAAATGGCGGTATAGGAAAAACAACGTCAGCATGTGCAACAGCTGTAGCTCCTGCAGATAAAGGGAAAAAAGTGTTACTGGTAAGTACGGATCCGGCTTCAAGTAAAGGGAGGCGTCCAAGACAGGAAGGGATCTTGAATCAAGAAGCTGGAGACGTTATAGAAGAGGGTTATTAAGAGATCCATAAAATAAAAATGACTAAAAAAATTAATCATAAGACGGCCGATATCCTATCATTCAGGATCGGCTTTTTAAGGTACTACAGAAGAATTCTTATCATTTGATATTCCTGTGATTACCTTTTTCTATTTTAAGCAGGATAGCCTCTGTTAGTGATGTGGCTCATCCAGATTGGAGAGCAACATCGGGGGGTGTCTATCGTTTCTGGCGTGATAGTGGGTAAGCTTTTGGTGCTTTAATTGCAGGGTGATATGGGACGTTTTGAATGTCGGTTGGGAGATTCGGTTCGTTGCATTATTACCACTGTCTGCAGGGGTATTAACAGCCGTTCGTATGAAAGCAACATTAAAATTGTAGTAAAATAAGGGAAAATATGCTAACTTCGATTCAAGGGCTTGACCTGATTTTTTTATGTAGCTGGGCAGACTTATTATTGTTACATGAATTGGATTAGGCTATATGTCAGCAAAGAAAGAAGCTAATCGACTAGGAATTCCTAAAGATATTTTTGCGGATCCATTCGATTATATTCTTTCATAGAAGAACCACTAAATCTAACATTTTTATACACATCCATCATACAAATACCTTTTATTCATAATCTATATTTTGACAGAGCATTTACCATCTTGGACGCTTTTAAAAACTTGCTAGGTTGGTTCAATTAAAATATGAAATTCAAAATATATTTTTTAGGAAGTGCCGTTGATGATCAATAAAACAGGAGATACAAGTCAGTTAAAACAGCAGCCTGTTTGGGTGCAAGGCTATATTGATTCGCCAGAAAAACAAAAGCAGCTTTATAAAAAAACATTAAGAATTGTGATGCTTTCACAAATCTTTGGGGGAGCAGGACTTGCAGCTGGTATAACGGTAGGCGCACTTCTCGCACAATATATGCTAGGAACGGAAAGTGGAGCAGGAATTCCAGTTGCCTTACTCACATTAGGATCAGCGGGGGCTGCACTGATCGTGGGCCGGCTTTCCCAGCGTTTTGGACGCAGAGCAGGACTTGCATCTGGTTTTCTTGCTGGTGGACTGGGTGCGATCGGCGTTATCATCGCGGCCTTAATGAACAGCGTCCTACTTTTATTCGCTTCCCTGCTTATTTATGGAGCTGGTACCGCTGCAAATCTGCAAGCGCGATACGCGGGTACAGATCTGGCGACAGCTAAACAGAGGGCAACTGCTGTGAGCATGGCCATGGTTTCTACTACCTTTGGTGCAGTAGCGGGTCCAAACTTGGTCGGTGTGATGGGAGAATTTGCGCGTTCTATTGGTGTGCCGACTTTGGCAGGTCCTTTTATCTTAGCAGCAGTCGCTTTTATTCTTGCTGGATTGGTTCTCTTAATTTTTCTTCGTCCAGACCCTTTAGTTGTTTCTAAAGCTATAGCTAATGCCAAGGAGAAAGATGGAACAATACAAGAAGAATCAAAATTAAAAAAAAATGCTATAAACAAAAAAGTCGTTATGGTAGGCACTACAGTTATGGTATTGACTCAATTTGTCATGGTTGCCATTATGACCATGACCCCTGTTCATATGGAACAGCATGGCCATAGTTTAAGAGAAGTGGGGCTAGTCATAGGTTTTCATATAGGTGCAATGTACTTACCCTCGTTAATAACAGGTCTACTGGTAGATAAAGTGGGTCGCACGGTGATGACAGTTTTCTCTGGTTTCACTCTTTTGGCATCAGGTATACTGGCAGCTTTTGCGCCAGCAGATTCAATAATACTGCTTATCTGCGCGCTAGTACTGCTTGGTATTGGCTGGAACTTTGGCTTAATAAGCGGAACAGCTCTCATTGTAGATGCAGCACACCCAAGTGTTCGTGCAAAAACACAGGGTTCGGTTGATGTCTTGCTTGCATTATCAGGTGCATCAGGCGGTGTATTATCGGGAATGGTAGTCGCTCATTCTAGTTATGCTGTCTTATCACTTTCTGGAGCTGTACTGTCACTGTTACTAATCCCAGTAGTTGTTTGGTCTCGTAAGACTCAAAGTAAAGAGCTGATATAAAATTTTTTATTCATAATAATAGACAGTGATGAATCCGACTTCAGCGAAACGGTCAAAAGCTTTACACAAAGCAAAACAGGTGGTGTCAAAAGGTGTCGTGAAGGTACGCTCCTTTTGCTGGCACTTGTTTTTTCCTTTTTTTTCTTCTGTATTAAACACTACTAATAAATAAAGTTTGATAGTTATAGTCCTGGAGACAGGGTATAAGAAGTTAACAAATTATTATGTTTCTTCTTTAGAAAAAACAATTTTCATAAAATCTCTATTTTACGTAAAGGTTGAGAGTTTGCTTCGTCATTTGTTAATAAAATTGGTTTTGTTGGTGCAGGTTTACCGATCGAACTGCGAAACGAGCGCCTGTAACCGAAATCAAGAGACACTTTGTGCAAAGCATTTTACTTAAAAATGCAGAGTTTATTATTGTGGGTTCTTTCTATACAAAAAGAAAGAGAGCACCAAATAAAACGGCACTCCCTTAAGATATCACATTTCATCAGGCAAAGCCCAAACGGAAACACTTTTTGCATTAACCGTAAACGTCGCAAAGCCATCGTCATCAATGGTAATTTTATCTTCTCTTGAGTTGGTCATGTCGAGCCATTCCTCACCAGCACGTTCTTTCCCAACATACATACGCTTTTCTCCTTCGTTTCCATTAGAGATCACGACAGCACAGCCTGAGCGCTCGATTTCTTCCACGCCAAAACGTACCCAGCCAATTGTATTTGGGTGATCAAAGTAATCATCCTGATCGCCGTAAGCTTTATTGTTGCGGGCGTATAGGAGCGGAGCGATGGCTTCTTTTTTACTTTCGACCGGCTCTTCACCACCAATGCCGTAGTAGTCTCCGTAAAAGACAACAGGGTAGCCATCCTTGCGAAGCAGGACTAGTGCATAAGCACTTTGTTTAAACCAATCTTCAACCCATGACTCAAGTGACTCGTTTGGCTGTGAATCATGATTGTCAACAAAAGTAACGGCATTCATCGGGTGTGAATTGACAAGTGTGTCAACAAAAATGGTTGATAAATCAAAATCTTCGCCAGCCTGTGATGCCTCGTGCAGCTTGTAATGAAGAGGGACGTCAAACAAGTCAACCTGATAATCCGTCTCAGCAAGAAACTCCTCACAGACGGCTAATTCCGGGTTCCAAAACTCACCGACAAAATAGAATTCTCCGTCGCGATGTTCTCTTACTTGCTTAGCAAATTCCGTAATAAATTCATGGTCAATATGTTTTATAGCATCTAATCGATAGCCGTTGCAGTTAAGCTCGTCTGCGAGCCATTTTCCCCAGTTGATCATTTCATTCTTAACCTCAGGATGTTTATAATCAATATTGGCAAACATTAAATAATCATAATTACCGAATTCGTCATCAACATTCTCATTCCATCCTTTATTGTCACCTACAATTCGGAAAAAGCCGTCCTTTTCTTCCTTTGCATCATAGTCGGTACCATTAAAGTGCTCGAAGCTCCATTTAAAAGAGGAATATTTGTCTCCACGTCCTGGGAAGGTAAATTTTGTCCAGCCTTCTATGTCATGAGGATCAGAAATATCCTCTAATCGATTTTCGGCATCCACTTCGACGACTTGAAAAACTTCGGTTTCGTCCGCACCGGCTTTATGATTCATCACGACATCAATAAAAATATTGATCCCAACATTGTGGCAGGCTTTAATCGCTTCTAGCAGCTCGTCCTTTGTTCCATATTTCGTGCGAATTGTCCCTTTTTGATCAAATTCTCCAAGATCATAAAGATCATATACACCATACCCGTTATCATCACCTGATTGACCTTTTGTAACAGGTGGAAGCCATACGGAATCAATCCCTCTTTCTTTAAGTTCAGGTGCTGCATCTCTCAGACGTTTCCAGTGATCTCCATCTGCTTTAACATGCCATTCGAAAAATTGCATCATGGTATGGTTTCTTTCCATCTACCATTCCTCCAATATTAGTTTTGTAAGGGTGTTAAATGTTGGTTTTGTTAAAGATAATTGTTGGATTTGAGACTATGTTGATTGGAGCGTAAGACGTGAGACTCCTGCGGGAAAGCGACCCCACAGGCGCATAGCGCCGAGGAGCGACGGACCGCCCGCGGAAAGCGAACGCCTGAAGCGAAAATCAACAGGCAAGTTTAACAGAGTCTAAACATTAAGAATTTGTTATATTTAGTAAGACTATAGTACTTGATAATCTCTAAGATCTATATTCACATATCTTCTCAAAGTTAAACCCTGATTAATAAGAGAATAGTAGCAAAATAAAAAGAAACATGACATGATTACTAGATATTTTTGTAGAAAAGGTGAGAAAAATGGGGTTATTTGAAAAACTGTACACACTGCTCATTTTACTTGCAGTTGGAGCGGGACTATTGATTGGTCAAGTTGAGATCGTTGCCTCAAAAGCGAAAGAGGTGATTATGCCTTTCCTTATGCTCATGCTGCTTGCAACTTTTTTACAGATGCCGTTACATGCCATTAAAAAATCGTTTGCCAACAACAAATTCACAGGGCTGACTGTGATGCTTAATTTTGTGGTTACACCGATCCTGGCATGGGGGCTGGCTTCGTTATTTTTAGCCGATCATCCTGCATTATGGATTGGGTTTATCATGCTTATGGTGACACCCTGTACGGATTGGTACATTATTTTTACGGGAATTGCACGAGGTGATGTTGCGCTATCGACAAGTCTGTTGCCCTTAAATCTTATTTTACAAATCCTTTTGATGCCCGTTTACCTTTATTTATTTACCGGCGTTACTGGAGGAGTAGAGATGAGAGTGTTTGCTGAGAGTATGTTCTTCGTATTATTACTGCCATTATTAACGGCTTATATAATTAATAGATTTATATTGAAGGATGAACAAAGGCGAGTAAGAATATTTCAGAGAATAAACACGGTTCCCATTATTTTTTTGTGCCTGGCGATTATGGCGATGTTTGCGTTTCAAGGTACGTTGTTGATCGAAAATAAGGAGTTATTGTATCAACTTCTGCTGCCAATTCTACTCTTTTTTATTCTTATATTAATCATTGGAAGAGTGGTAGGAAGGCTGACCCGTCTATCTACGGCTCAAACAGCAAGTTTAAATCTCACGACACTTGCAAGAAACTCGCCAGTAGCACTAGCCATGGCGCTGACCGCATTTCCGGACGAGCCGTTAATCGCTTTAGTATTGATCATTGGACCGCTTGTTGAACTTCCGGCATTATCACTCCTATCATTTGGAATTGCAAAATTCGGGGGAAAGAAGGGTTTAAATAAAATTATTTCGTGAACCGATAATTTTTCTCCCATTTTCTGTTCATTCCTGTAAAATAAAAGCATTCATTTTTATATGAAAAAATTGGATGAAAGAAGGAAAACATATGCTTCGACGGTTTATGGTCTATTATTCACCGCATCGCCGGTTATTTGCAATCGATTTTGGCTGTGCGGTAGTTGTCGGTATATTGGAGCTCGGTTTTCCGCTTGCTGTTCAGTGGTTTATTGATGATTTGCTTCCGCGGGGCGACTGGCAGACAGTAACGTGGGTGAGCATTGGGCTGCTAGCTCTATACATGCTTAGTACTTCACTCCAATATGTTGTGAATTACTGGGGACACAAGCTTGGAATCAATATTGAGACGGATATGCGCCAGCAGCTATTTCAGCATGTACAGAAGCAGTCGTTTCGATTTTTTGATAATACGAAAACCGGGCATGTAATGAGTCGGATTACAAATGATTTATTCGACATAGGGGAGTTCGCTCATCATGGTCCAGAGGATATATTTATTGCCATTATGACGTTTGTCGGTGCGTTTTGGATTATGCTTACAATTAATGTCAAGCTAGCGCTGGTTGCGATTTTCGTCGTTCCGTTTCTGATCTGGCTCATTACCTATTGTAATATCAAAATGAATAAGGCATGGAAGGAAATGTACGGAAATATTGCGGAGGTCAATGCACGCGTTGAAGACAGTGTGTCTGGTGTCCGTGTCGTTCAATCCTTCACGAACGAAAACTATGAAATTGAACGCTTTACTCGTGACAACAAGCTATTTCGCCGTTCGAAAATACGTGCCTATAAGGTGATGTCGTTTAGTTCTTCAGGTATTTACATGATGACCCGACTGATTGTTTTGGCCGTGCTTGTTTACGGTGCTTGGCTAAGTTTTTCCGGCGAGCTGACATATGGAGAGCTTGTAGGGTTTGTGCTTTACATAAATGTACTGTTTAAGCCAATCGATAAAATCAGTGCACTGCTTGAAATGTATCCAAAAGGGATGGCTGGCTTCAAGCGTTTTACGGATCTGCTTGATCAGCATCCTGATATCCATGACCGTGAAGGGGCTGTGGCAGTGACAAGTCTTAAAGGCGATATTCGTTTTGATCATGTTACATTTGGATATGACGAGTATAAAAATGTCCTGCAAAATGTTTCACTGTCCATTCGCCCCGGAGAAACCGTAGCTTTTGTTGGTCCCTCGGGAGCTGGAAAAACGACCATTTGCTCGCTCATTCCTCGTTTTTATGATGTATCAGAAGGGGCGATCTCGATTGACGGCATAGATATTCGTGATATGACAAAGGAATCCTTGAGACAGCAAATTGGGATTGTACAGCAGGATGTTTTCCTTTTTACAGGGACATTGCGTGAAAATATCGCTTATGGAAAGCTTGGCGCGACAGAAGAAGAAATTGTAGAAGCGGCTAGACGAGCAAATCTGGAATCTCTTATTGAATCACTTCCATTTGGATATGAGACGCAAATAGGAGAACGGGGATTGAAACTGTCTGGCGGACAGAAACAGAGAATCGCGCTTGCCCGCATGTTTTTGAAGAACCCTCCGATTTTAATCCTGGATGAAGCAACTTCAGCGCTTGATACGGAGACAGAATCAATTATTCAAGCAGCCATTGCTGAGCTGTCAAAAGGAAGGACTACGCTGGTCATTGCCCACCGTTTGGCAACCATTCGTAAAGCTGATCGTATCGTCGTCGTGACAGAAGACGGTATTGCAGAGGATGGCACGCATGAAGAGCTTCTTCAAAGGAATGGAATTTTCGCGAATCTTCATCGAGTGCAATATGAGCAGTCGTAACATAGGAAAAGCTTGATTGACTGTCGACAGCCAATCAAGCTTTTTGTTTGGAAATGGATCCGTAAAATGGCCCTTGGTTTGGAACACACATTTAGACTTGGGTAAAACTTCTTATAATAAGCTCTCTTAAAACCCTTTCGTTTTCCCATCCTTCACCAATACCATTGTACTGATACCGTCTACTTGGATGCTTTTCCCTTTTTCTGTATTAATCACTTTCTTGCCAGCTTCTTCTCCATTCACAAGGACCTTCCATGGCCCTTTATATGGCAGATTAATTTGCACACTCTCAGCGTTTGCATTGTGCACAATAAATAGAGTTCTGTTTTTCTTTTCCTCTAATGTGTAGGCAACTGTATTGGCAGGTGCTTCAATGAAATTCAAATGCTCCTGTATATCTTCAGCCGTTGTCATTCTAAAACTATCGTAGTGCTGGCGGAGCTCAATGAGTCCCTTCATATAGTCTACTTCATCGTCAAATTCTGCTCTGCGCTCCCAATCTAGCTGATTAATTTCATCAGGGGATTGGTAGCTGTTATGGTCCCCGTATTTTGTACGCATAAATTCCTGACCGGCATGGAGGAAGGAGACACCTTGTGATGTCAGCACAATGGATGAAGCAAGCTTATGCATTTTCTTTATATCTTCCATGCTTGCATCTGGATTTGTTTTCTCTAATTTATCCCATAACGTGAGATTATCATGTGCTTCCGCATATTGAATAACCTGTCCAGGCTTACGGTAGGTGGCAATTTGGTCATCGTAATCAAGTCCGCCCGCAATTCCTTGCTTGATGAGTGTTTCTAATCCTTGCTTGCCATTCACAAAACCAGGGTCAAGTTCATCAAAAACGCTTCCTTTTAGACCGTCACGAAGGTTATCGTTAAAGTGTCCGATACCCGGCATATCCTCCGCATTTTTTTGATTTGCTTTTCGTTCTGCATCAAGAGGTGTATTAAGATCCCAGCCCTCACCTAGAACAATGATTGAAGGGTCGATCTCATCGAGTGCATCACGTACGGCATTCATGGTATCCGTATCATGGATGCCCATTAAATCAAAGCGGAATCCGTTCATTTTGTATTCCTCTGACCAAAATGAAACGGAATCAATAATGAATTTCTGCATCATTTTTCGTTCAGAAGCAGTGTCATTCCCAACTCCGGTTCCATTCGCTAACGTTCCATCCTCGTTGTAGCGGAAATAATAGCCTGGAACGAGCTGATGAAAGCTGGATTCATTAACAGAAAATACATGATTATAAACGACATCCATGATCACACCTAAATCTTGGCTATGGAGTGTTTGGATCATTTGTTTTAGCTCCTTAATTCTAACTGTTGGTTCATAAGGATCTGTAGAATAAGAGCCTTCCGGGACATTGTAGTTTTTCGGGTCATAGCCCCAGTTGAATTGTGGAACATCCAGATTGGTTTCATCCACAGTTCGATAATCATAAATTGGCAGAAACTGAACGTGTGTAACTCCCAAATCTTTAATATGGCTCAAGCCCGTTTTTTCTTTATCTGGACCTTTCGTTTTCAGCTCTGTTAGCCCGAGGAATTTACCTTTTTCTTCAATTCCGCTTTCAGGGTGAATGGAAAGATCGCGCACATGCAATTCATAAATAATGGCATCCTCAGCATTAGGAGAAAATTTAAAGTTGTTCTTTTTACCTTTCTCACTGTTCCAGCCTTTTGGATCCGTTTTATCCAGGTCAATAACGGCTCCTTTATCCCCGTTCACTGCGACTGCACGAACGTAAGGATCTACCGCTTCTCTCCATTCATCTCCTATTTTTACCTTGTAAGTGTAGAGAACTCCTTCTTGATCACCCTGTAAGGAGACGGTCCATGTCCCTTTTTCAGCATGTGTCATGACATGCTCTGTTCCTGCTTGCGCGTCCCAAGTGTCATAAATGACAAGCTTTGCTTCACTGGCCGTCGGAGCCCAAACCCGGAAGTCTGTTTGAGCAGGAGAGTAGGTGTTGCCCAAATCATCTCCATCGTAAAAGTAACGATGATCAAACGCTTCTGTTCGGACTACATTTCCGACCTGCACGGTGGCTTCTCCAAACAATCTTGTTTGAATGGTGTACAATTGCGTAATATCAATCTCTTGTTTTGTCACAATACGAACTTTATTTGTAACGCTTTCTCCTTCTTTAAAAGGGTGTATGGATTCGATCTCAAGTCCACCGCTTAAGAGGATGCCATGGTCAGCAGACGTTGTATCGATTGGGAAATTTGTTGATAAGGTGATTTCATTTAATTCATCAATGGCTGCTCGGACGATGCGAGGTGCCTGATCAATATGATTCGGATTATAGTAAATGCCTTCTTCACCTTGAACAAGCCATATTTCCACGCTTCCATCTTCCTTGATTTTTGTGATAAAACGATCATTGAATTCTCGATCAGCCCAGTCATTTCCACCTGCACTTTTACGAACGATCATACCCAATTGTGTTATTGAATTTAGACCTGACAAAGTTACCTGTGCTACTTTTCCAAATTGATCCTCACCGGTAAACGCTACTGGCTGGCCATCTCCGTTTTCCGGCCAAACCCAAAGATTCCAGCCTTCATAATCTCCATCATAGCGGAAATAATGAACAGTCAAATCAATCTCTTCAAAAGTGGGAAAATCACGGTATTCGCCATCAGGAGGGGAGGTATAGACGGTGTCGTCTCCAGCTTTAATCCAAACCTCTGCAACCCCAGCGTTGACTTCGGCCCAACGATCACCGCCATCCTTTTCCCAAGCGTCTGTTCGGACGATAAAGCCAAAACGGTCATGTGATCCGTCTATATTAACGGTAGCGATCTTCCCAAAAGAATCTTTTTCTGTGAATTCTTGGACTTGACCTTCGCCGCCTTCAGGCCATATCCACAAATTCCAATGCTTGTTTACCGCAGGATTTTCCTGATAGTGGACCACTAATGTTGTGTATGTAGTGCTTGCTGCATCTGCTTGCTTAGGTGCAATCGATTGCGCTAAAGACAATGAAGATAGAACCATAATAACGACGATTAACCATGATAACAAACTCTTGATTTTCAACTTCAATCCCTCCCTTGTTAATAGATATTATAAAAGAGGAAAAAATTAATTGGAAGCGTTTGCACAAAAGTTGCACAAAATGGTTAATTGTTACTATATGGAAATGCATGTTTCGTTTTCAGGGAGAGGGTATAAAGATTAGAATGTCCCTTTCTAACCATAATCATAATGGGTGCACCCGTTTAGGAGATATATGAATGGAAAATCGGCGTTAAAAGAAAATTGGTAAAGGGGGGAGAACAATTCATGTTTCTGACTATTAACGTTTTTTTAATAGGTCTTCCTTTTCTTTCAGGATATATAATCTATGATTTTTTAAAATATAGATCTAAAAACGATCTATATAAATTAATAAAGTACAGCTTCCTCTTTTACATCACTGTTGTACTTCACCTCACATTAGGATACATTATGATACCACCGCAGGAGCAAGAAATGCTTAGAATTCAGCTGATCCCATTTTATTTTGTACAGGAATGGCTGACCTTTCAGACCATTTATAGCTGGCATTTACTGAATACAGTTAGACTGACCTTTTTTAATCTCATTATGCTGTTCCCATTAGGTGTGTATTTAGCGATATTGTTTCGAATTCAGCGTCTGAAAAAAGCGGTAATCCTCGTCTTTTTGTCTAGTCTGTTCATTGAAACATTACAGCTTATTCTTTCGTATATTGGGTTTATCTGGATGCGTGGATTTAACGTAGATGACCTAATAATGAATACGTTTGGCGGAGCAATTGGGTTTTGGATGGCTGGACTTATCAAGCGGTTAATGAGAAACGCGAAAAAAAATTAAAAGCAGCAAAGCTATTCTGCTGCTTTTGGTGTTTATAGGCATATTCTAGTGTGATCCTTCCTTTTAATAATGAATAATTACACAAAAGATGAAATGAAAGCACTTTATACAACTAACTTTTTATTCGTTGTTGATAATTTAATCACGGATAAGTTACAATACTATGATAATAATTATTCAGAACTTTGTATAAAAAGGAGGAAGAGCTTTGGACTATACACTGCATCCACTGAGTGATCAAACTGTTGCGATTGAATTTCCTCAAAAAATTGATCGAGCGATCCATATGAAAATAAGACAAATTGGTTTACTGCTTGATGATAAGCAACCTAAATGGCTTATAGAATATGTGCCTGCATTTGCTTCAATTGCCATTCATTATGATGTCAAAATGCTAAATCTTCAAACTCCAAATGATCTTCCTTATGATATTGTCACGACTGAATTGACCAATATATTGCAGGAGCTGAATGAAATCGAAGTAGAGGCACCTCGAACAGTAAAAATTCCTGTTTTTTACGGTGGCAGCACCGGACCGGATTTAGAAGAAGTTGCGAAGCATAATGGAAAAACCCCTAACGAAGTAATTGACATACATACAAATGGTGAGTATACCGTTTATATGCTTGGCTTCGCACCAGGCTTCCCGTATATGGGTGGGATGAGTACAGACATTGCTACTCCGAGAAAAAATAAGCCCCGCCTTGCCATTCCAGCCGGGTCAGTGGGCATTGCTGGAGAGCAGACAGGGATTTATCCGATCGAAACACCGGGCGGCTGGCAAATCATTGGTCAAACGCCACTCGCTTTATTTAATCCTGAAAATGAAGAAGCTCCGACACTGCTGCAGGCAGGTGATCAAATTCGCTTTTATGCGATTACGGAAGAGGAATTTCATAACTGGAAGGAGAACGGCAAATGATACGAGTATTAGAGCCAGGTCTTCTTTCAACCATTCAAGACGAAGGAAGAAAGGGATATCAGCGCTATGGCATTATAGTAAATGGCGTGATGGATCCATTTGCACTTCAGGTGGCCAATCTTCTTGTCGGCAATGACATAGAAGAGGCAGCGATCGAAGTGACGCTAACCGGACCTACGCTTCGATTTGAAGAAGAAACATTAATCGCTGTGTGCGGTGCGGATTTTTCTGCCTTACTGGATGACAAGCCCCTGCCTTTATGGCGGCCTGTTTTGGTGGGAAAAGGAAGTATTCTGAATATGAAATTCAGTAAAAAAGGCTGCAGGGCGTTAATTGCTGTAGCGGGCGGGCTCGATGTTCCGGTCGTGATGGATAGCAAGTCCACATACATACGAGCAGGAATCGGAGGATTTAAAGGGAGATCTCTTGAAAAAGAGGATATTCTGCCGACTAATAGCCTATCGCTAATAAATCAGAAAATTCTTAACTTAATTAAAAAACAATCGTCAGCTTCTACTGGTTTCAAAACGGTTCCTTGGTCCATTTCTGAGGTATTTTTAAAAACGGAGTATGAACGATCAACTGTGCGTGTGTTAAAAGGGCGGCAATATGATGAATTTTCACCTGACAGTCAGAAGCTTTTCTGGAGTGAGACATTTAAGCTGTCAACTCAGTCGGATAGGATGGGTTACCGTCTGGATGGACCTGTGCTGGAACGAAAGGTCTCAACTGATTTGCTTTCAGAAGCGGTTGCATTCGGTACGATTCAAGTTCCAGCTGACGGTCAGCCGATCGTTTTGCTTGCTGACCGTCAAACAATTGGCGGATATCCTAAAATAGGACAGGTTGCCTCCGTAGACCTGCCAATTTTAGCGCAGAAAAAACCTGGAGAAGCAGTACAGTTTGAAGAGATTACTCATAGAGAAGCACAGCAGCTTTATCGTAAAAGAGAGCAAGATGTACAGCTGTTGAAAATCGCCATCAATTCAAAAATCGCTTTTTAAGAGGGAGTGAAATGACATGATCAAAATTGATTTAAATTGTGACATGGGAGAGAGCTTCGGAGCTTATAAAATGGGTAACGATGCTGACATTCTGGACTATGTTACCTCTGCAAATATCGCCTGCGGTTTTCACGCCGGAGACCCCTCAACAATGAAAAAAACAGTCCTGCTCGCCCTTGAAAAGGGAGTGGGAATTGGTGCTCACCCTGGGTTTAACGACTTAGTTGGCTTCGGCAGACGAAATATGGCCGTTTCACCAGAGGAAGCCTATGATCTTGTCGTTTACCAAATTGGTGCGCTGAATGGTTTTGTAAAGGCACAGGGCGGTGCTATGCAGCATGTAAAGCCCCATGGAGCCCTATATAATATGGCTGCTGAAGATGCCCAGCTTGCAGAAGCTATTGCCCATGCGGTATATGATGTAAACTCCTCACTTGTCCTTTTTGGATTATCAGGCAGTGAACTTGTAAAAGCTGGAGAGAGGGCAGGCTTGAGAACAGCGAATGAGGTATTCTCAGATCGTACATATCAGTCTTCTGGACAGCTTACATCGAGAAGAGAGCCTAATGCCCTTATTCTAGATGACAGTGAAGCGGTTGCTCAGGTTGTAAGGATGATCAAGGAAAGTAAAGTAAAGACTGTTACTGGGGAAGACATACGAATTCAGGCAGATACCGTTTGTATTCACGGTGATGGAGCACATGCACGAACGTTTGCTAAGCAAATTAATCAATCTCTACAGGAACAAGGAATTTTCCTTCAGAAAATTGGTGAAACTGCAGCAATATAAATGATTTGCAACAGCAGGAATGGAGGAAAGAAATGAAGCAACAAAATTCAAACAGAAGTATCCTTCTCGGCGCTGCCTTCTTAATGGCAACGTCAGCAATTGGACCAGGGTTTTTAACCCAAACAACAACATTTACACAGTCATTGGCCGCTAGCTTTGGTTTTGTCATTTTAGTTTCGATTATTATTGATATTGGCGCACAGATGAATATTTGGCGTATTATTGCGGTTTCGGGAAAAAGGGCACAGGAAATTGCTAATGATGTACTTCCTGGGCTTGGTGTTTTTCTTGCCTTTTTAATTGTGCTTGGCGGATTAGCTTTTAACATCGGAAATATAGGGGGAGCTGGACTTGGTACCAACGTGCTGTTCGGTATTTCTCCAGAGATGGGGGCTCTTCTTAGCGGGATTTTGGCAATCGGTATCTTTCTGGTAAAGGAAGCAGGGCGTGCAATGGATAAATTCACACAAATTTTAGGATTTGTGATGATTGGTTTGACTCTTTATGTGATGTTTTCTGCAAAACCTCCGATTGGTGAGGCGATAACACGTACCTTTATTCCAGAAACTGTGGACTTTCTGGCCATTGTTACATTAGTTGGCGGAACAGTGGGTGGTTATATCACCTTTGCTGGTGGTCATCGTCTTCTTGATGCTGGATTAAAGGGAAAAGAAAATCTTGCGGAAGTAACAAAAAGCTCCATTACTGCAATCGGAGTTGCGTCAATCATGCGGATTTTCTTATTTTTGGCTGCATTTGGTATTGTTGCTCAAGGACTTCAAATTGATCCTTCTAATCCACCGGCATCTGTGTTCCAGTTAGCTGCAGGGAATATAGGATATAAAATGTTTGGTGTAGTCATGTGGGCAGCGGCCATAACCTCGGTTGTCGGAGCAGCCTACACATCTGTTTCATTTATTAAAACGTTCAGTCCGGTCTTGGCAAAGTATGAAAAAGCCATTATTGTTGGCTTTATTGTGATATCCACTGCCATATTTGTTATGATTGGGCGACCAGTAACAATTCTTATTCTAGTAGGTGCGCTGAATGGGTTAATTTTACCGGTTTCTCTTGGTGTAATGCTGATTGCAGCACACAAAACGAAGGTTGTTGGGGACTACAAGCATCCAATATGGATGACCGTATTCGGGGGTATCATTGTTGTGGTAATGGCTTATATGGGCGGTTACACACTTATTAACCAAATTCCACAATTATTTTCTTAAGTAAAAAAGCGGAAGCGCCTTGCCTGCCTCGAAAAGCATAATACGCAAATGAATAGAAGATATTCTTTGTCTTCAATTCATTTGTGGTTTATGACCTTAAGGGGCTAGGCGCTGTAGCTAGTTTTCGAAGAAATCGAAGACTTGTCAGCAGTCTGAAGCGGAAGGAGTGTGCTCCTTCCGCTTATTTTTTATCCATTTGCATATTTCTTCAGTAGGAGGACAGTTTCTCGTCCACTTCATGATCATAGCTGCAGTCTAAATGCTCTCCAACCTCAAGTGCAAGTCTTCGAAAAAGAGCCATTGTATTGAAAAGGGCCTGCCAGTTTTCATCAAGGTTTGTTCCTGAATACGTGCCTTCAAGCTCTTTCCGCGTTGCAGTATCCAAAAAACGTTTAAACCAGCGGCCGAATTTATTCGGGTTCACCTTCCAGTCATATTGAACTTCAGGATGCCATTCAATTATCAGCTGAAGGTAGTGAAAACACATCACGTTATCCAGTATATATTCAGTTTACTATCCTAAGGATATAGCCCATTTTTCGGTTTCAACTTACATTCGGCCCCGTTCCAGATTTTATTTTTCTCTACTATTTATACCATCAAAAAATGTACATTTTATACTTTTATAATAGGTATTTACCAATTAAGATAAGTATAAGCATTAAGGTAATTGTTAGTTTTCAAATAGAAACGGAGGAGATCTAAATGGGCTTGTTTGATGGATTGATGGGAAATGCTTCAGAAGTAAAAGTGGAGGATGTAAAAAAGGAATTTGGCAATTTGCTTATACAGAATGAGAAAATTGAAAAGGCCTATAAGCTAATTCGTGATCTGTTTATCTTTTCAAACAAACGTTTGATTTTAATCGATAAACAAGGAATGACTGGGAAAAAGATCGAATATCACTCGATTCCATACAAAAATATCACCCATTTTTCCATTGAAACAGCGGGTACCTTTGACCTTGATGCTGAGCTGAAGATTTGGGTATCAGGAATGAGTGAACCGATAGGAAAAACGTTTAATAAGCAGCTGAATATATACGATGTACATGCTGTGCTGGCTAATTATGTGCTTACTGAAAAATAAACAGAAGAGAAGGATGGGTTAATTCATCCTTCTCTTCTGTCTATTTATGGTAAAAGTGGTTTTCTGAATATTTATCTATAATACCGTTGGTTTGTAAGTGATTTACTTAGAAGGTGATTAAATGGATGAAAAGGTGGAAATAGTAAAAATTTAAGACTTACGAAAAAGCTATGATGGAAAATATGTGATGCAAGGGATTGATTTAACTGTATATGAAGGTCAAATCATTGGTTATATCGGACCAAACGGTGCTAGGAAAAGCACAACAGTAAAAATTATGCTTGGACTAGTGGATGAATACATAGGAAATATTAAAATTTTTGGTCAAAAACTTTCTGTTGGAGATCACGAGTATAAAAAGAGGATTGGCTTTGTACCGGAGAATGCTGAAATCTATGATACGCTGACGGTTCGTGAATACTTGCTGTTTATTGGAGGGCTTTACGGGATTGAAGAGTCCGTTACCGAGCATAAAGGCAAAAAATCTTATGAGGAAATTTGATGGAGCTTGTGCTGCTCGTCATGCTCATTCTTGTTTTAACAGCATTTGTTTACATGTTTATTTTGCTGCTTGTGTGGTTTGCAGCCGCGCATGAAGTGAGATGCAAGGGTTTCTTCTTGTTATTATGTTATTGGCTATCGTGACGCCATTTCTAGCAGTCTTTCTATATATTAAACCGATGCCTGTTTTTGAACAAAGTCTTCAGAAGCTCACGGATAATGAAAGAAATGCAAAAAAGCAGGCAGGAAAAATTCATACATTGATTGGCCGGATCGTACGCCCGAATAAGGAAGAGCGGGTGTTCCTTCATTTTTCCAGCATTATGCTGAAAAATGAGCGAGAGTTTAAATTGAAGGTATACCCGTCGCTTGAATTTGCGTATTTAATCCCATTTTTTTTTTATGTTTTCAATGCTTCAATCAGATTTTACTTACATAAGAAAACTAAATAAGACGATGATTGAACAAAATGAAAGAATGATCTCACTATTGGAGGAAATAAAAAATAAGTAGCCAACTGCAACGTTGCTTCCGCAAGGCTTCCTTCTCAGGTGGATTCCCAATGGGTTTTTCCCAGCATACATTACTCATATGAACTTTTTACGGGAGGTAGTTATGATTATTCATGTGGTAAAAAACGGGGATACATTATGGGGGACTGCTAATCGTTATGGTGTGGATGTTTCAAAAATTATTGAAGCAAATGAGCTGCCTGATCCAAATAAATTAGTGATTGGCCAGGCGCTTGTGATACCTGGTGTTGTTCGAAAGCATACTGTTCGACCGAGAGAGATGCTGTGGCAAATCGCTCAATTTTACGGTACAACCGTTCAAGAGCTGCTGGAAGTAAATCAAATTCAAAATCCAAATTTGATTACACCAGGAATGGTACTGACCATTCCTGTCAGAAAGCCAGTCATTGATGTAAATGCTTATGTTATTAATATGGGAGAAGAAGGCGCTCAAGACGTTCGTGAGGTTGGAGAATATTTAACGTATGCAGCCCCCTTCGCCTATATCATGCAGGAAGATGGGGGGCTGACAGAAATCAATGATACAGAAGTCATTCGAGCGGCAGTAGAATCACGTGCCATAGCAATGATGTGTATCACCAATTTTACAGCTGCCGATCCTGGTTCAAAGCTTGCCCAAACGATTCTCGGCAGCAAAGAGATACAGGAACGATTATTAAACAACATCGTTAAAACGATGAAAGAAAAAGGATATCAGGGATTAAATATTGATTTTGAAAATGTGTATCCCGAGGATCGTGAGCAATACAATCAATTTCTACGGCGTGCGGTAGATCGTTTGCATAAAGAAAATTATTTTGTTTCAACAGCGCTTGCCCCGAAAACAAGCGGGGATCAAAAGGGGCTGCTCTATGAAGCGCATGACTATAGAGCGCACGGGAGAATTGTCGATTTTGTTATATTAATGACCTATGAATGGGGCTATAGATTCGGACCGCCTCAAGCCATTTCACCACTTAATCAAATTAAACAAGTGCTGGATTATGCGGTCACGGTTATTCCGAGAGAGAAAATCTTTTTTGGTTTTCAGCTTTATGCCCGCGACTGGCTGCTTCCTCATGTCGAGGGACAGGAAGCAGAAACATTTGATATGCAGGAAGCGGTTCGCCGAGCTGTGAAACATGGAGCTGTTATTCAATATGATCAGACGTCCCAAGCGCCATTCTTCCGTTATGTTGATGAGGAAGGCCGAACGCATGAGGTCTGGTTTGAGGATGCCCGCAGTGCGCAGGCGAAATTTGATATGGTAAAAGATTATCGATTGCGCGGCATTAGCTATTGGGTGCTCGGTTACCCGTTTCCGCAAAATTGGCTTTTGCTTGGAGAGAATTTCACAATACGAAAACGACGATAGGAATAATGGAGATAACAGCCGAATTGGGCTGTTTTTTTAATTTAGACTATTAAATTTGCCTGTTGATTTCCGCGGGCGGTCAGGGAGCCTCCTCGGCGCTTTGCGCCTGTGGATTCTCCCTGTGACTCGCATTTTCCGCAGGATTCTAAAGCCTTACGCACCAATCAACATCGTGCAAAAATTAACAAATATCTTTAAGACAGCTTTATTTTAAAAATCTTTTTACTAAAGGCATAGGGGATGGATGTTATTGTGGCGAAAACTGAATCATGAAATGGGAAAAAGACTGAGTTTTTCACTATAAAAGCCCAGCATGCTCAGCACTGGGCATAGTAAGCAACTGCTCTAATCCATTGGAGTCCAGCGTTCAAGAAGAGACCCTTCTTTGCCATAAACAGGATCTGTTGATGGAATCGGTACATTTCTTATTTCTTGCAGCACTACCGGACGTTCCCCAGGTTCACCTGTTCGGGTGTTATACTCCATGCCTTCCGGATACGCGCCTACAATCCGAAAATGGCTGCTGGCGCTCATTTTCTTATGTCCGGTTCCAGCCGGAAGCACGAGCACATCTCCTGTATTAACCTCGATCATTTTTCCTTTTTCTCCACCGAGCTGGATCATGGCAGAGCCAGACTGTACGCCAAGTACCTCATGAGCGTTGCTATGGTAATGATGATGGTCAAACACGCCATTAACCCAGCTATTACTCCATCCATTTTTATTGAAAGTTGCTTCGATTTCGTCAGGATTATCTAAAAATACACCTTCGTATATCAAAACAGGTAAACACGGATTATTCGGCATAAATCCGTCATCTTCAAACGAGTACGCAATTACGTTGTTCATAAAAACCCCTCCTTTAAACCAAATAATACCCTAATTAGAGAAGGTCAATCCCTGAATTGTGTTCATTCCGGATGTTTTTTTACGCGTTAAACACGATCCGTTCAGTGCTATAATCAAGGTTAAGGGAGGTGAGGCTGATGAGAATGCTCAATGTTCTTATTTATCATCAGGAGGAGTTTGAGGCAAGAGGCATTCAGTGGGTGCTGGAGCATCAAATTTCTCAGGTGGCGGTAGAAATCGTGACAGATAAGCAGGCGCTCCTGCAACAATTGGAAGCCTCACCTGTTAACTTATTAATTATGGAATTAGAGCATCAAGCAGAGAACGAAAAAATTGAAAAGATTCTCAAGGATTTAGGAATTTCATGGATCGGCATTACAATGGAGCGAACGTTTGAAATGGCAAGCCGTGCATTGCGGTGGGGCGCATCTGATCTATTGCTGAGACCCTTAAACACGAGTCAGCTTGTTCGGGCTGTACGATCCTTTATTGTATCGAAAAGAAAAGCCGTTTTTCGAGAAAACAGTACGCAGCAATTAAGATCGGTGGAAGAAGGTGAAAAGGATGAACTGGAAGCCTTAAACTATTCAACTCTTTTTTTGCCGAGTTCTTATGATTTGAAAGAGCTTTGTTTTTTGGCACTGATCGTAGAAAACAAACACGATTTAAAACAATTGTTTGAGCGCGTGCAGAGCTTTCCTTTTTCCTTCACGTTTAAGCCCTTTTTGTTTAACGATATTATTTTTATAGTTGCACGGAAGGATGGATCGACTATGTGGATAGAGGAGTGCAATCAATTCCATTCCACATGGCAGCAAGAGCAAGGCTCGCCGCTCGCCATCTTTATTAATACAAACAGTGTTGTTGAGGAGCAGGAGGCAACCACAATAAATGAAGCCTACTTACATACACGTCAGCTAACGGAAATTATTTTTTATTTAGGCTTTGAAACGGTCTATGAGCGTAAATCCTTTGGGAAATGGAAAGTGATGGATCCTTTTCTAACTCCGTATGAGCAGCTGGAATGGATCGATATGCTCCAAAATCAACAAGCAGAAAAAGTGAAAAACTGGCTGTCTGAAGAATTCCTAACGTTATCATCTCCATACCCAAACCCGACAACGGTACGTGTCCGATTAACCAGTATCCTTGCTCAAATAAGACGTTATATGAAAGCAAGAGAACTTCACCTTACGCATTGGGAGAAAGAATACGAGTCTCTGTTTGAAGAGATTGTTGAAACGCCGGTTATTTATCAGATTATCCAATCGATGACGAACTTTTGTACAAGACTTCTTAATACTCCTTCAGAAAAACAAGGCGAAAACCCGGGCACCTTAAAGGAGAAAATCGAAAGACTGATTGAAGTGAACTATTGGAATGCCCAGTGGGGACTTGATGGAGCAGCAAAAGAACTGAACAAGCATCCAGCCTACATAAGCAGAGCCTATTCGGCTGCGGCAAACAGGACCTTTAGACAAGCACTCAATGATTATCGAATTAATGAAGCGAAGAAACTCCTTCAGGAATCACAGCTGGTGATTCGAGAGATAGCTAAATTAACGGGTTTTGAATACAGCTCCTACTTTACGAATAAATTCAAAAACATAACTGGAATCACACCGCTCGCATATCGCAATGTTTCAAAACGGGGGTGAATTAAAGCGTGTTTCGTCACTTGATGACGGGACACGTTTTTTAGTTTATGAGGAATCGTGCATAAACGTTGGACTTAGGTCCGGAAATCTTAAACTTTAGCCCACAAATTCGAGATGAGGACCCATAAACATGCAAGCATATAAAAACATACGCTTTTTCGTTTGAAATAGCTTTCTTCTTCATTTCATAAAACAGTAAAATTTATATAAAAAGTTAAATTATCAATATTTTTACGTGCATTATTGTGGTGAAAAGTAAAATTTTTATAAATCATATTATATATGTATAACAGTATTGCTCAAATGGATCGAATAGAATGAAAGTATAGAAAACGGGGAGGGTATCGAATGAGGGCACATAAGAATGTAGTGAGGCAGTATAAAGCTTTTAGAGGAACGGAGCTCCATACGAAAGGATGGCAGCAGGAGGCGGCTCTTCGTATGCTGTTAAACAATCTAGATCCGGACGTCGCCGAACGGCCGGAGGATTTAGTGGTATACGGCGGTATTGGGAAAGCAGCCCGAAACTGGCCTGCCTTTGATACCATTGTGAAATCATTGAAAGAATTGGAGAATGACGAGACCCTTCTTGTGCAATCGGGCAAACCTGTTGCCGTATTTAAATCTCACCCGGATGCACCGCGAGTGCTGTTGGCGAATTCAAATTTGGTCCCTGCCTTTGCAAATTGGAAGACCTTTCATGAGCTGGATCACAAGGGCTTAATGATGTATGGACAGATGACAGCGGGAAGCTGGATCTACATTGGGTCGCAAGGTATCGTTCAGGGGACGTATGAAACATTTGCGGAGGTTGGGAGACAGCATTTCGGCGGAACTTTAAAAGGAACGATCGCGGTTACTGCCGGTCTTGGCGGGATGGGTGGGGCTCAGCCTTTAGCCATCACGATGTGCGGCGGAGTCTGCCTTGCCATTGATGTTGATGAGACAAGAGTAGACCGCCGATTGGAAACGCGTTATTTAGATGTGAAAACAAACTCTCTGGAAGAGGCGATAACATTAGCTGAACAGGCAAAACAAGAAGGAAGAGCATTATCCATTGGAGTGATTGGGAATGCAGCCGAGCTTTTACCTGAAATGCTAAAAAAAGATTTTACTCCTGATGTATTAACAGACCAAACATCTGCACATGATCCGCTAAATGGCTATCTGCCAATAGGAATGAAGCTTGAAGAAGGAAGGATTATGCGAAAGGAACAGCCTGAGCGCTACATGAAACTGGCAAGTCAATCAATGGCAGTCCATGTCCAGGCCATGCTCGATCTTCAAAAGAAGGGTGCAGTGACGTTTGACTATGGCAATAATATTCGCCAAGTGGCAAAAGATGAAGGCGTTACGAATGCTTTTGATTTCCCTGGGTTTGTTCCAGCATATATTCGTCCGCAATTTTGTGAAGGGAAAGGACCGTTTCGCTGGGTAGCGTTATCCGGAGACCCTGAAGATATTTATAAAACAGATGAAGTGATTTTACGTGAATTTGTACAGAATGAGCACTTATGTAACTGGATTCGGATGGCGCGCGAGAAGATACTATTCCAAGGTCTTCCGTCGCGGATTTGCTGGCTTGGCTATGGTGAAAGAGCTCGTTTTGGCAAAATTATTAATGAAATGGTGAAAAATGGAGAGCTAAAAGCGCCGATTGTAATCGGACGGGACCATTTGGACAGCGGCTCTGTTGCGTCACCAAATCGTGAAACGGAATCAATGCTTGACGGCTCTGATGCAGTGGCGGATTGGCCGATTTTAAATGCGATGATTAATGCTGTAGGCGGTGCAACCTGGGTTTCCGTTCATCATGGCGGCGGTGTAGGAATGGGATACTCTATTCATGCCGGGATGGTCATTGTTGCGGATGGTACGGAAGAGGCTGCAGCAAGAATTCAACGAGTATTAACCACTGACCCCGGCATGGGCATCGTGCGCCATGTGGATGCCGGCTATGATTTGGCAAAGAAAACGGCTCGAGAAAAAGGAGTTAACATCCCAATGCTTGAAGAAAACAGCGAATAACCCGATTTGAGAGAAGTCTATACAGAAAGGGTGGATGGATGAATGAAACCGATCTGGATAAAACATGCCGGCCAGCTTGTCACAATGGCTTCCGATCATCAAAGTGCCCGTACAAAAGAAGCTATGAGTGAGCTTGGTATTATCGAGGACGGCAGTGTTTGGCTGGAGGACGGTATCATTGTAAAGACAGGCACTACATTGGAGCTTGAGCATATTTATACGGAACGGGCTGCTGAAGCGGAGGTGGTCAATGCTGCTGGAAAGCTTATTACACCGGGACTGGTTGACCCTCACACACATGTTGTATATGGCGGCACGCGGGAGCATGAGTTTGAAAAGCGTCTTGAAGGTGTGAGCTATATGGAAATTATGAATGCTGGAGGCGGCATTCATGCGACAACGAGAATGACAAGGGAAGCAACAGAAGAGGAGCTCTATAACCAAACGAAAAAACGCTTGGATTCCTTCTTACAGCATGGCGTAACAACGATTGAAAGCAAAAGCGGATACGGCTTAAATCTGGAAACGGAGCTTAAGCAACTGAATGTAGCCAAAAAGCTGAATGAAACGCATGCAATTGATTTAGTCACAACTTTTATGGGGGCACATGCCGTTCCAATGGAGTTCAAGGGAAGAGAAGACGACTATGTCGCTTATGTCATTGAAGAAATGATTCCCAAAGTAGCGTCTGAAAATCTAGCTCGGTTTATTGATGTCTTTTGTGAAAAAAATGTTTTTACACCGGAGCAATCAGAGCGTATTTTAGGGGCAGGAAAAGCATACGGACTTATACCCAAAATTCATGCAGATGAAATTGAACCCTATAAAGGAGCAGAGCTTGCGGCAAAGGTGGGAGCTATATCGGCAGAGCATCTTTTAAAGAGTTCAGATGAAGGTATTCAGGCAATGGCTGAGAGCGGTGTTATTGCTTGTTTACTGCCGGCTACTGCGCTTTACTTGCGCGAAGAAGCAGCGCAGGGAAGGAAAATGATCGATGCTGGGGTGCCAGTTGCTATTTCAACCGATTGCAATCCAGGCTCCTCTCCTACGACAAGTATGCCGCTGGTCATGAATTTGGCGTGCATTTCCATGCGCTTGACTCCTGCTGAAGCTCTGACTGCTGCCACAATTAACGCCGCCTATGCAATGGGGGTGGAGAAATTTGCAGGAAGTATTGAACCTGGCAAAAAAGCGGATATTGTCATGTGGAATGTTCCCAATTATCAAATGCTTCAATACGCTTTTGGTGTGAATCATGTGAAAAAGGTCTGGAAAAGTGGAATACAAGTCGTTTAAACGGGTAGACGAGGGAGGTTTTGCACAATGACAGAGATCAGAAATCAGCTTCAACAAGCCTTTATCCATCCAGCTGAGTGGAGCTGGACGAAAAATGGAGCCCATCAAGGGAGGGTGCAGCATTGGGTTCATACAATAGAGAAGTGGGAGAAATCAATTGAGCAGATTGATGCGGTCATTCTTGGCCTTCCCTTGTCCCGTTCTTCCATCAGTGTATCAGGTGCATCAGAGTATCCGCTGGCATTTCGTAAAGGCTGGAAAGGATTTTCAACGTATAATATAGATGAAAGCATCGATCTTGCGCCCCTTAATGTGGTTGACCTTGGGGATGTAGCGATGCACGGGACAGATATTGTCGAAAGCCAAAAGCGAATACAGCAAGCAATGGAAGCTGTACTTCAAGCCTTTCCCTCTGCCATTACGATTAATATTGGAGGGGACCATTCAGTTACGGCGAGCGCAGTGCGAGGCTTAAAAGCTGTCACAGACAATGAAACGATCGGTATTTTTCAATTTGACACCCATTTGGACCTGCGAGATCCTGCAGAAAACGGTCCTTCAAATGGCACCCCGATTCGCCAGCTTATAGAAGCAGGTGTCGTAAAAGGGAATCATGTGTATAACATTGGTCTTCACGGTTATTTTAACTCACCTGATCTTATCCATTATGCGAAAAAACACAGTGTGAATATGATTACACTCAACAAAGCGAGACAGCAGGGAATCGTTCAAACGGTCAGACGGGCGCTTGCATCCTTACAGCAGCAAGTGGACCGAATCTATGTCACGGTGGACATGGATGTACTGGATGTCAGCTTCGCACCCGGTGTGCCAGCATCGACACCGGGCGGGATGTTTACGCATGAATTATTTGCTGCCTTACTTGAGGTCGGAAAACATGATGAATTTAAGCATATTGATTTCGTTTGCTTGGATCCATTAAAGGACGAATCGGCCTCTCCGACAGTAAAAGCAGGCATTTACAGCTTTCTTCAAGTACTTTCAGGTGTGATAATCACACGAAATCAAATAAATGGAACCTAGCAAGAGAGACAAATGCAAGGAGGCGAAGGTATGGTTGAACTGAATGGTAATCATTTGACGCTTGAACAATGCAGGCGAGTATTGTTTGATGGTGAGAAAATCAGTATTGCGGAAGAAAGCATGGAAAAGGTAAGAAAGAGCCGCTGTGCCGTTGATGAAATTGTTTCTGCACATAAAAAAACCTATGGAATCAATACGGGATTCGGAAAGTTTAGTGATGTAGAAATTGCAGAGAAGGATGTGCATGCCCTGCAGCTAAATCTCATTCGCTCACATGCATGCGGTGTTGGAGAGCCCTTCCCTGAGGTGGTATCACGTGCCATGGTACTGCTTCGATTAAATGCCCTGCTAAAAGGATTTTCTGGTGTGCGTCCAATTCTTGTGGTGCATTTAATGATGATGGTAAATGAACGTATTCATCCTGTTATTCCACAGCAAGGTTCATTAGGTGCTTCTGGTGACCTGGCGCCGCTGTCTCATTTGGCGCTTGTACTCATCGGCGAAGGTGAAGTTTGGAAGGACGGAAAGCATGTACCGTCTATTGAAGTTTGGACATCGTTAAACATCCCGCCAATTGAACTGCAGGCAAAAGAAGGTCTTGCGTTAATTAATGGAACGCAAGCAATGACAGCGATGGGCGTCGTCAATTATCTTGAATCAGCAAAACTTGCCATCCAGAGTGAATATATTGCTTCTATGACATTGGAGGGCTTGCATGGTGTGATGGATGCTTTTCATCCTGCTATTCATGAAGCGAGAGGATATCCTCAGCAGGTCGAAGTGGCAGCTAGAATACGGGGGATTTTACAGGACAGTAAGCTAACAACTGTGCAAGGTGAAAAGAGAGTTCAGGATGCATACTCGCTCCGCTGCATTCCTCAGGTGCACGGGGCAAGCTGGCAGGTTCTTGATTATGTGAAGGAAAAGCTTGAGATTGAGCTAAATGCCGCGACAGATAATCCGCTGATTTTTGATGAAGGGAAGACGGTCATCTCGGGAGGAAATTTTCATGGACAGCCGATTGCTTTTGCGATGGATTTTTTAAAGGTGGCGGTGGCTGAACTGGCAAATATTTCAGAACGGCGCATCGAACGATTGGTCAATCCGCAGTTAAATGAAGGGTTGCCTGCTTTTTTAAGTCCGGAGCCAGGGCTGCAGTCTGGAGCCATGATTATGCAGTACGCTGCTGCGAGTCTTGTTTCTGAAAACAAAACGCTGGCGCATCCAGCAAGTGTGGATTCTATACCATCCTCTGCCAATCAAGAAGATCATGTAAGCATGGGAACAATTGGGGCTTGCCATGCCTTCCAAATGATCCAGAATATGAAAAGAGTTCTCGCGATTGAAGCGATTTGTGCTATGCAGGCGGTTGAATACCGAGGTGTTGAACAGATGAGCACAAGGACAAGGGATTGCTTTGATGATTGGCGTAAGATTGTTCCTTCAATCAAAAGAGATCGATCATTTTCCAAGGATATTGAAAAACTATGTTTACATTTAAATGATCAAAAATTAAAGGAAGCGGTTTTGTAAGATCATGACCGCTTTTTTACTATTTTATTTCCTGATGCTAGAAGAAGAGTAGAACGACAAATGAAAATGAAGGGGATTATTGAGCAAAATAAAAAGAACCATCGTCTCCTTTATGAAGAGAATGGTTCTTATGCTTAAAATGGTATAGATGATCTTTTTTCGTTTTGGTGGTTCTTGTTCTCATATCGGCTTGCGTGAATGGGCTGCGTTTTATTTCAGGATTAAGCCTGCCCTCACGTACAAGCTTCTCACGCATTTTCCTCGCTTTTGATTTTGACACTTCTCTCATTCCTCCCAGTAGTTGTTTCTTTAAGTATAGCATGTCTATCCTGTGGGCTGGGAAATACAGGTTTCATGCGAAAAAGCATATATTTACTTGTAAGGGCGAAAACTAGACAGTTCTTACGGTAGTTGAATAGAAGATAATATTTTCATTTTGTTCAGTTCACTTGCCCTTACAGGTTCACTGTAAAAATAACCCTGTCCATAATGACAGCCCATTTTTTTTAATAGACTATGCTGCCCGACCGTTTGAATTCCTTCGGCGACGACATTCATGCCCAGCCGCTTTGCAAGTTGAATAATGGTTTCCAATATTGCTTCATCCTTTTCAGTTCCGGGAAGGCCGCTAATAAAAGATTGATCAATTTTAAGCGTATCGATCGGCAGGTTTTTTAAATATGTTAAAGAAGACAGCCCGGTTCCGAAATCATCCAGTGCAATGGTGATTCCCATTTCTTTTAATTCCTCAAGCATATAAATAGACCGCTGGATATTTTCTATAATCGAGGTTTCGGTTACTTCAAACTCTAGTTTTAGTTCATGTGGATCCACGTTGACTCGATTTAAAATATTCCTAATCATTGTATTGGCACCTTCATATTGAAAGTGGGAAGCGGATAAATTAATGGCTATTTTTTGGATGAAGAAATTTTCTTTTTTCCATTCTTTTAACTGTATGCATGCCGCTTCAAGAAGCCATGCAGTTAGCTCTTGGATCAGTCCGGATCGTTCTGCAACCGGAATAAATTCACTTGGTGATATATTACCAATCGTAGGGTGGTTCCATCGCATGAGGACTTCTGCTTGGTCAATCAAAAAATGGTTCAATTCGACTTTCGGCTGATAAACTAAAGTAAATTCTTTTTTTGTACTTAATGCATTTTTTAACTCTTCATATAAAAGCTGTTCGCGTGTGTTTGAGTGCAGCGACTCGTCGAATGGCACGAACCGATCACGTCCTGCTTTTTTCCCAGCCTTCAATGCCAGTTCAAGCTCACGCGAAATTTCGATAAACCCTTTATTATTGGATGCCGTAGTTGAGCCAATCGTTGCTGTTAGTGCAAGTTTATTATTATTAATTTTTACAGGGGATTTGATTGCCTTCATGATCGGTGTGGCGACCGATTCCAACTGTTGACTGGAATCGATTCCTTTCATCATTAAAAATTGATTGCCATCATAACGAATAACAGCGCCATGGCCGTCCACTTGTTTTTTTAGTCTGTCAGCAAGCTCTAATAAAATTTCATCGCCTAATTCAAATCCGAATGTTTCATTTAGCCACTTATAGCGGTCGATATCAATTAGTAAAAACAGCGGTATTTTATTTGAGGATTTGCATTTATTAATAAAGTTCTCAAAATATTGATCAAGCCACCTGCGATTATGAAGATGGGTAAGGCTGTCGTGGAAGGCCATGTGTTTTAGCATATGTCGCTCAGACTGTGTTGCAAGCAAAAGAACAGAAAGGGAAGTAATAATGACAACAGCAATAACAGTTCCGAGTATTCCATGTGAAGTGATTGGCTCATTTGACAGCGTTCTAAAGTATTCAACGGGTAGTAAAAATTCGGCCCCTGCCATTCCGGTATAATGCACACTAGAGACAGAAAGGCCTATCATCACGGCTGCAATTAACAGCAGCCATCTATTAGGTGTGTGTTGGTGGTGCTTTAAAAAGTAAAGGACAATAAATGATGAAGTGACTGCGATTACAATGGAGATGACAAAAGGGAATATGTTGTGGTGAATTGTTCCGGGAAAATTAATTCCCTGCATTCCTGAATAATGCATGGCTGTAATGCCGAGACCCATCAAAACACCAGCGGTCACGATTTGCCAAACCTTTTTTTTTGTAAAGTACAGGGTATAAAAGGCAATAAATCCGCCAAAAACAACCGGTATAACAGAGATTCCTACGATCCACCAATTATATGAAATACTTATTGGTAAGCTAAAAGCTGCCATTCCAACGAAGTGCATGCTCCAAACAGACATTCCTAAAGTAAAGGAAGCCAATAATAAAATGGGCCAAGTAGTTGAAGTAGAGCGGGCGAGCTTTTGGTTTAAATCTAAGGCTGCATAAGCGCCAACAATAGCGATCACTAATGAAGCAACGATCAGTCTTGTATCATGGTATTCCGTTAAGGTTATCCATTCTCCCATAGCGGCCACTCCCAACATGCGATAGATAATTACAAAATACATATATATTACATAATTATTATATATAAAACAGTATGAAAAGACTATTCTTTTTGGGGCATTTAAGGAGACAGAGAGATTGATTAACAATAAAAATGAACAATAACGATTTTATTTGAAATTTGTTTAGGATCGAATGAAATACGAATAAATAAAGAAGAAGTATAATAAGGGGTGGAATAGCAGCAAGGAGGGGGATTAAATGATTTTGATTCAATTGATTATGATTGTATTTGCTCTCGTGTTAATTACAATTGGCATCCTTGTGGTGAAAAGAGCAACGGAAATTTCTATGCGTGCAATAGGGATTGCGCAAATAATAATGGGACTTGTTATGATGGTTGCGGCATGGATTGCAGGGTCCATTTCATAAACAAAAAAAGGTGGCGCTTTATTGATGCGTCACCTTTTTATCCATTCATTTATCTAGCAACACCAGGAATGATAGGAGCTCTTTTTAGGATAATCCAAATTGCAAAGATCGTGATAAGAGCTAGAAAAACAATGCTGACAGGATTTAACGACAGCTGACTTTGCTTTATATCCAAGAGCCATTCAAAGATGCTCGTTCGAATACCTGAAACAGTAACTATAATGACAACAAGAGCGATACTGGTTACTCCTCCAATAAGTCCATAGCGGAAAAAAATTGTGCTTAATAAAAATCCAATCAACAGAAAGAAAAAGTTTAGGACGCCATCTATTAAAAACAGATTATATCAGGTAGGGGGAATGGAAAAAGCATTGATGGGTCCCTATAATGTAAATCGTTTATATCCTATTTCTTTCAATATAAAAACGACTGTCCGCGAAATGATCAAGTTCATTAAACTCATAAATAGTGAAAGCAATACAATAAAGCTTAGTGTTCCAAGTATGTATTGCTGACGTGTTACCCCCATTAATAGGACATATATTCTTGAAAGAAACGTTTTTTCGCTTTGTTAAAATAATGCTTTTTGCCTTCTTGCTAACAAACATCCCAATTCCTCTTTTCTTAAATAAAATCTCCTGTTCCGCAAGCTGATTAATCCCTTTTGCTGCTGTAGCTGGATTGATTTGATAAAATTTCGAGAATTCATTTGTAGAAGGAACACACACCCCCCGGTTTGAAAAGAACCCTCCAATATTCCAGTTTTAATCGTTTCTGCGATCTGTTGAAAAATCGGAGTATCTTCTCTTAGTTTTTATTCATATTTACGCCTGCCTCATTGGTTAGTTACTTATGTAATAAACCATATAACTGTTTGGGTTTTCTGTTAACGGAAATTTCTAAAAATTTAATATGACATATCATTGGCTCTAAAATGAAATGATAGTCAGAAAGAGAGTGAAACGGTTGGTCTCAACGTATTTTCGTTTATACTGGAGATAAGAGGATTATTGGAAGGATGTAGATCATGTTTGCTGTCGCTTTAACGAATCACTACTGGTACAAGAATTTGAGTCGCCGGTCGCTTTCCCAGAAAGTTAATTTTTGGACACCGGGTCCTTGGAATATTCGTAAATTAAAGAAGGGGGATTTATTTTTATTTTTATTAAAGGCCCCGTACCGTCAAATCTGTGGATACGGACGCTTTCATGACTATGAAAATATAAGCGTGGAGGAGGCTTGGTTCCGTTTTGGTAAGGATAACGGGGTTCAATCCCTTTCCCAGTTTAGCAGGCAAGTAGAGGAATACATGCCGCACATGGCAAGTGATTTGTTTTCCGTAGAAATAGGAAGTATTGTGCTAACAGATGTTCATTTTTTTAATGAAAAAGAATTTATTCCTTTTCAAGAGCTCATTATTGATTTTCCTGACCAGGTGATGAAATTTAAATACTTTGAGGAAGATCACTATATTGAAGATCTACTTACTTCGTCTTCACCTAACCGTTCTTACGTTCTGGTGGAAGAGACAACAGGTCCGATGAATACAAGGAGTGCAGAGGGAGACCGCAACGAGATTAATTTTCAAAAGGAGGTCATGAAGAATTACGAAGAAACCTGTGCAATCAGCGGAGAAACCACATTTTCCTCCTTACAGCCTACATACGTTCAACCGTATCTCAATGAATCAAGTAATCATTCACAAAATGGTCTCCTGCTTCGTGCTGATTATAGTAAGTTATGGGATGAGGGCTTGATAACAGCTGATGAGCATAACCGAATTAAAGTGAGTGAGCTTCTTGCATCATCGAGCTATGCTGATCTTGGCGGGATTTATCTGCGTTTGCCTAGTAACCAGGAAAAAGCACCTTCAAAAGAAGCAATAGAATACCATCGTGCATTCGTTTTTCGGTCGATGGAAAAATAGAGAAAAGACGTTCCTGAAAAAGCAGGAACGTCTTTTTGTTTTATTGTTTATTAGGATCATCGGTGGAATCCTTTTTTGGAGATTGCTGATCATTTAAATCCTTCCACGCTGATTGACTGTTAGAAAGATCCTCTGTTTCATATATAGATGTTGGGAAAGAATTTCTCGTTACCACCTCATTTGTTACCGGTTTTCTATATTCATTTTTAATTTCTTCCGCAGATTCCTTAGCACGTTCTGGTGACAATTCGGCGCTTCCAGCTTTCTTTTCCCATTTATCGAGATAGCGTGAGGCGTTATCACGGCCTCCAAGTCCAAACGCAAGACCAAATGCGAGAGCGGCAGCACCCAGGATTAAGATAAACGCTGAATTGACGATGGTATCTGCAACACCAAGCTGATCGAGTGCCATAAAGAGAGCCAAAGCCATAATGGCATATTTAGCGACTGAGCTTAGCATGGATAGCTCAGAGCCAGAGAACAGGCTGTCCAAAATCCGTTTTGTGATATTGGCCAGAATAATTCCCAAAGCCAAAATAATGACGGCTGTAATAACGCTTGGCAAAAATGCAAGAACTGCTGTACCAATGTTTACAAGGAAATTTAATCCGACAATTTGGAAAGCTTCTACGATAAAGAGGGTCACCACCACAAATTGTGCGAGATATCCAGCAATGTCTGCAGGTGTCATTCTCGAATGTGAAGCTTTCCATCCTCCGATTTTCAGATGGTTTGCCGCATTATTAATGCTTAGTTTCGAAAGCAGATTTGTGACAAATTTACGCACCCATTTCCCGACCCAAATACCAATTGCAATGAAAGCAATTCCAATGAGGATGTTAGGAATCATAGCCATTACATCATTCAGCATGTTAATGGCTGGTCCGGTAATACCCTCGATTTGCAATTGATCAAGAGCTGAAATCGTAACAGGGATCATAATAAGGATAAATACCACTGTCCCAGTGATAGACGAAATGGTTGTATCCTTTAAAAAATTGGAGAATCCAAGTCTGGCAGCAAGCTTATCTGTTCCAATAGCATGCAAGAAATTAGTAATAATATCTCTTACAATTTTTGCTACAATCCAGCCTACAAGCAGGATGAATAAGGCTGCAATTAACCGCGGAATAAAGGCCAGGAAGCTTGCAAGCATAAGGCTGAATGGCTCTGACACGGCATCAATGCCAAGGGCGCTTAAAATACCCGGAAGGAATAAAAGCAGCACAACATAAAATACGATCGTCCCTGCGTTTTCTACATATTCATGAAGGTTTGTCCGATCCTTAAAATATTTATTTTCTGTAACTGATCGCGTTCTTGCAAGGCGATACCCTCCTTTTACCACCATGGTCTTTAGAACAAGGGCAATAATGTAAGCAAGGAGCAGAATAAGAGCTGCTTGCAGCACATTTGGGATAAAGGCCAGAATTGTGCTCATCATTTCAACTAACGGAGCGGCAATAATGTTTAGATTAAGAATATTGAAGAATAGAATAAAAACAAAAACCATTAAAATATAAAAAATAATTTTTCCTGCAATTTTTTCAGGAGGCCATTTTTGTTTTCTTGTATCTCGTTCTGTCTGCTGCGGCGGTGCTGCGCCGTTTGGTGATCCATATTTTCTAATGACGCCTGTTTTATGAAGGAGCTTTTCCACCGCAGTACCGACAGCTTTGGCGATGATCCAACCAATTAAAAGTACAAGAAGAGCTAAAATCAGATTGCCTAATGAATTTAAAAATGAGTTTACATTAAAGCCTGTTTCGTTAAAAAGGTTATTCATATCGTTGCCTCCAATTCTATTAAGATATTGATTCACCGACATTTTTCCCCGTATTTCACATAGTCAAACAATTATTCTGTCTCTTTATTAATTAATAAAGCTTTATCTAACGTACAGAATGGATCAATAAGCAGTTTATTCGACTTATAAAGGGAAGGGGGATATAATTTCTGACAACCAACATACTAACGCAACACAAAATGAAGGAGGCAATTATGTCGTTAAAAATAAAGGTTTATTCAGATTATGTCTGTCCTTTCTGTTTTTTGGCTGAAAAGCCGCTGGAGGAAGCCATTAAAGGAAAAGATGTTGAAGTTGAATGGATGCCATATGAACTGCGCCCGTATCCGAACGAGACGCTGCGTCCGGAGGGTGATTATTTACAAAATACTTGGAAGCAATCTGTTTATCCAATAGCCGAGCAGATGGGTGTTGATATTGTACTTCCAAATGTTTCGCCGCAGCCATATACACATTTAGCTTTTGAAGGATTCCAATACGCAAAAGAAAAAGGCAAAGGAAACGAGTACAATGATCGTATGCTCCGCGCCTTTTTCCAGGAGCAGCAGGATGTTGGAGATGTTGATGTGCTAACGAAGCTTGCAGGAGAAATAGGAATTGACGAACAAGAATACCGTGAAGTACTGGAATCTCGAAAATATAAAGAGGCGCATCAAAAAGCATTGAACCATGCTTATAATGAAGTGGATATCACGGCGGTTCCGACATTCATCATTGGTGAAACAAAGGTTTCCGGCTTGCGCTCAAAGGAATCATTGGAAAAAATCATTGAAGATGAAATGAAAAAGCAGAAGCCCGTCATTTTATTTGACGGAATGTCTTGCGGTATAGATGGATGTTAATATAAGAAAAAGAGGTTCTTCAAACGAAGAACCTCTTTATTTTTTAATACGATTCCAATTTCGTACAGCGATCAGCAATAGAAGGATAACTAAAACTGAGGCAATGATTTGACCTGGTGCAGTCCAGTTCATGATTTGATAGGTAGAATATACTTCGATCACAAGCGCAGGGATTTTTCCAAGCGTGCTTGCGATTGCAAAGTGCAGAAATGATATTTTTCCAACAGCGGCAAACAATGAAACGGTACTAGAAGGAACAAACGGCAGCAGCCGGAGAGATAGGACCATTAAAAAGGCTTCCTTGCCTTCTGCATGAAGAAGCCTTTGGACACGTGGATAGTTGGCAGCTTTGTTATTTACAAATCGATGAAATCCCTTTCGATAAAGCGAAAAGGAGACAATCGCTCCAAGAGATTCCCCGGCAAAAGAGATAAGCATCCCTCCCCAAAACCCAAATACCGCCAAATTAACCGCAGTAACCGCAGCGCTTGGTATAAATCCAAGGATACTGATTGCAATGTTGACAAGAATACTTAACGGAATGGCGATTTCAGGAGGTGTCGACAATATAGACTCCAAATATGATTGCATGAAAATCTCCTATGGGAAACAATTTATAACTTAAAATATGGATGAAACAATGGGGGAGAGTCAAGTATGTTGGTTGATCTGTCATTTGGCTATAAAAAATAACCTACCCTTGAGTTGTCGTCACGGTGGTGGATTATCTCATCGTCTTGCTGATTAAACGCATATCGCTTATCTCTTCAACTGCTTCACTTCAGCGTCTGATAAATGTCTCCATTTTCCTATAGGTAAATCGTTTAAATAAATATCCATAATGCGAACACGCTTCAGCGACTGAACGGTAAAACCAAATGTTCTGCACATTCGTCTAATCTGCCGGTTTAGACCTTGTGTTAATATGATGCGAAATGCTGTCTCAGATAGCTGTTCAACGGTGCAGGGGCTGGTTTTCTTTCCCTTAATGTCAATTCCGCCTTCTCGAATGCCCTCTATGAGCTGATCGGTTACCGGACGGTCGACTGTTACCACGTATTCTTTTTCTTTAGCATGCTCGGTTTTCATTAAAGGGTTCACAATACTGCCGTCATTGGATAACAATATTAATCCTTCTGATTCTTTATCTAATCGCCCAATGGCAAATATTCGTTCAGGATAGCCGACAAAATCAATAATATTGTTTTCAATATTTTGCTGCGATGTACATATAATCCCGCGCGGCTTATTCAATATCAAATAGACGAATTTTTTAATAATGGGGAGGGGATGGCCATCAATTCGAACGTCATCCCCCTCATCTACTTGCTGGTTTGAAGCGCATATTTCACCGTTCACCGTAATTCTTTCTGCTTTTAAAAGCCGAATCGTTTCTCGACGTGAACAATATCCGGTTTTGCTTATATAAGTATGGATATGCATCTCGATTTCCTCCAAAAACTCCAATAGTCGAAAGAATCCTCCTTGATCAAGAGAATCAAAGAGGATGAAAAGCTAACAGCTTCGCTCTCAGCGAACACTAAAGCATCCATAAATCCCGTTGTTATTGGATTTGCCGGTGCTTTAGTTCGTTGAAGGGGTCAGACCCCTTTAACTGAGTTAAGTATAAAATTTTCGACGACTAGTGCGACGCCGTCGTTCATATTGGTGTCAGTGATGTGGTCGGCTATGGCTTTAATGTCCTCTGGTGCGTTGCCCATTGCCACGCCTAGGCCGGCAAATTTGATCATTGTCAGGTCGTTATAGCTGTCACCTACTGCAATTACTTCTTCTTGCTTAATACCAAGTTTTTGAATCAGGTGATTGAGGCTTTCGCCCTTTGTGACACCCTCTTCGGTAAATTCAAGGAAATATGGCTTTGAACGCATGACGCTTAGCTTGCCTTTTAGTTCTTCCTGCAGCTTTTTCTCAACAGGAATTAGTTGTTCCGGCTCCTTTAGCATTAATACTTTAGCAACGGGCTCTTTTACAGCTTCATTAAAGCTTGAAACAACCTCTACTGGTAAACCGGTAATATCGGACTCAATGTAAGAGTATGGGTTTTCTGTTTCGGTCACGATGGCATCGCCAATATAGGTGTGAATGCCAACATTTTCACGCTTGCTTATTTCGTATAGACGATGAACTGTTTCCGGTGATAATGCGCTGCTGAACTCTTCTTCATTTGTTTGGCAATTGATTATTTTCGCCCCGTTAAAAGATAATAGATAGCTGCCGTATTCTGCGAGCAACAGCTCATTTGCAACTGCACGCATTCCATAGGTTGGGCGGCCGGAGGCCAAGACAACCTTAATACCAGCATCCTGTGCTTCCATTAGTGCTTGTTTTGTTTTTTGGGAAATCGTATGGTCATCCCGAAGGAGGGTATCATCTAAGTCAAGTACGATCATTTTATAAGTCATTGTTGAAAAATCCTTTCTTATATAAGCATGTTTCCCTATGTTACTACAAAACAAAAGAAAGGCGCCAGTCCTCTGCTGCTATAAAGCAGCGGGGCCTGGTGCTGGGGTTTAATTAATTTGTTCAAATGTCGTTAAATCATAGGCATTTATGCCGTTGTTAGCAAGGGTATAAAGAGTATCCTCGATGTAGAGCATCCGCTGAACCTGTGTGTTCCAGTCTTCATACAGCTGGTCTGAATTGTTGTCAACATATAATTCCTTTGTAAGCTCAATTCCATTTTCGGCTGTAATGTTGAAAAGGATGCCCCCTTGATAGTGAAAGGCAAGCTCTCCATTTTTATCGGATTCATTATAGACGTTGATCGGAAAGCCGTATAAATTCTTCTCACGATGCTGGAAAAGTGATTTATGGTCGTACAAAACAGGGGAATGCGTTCCCTGACCGCCAATGATTTCGCTATCCTGCTCTTTTGGATTTGTAAAATCGGTAATATCAAATAAGCTAACCTTAACGCCGGTTGTGACAACATTTGGCGGCTGTCCGGCCTCACTGCTTTTAACAAGCTCCGTATCCATTCCGATCCCGATTAAATGCTGATCATCGAGCGGATGGAGGTAGTTGCTAAATCCTGGAATTTTCAATTCTCCGAGAACCTCGGGAGCTTCAGGATTTGCTGTATCAATGACAAACAGTGGATCGGTTTCCCTAAATGTCACCATATAAGCTTTATCCCCCATAAATCGGGCGGAGTATATACGCTCTCCAAAGGCTAAATCTTCTACTGATCCTGCTTGAGCCATGGCTTCATCTAAAATAAACAGGTGATTGCGTGAAGTGGGATTATCGCCCCATGTGCTGCCTTCTGTTGTAACGATGCGAAAGTATCCGTTGTATTCATCCATGGAAAACTGGTTAAGAATGGTTCCCTTCACTTCACCTTGAGCGATGAACTTCACGTTGATACCGTCAAGTTGAAATTTAAACAATTTTGTACTTTCATCACCGCGAGGGCCTGGTATTGGAAGAATACCAATTCGTTCCTGACTGTGAGAATAATTTGCAGCGGCTAAATAAAGATGCTCTTCGGACATATAAAGCTGACCGCTGCTTCCGAGAAAAGATTTTGAGCTGATGTCAGCCTCAGGATCACTGATGTTGACCGAGGTAATGGTCGTATAGCCGCTGTTTGCTGTTTCAGGAATGATTTGAATGTGCTCAAGATCGATTGGTTTAATCGATTCTCCTTGTTTACTATCTGAATAGCTTGGTCTAAGTGAAGCTTGCTTATTCTCTTCAAGGGTCCAGTAGTATGGGGAGAAATCCGTTACAAAGTACAAATAAGAATCGATCATGCGGGCGCTGTTATAGTGTCCTTCTGCACTAACCTCGCGTATAAGTGCAGGGGCTGTCTTATCATCAATATTATAAATCTTAGCTACTGTCATGCTGTGGTCGATAGCATAGCTTTCAGTATCAGTAAGGTCATGTTGTGATGAAGAGGGGATCCATTTATCTCCCAATACAATCAATGTTTCTTCATGGAGAAAAAGGTGAGAAGGGTAGAAATTGTCGTCATATTGAATTGTAGAAGCTGTCGTCATGGTATTCGCAGGATAAGCCTGCACGATCTCCACTTTTTGGTTATCAATAATACGGTATATAAATGTACCATCGGTCTTTATCATATCCGCTTCATTGACACCATCTACCTGATTGTTTGTCTCAGAGTAGCTCTCGGTTGTGCTTGCTTGATCTGCAGTCCCGCTGGATGCAGAGTCTTCAACAGAATTACTTGATTCCATACTGAAGGATGTGGTTTCTCTCTGTCGCTCTTTATCATTTTCAAGAACCGCCGTAAAATACTCTGTTAGCTGATCCTCAGATTCTACAGCTGGAAGCACGGAAATGACGCGAAAAGGGATATCCTGCGTGCCGCGAATGGCAAAGCCCAATGTTGATTTAATTTCATCCGATAAATGAAGAACATAATCTTGATTGGTTGAATAGCCATCTTGGGGAGAAACAATTTGAAGAATGGTGCCGTCATGATTTAACGAGAAGGCCACAGCAAGCCTGTTGCCATCCTGATCGGTTACATAGACAGACTTCTCGTGAATCGTTTTTTCTTCCAATGGAGAGGAGAATTGCAGCGTCCATATTTTATCTGAAAAGACTAGCTTTTCTTGGGTGTCTGATACGCCTGCTGTAATGGTCGGCTGTGAAAAATACCATAAAGAAGCTGCTCCGATTATTACGACTAGCAGTAGGCTCCCAAGAAACATGCGTTTTTTCTTCATCACTTTTCAACTCCGTTCACCTTTGTTTATCAATTAGACGGATGTCCTTTGCAATTGTTTCGAAAATCGGTAAAAAATTCTTATATTAGATGGATTTCAGATCAAAAAAAGAAAGAGGAATTAATTTATGAAAGGGCTTGCACAATTATTAGATCGTGTTAAAATAAAATCGAAACGTTTCGATTTTAGATTTTATTTTTAACAATTTTGGTTAATGAAAATGCATTTAATAATAATAACGTTTCGAATATCGTTGGAATGGAGAGAAAGTATTATGAGTAAAATAAAAATCGGAATTATTGGTTGCGGAAGCATTACAAAGCACCGTCATTTCCCGGAATATGCAGCAAATGAAAATGTAGAGATCGTAGCAGTATGTGATCTTGATAAAAAAAGAGCAAGCCGTTTTGCAGATAAAGCTGGAGCGACCGTTTACATTTCTTATGAAGAATTGCTACAAGACCCGGCTGTTGAAGCGGTTAGTGTAAACCTGCCAAATGCTTTGCATGCTCCGGTATCCATTGCAGCGCTTAAGGCTGGTAAGCATGTATTATGTGAAAAGCCAATGGCGACATCAATCCAAGAGACTGAAGAGATGATTCAAGCAGCAAAGGATTCGGGTAAAAACCTGATGATTGGTCATAATCAACGTTTTGTTACCTCTCATCAAATGGCAAGAGAATATATCAAATCCGGTAAGTTGGGAAAAATTTATAGCTTCCGTACAGCGTTTGGTCATGGAGGACCAGAAGGCTGGAGTGCAGATGGACGAGATAGCTGGTTTTTTGATAAGGAACGTGCATTCATTGGTGCAATGGGAGATCTAGGTGTTCACAAGAGTGACTTGATCCGTTTTATTTTTGATCAGGATGTCATTGAGGTCGGAGGGTTTGTTGACACGCTTGCCAAGGAAAACACGGATGTAGATGATAATGCAGTTTGTGTGGTAAAGCTTGCTGACGGGGCGATTGGTACGCTTACGGCCAGCTGGTCCTATAAAAAATTCGAGGATAACTCTACCATTATTTATGGTGAAAAAGGCGTCCTTCGTCTCGAGGATGATGAGGATTATTCATTCATTTTCTATCCGATTGATGGAAAGCCTGAGAAAGTTGATGCAGGTAAAATCCAATCAAATGATGAGGGTGGCCAAACTAACTCTGGCGTAATCGATGAATTTATCGATAGCATTCTTTCGAAAAGACAGCCGGCTGTTACAGGTGAAGAAGGCAAGAAAGCGCTTGAGATTGTAATTGCCGCTTTAGAATCAAGTGAGACGAAGAAAATAATTTCTATCTAATAGGAGGATGTCTGCATGAGGATGGTAGGCTTACAGCTCTATTCTATAAGAGAAGATATAGAAAAGGACTTCGCAGGAACGTTAAAGGCAGTTGCTGAATATGGTTACGACGGAGTCCAGCTTGCTGGAGACTATGGGAAAGAAGCATCCGAATGGAAAACAGCTTTAAACGGGCTTGGCTTGAAGCCTGCTGGGATGCATGTACCTTTAGAAGTTTTGGAAAATGAGGCGCTTTTGAACGAAACGATTCAATTTAGTAAAGAAATTGAAAACACGAAGCTCATTATTCCCTATCTTCCAGAGGAATGGAGAACTGAAGAGAAATACAAAGAGGTTGCAGAAATGCTTAATGTGACTGGTCGCCGTGTTCAGGAGCAAGGGTTGACCTTTGGCTACCATCATCATGACTTTGAGTTTTTACAAGTAAATGAGACAACCGGATGGGATATTTTGGAGCAGAAAACAGTGCCGGACGTGGTTCATTTCGAAATTGATGTGTACTGGACTGAATATTCAGGCGTTCAAACGAATGAATTACTTAAGCGCCTGAACAAGCGGGTGCTTTCATTGCATATTAAGGATATGGTACAAGAAAACGGTGAGAAGAAAAGTACTTCTGTTGGTAAAGGGACACTAAAACTTAAAGAAATTATTCTTCAAACTCATACGGATTGGCTGATCGTAGAGCAGGAGCATTTTAATGGAACGCCGCTTAATGAAGTCAGTACGAGTGCTGCAGTCATAAAAAACTGGTTAGGAGAAGCGTAACAAGTAAAGAAAAGAGCCATTACTTATACAAAAATATTCAATAAGGCTATGTTAAAGATCATTGTTGATTTTTGCACGATGTTGATTGGAGATGAAGGCGTAAGACTTTTGTGGAAAAAGCGAGTCAAAGGAAGACCCCGCAGGCGTATAGCGCCGAGGAGCGTCGGACCGCCCACGGAAAGCGAGCGCCTGAAGCGGAAATCAACAGGCAAGTTTAACAGAGCCTTCAATAAAAAAGAAAAATTAAAAAATGAAAGGCGGGCGTTCATAATGAAACTAGGAATTTTTACTGTTCTTTTTTCTCAAATGGAATTGGAAGAGATGCTGAAGCATGTAAAGGAAGCTGGAGTAGGAGCGGTTGAGATTGGCACAGGAGGGTATCCGGGTGATGCCCATTGCAATATCGATGAGCTGCTGGATCAGCCAAAACGTCAAAAGGAATATTTGGCACTTATTGAAAAGTATGAATTAACGATTAGTGCATTTAGCTGTCACGGAAATCCGATTTCACCTGATAAGACGTTTGCAGCAAAATGCGACGAGGATTTGCGCAAAACGATTCGTTTAGCGGCACAGATGGGGGTTCCTGTGGTCAATACCTTCTCTGGTGTTCCTGGTGACAGTGAGAACAGTCAATATCCGAACTGGCCAGTAGCTCCGTGGCCAGGTGAATATGGCGACTTGCTAGAATGGCAATGGAAAGAAAAGCTGATTCCTTATTGGCAGGACATTGCGAATGTAGCAAAAGAACATAACGTGAAAATAGGTCTTGAATTACACGGGGGCTTTCTTGTTCACACCCCGTATACATTGCTGAAATTAAGAGAAGCTACAAACGAATATATTGGTGCTAACTTAGATCCAAGTCATCTCTGGTGGCAAGGGATTGATCCAGTGGGTGCCATAAAAATCCTTGGTAAAGAAAATGCGCTGCACCATTTCCATGCAAAGGATACGTATTTGGATCAGGACAATATTAACATGTACGGGCTGACGGATATGCAATCTTACAGTAAAATTCAATCTAGAGCTTGGAATTTCCGTTCGGTCGGCTGCGGTCATAGTATGGAAGAGTGGACGAATATTATTAGTGCACTAAAAACGTACGGCTATGATTATGTTGTCAGCATTGAACATGAAGATCCGCTTATGTCCATTAACGAAGGCTTTGCAACCGCAGTAAGCAATCTTGATCGCATCATTATTAAGGATGCATCGACAGATATGTGGTGGGTGTAATCCAAAACTGATTGAAATGAAAGAGGAATACTATGACAACAATTAAGGATGTAGCCAAACGAGCAGGGGTAGCAGTTTCCACAGCGTCCTTAGCATTGAATCAGAGTGAACGAGTTTCACCATCTACAGCAGAAAAAGTAATGAAGGCTGCTCAAGAGCTTCAATATCGAAAGAATGGCTGGGCAAGAGACTTGAAAATGCAAAAGACGCAAATGATCGGTTTAATCCTGCACGATCTTTCCGGCCCCTTTTATGCCTCCATCATTAAAGGAATTGAGCAGACCCTGCTTTCCTACGGCTACGGCTTAATTGCCTGCAGCACACTTGGAGAAACACTTGGAACGGCGGAACGTTTTTTGCATGAAAGACGAGTAGATGGTGTCATTATATTCTCTTCGGATATAAAAGACCAAACATTAATTGACGTAAGCAGAGAGGACTTTCCAGTTGTTGTAATGGATCGTGTGCTCTCTCATCCATATCTTTATTCTGTCACGGCTCATAATCACCAGGGGGGCTACCAGGCAGCTGAGTATTTTATAAAACGAGGCCATAAAGCAATTGGCTACATTTCTGGTCCTGCGAATAATCTTGACAGTCAGCTTCGTCTGAAAGGATTTAGTCAATGTTTAGCGGATTATCATTTTGCTGATGTTCCAACAAAATGGCATATTAGGGGGGATTATTCGCAGCAAGGAGGTTATCAGGCTGCCAGGCTATTGATTGAACAAGGAAATCTGCCGACAGGCTTGTTTGTTTCCAATGACGAGATGGCATTCGGTGCACTTAAGGCTTTCGCAGAAGCGGGCGTTCGAGTGCCTGAAGACCTTAGCGTGATTGGATTTGATGATGTGGAGCTCTCCCAATATGTTCGTCCATCCTTAACAACCATTAAGCAGCCGAAATTTGAAATGGGCTCATTGGCGGCACATAAAGTGATTCAGCATCTTCAAGGAGACGCCCCAAAAGAACACTCTGTACTTCCAACAGAATTGATCGAGCGTGAATCATCCGTTTAGATGTAGCGCTTGATCTGGATCGGATCGTTATTTCATTATTTAAACATGGATTTGTTTGAGTATCTTTCCTGTTGCGATTGCAGAACAGATAGGTTAAACTAACGTTTGTTTAACCAAATGGTTCTTGCTAATGATCGTATTTGGGTAGATTTTAATGACTTGTTATCTATGCGTAAAGTAATTATCTTCCGGAGCTGTATAATGAAAATGGTATAGAAAAATAGCGATTAATGGGACGTCTTAACGAATATAGTTAAGGCGTCTTTTGTTTATCAACAAGTAGAATTTTTGGTAAACGCTTTCAATTAATTCCCATAAAAAAACATATCTACCTTCAATTGATGAATTATGAAAACTTTGATACAATAGTAAGAAAATTAAGATACTTCCTAATAATTTGTTATTTTAAAATAATTAGGTTGATTTATTGGAAGAAATGGGGATTAGATGGATGAAAGTTTATATTTCAGTGGACATGGAAGGGATTACCGGTTTGCCAGACTATACATATGTCAGTTCGAACGAAAAAAATTATGAACGAGGGCGCCGAATCATGACGCAAGAGGCCAATTTTGTTATCCAAGCTGCGTTTGATCATGGTGCCCGGGAAGTGCTTGTCAACGACTCACACTCAAAAATGAATAATCTGCTGATTGAGGAAATACACCCGGATGCTGCACTCATTACGGGAGACGTTAAGCCGTTTTCGATGGTTCAGGGGCTGGACGAATCAATGGATGCAGTCATTCTGGTAGGCTACCATGCCAGGGCTGGTCAAAAAGGGGTAATGGCTCACTCTATGACGTGGGGCGCTAGAAATATGTACATAAATGATGTGCCGATTGGTGAGCTTGGATTTAACGCATATGTAGCAGGCTTTTACGGAGTGCCTGTTGTCCTTGTTGCAGGAGATGATTGTGTTGGAGAAGAAGCAAAGGCATTGATTCCAGGTATTCATACAGCTGTTGTAAAAGAAACGATTTCCAGATCAGCAGTTAAAAGTTTAACACCGAAAAAGGCTGGAGTGTTATTGAGAGAAAGAACGCTGGATGCTTTAAAAGATGTGTCGAACATTAAACCTCTAATACCGCCTGAACGTCCAACGTTAAAAATTGAATTTACGAACTATGGGGAAGCGGAGTGGGCAAATTTAATGCCGGGTACCAGAATCGAACCTGGAACCTGTATCGTGACGTATGAAGCGAAAGATATATTGGAAGCGTACAAAAGCATGCTGGTAATGACTGAGCTTGCGATGCGTACGAGCTTCTGTTAGGGGGGAGCCGCGTGGCGAAATACATAATTAAGCGATTTTTTATGATGGTCATAACGGTTTTGGTTATTGCTACTTTAACCTTCTTCTTGATGCATGCCATTCCAGGATCTCCATTTAATGAGGAGCGCGGAACAAACGAAGCGGTTCAGGCAAACCTTGAAGCTTTTTATGGGCTGGACGAGCCGTTATATGTGCAGTACGGAATGTATTTAAAGAGAATTGCCACATTCGATTTTGGTCCGTCTATTAAAAACCCAACCCAATCGGTTAACGATCTGCTCTCAAGAGGGTTTCCAATTTCATTTGAACTAGGCATGATCACGATTATTGTCGCCCTTGTGTCAGGAATTATTTTAGGTGTAGTGGCGGCGCTAAGGCATAACGGAATCATTGATTACGTCGCAATGACAGTCGCGGTGCTCGGGATTTCCATTCCGAACTTTGTACTGGCTACGCTAATTATTCAAAAATTCGCGGTCGACTGGCAGCTGCTTCCTGCTGCAACGTGGTCCAGTCCTGCTCATATGGTGCTGCCGACACTGGCATTAGCGACAGGACCCATGGCAATCATTGCACGCCTTACACGTTCAAGCATGCTTGAAGTATTAACACAGGATTACATAAAAATGGCAAAAGCAAAAGGGCTGTCTCCCTTAAAAATTGTATTTAAGCATGCACTAAGGAATGCTCTAATGCCCGTTGTTACCATTTTGGGAACGTTGCTTGCAGGGATTTTAACAGGAACCTTTGTTATTGAAAAAATCTTTGCGATTCCTGGAATGGGTAAGTACTTTGTAGAAAGCATCAATAATCGAGATTATCCAGTCATCATGGGGACGACTGTATTTTATAGCACGATTCTTGTGTTTATGCTATTTCTTGTGGATATTGCCTACAGTCTGCTCGATCCTCGAATCAAGCTGGCAGCGAAAGGAGGGGAATAGCGTTGAAGCAGCCAAAAACGGAGAATCAATCTTCATCTCAACAAATTCCAGATGAATGGTTTAAACCGATAAAAAAAGATCGTGAAAAAGCTGAGAATGTCGTTCGCCCTTCTTTATCCTATTGGCATGATGCCTGGCGCAGACTGGTAAGAAACAAGCTAGCAATGTCCGGCCTTATCTTTCTTATTTTTTTGAGCTTAATGGCCATATTTGGTCCAGTATTTTCTCCTCATTCGGCGTCAGATATTAATTTGCCAAATCAGAATCAGCCGCCAAGTACTACACATTTCTTTGGAACGGACGAGCTTGGAAGAGATGTATTTACCAGAACCTGGTACGGTGCGAGGATTTCTTTATTTGTCGGTCTTGCTGCCGCATTAATCGATTTCTTTATCGGAGTCATTTATGGAGGGGTTGCAGGCTATAAAGGAAGAAGAACGGATTCAATCATGATGCGAATTATTGAGATTTTATACGGTTTACCGTATTTGCTTGTGGTTATTTTACTCTTGGTCGTTATGGGGCCAAGTTTAACAACCATTATTATCGCTTTAACTGTAACAGGATGGATTGGGATGGCAAGGATTGTCAGGGGGCAGGTTTTGCAAATTAAAAACTATGAATTTATTGTCGCCTCACAGTCATTCGGCGCGAAAACGTCTCGAATCATTCGTAAAAATCTTTTGCCGAATACGATGGGTCCGATTATTGTTCAAATGACATTAACGGTACCAACAGCCATTTTTGCTGAAGCGTTTTTAAGCTTTTTAGGACTTGGGATTCAAGCTCCGCATGCCAGCTGGGGGGTCATGGCTAATGATGCATTGTCCACGATCCTGTCGGGTCATTGGTGGCGATTATTCTTCCCGGCGTTTTTCATTTCATTTACTATGTTTGCCTTTAACGTACTAGGAGATGGTCTGCAGGACGCTCTTGATCCTAGGCTTCGGAAATGATGGGGGATAAAAAATGATTAAAATAAATTACGAGAATACGAGAGAGCTTCAAAAGAATAAAGAAAAAATGGTACTAGAAGTAAGAGATCTTCACGTGACATTTAAAACTTACGGGGGAACAGTACAGGCGGTTAGGGGAGTTAGCTTTGATGTGTATCAAGGGGAAACGCTGGCGATTGTTGGTGAATCCGGCTGTGGGAAAAGTGTCACCTCAAGTGCAATTATGGGACTAATCCCAACACCGCCAGGAGAGATTACGAAGGGGCAAGTGATTTTTAAAGGAAAGGAGCTAACTAGACTTTCAAAAAAAGAGCTGAGAAAAATCCGGGGTTCTGATATATCAATGATCTTTCAGGATCCGATGACAGCCCTGAATCCGACCTTAACTGTTGAAGAACAGCTGACTGAGGGCATAAAACAGCATAAATCGATTTCCTCGGCTGAAGCGAAGAAAAAAGCAATTGAGATGATGAAGCTTGTAGGGATCCCGAATCCTACGGAACGCATGAAGCAATATCCCCACCAGTTTAGCGGTGGGATGAGGCAGCGGATTGTCATTGCTATTGCTCTTATGTGTGAACCAGAACTGCTTATTGCTGACGAACCGACTACTGCACTCGATGTAACCATCCAGGCGCAAATTCTTGAGCTGTTTGAAGAAATTCAAGAAAAAACAGGAGTGGCCATTATCTTGATTACACATGATCTGGGTGTTGTTGCCAAAATTGCGGATCGAATTGCGGTAATGTATGCAGGGAAAATTATTGAATCAGGGACGAAAAGAGAAATTTTCTATAAGCCAAATCATCCTTACACACAGGGACTGCTGCACTCGGTTCCAAGGCTGGATTTAAAAGGGAAAGCGCTTGAACCAATTGAGGGAACACCGCCTGATCTATTTGCTCCGCCGGCTGGCTGTCCATTTACGGCTCGTTGTCCACATGCGATGGAAGTATGTGAAAAGGTCATGCCGAGATCCGAATCATTATCAAGCACACATTCAGTGGATTGCTGGCTTCTGGATGAACGTGCTGAAGGAATGCGCTTGGCTTAAAGAGGACGGTTCGTTATGGACAGGCTTTAAGCCAAGCATGCAATATAAAATACATAGAAACAGGGGGAGATTTGCTTGAAAAAATGGGGAATATTTTTGTTTTCAATCGTCATGGTTTTAGTTCTGGCGGCATGTACAGCGAATGAAGAGGCAGGGGAAGAACAAGAGAATAAAGACGACAGTACACAAGAAGAAGCAAGCGCTGAAAAGGTGCTGCATATGAATAATGGAACGGAGCCAACCTCGCTTGACCCATCTATTGGCTTTAATGCAGCTTCTTGGAATCTGCTGAATAACGTTATGGAAGGATTAACTCGACTTGGAGAGGATGATCAGCCTCAGCCTGCGATCGCAGAGGACTGGGAAGTATCAGAGGATGGGTTAGAATACACCTTCAATATTCGTGAGGATGCAAACTGGTCGAATGGAGACCCTGTAACAGCTGGTGATTTTGTATATGCATGGACGTATATGCTTGATCCAGCAACGGCTTCACCGGCAGCATTCTTAGGTTACTTTATCGAAGGGGCAGAAGAGTTTAACTCTGGGACAGGAGATGCTTCTTCCTTAGGTCTTGAAGCAGTAGATGAAAAAACGTTCAAAGTAACGCTTGCGGGGCCGACTGGGTTTTTCTTGAACGTGATTACAAACCCTTCATTTTTCCCAATCAATGAAGCTGTGGCTACAGAAAACCCAAATTGGTTTGCTGAAGCGGACTCGTTTGTTTCAAACGGACCATTTATGATTGAATCATGGGATCATGATAGTGAAATTGTCATGACAAAGAATGAAGAATATTGGGATGCAGAAACAGTTCAGCTGGACAAAGTTCACTGGGCAATGGTGAATGACGTAAACACAGAATATCAAATGTATCAAAGCGGGGATCTGGATGTTTCAGAAATTCCAGCTGATTTAGCAGACCAGCTGATTGACGGGGAAGATGTTCATATTTGGGATCAAGCAGGGCTTTATTTCTTCCGATTTAACGTCAATATGGAGCCTTTCCAAAATCAAAAGATTCGTCAAGCCTTTGCAAAAGCTGTAAATCAGCAGGAAATTGTTGAGTTTGTTACGAAAAACAGAGAAGAACCTGCCTATGGTTTTGTTGCACCGGGCTTTGAAGATCCAAATGGTAACGACTTCCGTGAAACAAATGGAAATCTAGTAGAATTTAACGCTGACGAGGCGAAAGCGCTTCTTGAAGAAGGGATGGCGGAAGAAGGATATAGCGATCTTCCGACGGTAACCTTGTCATACAGCACAAGTGATTCGCATCGTATTATTGCGGAAACGCTTCAGCAAATGTACAGCCAGAATCTCGGTATTGACGTTGAATTATCAAATGTTGAAAGCAATGTATTCTTAGATGAGCAGAGAGCACTTAAGTTTCAATTCTCCCGCAGTTCATTCTTGCATGACTATGCAGATCCAATTAACGCATTGGAAAGCTTTATTACGGATTCTTCTATGAACCGTACTGGCTGGTCAAACGAGCAATATGATCAACTGATTGCAGATGCCAAGAATGAGGCAGATGAAGCTGCCCGCTTCGAGCTTATGTATACAGCAGAGAGATTACTTCTAGAAGAAATGCCGATCTTCCCACTTCATTTCTATAACCAAGTCTACTTGCATAATGAATCCGTTACAGGAATCGTACGTCATCCAGTAGGCTACATGGATTTGAAATGGGCGGATAAAACAAATTAATACCATTAACACGGAAAGGAAGCGTAAATCGCTTCCTTGCGTGTTATGTTTTTTGATGGTTTCACGTATGGTTCTTTATGGTGAAAAAAGGGTGATGCATACGCCCTTTTTTCAATGTAAAGAAAGGGAAGGTGAAAATGATGGTTTTACCAAAGCGGTTGCATAAAGGGGATACGATAGGAGTTGTTGCTCCTGCCAGCCCTCCCAATATAGAGCAGCTTGACCGTTCTTTGCCCTTTTTAGAGGAGTTAGGGCTCAAGGTGAAAATGGGCAAGCATGTACGGAAAGTAGACGGCTATCTTGCCGGAACAAATGAAGCACGTCTTGAGGATCTTCACGAAATGTTTGCAGATCCCGATGTGAAAGGAATTATTTGTGCTGGGGGCGGCTACGGGACAGGTCGGATTGCTGATCAAATCGATTACAATGTAATAAAAAACAACCCTAAAATCTTTTGGGGATATAGTGATATTACCTTTTTACATACCGCTTTTTTTCAGCGCACAGGACTTGTGACCTTTCATGGCCCAATGCTGGCTTCAGATGTTGGCAAAGAGAATTTTCATGAGCTTTCGAAAAAAATGTTTCAGCAGCTTTTTGATCCAAAGGAGCTTCATTATACAGAAGATATATCTCCTCTAAGCGTGGTTAATGAAGGAGAAGCTGTAGGGCCGCTGGTGGGCGGGAATTTAACCTTAATTCGCAGCACCATAGGCACTCCCTTTGAAATAGATACGGTAGGAAAGCTTTTACTTATAGAGGATATCGATGAAGAGCCTTATTGTGTTGATGGCATGCTCAATCAGCTTGCCATGGCTGGGAAGCTTGAGGATGCTGCGGGTATTGTTGTTGGAGATTTTAAAAATGCGGTGCCAAAGCGCAGGAAATCCTCGCAGACACTCGATGAAGTGCTTAATTATTACTTAAAAGAATTAAAAATACCCGTTGTCAAAGGATTCAAAATTGGACATTGCCAGCCTCATTTTGCGGTTCCTCTGGGAATTCCTGCAAAGCTGTCAAGCCGTTCAAAAACACTTACTTTTTTTCCGGGGGTCCAGTAAAGTACACGAAAAGGAGTTTACCAATGCGCATTCATACTATAGAAACCTTTCGAGTGGCTGTGCCGCTGAAAAAGCCATTTAAAACAGCTCTTCGTGTGGTTACAGTTGCAGAATCCATTGTGGTTAAAATAACGGCTGAGGACGGCAGGATTGGCTATGGAGAGGCGCCGCCTACACATGTTATTACGGGTGATTCAATTTCAAGTATAGAAGCAGCCATTAGAGATGTGTTCACTCCGCTTTTAATGAATCAATCCATTGAAAACAGGGAGCTGCTTTTTCATACCATTCATTCGTCTATGGTTAGGAATACAAGTGCGAAGGCTGCCGTGGATTCTGCTATTTACGATTTGATCGCTCAATTTGCCGGCATGCCCCTTTTTCAGTTCCTTGGCGGCTATCGATCAACCATGGAAACAGATTATACGGTTAGTGTGAATGAGCCGGCAGAGATGGCAGAGGATGCATCGGCTTTTCGAAAAGCGGGATATAACGTATTGAAAATTAAGGTTGGAACTGAAACCATTCAAAAGGATCTTGAAAGAATCAGAGCCATTCGGGAAAAAATCGGTTTCGACTGCAAGCTTCGATTGGATGCGAATCAAGGGTGGACACCGAAAGAAGCCATATTTGCTATTAGGAAAATGGAGGACGAGGGCCTGTCGATTGAGCTTGTTGAACAGCCCGTTCTTGCCCATGATATCGAAGGGCTAAAGCAGGTAACGGATCATACGGCTACCCCCATTATGGCAGATGAGAGCGTCTTTTCACCACAGGATGCCATACGGGTGCTGCAAACGAGAAGCGCTGATTTAATCAATATTAAATTGATGAAGGCTGGTGGAATTCATCAAGCGCTTGCTATTAATAAACTGGCTGAAAGCTATGGAGTTCCTTGTATGGTAGGAAGCATGATTGAGACAAAGGTAGGGATTACGGCTGCTGCACATTTTGCCGCGAGCCAGCGCAATATTAACAGATTTGATTTTGATGCACCTCTTCTCCTGTCAAAGGACATTGTAGAAGGAGGCGTAAAGTATAGAGGTCAAGTAATGGAGCTGACGGACGCTTTTGGGCTGGGAATTCAGCAAATAGAGGAGAGATATGTATGGAGATGACCTCGGGGCTGATTAACGTCGCCGTCGCCGCAGTTTGGACAGATGCAGCGTCCCCGCGTGAGATTGATGCTGAAAGCTTAAAAAGTCCAGTAAACATTCCTGCATGGCTGGATGCTTTAACGACTGAACAACGGAAAGCACTTTGTGACGATAAGCTTGTGCAGACGCAGCTCCTTTATGGCGAGCGTGTACTAGTGCTTGATAAAAAGGGAGAATGGGCATATGTCGTCATTCCGGAGCAGGCGTCAAAAAAAGATGAACGCGGCTATCCTGGCTGGGTTCCCTTAGCGCAAATTACCGAAGTTCAGCAAACGGAATTAGAAAAGCGGGAGGAGCTTCCGATTGTGGTTGTGACAGCTAAGAAAACAACCATGCATGATGCGCATCGGAAACCAATTCTCGAAGTAAGCTATAACACCATTTTGCCTTTGATAAAGGAAAAGGAAGATTTTTACGAGGTTCATACACCTGATGGAACGGGCTTTATACATAAAAAGGATGCCTCTGTTTATTCATCATTTGCTGCGATGCAAAAAGGCAGTGGGAATGATATTGTTCAACATGCGGAGCGTTTTAAAGATCTTCTTTATTTATGGGGAGGAATGAGTGCGTATGGATATGATTGTTCCGGCTTCAGCTACAATATGCTTAAAGCAAATGGGTACTTGATTCCACGTGATGCCACTGATCAAGCTGAAAAGGGACAGCCGATTAAAAAGGAACAGGCAGCACCGGGTGATTTGTTGTTTTTTGCTTATGAAGAGGGGAAAGGGGCTCTTCACCATGTTGGAATTTATTATGGTGATGGAAAGATGATCCACTCCCCTACACCGGGCAAAAAAATTGAGATCCAGACCATCGCTGGCACGTTTTATGAAAAAGAATGGTGCGAAACACGACGATACTGGCAATAGCAAAATAATACATAACCGATTTATTCATACATTGGGGGATATTGGCATGACAAAAGACGCGTTACTGGAAGTGCAGCAATTGACTAAGCATTTTGATTTAGGAAAGAATCAGCTTTTGCGTGCAGTAGATGGTGTTAGCTTTAATGTTTATCGAGGTGAGACGCTTGGACTTGTGGGGGAGTCTGGCTGCGGTAAATCCACAACAGGTCGAACTGTGATGGGATTATATAATAGGACCAATGGAAAGGTGCTTTACGGTGGTCAAGATGTTCATGATATGAATGAGCTCGATCGCTTTTCCTTTTTGCGCAATATGCAAATGATCTTTCAAGACCCATATGCCTCTCTTAACCCAAGATCAACTGTTCTTGAGATTATTTCAGAGCCGATGGATATTCATGGACTATATAAAAGCAGCAAAGAAAGAAAAGAACGAGTGTATCAGCTGCTAGAGGATGTAGGCTTAAATAGGGATCATGCCAATCGCTATCCCCATGAATTTAGCGGCGGGCAGCGTCAGCGGATTGGGATCGCACGGGCATTAGCGCTGGATCCGGAATTTATTATTGCGGATGAACCGATCTCTGCACTTGATGTCTCTGTTCAGGCTCAGGTGGTAAACCTACTAAAATCACTTCAAGCTGAAAAAGGATTAACGTATTTATTCATCGCTCATGATCTGTCGATGGTAAAGCATATATCCGATCGAATTGGTGTTATGTACCTTGGACACATGGTTGAATTAACGACAAGTGAAATGCTCTATGATCATCCTCTTCATCCGTATACGCAAGCATTACTTTCAGCTATTCCTATACCAGATCCTGATGTGGAGGAAAAAAGGGAGCGAATGATCCTTAAAGGTGAGCTTCCAAGTCCCATCAACCCTCCTAGCGGATGTGTGTTTCGAACAAGATGTCCCGTTGCTACTGCATTGTGTGCAGAGGAAAAGCCTGAGTGGAGAGAATACGAGACGGGACATTTCGTTGCGTGTCATCATGTTAACAGCTAACTGGAAAAGGATCGAAGTTTGCACCTCCCTAAGTAAGGGTATAGTAAAAGAAAAACAGGAGGTATGATACGATGAAAGGACTTATTCGTAACCTTATTCGATTTGGACCCATCATTTATCCAATTGTAAAAAAATTCTTAAATAAACGAAAAAGCAGTAATGCTTCAAAACCGTCTTCATATTAACGTTTTTTATTAAAAGTCCAGCGAATTCGCTGGACTTTTTTTCTGTATAATACGATTATGGACTTTTTGAAAGCGATTTAAATCCTGCAGAAATAAAAAGGCATGTATTGCTATTTTTATAATTCCGTGCTAGTATTAGGTAATGCTTAATAAGTATCAATCACATAATTCACATGTTAGCAGAGATTATATTTCAGCTGATATAATCCCTGCTAGCATGTGAATTTTTTGTTTTTACACCGTTATTAAGTAAAATTCAACAATTTCTTGGAGGTTTTATCATGAATCAAGGTACAGTAAAATGGTTTAATGCAGAAAAAGGATTTGGCTTCATCGAAGTAGAAGGCGGCGAAGACGTATTCGTACACTTCTCAGCTATCACTGGCGACGGCTTCAAATCTCTTGAAGAAGGTCAAAAAGTAAGCTTTGACATCACTCAAGGCAACCGTGGCGACCAAGCTGCTAACGTTGTAAAATTATAATTTTACGATCAGACTCCTGACACATTAGTGTCAGGAGTTTTTTTAATTGCAAAATATGGACATAACCTTCAACTATTTTTCAAGAGTTGAAGACACAGTATAATATGTATAGCGTTAATCTCCTTATCGTTAGGGGGTTGAGAAAATAAAAAATGTATTTATTAGATCGATATTTATAGGGGATACTGTGACCTGTATAACCGCAGCGAAACAGGCCGCATTGATCATCAATGAGTAAGAGTAGGATACCACGGTACAAGCAGTTAGATTATTCAAATGCAGTAGGATCAACTCGCTTACAGGGGGGGAGGCAGTCTATGACGGATTATCAACCACTGGATCGAAGCTTTTACATGCAGCCTACACTCGAATTGGCAAAACAATTATTAGGCTGTTTATTAGTAAAGGAAACAGACGAAGGAATCGCTTCCGGGTATATCGTTGAAACAGAGGCCTATATGGGACCAAGGGACCGGGCTGCTCACAGCTATGGAAATAGAAGAACAAAACGAACCGAGATTATGTTTCATGAAGCCGGATCAATCTATACATATACCATGCACACTCATACACTTGTAAATGTTGTTTGTGGCGGGATTGGTCAGCCAGAAGCTGTCTTAATTCGTTCTGTGGAGCCTTATGAAGGACTTGACTTGATGAAACGACGAAGAGTAGGACGCCCGCAAAAGGAATGGACAAGTGGACCAGGAAAGCTGACAAAAGCGATGGGAATCACGCCAGCTGACTATGGAGGAGTCTTTACAAAACCGCCGCTCATGATTTGTGAAGGGGTACGCTACGAACCGCATAACATCTCAAGTGGACCTCGGATTGGAATTGACAACACAGGTGAAGCACGTGATTACCCATGGCGATTTTGGGTTACGGGCAATCGTTACGTATCAAAATAAAATAGCATTTTGCACCTATGCTTTGACCGATGGACCGGTTATAGGATATGGTGGAGTAAATGATTGGAAGGGGTTGCATAGAGGATGGATTCATCATTTAAAGCCGTTGTAGTGGATAAAAGGGAAGATGATTTCTCGGTAGCTGTCAAATCATTAACGAAGCATCAGCTTCCTGAAGGCGATGTGCTGATTAAGGTGTCTTATTCCAGCGTTAATTATAAGGATGGACTCGCTGGATTGCCAAACGGAAAAATCGTTCAGTCATATCCTTTTGTGCCGGGAATTGATTTGTCGGGCCTCGTTGTTTCTTCAACAGATGATCGGTTTAAAGAAGGGGACAAGGTAATTGCGACAAGCTATGGGATCGGTGTTTCACATTTTGGAGGCTATTGTGAATATGCAAGTATACCAGCTGACTGGATCGTACCTTTACCTGAGAATTTAAGTTTAAAAGAAGCAATGATTATCGGTACCGCAGGATTTACGGCTGCATTATCCATTCATCGGTTAGAGGAAAATGGGATAACACCTGATGGAGGAGATGTGCTTGTTACTGGGGCTACGGGCGGTGTTGGAAGTGTAGCAGTTTCCATGCTGCATAAAAGAGGCTACCATGTAACAGCAAGCACAGGAAAAGAATCAGAGCATGAGTATTTGAAAAAGCTTGGTGCAAATTCCGTTATTTCTCGAGAAGCGGTTTTTGATGGAACGTTAAAGCCTATGACCAAAACACAATGGCAGGCGGCAGTAGATCCTGTAGGCGGAAAAAGCCTGGCTTCCGTTTTAAGTAAAATAAAATACAGAGGGGCAGTCGCTGTAAGTGGCCTGACAGGCGGAGGAGATGTTCCGACAAGTGTGTTCCCGTTTATTTTGCGCGGAGTAAGCCTTCTAGGTATTGACTCAGTTGAATGCCCAATGGAGCTTAGAAAAACCATTTGGGCACGCTTGGCAGATGATTTAAAGCTCGATAATTTAGAGGAAATGGTGGATCGTGAAATTCCTTTAGAAGAGGTGCCTGCTGCAATGGCTGACATTATAGGCAGCAAAATTAGAGGAAGAGTGCTTGTAGCCATTAATCCATAATAAATGAAATGTGTGATAAAGGAATCGGTTCAACAGGATGTTCCTGTCCAATCGGTTCCTTTTTATTGTTGGCATTATGTTAATTGTAGCGGATGTGTGAGACTCTTGCTTAGAGAAGTGAGACAGCGCAAAGTGAGGCCACTGAGAAAGTAAAGTTTTCAAAAATGACGAAAAATCAGTCCCCGCTTTAACTCTCTTTTTTCATAAAATTGTGGTGGTTATGTCCCGCAATCAATCGTAAAATCAATGTTATTTTGGGAATTGATTTTATGAGTTTGAAAGTGAGCGGCTTTTTCAGCAGCTTCCGCATTGGCGCAGAGGAGGCTGCTAGACCGTCCGCAGATTTTTTAAATAAAGGTATGTTAAAGTACATCGTTAATTACTGCACAGCGTTGATTGGAGCGGAAAGCGAGCGTCTGTAGTAGAAATCAACAGACAGCTTTAACAAAGTACTTAAAAGTGTTTATTGGAAACCCGTTATTTCATATCGTGAACTGGGAAGAAAATCATGATACACTAGTAGAAATTATTCGTCTGCCTAGTATAGTGAGCGGATAGAACGGTATGTACGGAGAGGTGCTATGGAACAATTTTTGGAAGAACAGTACGACATTATGGATGTAAGTCTGCTGGCGGGGAAAATTATGCTGGAGAGCGGAGCGGAAACCTATCGCGTAGAAGACACAATGATGCGCATGGCGGCAGCTTATGGAATAAAAGAATCACACAGCTATGTAACGCCTACGGGAATCATGTTTTCAATTGAAACGGAGGAGCCGACGAAAACGAAGCTTATTCGAATATCGGTTCGAACGACCGACTTAAAGAAAGTCGCGATGGTCAACAGCACATCGAGAAGAATTACAAACGGTGAACTGACAGTATCGCAAGCTTATCGTGAGTTAAAGGAAATTCATACTTCTGATGTTACATTTCCTCTGAAATTAAGAATCGCGGCTGCTTCTATTGCGAGCGGTTGTTTTTTAATCATGTTTCAGGGGAGCTGGATCGACTTTATTTCTGCGATGGTTGCTGGCGGACTTGGTTTTATGAGTGTGGTCTATTTTGAACGGTTAATCCCGATTAAATTCTTTTCAGAGTTTATCGCTGCATTGATTGTTGGAATTCTTTCTTTTTTATTTGTGCATACAGGTCTTGGCATGCATCTTGACAGGATTATCATCGGCTCAGTGATGCCCCTTGTACCTGGACTTCTTATTACGAATGCTGTACGGGATTTAATGGCAGGACATCTTCTATCTGGTTTGGCCAAAGGAGCAGAGGCTTTTCTAACTGCGTTTGCGATTGGTTCAGGAATTGCGGTTGTGTTGACGTTTTTGTAATGGAAAGGAGAGATCGAGATGGCTATAACAATCGCAGCCCAGCTCGTCACAAGCTTTATCGCAGCGGCAGCCTTCGGGATCATTTTTAACGCCCCAAAGGAATCGCTGATAAAATGTGGATTGGTCGGAATGATCGGATGGATCGTTTATTTTATGCTCGCCTTTTACGGAGTTGATGAAGTGGTTGCGACGGTTTCAGCTGCCTTTATCATTGCGGTTATAAGCCAAGTGTATGCCAAGCTTTATAAAACGCCGGTGATCATTTTTACAGTTGCTGGGATCATTCCGCTCGTTCCAGGGGGAATTGCGTATAACGCGATGAGAAATTTTGTGACCAATGATTACAATATGGCGATTAATTTGGCAGCAAAAGCCTTTATGATTTCAGGAGCGATCGCAATGGGAATTATTCTTTCGGAGGTCATTAATCAGCTTATCCGCCAGAGCAAATTGAATTCTAAAGCATAAAAAGGACTTGTGACATTAGCCGAAAGCAAAGGGCTGATGATACAAGTTTTTTTATATAGAATTTGAATCCCGCTGATATTATGTTTTTACCTTATACTATTTAATGTGATTTAATAAAAGTTTTGCAATAGAGGGAGGCGGTTATGACAGAAATAGATGGGTTAATCACTGTCAAGAATCATATAGGGTCAGAGATTTTAACGATTGATGGCAGGCCCCTCTCAAAGATGTTTAGCGATTTTAATGGAAAGACAATCACTTTGCATATCGACTGTGGTTCCGTGCTTTCAAAAGCATTCAAGGGAACGGCTGAGGTGTTTTACTTTGAGGGGACACAGGAATTTCACAGAGGAACTAAGTATGTGAATGCCTTTTTCATTGAAGATGATGATATTCTTGAACACCTGATCAAGCTGGAAGGAAAGAAGCTGAGGCTTACGGCTTCAATTGACTAGAAAGCTGTGTTTATTTTTTATACCTTATAGTATAGGAAACTACCATACTTATAAGAAGGATAGGAAGTGCAATGGGAATTATTGTGGTTGGAATTTGTGACGGCAGTCTAATTACAGCCATTCCGCTGGAAGAAATATTGGAAAGAGAATACCCGGGAGTTGCGGTAATTGAAAACAGCTGCCTTTCCTTCTACGGAATGTGTGGAAAAAGGCCTAATGTAATGGTAAACGGCAAGCAGATCTTTGCAAAAACTGCTGAGCAATGCCTGGAACTGATTAAACCGCATATTGAAGCAGAATTAGCTGTTTATGCATAAATGAAGGATGGGTTGTTATTTTAGCTATGTAGATGTCCATTGTGGATTTTTTTACATCTTTGATTGGAGAGGAAATCAACTGACACGTTTAACAAAGCAATTATTTTAAAAAACAGTGCAGTTCACTTCCTGAAAAGAGGAGATTTTTATGGGGAATAGCTGATTCACTATTTTAAAAAATGATCCTACAAGAGGAGAAGGCGGGTTTGGTGTTGGCATCAGATGGGACAGGCGAGACTCAAGCAGGTGCGTCTGCGACCTGAGAGGCTCACTGCTCCCGCGGAAAGCGAACGCCTGAATCGGAAATCAACAGGCAAGTTTACCAGAGTCTAACAGTAAAAAAGAGAAGCATACTTGGTATACTCCTCAGTTAACTTTAAATAGAAACTTGCAATAATTATCACCGTCTGTCTGGCAGCACGTTCGATTGATTTGTTCCGTCCCGAGGATGTTTTTAAAAAGCTCGGTCTCACAGCGGCAAGCAACCTTGAAATCCTTTGCAACAGAGAAGATCGGGCAGTTATATTCAGTCAATTCAAAGGTGTTTTCATCAACCTCAGTCAGTTCCGCCATATAACCTTTATCGTTTTGAATGGCAGCCAGTTCGTTTAGCTTCTCGCGCGGAGATGTTTTTTCGTCAAGCCTGCCTCTGTATTCTTGGGTGAGGCGGTCTTCTCTTTTTTTGAATAAAAGCTCGACAGACTCTTCACCGTGAATTTCTTTTATGTCATGAAGGATGTCAACCGAAATTCCTTCATAGTTTTTTGGGAAATAATCTTGAGCCTTTTTGGACAGCATATACATTTGGAGAGGCCTTCCGACCGGCTGTTTGATTGCCTTTGTTGCAATCACACCATCCTTTTCAAGCTTGATGAGGTGCTTTCTTACAGCCATATGTGTAATTTCGAGTCGATTAGTCAAATCATTGACGGTCAGGTGCTCCTCTTTTTTGAGCAAATCAAGAATTTTCTCTTTCGTACTCTTTGAAAGATTATTCATATTACTGCCTCCAATGGTGGGGAAAATTAATTCATCTATTAGTTATACCATAAAGTATAAAATCTTAATATTAAAGACAAATAGATTGATTTAGAGAACTTTATTCTATATTATTTAATTATGATTAATTATACCATTTGGTATAAAAATATAAATCTTAGGAGGATTACATAATGACTACTTATTCACTTCCAGCTTTAAATTATGATTTTAACGCATTGGAGCCTCATATTGATCAAGCAACAATGGAGATCCACCACGGTAGACACCATCAAACATATGTTAACAACCTGAATGCTGCTTTGGAGGGTAAGCCTGAACTTCAGGAGAAATCTCTTGAAGAATTGCTTGCGAACCTTGATGCAGTTCCGGAGGCAATTAGAAATGCTGTAAGAAATAATGGCGGCGGTCACTTGAACCACAGCCTGTTCTGGGAAGTCATTGCTCCTGCTAAAGAAAATAACGGTCCTTCAGGCAGCCTTGAAGCAGCAATTAAAGAAGCATTCGGCAGCTTTGACAACTTTAAAAATGAATTCTCTAATGCTGCTGCAACACGTTTTGGCTCTGGCTGGGCATGGCTTGTTGCTCGCGAAAACGGCAAACTTGAAATTACAAGCACACCAAACCAGGACAACCCGGTTATGGAAGGAAAGACAGCTATCCTTGGTCTTGACGTTTGGGAGCATGCATACTATTTGAATTACCAAAACAGAAGACCTGACTATATTGCCAGCTTCTTCAACATCGTCAATTGGGATGCTGTATCAGAAAAGTTTGAGGGTGTACAAAAATAATTGATTTTTGAATAAGGTGCCTTTTGGGGCACCTTATTCTGTTTTTAGTTTATAGTGCATTGCTAATTTTTGCGCGGAACGGAAGGCTAGAGACTCCTCCGGGCTGAAGCGGGAGAGGTGAGATCCACAGGTGCGTTTGCGACCTGCGAGGCTCACCGCCCGTCCCGACGGAAAGCGAGCGCCTGGAGTGGAAATCAACAAACACGTTTAAGAATCTTAATAAAGGATGGTGGAAAGAGATGGAACAATATCGAATCGATCCAAATAAGGGTTTGGAATTTGGACTTTATACGTTAGGGGATCATATCCCAGATCCGAACACTGGTAAGCGAATTTCAGCTACACAAAGGATACATGAAATTATTGAGTTAGCTAAGCTGGCTGATGAGGCAGGCATTGATTATTTTAGTGTTGGTGAAAGCCATCAGGATTACTTTGCCACTCAAGCTCATGCAGTCGTATTGGGCGCTATTGCTCAAGCAACTAAAAAAATTAAAATCGGAAGTTCCTCTACCATTATCAGTACCTCAGATCCCGTACGTGTGTATGAGAATTTTGCTACCATTGACTTGATTTCAAATGGCCGTGCGGAGATTGTTGCCGGCCGTGCATCTCGTGTTGGACTGTATCGTCTATTAGGCTATGACCTTCGTGATTATGAAGCGCTGTTTGAGGAAAAATTTGATTTATTGCTTAAGCTTAATGAAGAAGAAGTAGTGAATTGGAGCGGAAATTTCCGTGCACCGTTAGAGGATGCTAAGGTTCTACCGAGGCCTAAAAACGGATCACTTCCAATTTGGCGAGCAGTTGGCGGTACATCTGCCAGTGCGATGAAGGCTGGATATGCAGGCGTTCCAATGATGCTCGCTGCATTAGGAGGGCCAGCAAGCCTCTTTAAACATAACATTGACGCCTATCGTGAGACTGCTAAGAGGAGCGGCTTTGATCCGGCCGAGCTGCCGGTTGGAACAACAGGATTTTTCTTTGCAGCAGAAACATCACAAGAAGCAATGAGAGAAATGTATCCTTATATCAATGAAGGAATGAAGCTGACAAATGGACAAGGCTTCCCAAAACAGGCATTCGCTCAGGCTGCAGATAAACGGAATGTGATCAATGTCGGCAGCCCGCAGGAAATTATTGAAAAAATACTGTATCAGCACGAGCTGTTCGGACATCAGCGTTATCTCGCACAAATGGATTTTGGCGGGATGCCATTTGAACGCTTAGCAAAAAATATTGACATTATTGGTACTGAAATTTTACCGGCCATAAGGAAATATACAGCAAAAAAATAGGAGGCAATCCTCATGAAAATCGTTGGAATATCCGGCTCCCTCGTAGGTTCGAAAACAAGAACAGCAATGAACCAGCTATCCAAAGAGATGACAGAAAAATATCCTGACGCAGCATTCACGCTTATTGATCTGGCAGAATATACCCTTCAGTTCAGTGATGGACGCAATTATTTGGAGTATGAAGGCGATACCGGATATGTAACAAAAACAATCATGGAAGCTGATGCCATTGTCATTGGAACACCTGTTTTTCAGGCATCTATTCCAGCTCCCTTAAAAAATGTTTTTGACTTGCTGCCCGTTAACGCATTTCGCGACAAGGTGGTAAGCATTTTTGTAACGGCTGGTTCTGCCAAGCATTATCTAGTAGCTGAGCAACAGCTTAAGCCAATTCTTTCTTACATGAAAGCCCAACTTGTTCAATCGTTTGTATTTATTGAAGAGAAGGATTTTCATAATAAAGAAATCGTAAATGACGATGTCTTCTTTAGAATCGAACGTTTGGTTGAAGATACCGTTTTGTTAACAGAAACATATAGAAAGCTTCGGGAAGAAAAAGAAGCTCAATATGATTTTTAATAAGATGTTCTGACGGAAATAAATCTTCAGAAATAACAATTTATTCCATTTTACATAGGAGACCCTGATTTTCTTCTTAGCGTAAAAAAAATCAGGGTTTTATTTAAAAAATATAGCAAAAGTGGATTAAGAGAAAAAAAGAATGTAAATTAAATCCTGAGAGATTTTAGATTGTTGAAGAGAGGTTATCTAAATAACCTTAAGAAATTAATAAGGTTGTAGACAACGAAGACATTTAAGAACTTAATGATAACCATATATTGTTGTAGCTTTTGAGGGTGTGCAGCTTTCAACTTTTTTAAGCAGTAGGGATTGTTGCTAGTTAATCGATCTTCCTACAGTATTGTCCCTCGATCATAATACATCCTTACTTTCGCTGTGCTGAAATTATAGCCCTTTGATAATTAGTGCTTTGAAAACTCCTTTTGGTTGTAATAGATCGATATTTCTTTGGAGCAGAGTGGATATCTTTTTGTATCAAATACGAATCTCTTTTGAAGAATGTCTTAAAGACTTTAAACCAAAAGAGGATATCGTCTAGTTCAAAATAGTTCATATCAAAATCCGTCATCATGAGCACACAGGACTGTGGAGAACCGTATTACAAGTAAATTAGGTCATTTAAATCTAAAGTTTAAAGAAGAACAAAAGAAGGAGAATGCTTAATATTCAAAGCATTCTCCCTTTTTCATGCCATATAAAATAATGGTTTTAAAAAGCTATTTAAAAATATGAACTTTTTTCAGCAAAACACAAACTGGAATGGCTATAATGATCCCCACAACATTTTGAACGATGTTTCCCGGAATGGAAGCCAGTGGTATAACCCAACTGCCGTATAGAACTCGTTCACAAATGTAATAAACACCTAACATGACGGGAATCGAAAGGATGGTAGCGAGTAGATTGAATGCAATACTGTTTCCTTTGCGGCCGAACGACCAAGCAATTTTTCCGACTAAATATCCTTGCAAGCCACGTGCCACAATGGTGAAGGGTGCCCACAATGTCCAACCAGATACTAAGTCAAATAAACCCATACCTATAGCGCCAGCGAGTGCTCCTTTTTTAGGGCCAAATAAGATGGATACTATAAAGAGCATGGCTGTGCCAAGATGAACCAATCCGCCATTAGCCGCAATCGGTAGTTTGATATTTAAAAAGATTGTTGCAACGAATACGAGTGCAATTAACATGCCTGTTAGAATTAAATCAAAAGTGCGTGAGTTTGAATAACTTGTTGTATTTTGCATAGTTTTTTAAACCTTCCTTATCTTTTCTTTATAGGCTTCAAGGAATAGAGCGCAAGGTTGTCATTTCCTTGAAATCCTTGCTCTTGAAATCAGTTTTCAAATTCACTGATAATCTTAGCAAAAGATTGGCATCTTTAAAAGTGCCAATTTAGCAAAAAACTTAGGGGTCAGTTTATAGGGGAATCGTAAAGATTTAATGTTGAATCATGAAATGAAGAATTGTAGAGTTGAAATAGGATAGAAGAAGATTTCCGTTTTCATTTGGAGAGAAAAGGGGCTCTTCTTGCAAAAGGGAGATTTTTTGGCATTCAATTTTATGAGCTGTTCTGGGATGATTTATTCTTTGAATTGGCCCAGCACGCGAATAAGATGGCAGCCGTTCTTAGGAAAGAGTGCAGCAACGTGAATTTTTCAGTCTTGTCGCATTCTCTTTCGAATCAAATTTTTCCAATAATGCCGAACTCACTTATTACTGAGTTTCAAAAAAATTACTCGTTTATTGTATGGGAAAAGATTGATTCCACACACTCTGCAATTCAATTAGTAATATCAGGGGTAACAAAAGAGGAAGAGGTAAGAGCTTTTGTTGAGGACATGAAAAAGAAAAGTTAAGCTTCATTTTTCTAATATACTAAACCCGAATATAAACAAAAGAGCCAGTCTTCTTCTGCGAAAGTCGGGCCTTCCATTCTTAAAATAAATCTGGTGCATATTTAATTACATAATAAAGCATATAAATCCAACTTGAAAAGCCATGTAAAGTAACCCAGCCTGGCTGCCTGGACTAACGGGTACGCCCACATAAACCACTGAATCAAAACATAAAATAGTCTAAGGAGGATAATGTGAAAACGTTTTTAATCATCCCCCAATTTCTTTATTTACTGTGCCTGTTTCCCTGGTTGGCGATCTTTGTTTTATCATTTATGAATTTTGATAATGGGTTCAGCTGGTCCAATATTGCTTTTGTTCTATCTATTGGTTTTTATCCAGTAGCAGTCATTTTCTGTTCGATCGTCGCTTGGGTTTTGAGAACTCCCATGAAACGTACGGCTGTCATTACTAATTTGGTGCCCATGATCTGGGTTGCTGGTTCAGTTCATGTAAACGCATGCTTTTTTTGTGAAATTAATTAAGAATATTTTGTTTTTTGTTTACTTTTTAAAAGCTCAATCGTTATACAAGCAGGAGGATTGATATGAATGATGCATTCGGGGGGAAATTGCAGCAAAAATTACATGCAGTCCACCTTACCCTGATTAAGATGAGTGCAAGTAAAGAAGATGCTGAAGATCTTACACAAGAAACGGCTATTCAATTCCTCCAGTATATTGATGGGATTGAGGTAGAATTCACACAGGCGTGGCTATACCGAGCAGCGATTAATAAATATTATGATTTGCTAAAGAAGAAGAAATCCCATGAAAAGTACATACTTGCATTTGATATGAGCCAGCTGTTTGATCACGGTACACCAGAGCAGTTGTTGCTGCGAAAAGAATTACAGCAGGACATTCAACTTGTTTTTAAAAAATGAAGCCAAAAGAGGCAGAGCTGCTGTTGATGAAGTGTTGCCTTACACAACGGAAGCATCCGTAAGAGTTGTTCGAACAGGTGTTGTCATTCCATACTAGGAGAAAGTGTCATGAAAAATGTAGTACTGATTATTGTCACAGCATTTATTTTATTTAGTACGGTCTTTTTAAGGAATGGTCAATTACCGCAATAAGCACTCGTATTTGTTGGGGTACTAACACTTATTTCAATACTACCTTTACTGCTTGTTTCAAAAATGTATCCAGCGCATGAGGAAAAGCTCGGGTTAAGTATATGCGGATTTATTCTTTTTTTATTCGTTCCATGTTTAGCTACAGCAGAGCTGGCAAATCCATTGGATAATGCCGCGTTTAATCGATATTTAGCGATGTTTATTGTTGCATCTATACTTTGTGCTGTAACCGCTATTTTGCCTATCGTTGCTCTTTTATCGTTAACTAAAGAGGTTTATTGATAGAAAAAATCCACCGGAAACAGATTCCTGGTGGATTAGAACTTTCACGCACTATTATTACCCTTTATCTTATCTTAAACTTAGCCATTTGATTTTGCAGATCCTCGGCCATATTGGATAAGGCTGCAGCTGAAGCGCTGATTTCCTCCATAGAGGCCAATTGTTCTTCAGTTGAAGCAGCGACACCCTGAGAGTGCATGGCATTTTCTTTAGAGGAGGTTGTGATGCCAGACACAGTGGCGGTTACTTCCTCTGCACTTGCGGACATTTGTTGTGCGGTAGCCGCCATATCATTGATTTGGTAGCCAATATCCTCCATTGCAGAGATGATTTCTTTAAAGCTTTCCTGCGTATCTTGGACAATTCCAAGACCTTCTTGTACTTCCGCTTTGACTTGTGTAATACTTTCGTTTGAACGTGACATATCAACCTGAATTTCATTAATTAGTGCCGAAATTTGGGTGGATGATAGCTGAGACTGTTCTGCAAGCTTGCGAACTTCATCTGCAACAACCGCAAAGCCTTTTCCATGTTCACCAGCTCTTGCAGCCTCAATTGCGGCATTTAAAGCTAATAAATTCGTTTGGTTGGCAATGTCTGTAATCACATTCGTTATTTTTCCTATTTCTTTTGAGCGTTCATCTAATAATTCCATTACTTCTGCACTTACATTAACTGAGTCATGGATTGTATTCATTTGTGCAGCTGTACTTCCAACGAGGTCGCCGCCTTTTTTCGCTTTATCCGTTGCATAACTGCCTTTTTCAGCAATATGGGTTGAACGTTCGGCAATGTTATTAATCCCAATTGTTACTTCCTCTAAAGCGGTTTCACTTTGCTCAACACTGGCTGTTTGGTTTTCAGCATTGCTTGCTACTTGTTGAATAATCTCAGTTATTTGTTCTGTCGCAAGGCTTGTCTGCTCAGCACCAGCTGTCAGCTCTTCAGAAGAAGCGGCGACTTGCTCAGATGTTTTTAACACTTCCTGAATCATTCCTTGAAGATTGCCTCTCATTTGGTTGTAGCTGTTTCCTACCTCCGTGAGCTCATCCCCGGTATTGTCAACAATTTCCGTTGTGAAATCTCCATTGCCTGCGCCATTAAGAGCAGTTGATACAGCATTTAATCTCTTTTTCAGCCTTCTTGTAAACCAAATCGTAAAAACCGCTGATAGGACAATAATTACTGCCAGTACAATAAGTAGAATGGTTAAAAATTGAGCAATCGTGTCATCAATAATGCTTTGGGCTGCTCCTACATAGTAAATACCAACTGTTTCACCAGCTGCATTTTGAATCGGCATATAAGCAGTTTGATAATCATTGCCTGCAACGTTTGCTTCTCCGTAGTAGTTTTCGCCATTTTGTAAAACGACCTCTGCTACTTCATCCGAAACGGTTGTTCCAATAGCGCGTTCGCCATCAACCATCACATTCGTTGCAATTCGAGTATCCATTTGGAAAATGGTTACGGTATCTCCTGTGTCGCTTCCAATATTATCAACGACCTCGTAATTTTCATTTAACAAAGTCGAGCCTTTATATAAATGACCATCTCTGATCTCCCAGTCCCCAGGATATTTGTTGTCGATGTAGCGATAGCTTAAATCAAGATCTCCTCTTGCCTTTTCAACGGCAAATGTTTTGATTCCGTCATTAATCTGCCAAATGGCTGCAATAGCTAAAGTGCTTGATAAAAATACAATGATACTGACTACAATTAAATTAATCTTTGTACCTAACTTCAATTTCTTTTTCTTTGACATCCACTACCACCCTTTGTATGTTAAAATACAATTTAATACTTATTGCTTTTATCGGTTCATAAATCATATAATTAATCGCATATTTATACTAAATATTAAAAATCGATCAACTTTATAAAATATACTGACTTTTTTAAATCAATAGTCTTGACAGTCTGACTATTTTATTGGAAAATAAGCAAATGTAAATTAAAAAAATTTAAGACTATTTACTTATCGAGAGTGACCGAGGGATAGGCCCGATGACGTCCAGCAACCGCCCAGTGGGGAAAGGTGCTACTTCCTACAGGATGATTTCATTCTGAAAGATAAGTCGAACCATTCATACCAGTGATGATTTGATGCCTCTTTCAAAATGAAAGGGGCTTTTTTGATTGTAAAAGGACATGTTGAGGGTTTGGGTGAGAGAGGGGACGCTATGATTCGAGTAGAGAATCTTGTAAAAGAATATAAGACAAAAAAGGGAATAATCATTGGCGTTGATCACGTCAATGTAACGATTGAAAAAGGGGAGGTATTCGGAATCGTCGGTTATTCCGGTGCAGGTAAAAGCTCCTTCATTCGTTGTCTGAATTTATTAGAAACACCAAGCAACGGTGAGATTTACATAGACGGAGTCGGTTTGACGTCGCTGTCAAAACAAGAGCTTCGAGCTGCCAGGCTGAAGATCGGAATGATTTTTCAGCATTTTTATTTAATTAGTGCTAAAACGGTTGCAGAAAATATTGCCTTTGCTTTAAAAGCAGCAAACCATCCAAGAAAAGAAATAAATGATCGGGTGCATGAGCTGCTTGAAATGGTAGGACTGGCTGATAAAGCGGAAGTCTATCCAGCGCAGCTAAGCGGAGGGCAAAAGCAGCGGGTTGGGATTGCGAGAGCCCTGGCTAATAACCCGTCTGTACTGCTTTGTGATGAAGCTACATCCGCGCTTGACCCGAGTACAACAAAGTCGATTCTAAAGCTATTGAAAAAAATCAACAAAGAACTTGGGATCACGATTGTACTAATTACCCACGAGATGGAGGTTGTAAAAGAGATATGCGACCGGGTGGCTGTTATGCAGGATGGAAAATTTGTTGAAGAAGGACCTGTATATGAAGTATTTGCCCATCCTCAGGAAGAGCTGACGAAGCATTTTATATCTAGTGTTCTTCAGTTTGATCTTCCAGCCGCGATTGTGGAGCACTGCGCAGGCACCATTGTAAAGATCCAATTTAAGGGAGCGGTGGCAGGTGAGGGAGTGATCTCTGATATGCTGCAGCAATTTAATGTGAAAGGAAATTTCCTGCACGGTAAAATTGAGTATATTCAGGATATTCCTCTTGGCATTTTTATTATGGAACTTCAAGGCAGTTCATCTGCTGTTGCAGATGCCATCAGCTATTTAGAAAAACGAACGGAGCAAGTGGAGGTGATTCGAGATGCCGCTTGATCATATTGTCAGCATACTGCCGGAGCTGAACAAAGCATTTTTTGAAACGCTCTACATGGTAGGGATCTCTCTTACAGTATCCATTATTGTTGGGCTGCCGCTTGGCATTCTATTATTCGTGACGGATCGCGGCTTGTTCCTTGAACAAATTCTTGTAAAGAATGTGGTTGGCTTTATCGTTAACTTAGTTCGATCTGTGCCATTTATTATCTTACTTGTGGCGCTAATTCCGTTTACCAATTGGCTTGTAGGAACAACCATTGGACCAACGGCAGCATCTGTAGCGCTTTCTGTCGCTGCCATCCCGTTTTTTGCGAGGGTGGTTGAGACATCTATTCGTGAAATTGATAAGGGAGTCATTGAAGCTGCCATTGCAGTAGGGGCAACACCTTGGATGATTATTCGAGAGGTGCTGCTGCCGGAAGCGAGGCCAGGCATTATTCAAGGTGCGACGCTCACATTGATCAGTTTAATTGCTTACTCTGCAATGGCTGGAATCGTTGGCGGAGGCGGTGTAGGCGACCTGGCAATTCGTTATGGCTATTACCGTTACGATAATACCATCATGTTTACTACCATTATTGTGCTAGTCCTGCTTGTGCAGGTTATACAATTAGCTGGAGATATTTTCTCCAAAATTGTAGATAAAAGATAAGAAATAGGAGGAAACAAAGAATGAAAAAGCAATGGTTGTTTGTATTAGTATTTGGATTAATGGCTATTTTAGCTGCATGCGGAGGAAGTGATGATTCGACTTCAGATTCAAGCGAATCAGCAGCGCCTGAAGCAGAAGAAACGAAAGAAGTAAAAATCGGGGCAACTTCAGGTCCTTATGCTGATATGGTGACAAAAGCGATTAAACCTGGTCTCGAAGAAAAAGGCTATACAGTAGAAGTTGTAGAATTTAGCGATTATATCGTACCAAACCGTGCTCTTGATAATGGTGATATTCAAGCGAACCTATTCCAGCACAAAGTGTATATGGAGAATTTTGCAAAGGAGAACAATATGGAACTTTCTGATCTAATTGTTGTCCCAACAGCACCAATGGGGATTTATTCAAATGTTTTTGCTTCTATGGATGAAATTGCAGATGGCGCTGAAATTGCGATTCCAAATGATCCTACGAATGCTGCACGAGCATTCTTGATTCTTGAAGATGAAGGTCTTATTAAACTAGATGAAAATGTAAGCCCATTAACCGTTTCTGAAAATGATATCGTTGAGAATGTAAAAAATCTTCAGTTCGTGCCAATTGAAGCTGCTCAGCTCCCACGTTCTGTAGAACAAGTAGATCTAGCTGCTGTTCCTGGGAACTTTGCACTAGCTTCTGACATGGATTTGCTGGATGCACTTGTGCTTGAAAATATGCCGGATGAATACCGCAACCGTGTTGTTGTTAAAGGAGGAGAAGAAGAAACACAGCTTTCAAAAGATATCATTGAAATAGTAGAATCTGCTGGATTCGAAGAAATCATTGATGCTGAATTCCAAGGCTTCGGAAAACCAGAGTGGATGGAAAATCGTTAAGAAGTGTAAAAATCATATAAGGGGGGCATGAGTCCAGTGGTCCAAGACATAAAGCAGCAGGATCAGCTGCAGACAAAAGCTCCCTTAGTGGTTAGGGGAGCACCGCAAAACTATATTGGTGAAAAGGGTGCTCTTGTCCATCTTCCATCCCTGCTTAACGAGCGGGAATGGAAGAAGATTCTTATTGTGACAGGTGAAAAATCCTGGCGAGCCGCCCTTCCTCTTTGGCCAAAATTTGAAGGGATGACAACTCAACTTGTTCAGTACGGTGGTGAAAATACGGATCAAGAGATTGCCCGCATCAAATCAGAGGCATTAAACAGGAATGTTGACTGCATCGTTGCAGTCGGGGGAGGCAAGGTACTTGATCTTGTCAAATCGGTTGGTGATCAGGCTTCACTTCCTGTAGCTTTAGTTCCAACGCTCCCATCTACTTGTGCAGCCTGGACGCCGATCAGTGTCGTTTATGACGAAAAGGGTGCTTTTGCACATTTTGATGTGCTTAAGCAGGCAGCAAGTATTGTCATCGTTGATACGGCTCTCCTGATACAGGCTCCGCTTCGCTATTTTATTGCAGGGATTGGTGACACACTTGCCAAATGGTACGAGGCGAGAGTTCAAATGGAACTGCTTCCGGAGAAAACAATCGCACTAAGCAGCTGTCTTTTTGCAGCCGAGCTTTGCAGAGATGTTTTGTTCAAAGAAGGTAAAGATGCCATTCGCGATGCTGCGGAAGTGTGTCTTACATCAAGCTATACAAAAGTAGCTGAAACAATCATTATGGCGGGCGGTATGGTTGGCGGCTTTGGAGATGTGTATGGCCGAGTTGCCGGTGCACACTCGATTCATAATGGCTTAACGGCAGCAGACGGTACGCATGGACATTTGCACGGCTACAAGGTTGCATACGGAATATTAGTTCAGCTCATTCTTGAGGGAAGATCCAATGAAGTCGCTCAATTAAACACATATTACCGACAAATTGGACTGCCAAGAACTCTTAAGGAAATCGGTGTGTCAGTAAAAGAAGAAGAGACACTTCAAATGATTGCTAAGCTTTCCGTTGCAGTGGAAGAATCGATCCATCTTTTGCCGAGAAAAGTAACACAGCAGGACGTAGTAAACGCAATAATTGCACTTGAACAGCTGATTATGGAATTAGATGCTGCTAAATCTTGAATTATTATAGAATACGCTCAACAGTGTGACGCTGTTGGGCGTATTTTAATTGTCGAGCAGGATATAGTTTCTTTTTGATCCAATTTTCAATGTGATAATGACAAAATTTTCCGCTTATTTGCTATAATAAAAAGTCCATAGAGGATTGGAGGCTAAAAGTATGAAACTAGCTGAGGCATTGCTTGAACGAGCTGATTTGCAAAAAAGACTGGCACAAATGGATGATCGGCTTATGCGCTCAGCAATTTTTCAGGAAGGAAATGAACCGCCCGAGGATCCAACGGAACTTCTCATAGAGATGAAACGGCTGTTTGAGAAGCTTGAAAAACTATTTGCAAAAAACCAAAAAATGAATGCGACATCTGAGCTTGCGCCATACAGAATGCTTTCTGATGCGCTGGCAAAACGAGACCTCCTCATGCAAAAAAGACAAAAGCTTCAAACGCTTGTCGAAAATGCATCCGGTGTGGAAAATCGCTATAGCTTATTTGAAATTCGTAATATATCAACTGTAAATGTTCGTGCATTATAGAAAGAGATTGACGATATTTCAAAGGGATACCGAGTATTAGATACGAAAATCAAACAAGCGAATTGGCAGGTCGATTTGCTCTAGAATAGAAGATTTATTGCATACATATTTAAGGGCTATGAAGGTAGCTTTAGCATATAGCGGATGCACCTACTTTAAAGTGAATAGTCACCTTAGGTAGACTTTGGGGAAAAGTCATCGGTTCAAATCCGAAACTTTACACCTTATTCCCAGGATAGATCACTTTGAAAAATGAACTGTTACATTTATAACCGCGCATCGGATAGGTTGAAGTGAGGGTGGAGAAGGAGAATAGTCTTACACAGACGCAAATAGGCTTGGAAAACAATCCAAGCTATTTTTTATGGGAAGTCCTGAAATGAGTAGAAAGAAAAGTATCTTCCCTCTCCCGTGTTTAGTTTAGTGACAATAAAGATGTTTAATTTACAATTAAGTCGATAAAAATATCAGACGCGATACTCCATTAAAGGGCCAGACTGTGGAATAATTTTTTAAACAGAATTGGATATTTATGTTAGAATTAAGTGAGATTTTGAAGAGTTATACTTAAACTAACGGGGCGGTTGATAGTTGAACAAAGATATACAATACATGTGTTAAAAATTTTATATAATAGAAAGTAGTTGAAATATATGAGTAATGATTCTATTGTTCAAATGTGGGAGGACTATCGGGTAATTAACCCAAATGCACCGAAAGAGTATGTAGCTTGGTCATTTGGAGATTCAAAGGAAATGGCTGATGAGCTTGCAAAGTTAGTGTTAGAAGGAAAAAAGACAGCAACTGCATCAAATTATACTTTATATGAACTTGAAAAAGAGGAATTACCGTTTTCTGGTCTTATAAATATTATTCTTGATGGTGATGGAAAAGCTGTTGCAATAGCAGAGACTACACAAGTAGAAGTGATTCCTTTTGATGAAGTTACCGAAGAACACGCATATCTGGAAGGGGAAGGTGACCGTACATTAAGTTATTGGCGTGACGTTCATGAAACCTTCTTTAAAAAAGAATTTGAAAATATAAGTATAGATTTTGATTATAAAACTCCTGTTGTTTGTGAAAGGTTTAAGCTTTTATATAAAAAATAAAAGTACGTTTGCTGTTTTTACCAAGGATGCATTTACTACATAAAGGAAAATCGTATTTCTTATTGAAGTGACGGGCGCGATTCTTTAGTAAAGAATCGCGCTTTTATTTATGAAAGGGTGCGTTAGTTGAAGATTCAGAGCTGCCAGTGAGGTGGCTTTTTTGCTTATTGAACTAACGGAGCAGGTTAGCTTTAGAAATCTGGCTAAACGAAGCAGTATTCGTATAATCTATACCTTCTATTCAAAAATGATGATAATATTGCCTTGAGTATTAGTATTTCAAAGGAGTGGTGTGGATTGCAGCTATGGGATGATGAATTAGATGATAATTTTATAGGTGAACTCAATGAAGAAACACTTCAAAAAGTTCAACGAGAACTACAGGTTGATTTGCCGGAATTATATATTAACGTAATGAAGAAAAGAAATGGATTCTATTTGGTCAAGAAATACTATCCTACAACTATCCCTAATAGTTGGGCCAATAATTCCGTATATGTTAATGAGTTATACGGAATAGGTGAAGACTCTGGATTAATCGACACAATCTATTTGCGTAAAGAATGGGGTATACGAAGTAAAAAGTTAGTTATCATTTCAGCAGAACCTCCTACATTTATTTGTTTGGATTATAGACGCAGAAAAAATCCAATTATTACTTTTATAGATGTTGAAGCAAACCAAGAGATAAAATTAGCGAAAGACTTTGAAGAATTTATTAATGGCCTAGTAGAAGAAATTAAAGAACTGGAAGTGGGTCCTTTTGATGATACTTCGCTAACCCGACAACAAATAAAGGATTATTACTCCAAAATTGATCACGTAATACTAAAAGGAAAGCCAGCTGAAGTAGACCGGGTTTTTGTGAAAATCCTTTCAACAAATAACGAATTAATTCGATATATGGTTGAAAAAATGAGAAAGCACGAAAAGGCAAAAGTTCATTTTAATTTACTTCTTTTTTTATCATGCTGTGCTGAAGGTGAGAATAAAGGAATTATTGAAGATGATTATTTACTGGATGTATTGAATGAACTTTCCCAAAGTAAAAATAGGGATGTTAGGGAATTTAGTTTGTATAGCTTAAAGGAATTACATAAGAGACTTAACATCTAAGGTTTCAGTATTTTCAGCTAACAGGAATGTCACATTAAGATCTATTACCACTTCTTGGGCAGTTTTTTTCCTGTTGAACTGAATGGGCAAGTTAGAATATTTGTGAATAAATGTACTTAAACTATCGGGTGGCGATTGTGGAAGAAGTTTTTCTTTTTAAACAACTTTATTGTTATTTATTTTGAGGGGAAGTGTATTGATGGTTAAAATTATACATCGTATAATTTATTACACCGTTCTATTTTGAACGGTTTTTTGTGTGTTCGGAGAATAAAATTAAACAACTTTATTGTAACTTTACATCCCAATATTAAGTACTTAAAAATGTTCATAAAACCAGCCCGAGCATATTCGGCCCGGACTAAAAATCAATTCGATGTCGGTATTTTTGAATTAATTCTTCGTTGTGTTGGCTGCTCCCATCAATATTTCCACTGAGAAAAATAGGCGGAGTAACCCCTTCCTTGTGAAGCGTATCAATGACCCCGCTAAAAATGGTGTGCAAAATCGCACTGCCTATAACAGACGAAGCCGGACCAAATGACTGAGCGACTCCTTCCCTGGATAGAATGGCATCACCAACTGGAACGTGGTTATCGACTGTAACAGTTACGACATCCTCAAGCCGTTTGCCTGAAAAATGCTTTGAAGGCTGATCTTTATAAGCAAGAGAAAGAAGACCAACCACAAAGGCATTGTGATTACGGGCAGCAAGCGCTACATCAATGGGTACCGGGTTTCGGCCGGACGTGGATATCACAATGACAGCATCTTCTTTACGAATATCCAGACTGTGAAGGAAGGACGAGCTAAAATCAGGATCCTTTTCGTTTACAGATGATTGTACTGCACCGTTATGAAGCATAAGAGGCTCAACAGCAATCGGTTTTACAGGGACAAGTCCGCCCGCACGGTAATAAGGCTCTTCTGCTAAAAGATGGGAATGGCCGCAACCGAAAAGCTGGACGATACCGCCTCGCTGAATGCGGTTTGAAATCTCCTCAATGACCTTTTGAATGGTTTCAGTCTCTTTTATTTCGACTTCAGTAAGCAGTGCTTGAACCTTTGCTAAATATCCTTCCATACGTTAGATCTCAGCTCCTATTGTCTTGAAATATTGCTAATAAATTTATAGCGATCTGCGCGGTAGATGGATTGAACGACTTCAAAGGGAACCCCATTTTGTAAATAGCTGAGACGTTCAATCAATAATACAGCAGAAGGAACTGAAATATGCAAAAGCTCTGCTTCATCCTCAGTTGCGTTAGCCGCTTCAATTCCTTGAGTTGCACGGCCAATTGTTTGTTTCTTTACTCCTTCGACAAAGGAGTAAAAAGAACCTTGAAGGATTGCCTCATTCAACTCTGGGAAAAGCTTAATTGGAATATAGGTCTTTTCAATCGCCATTGGTTTGGCATCAGCATATCTAATTCGTTGTACGATGTATACCTCATCTGATTCATTCAGAGAAAGCTTGCGTGCAATATCTGATGAAGAAGGAGCGGTCGTAAAGCTTAAAAGCTTACTGCTAGGCTCCATTCCTCTTGCCTTCATATCCTCTGTAAAGCTGGTCATTCCTAACAAAGGCTGTTCAATTTTGTGCTCAGCAACAAAAGTTCCTCGGCCTTTTTCACGATACAATAAGCCGCTGCTTACTAAATTTAATACGGCTTGACGAACAGTCATGCGGCTGACGCCATACATTTCTGAAAGCTCACGCTCGGATGGTATGGAATCTCCTGAAGAGAATTCATCTTGCTTGATACGAAGCTTAATGTCTTCCTCGATTTGGTAATACATTGGTAACGGTGATTGTTTATCTACCATGAGTCTTCCAACTTTCTTTATTATTCCATTTCTTTATATGCCTCTTTATCCACAATTAAGGTGACATTCGGGTGTCCGTATAAAGCGGAAGCGGGAAATGCCTCATTTGCTTCTCCTGTAAGAAGTCGTTGGATCGCCGCTGCTTTTTTGGCACCTGAAGCGAGCAATAAAATATGCTTGCTTTTTAAAATAGATTTGATTCCCATCGTAATGGCGTGAGTGGGGACGTCCTCAGGGGAAGAGAAAAAACGGGCATTTGCTTCTCTTGTAGAATGGGCAAGCTCAGTTATATGAGTAATTCCTGCAAATGAGCTTCCAGGTTCATTAAAGCCAATATGTCCATTTTGACCAATCCCCAACACTTGTATATCCGGAGGTCCGACCTCGTCAATCACTAATTCATATCGCTTGCATTCATCTAGCAGGGAAGAGGCGTCACCACTAGGGATATGGGTCTGTTTCAAAGGGATATTTATATGATTAAACAAACGTTTGTTCATGAAAACATGATAGCTTTGAGGGTGATGTTTGTCTAATCCAACATATTCATCCAGATTCAACGTATGAACATGCTTGTAGGACACATCTCTTTCACGGTGGCCTTGAATCAACTCCTCATATAAACCAAGAGGAGTGCTGCCAGTTGCCAAACCCAGAACGGAACCGAGTTTTGTTTGAAGCTGCTCCTCAATGATTTTGGCGGCTTCTTTGCTCAGTGCTTCATAATGATCGGCTACGATAATGTTCATTGGAAAAGCTCCTCCTTTTGGTAGCTGATTTTGCCTCTGCAAATGGTATGCTGCACGGTCCATTTTTGATCGAGCAAAACGAGATCAGCATCCTTGCCGACAGTAATACTACCTTTACGGTCATATACACCAATTTGTTTGGCTGCATTGGAGGAAGTGATTTTCACAAGCTCTTCCATGGATAAATTCGTTTGTGATTTCATATTCTTAATCGCATCCTGAAAGGTTAAAATACTGCCAGCAAGCGTGCCGTCCTTGAGCCTTGCTTCATTACCAGCAACGAACACCTCCTGGCCGCCCAAATCATAGGTACCGTCAGGAAGTCCTTTTGCCCGCATCGCATCTGTTATAAGGATGGTTCGGTCCGCTCCTTTTATTGAATACGCAAGCTTTACTGCTTCTGGATGGATATGAACGAAATCAACAATCATTTCAATTATCAGTTCATTGTGTAAAAATGCAGCCCCAACCACGCCTGGCTCACGATGATGAAGCCCGCTCATTTGGTTGAAGAGATGAGTGATATGACGGGCGCCTTGATTAATCGCTTCTTTCACTTCAGCACTTGTCGCGTTTGAATGACCGATCGAAGCGACGACATGCTGATCTGCTGCGTATTTGAAAAAGGCTTGTCCACCGTCTGTTTCGGGAGCAGCCGTTACAAGTCTTATCTTTTCACCACTCGCTTTTTGCCATTGATCGAAAAGTACGGCATTTGGTGCAATAATATGCTCTAGAGGCTGAGCTCCGGCTTTTTTGCTTGAAATAAAAGGACCTTCAAGGTGTATGCCGAGTATTTCAGCCTGCCCATGATCTGGCTGTTCGTTCATATAATGACCCGCCATCATCAATGCTTTCGTGATGGCTTCTTTGGATTGGGTGATAGTGGTGGCAAGAAAGCTTGTTGTCCCTTCTTTTGGAAGAGTCTGAGCCATTCCAGCCAATGCTTCTTTGGTTGCATCCATCACATCATGTCCTGCAGCACCGTGAATATGAAGATCAATAAAGCCGGGTACAAGCGTCCAGTTTTTTCCGGTGCCGTCGAGTACGAGGTCGGCCTTTTGCTCCAGCTTTTCAGCAATTTCTTGTATTTTCCCGTTTTGAATAAACAAATCTCCCTGCAAAGATATCCCATCTTCTAATATAATCTTGACATTGGAAATCTTCATTGAATGATCCAGCATTATTCACTCTCCTTTCAACGGATTAGGGAGAGAGCTTATTCTCTCCGTGACATTTATCTTTATTTAAAGGTAACTATTGCAGTTTGGCCAAGCGGCTGCTGGTCTGTTTTAAGTAAATGTACTTTTTCTTGAACAAGATTTGTAAAAATAACCGGTGTGACGATGGAAGGGGCATGTTCTTTAATATAGGCAAGGTCAACTTTGATTAATGGAGTTCCTTGCTGAACAAGCTGTCCTTCCTTGACAAGTGTTTCAAAGCCTTGTCCTTCAAGCTTTACGGTATCAAGACCAATATGAATTAATAATTCAATCCCTGTGTCCGTTTCAATGCCAATCGCATGTTTGGTAGGGAAGAGGCTTATGACTTTTCCGTTTACAGGGGAAACAAATGTATCGCCTGATGGTTCAATGCCAAAGCCTTGTCCCATCATTCCTTGAGCAAACACTTCATCAGGTACTTGATCAAGCGGAATAATTTTTCCTTCAATCGGCATCATAAACTCGTCCTCATCCAGCTGTTTTGCAATGGATACAGTTTTTTCAGCTGGTGCTGATGATAGGGCTGCTGGCTCAGGGTTTCCGTTTTGCACGCGTGTTTTCATCGCATCAGCTAAGAATTCTACATTGGTCCCAATAATGACTTGCAAATTTGTTTTGCTGATTCTCATCATTCCACGTGCACCGTGCCGTTTAAGTGCTTTTTCATCTGCTAGATCGGCATTTTGAACTTGCAGACGTAAACGAGTCGTACAATAGTCGATTGATTGAATGTTTTCTGTACCTCCGAGTGCTTCAATCGTATGGTATGCTCTCACATCATAGCCATCCCCGCTTGCAGCGGATGAACTTACATTGTTTTCGGCAAGCTCACTCTCATCTTCACGACCAGGTGTTTTCAGGTCGAGCTTAATGATAAGGAAGTAAAAAATGATAAAATAAACAGCACCCATTCCTAGTCCGATGAAGATCAGCGTAATCGGATTTTGCGCTAGATTGTAATTTAAAATAAAATCGATCACGCCAGCTGAAAAGCCGAAGCCATGTTTTGCATCAAAGGCAAAAGCAATCATCATTGAAGCCCCTGTTAAAAGTGCATGGACGACATAAAGAAGAGGGGACAAAAACATAAATGTGAATTCAATTGGCTCCGTTACCCCTGTAAGGAAGGCGGTAAGGGCAATACTGATAAAAAAGCCGCCAACTGCAGCTTTTCTTTCTTTTTTCGCAGTAACATACATTGCTAAGCAGGCTGCTGGCAAACCAAACATCATAACAGGGAAGAAACCTGCAAGAAAAGCTCCTGCATTTGGATCGCCATTCAAGAAGCGGTTAATTTCTCCTCTGACAGTTTCCCCTTGTGCATTAATAAAGGTTCCAAAATCGAACCAGATCATTGTGTTGATCACATGGTGCAATCCAACAGGAATCAGAAGTCGGTTAAAGAAGCCGTAAGCTCCAACGCCAATCGCACCAGCATTAAGTATCCACTCACCTATGGCATCTATTCCACTTTGAACAGGTGCCCATGTGTAGCCGAATAGAGCAGCGAGAAGCACCATTGCCGCCGATGTAATGATAGGAACAAATCGTTTTCCCCCGAAAAAGGCAAGCCAGTCCGGCAGTTTAATCGCATAAAAACGATTGTAGAGAAGTCCTGCTACAACCCCTGCAATGATTCCCGCAAAAACACCCATACTAATGGAATCATTAATAGCTGTAATTCCACTTGTTAGCACTAAATAGCCAATCGCTCCAGACATGGCCGCAGCTCCGCTATTATCATGTGCAAAGCCCATCGCAATACCAATTGCAAAAATTAAGGCAAGATTGCTTAAAATTCCGTTCCCGGCGGCAGTCATAAATGGTATGTCCAGCATATCTTCATACCCTATACGTACAAGCAAAGCAGCAGCTGGTAGCGTGGCAATCGGAAACATTAGTGATTTACCGATCTTTTGTAAAAAATTCAGCATCATTTCCACCCCTTTTATTTTAATAAATTCTGTAAACTAGCGTATCACCTTAATGTATAGTTGTCTATACCAATTTAACTTCTTTGCCTGTTGATTTTCACTTCAGGCGTTCGCTTTCTGCGGGGCGGTGAACCTTGCAGATCTCAGCCGCACCTGTGGGTTCTCACTTGTCTCGCTTCATCCCGCAGAAGTATCGCGTCTTCCGCACCTTTCAACACCGTGCAACAATCAATAATGGATTTAATATAACTATAAATAGATATCTACTTGCATTTTTTAATGAAAAAACTTAAAATAATTAAAAATATGATTTATTTTACTTAATTTATGCAAAATAGACAGCTTTTAAGGAGGTAATCCTAAAACGATGTACCAAGACGAGCGCTTACGGCAAATTGTTGAGCATCTCTCTTTGCATAAACGAATTTCCATCGATGAAATATGCTCATTGTTTGATGTGTCGCGCGATACTGCCAGACGTGATCTTGTAAAGCTTGAGGAGCAAAGAGCAATCATTCGAACAAGAGGAGGAGCCATTTTATCTTCAAAGAGGCATGAAGTTAAAAATTATCAGTACCGTTTGACAACGGTGTCGGAAGAAAAGAAGAAAATTGGTCAAAAAGCAGCTTCTCTTATTTCGAAGGGGGAACGTGTGATCCTTGATGCATCAACGACGGTTCAGGCTGCAGCTGAATTTTTGGATGTGGTTGAATGTACGGTCATCACAAATTCAATCAACCAGGCTGATATCCTTTCGCAGCATTCGACTCTCCGCATTCATTTAATGGGAGGAGAGCTTGAGAAGGAGCATCGTTTTCTTTACGGGGCTTCTGTCGTTGAACGCTTGTCTCATTACCATGTAGAGAAAGCATTTATCGGGGTGGTTGGGATTTCGGAAAACGGATTGACGATAGCCCATGTTGAGGACGGTATTGTGAAACAGCAAATGATGAAACAGGCGGAGCAGGTCATTGTACTGGCCGACCATTCCAAATTTGGTGTAACCGATTTTTTTCAATTCGCCACGCTAAAGGATGTGGATATGCTGATCACCGATCAAATTCCCCCAGATTCTTTTATTGAAATGTTATCAGCATACAATGTAGAACTGATCGTTACGGAGGAGGACGAAATAGATGATTAAATTAATTGCCATTGATTTGGATGGAACGCTTTTAAATAGCCAGAATGAAATTAGTGATGAAAACAAAACAGCGATTAAGCAAGCGCAAAAAGCTGGAATAGAAGTTGTAATTGCAACAGGGAGAGCACATTTTGATGTGCAGGAAATTTTTAAGGATACAGAGATTTCAACGTGGATTATTGCAGCAAATGGTGCAACAATCCACAGCCCGGACGGCAAGCTGTTTTCCTCGGTGCCAATTGATAAAGAGACGGCTCTTCAGGCGATTGCGTGGCTGGAAGAGGAAGGTTATTATTACGAAGTCTTCAGTAATGAAGCCATTTACACGCCTCAAAAGGGACGTGAGCTTCTGGAAATTGAAATGGACCGAGTGAAAAGTGCGAATGAAGATGTTGATCGAGCAACCCTTGAAGAAGCGGCAGCCAAGCAATACAGCCAATCCGGTTTCTCATTTATCTCTTCTCCGAAGGAACTGGAGCCAGCTTCCATCGATATCTTTAATATTCTCGCATTTTCTTTTCATCAGGAAAAGCTGAATAAAGGTTGGGAGAAATTTAAAGGAAGAGATGATTTAACGTTAGTTACGTCCGCTCATCATAACTTTGAGCTCGAGCATAGCCAGGCTTCAAAAGGACATGCGTTAACAAGGCTTGCATCCAACTTCAATATACCGTTGCATGAAACGATGGCGATTGGCGACAGTATGAATGATTTTTCAATGATGGCTATTGCAGGCAAACGTGTGGCCATGGGAAATGCGCGTCCCGAGATTCAGCATATTGCAGATGAAATTACACTGCGAAATGATGAGCATGGCGTTGCAGAAGCACTAAAGAAAATATATGCAGAAAAAGCATCGGCTCCCTTTTAATAACGAGGTAGTCGATGCTTTTTACATGGATGTCCTAGTTTTGTGAACGTGAAGCCACTCCAAACCGTTCGGCTGAAAAGGGGATTTGATTAAAACGGTGCTTGAAAAACAATGTGTAATATTTTCTCCATCATCGTGATGCTCTTTAAACGTTACGACAACCATCTTTTCATCTTCATGATGCCTCTCCATTTCATCAATTGTAAACCTTACATAATCGTGCCGGCCGTATTGTCTCCGCATCGCCCGAATCATATTGCCGCGGTCAACGTGATGACCGCTTGGAGTCAGCCGCTATGTAAGATGCCTTCTAATCTTTCAAATACTTCCGGGGTGTCTGGCAGGGTACCTTGAAACCATTCCTCAAAAAATTCATGAATTTCGATAATTTCTATTTCCCATAATGAGCGCATACGCTGGGTCTTCCCTTGTAGTTGAGCCAAGTACAGGAAAGGCTTCTATTTTTCTTGCTTGTATATCTTACGATGGTTTTCAAGATTCATGATAGATTGGGAAAATACTATTTATTTGATCATGTTATGAGGATTATACATATTCATGGCATGTGATAGCAGATGAAAGAAGTGTAGAGCTATGGTCCATTTTATGACTGTGAATAGCTTTAAACTGTTTTGCTGGTAAATGACTGGATTTAGAAAAACGAAATGGCCCGCCTGATGATAATCAATCCCAGATTAGCATCAGGCGGGCCTCTTTTTTTATAATAAAATCAAAATGCCTGATTCGGAATTAAAAATAAATTTACAAAACTTTAATAAAGTATTGATATTTTTTTTTAAAAAACTATAATCAGAATATAATATGTTTTTTGATAATTAATTTCACATGCAGCTAGTTCTCTTTTTTTATGCTGATCATTGGATTTTGTTTAGGTATTCATTTGAATGGAGGGGTCGAATGGAGTTTCGTCCATTACATAAGATTCCAGTAAATGTTGTGGTTTCTTTATGGAATAGTAATTTGGGTGAGTCTTTCCCTATGCGTGAAGCATTATGGGAACAAAACACAAGCCATGAAATTAACCTACTCCAAGATGCCTCTCTGGGCGCATTTCAAAAAGATGAATTAGTCGGCTTTGTTGCAGCAAAGCTTTTAAAGGATCCACTAAGTGCTGAGATGAATTCTACTATCGCTTGGATTCAGGCATTGCTTGTTGATAAACATCATCGAAATGAAATGATAGGCTCTGAGCTGCTATTGTATGCTGAAGCTGAATTAAAGAAAAAGGATATCAATGAAATCCAGCTGGGGAGAGATGTCTATCATTATTTCCCAGGCGTTCCTGCAAATGATAAAAATACAATCAGCTGGTTTGAACATAAAGGATACCAGCAAGAAACGATTGTAACAGATCTCACAAAAAATGTTTTCAATCAATCTTTATATAAGCTGCATAACGAAAAAAACGAACAGTTGGAATTTCGTGTTTTAACAGAGAATGATCTTATCAGTCTCCTTGCTTTTCTGAAAACGGTGTTTCCAGGCCGCTGGCATTACGAAGCAGAAGCCTACGTCCAAGCGACGGGAAATGGAAGAGATTTTATTGGATTGTTCAAGGATGGTCAGCTTAAAGGCTTTTGCCGTATAAATGATGGGAAGTTTTCCATCATCCCTCAAAATATCTATTGGTCACCGCTCTTGAAAGGTTCACTTGGTGGGATTGGTCCACTCGGGATTTCACCTGAAATACGGGGGCAGCAAGTTGGGCTAGACCTTGTAAAGTCCGCTGCTAATGAGCTAATGAAGAGAAAGATGGATCATATTGTGATTGATTGGACAGAACTTGTACCATTTTATGAAAAGCTTGGTTTTAAACCTTGGAAGAAATATGTCACGATGTCAAAAAAACTCTATACCTCTCGAATTAACCGGCTTGAGAGGGGGGATTTTCAAATCAATTAAGATAATTTAGGGAGCATCATGATTTACATAATATAGAAAAGTTATCGGTTCTGAACAAGAAAAAGAAATGGGGGATTGGGATGAAGAAATTTGGTTTATTTGCACTCATGATGATTTTTGCAATTGTACTGGCTGCCTGTCAAGGTGAGGAAAGCGGAAGTGAAAGCGGAGGCGAAAGTGAAAGCAATGCCAGCGAACAAGAAGTAACGGTATGGACATATCCACATTATCAAGCTAATGAAGAAACAGGACAACAGTCGTATGAAGACGATTTAAAAGATTTAATTGCAGAGTATGAAGAGGAAAATCCAGGGGTTACAGTAAAGCATGAAATTCTATCTTGGGCTGAGGGCGGGAATAAATTTACTGCTGCTCTTAACTCAGGAAATCCCCCTGATATATTCTTTAGTTTATTTGATGAAAAATATGTAAATACAGGGTTGGCAGTGCCAATCAGTGATTATGTAACGGATGAAGATTTAGAGGATCTAAATGATTTTGGTGAGCAAATGTATACCTACGAAGACGAGCTTTGGGGATTCCCTCACTATATCTCTGTTCATACATGGGGCGGGAACCGTGCAATGCTAGAAGAAGCTGGTGTGGATGTAGAGAAAGTTCAGCAAGAGGGCTGGACATGGGATGAATTTTATGAAATCGCAAAGGCTGGAACAAAAACAGTTGATGGGCAACAAGTCTATGGTTTCATCACACAAGGACAAAATGAAGAAACATTCACACAGTTAATGATGCAAAACGGTGTTCGCAACATGGTTACTGAAGATGGTAAATTCATGTTTACAGGTGATAAAGCACTCGAAACACTTTCATTTTTAGAAAAGCTCCGTAAAGATGGCATTATGCCGGCAGAAACAGGCGGTATTGATCCAGCGAAAGCGGACGAGATGTTTAACAATGGCCAAGGGATGGTTTATGGTCGAACAGGTCCTTATAAAATTGGTGAAAATGAAAACCGTAACGCGGAAATTGATGCAGGTAAAATCGAAGGAGAAAAAATAGATTTCGTTTTGCTTCCGCTTCCTCACAATGAAGGGGAAAAAGAAAATGCATTCGGAGGCGCGGGTGGTTTGATGTTATTTAAACAAAAGGATGATAAAGGGGAAGAGCATACTGAAAACGCAGCAAAGCTATTATTGAAATTAACAAGTACTGAATCAGGTAAATTAGGTGCAACACTATCTATCCCGCCTTCCCGTCAGTCGGGTCAAGAAATGTACCAAGAAGAGCTAAGACTTGATACGCCAAATGGTCAGTTTATCCAACGCTACATTACGACGTTAACGCCAGCTGCAAAATTGTCTGAGGAGCTTGCTCCGAATGTAGGGAAATTAAGAACTGAGTCCATTACGCCAAATTATCAATCTTTCATTATTGGAAATGCATCTCCTGAAGAAACGGTTAAAGCTTGGGAAGAATATGCTGACGGCTTAGGATTAGAATAAGCTGCTAGAACCCAGGCCTCGCCGTGAGGTCTGGGTTCTCTTCTTAGAACAATGTGCAAAAAGCCTGAAAGGAGATGAGTGCATGCTTGCATCCCACCATTCATCTAAAATGAATAAAAAGAGATTTACTTGGGAAAATACCGTGCAGTTTTTTAAAGACTACGGCTGGTGTTATGCGTTTATCTTAGTACCTGTTATTCTATTTGTTTTGTTTACGGTTTACCCGCTTGTAATGGCATTTATCTACAGCTTTCAAAAGTACAGTGTACTTGGATCTGAATGGATCGGCTTAGATAATTACAGAAGCTTGATGGACAGTCCTGTATTTTGGAAGGCCATGAAAAATACATTGATTTATACAGTGGCTACTGTGCCGGTTAACATTTTAATTACACTTTTTCTAGCATTAATGATTTTTCCATTAAATAATAAATCACAAACATTTTTTAAAGCGGCTTTCTATTTGCCTGGTGTTACATCAGGTATTACGATGTCCCTCATTTGGCTGTGGATTTTTGATCCAACTGGAGCTGGTTTACTCAACGCTGTGTTCGATTTCCTTGGACTTGACTCGGTGATGTGGCTGGCAAATCCTGATACAGCACTTTTTTCGCTCATTCTCATGACCTATCTCGGGGCACATGGTGCAGGTATTTTACTTTACTTGGCTGCTATGGGGGGAATTCCTAAATCCTTGTACGAAGCGGCGGATATTGATTCAGCGAGCTGGTGGTCAAAGTTAAAAAATATTACATGGCCGCTGTTAAAGCCTACTACTCTATATTTATTAGTTATGGGAGTCATCGCTTCATTCCAAGTGTTTGAACAGGCATATGTTATGACGATGGGCGGACCAAATTTAGCGACAACAACAGTTGCTTATTTGATCTATGAACATGCCTTTCTATCGTTCGAATTTGGACTTGCAGCTGCAGAATCATTTGTTTTAGGCTTCATCATCATTATCATTTCAGTGATTCAATTCAAATTCATGTCTTCAGATATTGAGTACTAGGAGGTGCAGTATGGCGACAAACCACCAACAAATCCAACTTCAATTGGATGAGAAAAAAGATAAACAACGAAAAATATTTAAAATAGTCGGGCTATCTGTTATCTACATAGTACTTACGATCTGGGCGATTTTAACGTTTGTACCGCTTATTTGGATGTTTATTTCCTCAATAAAGGATACGACTTCTATTACTCAAGTGCCTCCTCAGCTAATACCGGATCAGCCTACGCTTGATGCGTACAGACGTGTATTCGATGTGGGCGGCTTTGCACGCTGGTTTTTAAATAGTGTGATTGTGTCTACCATTTTAACCATTTCGAATGTCGTTTTAGCTTCACTGGCCGGATATGCGTTTGCGAAGCTTAAGTTTCCTGGACGTAATACGATTTTCTGGATCCTTCTTGGTTCAATGATGATTCCAGGTCAAATCACGCTTATTCCGCTTTACATTTTGATTGTTAATACATTTCAAATGGCGGATACGTATTTAGCGCTAGTTATTCCAACACTCGTTACAACAGCCAATATTTTTCTTGCACGTCAGTTCATGGCCTCGCTGCCATCAACATTAATTGACGCAGCTCGAATTGATGCTTGTTCAGAACCAAAGATTTTTTGGAAGGTCATATTACCTATGGCAAAACCAGGTTTAGCCGTACTCGGTATTTTTACGTTTGTTGCAAATTGGAATAACTTCTTTTGGCCATTCCTAGTAACAAGTTCAAACGAAATGCGTACGCTTCAGGTAGGATTAACTAGTTTTAGATATCAATATACTGCCGATTACGGAGCGATGATGGCAGGTGCCGTACTAACAGCCATTCCAATGTTTATCGTATTTTTGGCATTACAAAAGTATTTCCTTAAAGGCATCACGATTGGTGCAGTGAAGGGTTAGGAGGGTGACTTTATGTCTGAAGTTCGATTTGTAAATGTGTCGAAAGAATTCGAGGATGATAATAAAGGCAAGTTCACAGCAGTGAATGATGCTACTTTTACGATAGAAGATAAAGAGTTCATGGTATTCGTAGGTCCTTCAGGTTGTGGTAAAACGACGTCGCTGCGTATGATTGCCGGTTTAGAACGACAAACGTCTGGTGATATCTATATCGGGGACAGAACGGTTAATAAAGCTCATCCAAAAGATCGTGACATTGCAATGGTATTCCAGGATTACGCTTTGTATCCGCATATGACCATTCGTGAGAATATGTCGTTTGGTTTGAAAAACTTAAAACGACCAAAGGAAGAGATCGAGAAAAAAGTAAGTGAAGCTGCTCAAATTTTAAGTTTAGAAAATTTACTAGATCGAAAACCTCGTGAACTAAGTGGAGGGCAACGTCAGCGGGTCGCCGTTGGACGTGCCATTGTGCGTAATCCTAAAGTTTTTCTGTTTGACGAGCCTCTTAGTAATTTGGATGCGAAGCTGCGTGTGCAAATGAGGATGGAACTATCTGAATTACATAAACGATTGGGAGCCACAATTGTATATGTGACACATGACCAAGTTGAAGCAATGACACTTGGCACGCGTATTGTCGTAATGAATCAAGGGGAAATTCAACAAATCGATACGCCAGAAGAGCTGTATAAAAATCCTAAAAATATGTTTGTTGCTGGATTTATCGGCTCTCCTCCTATGAATTTTGTCAGAGGCAGACTAGACGGTAACATCGTTCAAACCGTTGAGCATGCATTAGTTGTCCCAGAAGACAAATTGCTTAAGTATGCGGAGTATCAAGGAAAAGAAGTTGTTCTTGGTATTCGCCCAGAGGATGTCATAAATATCGAGCATTTACCTGACGCGCCAGCACAGAACGTAATCGAACCTGTGATAAAGATTGTCGAGCATTTAGGTTCAGAGTTCTTAGTCTATTTTGGGATTGGCGAGGAAACAATTGTTGGAAAGATCAGCTCTGATTACCATATGGAGGTATTTAAGAAACACCAGCTTTACATCAATATGGAGAAAATGACGCTCTTTGATCCTCAGACTCAAATGCGGATTGGTTAATATAGCAGCAACCTTAAGGAGGACGTCAAGATGAATTCTGTAAGTCATGTATTGCTTAAATCAGGGAGCCTAGTATACGTCAATATCGTGGAGGTAGTGCTGGTCAGTATAATGTGGTCGATTCTGATCGTGCCGGCAATCATCATTTTACCGCTTCAAACAGCATTCGTCTATTTAGCGTTTATTGCCATTCCTGCGTCAGCTGCAGCGGTATACGCAATAAATCGCCGATTGAATCATGAAAAAAACACCATTAAGTTATTTTGGAAAGGCTTTTTTACTCTTTATCGAAAAAGCTTGTTACTATCTTTTTTCATTTCTTTAGCGGTGCTAATACCTTTATCTACTTGGTGGTATTACCAGTCAGTAGATTCAAGCTATGCTCTTTTCATTTTTAGTGTTTTTCAAACCTATCTTTGTGTCATGTTTTTACTTACCCAAATGTATTCACTTACACTCATTGCTGTGCATGGATCGAAAACAATGAAAGCGATGAATCAATCGATTCGATATTTTCTGAAGTATCCGTGGTATACGATCATATTTTTTATCCAGGTAATCTCAATTACAGCCCTATTGGCAGTAACTTTTATTGGTTTTTTTCTGCTCTATGTCGGCATAATCTCGCTTTTAATTCGGACAAGTGCTCTTAATGTCATGAATGGCTTTAGCAAGGAACAAGAGAAAAAAGAGAAAGAACAAACAACATATTCAAACAGTACGCTACGCATATAGAGGAGCGTGATTTAAGGTGGTGTCAAAAAATTTGATCTCCGAACTGCAAACAGAAAGAAGGAATGAACATTCAACGGAACTTGACCAATTAAGTGCAAAAGAAATTGTTCTCTTGATGAATAAAGAAGATCACACCGTCGCTCAAGCTGTTAATCTCGTATTGGATTCAGTTGAAAAAGCGGTTGAATTAGCTGTTGACACTATAAAAAATGGCGGAAGGCTGATCTATATAGGTGCTGGTACATCCGGAAGAATGGGGATCATGGATGCAGTGGAGTGTCCTCCAACATTTAGTACATCTCCAGACGTTGTTCAGGCGGTTGTGGCTGGCGGCGAATCCGCTTTTAAGACTGCTATAGAAGGTGCTGAAGATAAGGAGCAACAAGGGGCGGAGGATTTAAGAAAGATCGTACTGAGTCCCAAAGATACTGTTGTTGGAATTGCTGCAAGCGGCCGTACACCTTATGTATTGGGCGGATTGCTTTATGCAAAGGAAATAGGAGCAAAAACCGTCGCCATTTCAAATAATAAAAACGCGGTGATTAGTTCTTGTGCAGAAGTGGCTATTGAGGCAGTGACAGGTCCAGAAGTCTTAACTGGCTCAACACGTCTAAAAGCTGCAACTGCACAAAAAATGATTTTAAATATGATTTCAACTGCTTCAATGATTCAACTTGGTAAAACATATGAAAACTTAATGATTGATTTAAATGTAAGTAATTACAAATTAAAAGAACGCGCAAAACAAATGATTTCAACCATTACTAACCTAAGCTTAGAAGAGTCCGAGCTTTTACTTGAGCAAGCAAATCTTAAAGTGAAAACTGCGCTTGTTATGCATTTTTTAGGAGCCGCTCGTGAAGAAGCCGAACAGAAGTTAGCTTATTCACATGGATTCGTACGTCACGCCCTGAATAAGGAGCGCTAAGATGCCAGAACTCTTTGCCAGACTTGTGTGAAGGGTCTGGCTTTTATTACATATACAAGAGGTGTGAATATGCCATATGTCATCGGAATTGACGGTGGTGGAACGAAAACAAAAGCGGTGCTGCTCGATGAAACAGGGAAGGTTTATGCCGTTTCCAAAGCTGGCCCGAGTAACCCGACTGCTGTTCCATCTGAACAATTGAAAACAACTTTACAGTGCATTTTGGTTGGGCTTCAGCTGCAAGCTCCCAATGAATATAAGCAAGTAAAAGCGGGGTTTGCTGGAATGTCGGGTGCAGGTGATGCTGTTAGCAGATCCCATTTGAAGAAAATCTTCTTTGATTTGACAGAGGGACGGTTTCCGATCTGGGTTGATATTGATGCTATTAATGCACTGTACGCAGGGACGCTTGGTAAACCAGGTATCTTACAAATAGCAGGAACGGGCGCTATTACATACGGATTGAACAAAGAAGGGGAATGTGAACGAGTAGGTGGCTGGGGATATCTTTTTGATGATCAGGGAAGTGGATATCACATTTCAGTGAAAGCCCTTTCTGCTGTTATGCAGGCTTATGATGGACGTGGAAAAGCGACGCTCTTAACCAAGCTGCTGATTGAACGATTTTCGATAACAGAAGTTCCCGAGCTTATCTCCGCTATTTATCGTTCCGACAATTCGAAGACTGTTATTGCCAGTTTATCTCCGGTTGTTTTACTAGCAGCTGAACAAAAAGATGAAGTAGCGAATCATATTTTGTCTGAAGCCGCAGAGGATCTTGCGCTTTCTATTATGACGTTGCACAAAAAATTGTTTGGCAATGCGGTTCATCAGAAAGTGATTTTAACGGGCGGATTTATTCAACATTCTCCGTTAGTGGTTTCGTCCTTAAAAGCCTTATTTTTGTCCAAGGGGTATGCATTTGATTTTCAATTCCCTCGGATCGATCCCGCTGGAGGTTCTGCCATCGCTGCACTGCATTATTTAAACGAAATGCCCAAAATTGAATTCGTTTCAAACTTTCATGCATCCATCAATACAGTTGAAGAAGGGGGAGTTTCATGAATTTGAAGCAAAGAATTGGTCGCCTATTTGTCGTTGGTTTTGATGGTACTCAAGCGACACCTGAAATAATAGATATGATTCACACGTACCATGTCGGAGCGGTTATCTTATTTGGACGGAATATCGGTACCCCAGAAGAACTTCTCAAGCTAACTCATTCCCTGCAAAGAGAAGCGAAGTCAGCGGGATATGATCATCCATTGCTGATCTGCACTGATCAAGAAAATGGCGCGGTTAGACGTTTAAGTGAAGGAACTACGATTGTTCCTGGCTCGATGCTGATTGGTGCAACTAATAACCCGCAGTATGCATATAAGGCTGGCTTTTTAACAGGAAAGGAATTAAAGGCTCTTGGGATCAATTGGAATTTAGCCCCTGTTGCAGATATCAATAATAATCCCCGAAATCCAGTGATCGGTGTACGTTCATATGGAGAAGATGCGAGTCAAGTGGCAAGCTTCGTTGAGCAATCAATGAAAGGAATGCAGGCTGGGGGTGTACAGACAACCTTAAAACACTTTCCGGGGCACGGAGATACGAGTGTCGACTCTCATTTGGATTTACCGGTCATATCACATGACTTAGAAAGACTCCATCAAATCGAGCTAGTCCCGTTTAAACAATGCATTGAATCTGGTGCAGATGCTATAATGACCGCTCATGTGTATTTTCCGGCATTAGAAAAGACTCTAAATAAACCAGCAACATTTTCCAAAGCGGTTGTAACCGAGTTGCTTCGTGAAAAACTTGGATTTAATGGAGTGGTCACGACGGATTGTATGGAAATGGAAGCGGTAAAAAATGGTATCGGTACGGTAGCGGGAGCAGTTGAGGCAATCAAAGCTGGTATAGATTTTGTCATGATATCGCATTCATATCACATACAAAAAGAAGCAATTGAACACGTTGTAAAAGCAGTAGAAGAGGGGGAAATTTCTCATAGCCGAATCCAGCAATCGATTCAGCGTATAGCTGAGATGGCGAAGAAATATTCATCATTTGATGAGATTTTTGAGGTAGATGAACTTCCGGCTTATGTAGGATCTAGTGAGCACCGAACACAAATGAAAAGCATATACAACCAAGGGATTACATTACTTGGCAGCAGTGTGACAAAAAAATTGAATAAAGATGAACGAATACTGATCATTTTCCCGGAAAACAAATATACGTCCATTGTAGAAGATAGAAGGTATTCAACAGAAGCATTCGTACATTTATTGAAAAAGGATCATCCATTAACAATGGGGCTTGAACTAAAGACGCCTATTCAAAAGGAAGATATAGAGTGTGTCGTTAGCGAAAGTGAAAAATTCGACCGGATCATTGTGTTGACGTTAAATGCACATACCGATATACGTCAGCAGCAAATGCTGGAGGCATTGTTAGAGGGACATCCAAAAGTAGATGCGGTTGTACTGCGGAACCCATATGATGCAGCACTTTTATACAAGGCACATCAAGTGATATGTACATATGAATATACAGAAATGACTTATGAAACAGTAATCGGATCATTGACGGGTGATATGAAGCTTGGAGGCGTTTTACCTGTTACCGTAGAAGGAGTGAATGCAGGATGAGTGCAGCTGTAAAACTTGGCATCGAGATGTTTTTATCTACCTGTGCGGATCAATACGCTGGTAAGCGAGTGGGGCTAATTACAAATCAAACAGGTACGAATAGCAGACTTATTACAACGATTCAGCTGCTGCATGAAGATCCGCGCATCAATTTGACCGTGTTGTTCGCCCCTGAGCATGGGATTACGGCTGTAGCAAAAGAAGGAGAAAAATTATCTAATTCAATCCATCGTGAAACAGGCTTACCTGTCTATAGCTTATATGGTGATACAAAAAAACCGAAAGATGAGATGATGTCAACGTTTGATGTTATTTTGTTTGATTTGCAGGATATTGGCGCACGCTACTATACATACATTTACACGATGGCTTACATGATGCAAGCGTGCGCAAAACATGATAAAGAAATAATCGTACTTGACCGGCCAAATCCGATCGGCGGTGAGGTAGTAGAAGGAAATCTCGTCGAAGAAAATTTTCGTTCTTTTGTCGGGCTTTATCCCATCCCCAATCGTCATGGAATGACAGTGGGAGAGCTTGCAAAGTATTTTAATGAAGAATTTAATATTCATTGCACACTAACTGTGGTTAAGATGGAAGGGTGGAGACGGCAAATGTCGGTGATGGATACCGGTTTACCGTGGATACCGCCTTCTCCAAACACAACTAATTACCATATGATGCTTTTATACACAGGGACGTGTTTAATCGAAGGCATGAACGTATCTGAAGGTCGAGGAACCACTCAGCCATTCGAAATCGTAGGAGCACCTTTTATCGATGGGGGACAGCTGCAGCAGACTTTTAATGCCATTGGCCTGCCGGGAGTAAAAGCAAGAGCCATTTCGTTTAAACCAACGTACCAAAAATATAAAGATGAAACCTGCCAAGGGATTCAGCTTCACGTCACTAGCCCATCAGAACTGGAGTCATGGAAGACTGGTGTTTATTTGGTCAAAACGATTTATGATTTATATTTGGATCATATTGTTTTTTTACGATCTGATCTTTCTCGTCATCCCATGTTCGACTTAATCAGTGGCTCAGATAAACTTCGAAATGCTATTCTACAAGGCGAAATAAGTCCATATTTAGATAGAGTCGAGAAGGCGTCAAAGGAATTTAAAGAGAAACGCAAATCCTATTTATTGTATTCAACATAGCTAAATGAAAGGAAGGGTTGACCATGGGGATTTCTAGCGGAGGTTTAGTTTTACTGGAAGAAATGAAACAGGAGCTTCCTCCATCTGAACAGAAAATTGCGGACTATATTTTGGGAAATCCCGAGAAAACTGTGAGAATGACCATCTCAGAATTAGGTGAAAAAAGCAAGACAAGCAGTGCGGCTGTTACGAGATTGTGCAAATCCTTAAAGCTAAAGGGATTCCAGGATTTAAAACTGCGTATCAATGGTGATTTGGGAAGAAAAAAAGAAGTGGGAACGCGTGATATAGAACCTAATGAACCTGTGGAAACAACCATTGATAAAGTAACAGATTTAGCAGTTCAAACTCTGTTAGAGACGGCAGAGTTATTGGATAGTGATAAAATGCTGCGTGCGGTAGAAAAGATAAAAAATGCCCATTCGATTCATTTCTTTGGGGTAGGGGCATCAGCCATTCCAGCAATGGATGCCCAGCAAAAATTTTTACGAATTAATAAAACATCTACTGCTTTTACAGATCCCCACATGGGTGCTACAGTTGTCGCTAATGCTAAATCAGGCGATGTGGTTATGGGCATATCCTTTTCTGGAGAGACATCCGAAGTGGTGAAAATTTTGGAGCTAGCGAAGGAGAAAGGCGTCACGACGATTAGCTTAACAAGATATGGGCAGTCTACGATTTCAGAAATGGCTGATATTTCTTTGTTCACATCGCCAACGAAAGAAGCGAATTTCCGCAGTGGTGCAACCTCTTCAAGACTCGCCCAGCTTCATGTTATCGATATCCTTTTCATGTCGGTCGCATCCAAACAATATGAATCAACGATTAAGTACTTAGATGCAACCCGTGATGCGATTAAAGAGATTCAGCATTCAACTGGTCGTAAAAAGAAAAAATCAAATGACTAAATTATTTATTCTTTCTAATAACCGAGCGAATAATAGCTTTCGTCCGATTACTAACTAGCTTCATTGTTAATATTGGTTAAAAAGACGATCCAGCACTCACGCTGAATCGTCTTTTTTATACAAAAGAAACAGCCTTGCCTGTCTCACTGCTTTTATAAATTGCTTCTATTACCTTTGAAACTATCATCGCTTCTTGAGGCTTTACAACGAGGGACTGTCGTCCTTGGCAGCTTTCAATAAAATTTAACGCTTGCGGAATACCTGGATCCTCTTCGTCGGAAATCCAATATGGCTCCTGGTCTAGAAGCATGCCGTATTTAGCTTGATAGAGTTTAAGAGGGAAGATGTCAATTCCGCCTTGTGTGCCCGACACGCTTACCGTCTCCTGGTCATCAGCTAAATTAGCTGCCCATGAGGTCTCAAATAATAGCGTGGACCCATCTTTAAATTTTATATAGGCTGTTGCGTGATCATCTACCTCAAAGGTGGAGGGGTCAAAGTATCCCCACTGGTTAACAATCTCAGCTTGACGGCTTAATTCGTTATAAGTCCCGCCAGAAACCTCGGCAATTTCGGGAAAGTCCATTAAATATAAAGCCAAATCGAGAAAATGGCAGCCAAAATCGATCAGGCTCCCACCGCCCTGGAGCTCCTTGTTTGTAAAAACACCCCATCCAGGAACTTTACGGCGTCGGATTGCTTGTGCACGGGAGACAAGAGGACGTCCAATTTCACCTTCCTGGATAAACCGCTTTGCTGCCCGTGCTTCTTTTGTGTAACGGAAATGATAAGCAATCAAAAGAACTCTGTCCGCTTTTTCGGCAGCGTCAATCATGTCCTGGCATTCTATTGCCGTCATCGCCATCGGCTTTTCACACATCACGTGTTTACCGGCTTGTAAAGCAGCAATTGCAATTTCTGCATGAAATTTATTTGGCGTGCAAATGGTAACGGCATCCACGTGTTCGAACAATTCCTCAAATTGCGTTGTATGAAAAGGAATCGAGAATTCTTTAGCCACAGATGATGCCCGCTCCTCGTTCACGTCGCAAACAGCGGTTACCTCTGCAATCTCATGCCATGTTTGAAAGGAGGGGAGATGTCTCGTTGTTGCAATGCCTCCAGCTCCAATTAATCCGATTCGTAATTTTGTCATTGAAATCACCTGCCCATTCGAAATTGGATAAGATTATTAAAAAAATCGTTTAAGCTTTATTAGCAGAGAGCTTTTCTAATGGTTGTGCATTTCCGTAAACCGGGTACTCTCGAGTGGTGGGTGCGGCCCAGCGGACAGCATTTTGAATCACTCTTTGGATTTGTTCATTGTAGTAGGTTGGGTAGGTTTCATGACCTGGCCGGAAGTAAAAGATTTTCCCATTTCCTCTTTTATAGGCAGCACCGCTTCTAAATACTTCGCCGCCTTCAAACCAGCTTAAGAAGACCAATTCGTCAGGAGCTGGGATGTCAAAATGCTCTCCATACATTTCCTCTTGTTCGAGCTCAATATATTCCGGAAGACCATCGGCAATTGGATGGCTTGGATCAATCACCCATAAGCGTTCTTTTTCGCCAGCTTCACGCCATTTTAGATCACAGGAGGTTCCCATTAATGCTTTAAAGATTTTTGAAAAATGACCGGAGTGAAGGACAATAAGCCCCATCCCTTCTAAAACCCGCTTTTTCACACGTTCAACAATCGCATCCTCCACTTCATCATGGGCGATGTGACCCCACCAGAGAAGAACGTCTGTTGAAGATAATCGATTTTCAGATAAGCCATGCTCAGGCTCATCTAATGTTGCTGTTCTAACTATAAATTCCTGTGTCTGAAGCATGGATGCCAACGCGCCGTGTATCCCTTCAGGGTAAATATCGCGTACCTCTTGATGCAGCTTTTCATGTCTGTATTCATTCCATACTGTAACGTTCATTTGTACCACTCCTTTTTTGTTTTGCGCAACCGATTGCCTTGCTGGGTGAAAAAATGAATTCATCATCATTGCAAGGTTAATAGTTTTATTAAGTTCATGCTTAAAACAAAAATAGTTAATCGCTTTCACTCATCATAGCAGAAAAATAACGCCAAATAAAATCATACCGATTATCACATAAAACCATTTCTGTGCTAGTCCGGAAACAGCGAATATGAAGACAAGCACGGCAAGGAAGAGAAGGGAGGGACCGATCCAAAACAACGGCTGATAAAAATAACTTATAAGTACGAGCAATCCTCCAGTGACAACGATCAGCTGAATCAATCAATCATAATTCATTCTATATCCTCTTCTCTGGACAAGTCTTCTTGCTGCATTTTAACAGCTTGCACGATAGATGAAGGTGCACCGTTCTTTGGCATTCTGACGGACACATGGAAGGGGAACAATTCCTTCATACTTTCTGGATAGAGCGCACCATCTTCAGGAATTTTGTGACCGATTGCTTCACCTCTATTATTTAATTCGATGATGAGGGGAAGTGAAGCTGCCGACTTCACCGTCTGGTTGTCTACATCCCACTCTTCAAATAAATACCATAAATAGAGCTCGTCATCTGTTGACCCGTAGATTTTGAAAGCATCTGTAATCACACCATTATGATTTTTCCAGGCTATTTCCTTTTCAAGGTACGTATGAAGTGCTTCACTCTGATAAGAAGGTGATGAGAAATAACCATTAATGACTATAATGGCAGTAATGGCGGCGCCAATTATGTACAAACCATGCTTTACCGGGCGTTTTAATCGCAATGTCATCTTCCCCCTCACACATAGCTTATCACTGATACTATACATATTTGACAGAGGTCTGTGATTTCCTTCCTTTTGTGAAAAGAATATTTATAGAGAGAATGTGTATGGAGTAGTGAAACCTTCAATGATTGTAAGAAATCGTTTTTTCTGCGTATAATGATGGGCAGGTAATATTTGCATGATCGAAGCAAATGTACAAAGGAGGAAACTTCGTTTTAATGAAAACTCAAACGATAAAGCTTATTGCATTAGATATGGATGGTACACTGCTGAATGATGATCATACGATTTCTGAACAAAATCGGCTCGCCATTAAAGAAGCACAGGATAAAGGGATTACAGTCATTATTAGTACGGGACGCCCGTTGGCTCACTGCAAGGACATTGCGGATTCACTTCGCTTATCGACCTATTTAATTACAGTAAACGGCAGTGAGATTTGGGATGATCAATTAAATATAATCGATCGTACAATTGTAGATACAAAGCATATTGAGCTAATGTGGGGACTTTCACAAAAGCATAAAACCTTGTTTTGGGCGTCGACAGTCGGTGCGGTTTGGAATTCCAATACTACGTTCCCGGATAACATTAATGAGCATGAATGGCTGAAATTCGGTTTTGATATAGAGGATGATGATGTACGGGGAGTGATTCTGAAAGAGCTTAAGGAAAATAAAGTGCTTGAAGTAACGAACTCAAGTCCAACCAATATTGAGGTTAACGCAGCAGGCATTAACAAAGCAGCAGCTATTCAAAAAGTGTGTAAACGACTCGGGCTTTCAATGGATCAAGTGATGGCGGTGGGAGACAGCTTAAACGACCTGGCGATGATTCAATTATCAGGCGTTGGTGTGGCAATGGGTAATGCTCAGCCTATTGTGAAGGAATCAGCTGATTGGATAACTGATACAAATATCAATGATGGTGTCGCAAAAGCTATTCGCTATTGGACGTAAATTTTGAAAGTGCAAAATATTTGATTTCCATATTTTCGGTCATTTATAATAAGTATGATTTCCGAGCATAGTTTCTAGAGGTATTCGTTTAATATGCTTTTATTCGAGAGGAGCCAAAAAATGAAAACAGTAACGTTAAATAATGGTGTGAAAATGCCTCAAATCGGCCTTGGAGTTTGGCAGGTGGAAGATGAAGTAGCAACGGATTCCGTGAAAAAAGCGATTGAAGTCGGCTATCGCTCTATTGATACAGCGGCAATTTATAAAAACGAACGCGGTGTTGGAAAAGGAATTAAAGCGGCGGGTGTCCCGCGTGAAGAGCTTTTCATTACAACAAAGGTTTGGAACGAGGATCAAGGGTATGAATCTACTATTAAAGCATTCGAAGAAAGTCTTGAGAGACTTGAGCTTGATTATGTAGATTTATATTTGATTCATTGGCCTACTCCAAAAAAAGACACGTATGTAGAAACCTATAAAGCACTGGAGAAACTGTATGAAGATGGAAAAGTTCGTGCTATTGGAGTATGTAACTTTGAAATCGTGCATTTACAGCGCTTGTTGGATGAGTGCAGCGTGAAGCCTGTGCTGAACCAAGTGGAATGCCATCCGTATCTTGGACAGCATGAACTGAAAACCTTCTGTGATGAAAATGAGATTTTCCTTGAAGCTTGGAGCCCGCTTATGCAGGGTGGAGATGTGCTAAATGATGATACCATCAAGAATATTGCTGAAAAGTATGGCAAAACACCGGCGCAAGTTGTCATTCGCTGGCATTTAGACCGTCACTCCATTGTTATTCCAAAATCAGTGACACCTTCAAGAATCGAAGAAAACTTTGATGTTTTTGATTTTGAGCTAACAGATGACGAAATGACGAGCATTAATGACTTAGATCGGAACGAGCGAAAAGGCCCGCATCCGAATGATCTGAACGATTAACGGGTAAAAATGAGTAAAACCAGCTGTAGCTATGCGGCTGGTTTTTTAGTGTTATGGAGAATTAATTATAATCGATTAGCTGTTGACACTTTTAAAAGAACCTTGTAGAATGTTTGTAACCGGTTACAAAAATAGTGAGAAAAGCAGATTATAAATCTTAATTGGATAGAATGCTTAATTTTTTCACAATTATGTAACCGGTTACATATTAAAAATAAAACATTTATAGATCTAGTTTTAAACAATTTATATAAATGGAAGGGGCAAGAAGTGTGGCGACGATACGGGATGTTGCGAGAAAATCAGGTGTGTCAGTGGCCACTGTATCGCGTGTATTAAATGAAAAAGGCTACGTGCATGAAGATACAAGGAAGAAAGTGGAGAAAGCAATTGAAATCTTGCAGTATAAGCCCAATAACGTAGCAAGAAGTTTATTCAAAAAGACTTCAAAGACGATTGGTTTTTTGATTCCTGATATTACAAATCCTTTTTTTCCTCAGCTTGTGAGAGCGGTCGAGGATGTAATGTACCCGGCAGGCTACACGACGATTCTATTTAACAGTGATGAAAATCTTAACCATGAGATTGAATATATCGAAGGAATGACTTCAAAGTACATAGATGGATTTATCATTGCTTCTAATACGCTTCACTGGGAGCATCTGCACCTTTTGAATGTACCTGTTATCGCTTTGGATCGGCATATAGATTCACGTATCTCGTCCGTAGTAATCGATAATTATACAGGAGCGGTAGAAGCGCTTGAGTTTATGTTTTCAAGAGGATGCAAGAATATTGCTCACCTAGAAGGTCCGAATTATATATATACGGCTCAAGAAAGAAAGAAAGCTTATTTAAATGTTATGAAAGAGAAAAACCTTCCTGTTTTACTTCAGCAGGGGAACTACGAGCTTGAACAAGCGATGATTAAAACGATGCATTTATTATCGGAGCACCCGAATATTGATGGGCTATTTGCTGGTAATGATGTGATGGCAATAGGGGCCTTGAAAGCGGCGCATAAATTAGGTATCCAAGTACCTAAGCAGCTTTCAATAATGGGCTTTGACGGGATTGAGTGGGGAGAAACGGTCACCCCTGAGCTAACAACGATGCAGCAGCCGATCTATGAAATGGGGAGAAAAGCAGCGGAGCTCTTATTAGCACGAATTCATGAACAGGATCTTGAAGTTGAACATCATATTTTACCTGTGAATATAAAAAAACGCAACTCTGTTAAATAGAGGGGGAAGCCCATATGATAACCATAATTGGAAGCATAAATATGGATTTAGTTACATCTGTTGAACGATTTCCGAAAAAAGGAGAGACGCTTCGAGGCTCCTCCTTTCAAACTGTCTTTGGAGGAAAAGGAGCAAATCAGGCGGTTTCCGCTGCCCGACTTGGGGGCGATATTCAATTCATTGGCCGAGTAGGGGAAGATGATTTTGGAAAGCGTTACATTCAGCACTTGAATAAGGAGAATATCATCACCTCTAATGTGAAACCGGTTACACATAAGAGCACTGGGACAGCATCGATTACGATTGCCGAAGGGGACAATGTTATTTTGATCGTACCGGGTGCGAATGAAGCAATGACAGTAGAAGTAATCGAACAGGCAAAAGACGTCATCTCGAAAAGTAAAATCGTCCTTCTGCAATTGGAAATCCCATTTCCTGCAATTGAAAAAGCGATTGAGATAGCAAGAGAGGAAGGTGTGAAAATTTTGTTGAATCCCGCACCCTTCTATCCGATCCCTGCAAGCTGGTGGGATTCACTTGACTATGTCACACCAAACGAACATGAGGCCGAACAAATTCGTAGAGACAAACATTTTCATCCGAATTATGAAGAAAAAATGATCGTAACAGAAGGTGCAAAAGGTGCCTCTTATTTTGAGAATGGACAACGAAAGCTTGTTTCTGCTCCAACTGTTAAGGTTATCGACACAACCGGTGCAGGGGATACGTTCAATGGTGCTCTCGCAGTTGGATTGGATACAGGTCTTTCACTCTCCAAAGCGATTGAACAGGCGGTAGCAGCAGCAAGTCTTTCAGTGACGGCTTTTGGAGCGCAAGGCGGCATGCCAATAAGAGAACAATTAAGTAGATTCTTAGAAGGCGAGGAATAACAATGAAAAAAAAGGGGCCTTTAAATAGTGAGATAGCTAAAATACTAGCAGATCTCGGTCATACAGATACAGTGGTAATCGCAGACTGTGGACTTCCTATTCCAAAAGATATTCCTAAAATCGATCTTGCGATCACGGTCGGTGTCCCGTGCTTTAAAGATATATTAGCGTTATTTATTGAAGAAATGGTTATTGAAAAAGTAACAATCGCTGATGAAATGAACAGTAATAATAAAGCTCTATATAACGAAGTCAGTCACCAATTTACCGAAATCGATACCGTCAGTCACGAGAAGTTTAAAAAACTAACAAAAGAAGCGCGTGTCGTCGTACGGACAGGGGAGTCTACGCCATACGCAAATATAATTCTGCATGCGGGAGTGATCTTTTCATGACAGAACCAATTGTAATCATGAAAGATATCCAAAAATCCTTTTTTGGCGTACAGGTCTTAAAAGGGGTTACGTTTGACTTAATTCCAGGTGAGATCCATGCATTAATGGGTGAAAACGGAGCTGGAAAATCTACGATGATGAAGCTATTGACAGGTATTCACGAAAAAGATGCAGGTGCAATTTTCTATAAAGGAAAAGAGACCGTTTTTAAAAATCCAAAAGAAGCAGAGCTGGCTGGATTAAACGTAATTCATCAAGAATTAAATATAATCCCGGATTTAACGGTTGCTGAGAACTTTTTTCTCGGAAAAGAGAAAACATACGGGAAGTTTGGCGTACTAAAAAACAAGGAGATGAACAAGCAAACGGAAGCTTGGTTAATGGAATTAGGTATTAATTTGGACCCGCAAAAACCAGCCGCCGAATGCTCGGTTGGACAACAGCAAATGATCGAAATTGCACGTGCAATTTCCTCTAAAAGTGATGTGCTCATTATGGACGAACCGACTGCTGCACTTACAAACAAGGAAATCGAAGTACTCTTTAATGTGATGAATGGCTTGCGGGATCGTGGTGTTGCCATTGTGTACATCTCTCATCGGATGGACGAGATTTTTAAAATGTGTGATCGAATAACTGTGCTGCGTGATGGAGCGTCAATCGGAACAAGACTTATTTCAGATACCAATTTTCATGAAGTGGTTAAAATGATGGTCGGCCGTGAATTAGGTGAGCAGTTTCCAGAGAGAAGTGTCAAACCTGGATCAGATCGACTGATTATAAAAGGACTTTCGACAAAAACGGGTATCCGTGATGCTAGCTTCATACTTCGGGAAGGTGAAATCTTAGGAGTAGCGGGTTTAATGGGTGCAGGACGAACTGAGCTTATGAGAGCATTATTCGGTGCGGACAAAAGAATATCAGGTGATATTTCGCTTGATGGCAAGATTATAAAAGGGCAGGATCCGAAAAAGGCTATTAATGCAGGATTTGCATTTGTAACAGAGGATCGCAAAGGCCAAGGGCTTATTTTAAACCAATCTGTACGTGAGAATCTTTCTACAGCAAAGCTAAAAGGATTGTCAAGGTGGAGCATTTTAGACAGAAATAAAGAACAGCAGTCTGCTCAAGAATTAATTGGGCGTCTTCGTATTAAAACGTCTGGCATGGAACAGCCAGTAAAGGCATTGAGTGGAGGCAATCAACAAAAAATTGTCATTGGAAAATGGTTAGCCACAGAACCAAAGGTATTAATTCTTGATGAACCAACCAGGGGTGTGGATGTTGGGGCGAAAAAAGAGATTTACGAAATCATGAATGAACTTACGAAGAGAGGCGTTTCAATTCTTATGGTTTCCTCTGAACTTCCAGAAATCCTAGGGATGTCAGACCGGATTCTCGTTATGCATGAGGGGAAAATTACTGCAGAGATGGAGATTGCAGAAGCAACGCAGGAAGCAATAATGACTGCTGCGACAGGAGGCGGAAAAGAATGAAAAATTCTAGCTTAATTCAAAAGCTTGGACCATTTTTTGGTCTCATTTTAATCACAGTTGTGTTGGCGTTTTTAAGTCCTAGCTTTTTAGATCTTAATAATATTTTAAACATCTTAAGACAGGTCTCTATAAATGCGCTGATTGCATTTGGAATGACTTTTGTTATTTTGACAGGAGGAATTGATTTATCTGTTGGTTCCATGCTGGCACTCGGAGCAGCGCTAACAGCCGGTGCAATGACTTCAGGAATAGACCCTATTCTTGCAATGATGGTTGGTTTGCTGGCTGGTGCAGCTATGGGTGCATTTAATGGTGTTGTTATCACAAAAGGAAGGGTAGCACCATTTATAGCAACTCTTGCTACGATGACAATCTATCGCGGACTTACTCTTGTTTATACAGAAGGAAGACCCGTTACAGGGCTTTCAGATGGCTATGCGTTTCAACTAATCGGGAAAGGATATTTTCTTGGTATTCCGGTTCCGGTTATTACGATGTTTGGAGCATTCGCATTTTTATGGTTTTTGTTAAAAAAGACAACATTCGGCCGAGGCGTCTATTCAGTGGGTGGAAACGAGGAAGCTTCCCGATTGGCGGGCCTTCGAGTGGATCGAATCAAAATCGGGGTTTACACATTGACGGGCATGCTAAGTGTTATGGCGGGAATTATTTTAACTTCTCGCTTAAACTCCGCTCAGCCGACAGCTGGTACAGCGTATGAGCTTGATGCAATTGCAGCAGTAGTGCTGGGAGGCACAAGTCTCACGGGTGGACGAGGCTGGATCTTCGGAACATTTATAGGAGTGCTAATTATTGGCGTATTAAATAATGGTTTAAATTTATTAAATGTTTCATCGTTTTATCAACAAGTGGTCAAAGGCGGCGTGATTCTGCTCGCAGTGATACTCGATCGGAAAAAGGCTGCATGACATAAAACATATAAAAGGGGAGTGTAACAAATGAAAAGCTTGTGGAAATGGACGTTGTTACTTGTACTATCAGTCGTATTAGCAGCATGTTCAATGGAGTCTCCAGGTTCAACGGATGATAATTCAGACGATAATGGAGATAACACAGAAGAAACAGCACAGAAAATCGGCTTCTCAATTTCAACCTTAAATAATCCTTTTTTTGTTACCTTGGCAGATGGAGCCCAAGAAAAAGCGGATGAACTTGGCATGGCACTGACGGTAGTAGACGCACAGGATGATCCTGCTAAACAGGCGAGTGATATGGAAGACTTAATTCAACAGGGAGTATCAATTTTACTAGTTAATCCGACAGATTCGGCTGCGGTGTCTTCAGCCATCGAGTCAGCAAACAATGCAGATATTCCAGTTATTACTGTAGACCGTAATGCAGATAGTGGAGAGATCATAACACATATTGCTTCAGATAATATTGAAGGCGGTAAGCTTGCAGGAGAGTTTATTATTGAAGAGCTTGGAGGCTCAGGCAGTATTGTAGAATTGGAGGGAATTGCGGGCTCATCAGCTGCACGTGAGCGCGGAGAAGGCTTTAATGAAGCCATTAGTGCCAGTGATATTGAAGTCGTAGCCAAGCAAACAGCTAACTTTGATCGTGCGGAAGGTTTGAGTGTTATGGAAAATATCCTCCAGAGCGGTGTTGAATTCCAAGCAGTATTTGCCCATAATGACGAAATGGCTTTAGGTGCACTTGAAGCATTGCAGTCAGCTGGTCGAGATGATGTCATGATTGTAGGCTTTGATGCTACAGACGATGCTGTGGCAGCTGTAGAGGCTGGAAACATGAATGCGACCATCGCACAAAAACCTGAAATCATCGGAATGAATGCAGTTGAAACCGCTAAACAAGTACTGGACGGAGAAGAAGTGGAAGACTTTATTCCGGTTGAGTTGGAGGTTATTTCTCAATAAATATCTTTCAAATAATATTTTGAGAAATGTTGAGTAATAATCAGATTAATACAGAGTTTAATAAGCGAGAAATAGAAGCTTAAAAATTTCAATCTATGTAAGATAGCACGGAGATCTGCTTATGCAGGTCTCTTTTTTTGTAATGGATATATTCTCCTGTTTTTAATTATCTGTTTTATTTTAGCAAAAGAGGGGTATTTACGTAATAAGCTATAGCGGCAAAAATTCAAGATAAACCAAGGAGGAATCGTGAAATGACCACTAAACATGTTGAAACCTTCCAGTCTGAAGAGCAAGTGCTGCAAAAAATAGAAGAGTTGAAATTAAATGGTTATGATGAAAATGATATATATGTTATGGCTCGCCACAAAGATGAGCTTTCAATGGTGAGTGCACGTACGGATGTAGAAACAGAGTCGGCGGAAGGGAACTGGATGGATAAATTCAAGGCGTTTGTGACTGGTGATACACCTGTACGTGAAGCATTTGACCGGATGGGTCTCGACAAAGAGGATACAGCACGCTACTATGATGAAGTGCAAAATGGAGCAATCCTGTTATATGCAGATAGCGAGTATAGTGATTCTGCTATTGACCGAGAAAGGGAAGTGAATGGAACCATGGATTCCTATTCCACTAGACAAGGCGTTGCTGTTGCCGATCAGGATGAAGCATTAATCTCTAAACATGAACCGCTTGAGACGGATAAAGAGCGCTTTGGCAGCGATCATTACAACGATAACGATCCACAGCCTAATGGTCTATTTAATAAAGATGATTATGATACAGCGTACGGCAATGGCAGTGCGGAACAGGTGGACCGTCATGATCATCTGTTAAAGGACTCGGACAGTAAAAAAACTGCTTCTGATTCTATTGGCCGCAATGATACATCAGAAATGAATAATGAGGAACGAGTGATAAAACAGTCAGGTGATGCAGTAGACGCAGGAACGCCAAGAAATTCTATTCGACCTGATCAGGAAGGAGAGGCGCCGCATCATTCAGATCGTCATTCTGTGACTGCACAATCCGGTGGACAAGAGCAGGAAGAAGTGCATCACAGTGAGCATGAAGATAATCCGAATAGCCATAACCATGATTTACATCCTCATCCGAAAGGAGACGACAGTCAACAAGTTCGCACATCGCGTGCTCTGGACCCAGATCATGGGAACGACGTGGATGAAGATCGCAGACTGATAGAAGAAGAGCGTGTATTTAGAAACAAAGATCGCTTATAAAATAAAAAGTGAGCTTGTCAGCCATGTGACAAGCTCATTTTTTATACACGCTTAAAGCCTTCTTCTTCTAAATAGGAGCATGCTTCGTTATAGGTGGTGAAGACACCATCTAGATTCAGTCCAGCATACACACTCCACATATCATCCTCTTGAATAAGGGTTAATGTTTGGTTGTCCCGGTTAGTCCACGTTTCTTCTTCAGCGTCGACAATCATCCCTGTGTTTAAATGTTTTTTCGGTGCTAATGAGCGAATGGATTTTGAAATGAGTGTACGCAGCTCTTCTTCATTATACTCGCGTATGTTTACCATTCCTTTATTATCGGTCTCGTATTCATGTAAAAATGCAGTGAATACAAAGCCGTTTCCGTTAGGATGAAGATGATAGACAACGTTCTTTTTATCTGATGAGCTTTCTTGATAGTGAAAATTCACGCGTCCTAATGATACATCATTTCGAGTCAGCTCAGGAAAAGACTCGATAATAGCTAATTTTTCTTCAAAAGTAAGCATAATGCCTCCAAAAATTATTTCGTTTTGGCTTAGTATACCACAGTTTAGCGTCTTGAAAGGAGATCGGCTTGCAAATGTTGCTGACGGCTTGCAAATGTTGGAGCACGGCCTGTAAATGGTCAAGGACGGCTTGTAAATCCAAGAGCACGGCCTGTAAAATCAAAGATCACTACAACACATCCCGTTATATACATAAAAAATCACCGAGGAACTGATCCCCGGCGATTTTTTATGATTTCATCAGTGTAACGAGCAGCGCTTTTTGCGCGTGAAGGCGGTTTTCAGCTTCTTGGAAGACAACTGAATGCGGTCCTTCAAGGATTTCAGTTGTTACTTCCTCTTCGCGGTGAGCAGGGAGGCAGTGCATAAAGATAAAATTATCTTTTGCGTGAGAAACGAGTTCTTCATTAACCTGATATGATTGAAAATGCTTCATTCTCTCTAATGCTTCTTCTTCCTGCCCCATGCTTGCCCAAACGTCTGTATAGATAATATCACTATTAGTAATAGCTGCAATTGGATCTTCAACGACTTCAATAACAGCTCCGGTTTCTTTTGCGATTTCTTGTGAAAGTAAAACCATTTCTTGTTTTGGGAAATAAGCAGCAGGGGCTGCAATCGTGCAGTCCATTCCGACCTTTGCTGCTCCGATCATTAGAGAGTGAGCCATGTTGTTGCCGTCTCCGATATAGGTCAGCTTACGTCCTTTAAAGGAACCAAAATGCTCAAGAATCGTGAGCAAATCAGCAAGTACCTGACAAGGATGGTAGTCATCGGTCAACCCGTTAATGACGGGAATTGTACTATTTTCCGCTAATTCCTCTACCAATGATTGCTCAAATGTACGAATCATTATGCCATCAAGGTAGCCTGAAAGCACGCGAGCAGTGTCAGCGATCGTTTCGCCGCGTCCCATTTGAATATCACGTGTGCTTAAATACATGGCATGCCCGCCGAGCTGGAGCATGCCTGCCTCAAAGGATACGCGGGTTCTAGTAGAAGATTTTTCGAAAATCATGCCGAGAATCTTTCCCTCAAGAAGAGGGAGGTGACGATTCTCAGGCTTTTTTAGTTCAACTGCAAGATTTAAAATATCTAGAATCTCATTGGATGTATAATCCTTTAGGGATAGCAGATCCTTTTGAGAACTCGTTGGAATCAGGGGTTGAGTGGTCATGATTAAGTTAACACTCCTTTTGTATATAAGGGGACCTCTTGCCCGATAGTCCCTTGATACGCTTCAACCGTTTCTAGACGTGTCCAAACATGCAGACGATTAATAGCTGCTTGTTTCGCTTGCATTGCTTCTGAGTCAGGCTGAAGGTTGATATAGATTTGTTTAGCTGGCTGGGTCATCCAGGCTTCAAATTCATGATCAGCGGATGTGAAAATGCTGAAGCCATGTTTTTCCCACGATTTAAGATCGATTTGTGCGACAGAGTTTTGATCAATAAAGATGCTGCCTTGATTATGCCAAATATCGGGTAATGCCTGGCTTGCACCGACTAAAGCTTGATGCATGGCTACTGCAGGATCTTCGTGAACGCCGATCACTTCTCCAGTGGAAGTCATTACTGGAGAGAGCACCGGTGATAAATCAGGCAGCTTTATGTTGGAGAAGACAGGCGCCTTTACCGTTGTGTATGGCTGCTGATTATAGTGACCTTTAATGTCTAATGATGCGAATGGAACACCAAGAGAAAGTGCTGTAGCATGCTGTACGAGCGGCACATTCGTTACCTTGCTGCTGATTGGTGCCGTTCTAGAAGCACGAGGGTTGATTTCAATGACAAACAGTTGGTCCTGCTGACATACAAACTGAATATTGAACAAGCCTACATAGTCCATATTTTGTGCAATGTGGGTGGTAACTTCTTTGACACGTTCAATCATGCTTTCGGAAAGTGCGATTGGCGGTGTGATCGAGATGCTGTCACCAGAATGAACGCCGGTGCCTTCAATATGCTCGAAAATAGCTGAAATCCACACATTCGTTCCGTCTGATAACACATCAACCTCGACTTCTTTCCCGTGAATAAATCGATCAACCAATACAGGGTATTCAATCGTTGATGTTTCGATATACGCTTCAAGCTCCTGCTCGCTTGTAAGAATCACCATTCCACTTCCGCCAATCACATAAGATGGACGAAGAAGGACAGGATAGCCGATTTCTCCGGCGGTTTGAATCACTTCGGCTTGCTGATAAGCTGTGAAGCCCGGAATAACAGGCAATCCGACCTTGTGAAGGAAGGAGTAAAAGCGATCGCGATCCTCCATTTGATCAAGAATATCGGAAGAAGAACCTAGAATCTTTATACCGGCTTCTTCCAGCGACTTTGCCACGTTGATCGAAGTTTGCCCGCCGAACTGAACAAGCACCTGATCGATTCCCTCGAATTCCAATACGTTTAAAATATCTTCTGCTGTTAACGGTTCGAAATAAAGAGAATCTGCAATCTCATAATCTGTACTTACCGTTTCAGGGTTGTTGTTGATTAAAATGGCTTCGTAGCCCAGAGATTGAGCAGCCATCACGCTGTGAACGCAGCAGTAATCAAATTCAATCCCCTGGCCAATTCTGATTGGACCAGAACCGATCACGGCGACTTTTTTCTTATTGCTCGATTGTTTTTTATCAGATGTTCCATTCCAAGTCGAGTAGTAATAGTTCGTTTGTGCTTCAAATTCAGCAGCACATGTATCAACCATACGGTAGACCGGAACGATGCCCCATTCCTTGCGCTGTTTATGAACATGCTGCTCAGGAATGCTCCAGAGTACAGCTAAATCCTTATCGCTAAAGCCTAAACGCTTGGCTTCATGCAGTTTTTCTTTTGTTACCTCTGTCCAAGTAAGCTCACTGAGCTGTTTCTTGGTTGTTGTAAGGTGTGCAAGCACCGTGAGAAAATAAGGTGAAATACCGGTCATCTCGTGCAGCGTCATAAGCTCTTCACCGCGGTGGAAAAGTTCAAATAATACAAACAGTCTGCGGTCATCTGCTTTTTGGACAAGCTCATAAAGCTCAGCCAGTGAATAAGAAGATAGAGCTGGCAGACGAAGCCCGTTTACTTTGATATCAAGTGAGCGAATTGCTTTTTGAAAAGCGGATTCCATGCTTCGTTCAATCGCCATTACTTCACCCGTAGCCTTCATTTGAGTTCCAAGAATACGGTTTGCTTCAGGGAATTTATCAAAAGGCCATCTTGGGATCTTAACGGTGACATAATCAAGTGCTGGTTCAAAGGACGCATAAGTAGTGCCAGTCACAGGATTTTTTAGTTCATAAAGCGCATAGCCAATCGCAAGTTTCGCTGCGATTTTGGCAATCGGATAGCCTGTTGCTTTTGAGGCAAGGGCAGATGAGCGGCTAACCCTTGGATTTACTTCAATCAGGAAATAGTCTGATGTCTCAGGATGCAGGGCAAACTGAATATTACAGCCTCCAACGATTCCGAGTGCTTCAATAATTTTAATGGAAGCAGTACGAAGCATGTGGTATTCCTTGTCATTTAATGTTTGGCTTGGAGCAACAACGATTGAATCACCGGTGTGTATGCCAACTGGGTCCATGTTTTCCATATTGCAAATCGTAATGCATGTACCGTAAGCATCGCGCATAACCTCGTATTCTAATTCCTTATAGCCAGCTATGCTCTTTTCTACAAGACATTGGTTAATTGGACTTGCGCTAAGACCTTGCTTAACAAGACTGACATATGTTGCCTCGTCAGGCGCAATGCCTCCGCCAAACCCTCCGAGTGTATACGCAGGTCGCACGATTAAAGGATAGCCCGTCTGTGATGCAAAGGCTAGGGCTTTCTCGACAGAATAAATAATGTCGCTCTCTGGTACAGGCTCATTCAGCTCCTGCATCAGCGCACGAAAGGCATCACGGTCCTCGGCCTGGCGAATCGAATCAATATTCGTTCCCAAAAGCTTAACATTGTATTGGGTAAGAATCCCCTCGTCAGAAAGGGCCATAGCCAGGTTAAGCCCGGTTTGACCGCCAACTGTAGCAAGAAGCCCGTCAGGACGTTCCTTCTCGATAATTGAGGTAAGGCTCTTAACAGTAAGAGGCTCAAAATAAACCGTATCAGCCATCGATTGGTCGGTCATAATTGTGGCTGGATTATTATTGACGAGAACAACTTGAATGCCCTCTTCTTTTAATGAAACACAAGCTTGTGTCCCAGAATAGTCAAATTCAGCTGCTTGCCCGATCACAATGGCTCCAGAGCCAATGACAAGCACTTTTTTTATATTAGTTTGCTTAGGCATGAGATGACACCTTCTTTAGCTGTTGGATAGGAAAAAGAAACGTTGTAAAGACTTCATGATGCTCTGCTGGTCCAGGGGCTGCTTCAGGGTGAAACTGAACGGTGATAATAGGCAGCTCTGGATGATAAAGTCCTTCAATGCTTGAATCGTTTACGTTTTTATATAAGACAGATAGGGGAGTAGAAGCTAAGCTCGTTTTCTCCACTACATAGCTATGATTTTGTGAACTCATACTAACTTTATTTGTCTTCGTGTTCATGACAGGATGATTTGCTCCACGATGACCGAAGGATAATTTGGTTGTTGTTGCACCATAAGCTAACGCAAGAAGCTGATGCCCCAAGCAAATGCCAAGAGAAGGATAGCGCTCGGTCCAGTCCTTATAGCGTTCAAGATAGCTTGTTAGCGATTTTGGATCCCCAGGTCCGTTCGAAAAAAGAAGACCGTCAAGCCCGAGGGAGTCTAGTTCCTCCGTTTCAAGCGTATATGGCACAACGCTGACTTTACACCCGCGATCAAGAAGGGCTTGAAGAATCGAATGCTTATAGCCAAAATCAATCAATCCAATATGCACCGGTCCATCACCCAATGTTTCAACAGTCGTGGCTGTAACCTCTGGAACAAGGAATGTGCTGATTGGTTCCCATGCTGGCAGGGGCTTTCCTTCTAAACTCATAACAGCTTGCATCGTACCGTCTTCACGAATCGCTTGGATAAGTGAACGAGTATCGACTCCGCTTATTAATGGAATCCCTTGTTCGGCGATGTATGTTAAAAGTGGAATTGCTCCTTTTTCAACATATCCATCGTATGCTTCGGCAACAATGACGCCTGCCGCTTGAATTTTCTTTGATTCTAAATGGTCAGTCTGTATGCCGTAATGTCCGATAAGCGGGTATGAAAAAACAACGATTTGACCGTGATAGGAGGGGTCAGTCAGTACTTCTTCATAGCCCGTCATTCCGGTAAAAAAGACAATTTCCCCCTGCACATCCTGTGTGACAGTGCCTTTCCATGTACCGGTAAATGTCTGACCGTTTGATAAGGATAGGACACCTTTCATAGCAACTCCTACTTTCTTGTATAAATATTAATAATAAAGTAATTTTATTCATTTGAAATAGAAAAATTACTCCTTTTTCAGGAGTCGATTGATACGGATTGATGAACAAGGCTTGATAATATAGCTACAGCTTGATCAATTTCCTCTTTTGAAACCGTAAGAGGAGGGAGGAGACGCAGCACATTTGGTCCAGCTGGTACAATAAGCAAGCCAGCATTTTCTGCTTCTTGAATAAGTTCAGCTGCTCCTTTGCGGCATTCAATCCCAATGATTAAGCCTTTTCCACGAATTTCTTTTATGTTTTCCGATGAGCCAAGCTGTACTTGAAGCTGCTGTGTAAGATAGGCTCCTTTTTCCTCAACCTGCTGTAAAAAGGATGGGTCAAAGATTTGATCAATGACGGCTTGTGCAACACTCACTGCCAACGGATTTCCGCCGAATGTTGTTCCGTGGCTTCCGGGACCGAAAGAATTAAACAGCTTCTGTGCTCCAAGCATCGCGCCAATCGGGAAGCCATTTCCCAGAGCTTTTGCCAGTGTCATAATATCCGGCTTAAGAACGGTATGTTCAAAGGCATATTTTTTTGCGGTACGTCCAATCCCGGTTTGTACTTCATCGACAATTAAAAGAATATCCTGCTCCTTGCATACTTGCGCAATTTGAGCTGCAAATTCTTCATCGATTTGATTGACTCCGCCTTCGCCTTGAATGACTTCAAGCATAATGGCAGCTACATCATGATCTACCGCATCCTGCAATGCCATTGGATCGTTGTAAGGAATAATACGAAACGATTCAAGCATTGGGCCAAAGCCTTGCTTGATTTTGTCCTGTCCTGTAGCGGACATTGCTCCAAACGTACGTCCGTGGAAGGAGTGATTAAAGGTGATAATGGTGTTTTTGCCGGTAAATTTTCTTGCTAGTTTAATCGCAGCTTCATTTGCCTCTGCGCCGCTGTTGCAAAAGAAGGCATGTTCAAACGGTGTTTCAGCCGTTAATGAGGATGCCAGCTGTTCCTGTGCAGGACTCTCAAAAAGATTTGAGACGTGCCATAGCTTTTCACTTTGCTCTTTCAGTGCTTTTAAGATGGCTGGGTTTGAATGGCCAAGACTGACAACAGCGATGCCGCTTGTAAAATCGAGATATTCACGGCCCTTATCATCCTCTACTACGGTTCCATTCCCCTTAACCAGGTTTAACGAGCGGCGCTGATAGTTTTGAAATAATGAGCTCATTTGAACACCTCCACATGCGTAATGTTTGTGCCAGTTAATTGATGCCCGACAATTTGAACGGATGGAATTCCGTCATTGAGACAGCTGAGAGCTGCTTCAACCTTTGGGATCATGCCTCCGTAGATTGCACCAGATGCGATCGATTGAGAAACGTCTTCAGGCGTCATAAGCTCTTGCGGCTGTTCATTTAATTTGATCCCTGGTGTATCTGTAACGAATAGTAGACTTTTTGCATCCAATGCATGGGCCACCTTGCCGGCTACAGTATCGGCATTAATATTCAACGGCTCGCCGTTGTCTGTAACACCGATACAAGAAATGACAGGAACGAAGCCAGCTGAAAAGAACTGATGGAGCAAGTCTGTGTTGACCTCGTTAATTTGGCCAACCGATCCGTACATCTCCTCGTTTAGGTATGTGCAGGATAGCAATCCGCCGTCATATCCGCTTAGACCAATCGCTTTAATGCCTGCTGAGTTGAGCTGGTGGACAAGAAAAGGATTTACAAGACCGACTAATGTAGATTGCACAATGGAGACCGCTTCTTTGCTCGTTATTCGGATGCCGTCCTTTGTTGATGTTGGCACCTGCCGCTTTTTAAGTTCGCGATTAATCGCTGGTCCGCCTCCATGAACGATTGCAAGAGCGTATCCTTCCTGCTGAAGTTTTTTAAGCTGGCGATAAAAATCTTCGTTAAGACCTTCTAAAATACTTCCGCCTAGCTTAATGACGATAACAGAAGGGGACGTGTCACCATTACGTACGGTAGCTTGCATTGATTTGGACGTAATCATAGGTTAAGTCGCACCCCCAAGCGAGCCCTTTTCCTGCACCTTCCTGCAGGTTAACTTTTATCTTTATTTCAGGCTGTTTTAAATACTCAATTAGTTCATCTTCTGAAAAATCAACAGGTTCACCGTCTGATACAACAGTAGTGGTACCGATTTGTATTTTAATCTTATCCGGATCAAGGGTTGCTCCGCTGTACCCGACAGCTGCAAGAATACGTCCCCAGTTTGCGTCACAGCCGAAAACAGCTGTCTTCACAAGAGGGGAGCCAACGACTGTTTTTGCGATCATTCTTGCTTCTGAATCTGAAATCGCGCCTGTTACTTCCGTTTCAATTAGCTTTGTTGCACCTTCGCCGTCTTTTGCGATCATCTTCCCAAGATCCTCACAGACTAACAGCAGTGTTTGTACGAAAACATCCCAGTCAGGATGGTTCGGTACAAGCGTGTTGTTGCCTGCAAGTCCGTTTGCCATTACGAGAACCATGTCATTTGTAGAGGTATCTCCATCAACCGTGATGGAATTAAAGGTACGATCTACAACGGATGATAAGGCACTGTGCAAATCATCTGATCCAATCGCAGCATCTGTCGTAACAAACCCAAGCATCGTGGCCATGTTTGGGTGAATCATACCTGACCCTTTTGCTGTACCGGCAATCGTGACCGTTTGGCCATCGATTGTGACGCTGTAGGCTGTGTTTTTTGAAACTGTATCGGTTGTTAAAATGGATTGAGAAAAATCAATAGAGCCTTTCAGTCCACTTGTAGGCTCTAATTTTGAAATGCCGTTAACAATTTTATCGATTGGCAGTTTTTCTCCAATAACGCCGGTAGAAGCCACTCCAACTAAGTTATGTGCAATTCCTAGCTTGTCGGCTGCATTGGCTTGCATCGTTTTGGCATCTTCAAGTCCTTTTTTTCCTGTACAAGCATTGGCGTTTCCTGAATTTACGATAATCGCCTGCATTTTTCCTGTTTCAGCAAGGCTTTGCTTTGTAACAAGAAGAGGAGCAGCTTGAACGACGTTTGTTGTGTATACACCCGCTGCGTTAGCAGGAACATCACTTACCAGAATGGCAAGGTCACTTTTTTTATGTTTAATACCGCAGTGAATACCTGCAGCACTGAATCCGATAGGGGAAGCGATATTGTTTCCGGAAATTCGTTTGATCGATGGATATAGGGTAGTCATGCTACTCCTCCTTGTTCTAAATAAAAGCTGGTACTTGTGTTAATCCAGTCGTCTCTTTCAATCCAAATTGAACATTCATATTCTGAATGGCCTGGCCCGCTGCGCCTTTTACAAGATTATCAATTACAGAAACTACCGTTACACGGTTTGTACGAGAATCTGCATATACTTGAATATCGCAGTAATTTGAACCGGAAACCTGCTTTGTGCCGAATTTCTGCGAAGCAGGGATGATTCGGACGAATGGGCTTTCATTGTATGTTTCTGTTAAACATTCGATTAGCTTTTCTTGGCTGACTCCATCTTCGAGTCTAGCGTAGCTTGTTGCAATAATTCCCCGTGTCATCGGCACAAGATGTGTACTGAAGGTGATCGGGGACTGTTCTTTGGCAAATAGCTGGAAACCTTGCTCGATTTCCGGAATATGCTGATGCTTATTTACTTTGTAAATAGAAATATTTTCGTTTGTTTCACTAAAGTGTGTCATCTGGCTTGGCGTATTTCCAGCACCGGAGACACCGCTCTTAGCGTCAATAATAAGCTGGCTGCCATCAATCAGCTGATCGCGCAGAAGCGGGAGCAGGGATAACAGGACAGCTGTCGGGTAGCAGCCAGGGTTTGCGATCAGTGTGGCTTTTTCAATAGCTGACCGGTTCCATTCAGTTAGCCCGTATACACTTTCCTGCAGGTACTTTCCAGGAGCAGGATCTTTTTGATACCAATTCCTGTATAGCTCCTCATCCTTTAGGCGGAAATCACCTGATAGATCAATGATACGGGGTCCTTTACCAATGAGCGGCGGTAATAGAGTACTTGCAACACCAGCAGGAGCACTGGAAAAAACAACGTCTAGTGAGCTCATTTCTTCCGCATTGATTCGCCGGAGCGGCTGATCCATTATATTGTATAAGTGTGTATATTTATGAGAATAAACCGTTCCTTCTTCTGACGATGTGAACAGTTCGACTGACTCCACCTCGGGATGTGTATGGAGCAGTCGTACAAGTTCAAGTCCGCCATATCCTGAAGCCCCTATAATACCTACTTTCACTACGATCACCTCAAATTAACATTTTACTAAATCGAACAAGTAATTTAGGAACATTATAAGTATGTATAAAAATAAAATCAACAGTATTTTTATAAATAACTAAAATAACTTTTTATTTGTTTTCTATACAGTGAAAGAATTGTCAGAAATGAAATCAATGTGAGGTGAATAATGTATGCTTATTTGAAAGACTCTATTAGCCTAGCCTGTTGATTGCAGCACACAGGCGGTGAGCCTCCCAGATCGCAGACGCACCTGCTTGCGTCTCACTTGTCCCGCTTCAGCCCTCAGGAATCTCGCACACTCGTTCCAATCAACGTCATGCAAAAATCGACATGGACTATAACATAGCTATTTTTAAAGAAAATCAGTGTTCTTATCTTCACAAAAAATCCCCTCTAATTTAGAGGGGATAAACGTTTAGCTGTTCTTTTGTTCTTTTTTTGTAAAACGAGCTTTTATATTCATAAAGAATTCGTAAACAATCGGTACAATCACGAGCGTGAGTAACGTGGAGCTCGTCAAACCACCAATTACTGTTAGACCTAGACCTCTAGAGATCAACGCGCCTCCGCCTGAATCAATGGCAAGCGGAACTAGTGCCCCGATTGTCGCAAGGGCTGTCATCAGAATTGGACGAAGTCTTGTCGCACCTGCTTCAAGCAAGGCGTTACGAACAGAAAGACCTTCTTTTTCCTTTTGGATCACACGATCAATCAAAACGATTGCGTTTGTAACAACGATTCCAATTAGCATCAATGCCCCAATTAGGGCAGATACGCTTAACGTTTCTCCGCCAATCCATAGAGCAACCAATCCACCTACAATCGTGAATGGAAGGGAGAACAGGATGGCAAGCGGCGCTAAGCCTCCGCCAAATGTAATAACTAGGACAAGATATACAACAGCAATGGCAACAAGCATGGCAAGTCCAAGTTGTGTAAACGAGTCATTGATTTGTTCCGTAACGCCGCCAAAGGAAATCTCTAGGTTGTTCGGATTTTCAATATCATCAATTGCTGATTGAAGAGTTTGCTGGACTGCTCCGATGTCATCGGAGGTTACTTGACCATTGACGCTCGCGTATGTGCTCCCGTTCCGTTTAATGATTGTGTTAGATGATTCACCTTCTTCAACGGAGATCAGTTCGTTGATTTCAACGGGTATTCCAAGTGGGGTTATGATGGTCTCACTTGTCATATCATCTATTGTTGCATATTCACTTGTTTCGACTTGGATTACAACATCCAGTTTTTTGCCGTCTTGCTCAATGGTTGTAATCGGATCTGATTGTCCGTTTTGTGACAAGGCCATACCAATTTGAGCAGCTGATAAGCCGAGTTCACCAAGTCTTTCTTGATTCGCTACGAATGTATATTGATTGTAGGATTCTTCGATACTCGTTCCTACATTGGTTAGGTCCTCGTTATCCTGGAAGATTGCCTCGATTTCTTCAATCATTGGTGTAATTTCGTCAAGTGTCTCTCCGTATACATTGACAGAAATGGCGTTGCTCGCACCAGTTGAGCTAAAGTCTTGTGATACCCATTCACCTTGTTCTGACTGAGCCTGGAGATCGACAATAATCTGTTCTTTTACTTGTTGGAAATTTTCTGTTTCATCATCATAACCAACATAGAATAATGCCTGGTTTTGTGCTCCAGGATTCATTGGATTTTCTCCGCCAAGAGAGAATTGAACCATTTCAACATCCTCTTGATTTAAGAAGTACGTTTCTGCATCTGAGACGACTTCTTCCACCTGTGACTCCGTTTCACCAGGAGATGGATTGTAGGTAACAATGGCCATTTTTTCTTCTTCGGCAGGAATGAAGCTTACGCCGATGAGCGGGACTAAAGCAAAGCTTCCGACAAGGAGAAGTACAGATCCTCCGAAGGTTACGAGCTTATGGTTTAACGTCCATTTCAGTACGGATTGGTACCAGTTTGCTAATTTGCTAGGTTTATCATGATGCTTTTCGCCAATTCCTTTTTTAAATAGCCAGTGAGCCATCATTGGTACGATAGTAATCGATACAAGCAAGGAAGCAAGAAGCGCAAACACAACAGTTAAAGCAAATGGCAAGAAGAGTTCTCCAACCGGTCCCTCAACAAGCCCAAGAGGTAAGAAAACCGCGATCGTTACGATTGTTGAAGACATAATTGGTACAAACATTTCTTTTGTTGCTGATTTAATGAGTTCTTTACCTGTTAGTGTTTCGTTTGTTTTGGCCATACGTCTAAATATATTTTCAATGACGACAATGGAATCATCAACAACACGGCCGATGGCAACGGTCATGGCTCCTAGTGTCATAATATTTAACGTAAGCCCTAATTGATTTAATAATAGAACAGCCATTAACAATGACAGTGGAATCGATATAACCGAGATGATCGTCGATTTAATATTGCGCAAGAAAAGAAGAATAATCAGTACAGCAAAGCCTGCACCAATAATGGCCTTTTCAAGCATCGTCTTAACAGATTGTTCAATTGGCGCACCTTGGTCAAAAACGGGTGTCCATTCGAAGTTTTCTGAAGCAGCGAGCTCATCAAGCATTTCTTTGGAGCTATTGACTACATCAACTGTATTGGCTTCAGGTGCTTTTGTAATTTGGACGCCGATGGACTCAACGCCATTTGTCCTAGAAATGGATTCCGCTTCTCCAACCAGTTCAAGTGAAGCAATCTCGCCTAAAGTAATCGTTGGCAATCCATTCTGTGCAGGAGTACTTGCTGGTTGGTCAGATGCTCCAGCAGGGTCGCCTGCACCAGTTGGCATAATTGGAATCTGTAAATTTTCTAGTTGTTCGATATTGGAAATATTTCCGTTAATGACAACGGCTTTTTGTTCATCTGTAAAGGTAAAGAGTCCAAGCGGGAATTCCACACTTGCCCCTTGAATGATCTGCTCAACAGTTTGTTGGGTAAGACCTGTTTCAGCTAATCGATCTTCGTCAAACGTTAAAACAATTTGTTCTAGCTGCTGGCCTGAGATTCCAACGTTTGATACACCTTCAATTCCCTCAAGTGAAGGAACAATTTCCCCTTCAACAAGCTCCGTAAGTTCTGTCAGGCTAGAACCTTCTGCAGAAAGACTTAATGAAAATACAGGGAACGCATCAAAACTAAGTCTTGATAGATCAGGAGACTGTGCGTTGTCAGGAAGTGAAACGCCATCTACAGCTATTTTTGCATCCTCAAGTGCTTGGTCCATGTCTGTACTGTAGCTGTATTCAATCTGAACAGAAGAGACATTAGCGAATGAACTCGAGCTAATATTTTGCACACCGCTTTGGTTTTGTAAAACGAGTTCGATTGGACTCGTTACATCCTCTACTACTTCCTCTGGGGCAGCGCCAGGATAGACCGTTGTAACGGTAATCACTGGTGTACTAATGCTTGGCAATGTTTCAAGCTTCATATTGAGGCCAGAATACATCCCGGCTACGGTAACGATAATTGTCAGTAGCCAGATGGCTAGTTTGTTGTTTAAAGAAAATGAAATAATACGATTCATCAGAGTCCTCCTTAAGAATAGACCGTCTAGTCGGTTCGTTTATATAATAAACAAATAATGCTTTTAAATCAACAAGTATGTATAAATGTTTTTAAAACTAAATAGTCGGTATTTATGTTGACTTGGTGGTCTAATAATTCTTGCTCTAACTTTGTATCATGTGCGACAATAGAGATACAATAATTAAGGGGACGAAGCAATGAATGAGCGCAAAAAACATTTTATAAAAAATGCGATGAGTCTGTTCGCAGAAAAAGGCTATCATACGACGTCTGTGCAAGATATTGTGGAAGCGAGTGAAATGTCTAAGGGTTCTTTTTATCATTATTTTAAATCGAAGGAAGAATTGGTTATTTCAATTTTTCATTATTATTATGAAGAGATGGACAGAAAAATAAAAGAAGTCGATCAAAATGAAGAGCTAAGCCCAAAAAAACGTTTTGAACTTCAGCTTCTTATGCAATTTGAAGAGTTTTTGAATCACAAGGATTTTATTCGAGTACTTATGCAGGAGCAAATGCTAAATATTAGTGATGAGCTGGATCAATTTTTGATAAAAATTCGGAGAGAAAGTATTCAATGGTATATGAATCAATTGAAGCTTATGTATCCGCATCTAAGCCTGAGTCAGCTGTGGGATGCAACGATTATGCTCGGTGGTATGACGAAGGAATATATTATGCTGATTATCATTGAAGGGGTAAAAATCCCCTATAAAAAAGTACCTGGTTTGCTGCTCGACCATATGGATAAGCTAGTGGAATCAATTGAACATCATGGTGCTTTGATGGAAGAAGAAGAATTGAGGGAGCTTATCCAAACCAATTTACCGCTGCATGAAAGAGTACAGAATGAACTTAGACAAGTTATGCAAATGGTTGAGTCTGAAGAAGAACCGCGTCTTTTTGAAATTAGCAGAACGATTGAAGAACAGCTGAGAAACGAACCTGTTCAATGGATGGTCGTTGCCGGACTAATTGCTTTGCTGGAGGAAGCCATTCAAGATGAAGAAGAGAGAAAGCGTCTTATGGAGCTGCGGCAGCTGTTAACCACTTAATATAGATCGGTCATAAAATCAGATGAAAACAGCGAGTTCAAAAAAGAACTCGCTGTTTTTTATCACGTCGATTTACTTGCATCGCCACCATTTTCTCTATAGCATTAAGATACGAAAATTTAATTACTTTTAAGGAGGTCCCTCATGAAGCCAATCGCAACCCACTCCTATATAATCATTACCCGTCAAATCTCCTGGGAAGAACAGCATATTATCGAATCTAAGCATGAGATTGTTTTATATGAAAACCGCATTGCGGATCAATCCCAGCTATTTTATTTAAATGAAGTGCTTGATGTGTCATTTAAATCCATTAATAAAGGATACGGTTTTCTCTACGTTCATACTGTAAAAGGGCTTTTTCCTTATAAGGTCAAAGAGGATCCTAAAGCTTTTATTGAAAAATACAAAGAGCTGAGATCGTATTAGCTCCAAAATAAAACCAGTTATTGTGAAGTATTAAAAGTTTTAATAACAATGCATCGACTGGAGTTTCGTCAGCTTCCTTCCCCTGGATCTTCAATTGCATCTATCCCAGCTTGTAAAAAACCGCTCGGATTGTATGGCGTTCAAGCGTGACATATTGTATTCTGCTTCAACTCAAGTGGTGAAATTGTCTTTATTATATGTTCAGCTACACTTTTCTGAAGTCCTTCCGGCAGCCTGCTAGATCACAGTGCATTTTAAATGAACAGAAATATTTTCAATAAATTACCCAAAACTTTCTTCAATAAGTTGAAGCATGGTAAAAGAAGATAAATATAATAAATTCAGGAAAAATGAACGATCACTCATATAAATTATCACAAATATGTAGTAAAATAAAAGTAACCTTGTAACAAAGCAAATAATTGATAGCGCTAACAAAATGATGTTTATTTTTAGTCGTGTTTACAAGCGTAAAGACCAAGCTATTTGCAGCTCGCTTTGACATAGCCGCTATAATACGAGACAATAGAAGGATACATTCTTGCAGATGAATGCAAGTTGATTTGTGCCGATATCATGACTGACTGCCATCCAAAAGCAGTGGTGAAGATAGATGAATTCCGTTAAACAGAGACCTATTATCAATATGATTTGATAGTTGTCCCTAGGTACCCTACGAAACTGCAGCCTTCTTACGAGACCTTTTATAACGATGTCTAACGACGAGTGAAAGGATCAATGTTTATATAGAAAGAAAAAACTTGCTCATTCAACAACGAAGAAAGAGAAAAGAATACAAGTAAAATGTGAAAGGATCAAAGGGGTTAGAGGGAAACAAGGGAGGGATCTTTATGCAGCGGATCATGATTGTTGAGGACAATGCTGATCTTCGCACAAAACTGACTGAAAGAGTTAGAGGGATTGGGTACGAGCCTATTCCTGTTACAGACTTTGAGCGTATTCTGGAGCTTTTTATTGAAGAAAAGCCAGACTTAGTCTTGCTCGACGTGGATCTTCCTTTTTTTGATGGCTATTATTGGTGCCGTCAGATTAGAGCGTATTCTCAATGCCCGGTGATTTATTTAAATGGAGACGAAGGTAGCAGAACAAACCATGAAACGGCTCAAAAGCGTGAAAATAGTGATACACTTGTACAACCGTTTTCAACAGAGATATTAACCACAGCGTTAAGAGATCAATTGACTAAAGCTTACGGCTCCAAGAATGAGCATGAAAAATTAATCCAATTTAAAGGTTTAAAACTCTTTGCGAAGCGATCAGAGCTGTATTTTGATAATAGAAGTGAAAAACTGTCAAAAAACGAAGCGGCATTGCTTGAAATACTGATTACCCGGGGGGAGCAAGTAACAAGCAGGGCAAGCTTAATCGACTCTATTCAAGAAAATGGAATTGAAATAGATGACCATATGTTAAATGTATATATTAGGCGCGTCCGTCATCGACTTACGAGTTTAGGCGTAAGCAATATGCTTGAAAGGGTAGAAAGAGTTGGCTATCGCATGAAAAGGCAGTAAGAAGTGAACCTATATTTATAGAGGGACTTTCACTGATAAGTTCCGAACGGCTGTGTTGATGGATTCATTGTTAACATTGACTAAGTTAACAGATAAAAAGCAATTTCTTGTCATTTGCGACAAGAAATTGCTTTTTAGATCGATTGATGAGAATTACAGTATTATGATAATGTTCGAGCAATAAGTGAATGAATAAAACAATTACACAGAAGCTCTTTTATTTTCAGTAAACGTTTAAAGAGGCCATAAAAGTGTCCGAAAAGAAATATCTACTGGAATAAAGCGGATAATATAAAGAGATTTTCACTGCTGAAGAGAGAATTACTATTTACAATAATGCTTAACTTTGGCTTAAAATATCCTGCTCATATGGGAGCAACCTTACGGAATAATGGCCATTTGGCTCCTTTTGGGAGCTTTTTTATTTGCTAGTTCCTTACCAACAATGGCAATTGATCTATAGCGTTAAAAGATTCATCATAGAGACCGCTAGCTGGAGGGAAGTATATATGTCGCGTTTATATGGAGCACTAATTGCTTTAAGTTTAATTTGGGGCTTATCCTTTGTTTTTATTAAATGGCTGGTGGAGCCGGCCGGGGTTTGGGGAACGGTCTTTTTGAGGTGTATGGCAGGAGCCTTAATTTTACTGCCGATTCTTTGGGTGAAGCGGAAGCAAATAAGACGGCCGATTCCTTGGAAAGCGCTGATCCTTGTTGGTATTTTTAATGCAGGCCTGCCCTGGGGACTCATTGCTTTAAGTGAGACGCAAATCAACAGCAATACAGCAGCAGTACTTAATGCCCTTACACCCATTTGTACCGGATTGATCGGTTTTTTATTTTTTTCGATCGAACTGTCACGCAGACAGTGGGGAGGTATTATCATTGGCTTTGCCGGGATTTTAGTGCTGATGGAATTTAGTGTGAGTCAGCTGTTTAGTCATGGCTTTGTAGGGGTGGGGACCATGATTTTGGCAGCTCTATGCTACGGCTTTGCATCTCAATATACGAGAAAATACGTGAAGGACGCTGGCGTGCTTTTGATCACAATCTATTCCTTGGTCGTAGGAGGGATAGTGGGATTGGTTGGAATATGGTTTTCAGGACCTATTCATTTAACAGGCACGTTTGATCCTTTATTTATCCTTTCCGTAATTGGGTTAGGCTGCTTTGGTTCAGGCATTGCTCATCTATTGTTTTATTACATGCTTACAAAGGGCAGTCCTGAATTTGCCACTACAGTCACCTATTTAGTTCCGATCACAGCCATGATTTGGGGATCGGTTCTGCTGAATGAATCAATAAGTGCAAATCTTGCTATAGGCTTGATGATTATCTTTTTTGGTGTCTATATAGCGACAAAGAAACCGAGGAAGAATGCTCGCAGCGTTGCTTATGAGAGCTAGGTCAAATCGATAGAATACATAGAAGGGATGTCATTCGTATGATCAATCTAAAAAAATATAATGGAGAGCTTCATAGAAAATCCGTGGAAAATTTCATGCTTCCGCCTGAACAAGCAGCCTTTACTGCCCACCCGAAAGAGGCGCTGGAGGCCTGCAAAATCGATCCGGCAAGGCTGCCTATGGTTGTGGAATCGAATGAAGGGGCAGTAGGCTTTTTTGTGCTGCATAAAGGGGATGGACCGCGCCCCTACACAAAGGATCCAAATGCAATATTATTGAGAGCCTTTTCGATTGATTATCACGAACAGGGAAAGGGCTATGCAACGATGGCTATGCAGGAAGTTGTTGAATTTGTACGCAGCAATGATCCCGCTGTCTCCCGGATTGTATTAGGAGTGAATCTGCAAAACAAACACGCGCAGAGAGTGTATGAAAAAGCAGGATTTATCGATACGGGAGAACAATATATCGGGAAACATGGGCCTCAGCATATTTTTTCTTACCGTTTGAAAAAAGAGTGATTTATTGAAACTTTAGTGAGTGAAAAATCGTATAGAAGGCAGAGGGGGGGAGCCAGATTAAAGAAGTATACCAACAGAGGGGGGGGAGCCAGATTAAAGAAGTATACCAACAGAGGGCTAGACGCTCTTTAATCATAGGTGCTGCTATTGCCGTGGCCGTTTTAGCGATTGCGCTGATCGTTCAAGCGAAGTGGGTGCTTAATCTGTTTGCTCCGTTTATGATGATGCTCCTTACTCCATACCTCCATTATAGCAGCAAAGCAAAAAATATACTGCTTGCAGAAGGAGCGGCAGAGAAAGAAGGAAGGTCCGTTCTTGATGAGAATGAATGGATTTTAAAAAGAGATTCAGGTTTTTTTAATGAATTTAAGTTTGTGAATCATTGTGGAGAGTACATAGGCTCGTTAAGGCCAGTGAATGTGCCTAGATGGATGTATTTCGCTGGAGCCATTATTAATCGATCGGAACAATTTTTTTCGGTTGCACATGGAATTTTTGATTCACATGGAAGACCAGTGACGGCTTATCGAGCGAAGAAATCCCATAAAATGACTACGCTTGAAATTCGTAATGAGCATGGTGTAACAGTAGGTTTTTATGAGGAACAGCGCTACAAGTCATTAATTAAGGCAAAGGGTGTATTAATGAATGCCAATCGAGAGGTGATTTTGGAGGCTTCGACAAGCAGCATGGCTGGTGATTTCAATCTGACGGATGAGAATGACCGTTTTTTTGCATCCTACCGTCATGGTTTTTTTGACTACGCAATGGCGGAGCCCTTTAAAAATGATCAGACAACCAATCAACTTGTGAAGGTTGGAAAGGATTTAACAAGAGACGAAAAGGTGCTTTTAGCTGCTCTGATTTGTTATTGGATGAGAAACATATATTAAGACCTATGCAGATTTCTTCTGTGCCCTCTCAGCCTCAAGAAATAAAGCTTGATGACGCTTATGCATCATGACCCAGATCAAAACCATAATGGAAAACAGGTTTAATAGAGCAAGTGAAATAATCGTCATTCTAAGCGGAAAAATATCGCCAAGGAACCCGGCAAGCAAAACGAACAGAATTTGTCCGGCGCTTTGAACCAAGCCGTAAAAGCTTGTTACTCTTCCCATGATCTTAATGGGTACATGCTGCTGATAAAAGGTTGTCTATCCCGTGTTAGCAAAGGAATTAAAGAAGCCAAGGATCACGAAGCCGGCGGCAATCATCGAAAACGAAGTTCCAAACGAGTATAGTAAATATCCTGCTGCGGTCATCAGCAGTCCGCTTCCAAATAAAAAACGAATGGAAAGCTTTTTTGAAAAAAAGGCGATCGTCGTAGCCGCTGTAATTGCTCCAATGCCTGTAATACTTATGAGCAAGCTGTATTGAACTTCTGAAAGTCCAACGACACTTTGTGTAAAAACGGCCTCCTGGGTATCCGTTGCAAAGGTTGTCATCAATGTACCTAAATATAGACCGAGTATGAGCATAAAAATAGGGGTTTTTTTGCCAAAGGAGTAGACAGTTATTGTGTCTTCCTTAATTGCAGAAAGAGACAAGGGTGATCTAGAAACAGTATATAAAATCACCAAGCTCTGAGATTCCTACACCTCCTAATAAAAGAGCAGGAAACGCCATTTCCTCCAAAAGCTGCTCATATTTATCACTGTCCCTTCCTGGAATTGCCACTTTATTAAACTCCATTTGACAAAAGCATTCTAGATCCCTTCAATATAAAACATGCAATATTGACGTTTTTATGATGGATGAAAAGACGATACCCAATTAAATTATTGGTTGCGTATTGAATGAATGCTCCGTATAATAAGTAAAAATTATACTTTTACGATCGATGAACAAGAGAGTATGGCAAAGTACATGCAAAAAGCGAGCCGGGGATGGTGAAAGCCTGGTGCAGCAGCTTTGTCTGAAACGCACTTGCGAGATGTACGCTGAACGAATGGAGTAGGCGTCACCGGATAAAGCGTCCGTTATTTGCTTAGAGTTGGTATTCATCATTTTTTGCTGATGAATGCAATTGGAGTGGTACCGCGGGCCTAAACACCCGTCTCCTGCATAGCAGCAGGAGACGGGTGTTTTTTTATGGAAAAAGGGGGGAATGTAACCATGATCACAAGGATCGCTTCAACCATAAATAAAATGGTGAATAGTGAGATCACCATCAACGAGATCGAATTACTGATTGAGCAGCCCAAGCATGCTGAGCAGGGAGACCTCGCCTTACCATGCTTTCGATTTGCGCGTACGATGAAGCTTGCTCCTAATCAAATTGCCGCTCAAATAGCTTCAGGTTTTACCTGTGAAGGTGTAATAAAGGTTGAAGCGGTGGGAGGATACGTGAATTTCTTCCTCGATATCCTAACGATTGCCGAAAACGTCATAACAGAGATTATCACGCAAGGAAACCATTATGGAGACAGTGATGCCGGGCAGGGACGTGCCATTACGATTGACCTGTCCTCCCCTAATATTGCAAAGCCATTTTCTATGGGACACTTGCGCTCAACGGTAATAGGAAATGCCATTGCGAACATGCTCGAAAAAAATGGATACACTCCTATCAGAATCAATCACCTAGGCGATTGGGGCACGCAATTTGGAAAACTCATTACGGCCTATAAGCGCTGGGGAGAAGAGAATAAAGTAAGACAGGATCCGATTCGTGAGCTTCATCAGCTGTATGTCTATTTTCATCAGCAAGCAGAAATTGACGAATCCCTTGAAAAAGAAGGAAGACAGTGGTTTAAGTGTTTAGAGGATGGAGATACAGAGGCAGTTGCTCTTTGGAAGTGGTTTAGAGAGGTATCGCTTGAGGCTTTTTCCCGCGTTTATAATTTAATGGGGATCTCTTTTGATTCCTATCATGGAGAAGCCTTTTACAATGACAAAATGAGAGCGGTCGTTGAGATGCTAAAGAACGCAGATCTGCTGGAGGAATCGGAAGGTGCAAAGGTTGTAAGGCTGGATGATGAAGGTCTGCCTCCATGCTTAATTATGAAATCCGACGGAGCTACGCTTTATGCAACACGTGACTTGGCTGCCGCTTTTTATCGTCAGGATCACTATGCATTTGCGGTATCGCTCTACGTAGTAGGAAATGAACAGACACTTCACTTTAAACAGCTCATTGCTGTATTAAATAAGCTTGGTGTGCCTTGGGCAAATGATCTTGTTCATATTCCATTCGGCATGATTCTTAAGGACGGAAAGAAAATGTCTACCAGAAAAGGGAAAGTTGTTCTTTTAGAGGAAGTATTGGAGCAATCGATTCAAATGGCGCATAATGCCATAATGGAGAAAAATCCTTCCCTGCATAACCGAAAGCAGGTAGCTAAACAAGTTGGTGTAGGAGCCGTTCTTTTTCACGATCTCAAGGTGTTCCGTCAAAATGACATCGAATTCTCATTGGAGGATATGCTGAGATTTGAAGGTGAAACAGGACCATATGTACAATACACACATGCAAGAGCATGCTCCATTTTGAGAAAAGCTGCATGGAATCAAGAATATCCGACGTCATTTACTACATTTGGAAAAGATGAAAGAGCGGTGGTGAAACAGCTGGCTGCATTTCCTGAAGAAGTGGAGAAGGCAGTTAAGGAATGGGATCCATCGAAGGTTGCAAAATACGTGATTGACCTATCCCAGGACTTTAACCATTACTACGCCCATACGAGCATCTTACAAGGCGTGAAGGAAGAAGAAAAAGCGCAGCGTCTAGCGTTGGTCCACGCTGTATCCATTGTGATTAAAGAGAGCTTGCGTCTTCTTGGAATGGAAGCACCTGAGGAAATGTAGGAATGGTAAAATAGATAAAAATGACAAATGAATATAATGGATATTTTATTTGGGGAAAATCGTCCTTATATAAAGGAGGAAGCCTGTTGAGTATAGAAGCGACATCACCTAAATGGGAGAAGGCAACATTTGCAGGCGGCTGTTTTTGGTGTCTTGTCCGCCCATTTGCAGAAATGGACGGTATTCAAAGTGCAGTAAGCGGCTATACAGGAGGAGATGAGCCAAACCCAGCATACGCTTCCGTTCGTACAGGTGAAACTGGCCATGTGGAAGCCGTCCAAATTACATTCGATCCATCTGTTGTCTCCTATGAGCAATTGTTAGATTGGTACTGGCCACTTACAGATCCAACAGATCCTGAAGGTCAGTTCAGTGATCGTGGACCAGCGTACCGTTCCATTATTTTCACCCATTCAAATGAACAGAAGCAGCAAGCGGTTGCTTCCAGAGAAAAGCTGGCTAAGAGCAGACGATTCTCAAAGCCGATTATTACGAAGGTTAAAGAAGCGGTCCCATTTTATCCAGCGGAAAGCTATCATCAGGATTTTGATTTAAAAAATAGCTTTCGATATGCCCTCTATTATCGTGGTTCAGGCAGGGCGGAATTTCAGCGGAATTTTTGGCCAAAGGATCGAACAAAGCTGAAGGGCATCCTGACAGAGATACAATATTTCGTGACGCAGGAAAATGGGACGGAACCACCGTTTGATAATGCCTATTGGGATAACAAAGAAGAAGGAATTTATGTTGATGTCGTATCGGGAGAACCGTTATTCAGCTCTAGAGATCAATATGATGCAGGATGCGGCTGGCCATCCTTTACAAAACCAATCACGGATTCCATGGTAAGAGAGCAGTGGGACCTTTCTACAAGACATACGCGCAGAGAAGTGAGAAGCAGAGAGGCAGATTCGCATTTAGGACATGTATTTGAAGACGGACCAGGTCCTTCAGGTTTACGTTATTGCATAAACTCTGCTGCACTCCGGTTTATTCCGAAAGAAAAACTGAAGGAGGAAGGATATGGGGATTTTTGTATTCTTTTTTTGATGAAGAGATAACAGAGACAGCACTTTTGAATGGCCGAAAATAGTAATGAAAACATGAAAAGATCTGTCAAAAAGGATGCGTGCAATTTCCGCACGCATCCTTTTTATGTGTTATCCGACAATTTCCCAGGAAATACGGGAGACTTCTTCAAGCTCTTCTCTTGTTAGCTTAAATGTCATCGCTCCGATATTTTCCTTGGCATGTTGAGACTTAGAAGCACCCGGTATGGCGAAAATTGTATCACCGTGATAATGAATCAGCCAGTTTAGCGCAACCTGGCTTGCACTTGCTTCATATTTTTCTGCCAGTTCTTCAAGTTTTTCAATTAGCGGGTAGGATTTTGCCAGCCCTTTTTCTTGGAATTTTCCTAAATACTTTCGAACTCCGCTGGCTTGTTGAATTAATGAAGGGTTTTTATGAAATTTCCCGCTTAAAATCCCTTGTTCGAGAGGAGAATAGGCGATTAGGGAGATGCCAAGCTTTTTCGCAGCGTCTACTACACCATTCTTTTCAATTCGACGGTCTAACAGACTGTACTTTACTTGGTTGGATGCCAGATGTAAACCATACTCCTGCAATCTGGTATGAGCTTGTGTCATTGCTTTGGCGTTGAAATTACTCACTCCGATATGAGCAATTGCTTTTTTTTCAACAAGCTTGACCATGTTGTCCATTTCTTTTTTAACGGAAGAAATAGAAAATGGCTGATGAACTTGATACAGGTCGATGGGGCGCTGGTTTAATGATTCCATTCTTTCTTCAATGGTGTTTGTAATGGAGCTGGCACTTCGGAACAGAGGCCACCATTTTGTTGCGATTCGTGCATCCTCCGGGGAGATTGCCAGCTGATCAAGTGTATGGGCCAAATTTTTTTCAGACTGTCCTTTTCCGTAAACTTCTGCTGTATCAAACCAGTTGATTCCCCCGTCCAGAGAGGTTTGAACAATTTCTTTAATGACGGACTCGTCCATGGCTGTCCAATAACCGCCTACGAGTCCTTTTCCATTACTAAATTGCCAGCAGCCGAGCCCGAGTGGAGAAAGCTTTAGGCTCGTTTGTCCCAATGTGCGTTTTTTAACGTTTACCACTCTGTCATTCCTCCAATTCCTGAATAAAGCCTTCAAATCTATTCATTAGCATACGATGTTAGGACAAATAAGAACAGTATGGAGGCTCTGAGATAATAATAGTAAAAAAAATCACCTGCTTCTTTTCGAGCAGGTGGGTCGGAAATAATGATTAATGATGGGTGGAAATAGGTTTTTTTAAGCTTTCTGATAGTAGTTTATCCGCCCATATCTGATAGCCGAGATCGTTTGGGTGAATCATATCGCTGAGAGCATCCTTAACCTCGAAATTTCTGTTGCCCAGTTCCTTTGAAATTTGCCCATGTGTGTCAAAGTAGTTCCACGCATTTTCACGGGAGATCTGTTCTGTAAAATCTACATAATCCTCAAAGGTCAATCCAAGGCTGTTTAGCCCAGAGGAATTAAGATTGTTTTTTAAAATAGGATTAGGAGAAATAAAAAGAATTTCAACACCAGGGATCTGTCGTGTGAAGGTCGAATACAGCTGTTCAAGAGAGGATTTCGTATCCTCAAGGGAGACCGACTGGCGGTAGTTATTGATCACGGATGTCTCCAAAATGAGTAAGTCCGGTTTCCCTTTTATGACGTTAAATAGGATATCATTTCGAAGCAGCATAACCGATGAATAGCCGGAATGCCCATGATTGGCTATCGTTATGTGCTGAAGGGGCCTGCTTGCTTGACGAATTTCTTTTTGCAGCAGAGCGCGCCAGCTAAACTCAGGAGAGCTTGCTCCAACACCCTTTGTGACGCTGCTTCCAAGCATGGCGATATTGGCATGATTATTTTGCAAAACTCGATAGGTTAAAAAATCGAGGTAGGTGATGTCTGAATTCGTTCTGGGATTTAAGCGCTGAAGTTCACTTTGAATTTCTGTTTGCTTTTGCCTATACTCACCACGGACCATTCCAAGTAACATGAGCAACACAGCAGAAGCGAGTAAAAGCTTAACAATTTTCTTCATAATTCCTTCAAAACAACCCCTTCTCGTTATAATGACAAATAATAGCCTATTACACCTTTTACTTTAAAGGAAAAACTTGTCTGTATCAATAGGCCATTAGCTAAGATTAATGGTCGAAGCATATGCACGAGCACTCAAGTTAGTTTGAGCGATTATCATCTATTCATTACAGCTTGGATGCAGAAATAAAAGGGAGAAAAACGTATACTTGTAAATGAATAAATGATTTAGCGTGAGAGGAGAGGTTTACATGGGTGCATTAAATCAACATATAATTATTGAGCGTCCAATTGAGACTGTATTTGCCTGGACAACCGATATGGAGCGAGCTCCTGAAATTATGGATCATGTTGAGAAAACTGAAAAAATTACCGAGGGTCCCGTAGGCAAGGGAACTCAATATAATGAAATACGCAATGTGGGGAACAGAAGAGTTCAAACTACATTGGAAGTAATAGAGTATATACCGAACACATCCTATGCGGTGCTGAGTGATCAAAATGGTGTGCAAATTTCGTTTCGCTATGAATTTACACCTCAAGGGAATGAGACGCATGTAACATTTAATGGAGACATTAAAACAAGAGGACTAGCGAGAACCTTGTTTAAAGGGATGATTGTTCGAATGATTGCGAAAGAAGAACTTTTGCATTTAAGTAATCTTAAGAAATATATTGAAAAAAATACGGAAGGCAAATAGCTGCCTGCATTTTTGAAATGATACGGTTTTTCCCCGCTGGTGAATGATTGGATTGTATGGTGCTGCCGGGTCGGGTATGATGGGAGTATTGCATATGGATATTGCCGAAAAGCTGTAATCCATTGAGGAGAGATCGATGTATGGTGAATGTGAAAATAAAGAAAAGATTTGTTGAAAAAATTCTTGGTGGCTATCCGTTATTAACAAAGGATATGCTTGTAAATCCTGAACAATTAGAAAAAGAAGGGGAAGTCCTTGTTGCAGCCGACGAACGTGGAAGATTCTTAGCAAGAGGCTTTCAAGGCAGTCAAAATAAAGGTGTGGGCTGGCTGTTAACCTGGGATTCTGAAGAACAGGTGGATCAGCGATTATTTTCCAATCGCCTCCGCGCTGCCCTTGGCCGCAGGAATCTGTGGTTCGCTAAAGCGGATACGACTGCTTTCCGTGTATTTAACGGAGAAGGAGACGGCATCGGGGGATTGACGATTGATTTCTTTGATGATCACTATTTGTTTACGTGGTATAGTGAAGGGATTTATGCGTTTCGCGAAGAGATATTAAATGCTTTTGAAGAGTTAGCTGACTATAAGAGTATTTATGAGAAAAAACGATTTGATACGAAGGGTCAGTACGTAGCAGACGACGATTTTGTTCGCGGTGAAAAACCTGACTTCCCATTGATTGTTAAAGAAAATGGAGCAAGCTTTGCGATCTACTTGAATGACGGAGCAATGGTGGGGGTATTTCTTGACCAGCGAGATGTCAGGAAAGCCATCAGAGATCGTTATGCAGAAGGGAAAAATGTACTCAACACCTTTTCCTATACGGGGGCCTTCTCCGTTTTTGCGGCATTAGGCGGAGCGGTCAAAACGACGAGTGTAGACCTGGCAAATAGAAGTGTGGCAAAAACAATCGAACAATTCAGCATGAATGGAATTGATTATGAGGCTCAAGATATCCTCGTCCGCGATGTTTTTCGTTATTTTGATTATGCAGTCAAAAATAAACTTAAATTTGATCTGGTCGTGATGGATCCACCTAGCTTTGCACGTTCCAAAAAGCATACGTTCAGTGCGGCCAAGGATTATAAGGATTTAATGAAGCGAGCTATTGATGTGACAGAAGATAAAGGAATCATTGTTGCTTCAACAAACGCTGCTTCATTCAATATGAAAAAATTCGAGCGTTTTATTGACGAAGGCTTCAAAGAAAAAGGCTTACGCTATGAAATACTTGAAAGCTATTCACTTCCAGAAGATTTTAAAACGACTTCAGCTTTCCCAGAAGGCGATTATTTAAAAGTGCTATTTGTGAAAAAGAAATAATTGTGATCGAAATCCACACTCTATAACGGGGTTGTGGATTTTTTGCTCAGTTTTTATAAAAGGCTATTTGAAAGGGAATGGTTGATTTTGGCATGATGTTGATTGGAGCAGATGTGTGAGGCTCCTGCTTAGAGAAGCGAGTCAAAGGGAGTCCTCGCCCGCGGAAAGCGAGCGCCTGAAGCGGAAATCAACAGATAGGTTTAACGGAATCTTATTTGAAAAAATGAATGATGAGGAGAATGGAAAATGGCGTCCCCTTTAAAAGAGCTTTTCAACGAACATATGCTGAGAGGATTTTCCGAAGCAGTTCAAAAAGAATACCCGGTTTTTCAAACAGAAGCGTTTATTGCTCAAGTATTAAATGATGAATGGGAACAAAAAGAACTTAAGGAACGGATGCGGCATGTGACGATCACACTTCGTCCATTTTTGCCTTCCAAATATAATGAAATGATCGATCTATTATGCAAAATCACCCCTCATTTCAGCGGACTTGCATACTTGTTTTTACCTGATATAGTTGAAGTATTTGGACTGGATGAGGATTGGGATGTATCGATGGAGGCCTTTGCCTGCTTGACTCATGCGTGCAGTGCTGAGTTTGCGGTTCGTCCATTTATTGAACGCGATCCTGAACGCATGATGAAACAAATGCACCAATGGACAATGCATGAAAGTGAGCATGTCAGACGTTTAGCAAGTGAAGGCTGCCGTCCTCGATTGCCATGGGGACAAGCGTTAAAATCCTTTCAGAAAGAAGCTTCATCCATTTTGCCTATTTTAGAAGCGCTTAAAGAGGATCCGTCTCTGTATGTTAGAAGAAGTGTTGCCAACAACCTAAATGATATTTCCAAAGATCACCCCGCTGTTGTTAAGGAGATTGCTGCAAAATGGTATGGCCGTCATGAAGAGACAGACTGGATCATACGTCATGCAGTGAGAGGACTGTTGCGAAAAGCTGATCCAGAAATCCTCGCTTTATTTGGTTACTATGGAGAGGCATCAGTGGATGTGACACTGTCATTAGATCGTTCACAGTTAAGAATTGGAGAAAATCTTACTTTTCAATTTACCATAAGCCGGCAAGCGCTGAATGGGAAATTGCGAATAGAATTCGCTGTTGATTACGTAAAGGCGAATGGGAAGACGTCGAAAAAGCTGTTTAAAATTACAGATACATTTCTTAAAGAAGGGACTAGAACATTCGAGCGAAAATTATCCTTTAGAAACCTGACAACTCGAGTGCATTATCCGGGAGAACATCGCCTGTCCATTGTCATTAATGGAGTGGAGAAGGCTTCTGCGCTTTTTATGTTAACTAGTGAATAGTCTTGTACATTTTCTGTTCGAATTCGACTCGTGCTCGAAGCCTTTCACAAAATGACTAACAGGAGGTTACCTGACAAGGTACCTGTTTTTTCCTGTCAAAAGGGTTAAAATAAAAGGAGCAAAGTAGATAGGAAGGGATGGCTGTGACAGAGGTTATAAAAATTTCTGCAAGACGATTGGCGGAGTACGTGTATCGTGCAGGAAGCATTGATGCGCGTATCGGAAGTCAGACGGCTATGACGGAAGGAGTCCGAATTCATCAGGAAATTCAACGTAAATATGAAGTACAGAATCAAAAAGAAGTGCCTCTGTCTCGGGAAATGGAAGTGGACGGGTATGTCTTTTTGCTTGAAGGACGCTGCGACGGGATCTTATCTGTTGATGGACAAGTAATCATTGATGAGATTAAATCGACATCGCAGCTGTTAGATGAGGTGACAGATCCTTCTAAGGTTCACGTCGCTCAAGCAGTCGTTTATGCATGGATCGTGACAGAAGACCGTTCACTTGATCAAATCAATGTGCAAATCACTTATGTTCAATCCTCTACAAAAGAAATAAAGCGATTTGTAGAAACATATGACCGCGCAGCTCTCCAAAAAGAAGTAGAAGAAATGATTCAGCATTATGCCCCGTTTGCCTTATTATTGGAGCGGCATCAACACAAGCGAAATGAATCGATTAAACAATTAAACTTTCCATTTGACCACTTTCGGCAAGGACAGCGAAACCTGGCTGGTGCTGTGTATAAAACGATTAATAAGAAATCAACGCTTTTTGTACAAGCACCTACAGGAATTGGAAAAACAATCTCCACAATTTTTCCAACGGTTAAATCTATGGGGGAAAGGGCTGCGAGTCATCTAATCTATTCTACGGCTAAAACGATTACAAGAACTGCAGCAGAACAAGCATTGAATCTAATGAATGAAACGGGACTGCATTTGTCTTCGGTAACGATGACGGCAAAGGATAAAATTTGCTTCAAGGAGCAAACGATCTGTCAAAAGAGCTATTGTGAATATGCTGATGGCCATTTTGATCGCATCAATGGGGCAGTACTAGATATTCTTAGTAATGAAACGATGATGACGCGCGGTGTCATAGAAACGTATGCCAAAAAGCATCGTGTTTGTCCGTTTGAATATTCAATGGACCTTTCCTATATAGCGGACGCCATGATCGGAGATTACAACTATGTATTCGATCCGAGAGTCGCGAGAAAACGAATCATGGGGGAACAAAAGCATTCAACAGTATTGCTTGTCGATGAAGCCCACAACCTGGTCGATCGTGCGCGCGAGATGTACTCAGCTGTTCTATGGAAATCACCGTTTCTAGTATTGTCTAAGGGGGCGCATTTGACGCTTGTTCAAGCTGCAAAACGCGTAAATAAAGCATTTTTGGCTTGTAAAAAAATGTGTGAAAACGATGAATATGTGATTCTGAAGGAGATGCCTCAGGAAATCATAGAAGCATTGAACGATTTTTATTCTGAGGCTGAAAGAGTTATCGCCCAAGGAAGAGAAGAAACGGATGAAACGCTGATCAATCTCTATTTTTCAACGCAGCAAATGCTGAAAGTGGCCGAGTTAATGGATGAACAGTTTTATTGCTTGATTGAAAAAAGAAATCAGGATGTCATGCTGAAAATTGTCTGCATGGACCCGTCAGCATTTGTCAAAAGTACAACAAAAAGCTATAAAGCAAGCATCTTTTTTTCTGCTACACTATCGCCTCTTCCTTATGTAAGAAGATTGCTGGGTGGAGAAGCCGATGATTATGTTTTGACGATTCCATCACCCTTTCACCGTGAACAATTGGATGTGAAAACCTATCCGATTTCAACGAAGTACAGGGACCGTGAGAGAACGTTGGATACCATTCTTTACACATTAGAAAAAGAGATAAAAGAGCAGGCTGGAAACTTCCTTGTATTTTTTCCATCCTTTTATTATATGGATAGAGCAATGGATCGATGGAAACAGATCATGCCGGGTGACGGAATGAAAATGATGGTTCAAAAACAACTCATGACAGAAGAGGAGAGGGAGGAGTATATTACCAGTTTCTCTGAGGCGGCTGAAAATAGGGTCATAGGATTTGCTGTTATGGGTGGAATGTTTTCCGAGGGGGTGGATCTTCCGGGAAAACGGCTGACGGGTGTTGCGATCGTTGGAGTAGGTCTTCCGCAGCTCAGTGTGGAGCGTGAGCAAATGAAAAAATACTTTCAGGAGCAAGGGGTAAATGGCTACAACTATGCGTATGTATTTCCAGGTATTAATAAGGTGCTTCAGGCAGGAGGGAGATTAATACGTTCTGAGACAGACCATGGAACACTGCTGCTAATAGATGACCGATTCACATCTCCGCTTTACCGGCAATTGTTGCCGCCAGAATGGTGAAAACGATCGTTAAATAGTAAATACAAAACAGCTAGCCTTCGCTTTCTTACAAGCAAAAGCCAGCTGTTTTTTAAGTATGTATATTTTTCACTCGACCTACTTGTCCATCCTCTAAGCGAACTTTAATCCCATGTGGATGATTCGGTGATTTTGTTAAAAGATCCTTCACAATTCCACGTGTAAGCTTGCCGCTTCTCTGATCCTGTTTTAGTACGATATCGACTTCAAGTCCCGGACGAATATTGCTTCGCTGCTGTCCATTCATATTGTAGCCTCACTTTCTTAATCATTATTGTATAGGTTGGCTTAATCATACCATGGAAAATGAAAAAAAGAGCATAGGAGTAAATGGTTCTAATAATTAAGCTTTATTAAAGTCCATTGTTGATTTTGCACTTCGTTGATTTGTAGTAGCGGAAGGCGCAAGACTCCTGCAGGCGGAAGCGGGACAGGTGAGACCCCACAGGTGCGTCTGCTAGGCTGCTGAAAAAGTCGCTCATTTTTAAACTCGTAAAATCAATTCCCAAAATAACATTGATTTTACGATTGATTATGGGATATAACCACTACATTTTTTTGAAAAAAGAGAGATAAAGTGGGGATTGATTTTTCGCTGTTTTTGAAAACCTTACTCTTTCAGTGCCCTCCGCGTCTGCACCGAGAAGGCTCACCGCCCGCGTTGCGGAAAGCGATCGCCTTCATGCTGCAATCAACAGACACGTTTAATAAAGCCAATAATTAAAAAACGTGATACGATCTCATTAAGCAGATCAATCATTATTTTAATAAAGCGATGGAGTGGAGTTTAAAACGGTTAAAAGTAAAATCAAAGTAGTTTAGCTGCACCTTGTAGATTACTTTTATAAAACGGTTAATAGCACCGATATAGTCATTATGTATTTAGGGCAAAACATAATGCACACTAACAGGATAAAAAGGATTGAATAAATTTGATTATTTCACTATTAATTATTGCGATAGGATTAATCCCTATTGTATTAGCGATAAATGTATTGAGAATTTACAGAGGATCGGAATTAGGCGTTACGTTATTGCTTTTTATGCTGCTGATTAGTCTTTGGCAAATTGACATTGGCGTCCTATATTTAAAGGATATGATCTCTATTGATCTGATTTTACAATTATTTCAGTTCTTCCGAAGGGGGCCTACATTTATCGTACCTGTTACATTTTATATTGCTTACCTTATTATACATAGACATTCACCAAATTTTAAAAACGCTGCTTATTATAGAATCCTTTTATCGTTATTTAACCGTAAATTTCTGTGGTTGTTTGGAATCGGAAGTGTGGTCATTTACTTTATTAACTGGACAAAGCTTGGCATAGTAAGGATTAAAGGAAGTCAAGGTTTATTACTCCGATACTAGCTTGTACTTTCCGATTTATGGGGATCTGCATTATCTTTATTTACTCCATACCAGCAGTTTTGTTTTCTTATTAATCATTATTTATTTTATCTCCCGAGGGATTCAAAATGTTTATTTAAAAGAATTTCTAGGTGCTTTTTCTTTATGTTCTTTTCTGTTGTTTATCACAGGTTTTATGAATTTCATCCCTGGTACAGGTGCGATCATAAGCAGTGTTGGGGTAATTATTTTTTCATCTATTATTATCTTTTCTTTTGTCAAAATGAATACATTAATGACGATTAATTACAATCGGTTAACGGAGCGCCAAAAAAAGCTAGATTATACTGGTGAGCTAACGACTAGTTTAATTCATGAGGTTAATAATAATTTGCAAATTATTAAGGCTTACTCCAAAATGCTGCCTCAATCAACACCATTGACAACAGAGAGTACCCATATGGTACAAATGATTCAAAAGGCATCAAAGCAGCTAGAGGATTTAACTCGAAACTATGCTGTCTATATTAATAGAAATTCAGTAGATTTTAAAATGGTTGATTTAAATACAGTAATTGATGGTGCAATCGATATCGTGTCAGAAATGGTAAAAGAGAAAAGGATAGATCTTTTTTTTGAAAAAAAATATAAGCCGCTAAAGGCTTATGTTAGTGAAACCTTCTTGAAGCAAGTATTTATAAATTTAATTAAAAATAGCTGTGAATCAATTACTGAAGAGAAAGAAGCAAGAAGTATTAAGATTGAGACAATTATACTGGCTGATCAAATTTATATTGATATTATCGATACCGGCCACGGTATACAGGCAAAAAATTGGGAAGAAATTTTTGATCCTTTTATTTCCTCTAAGAGCAATGGGATGGGTGTTGGGCTTCCGTTTGTAAGAAAAATTATTTTTGAACACCGTGGTGAGATCAGTGTGCATGAAAGCAGTCCGATGGGGACAACATTTAGAATTAAGCTGCCGCAGTATGAATTCAGCGAATTATATAAACGATGACCAAAAACGCTCAGATAACGATCTGAGCGTTTTTGAAGATATCGACCAAATCGCAGATCCTATTAGTAGTAAGCTCTTACTTCACATTTTCTCCATCAAACGGCGAGCGATCTGTTCATATTCATCACGGCCGATGCCTGGTGCAAATTCTTCAGGAAGGTCGTCAAGCTCTGGAATGGGTGCTCCCTGTGGAGTACCGTCCTGTACAACAAGCGGCTGACCGCTGCTTGGGTTGGTACCTTTCCAGATTGCGCGGATATCTTGATAATCTCCCGCATCATTCCACGTGAATAAGACATTTCCGACGCCTTGGTCTTCGTATTTTCTCGCATGATCAAAAACACGATTATCCAAGCTTGGTACAGGAAGCATCTTTGTTAAATCAACACCGGTAGCCATTTCTATTGCTTTTGCGTAGGCGAGGACATGTGTACCTCCGCGAACAAGCAAGTAGCCGATCAGCTCCCGTGCAGTTGGGTGGTCAGTCATTTCATATACGCGCATTTTATGTGTCCTCGCACCACATTCAAGGAAGAAGTTATGCATAAGGTCCAACACTAAATTTCCGCTTGAAAACACGTAATCCCCCCGCCAAGGATTTCCCATGGAATCGCCAGCAAGCGAAGTCTGAGCGTTAGCTAAAAAAGCATAGGTGTTCCGCTTATTTTTCGCATTTTGAAGCGGTGTCAAATCCGGTTCAGCTGTGAAGGTTGTACCCTTTTGAAGCAGGTTAATGGTGTTTGAGACAAGCTCAACATGGCCGAATTCCTCGGCAGTAATACTCGCAACCAGGTCATAGAAGGGTTTAAGTTTATTTTTTTGACGAAAATTAAACGACTGGTACATATAGTTATTTAGTGTCGACATTTCTCCAAACTTTCCGCCAAGCAGCTCCTGTACGGCGGCAGCAGCATTGGCATCACCATACTCAGGTGCAGGGAGCTCGATTAGCAGTTTGTTCACTCGTTTAAACATAAATTCTCCCCCTCCAACGTTCAATAAAAAATAAACGTTTGATCGCTTCTGGCTATTTGTATGATAGAACGGGGGAGAATATGTTTCATCAATTGCTGTTTACGAAGGAGAGACCCAGACAATCTCCTGGATACGAATAAAGAAAGGAGTTCGGTTAATCTCAATGACGATGTGATCAGGCGTTACCTTGCTTAAAAGCCCTTGAATAGGATTTTTAGTTGTTTGTACGACTATGTTTTTGCCAACGACCGACATTAACGTTTGATAAACATAAGGATCAAATGCACTCCTTAACTGTACAGCTTGCTGTGGTTGACCATTCATTTCCAGTTCACCCCTTCTTTGCAATCGCCATATTGTATGGCCATAGGCTGATGGTGGTGACAGCCAATAGGTAGTTTGAAAATAGAAAAATAAAACAGTGTTTGAGCTGAGATTAATCCTATTCAAAAGATCCTTTGTACTAGCTAGCGTTTTTTTCTTTCTTTTATTCAAAAAAAGGAGATAATATAATGCATGAGAACTATTAAAATAGACTAATATAGTCTATTAGCCTATTAATTTAGGGGCGAATTAAAATGTAAGATTGTCCAGGAAATTGAAAAACTATTAAGTTAATTTAGAAATGAATTGACATTCAACCGAGAGTGGCTTAAATTTTATTTATTCAGATTTTTTGGATAAGATTACTGAAGTGGGGTGGAAGTATGACGAATAGGGTTCAGAAGAGTTCGCAGAAACAGCAGAAAGTCCAAGATTTTGAAAAAATTGCTAGAAGCAGTAAGTATCTTGAGCTAACAAAAGCTAAAAAACGTTTTCTTGTACCATCTGTCATCATCTTTTTCAGTCTTTATCTACTATTTCCTATTTTAACCTCTTACACAACGTTCTTAAATACTCCAGCAATCGGGGTTATTTCATGGACTTGGTTGTATGCGCTTTCATTATTTATTATGACATGGGTATTAGTAACTATTTATATGAAAAGAGCTGCTGTTTTTGACAAAATGGCAGAAGAAGTATTGAAAGAAAATGGGGTTGAGGGAGGTCAGGATCTATGAATGCAACCGTCATTAGTTTGTTTTTGATCATAGTGGGGATAACGCTTGCCATAACGTACTTCGCTGCAAAACGAACGAATACCGCTAGTGAGTTTTATACAGCGGGAGGAGGGCTGACTGGCTGGCAAAATGGACTTGCCATTGCTGGGGATTATTTATCAGCAGCATCTTTTTTAGGGATCGCAGGTGCAATTGCATTATTTGGCTTTGATGGTTTCTTTTTTAGTATTGGATATCTTGTTGCCTATCTTGTTGTGTTGTTTATTGTAGCCGAGCCGCTGCGCAACCTTGGAAAATATACGCTGGCGGATATGATCAATGCACGTTTTCAGGCCAAGAAGGTTCGCGGCACTGCCGCACTTAGTTCCATTACCATTGTTATTTTCTATATGATCGCACAGCTTGTTGGGGCCGGAGCATTAATTCAATTACTTTTTGGAATTGAGTATTGGATGGCCGTTTTACTTGTTGGTATTATGATGACGATTTATGTAATATTCGGCGGGATGACCGCAACTAGCTGGGTTCAAATCATTAAAGCTGTGCTATTAATGGTAGGAACCGTCATTATTTCCTTCCTGGTATTTTCTCGCTTTGATTTTAATTTATTTCAAATGTTTAGCGAGATGCAGTCGGCAACACCGCTTGGAGCAGATTATTTGAATCCGGGTGCGAGATACACGGTTGGGCTGGATACGATTTCGCTTATGATTGCGCTCGTACTTGGAACGGCTGGACTACCTCATATTTTAATGCGATTTTTCACAGTTAGAGATGCAAAAACCGCTCGAAGTTCAGTAATGTGGGCGACATGGATTGTTGGCATTTTCTATGTATTGACCATTTTCTTAGGCTTTGGAGCAGCAGCTTTTGTTGGCAGAGAAGCGATTATTAGTGAGAATCCTGCAGGGAATATGGCCGCTCCTTTACTCGCTCAAGTATTAGGAGGAGACCTATTATTTTCCTTTGTAGCAGCTGTTGCTTTTGCGACGATTTTGGCGGTAGTTGCAGGGCTCGTACTGTCAGGGGCTTCAGCCTTCGCGCATGATATTTACGGACAAATCATTAAAAAAGGAAAAATTACAGAGAAAGAGCAAATGCTTGCAGCGCGTTATGCTTCTCTTGGAGTATCAATATTTTCAATTTTACTTGCTCTATTTGCACAAAATCTAAACGTTGCTTTCCTTGTTTCTTTAGCTTTCTGTGTAGCGGCAAGTGCTAATTTACCAGTTATTATTTTCACAATTTATTGGAAGAAGTTTAATACAACAGGAGCAATGGCTGGTATGTTAACGGGGCTTATTTCATCTCTCATTCTCGTTATTTTAAGTCCGAATGTATTTAGCCCTGAAGGAACGGCCATGATTACCGGCGATCCAATCTTCCCATTAACGAATCCAGCGCTTGTTTCTGTCCCGCTTGGCTTTATAGGAGCTGTAATTGGGACATTAGTGTCTAGTAAGCAAGAAGATACTAAAAAATATGCTGAGGTTAAGGTTAAGGCAGACACGGGTTACCGTGAGACATTATAATGTAAGGCAATAATTTCAATTCAATTAAAGCCCCGGTGCATACTGGGGCTTTTTGTCCTTTTCATAGGAAGTAGTTTTGATAATCAAGCAAACAAAATCGGATGTTGTGTTGTGGATTTCAAGAAAATAAAATAGCTCATACAAGTAAAGCCGTTGCATCGTGAATCCAGCGGCTTATTTTACTATTTATCCTTTTCTTTTTCTTCATTTTCTTCATTGTATTCACGCAATTCTTCAACTGTTTTTTCTACAGCTGTCTTTTCTTCGTCTGAATCGCTTTTAACCGTTTTAACCGCTTTATCCAGCAATTCCTCGCTTTTTTTCTTATCAGCCATTGCTATCATCCTCTTCCATTAAATTTGCTTATATCATAGCTGAAGAAGGTTTGATTCACAAGTAATTGACATAAAAAGACGAACTTCGATATGTTGATTTATACTGAAAAATCAATCAATTTTATATGAAAAAGAAAATAGAACCAATATGTACAGTTAGGTTTTAAATTGAATGTTATATGGGAATAGAATATCAAAGAGAGAATGGCTTGCTTATTAGCATGCAAAAGAAAGGAAGCAATAGAATGAAAATTGAAGCATTTTTGGATGAATTTGAGGAGCTATATGCCCGTGTTACATCAGGTAATCACCTGGATGAATCTTATGCGGAGTTAATGATAAAAATGGAAAAAACATTTGAAATTCCAGTTGTGATTACAGAAGAATGGGAACAGGAAAATAAACCAATTAGTACGCTGTATCGTGTGATTGCCAGCAATAGATTAATGCAATCATGAACTTCATTCGATGAAATCAAAAGATTGTTTTTTATTTTCAAAATATAGTTTAAGCACTAATGTTTAGAGGGAAAGTGAATGATATAACAATCATATAGGAGGGTCATTTATGGGACTTATTATTGCATTAATTGTGGGCGGACTTATAGGCTGGTTAGCCGGTATTATTATTGGTAAGGATGTTCCGGGTGGAATTATAGGAAATATCGTAGCGGGGATTGTTGGGGCTTGGTTAGGGGGCTTACTCCTTGGCGCTTGGGGTCCTCAATTAGGCGGATTTTATATATTCCCTGCACTTATAGGTGCAATCATTGTTGTGTTCTTGCTCGTAATAATTGCACGAGCAGTAAGAAAAAAATAAATAATGCAACAGTCTGAGAGCCGCTTTCACAAGCGGCTCTCAGACTGTTATTTAAATGCTTTTAATCAAGTGATTGAACAATTTCATATAAATAGTCTGCAATCACACGGAGTCCTTGGTCAAAATTCTCTAAGTGGAAATGTTCATTCGGTGCATGGAAATTCTCACCTGGAAGACCGAATCCCATTAATACAATTGGCTTTTTCAGAATTTGATCAAAGGTAGCAACAATTGGAATCGAGCCGCCTCCTCGAGTATATGCTGTCGGCACGCCATACACTTTTTCATATGATCGGCCAGCAGCTTGAATAGCAGGGTGATCATAAGGAGTTACATAAGGAGCACCCTTATCGAAAGGCGTAACCGTTACTTCGACGCCTGCTGGCATATGCGCATGAATATGTTTTGTCAGCAGCATTACGATTTCATCAGGGTCCTGATGGGGAACAAGGCGGCAAGTAATTTTTGCATGGGCTTCGTTCGGCAAAACGGTTTTGATTCCTTCCCCTTGGAAGCCTCCCCATACACCGTTAACCTCTAATGTCGGGCGAACCCATGTCCGTTCAAGATAGCTAAAGCCTTCTTCACCGAACAATTCAGATACAGCAAGCTCTTTCTTTAGTTCATCCTCTGAAAAGTTTAATGCCTCATATGCTTTCTTTTCCTCATCTGTAATTGGCTCGACCTTCTCATAAAACCGGTCTACCTGAATGACCCCATTCTCGTCCCGGAAGGAGTCAAGCAACTGCACTAGAGCATGAATGGCATTTTGCACACCACCTCCGTATAGACCAGAATGAAGATCACCCTTTGCTCCTTTTACGTCTATTTGGACACCTGCAAGTCCGCGCAGCCCGTAGCAAATAGCAGGCTTTCCTTTTTCCTGCATCCCGGTATCTGAAATCAAAATGACGTCAGAAGCAAGCAGCTCTTGATTCTTTTCAACGAATTCAGGAAGATGAACACTCCCGATTTCTTCTTCCCCTTCAATTAAAAATTTCACATTAACAGGAAGCTCTCCTTGAGTCTGCATGATGGCTTCGATTGCTTTAAGGTGCATAAAGGATTGTCCCTTGTCGTCCGTAGCCCCCCGAGCATAGATTTTATCCTCTCGAACAGTCGGCACAAAAGGAGGAGTTTCCCAAAGATGCAGCGGGTCAACCGGTTGAACATCATAATGGCCATAAATTAAAACTGTAGGCTTTCCTTCAGCATGGAGCCAGTCAGCATACACGACGGGATGACCTTTTGTCGGGTAAAGCTCCACGTTTTCCATCCCTATATCTTTTAAAGCTTGTGCAAGCCATTCAGCACCCTTTATTGTATCCTCTTTATGCGCTGAGAGTGAGCTGATACTTGGAATGGATAGCCATTCTGTTAGTTCCTTTAAATGTTTTTCTCGGTTACTTGCTAAATAGTCATTAATGGTATTTTGCATCAATGATCCCTCCTAAAAAATGATTTTCAATTTATACAAATCATACAGACTTGACAAAAAAAGGGTAGTGAGTTACAATAAAGGTTGATCGATTTACGAGAGTATTGATTGGTTCTCAATATCCAATCTAAATTTAATAAAAGGTCTGGCGTTTATAGGCCTGAATGATGTTGACTCGCTAATGAGTGAGGTCACAGAGCAGTAAAAGTTCGTTTGACACCGTCTATAGGTAACTAAACCTCTAAGCATGTCGCCATGCGCTCCTGCATGAATCAGCGGCATCCACTATTTTCTGCGTATCAAAGGACCATTCCATGTTTTACTTCTTAACTATTGGTTTCAGTAATTGAACCCTTTCAGCCCAAAATCCAGATACTCATAAATGGTTATCCATTTATTGTAGTAATGTCTGATTCACACTGGCACGGTCGAGGAGCCGTAAGGACGAAAGAGAGGTAGGGCTTTCGTTGTCTTAGGTGTTATGTAAGTTTTTATTCTCGTAAATACGGTCAACCAATTAGTTTATTTCTCCTTACTTTACTCTTAGAATTCTCCTTTTTCAAGAATCCCCATCTATTTTGTGCTTTTTTTAAAAAATATTTCACGAATGACAATACATAAAACATCTTATTTATTTTCAGCATGCTTTTTATTTTCAGGCACCATAATTATGCAATAAATCATAATGCTTCAAGCGGAAGTTGACGAATAACCTACTGCTGTTATAGGATTAATTTAATAAGTAAATCATTTCTTATCAAGAGTGGTGGAGGGAATGGCCCTATGAAGCCCGGCAGCCGCTGACGTTTGTCAGAAAGGTGCTACATCCAGCGGGAGCTTGTTTGTTTCCTGAGAGATAAGATAGAAGCCCCTAAAGCTTAACTTCTTCTATCTTAGGAGAAGTTTTTTTGTTATTTGGAAATGGAGGAATTGTATAATGAAATATGGATTTTGGCTTCCCATTTTTGGAGGATGGCTGCGCAATGTTGAAGAAGAGTACATGCCCCCAACCTTTGATTACGCAAAAAAAGTCGTTCAATCAGCAGAGCAATGGGGTTACGATACAACATTGATTGCGGAGCTTTATTTAAATGATATTAAGGGTCCTGAACGGGATTCACTAGAAGCATGGTCGACTGCCGCTGCGCTAGCCGCAGTTACAGATAAAATTGAAATTATGACGGCGGTTCGTCCGGGCTTTCATAACCCGGCAATTGCGGCAAAAATGGCTGCCAATATTGATCAAATCAGTAATGGTAGATTTACGCTTAATGTTGTGTCTGCTTGGTGGGCGGAAGAAGCGAAGCAGTACGGAGGAATTTTTACAGAGCATGATGAACGATATGATCGAACGGAAGAATTTTTGCAGGTGCTAAAAGGTCTTTGGACAGAAGAGACATTCAATTATAACGGTAAATTCTATGATCTGGAAGGTACGAAGCTTGAACCGAAGCCAGTGCAGCGTCCAAATCCCATTCTTTATGCAGGCGGAGAAAGCCCGCGTGGAAAAGAAACCATTGTGGAGCATTGCGACGCGTATGTGATGCACGGCGGAACGCTAGAAGAAATCGAAATCAAAATCAACGATATGAAACAGCGTCGTGCTTCGGCAAAAAAAGAACCATTCCGTTCATTCGGGATGGCTGCCTATATCATCTGCCGCGATACAGAAGAGGAAGTGCAGAAAGAACTTACACGAATCACGGATGTGAAAGAAGGAAGCGGCTATGCAGGATACAACGATTTTGTCAGCAAATCGCAACTGGAGCAGCAGGTAAAGCTAATGGATTATTCCGTATCTAACAGAGGCTTGAGACCCAACTTGATCGGTACACCAGAACAGATTGCAGATCGCATCGTCGCCTTTGAAAAAGCCGGGCTTGATCTATTGCTGCTGCAATTTTCACCTCAGCTGGAAGAAATGGAGCGATTCTCAAAGAAAGTAATGCCGCTTGTTGAGAAAAAACGAGAGCTTGCCAATCGATCAATAGCACAAAATTAAAAAGGAGGCGTTTTTTAAGATGGGAAAAGTGTATATACTGCATGAAAATGATGAATGGACGGTTCATTTGACAAAGCGTTTTGAGGAAATTGGTGTTCCTTTTGAAACATGGCATTTGGATGAGGGGATTGTGGATCTTACAGAGGAACCGCCTGAAGGAGTTTTTTACAGCCGTATGAGTGCTTCTTCCCATACACGGGGTCATCGTTATGCACCAGAATTAACTGAGTCGGTGCTCGCGTGGCTTGAGCGTCACGGAAGAAGAGTCCATAACGGCAGCAGGGCATTAAGACTTGAAGTCAGTAAAGTAAATCAATATATGGCATTGAACGCCCATGGAATTAAGACACCTAAAACCATAGCAGCTGTAGGCAGAAAACAAATAATTGAAGCAGCAGAAAAGCTTGGTGAGAAATCGTTTATTACAAAACATAACCGTGCAGGTAAAGGACTTGGCGTTCAGCTTTTTCATTCGATTGAAGGGGTAAAAGAGTATGTGAACGGAGAGGATTTTGAACTGCCTGTTGACGGCATTACATTAATTCAGCAATACATTCAGGCGCCTGAACCATACATTACAAGATGTGAGTTTGTCGGCGGGAGGTTTGTTTATGCTGTTCGAGTGGATACGTCAGAAGGGTTTGAGCTATGCCCTGCTGACGTTTGCCAGATAGGAGATGTATATTGCCCGGTCGGCGAAGAAGCAGAAGAAAAGCCCAAATTTCAAGTCGTAGAAAACTTTGAGGATCCAATCATTGCTCAATTTGAGTCCTTTTTAGCAGCAAATGAAATCTCTGTTGCAGGAATTGAATTTATTCGTGATGCAGAAGGTACGGTTTATACGTACGATATCAATACGAATACAAACTATAACGCGGATGCAGAAGCGAAGTATGGAATATACGGCATGCTTGAGTTGGCTAAATTCCTAGAGCAGGAGCTTAATAAGATGGGACATATTCCGAAACTGACAGAAACAAATTGACAACAATACGTTCGATTACTATAACCTGGGCTCTTTTCTTTGAAGGGCTCAGGTTTTTTGTGAGCAATATAAAGAAAAAGGTAATAGGTATGATGTTTATAAACGAGGCGTAGAAATTGATAATTGAAAATAATAATTATATTCTATAATAAATAGGTCTTTTATATTATTTTAAAAATGTAAACTCAATATAAAGTACCATAATAAATTTTGCTTGATAAGTATATCAGAATAGTAATATATTCTCTATATAGGGAATAGTTTTATCAAACTATATATGAAAATGTCACTGGAGGTAATACGGTGTGAATATTAGAAAAAAATTATTTAGCGGTTTTTTTGGCGTACTTTTCCTTTTAGGGATCATCACAGCATTTAGTATCGTACAAATCCAATCCATTAACTCTTCGTACACAGAATTAGTGGAAGAGCAGGCAGCAAAAGTACTGCTTGCAAAAGAAATGAAATATCAGGTGTCAGAGGAATCCAGACATCTTAGAGGATATGTGACGACAGGTGCTGATTCAGCATTGCAAAGCTATAAAAGTGCGAGCGAGCAATACTATGCAGCTGCTGAAGAGCTCGGAACTCTTACTGAAAGCGGTCCTGCAAAAGAGATGCTGGACGAATTAAAAGGATTTCAAGCTGAATATAATGAAGCTGCAGAACAAATCATCGTCTACCAGGCTGAAGGAAACACAGATGGTTATAATCAGCTTTTTGCGAATGTGATCGTTCCTCTCACTGCTCAATTCTCTGAAAAAGCGATAGAATTAGAAGAATATAATCAGGCAGAATTGGATCAAGGAAATATTGATACGACTGCACAAGCAGCAGAAGCACGAAATTTTATTCTCATCGTTTCAATTATTGCCTTATTAATCGGAGTTGCCATCGCTCTTTACATTAGCCGCATCATTTCAAAACCAGTTATAGAAGTTGCTGAAGCAGCTGAACAAATTGCGGATGGAAACCTTTCGATACAAGATGTTCAAGTGAAAAACAAAGATGAAATCGGAGCAATGGCGTTATCATTTAATCAAATGAAACAAAACTTGAGGGAATTGATCCGAAAAGTGAACGAGGGCGCTGAGCAGGTTGCAGCGTCCTCGGAGGAACTGTCTGCTGCTTCAGAACAATCCTCTCAATCAGCAAATCAAGTAGCTGAAGCTGTACAGGATATATCAGGTGCGGCTGATGGGCAAATTAGAAGCATGGAAGAAAATAAGCGAGTGATGGATGAAAGTGCTGTCGGTCTACAGCAAATGGCTGAGTCTGTTGTGGCGGTTTCTGAATCAACGCAAGAGGTACTGAAAGAAGCTGAACAGGGGAATCTGGTCATTGATCAAACTATTCGTCAAATGCAGGGAGTAAATAATTCCGTAAAGGAAACTGCTGTTGTTATTCAAAGTTTAGGGGAAAATTCAAAACAGATTGGACAAATTGTTCAAGTCATCAGTGATATTGCAAATCAAACCAATCTTCTTGCGCTAAATGCAGCAATAGAGGCGGCAAGAGCTGGAGAACATGGAAAGGTTTTGCGGTAGTGGCAGATGAAGTAAGGAAGCTTGCGGAGGAATCCCAGAAATCCTCAGAGCAGATTGCTGCATTAATTCAAAATATTCAAGAGAACACCTATAAAGCAGTTAATGAAATGAACAAAGGAACAGAAGAGGTTGAGTCTGGAACAGCTATCGTTAACCAAGCAGGAGCAGCATTCCAAAATATTTTACGTTCCATTCAAAAGGTAACTGAACAAGTGCAGGAAGTATCAGCTGCAACGAGGGAAATATCGGCAACCACAGAACAGCTAACCGTATCTGTGGACCAAGTTACACAAACCTCAGCCGACATCTCAATGAATACACAAGGAGTAGCAGCTGCGGCGCAAGAACAGCTGGCATCCATGGAAGAAATAACAGCATCAGCTGACTCTCTAAGCAGACTTGCTCAAGAACTGCAAAGTGAGATTGCAAAATTTAACGTGTAAATCCTTTAGTTCGTTGAAGGGGCCTGACCCCTTCAACGAACTAAAGCATCCACGAACCATTGATATATAAAGGAATTGGAAATGTTTTTAGCGAACAGAGATAACAGAGATGAACAGAAATAAATCATAAATGACCAGTTCCTCCTTGGAACTGGTCATTTTATTCACCTGTTTTGGTTAATCGTTCAAAACGAGTGTGAAATAGGTATATCCTTATAAATAAGGAAAAAATAATTTTCATGGAAAAGGATGAATATTATCCTTGATAAGGAAGGAAATTACACATATAGAAGTTGGAGATCTGTCAAGGTTTTATTTTTAAAGGAAAAGGGAATGGCTTAGATATTTAAAGGAGAGGATTTTATGGAGGAACTGCCGTTTTTTAGTATGTCGCTTGTCACGATCATTATAACCATTTTAATCGTTGGCGGTGGTATAGCCTGGATGCTGACAAGATCAAAAAGAAGGTAGGTTTTTATGTCCGCATAGAAGTTAAGGCTTCTTTGCGGTTTATTTATTGTGTATAAAATTTTTGTTCTCTTCAAAGTTTTCCATCGCTTTTCTAACCAAATTCTTATATGATTTGGTCAAAGACAACAATTCAGGAGGCTTTTTAGATGGAAAAGAAGATAGGATTTATTGGCTGTGGAAAAATGGCTCAAGCGATGATTGCCGGGATGATTCGTTCGAACGTTGTTCAGCCGTCAAGCATTGTCATTACGTCAAAAACAGCTGAAACAAGAGAGAAGGCAGCGCGTGAATACGGGATAAAGCCTTTTGAACAAAATATTGAGGCCGCAAAGAAAGCATCTATTCTTTTTCTGGCCGTTGCACCTAATTTACATACCGAAGTGATCGATGAAATAAAAGATTTCATTCAAGAGGGCGACATTATTGTGACAATTGCAGCAGGTATAACGACAGAAAAAATTGAGAAGATGTTTGGCCGCAGCGTAAAGGTTGTACGCACAATGCCTAATACTCCTTCATTGGCAGGAGCAGGCATGAGTGCGATGTGTACAAATGACCAAGTGACGGAGCGAGAAGCTGAGGAGATAAAACGACTATTTCAAACATTTGGAGAGGTAGAAGTGATTCCTGAGTCTTTGATGGATGCGATTCCTTCAATCAGCGGATCATCGCCTGCCTATGTCTATATGATGATTGAAGCAATGGCGGACGGGGGAGTAAAACAAGGGTTAAAGCGTGATCAGGCATATAAATTGGCAGCGCAGGCCGTTTTAGGTGCGGCTAAAATGGTGCTTGATACTGGTCTTCATCCTGGAGTTTTAAAAGATCAGGTTTGTTCTCCGGGAGGGGCGACGATTGCAGCGGTTTCCACTCTTGAAAAGGAGCAATTCCGCGGGGCAATCATAAGTGCGATGGAGAGCTGTACAGATAAAGTAAAAGAGCTTGGAAAATAGAAAAGAGGCTGACGAATGCAAAGAAAAGAGTTCCGTTGATCGGAGGACCTTTCAATAGCATAACATCAGCCTTCTTTTTATTGGTCAGCAGGCTCTGTTTGAATAACAGCAAGCGGCTTCATGGCTGGACCTTCAAGGATTTCTCCTTCCACAGTAAAACGAGAGCCGTGACATGGACAGTCCCATGATTTCTCCGCTTTATTCCAATTTACCGAGCAGCCTAGATGCGTACAGGTGATATCTACAGCACAGATTTTCCCCTTGTCGTCACGATAGGCGCCGATTGTTTGCCCATTCCAGCTGACATGTGCACCTTCCCCGCTTGGAAGGTCTTCCAGATTGATGCTGGGCATTTCAAGTTTTCCTTTTACTAAATGCTTCGCCACATCAGCATTAATGGAGATGGCCTTTTTAATGGCGGGGTCAGGATGGAAACGGCTAGGATCAAATAGAGATGACTTATGCTCGGATTTTCCAATGATGCGGTTGCTTAATATTTGAGCTGCCATGGTGCCTTGAGACATTCCCCATTTTCGATAACCTGTAGCAACTAAAATTCTTGAATGCCGATTGGTGATGGAGCCAATATAAGGAAGCTTATCAAGTGTTGTATAATCCTGCGCAGACCATTGATAGGTAAAGTCTGCGGCGGCACTTAAATTTTCTTTTGCAAACTCGCGCAGCGCTTCAAAATGAAGATGCATGGGCTTTCCTTGCCCCGTTGCATGCTGCTCCCCTCCGACAAGAATGCCTTTTGTTCCATTCATTGTAAAAAAACGAATAGAACGAACCGGCTGCCCTATTGATATGTACATTCCACCGGTATTATTTCCTTGCCAGGGTCCCGCGATTAAATAAGATCGTTCTGGTTTCATCTTGGCAAAATACAATCCAAGCCCGTCATAAAACGGAAAGTGGCTGGCTACAATGACATGCTGGCACGTTAATACATGTCCCTTCTCTAACGTCACCTGAATATTTGTTCCCTCGTGAATATCGATGGCTTTCGTATTTTCATGAATCTTGCCGCCCATTGCTGTAATCCTGCCCATCATCGCTTTTAAATACTTTACTGGGTGAAACTGGCCTTGATTTTCCATTACAAGCGACCCTTCGCTTTGAATCGAAAAAGGGAGTGATTTTTCAATACGATAAGGGATCTTTAATTGTTCGTATGCTTTTATCTCATTCTCTAGCTGTGGAACCGATGCGTCCGATTCCGCATAAATCCAAGCGTCCTGCGTCTCAAAGTCACAATCCCATTGTTCTTCTTGAATAGTGGTGCGAATCCAATCAACGGCCTGTTGGTTATACTCATAAAAATGCCGAGCTCGTTCAGCGCCAAAATGCTGGATTAGCTCGTCATAAATAACACCGTGCTGCGCGGTGATTTTGGCTGTTGTATGGCCTGTTGTGCCAGAAAGAGTTTGACTTGCATCCACAACGGTGACGCGGACTCCTTGCTTGCATAATATGTAGGCAGCGGTGATGCCTGTAATCCCGCCTCCGACTATGACAACATCTGTCTCGTGACTTTCTTCCAAAGGAGGATATTCTGGCTCTGAGTCAGCCGATAGCCAATACGATTTTTGTTCATTTTGATCATTCATTTCGTTGCCTCCAATTTTCTTAATTCGGGATTTCCTTAGTATGGAGAAAAAGGGAGGACATTATGAATCAAATATTCATCAGTTTTACAGCGCCGAACATTATAATCGAAAGAAAGATAGATACGGCAATCGCGAGTAAAAATGGCTTCCACGCCCGCTTTCGCAAATCAGCCAGGCTTATATTTAAACCGAGACCGACCATAGCCATTGTTAAAATAAAGCTAGAAAAAGCCGTGATGCTGTCAAGGACAGCTGCAGGAACAAAAATGACCTCGTCTATTACATAGCTCCCAATTAAACTCATACCAATAAATCCAAGCAAAAACCAAGGGAAAGAGATGTTTGAATCAGCATTACTTGAGTGTTTGTTTTTCATCCATAAGATAAAAATAAAACTCAGCGGGATTAACAATAATACCCGGCCCAGTTTTGCAAGAAGAGCGAGTGCCAATGCTTCATCACCTGCAGCAGCACCGGCAAGAACAACATTCGCAAGCTCGTGTAAGCTGAGTCCAGTCCATACACTGTATTGTGAATCGGTGAGTGGCATGATCGGCTGAATAATCGTATAAATGACCGCAAAAACAGTCCCGATCAATGCGATAATAGCAACGCTGAGCGCGGTGTCTTCATCCTTTGCTTTCACAATAGGTGCAATCGCTGCGATCGCTGCAGCACCGCACACGCCGATGCCTACTCCTGTCAATAATGAAATGGATGGATCAGCTTTCCACCATTTACCTAGAAAAATCATTAATACGATTGATAAAACGATACTAAGCACACCAAAAACTAATAGTGAAAGGCCGTCTTCGAATACGGTATCCATGCTTAATCGAAGGCCATATAACACGATCGCCAGGCGCAGTAATGTTTTCGTTGAAAATTCGATTCCTCTTCTCCATTTTTCAGGATAGTCAAAAATCTGACGAAAAAGAATGGCGATAAAAATTGCACACGCCATCGGCCCTAAAAAATTTACTCCTGGAATTAATGCTGCTCCATAGCCTAAAAATGCTATAAAGGCAGTAAATAAAACACCTAACCACCAATCTGATGTTCGGTTCATTCTACGTTCTCCTATCTGCCGGTCATTCTTTTAGCATACCGAACATACGAGAGAATAAAAATGTTTTTGTCTTATAAAATAAATGGAACAAAAAATGATTAAAAACATAGAATAGTGCCTATTATCGAAATATGAATGATAAAATAAACAGACATTCTTCAAGGAGATTTTCAACTTACTTGAAGAGTAGTGAACGCATACATAAGCACTTTAGATGAGAAAGGGATATGTGATCGTATGAAAAAGATTAACGATTGGGTAAAGAAAAATAATCAGCTTCTGTTGGATACCTATGCGTCGCTTCATGAGCTGGCAGAGGTTAGCTGGAAAGAAGAAAATACTAGAAACTTTCTATGCAGTCAGTTGGACAAAATCGGGGTTTCCTATGAGACATTTGAGGGTCATTATGGCATTGTGGTAACGTGGAAGGGGGTTTCTGAAGCTGGTCCGACCATTGCTTTGCGTACTGACATGGATGCGTTATGGCAAAATGTGAATGGTGAGTGGAAAGCTAATCACTCCTGTGGACATGATGCACATATGACCATTGCACTTAATACAATTCGATGCTTGAAAGAGATTAATTTTCAGCCGGAGAATGGCTGCTTCAAAGTGATTTTTCAGCCTGCTGAAGAATCTGGAAATGGTGCAAAAGCACTTATTAAAAATGGGGTAATCGAGGACATTGATTATTTGCTCGGAATCCATGTCCGTCCCATAAATGAGCTGAGATTTAATGAAGTATCGCCGGCCATTTATCATGGAGCTGCTGCGATGTTAAAAGGAACAATCAAAGGGCTGCAGGCGCATGGAGCAAGGCCTAACCAAGGGATTAATGTGGTGGACTCTCTTGGTGCGATTATTGCAGCAGTCAATGCCGTCAAAGTAGATCCTACCGTACCAAGCTCAGCGAAGGTCACACAAGTAAGAGCTGGAGGAGATAGCATCAATATTATACCGGATGAAGCCGAATTCAGTATTGATATGAGGGCTCAGACCAATGAAGCGATGGATTGGCTGGTTGAGCGAGTGATAAAAGCTGTTCAATCTGGAGGTGAGGCAAATGGAGCGACTGTACATATAAATATTGGTGCACAAATGGCAGCGGCAAAGCCCAATCGGTTGATGGAAACCATTGTTGGAAGCGCAATAAAAGACGTTTTAGGAGAAAAATCACTCGCAGCATCACCCGTTACTCCGGGAGGAGAGGATTTTCATTTTTATCCAAAGGAAAAACCAAATCTTCAAGCAACGATGATCGGGCTGGGAACAGATTTGGAGCCAGGGCTTCATCATCCTAATATGAAATTTAATCTTCAAGCGATAGGGAATGGAGTAGCTGTTGTCACGGCTTCTATTATTAAATTGTTTGAAAAAGCGGGTAAGCAGGGAAAGGCTTAATACCATTACTATGAGTGAGATCGGAGCTGTCGTCATGAAAAACATTTTTTCGCGTGATCGTTTAATGGCATCAATGAATGAGGAGTTGTCGTATCCTTTTATTGATGCAAAGGAAGTAGCAGAAAAGCTGGCTCTCGTTAATGAGTTTGGTCAGCAGGAATCCGGGGGGTTTTCACGTCCTCCTTTTGGAGAACAAGAAATTCTGGCACATAACCGCTTTAAAGAGTGGCTTAAAGAATTGGGACTGGATGTTCATGAGGATGCCGTAGGAAATCTTTTTGGACGATGGGAGGGTGAGGATCCTTCGCTTCCGATTGTGCTAACAGGATCGCACTTGGATTCTGTTCCACATGGCGGTGCCTTTGATGGACCACTTGGCTGTATTAGCAGCTTGCTCGCTGTCAAAGCATTAAAAGCTTCAGGCTATAAACCGAAACGATCGGTTGAAGTCGTGGTCTTTCGTGATGAAGAAGGAACAAGGTTTTTCAACGGTTTATTTGGGAGCAGAGCGTTAATGGGAGAAATCACGGCTGAATCCTTGCATCAATTTGTCGATGATAATGGAATAAGTATGTACGATGCGATGGAGAAAGAGGGATATCTTCCAAAAGAGGCTGCATCTTGCTATCGTGATCCTAAAACCATTGAATGCTTTCTCGAGCTCCACATAGAACAAGGGAAAAAACTGGAGCAGCAGCAAAAGAAAATCGGTGTTGTAACGGGCATTGCAGGTCCTTCCTGGCGTACATTTACCTTCCACGGCAGTACGGACCACGCAGGAAATACCCCTATGAATAGCCGTAAGGACAGTGTCGCTGCCGCGGCTGAATGGATTACAGAAATCGAAAAGCTTCCAGCGCTCTTTAGTGAAACAGCTGTTGCAACAGTGGGGCGCATGGTCGTGACACCTAACGGAACAAATGTGATTTCCGGTCACGTGGAAGCGGATGTGGATGTCCGGGATATCGACGCATCAGCACGTGATCGATTAGTAGAAGAAATCACGAAAAAAGCGCATGAAATTGCCGAGAAACGTGGACTCACAGTGTCAGTGAAGGACGGTGTGACCGTTGATCCAATGCTTGTCCCTGATCATATTCAAAGCTGGATTCAAGAAGCAGCTGAACAAGTTAAGGTTGGCTCCATGAAGCTTCACAGCGGAGCAGGACATGATGCGATGAATATCGGAAAATACACGCATGCCGGTATGATTTTTGTGCCAAGCGTAAACGGGAAAAGCCATAGTCCAGAGGAATGGACCACGCTTGACGATTGCGTCATTGGCGTAAAAGTTCTGAGTGAAGTGATTAAAAAGGCGAGTGAGCAATAAGGTGGGGGGAAGGCTGTAAATCTTTGATATTTTTGGTGAAACTCAATTCTTTCAGAATGATAGAAAGAGAGAAGGGGGTGGCAATACTTGAAAGGAATTATTTCTTTACTCAAAGCAATCGCATGGTTGAGCGGAGGCATTCTTCTCGCCGCAGCTGCCCATTACAGCAGTCACGTCATTAAACGAAAACAGCAGGAATTAGAACCAGTGCATAAGCCTAAGCCTCATGAATGGTCGGAAGAGGATATTACATTTTCATGGCTCGGTCAGTCAACCGTCTTAATGAATTTGAACGGTGTGAGGATCATTACAGATCCCAATCTTTCTAAATCGACTCATGAACAGCGAGATGGCTCTATCATTAATATTCGTCCAGTACTGTCTGAAAAAGAGATAGGAGATCTAGATCTTATCCTTTTATCGCATGGCTACATACCAGAGTTGGATTCAGCACTGCTGAATAAGCTGGCCGGTCCTTCAACGACGATTATTACTGTGGAAAATGCAAGCCGTTTACTAGACGAGATAAAGGATAGCGAAATCAAAGAATTATCCATACGCGAAAAGCACCAGCTCAGAGATGATCTAACTGTAACAGGTGTTAAAGTGGAACATCGCGAAGGTCCGTTTCCATGGGATGAGCGGTTTGGATATTGTGGGTTTTTAGTCCGAAAAGGTAAAAAGCGAGTCTGGTATGCAGGCGATTCTGCTTATGTATCTTCGTATAAGCAATTGCGTTTTCTAGGAAAGAAGGAGGTTGCGGTCATACCAATTGGAGGAAGCGGCTTCGTTCATTGTACACCTGAAGAAGCTTGGGCAATATTCTCTGATAGTGGAGCTGCCCGTCTTTTTCCGATTTTATTCGATCACCCCTCGCTTTCACATAGAGAAAGTGAAGAATTGTTAGAGCGTCTATACATAGCAGCAGGGGAGAAAAGAGATCGCATCATTCGATTGGAGCCTGGTGAAACTTATCGACTTACGGATCATTCTTAATGATGGAAAAGCTAGTCTTTATGACTGGCTTTTACTGCTTATATCATTATGGTATATTATCCCTAAATTTAATAATGTCGTTAAAATAAATAAAAGAGTCCATCTTGCTATCCTTGCTTCATTACTTGGTGTGTTTTATATGATGGTTGTGATTTTCTTGTTCTTCCCGGAGATCATGGACATGCGCTATATGGCTTTTTTAATCATTTTTTCGATTGCTCAATCTACCGGTGTCATCTTATTTGTTAGTTTTATTGAAAAAGCAAGAAGAGAAATATCGCCTAATATACAAGTAAGAAAGCTTGAAAAACTAAAAACCGTGAGTGAAATTGCTGCAAGTATATCGCCTAAAATAAGAAATCCTCTAACGGTTACAAAGGGGCTTATACAATTATTAAGGGACCTAGACCTTACAGAGGAGAAAAAGAACTTTTATATCAGTTTTTCTCTTTAAGAGCTAGATCGAGCTGAACGGACCATTACGAATTATCTTACCTAAGCCTTCTCTAGAAAATTCAGAAATACTAGAGTTAAACAAGGAAATTGGTTATATTTTGAAGTTTGTAAACCCTTTCGCTGTGATAAACAATGTATATACCAAAATAGAAAAAGAAGAGGAAATTTATATTGGTGGAGAAGGTGAGAAGCTCCATCAATGTTTAATTAACATCATCAAATTAGCATTGAAGCGATGCCGCAGGGTGGGAATATTATCATCAGGTTACATAGAGAGAATGAGAAAGCTGTGATTAAAGTTAAAGACGCGGGTTTTGGAATAAATCATGAACAAATTGAAAGACTGGGCACACCATTTTATACGGCACGAGACAAAGGAACTGGACTCGGTACAATTTGTTAAGGCGTTGCGAGGAGAAATAGAAGTAGAAAGTGAAATAGGGAAAGGCAGCTGTTTTACTATTACAATCCCAGTTGTTGATCATTACGATCATAAAAAAAGCCGACTCAAAAGCTGCACATTTCTCAAGTGGAAAGTTTTAAGAGGGAGTGTGAGCTTTCGCGTCAGTTTTTTTATGTGAAAATTACTTGGTGTTTTGATAATCGTTTGACCACTCTTCAACGTTCCAAATCGTGGTTGCCCAATCTTCGTAGAATTCAGGTTCGTGACAAACAAGCACAATCGTTCCCTTATATGCTTTCATGGCACGTTTTAACTCTTCTTTTGCTGTTACATCAAGGTGATTGGTCGGCTCATCAAATAGCAGCCAGTTGCTTTCATACATCATAAGCTTGCATAAGCGAACCTTTGCTTGTTCACCACCGCTCAGCTGATTCATTGGACGGGATATATGCTCATTTTTTAGTCCGCATCGTGCGAGTGCTGCACGTACCTGGTGCTGATCCATAGACGGAAACTCATTCCACACATCATCGATCGGTGTGATTGGCTTAGCTTTCATCTCCTGCTCGAAATAAGAAGGGAAGAGGAAATCTCCAAGGATCACTTTTCCTCCAAGCGGATCAATTTTACCCATAATTGTTTTGAGCAATGTCGATTTTCCAACGCCGTTATAGCCGACAATCGCTATTTTTTGACCGCGTTCAATCGTTATGTTGAGCTTTGGCAAGAGAGGCTGATCATAGCCAATTTCGAGATTTTCCGCCTCTGCGACATAACGGCTGCTTCCGCGAGATTCTTTAAAGTCAAAGGTAGGCTTTACAGCGGTATCAGGACGGTCGATCCGTTCAATCCGGTCAAGCTGCTTTTGACGGCTTTTTGCTCGACCTGTTGTGGAGTAGCGTGCCTTGTTTTTGGCAATGAAATCTTCTTGTTTTTTAATGAACTCCTGCTGCTTTTCATAAGCCTGGAGATACTGATTTTTGTTCAGCTCAGCAAGCTCTAAAAACTTATCATAGGTCGCGGTGTAGCGATTCATTTTAGCAAATTCGAGATGAAGAATGATATCCACGACGCCATTCATAAAGGAGGTATCGTGTGAAATCAGCAAAAATGCATGCGGGTAGTCCTTTAAATACATGGAAAGCCAGTGGATATGCTCGACATCCAGATAGTTAGTCGGCTCATCTAAAAGCAAAACCTTAGGCTTTTCTAATAACAGCTTGGCAAGTAACACTTTAGTACGCTGACCGCCGCTGAGCGATGCAACGTCACGCTCAAGTCCGATTGCATCAAGACCGAGACCTCTAGCTACCTCTTCTACTTTCATATCTAACGTATAAAAATCACCTGCATCCAGCGCATCTTGAATATTTGCCATATCTTCAAGCAGCTGTTCAAGCTCTTCCGGTGTTGCATCGGCCATTTTTGCTATGATTTCATTTAATTCTTCTTCCTTCTTAAATAAAGGCAAGAACGCATCGCGAAGCGTGTCACGCATGGTCTTTCCAGGAGTTAGTCTTGTATGCTGGTCCAAATAGCCGTAATGAGTATTTGGCAGCCATTCAACCTTTCCTTCATCATGAATCAATTCACCTGTTAAAATATTCATCATTGTGGACTTTCCGACACCATTTGCGCCGACTAATCCAATATGTTCACCTGGCAGCAATCGAAAAGAAACATCCCTGAAAAGCGTACGATCACCGAACGTATGCCCAAGATTCTCTACATTTAATACACTCATTTTTTTCTATTCCTCCGATATTAAAAGATCTTTTTCCATCATACGTCATTTTAAAGCTTCCTCCTAGTAGGAATTTTTTCTACTGAAGATGGCTTGTTTGATGTACAAACGAAAAAGCAGAGAATCATCAACGCCGATTCTCTGCTTTTTCTTATCTATTTATCATAGCACATGAGCAACAAAAAGTGACAGAAAGAGGAAAGGATCTTCTGCTTTCTTTTTAATGGGAAGGACTATTTACACTCATGTTTACCGTCATAACTAACTGAAGAGGAAAAGTGCAGTGAATTATTGTGTTCATTGAAAGAATTATAAAGCGGTAGATGTTTCGGAAGTTGTAAAGTTGTGTTTGCAACTACTTTTTATTATACTTAGAGCTAGAAAAAGTGTTCCGGAATTGAAGGAGGACTCCAGTGTGAATGAAAATACAACAGGATCTGTCGGTCGCTGGGTATCGACCGTACATCGCTATGGATATATGCATCTTAGCAAAATATTTGATGAATATGGGTTAGGGCAAGGACAAGTGAAGTTTTTAATGGTTTTATTCCATCTTGACCAGCAAACACAGGATCAAATGGCTAATACGCTGTCCATTGATAAAACGACAACGGCTAGAGCAGTAAGAAAGCTTGAGGTTGAAGGCTATGTAACGAGAAAGCCTCATGCAAGTGACCGCCGTTCGCATCTCGTTTGTCTTACAGATAAAGCAAAAAAAATGGAACCGTTAATCCGCTCTATTCTTGATGAGTGGACCGCAGCGTTAACCGTTGATTTTACGGATGAGGAAAGAGAAATGACCATTCGACTGCTAAAGAGAATGGCGACGAATGCAATAAAGGCTATCAGGGAAAAGGAAGAGGTGAGGGATGATTGAAACAGCAAAGTAGTCAGCTTGGTGCGGAAAGAATTCCAAAATTAATGGTTCGCTTTTCTGTTCCAGCTTTCATTGGAATGTTTGTCATGGCTTTTTACAATATTGCTGATACCTTTTTCATTGCAAGAGGAGTCGGCACGCTGGCTGTTGCGGCTTTGTCTATTGCGTTTCCATTGCAGCTTATCGTTACCGCTTTTGCGGCTGCCATTGGGATAGGCGGGGCTTCCATAATTTCAAGGCGTCTTGGTGCAGGTAAACTGCATGATGCAAATGAAGTATTTGGTCACGTAATCTGGCTGGTCGGTTTTTTAAGTATTATCATGGCAGCCCTCGCGTTAACCTTTTTAGATCCCATTTTAATTACATTCGGTGCAACTGAAAACGTATTGCCATATGCGCGAGACTATGTATCCATCATTTTATACGGATCTCTCTTTCAAGCATTTATGATGGCCGCAAATAATATTATACGGTCAGAAGGGAATGCGAAAGTGGCCATGCTGACGATGATTGTTTCAGCAGGAATAAATATTATTCTAAATCCCATTTTTATCTTTTGGCTGGATATGGGGGTAAGCGGAGCCGCCATTGCAACGGTTATTTCACAAGCAATAGGAGCTGCGTGGATTTTCTTCTACTTTAAAACAGGGAAAAGCTCTCTAACGTTTAGATGGATTGGGGTAATGCCGAATTGGAAAGTAGTCAAAGAAATTGTAGGAATTGGCTCTTCAACGTTTGTCAGACAGGTAGCTGGAAGCATCATGTTTATTGCGGTCAACTGGATGCTTATCGTCCATGGGGGAGACTATGCCGTCGCAATATTTGGAATTATAAACCGCATTATGATGTTTGCCATCATGCCCATGTTCGGTATTGTTCAAGGAATGCAGCCGATCATCGGTTACAATTTCGGTGCCAAGCTATATCATCGAGTGAGTGATACGTTAAAGCTTGGTATTGTTGTTTCAACCATGTTGGCCATTTTTGTATGGACTGTAGTAATGATTTTCCCTGCAGCAATGATGGCCATTTTTTCAACTGATGCAGCGGTCGTTGATGGAGGAGAGGAAGCCATGCGCTGGATTTTCCTCGCAGCGCCTATTCTCGGATTCCAGATGGTATCAGGCGGTTTGTATCAAGCTTTAGGGAAGGCAAAAATATCTTTTATTCTTTCAATGGCAAGACAGCTGCTGTTTTTAATTCCATTAGTTTTGATTCTGCCGTCATTTTTTGGGCTGGCTGGGGTTTGGATTGCGTTTCCCATTGCGGATCTGCTGGCATTTATGCTTTCTCTGTTCTTTGTCTTGCGAGACCGTTCGACCCTGTTTCAAAAGACTCCGGTTTCCGCAAAGCTAAGAGAAGCGAAGATGAATGGATAGATGAGGAAATTCTTGCCGAGGATAACTTGAATAGCAGGGAAGAGAGGTCGTTACATGATTCATCATATAGAGCTCTATGTATCTAATCTTGAAAAATCTAAAAGCTTTTGGAGCTGGCTGCTGAATGAGCTTAATTACACGGTTTATCAGGAGTGGGATCGGGGAATTAGCTATAAACATGGTGATGTATATATTGTGTTTGTTCCAGTAGAAGACGGTTTTGACGAACCTAATTATCACCGTAAGCGAGTTGGATTAAATCATCTTGCCTTTCATGCACAATCTAAAGAACAAGTAGACAATTTAGCAAAAAGAATGAAGCAAAAAGGAATTCGATTGCTTTATGAAGACCGCTTCCCGTATGCAGGCGGATCAGAACATTACGCATTATTTGCGGAAGACCCAGATCGAATTAAAGTAGAAATTGTAGCATTGGAGTGTTGAATTTCTAACTTATGTAAGATAATTGTCGCCTGAAAGCGAATTGAAGTGTGGGATCGAATGATGATCGAGCACACATCTTGATTATGATGTCACCTTTCCTTCTCTTTTTAGGAGAAACGGTCTGATTAATAAAGGAAAAATCAATGCAGGAATCGACAGAGCGAAGTAAGTGATCGATTGGCACTAGTTGATCAATGGAAACCATTTGACGATTGTGACGGGCGTTTTGAGATTGTCCCATCATGATGGATCGTTCCTTTCTATTTCTTTCTATTGTGTTCCTGATTTGTTCTATTGAATATTCGTAAGGAGGAAGAGAAATAAAGTGCCGGCTCATCCCCGAGACCTCCTCGGAAAAACGATCGAGAGAGACTCCGCAGTGCAGCAATCTTCTACACGAGGAGGCTCGAACGTTTGTCCGCGGATAGCGAAGGAATGGGCCGGCACGGTTTTTAAATTTCAACAGCCTGGCAAAAGCCGCAAACAGTTTATCTGTTTGCGGCTTTTGTATGAATTATTGATCGTAATCACGTTTGAAAAGAACACTGTTTGGTACATCAATGCCTTTCGTTCCCCTTTGATCCGGTTCTCCGGCTTCAGTAGGGTAAAAAATAATAAAGCTTTCTGGATTTGCTTTTGCCAGCTTTCTTGGTACTCTTTCAAGCTGAGGATGCCAAGCAATCGTCCCTTTTCGTGCACTCATTACGATGACTAAGTCATTTTGTTTTAGTGAACCAACAGGCTTTTCATAAAGCTCCTCCCAGGAGTCAAGTCGATGCATGTAGGTTGTTACACTCGGTTTTATGCCAGCAAAGATTTTTTTGTAGCGTCCTGCATTTCCATTCACTACGAGGCATTCAAGGGCGGCATTGAGCTGAACGGCGATCCCTTTTACGATGCGTATTGCGTCGAGAAAACCTGGTTTGTGGCGTGAACCGTTAGGAATGATTAAGACAATTCGATCGGTTGTATTTAGCGGATGGCCGATCTTTGCAATCATGGCCCGCTCACTCGTATGGTCCAGAAAATTATCAATAATTCCCCCGAAAAGTCTTGTTTTTGCTGAACGTTCACCATTCCACCCGGCGATAATGGTTGTAATCCGCTCTTCGGTAACGGCCCGTTCAATCCCGCTTCCAATATTGCGATCTACTTTAATTAGCGAGCGTGCAGGAATGTTTGCACCAGCCGAATAAGCAATTGCTTGTGTGAGCATTTTTTCAGCTGATGCTACTTTTCCTTCAACCGATTTAACATCCTTTTGAACAACGCTCAGCGGATAAATGGGCTCAAGCGACGCCTTTGCCTGTCTTACGATAAAGCTTAATCCAAGTAAATCTTCCGTCGTGCTTGGGTTCGCCAACGGTATTAAAATTCGTTCCGGGCGATCATCAATATCTTGAATTTCGATATCCTCATTTTCTGCTAAACGACGTCCATATTTCTCGGTCAAATAGGGACCAAGCACACAGGTAACAAGAATCATAACAATAAATCCATTTACTGCCGTCTGGTCAAGCAAGCCAAGGTCAAAGCCGACGAGGGTTGCGGCTAAAGTTCCAGCGGCCTGGGGGATGGTTAAGCCGATAATTACACGATTTTCAATCGCGTTATAACCATAGATTCGACTCGTAATAAAACTCGCCAGACCTTTCCCAACAAGCAGGGACACCATGACAAGCAGTGTAAAGATCCACGCTGTAGGATCTGTTAATAAAATGGAGAGGTCCATTAACATCCCAACTGATAATAAGAAGAATGGGATAAACAGTGCGTTTCCAATAAAGCGAATACGGTTCATTAATGGACCATGGTCATAAATATAGCGGTTGAGTGCTAATCCAGATAGAAAGGCGCCTATGATTGGCTGCAGTCCTGCAAGCAGCGCCAGACTTCCTGCAACAAACAAAACCGTCAGCACGAAATTAAACTCAATTTGTCCTTCATTGTTGGAATTCCTGAAAAACCATTTTGCAAGATAAGGAGTTCCTACAAGGACAATGACGGCAAATACAATCGTAGAAATAATGAGCCTGGCCCAAAAACCAATGCTTACATCTCCAACAGCTACACCTGCAACAGCGGCTAAAATCAACATCGCTAAAGAATCTGTCATAAGTGTTCCACCGATTGCAGTGGTGACGGCCTTGTTTTTGGCAACGCCGAGCCGCGAAGCGATTGGATAGGCAAGCAGCGTATGCGATCCAAGAATAGAACCCAGTAAAATAGAGGCAGCCAATCCGAAATCAAGATAGAATCCAACGGCCACACCTAACGCCATTGGAATACTAAAAGACAGGAGTCCAAATGAAATACTGCGGCTGCGATATTTTTTAAACCCATCAATATCTAATTCCAAGCCTGCGATAAAGATAATAAAGAGCAGCCCAACCATTCCAAGCATTTGAATGGTTTCTCCGCGCTCCAGCAAGCCGACCCCGTTTGGACCTATAATAACACCAGCAACTATGGGACCAATAATTCCCGGTAGTCTCAATTTACTCATTATAATAGGTGAAATAAGAAAAATAATGATGGATAAACCGAAAATTAAAACGGGCTCATTGAAAGGTACGGTCATATGGATAGAACACCTGCTTTCTGTCGTAAAATATTTTCCATCATATCCTATCTCAGCAGGCGGAAACGGCTGATCGTATAAGTTTTGGTTATGATTGCGTTTTCTGTCTAGAAAGGAACTAGAAAGAGACACAAATGGCTGATTTAGGCACATAAATCTATGATGAAGGCCCATAAGTTTATAGGTTTTGCACACAAATGATTTTCAAATGCCAAATGAAGCCTTGAAAGCCGCTTTCTTGGGATCGAAACAAAAAATTCACCAAGAAATCATTTCCACGGTGAATTTTTTACTGAACCTATTACTCTCTTAATTCCTGAAGCTCCTTTTCAATCGCAGCCAGCTTTTTCTCGGCTGCCTTTATATCTCCGCCCACTGATTCTAGCTTTTCAAGATCTCCTTGTGTTCGGATATACTCTAGCTTAAGCTCATTGATTCGCTCTTCTGTATAATTTTTCACCATTTATTCCCCCTAATCGTACGTCTACTAGTCATAAGTTTAGCGAAAATAGAGAGGCAATGCAAAAATTGATTGTTCTCTATAACATATATCTGTTTGTTGTGGGTATATGATAAAGAACAGATTTCAGAATATTAAGAGGAATTCAATCTATCAATGTCGAATAAATAGATTCATATTGAAAGGGGGTTCTCCATGCATGTTTAAACCGTATCAATCTACGCACTTTTTTGATGAAATGCTTCAAGAAAACGGTACTACAAGAGCGCATTATCAAGCTTTTCATGACATGATGAACCAATTTACCGAAGAAGAGCTTAGAGAAAAGCATGAAACAGCGCAGTTAAGCTTTTTACGGCAAGGGATTACATTTACTGTCTATAACGATAATGTTGGTACAGAGCGTACGATGCCGTTTGACTTTATACCAATCATTGTTCCGCCGGATGAATGGAGCATGATCGAAAAAGGAATGAAGCAACGTGTTGAGGCACTTAATTTATTTCTTGAAGACATATATAAAGAGCAGGAGATTTTACAGGATGGTGTTGTACCGAGAGAATTGGTCGAACATAATCTACACTATTACCGAAAGCAAGTTGGCGGAATCAATATACCGTTAAACAATCATATATTTTTAGCAGGCATTGATTTGATTCGGGATCAGCAGGGAACGTACCGAGTGCTGGAAGATAATCTTCGCAATCCTTCAGGCATGTCTTACGTATATCAGAACCGTTATGTGATGAGGCAGGTCTACCCAGAGTTTTTTAACAGACAGAGAATCCATTCCTTAGAGCATCAATTATCTAATCTCAATGAAGCTGTTCTTTCTCACTCACCGAAAAGATGTGAAGGAGAGCCAAGGGCTGTGCTTCTCACGCCGGGGATGTATAACTCGGCGTATTATGACCATGTGTTTTTAGCTCAGCAAATGGGAATTGAATTAGTGGAGGGGAGAGACCTACACGTCCGAAATGGCGTTGTTTATATGAAAACAATTCGCGGCATGCAGCGAGTCGATATCATATACCGTCGTGTTGATGATGACTTTTTGGATCCAGAAGTATTCAATTCTGACTCAGCACTTGGTGTTCCAGGCCTGCTTGATGCTTACCGAAAAGGCAACGTGGCCATTTTAAACGGGATTGGAAATGGAGTAGCGGATGATAAGGCGATGTATGCGTATGTACCTGAGATGATTCGCTATTATTTAAATGAAGAACCGATTATTCCAAATGTAGACACCTACTTTCTTCGGGAAGAAGAGCAGCGCAGATGGGTCTTGGAGCATCTGGATCAGCTTGTTATAAAAAATGTAGGTGCTTCGGGAGGATATGACATGCTCATTGGCCCTCATGCATCTGAAGAAGAATTGGCGGTATTTAGAGGGAAAATTGAAGAAAATCCGCACCAATATATAGCGCAGCCAACCATCCAGCTATCCCGTGCACCTGCTTTTCAAGAAGGGCGCTTCTACCCGTGCCATGTTGATCTGCGTGTATTTGTTATGAGAGGGAAGGAAACGAATGTACTGCCAGGGGGATTGTCCCGGGTTGCGCTCAAAGAAGGCTCCCTTGTTGTCAATTCTTCTCAGGGCGGCGGCGGAAAAGATACGTGGGTGCTAAAGAAAGGAGGAGAGCTCTAAATGTTAAGCAGAGTAGCAGATTCCCTATATTGGATGTCACGAAATATTGAGCGGGCTGAAAATAATGCGCGTGTTCTTGGTGTACAGCTGATCCAAATGCTTGAGGCCTCCTCTGGAGAATCATTGGCAAAGTATGATTGGGAACCCGTAATCGAAATTTGCGGTTCACTGCAGGATTTTAACAATCAGTATGATCAATTTAATATGAATAATATCATCCATTATTTAGCGTTTTCCGAGTCTAATAGCAGTTCTATTTTAAGCTGTATAAAAATGGCGAGAGAGAATGCTAGAACCACTCGTGATATTATTCCGACTGATCTTTTCGAAGTATGGAACGATCTATACCTGGAAAGCAATAGCTTGAGAATTCCGGAGGGGTCGCTAAGGGATATTCATGATTTTATACAACGGGTGAAAATTGCTTCTTTAACTTCTCAAGGCGTGATTGAATCCTCTATGTCTCGAGGGGTTCCATACCGTTTTATAAAAATCGGAAAATGGCTTGAACGTGCCGAAAAAACAACACGAATTTTAAATGTATTAAGTGATAAATCAAAAGAAGAGAGCCTCCGTGTCTACGGGGAAAACTATTATTACTGGCGTTCAGCACTCCAGCTGCTAAATGGGTATGATGAGTACTTAAAACAATATCAGCCGCGTATGGATCCTAAAGATGTACTTACTTTTTTAATTGCTGATTCCGATTTCCCGAGATCCATTCAGTACTGCATGGATCATGTGAGGGAAGGACTCATAGCACTTGAAGGGGGGAAGGTGTCTCATTACTCATGGAGGATGTATGCTGCCTTGGATCGTTTAATGGATGAGTTTGATGAAATAAAGCTGCAAGCACTTCCGATTGAAGGGATTAGCAAGTTCCTGGATGACTTTCAGGATCAATGCAATAAAATCGGTCTTGTGTTTTCTGAGACGTATTATCTCATTGAGCCTGCACATGTTCCTTGAAAGAATCATTTTACGAGAAAGATAAAATTTGCTACTGACAATCAGCGAGGACGTGAGAGTTATATGAAATATAAAATTGAACACATAAACACCTTCCATTATGAAACGCTTGTTGACCAGAGTATGAATAATATTCGCCTAAAGCCGAGAACCGATGAGTGCCAGCGACTGATCTCCTATCGTGCTGATATCAGCCCTGTTTCTCTTGCAAAAGAATCTACTGATTTATGGGGAAACTCTGTTGAAACTTTTTTCATTGCTGAAATTCACCAATCCCTTGAAGTGAAGACTACTTCTGTTGTCAGTATCCAAAAAAGTCCTTTTATTGAACAGATTGACTATTCTCCTGAAATGCAATCAATCTTTCATTCAGACCTATTTAGAAGACATTATTTAGCTTCTTTAAATCAAACAGCATATACGTATATTGAACCCTATCAAGTAGAGCATATTGTGCGCGAGATTGGTAATACGGAAAATCCAGTAAAATTCTCAATGGATTTAATGAAGTATATCCACGAGGTATTTTCATATGATCCGAATGCGACAGATGTGAATACGAAAGCAACAGAATCAATCGAAGGGAGAAGGGGCGTATGTCAGGATTACGCCCACGTAATGATTGGTGTCCTTAGAGCCAGAGGAATCCCAGCCAGGTATGTAAGCGGCTATCTCTATGTTGGAGAAAATTCGGCTTTAGTAGGTGACTCGGCTACTCATGCATGGGTTGAAGTCATGGTGCCTGGAATTGGATGGGTTGGTCTCGATCCTACCAATAATGTGGAGTCTCTGGATAATCATATTCGTGTATGTGTTGGACGAGATTATGCGGATGTAAGTCCGCTGCAAGGTGTTTACCGCGGTGGAAAACATACCCTTGATGTAAAAGTAAGTGTAAGTATAATGGATCAATAATAGATAAAAGACGCCCTTTTCGGGGGCGTCTTTTTTAAAACGTGCAGTTTAGAGGAGATACGAAAAACCGATTTAATACAGGGGGATGTTAAGCGAATGCTAACAACATAGTCATTATGATCCGATAATGATAGTGAGTGAGTATACGATAGAAGAAAGGAAATCGTCATGACAGAAATCCGTTTATTAACAGTAGCTGACTTTGAAAAAAGCTTAGCTCTTTCAAGCTATGCATTTCAATATATCCCGGCTGAAGACATGCTGGATGGAATGAAAGAAGCGTTTAATCAACAGGATGTATGGGGAATTTTCGACGGAGAGAAGCTTCACTCTAAGCTGCATCTATTACATTTTCATATAAAAATCGCAGGTGCGGATTTTAAAATGGGTGGAATTGCAGGTGTTGCAACCTATCCTGAATACAGAAGGAATAAAGAAGCGAAAAGCCTTATTGTTCATGCTTTGAAGGAAATGAAAAAGAACGGTGAGACCATTAGTTATCTTCATCCGTTTTCAGTGGATTTTTACCGCCGTATGGGCTGGGAGATTGTATCTGGATATAAAGAAATAAAGATAAGATCAAATGATATGCACTTTATGGAATCGGTGCAAGGAGAAATTAGCAGGCATCGAATCGGGGATCATCTTGAACAAACAAATGCGGTCTACGACCAGTTTCGATTTAAGAGAAGTGGGATGCTTGAACGCACTGATTATTGGTGGAAAAAAACATATGGAGGCCAGGAGGATTCGTTCGCTACCTATAAAGATCCAAGCGGGAAAGCAACGGGTTATTTAACTTATGAAATAGAAAATAAGAGGTTAACAGTGAATGAGTTTGTCGCGCTTAATCAAGAGGCAAGAAAAGGGTTATGGAATTTCATATGCCAGCACGATTCAATGATAGATATGGTCAAAATAAGACTGGATGAGCAAGAGCCGCTGCCGTTCCTTATGAAACAGCCTAAAAGTGAGCAGACAACAACCCCTTATTTTATGGGCAGGGTGGTGGATGTTCAGGCGTTTTTATTACAATATCCCTTCCAAGGAGATGCATCAGGTTTGACCTTTAAGGTGCAGGACGAGCTGGCTCCTTGGAATAATGGAATATTTAAGATTCTTCAAAATGGAAGTGTTGAAAAACTGGAAGATTCGTTTGTTTCAGAAGAGATTATTTCGGTTGGGATCCAGCATTTTTCTTCCATGATGGTTGGATATATACATCCGAGGACATTGCATGAAATAGAACTGCTGCATGCAAACCCAGAAGCCGTGGATCAATTAGAAAAACGATTACCAGCCGGGGGGACAGCATTTTTTGACTTCTTTTAACGGTATAAGGAATGACTTATGAAGCGCTCACGTTGAACATAATTGGAATTTTTTAATGAGGAGAGAAACATATGCAAATGCGCACCGCGTTCGTTATAGGTGCTACAGGCTTAGTAGGACAGCAGGTAGTAAAAGAGCTGTGTGAAAGAGTGGAATACGCATCGATTATTGTTGTCACAAGAAGGGCCTTTGAGTTTAATCATCCCAAAATTCAAGTGCGACAAATCGATTTTGATTATCTGGAAGGCGCACATATCGGTCTCGTTGATGATGTGTTTTGCTGTTTAGGAACCACGATGAAAAAGGCGAAATCCAAAGAAGGATTTCGTCTGGTTGACCTTGACTATCCGCTTCAGTTCGCTTCTATTGCAAAGAAAAATAATGTGAGGCAGTTTCTTGTTGTATCAGCTATGGGAGCAGATCCGTCCTCACCCATCTTTTATAATCGAATCAAAGGATTGATGGAAGAACAGTTAAAGGAGATTGAGCTCCCACGTCTCCAAATTTTTCGCCCGTCCATTTTACTTGGGGATCGCAAGGAGTTTCGTTTAGGCGAAACGATCGGAGGAAAGATCGCAAGTGCAATTGGCTGGGCCATGGTAGGGCCTTTAAAATCCTATCGTGCCATTCGAGCGGAGCAGGTGGCACTTGCAATGGTAGAAAAAGCATTAGCACCAGCCAAGCGCCCAGTAGTTATCCACACGTCTGCTGACATCGAAAAAGTCGAGCGTCCAGTAAAAGAAGTATTAAAAAAAGAGATGAGCAGGGAAGATTTCTTTAAGAATAATCAAAAGGATTGAGTAATGAACGGATCAATGAACAACTGGGATGTAAATCTCGGTTGTTTTTGTTTATCGAAATGCTATGTTAAAGATCATTGTTGATTTTTGCACGATGTTGATGAGCGGATACGTGAGACTTCTGCGGGTAAGCGAGTCAAGGGGAGCCCCATAGAGGCGCGAAGCGAACGCCTGAAGCGGAAATCAACAGGCAAGTTTAATAGAGGCTATCGAATAAATGGAATACGTGCAGTTAAAAAATTGTAAAAGAGTGATAATCTATCAATATAAGATAAAAGAACTCATTTTTTATAAAAATAGATAAAGACCAGACCTTCTAAGCAGAAATGCGGCAGGGTGAGAAATATTGACTCCAACTCATGTATGTAGTCATTTGAAATAATCATCAAGTTGAACAATCTATACGCAACAATTGTGTTTGAAAGCGTAATCATTATGCTCTTTCAACTGTTAAAATAAGAAGTAAGCAAGGGGGAAACGACCTATGTATTTAGATGAACGAAGCAATTTAATACTAAAGGGAGTTTTGAATAATCCTGAAATCTCCAATAAAGAGCTAGAAAACAAATATCATTTGTCTAGAAGACAGATTAGCTACAGCTTTACGAAAATAAATGACTGGCTAGCTGACAATAATTACCCTCTTATTAAGAGGACCAATGGAGGGAAATTTATTGTTAGTCCGCTATTAATTGATTTGTTTGCAGAAAAAATTGATGGGGCTGTCACTGCCAACTACATTCCTTCTGAAAAAGAACGGGCAGAGCTTATCATTTTGATGCTGCTGAGCAGTGAGGAAGAATTGTCCCTCGTTCATTTTTCAAGTGCATTGGAGGTTAGTAAAAATACGATTCTTCGCGATATGAAATTCGCCCATTCGATCGTCAGCACGTATCAGCTGGAAATTGTGTATTCCAGAATTCACGGCTATGACATTGTGGGGAATGAATGGAATAAAAGAAGGCTATTGGTAGAAGTCCTGCGTAAAATTTTTGATATTTATCAGGGTGAAGCCTATATTCAAAGGCTGGCGCGAATATCAACTGCTGATATCAAAAAACTAAAGCGACAGATGGAAGATGTAGAAACTAGACTGCATCTCAAGTTTATCGATGAAAGAATCAGAATTTTGCCATATATCATGGCGGCACTATTAAAAAGAATTAAGAAAGGCAACCTGATTACAGACTCCTATCATATTGATTACGAAGCATTATCGGATACAAAGGAGTATGAAGCCGCTGAGATTCTTATTCAGGATATAAAAAACATTCCTAAAGAAGAGCGTTTATTTATTACACTTCAGCTTCTCACTTCAAATGTATTTTCATCACAATTTTTAACGGATCGAGAACTGCCGCAATTGAAAAAAGCATTAGAGGAAAGCTTGGATCTGTTTGAGAAAAAAGCATTGATTTTGTTTAAAGAAAGAAAATCATTGCTTGAAAAGCTGGTGCTGCATATGAAACCGGCCTATTACAGAATCAAGTATTCGTTGACAACAAATTATACAGTTCTTGAAAAAGTAAGCGAGGAATTTGAAGCCATCCATTATATTGTAAAGGATTCGATCAAACCTTTTGAAGAATATATCGGATGTGAAATACCTGAAAGTGAAATAAAGTTTATCACTATTTTTATAGGCGGCCATTTAATCAATAGCGGGGAAACCATTCAACTGAAAAAAAGAGCTGCTGTTGTTTGTCCGAATGGTGTTTCGATCTCTAGATTGATGGAAAACACACTGCGGGATTTGTTTCCGGAGTTTTACTTCTACCAAGCATTTTCGATCCGAGAGTTTGAACAGTTAAAGCTGGACTTTGACATTGTTTTCTCTCCAGTCCCAGTGCAGACAGATAAACATCTATTTATCGTTGATCAATTTATTTCTGATTTTGAAAAAATGCAATTGAGACAACGTGTCATGCAAGGGATATTTGGATTAAATTCTTCGGTTGTAAATATTGAACAACTGATGAATGTCATTGAAAAACACGCGAAGATAGAAGAAAAGCAGGCGCTGGCAAAATCATTGCAGGATTATTTTTCATTCCAGGTATCAAGTGAAGTAAAGAATAAAAAAGATTTCATTTTATCAGATTTAATCACGCCGGAGACCATTATTCTTAAAGACCGTGTAAAAAATTGGCAGAATGCTATTAACATTGCTGCTGAACCGCTTTTAAAAAAAGGTGTTATTACTGAAAATTATGTAGCAGCGATGCATCGTCAGCATCCTGAAATGGCACCACATATGGTTCTGCGTATGAATATAGCGATTCCTCATGCAGGCCCAGAGGACGGAGTCAATGAAGTAGGGATGAGCCTACTTAAAATAAAAGAGGGTCTTCCATTTAATGAGGATCAAAAAGTGCATTTTATCGTTGTGATCGCAGCGGTTGATAAAAGTCGGCACTTGAATGCTTTGCTTCAGCTAATGAAATTCTCTGATATGAATGAGGTATTAAACAAAATTATTCATATGGGTGACACAAAGGAAATCTGTGGTGTGATTCAATCGCATTCCAAATAATTACGCTAAACGAATAAGAGCGGAGGAACAAGAATGCCACTAAATCAGTTTTTAAAAGATGAGCTGATCATGCTGAACGTTCATTGTGAAAGCTATGGACAAGTTTTGAAGTGATGTATAAAGAAGCTTACGCACGCGGGTATGTGAGCGAATTCTTTTTTGAAAAAATAAAAGAGAGGGAAGCAGCCTTTCCTACTGGATTGAATATGGCAAGCATGAATGTCGCGATTCCTCATACAGATGCAGAATATGTCTATAAACAATTTATTGGGGTCATCACGCTCGAAAAACCTGTGTTATTTTCTCTGATGGATGATGCCGCACAAAAAGTGGAGGTAAGTATCGTGTTCATGCTGGGGTTGAATCAGCCTCACAGTCAATTAACCGTTTTACAAAAATTAATGCAGGTTCTTCAAAACCAAGAGAGTCTTGAGCACATGTCAAAAGCAAAAACCAGTGAAGACATTCATTCTATTTTTAATCAAGCAGCAGCCATCTAAAAAAGGGAGGAAGATCATGATGAAAAAGACCATTCTTGTAGCCTGCGGTGCAGGTATTGCCACATCAACCGTCGTATGTGAGAGAGTAGAGAATTTAGTGAAGGAAAATGGAGTACAGGCAGAGGTTTTTCAATGCAAAATTACGGAAATCTCCTCACTTCAAGACCGTGCCGATCTAATCGTGTCCACTACGATTCTACCAACAACTTATCACATTCCAGCTTTAAGAGCGACTCCATATATAACAGGAATCGGGATGGAAGAGCTGGATCAAAAAATTCTTGATCATCTCAAAGGGAAATATGCCTTAGGAATTAAGTAGCTTTTATATCTATATATAATAAATAGGTATTTATTCCTACTATAAGTAATGTTATCGGGGGACACACATAGTTGCAGAATCAAAAAAGACTCAGAAAATGTTGATAATCTCTGCAGTCAAAAGGAGGTCGATCCTATGAAAGCGGCAGTTTTACATTCAGAAAATCATTTTATTTATGAAGAAATTGACATCGCTCCGTGTCAGGATGATGAAGTGAAAATAAAAGTAATAGCAACAGGAATTTGCGGTTCAGACACGCACAAAATGACGGGCAAATGGAAGTACCCGCTGCCTGCGGTAATGGGCCATGAGTTCTCTGGTTACATTGTCGAGAAAGGGAAAAATGTGACCAATGCAGCAATTGGTGATCGGGTTGTCGCGATTCCTTTCCTTCCATGCAACGACTGTGAATATTGTAAGCGTGGTCAATTTTCGCTTTGTGAAGATCACGGAATGGTTGGTTCAAAGTCTTTTGGGGGTTTTGCGGAGTATGTGAATATTGAATCCTCCAATGTCCTGCCAATTGGTGATATGGAGTTTGAAGAAGCAGCAATGATTGAACCGCTTGCGGTTGCGCTGCACGGCGTATTAAATATACATCCCCGTGTTGGAGATGTAGCGGCAGTATTTGGCGTCGGTACAATCGGGATGTTAACCATTCAGTGGTTGAAAATTGCTGGAGCAAAAGAAATAATCGCAATCGATCTATCAGATGAAAAACTCGCAGATGCACGAGCAATGGGCTGTGAAAGGACAATTAATCCGCTTAATGAGGATTTACTCGAAAAGATCAATGAATATACAAATGGGATGGGAGTAGACATTGCTTTTGAATGTGCAGGATCTAAAATTACGCAAGAGCAATGCCTGTTGATTACACGTAAGCAAGGAAAAATAGGTTATTTAGGAATTGCTTATTCGGACGTACATCTATCAGAAAAGGCTTTTGAAAATATTTTCAGAAGAGAACTAACGTTAAAAGGATTTTGGAACTCCTATTCTGCACCGTTTCCAGGGGAAGAATGGACCAAAAGCATTGAATTTATTAAGAATGGCCGAATCAAGCTAAAGGAACTAATTTCTCATCGATTCAAGCTGGAAGACACACAGAAAGCGTTTGACATGATGATCAATCGTGAAGAAAAGTATGGAAAAGTATTAATACTACCGAATGAGGAGTGAATAAGATGAAAGCAGTTATGAAAGCAGCGCCTGGTCATGACAATATGTCATTGCAAACAATGGAAGAACCGGAAGTACAAGGTGATCACGTTAAAATAAAGGTTGCTTTTACCGGTATTTGCGGAACGGATATTCATACATTCACAGGTGAGTATAGAAACGCAAAAACCCCTGTTGTGCTTGGGCATGAGTTTTCTGGAGTGGTGACAGAAGTAGGAGAACATGTGAAGAATGTTAAGGTCGGAGATAGAGTGACGAGTGAAACAACCTTTACAACATGCGGTGAATGTGAATATTGCATGGAAAAGGACTATAATCTCTGTTCAAACCGCAAAGGAATTGGGACACAGGTGAATGGGAGCATGGCAGAATATGTGGTGTCCCGTGAAGAAAGTGTACACGTCCTGTCAGATAAAATCAGCCTTAAAGCAGCTGCCTTAACAGAACCGCTTGCTTGCTGTGTTCATGCAGGATTGGAAAAAACAACAATTAATAAAGATGACAAGGTCCTTATCTTTGGCCCGGGTCCTATTGGATTGCTGCAATGTCAGGTTGCAAAGGCTCAAGGCGCATTTGTGATTTTGGCAGGGATTACAAAGGATAGGGAACGTTTAGAATTAGCCAAATCTATCGGAGCAGATGTGATTGTCGATGTATTGCAGGAAGATCTGCAAGAGGTTGTATTGAAGCATACAAACGGATATGGTGTTGATAAAGTATTTGAATGCTCAGGTGCAGTCCCGGCTCTTAACCAGGGATTGCCGCTCGTTAAGAAAAAAGGAACATTTGTACAAGTGGGTATTTTTGCAAATAAAATGAATCCTTTAGATCAAGAATCCATCATCCAGAGAGAGATTAACTATATCGGCACACGTTCTCAAAAACCAAGCTCATGGCATACAGCATTGAAGCTATTAGAAGATCAGAAAATCGATATAGATAAAATGATTACAAAGGTTGTGCCATTAGAAGACTGGCGTCAGGGCTTTGAGGCCGTAATGGCTGGAAATGAGATTAAGGTTATTATAGAATCATAAAAAACGATTATTTTTCTAAAATTATTCATTTTTAAAAACACTTTTCCGAAATCGGCAAAGTGTTTTTTGTTGTTGTAATCATTATTTTTTCATCACAATGTTGTACAATTGACAATCAATGAATGGGGATGAAAACGCATACATTATGAGGGTTTTAGGTGTTATTATTAATTCAAGGAAGTAATATATTAACTTTATCAAAAAGTGAAGAAAAAAATTTATCAAGCCGTTATGATAGGGAGCGCAAGGAGGGAAGAGCAACATGTATCTTGATGAAACACTCATATTAAGAGAAATAGACGTGGACAGTAAAGCGGAAGTTTTAGAAGTAATGGCGAGAAATTTAGTTAATAAAGGTTTTGTTAAAGAAAGCTATATTGAGGCCGTTATTGAAAGGGAGAAGAATTATGCAACAGGCCTGCCGACAAAAGGCTATTCGGTCGCAATCCCGCATACTGATATTGAGCATGTGAACAAAAAAGCGATCAGTGTCGGGATATTAAAAAATACAGTTGATTTTGGAATTATGGGTGAAGAAAGTGCTACAACTCCCGTCAAACTAGTCTTTATGCTGGCGATGGAGCAAGCACATTCACAATTGGAGCTTCTTCAAAAGCTGATGCAAATCTTTCAAGATGAAGATACATTGCAATTCCTGGCAAATGAGGATTCTAAAGCAAAAGTAAAAAACCTGCTTAATGCAAAATTAAAAACACAATAATTTAAAGGGGATGTAAATATTATGAAAAAACAAATATTGGTTGCTTGTGGTGCTGGTATTGCTACTTCTACAATTGTTAACTTAGCACTTGAAAAAATGTGTAAAGAAAATGGGATTGATGCAAACCTGATTCAATGTAAAATTACAGAGGTTCCTTCTTATGAAGACACTGCGGACCTATTGGTTACAACCACCATTGTACAAAAAGAATATTCATTCCCTGTTATTAATGCGAGAGCATTTCTTACAGGAATTGGTCAGGAAGAAGTAGAAGCGAAAATTTTAGAGGAACTAAAAAAATAAAGTGATTTATTTGAACAACAACATCTGTATGGAAAGAAAATGTTCTCGATTCCAGCTGTTATGAGGAGGGAATCGAGAAATATTTTCATAAATAGATAGTAATGGAGAGCGGGGAGTCTGTTATGGATAGAATGGTTGAATTTCTTCAAGCCTTTTTAGCTTTAGGTCCTACAGTTATTTTACCGGTTGCAATATTTCTAATCGGTATTGGATTTGGACAAAAACCTGGAAAAGCTTTTCGATCAGGATTAATCATTGGTGTTGCATTTGTCGGGATCTTCTTAGTTGTAGATTTGCTTGTAAGTAACTTAGGACCAGCGGCAAACGGCATGGTTGACCGCTTTGGGATTGAACTAAATGTGATTGATGTTGGCTGGCCAGGGGCTGCGGCGATGTCTTGGGCTTCTCCAATCGCGGCTTTTATTATTCCTTTAGCATTATTAGTTAACGTCATCATGCTTGTAACGAGAACGACTAAAACAATGAACGTAGATATTTGGAATTTTTGGCATTTTACTTTTACTGGAGCTATTGTTTATACGCTTTCCGGAAGCATGATTCAAGGTTTAATCGCTGCAGTCATTTTCCAAATTGCTTGTTTGAAAATAGCTGACTGGACAGCCCCTATGTTAAGAGATTTCTTTGATTTACCGGGTATCTCGATCGCAACTGGAAGTACAGTATCCTATGCAGTGCTTGGTATTCCATTTGTAAAGCTTCTTCAAAAAGTACCAGTAGTAAAGGATTGGAATGCGGATCCGGAAACCATTCAAAGAAGATTAGGTGTTTTTGGAGAATCCATCTTTATGGGACTATTCCTTGGAGCCGCCCTAGGCTTGCTGGCGGGGTATTCAGCAGGGGAAGTAATCCAAATTGGTATGGCAATGGCCGCCGTTATGGTCTTGATGCCAAGGATGGTAAAAATCCTTATGGAAGGATTAACACCTGTTTCAGAATCAGCACGTGAGTTTTTAAAGAAGAGATTTGGGGATCGGGATATCTACATTGGGCTTGATGCTGCAGTAGCAATTGGACATCCATCTGTTATCTCTACCGCTTTAATTTTAGTACCAATTACAGTCGCTCTAGCAGTCTTCCTTCCTGGAAACAATGTACTTCCATTCGGTGACTTAGCAACCATTCCATTTATTGTGGCATTTATCGTAGGTGCTGCAAGAGGAAATATTGTTCACTCGGTAATTGTTGGTACAGTATTAATTGCATTGACACTATACATGGCTACAGATCTGGCAGTTATTCATACAGAGATGGCAGTTAATGGCCAATTCAATATGCCTGAAGGAACAAACCTTGTATCAAGTCTTGACCAGGGTGGAAACTTGATTAACTATGTGATATACAAATTCTTTGCGGTTTTTAACTAATGAATGGTGATTTGATCAAATCTAGTGAGGAATAAAAGGCTTTGTTCCAAGGGCTTTTATTCCTCCTTGATGATCAATTGAGTCACGTGATAAGCTTTTAGAAACGAAATAGAAAGTTAGGGTGATCGTATGGTAGAAACATTTGTAGATTATGCTTTGGGTCCGCATGGAAGATACTTAAGTGAGCTTTATTTGCAATATCAATTTCCGATTAATACGGCTGTAGTAGGCTTTGTCATTTATAAAATTTTCTCTGGGAAACGGAAAAAAACAGCGTCTGCAAATATTGGATCAGCTGAGTTTAATAGCAAGTAATGGAGTGCTAGACCAGTTTTGCATAAGCTTTAAAAACGTTTCTCTGCAGCTGCCCGAAAACATTTTCTATTCAATCTCTATAAGTATTCGTATGAATAAATAAGTGCCCTAAAGGATTCAAATCAGCATCCTCATAAGGACAGTTTATACTTTTTCAACAGCCATCCTTCCAATTTCGAGGGATGGCTGTTCGTTTTGCTCCACTGAAAGAGTAAGTAGAATCTGCTATAATGATACCATTAGCGTATGAGCGACGGAAAGGAATTGTGGAATGAAAAAAACTGTTGTTTTAGCTGAAAAACCGTCTGTAGGACGAGACATAGCACGGGTATTAAACTGCACTAAAAAAGGAAATGGATTTTTTGAAGGAGAAAGCCACATTGTTACGTGGGCGCTCGGTCACCTGGTTACATTAGCGGATCCTGAAGGCTACGGAAATGAGTATCAATCATGGCGTTTAGAAGATCTGCCAATTGTGCCAGAGCCGTTGAAGCTTGTGGTGATCAAGAAAACAGGTAAACAATTTCAGGCTGTGAAAAATCAGCTCAGCCGTCCCGATGTCGGTGAAATCGTCATTGCGACGGATGCCGGCCGCGAAGGCGAGCTTGTAGCAAGATGGATTCTTGAAAAAGCGCATGTCAAAAAACCAATAAAGAGATTATGGATTTCATCTGTTACAGATAAAGCCATCAAAGAAGGGTTTCGCAATCTGAAAAATGGCCGTGACTTTGAACCGCTCTATGAATCTGCTGTTGCCAGAGCGGAAGCCGACTGGATTGTTGGCATTAACGCAACACGCGCGCTAACGACAAAATATAATGCCCAGCTTTCATGCGGACGTGTACAAACGCCGACACTGGCCATTATTGCTGAGAGAGACGAAGAAATTCTTCAATTTAAATCACAATCATACTATGGTTTGAAAGCAAGGTTAAAAGAGCTGTCACTGATATGGCAGGATCGCACTTCGAAGCAAACTCGTACGTTTGATCGTCAGGCTGCAGAACAGATTGAGGCTGCTCTTAAAGGAAAAGAGCTTATGGTTCAGGAAGTTAAAAAAACAGCGAAAAAATCCTATGCACCTGCATTATATGATTTAACAGAGCTGCAGCGGGATGCCCATAAGCGTTACGGATTTACGGCAAAGGAAACACTTTCTACGCTGCAGAGACTTTATGAACAGCATAAGGTTGTTACGTATCCGAGAACTGATTCTAGATATCTTTCTGCGGATATTGTGGAAACAATTGCTGATCGCTTAAAAGGCATGCAGGTACAGCCATATGCACCGCATATTGCGAAAATTTTAAGAAAGCCGATCAAGGCAAATAGCCGCTTTGTGAATGATGCGAAAGTGTCTGATCATCATGCCATTATTCCGACGGAGGAACGTCTAATTCTAAGCAATTTAAGTGATAAAGAGTGGAAGCTGTATGATTTGATTGCAAAGAGATTTGTATCCGTTCTGCTGCCGGCGCACGAGTACGAGCAAACGGTTATTACTGGAGCAATTGGACAAGAAACCTTTACGGCTAAAGGAATAATCCCTTCTGTTATCGGGTGGAAGGCTGTCTTTGATCAATATGATGAAGATGAAGATCAGCAGCAGGAGGAGTCAAGATCTCAAACATTGCCAAATGTATCAAAAGGGCAGAGCTTCCCGGTACAGGCTATTGAGCTTACTCAAGGAGAAACAAAGCCTCCGGCACGTTTTAACGAGGGAACGCTTTTGTCTGCTATGGAAAATCCAAAGGCCTTTATGAAAAATGAGAAAAAAGAGCTTGTACAAACACTCGGAGAAACAGGTGGTCTCGGTACGGTAGCTACACGTGCTGATATTATTGAGAAGCTCTTTAATAGCTTCCTAATCGAAAAACGCGGGCATGATATTATTTTGACGTCAAAGGGACGGCAGCTGCTGGAACTTGTTCCTCAAGACTTGCGTTCACCTGCACTGACGGCGCAGTGGGAACAGAAGCTTGCTGCGATTGCGAAAGGATCACTAAAGCAAAAAGCGTTTTTAAGCGAGATGACAGCCTTTACGAATCAAGTCGTCCGCGAAATTAAAAATAGCGAGGCAAAATATAAACATGATAATATGAGCGGGACCCATTGTCCGGATTGCGGAAAACTGATGCTTGAAGTAAATGGAAAAAAAGGTAAAATGCTTGTCTGTCAAGATCGTGAATGTGGTCATCGCAAGAACGTTGCTAGAAAAACGAATGCACGCTGTCCAGTATGCCGTAAGAAGCTCGAGCTTCGCGGTGAAGGGGAAGGGCAAACATTCAGCTGTGTTTGCGGACACCGTGAAAAGCTTTCGGCTTTCGAAAAACGAAGAAAAGAAAGCAATAATAGCAAAGCCGGAAAACGTGATGTTGCAAACTACATGAAAAAGCAAAATAAGGATGAGCCGGTCAATAATGCATTGGCAGAGGCTTTGAAGAATTTAAAGCTGTAATTTTGAGTACCCCCTGCAAATACTTGAAAATGGACAGATTAATAACCCTTTCTATTTTTACAAATGTTATTGATACTCCATTGCTATAAAATCAACAAACAAAAGGCTGGCTCATCCAATTAGATGAGCCAGCCTTTCTATTATTACGTATTCTCGTTTGAATACTGCTGATCAGCTCTTTGATAAAGAACTGTAAACGCAATAACAGCTATTACAGCAACCACCGTTAAGCTTATAAACAAGTTGCTATAAATCACATTATTACCTGTATTTGAAAGAGGATTCCATCTTGTTGCTACTTCTTCAATCTCAAGAATACTACCCAAAATAGCACTTGAGAATGCCCCTGCCGTGAAATTCAATAGATTAAACAATCCGATTCCTACCCCGTTTTGATGAGATTCCAGTGTAGAGGATAGAAGATCAGCCGTTGAGCTTTGAATAAGCGGAAATCCAAGATAGGCAACAACCATACAGATAGAAATAATCCAGGCATCCCGACCCGCAAAGATTGATATGAGCAGCGTTCCGGCTGCGACAAGAGCCAGCGCTAATTTCACAACCGGGACACCACCCCTTTGATCAATTAATTTACCTCCGTATTGACCGATCACTCCAGAAAGAATCGCTCCTGGAAATAGTACGAGTCCAATGCCGATGGTCGAAAGCGTATTTAAATCCCGCAGCATAATCGGAATGACAAAAATAAGGCCAAATAATACCGCTGTGCCAAAGAAGCTTGCCATAACGGTGACGGTGTAGCGTTTATTTTTTAGAATGGATGGCTGAATAAAGGGCTCCTTTGCTTTGATTGTGCGCCAAATAAATAAGGAGAAAAAGACAACGAAGGATAGCAGCATGTTCCGTTGAGATGACGTAATAAAAAACAGCAAACTCGCTACCGAAGTAGCAATTAGAAAGGCTCCTAGTAAATCAATGGTTCCTGTTCTGCGTTCCTCATGAGGCAGCCATTTACGAAATAATGGGATGGATAGGACGGCAAGCATTGAAAAAATAAAAAGAAACCGCCAATTAAATGCACCCCCGATCAAACCGCCGAGAATGGGACCGATCCCCGATGCAAAAGCAACAGTCGAAGCAACATATCCAAACACTTTACCTCTGTCATAGGGCATAAATCTTGCCGGGATTAGAAAGGATAGTGCTGGAATACTTGCTCCCCCCATCGCCTGAAGAACGCGTGCTGCCATTAATACTTCAAAGGATGGTGAAAGGAAGCCGATAAATGCTCCTAAAGAGAAAAGTGAAATACCTACTGTAAATAAAGTACGGATTGGAAATAGATCAGCAAGCTTTCCGTACATTAAAGATCCTATGGCAAATACCAATATATAACCTGTCATTACCCAGCTGACCTGTGAAGGAGAAAGCGCAAAATCTGCTGAAATATCTGGTATTGCCACATTAAACATGGTTCCGTTCATTACGCTGAAAGCGAGAATAAGACAAATAAGAAAGACAAGCTTACGTTTTTGTCCTACTTTAAGCTCGAGCTTTTCAACAGAATTTCTCGTGATCGTCGACATCTTATACTCCCTTTTTCTGGTAAAATATTTTTTAGATTCCCTAAATAATCATAGACCTAAAATTGTAAGATGTAAAATTTCTGGGCTTTTAAGAAAAAATACTAGAGATCAATTTATTCGTCATTTTCGTTATAATAAACACACAGAGCATTGATAAAGGAGTGAGTATGTATGGGGAAGGGAAGCAAGGGCAAAACGAATGCAATGCGGCAGCTTGATCGGGAAAAGATCATATATGAAACGGCAGAATATGACGTAAGTGACGGGAAAATTGATGGAGTTTCCGTTGCAGCAAAGGTTAATCGTTCTGTAAATGAGGTTTATAAAACACTTGTGACCAAGGGGACTAGCGGTGGGCTATACGTATTTCTTATCCCAGTACACCAAGAGCTTAGTATGAAAAAAGCTGCCGCCCTAGCAGGTGAGAAGAAAATAGAGATGCTTGCGGTGAAGGATATTCAAGAAAAAACGGGTTATATCAGGGGAGGATGCTCACCAATTGGAATGAAAAAATCTTATCCAACCTGGGTTGCTAAGGAAGCGAGAGAGTATGAGACGATTGTTGTGAGTGCGGGACAAATAGGTATGCAAATCGAGCTCTGTGTGGAGGATCTTCTCAAAATAACAAATGGGGAAGCGGCGGATCTGCTGCAATAATTGCGAACGAGCATATAAGCCTTTTTACCTTTTTTTATTTTCAGCTCATTTTATAAGCATGAACAGAGAGAAAGAATAAATGCTTACAGCGTAAGCATTTATTCTTTCTCTCTATTGTAGGACTAATTTCATAATCTCAAGTTTCAAAGATTCCCGTATGTTTGACTCATTGTCAGCCGGGTAATATTTCCCCTGTAGACAACTTTAAAAGACTATTTTAGGAGGAGATAACAATGGGTTTATTTTACAAGGAATTTTCAAATGATGAAGAGGTTGTAAATGCAGTTAGCTCCATTAAAACAAAGGGTGTAGTCGAAGAAAATATCTATATTGTCACGCATGATGACGATCGTACGGATCGTGTTGCGGCTAATGCAGATGTAAATACAGTTGGTGTAGCTGAAACGGGTCTCGGCACGGCGACAAAAAATATTTTCCGTAAAAAAGGGGACGAGCTTCGTGCCCAATTCCAAGAGCTGGGCTTCACAGATTCAGAGGCTGAGAACCTGGAAGATAAGCTGGACCGAGGAAAAGTCATTGTAGTCGTTAAAGACGCGCCAGAAGGTTTGACAGTTTAATTGATTTTATAGAAAGAAGCCTGATTCCCTAAAATGGAATCAGGCTTCTTTTAATAGAGCTTTAAGAAAAAAACAACCCAATTTTATAGAAATAAATTTTTTTCTCGATGTAATGGCTTACATAGATTTTAAATATGTTCAGTCATGAAAATTGTGGTAAAGTGGAAGATAATCATTTAGCTGATCGAAAGAGATTTGCATGATTTAGAAAGAAGGAATGTAAAATGAAACGAGCCTATGTATTGCGTTGGCTCTTTTTTACGGTAGGAATAATGGTGCTGGCTCTTGGAATCAGTTTGACAATCAAGGGGCAGAGATTAGGGATTAGTCCTTGGGATGTACTTCATGTTGGTCTTTATCAACAGATTGGTTTAAGCGTGGGAACATGGGCGATTTTGCTTGGTATTGTCATTATTGGAGGTACAGTACTCGTGACGAAGAAGCCTCCGCGTATTGGAGCCGTTTTAAATATGCTGCTTGTCGGGATCTTTATTGATGTATTTAACTGGCTGATTCCAGAACCATCCACTATGCCAGGTGTCATTGCCGTCTTTTTAGCAGGTGTCATTGTGATGGGGTACGGAGTCGGTATTTATGTCGCAGCTAATCTTGGTGCGGGACCTAGAGATACAGTCATGATGATGATCGTCGAGAAAACGGGCTGGAGCATTAGCAAAGTTCGTAGAGGAATTGAACTAGTTGTGCTGGCAATTGGCTGGGGTCTTGGTGGACCTATCGGTGTGGGAACAATTATCACAGCCCTTTTTGTTGGTTCAATCGTAAATCTTTCTTTGCCGCAGTGCACGTTGCTCCTTCAACGATTAATTGATGGAAACGGAGCTTCACTAACCCGTCATCGTCATCACCCATCGGAAAACGCAAAAAGCTTGTAGAGAAACAACTCGTTTCTCTACAAGCTTTTTTCTGTATTTAACACATCTTTTAGTATGACGTGCCACCTTTTTAATGAATGCATATTTTAAAACATTCCTCATATACATAGTATGTATGCTGAATTAACGGGGGGGAATGAAACATGTCAGGTAAAATACGACATTATTTCGCAGGAGGCAACACGGCGAAAGGGTTTCATCACTTTTTCGATTCAAATGTATCCTCACTTCAACGGCTATGGATCATGAAAGGCGGCCCAGGAACAGGAAAATCTACGATTATGAAACAGGTGGGGCATGCATGGCTGGAAAGAGGCTATGATATCGAATGGATTCATTGCTCATCTGATCCTGACTCATTAGATGGTGTGATCATTCCTTCATTAGGTGTAGGAATTGTAGACGGTACTGCTCCTCATATATTAGAGCCAAAAGCACCTGGTGCAAAAGAAGAGTATGTAAACCTTGGTGAGGCATGGGATCGTCAACAGCTTCAGGCGCATGCAGAAGAAGTGGTGAGCTACAATCAGAAAATTGATAAATGCTTTCAAGAAGCGTATCGATCATTTGCTGAAGCATTAGCCATTCATGATGAATGGGAAGAGATTTATATTAATCAGTTCGACATACAAGCTGCAGATCACCTCGCTGCTTCCTATATACAGCAGCTGGTTGGAAATGTTCGATTAAACAAACCAGCTGCTGTTTACCATCGCTTTTTAGGGGCGGCTACTCCGAAGGGAGCGGTCGATTATATCCCTAACCTGACACATGAGCTGCCAAAACGATACTTCATAAAGGGGCGCCCTGGAACAGGTAAATCCACTTTGCTGAAAAGGTTAGCCAAAACAGCTGAAGAGCGTGGTCTTGATGTGGAAGTGTACCATTGTGGATTTGATCCGGAGAGCCTGGATATGGTGATTGTTCGAGAGCTTGGCTTTGCGATTTTTGATAGTACAGCCCCTCATGAATATTTTCCGGAACGGGACGGAGATGAAATTCTTGATATGTATGAAAAATTAGTTACACCTGGCACCGATGAAGTGAATGCTGAAATAATCGGAGAAATTCGCGAACGCTACAATAAAAAAATGCAAGAAGGAACCGCCTATTTGAAGCAAGCCAAGTATTTGCATGATGAATTGGAAACAATCTATATTCAGGCAATGGATTTTGAACAAATAAATAAGATCCAGCAATCCATTCAAGAACAAATAGAAGAATCCATCATTTCAGGTTGATGCAGCAGGGGTCTTTATTCAAATTGTACCTATGTAAGTTATCATCAACTTAAATAAATTGAAAATTATAATTATATAAAGGTTTAAAGAAGTAAATATCTAATTATATGATTAGATATTGATTCTTGAACAAATAAAAGGAGGAAAGGACGATATGGGGCAAAGATTTTTAAAGGTAGCAGCCGTTTATTTTACAATTGGCGTTTTGATGGGTCTGGTCATGGGCATCATGCAGGATTTTCGTCTAACGTCGGTTCACGCACATATTAATCTGCTTGGCTGGGTATCAATGGCATTGTTTGGACTTGTTTATCATTTCTATCCGAGAGCAGGCAATACGAAGCTTGCTAAAACACAATTCTGGCTTCATAACATTGGTGTTCCAGTGATGCAGGGCGGGCTTGCAGTGGAGATTATTACTGGAAATATGGCATTGATGCCTGTCGTAATTGGCGGCTCTCTCCTCGTTATTTTAGGTGTGATTTTATTTATGTTCAATGTGTTTGCACATGTTGGTACTTTAAATATTGGCAAATCTGATCGGGATGTAGCTTCTTAGGGGTGTGAAAATTAATTGATGTAAGAGGGAGGACAGGAAACTGCTGAGGTGGATATCAGCAGTTTTTTTATAGTGCCTATTTTAAAAAGGGTTTCTATTTTCCTTATTAATGGGTAAAGAAAGCTTAGATTGTATAAGAAAAACATTTGAAACATGAAAAACGAAGGAGAATGAGTATGGTGAAGGGATGGGTGTTGAAGTTAAAAGATAAAGTATGGTTAATCCCGGCTATCTACAGTTTGCTCGCTGCGGGCTTAGCTGGAGGGGTTGCTGCGGTTGATATTCATTGGTCATCACAGTTGGAAAGCTTTCTTCCTCCGATTCTTCTCACATCTGTGCCGCTTGCTCAAACCATCCTTGTTGGACTGTCAGCTTCTTTATTGACGATGACAACCTTTACGTTTTCTACAATTATGGTGGTGTTGACCACCTATTCTTCTCAGTACTCGCCGAGAACGGTTAAAAATTTTATTACAGATCAATTAACTCTTAGAGTGCTGGGAGTTTTTATGGGGGGATTTATTTATCCCACCCTTTCTTTAATTTTGATGCGAGAATCACAGCCGGATGAACCGGTGATTGCAGCAGCAGTAGGTGTGGTCCTAGCAACGATTTGTCTCGTTTATTTTGCTGTTTTCATTCACCAAGTAGCGACCAGTATTCAAGTAAGCAGTCTGATCGAGCAATTATCTAATGATGCGGATCGAGTGATTGACTATTACCTAAATCTTCAAAAAAAGGACAAGGTTTCTCTTTTTCATGAAGCAGAATGGAAAGTACCAGACTCAAGTTATCAAGTACAAGCTGGTAAATACGGGTACATTCAGTTTGTGAATTATGATGCGCTGCTGGCGTTAGCAAAAAAACATAAACTATTTATTAGAGTAAACATGCCCATCGGCTCTTTTGTCCATCGTATGAGTCCGCTTTTAACTGTATATGTGGACAGCGATCGCATTCCTGAAGTGAAAGAGATCGACCTGTGCGGATGTTTTATGGTTGGAAGGGAAAGGGACATTGATCAGGATCCGATTTTCGCATTTCAAAAAATGGTTGAAGTGGCCTTGCGTGCAATCTCTCCTGGAATTAATGATCCAAACACAGCAAATGATTGTATTCGGCACTTAGGCAGGTTGCTTGGAAATATCAGTCATCTTCCAACTCGTGACTGGGTATGTATTGATAGTGAAAAAGTTCCCTACATCCGTTTTTCCCTTCAGTCTTATGAAGAGATACTGCATGGAACCTTTTATCAGCTGCGTCACTATGGAAAAGAAGATGTTTCCGTCATCATCGCTATGCTGGATGCTTTACAATTTGCGGCCGAGGGTTCACCGCTAACTCATCGCAAAACGATCGTTCAAATGAGAGATTATGTGTTGGAAACCATTGATATGAATGCGCTGCCTGTCCTAGATCAGCAGCTATTGCAACACAAAAAGGAGGGAACAGTCTGATTAAATCATTAAAGGGCTGTCTTTGCAGGTGAAAGACAGCCCGGAAAAATGTAAAGTGGTAGAAAAAAATAGCTTGCTCGAGGAAGATCACGATGCAGCGCTCTGCCCGCTGCTGAGAATAGGATTCTGGCAATGTCCTAATAAAACCGAAAAAATACTATTTTTTACTCCGAATAAAGTAGACGGTTGCGCCAATAGCAATGATGAGTAAAACGACGATCGCGATAGGCATGATAACAGAGTTGGTGGAAGAGGATTCCTCATAAATAGGCTCTGCAGCTGCTGCCATCAAACGTTTTCCTGTTATTTCATATTCGGTCCGTGATTCAAGTGTGTTTGTTTCCGCCCACCCAGTATAGGCTAGTGGAGGTGCTGAATAGATGATGGTAAACATAAATAACAGCGTGATTATTTTCTTCACATTTCTTACCTCCTGAATCGATCATACATCCAGTTTATCAAAAGAAATGTGTTAAAACGTTTATGCTGCCTTGAAAAATGGTTTTTTTGTGTTGCTTTAAAGCTGATTATGAAATGGAACTCGGATCCTGGCCAAGCAAAGATTGTCCTTGGGCGAATTGACGATACAGTTCATGTGTTGCATACAGTTCATCATGAGTACCAATACCCGTAGCATGACCATTTTCAATGAAAATAATTTGATCGGCATGTAGAACTGTTGATAGTCGATGTGCAATGACCAGTGTTGTGCGACCGGTCATTAAGCGCTGTAATGCTTCCTGTACCAAAATCTCAGATGAACTGTCTAAGTTGGATGTAGCTTCATCCAGAAGTAAAAGCTCCGGATCGAGAATAAGTGCACGTGCAATCGTAATACGCTGACGCTGTCCGCCAGACAGACGAATGCCTCTTTCTCCAACCTCCGTTTCATATCCTTTTTCCAGATTTTCGATGAAATCAGCCGCATTCGCAGCCTTGGCAGCAGCTCGAATCGTTTCTAAATCCACTTCCCGCTCAATTCCATAGCAAATATTTTCTTTGATTGTTCCTGACATAAGCGGGCTTTCCTGAGATACGTAGCCGATGCCGCTTCTCCAAGCTGATAAATGGAAGCTTGATAGATCTCTTTCTCCAAGCTGTATCGTCCCAGAGGATGGAGAGTAGAAGCGTTCAACAAGAGAAAAAATAGTGGTTTTCCCGCCACCGCTTGGTCCGACAAAAGCGGTCGTTTTTCCATAAGGAACATCAAAAGAGAGGTTATGCAGAATGGATTTTCTATTTTCATAATGAAAATCAACCTGTTCAAAATGAAGGGATTGCTGCTCCCATTTGATTTTTTCTCGTTTTGATATTTTTTCAATATCAACATCCAATATCTCTTGAATTCGTTCAGTGGCACCAACTGCTTTTTGGAATGCTGTGAAGAAGGTAGCCATTTGAGTAAACGGGACGACAATTTGGAATAAATAAAAAATAATGGCGACCAGGTCTCCGGCCGATAGCTGGTTTGACTGCACCTGAATTCCGCCATATCCCAGTATTACGACAAGCAGCGCCATCATAATAAAGGTCATAAAAGGTGTGATTACGGCTTGAATACGGGCTTCCTTTAAGCCGAATCGGAAAAGTGACTGAATGCCAGATGTCCCTTTGAGCGTCTCTTTTTCTTCTGCACTGTAAGCTTTAACAAGTCTAATCTCTGATAGGACACGACCCAATAAACCGGAGAAAGAGGCCATTTCATCCTGCACGGCTTTTGACACTTTATACATCATGCGGCCAAGCGGCATCATGATAACGAGTGAAACAGGCACAGCGATTAGCAGGATAAGTGTCATTTTCCAATCAATATAAAGGAGAAGAATGACCGAACCGATAATCGAAATCAGCCCAGATACAAACGTAACGAGATGTCCTGCAATAAGCTGCTTTAACGTGGCAGTATCCTGTGTGACACGGCTCATCGTTTCACCTGATTCATGGCGATCAAAATAAGGGACAGGAAGGCGCAAAATATGGTGCCAAAGCTTTTTACGTAAGTTAGCAACAATCGTTTCACCAATATAGGTAAGCAGGTAAAACGAGACGCCGCCGGTTATCCCTTGTATTAAAAAAACTCCGATCAGCAGTCCAAGAGTAGACCAGCTGATGGATGTGGATGACACGGTATCAACAAGATCCCTTGTTACAAGAGGGATAATTAAACTAACACCTGTCTCAATTAAAGTGAGTAATAAAGCAAAAAATGTTACCCATTTTGGCCAGGCAAGCTGACGTAAAAGGTGAATAAATGCCCGCCATTGAATGGTTTTTTTCTCATCCGTTTGTGTGGTCATTGTGAACAATCTCCTTTAGCAATAAGTTCCTGCTATAAATGTACCACAAAGTGACCGTATATCCCTTTTTCCCTTCTCAGCTCTTATCCTACATGCTTTTTAATAACTGCTGGTATACAGCGGCTTCATCAGTCTGACCTAATTCATGATAAAGAGAGCAGAGACGCCTAACTGGTGATGGATCGTCAGGATGGAGCTCTATTTCCCAGTTAAAAGAGTCAATGGCTTCTTTTTTCAAACCAAGCTTGTAGTAAAGTTCACCAGCCTGAAATTGCTTATCTGGATCTTCTGCATAATGGGAGAGCTGCTGCAAGGTTTGCTGCACCGGCAGTTTGCATTGATGATCGTTTAGTGGTTTAAGCCAATGGAGCAGATCGTGCAGATCATGAGATCGACTTAGAATTGGAATGCATGCAGTTAAGATCATATCTAAATCCTTCTTTTGATTTTTTAAAACGGGTACAAGCGTGCGACTTAATTTCTCAAGCGGTAACTGGGGATTGTCCCACTTCACATGCGGAATGGCTTCTGTAAGACATTTTATATCCTGCAGTTCCAGTGGAAATGGATGATCGATGAATGTCTTCATTGCATCATCCCACGCATGCAATTTGACCGCCTGGCGAAATGCTTGCCGCAAAATGGAGGCCGAAGCAGATGGATCAGATGCCAGTTGAAGCAGGATTTGCGTTAGCTCGGTTTGTGTAAAGAGATGATTGGCAGTTTCGAGAAAATGTGTTGCGAGAGAGGTGTCATTCGTTAACTGTTGCTCATAAAGAAGAGAGAATACGGCTATTGTGTGTGATGACTGAGATCCAAATGTGTTAAACCAAAGCGATCGATATGGGGCATGGGATCTGTTTTTCCATAATAGCCATTCCATAGTGGAGGGGTCTTTCTTTAAAAGGGTCTGATCCATGCTTTGATAGATTTTGTGATAACTTGAAAAGCTTGGATCTCGCTTTGTATGGGTCACCCATTCATGAGAAGGAAAGGCTTCTTCAAGCGTTAGCAGGACAGAGTAAGCCTTGCCCCATTTCCCTTCACGACGGTACTCATAATAAGATTCACGCATGACCTTGAACAGCTTATCCGGCTGAATAAGTGAATCAAAGCATCTAAAGATCTGAGCTATCTCTAACGGTGAGAAGCGTTTTTTCACATACTGCAGAAGGTCAGTGAGAGATCTGTTCTTTACATGCTCATGATTGACTAATAGCAGTGTGGCAGCGGGATGAGGACATAAAAAAACAATTCCTTTTGTAAACGCCTGTTCAAGATAACTGCTCCTTCTTGAGCGGGTCACCTTTTTGGCGGCAAGGAATTGCTGCTTATAAAAATATACATGATAAAGTTCGTTGGCTGGAGAGACAGCTTCCATAATAGAACAAGGCTGATGGACAGCCAATCTAATAGGCTGGAGCAGGATTTTATTTTTTCCTTTTTCAAGCAAGGTTATCGTAGTTAAACGGTTCATCTTGATCCCTCCTTTTTGTATTTCTACCATATCATATTAATAGGCTTTATGCATAAAAGTAATACAGCTAACCATAAAACAAGTAATATGAATGGATTTGATATGCTGTACTTCAGGATTGGAAAACAGGAAAATCCCTTAAAATTATGAATTTAATAGTCGTTTAATGTGACTGGAAATGAACAGAAAAGGGTTAGCGTTAGCCGATTCTTTTTTGCGTTTGAACAGCCATTTATTTTATTAAGCGGATCAATTGTTTACTTGATTCGTTGTCCGTATCAAGTAAACATGATAAAATATTACCGAGTTAAATACTAATAAATAAATGATTTTTAGATAATGGTGTATGTGTGAGGAGGACAAATGTCGTCTTGTATGCATTGGAAAACGAAGGAGGAATAAAGAAAGTGAAAAAATTAGATCAATTTTTACAGGACAACCTGAACGATTTAAGGGATCGCGGACTATACAATGAAATCGATCCAGTAGAAGGTCCAAATGGCCCCGTAATAAAAATTAGTGGCAAAGAGCTTATTAATTTGTCTTCAAATAACTACCTTGGCCTTGCAACAAATGATCATCTAAAAGAAATCGCTAAACATGCGATTGATCAATATGGCGTTGGTGCCGGAGCAGTTCGTACGATTAATGGAACCATGGATCTTCACGTGAAGCTCGAAGAAAAGCTGGCAGAATTTAAAGGGACAGAAGCAGCTATTGCCTATCAATCTGGTTTTAACTGCAATATGGCAGCAATTTCAGGTGTGATGGATAAAAATGACGCCATTCTTTCTGATGAATTGAACCATGCGTCAATCATTGATGGCATCCGCCTTTCAAAGGCAAAGGTTATTCGTTACAATCACTCTGATATGGACGATTTACGGGCAAAAGCAAAAGAGGCAGCTGAATCAGGTTTATATAATAAAGTGATGGTTATAACTGACGGCGTGTTTTCAATGGATGGAGATCTAGCAGAGCTTCCTGAAATTGTGGAGATTGCAAAGGAATTTAACCTCATCACTTATGTTGATGATGCACACGGATCCGGCGTAATGGGCAAAGGAGCTGGAACCGTTAAGCACTTTGGTCTGTCAAAAGAGATCGACTTCCAAATCGGCACTCTATCAAAAGCAATCGGCGTTGTTGGAGGATATGTAGCTGGATCTAAGGATTTGATTGACTGGTTAAAAGTCCGTTCCCGTCCATTTCTTTTTTCAACGGCTTTACCTCCTGGAGACACGGCAGCCATTACAGCAGCCGTTCAAATGATCATGGATAGCACGGAGCTGCATGATCAGTTATGGGAGAATGGCCGTTACCTCAAGGAAGGTCTGCTCAAATTAGGCTTTGATATTGGTAAAAGCGAAACGCCTATTACACCATGTATTATAGGGGAAGAGAAGCTTACCCAGCAATTCAGCAAACGACTTAGAGAAGAAGGGGTTTACGCAAAATCAATCGTGTTCCCAACCGTTCCTCAAGGTACAGGCCGCGTGAGAAATATGCCGATGGCCACTCATACAAAAGAAATGCTGGATCAGGCATTAGCTGTTTATGAAAAAGTTGGGAAAGAACTGTCAATCATCAATTAATTGAATCATAATTGTTTTAAATGCCCCGGCTTAGCAGCGTGCGCTAGGTCGGGTTTGTTGTATTCATACTAAATACAAGTAAAAACAAAAAGCTGCCAAAGGCTCCCGGCAGCTTTTTGTTTTTACAATCATTATTCCGTCATGGTTACATCATGCAGCTGATAAATGCCATTAGGTAAAGTAGAGAAGCCTTCGACTAACCATGTAAAAGCGGTAGTTGATATCAGTTTTACCATTTATGAAGGAGAGACTGTTAGTATTGTGGGAGAATCCGGCTGTGGAAAGTAAACGACCGGAAGAGCAATACTTCGTTTAGACGAACCGACTGCCGGAATCGTATCGTTTGAGGGGACAGACCTTACTTCATTAAGCCGCAAGGAAATGCGAAAGAAAAGAAAAGACCTTCAAATCATTTTCCTGGATCCGTATGAATCAAACGTCTCCTTTTACTTAACGATTTGATTTTGTTGAAAGGATTGCAATTTTCTCCAGATCGTTTCTTGAGCTTCTTCGCTAAGACGATATTGATCCTCCAATAACTCTAGCAGTAGCTCGCTTTTTTCTTCAAAAGAAAGGGGGAGCTTCTTAATAAGCTCTCGGCTTCTACCTAAAAAAGCTGTGTAGGGTTCCCAGGATGAATCAAACTGTGCTTCCAGTTCTTTTTTAAGCTTTCGCGTTAGCTTTGGGCTTGAGCCGTTTGATGTAACAGCAACCTGTAAATGTCCCCGTCTGACAGTGGCAGGGAAGGTGACATTTCCTTCACCCGACTCATCTACCACACACACGAGCTGGTGGGGGGGAAGAGATTGGCATAATGTACGGTTTGCTTCCCGGTTATTCGTTGCCAAAATCACAAGCATGGCTTCTGCAAAATCAGAAGGCTCAGCTTTTCGGTGGATAAGGGAATAGCCTTTATCCCGGGAAAGCTCATAGACCTCTTTAGAGATTTCGGGTGCAATAAACGTAATAGTGGCTTGCTCTGCACCCAGCACTCTTGCTTTGCGAGCGGCAATTCTCCCACCCCCAGCAATGACAATGTTTTTTTTATGCAAGTCAATAATAAGAGGCTGCATCTGCCGGTTCCTTTCCTGTTACACGTTCGATGACAATATCCTGAATTACCCGATGGCGGCTAAGGACATCCGTGTAAATAATGGCTTGTCCTTGCTGCTGTCTGTGATGAACACTTTCCATCACTTCATCCAGAAGCAGTCCGGCAAAAAGCAAGTAAGGGATGACAATTACACGGCCAGCAGCTTCGTTTGAGATGGCTTCCAGACCTTCTTTTAATCGCGGTGTGGCGGCAGCTAAATAACAGACATGAACAAGGCTGATTCCAAGACGATCTGCTAACCCCTTTTTTATTTGTGCGAAGGCTTCATGAATCAAGGGATCACTGCTTCCTCTCCCAACAATAAGCAGAGAATCATCAATATTTACGCCTTTCGCTGTATCCTTAACAAGCTCGGTAATAGCATCGAGAATTCGCCCTTGCACACCAAAAGCATCTGCCATTTTGACTTGAATATGCGGATGCTTTTTTTGCAAAGGTGCAAGCTCATTTGGAATATCCTCTTTAAAATGTCCTGCTGATAAAAGTAAAAGAGGGATGACGGTTATTTCTGTCGCCCCTCGCTTTACACAGCGTTCAAAGCCTTCGTCAATAAAAGGCTTTGTCAGCTCCAAAAAACTGATTTCCTGAATGGGTGCGTCGATCCGGTTGATGACGCTGCTTAAAAATTGCTTTGCTTCTGCTGCCCCTTCTTTGGAGCGTGTACCATGTCCAATGTATAAAATAGCTTTCATCAGGAAGACTCCTTTCTCGATTTATCCATGAGCGGCTGGAAGATTTGGGGCAATTTCTTCATTAAACCAGTTCAGCTTATGGTGGAGACGAACGACCTCTCCGATCACGATCATACTTGGATTCTGAATTTTTGCTTCTTTCACACATTCTACAATAGTTTCCAACGTGCCGACAACTGTGCGCTGCTCACTCAATGTTCCCCAATGTACAAGTGCGATAGGGGTGTGCGGTGATTTTCCATGCTGTGTTAATTGCTTTGTAATGCTGGGAAGGTGAGAGACTCCCATGTACACGCAGATTGTATCAACCGCCTTGGCGAGATGCGACCACTGGTATTCAGCTTCTTTGTCATCAGCAGCTTGATGCCCAGTGATAAATGCAAAGCTTTTACTCAACGTGCGGTGTGTAACTGGAATTCCTGCATAAGCACTTGCCGCAATACCTGCAGTGATGCCGGGAACAATTTCAAATGGTACATCATTTTTGGCGCATTCTTCAGCTTCTTCTCCGCCACGGCCAAAGACGAAGGGATCTCCGCCTTTTAATCGTACAACATTAAGTCCTTTTTTTGCATATTTAACAAGGAAATGATTGATTGTGTCTTGCTTCATTGTATGAAAATGCGGGAGTTTACCGCAGTAGACAAGCTGTGCATCTTTTTTTGCATGCTCCAGCAGTACAGGGTTTACTAAACGATCGTATAGAATCACATCTGCTTGCTGGAGACAGCGTAATCCTTTTACCGTAATTAAATCTGGATCTCCAGGACCCGCACCCACCAAATAGACTGTTCCAACCATCGTTTTACCACCCTTTCTCGTCTTCGTCGAGGATAAATCCGCTCTTTTTAACAATTCGTTTCTTCTCACGAAGCGTGATCTCATTTACATCTGGCTCTTTTAGGTAAAATTTCTCTAATTCTACATCCAAATGCTGAAATGCACCTTCATCGTCATCTGCATAAATGACGGCTATTACATTTTTTTCTCCTATGGATACATCAAATCGATACAAGTAAGCCATTATGATGCTGCTGGTTCTAGAATAGAATCTAATTGTACTTGAAGAGTATCAATACCAACACGTTGTACAAAATCAAAGAAGGATTCCCCTGCATTTTTTTCTGCCTTAAAGTACTGCAGCAGATTCACTAAAACATCATTTAATTCTTCTGCAGGTATTTTTCCTTTAAGTTTTTCGTTAAATTGACCGCCAGCGTTTAATGTGCCGCCAACATAAATCTCGTAAGCTTCAATCATTTGTTTCTCTTTGTTTCGAACCTTCATCCCTTGCAAGCCGATATCAGCGATTTGTCGCTGGCCGCAAGAATTCGGGCAGCCGACCATATGCATACGAACAGGTACATCTAATTCAATTCGATTATCCAATTCCAGTGCAACATGTCTCATCCGTTCTTTTGTTTCAACAAGCGCCAAGTTGCAATATTCGATCCCTGTGCAGGAAACCGCATGACCCATAAAGGAGTTTGGATTAATGGTAACACGTTCAAAAATCGGTTCAGCAAGCAGCTCATCGACCATTTCAGCAGGAACATTTGGAATGATTAAATTCTGTGAATTACATGTGCGAATTTCACCATTTCCGTATTTCCCCGAGATACGTGCAAGTTCAAATACCTCTTCAGCATCCAATCGTCCTACTGGTACATTGAAGCCAAGGAATTTAAGTCCTTCCTGCTTTTGATCATGAACACCATAGAAATAACCTGCGTTCCATTCCTCAACTGGCTCTTCACCTTTAGAAGGAAGAGGACCCGTGAATTCTTCCAGCTTCTCTTTGAATTTTTCAACGCCCCAATCAGCAATGAGGAATTTCAAACGAGCAAGATGGCGTTTTTCACGATAGCCGTAATCACGGAAAATCGTTGTGACAGCAATAGCTACTTCTAGCGTGCGCTCCGGATCAATAAAAGCATCAACAGTTTGTGCCAAGTAAGGGCGTGCTGATAAACCGCCTCCAACCTTTAAATGGAAGCCTTTCTTCTCTACGCCGTCAATGACTTTGACAGCAGGAGTGAAGGATGCGCAGTTAATCTCTGCATTGGATGCGTTTTTTAAGTTGGTGCTAATAGAAAGCTTGTATTTTCTAGGTAAGTTTGAGAAGTCTTCATTGCGCTGGAAGTAGTCGTATACTTCTTTTACAATGGCGCTCGTATCAAACAATTCATCAGGATCCAGACCTGTAATTGGATTTCCGACGATCGTGCGTGTGATGTCTCCGCAAGCACCGGCACTGGATAGTCCAACGGCTTCTAATCGTTTGAAAATATCTGGAATCTGCTGAATTTCCAGCCAATGGAACTGAATAGCCTGACGAGTTGTAATATCAAAGACGCCACGTCCATAATCCTTTGCAATGCCAGCTAATGTTTCCACCTGAGGTTTTGTTAAAATACCGGATGGTACATTAACACGCATCATGAAATAGCCGTCTTCTTTCGGACGCTGCAAGTAAAGTCCTGCCCATTTAAACAAGTCCCACTGTTCCTTTGGAATCGAATCAAATCCGTTTTCTGCATAATACGGAATGTCATCAATAATTTTCAATCCGTCTTTTTCCAGCTTGGCAATCTCTGTTTTATTTAACTTTTCATTTTCTGCCCATTGTTTTACGTAAGCCATATTAATCCTCCTGAATTTCGTCTTGTTTGCGTAAATATTGAATAATTTGGTTAACTGCCTCCTGAACGCTAAGCTGATCGGACTTGATCACGATTTCTGGCCGTTCAGGTGCTTCATACGGAGAATCGATCCCTGTAAAGTCTTTAATTTCTCCTCGTCTTGCTTTAACGTAAAGCTGTTTTGGATCACGCCTTTCACATTCCTCTAAAGGGCAATCAACAAATACCTCGATAAATTCTCCTTTTTCGAATAATGTCCTCACCTGATCACGGTCTGAACGGAAAGGGGATATGAATGCAGTTGTGACAACCTTGCCGCTATCCACGAACAGCTTAGCCACTTCGCCGATTCTCCTAATATTCTCTGTGCGATCTTCATCTGAAAACCCTAGATCTTTATTTAGTCCATGGCGGATATTATCACCGTCGAGGACATATTCGTTGATCCCTAAACGAAATAATTCATTCGAAACGGCGTTTGCAATCGTTGATTTTCCTGAGCCTGATAGGCCGGTGAACCAAAGCACATAGCTGCCATGTCCGTTTTGAACACGTCGATCTTCTTTTGCTATGGTTGTTTCATGCCACGTTACATTTGTTGAGTTTGTCATTTATTTGCCTCCTTACACTGTTGCTTCTTCTTTTAGTCCTTCGATTAACACCTCTACAACTTCTTTACGGCTGAACGTAGAAGGAGGGAGGATGCCAGAGCGAAGCATTTCACGTACCTTTGTTCCAGATAGGATCACGCGGTCTTCCTTGCCGTGTGGGCATGTCTTGTCAGAAGCCATTCCTTCACATTTATTGCAATAAAAGCTGTGTTCAAAGAATAGGGGTTTAATGCCAAGCTCTTCTTCTGTAAATTCGCTGAAAATGTACTGTGCATCATATGTGCCGTAGTAGTCGCCGACACCTGCGTGATCGCGGCCAACGATAAAGTGCGTGCACCCAAAGTTTTTGCGCGCAATCGCATGGAAGATTGCTTCACGAGGACCGGCATAGCGCATTGCTGCAGGGTAGACCCCAAGCTGAACACGCTTTTTTGGATAATAGTTTTCTAATAAAACGCGGTAGCTTTTTAGTCGAACATCCGCTGAAATATCATCCGATTTTGTTTCACCTACAAGAGGATTTAGAAATAATCCATCAACGGTTTCGAGCGCTGCTTTTTGAATGTATTCATGCGCGCGGTGAACGGGGTTTCTTGTTTGGAAGCCAACAACGGTTTTCCATCCTTTTTCTTCAAAGAGAGCACGTGTTTCTTTTGGCTCCAGCCATACATCTCCAAAGACGCCTTTTTCGGGTTTTTTCACAAGTGTCACTTCACCAGCTACATAAACCGATCCGCGTTCGAATAATCGTTTCACTCCTGGGTGAGCAAGGTCTTCAGTACGATATACTTCCCGTGCTTCCTTTTTTAGATCTGGTTCATACCAATCGGAAACAGTAATGACCCCATATACTTCACCTTCATGAGAAAGCTTTATTTTTTCACCAACCACAAGTGTATCGGCTGTTTCATAAGATACAGGAAGTGTTACTGGAATGGACCAAACAGTATTATTTGCTAGTTTCATTGTATTGACGACAGATTCATAATCTGATTGGCCTAAAAAGCCGGTTAATGGACTAAATAGCCCGACTCCAATTAATTCAAGATCGCTTAAAGCAATGGCATCAATTGAGATTTCCTTTTGAACGGATGTTAGATCATAAGATGGATCAAATGCTTGGATTAGTTTTCCTCCATGAGGTGTTGGTAAAGCCATTTTCATCAACCTTTCTTCACTAGTTTAAATTCATTTGCTTCATTTGATGGAGCGGCAGTCACAGTTGCTGTTGGACGTCTCATTAAAAACAAGATGCCGAATATAGAAATAATAACGCCGATCATGGCGATGACTGGATATACATTTTTTTCAATGATGAGCTGAATAATGGTGTAAGAAAGCACCATAGAGATTACTGGTGAAACGATCCAAACCGTAAGCATTTGAACGACAATGTCCTTTTTGAGTACAGCTCGGCCGTGTTTGGCAAAACCAATCCCAATAATGGAAGAGGTCGTGATTTGTGTTAATGGAACCGGGATTCCAAAAAGCGATGCTGTCGTCACGATCCCTGCACCCGTTCCTGAAATGACGCACCCTTCTTCTAATCGAAGAGTGGTGATTTTCTTGCCGTTCGTTTCAAGTACACGATGACCGAGGGCAAGGGCGCCTAAAGCGACAAATAATCCTCCCCAGAGAATACCGCTATTTGTGGAGAGAAGACCTGCTGCTACTAATGGACCAACCGCATTTGCTACGTTATTCATCCCTGCCGAAAATGCTTCAAATAAACCAGTTACAACGACGAGAATGGCTAAAATAGGAGCAGCCTTTGGTGCTGCGATCCATTTTTTGACTGAGGGTACCGCTAACACCTTGGTGGCAAGAATGGCCACTAAAAAAGCAACTAGCGGTGTTAATAACCAAAAAAACATGATCCATAAAAGTTTATCTGCAAAGACTGATTGATATACGATTCCAGCTCCTACAACTGAGCCGACTGTCACTTCGCTTGTTGAAAGCGGGATAGCAAGAATATTTGCTAAAAACAAGGATAGGGCAGCGGAAGCGAGTACGATGACCGCAATAGCTGTCGTAAAAGTACTGCTTGGAACGATGCCGCTACCGATGGTCTTCACGACTTCACCGCCACCGAGCCAAGCGCCAAAGAAGACCGCTATCGCGCATAAAACCAATGCGATTAGTCGGGTTTTGATTACACCTGAGCCATAGGCAATGCCCATGGATGCTGCAGCCCCGCTCGCACCGATGTTCATCGCAAAAAAGAATCCTGTGGAAATGGCAATGATTGTGAGCACCGTGATGACCTCCTATTACATTGAATGCAAGCCGCATTCAGTTTTGGTATTGCCAGACCATCTTCCTGCTCGTGAGTCGCCGTCGACTCCCACTGCCTTTGTACAAGGAAAACAGCCAATGCTCGGATATCCTTGATCGTGCAGCTGATTATATGGAAGATCCTTTTCTTTTATGTGGGCCCAGACCTCATCCCATGTCCAGTGAATCAGTGGACAGATTTTAATATTTTGAAATTTATCGTCTTTATTTAAAAACTCAGTATGTGCACGGGTTGGAGATTGTTCTCTGCGCAATCCTGAAATCCATGCTTCCCTTGGTGTCAGTGCTTCCCGCAATGGAATGACCTTTCGAATATTGCAGCATTGATTCGGTTCTCGTTTCCATAAAGCAGATCCATATTCCTGTGCCTGCTCATCCACTGTAAGTGCCGGCTGTTTTCGTTCAATTTGGAGTGAAGGGAAACGTTTTTCAATTTGGTCAATCACATCATATGTGTTTGGGAAATGTAAGCCAGTATCCAAAAATACGATATGTGCATCTGGTTTGATTTGCTGGATAAGATCAATCAAGACGATTGCTTCAGCACCAAAACTAGATGCATAGACTATTTTTTCAGATTGATAAACACTGTACGCCCACTCTAGTACTGAACGAGCACCTTTTGTTCCATCTTGGATGTCAAAGGTGTCTGATATGAAACGCCAGTCATTATACGTTACTGCAGTTGCCATGTTTACATGATCTCCTTTCGTAAAAAAGGCGGTCCCCCACCATGGATTGGTGAAGGACCGCCTCTAGTTGTCTAGTCAGCGTGATTTATATGATTGGAGGCGAACCTTTTCATTCTTTTCAATCTGAACTACTTTTCCATCTTGAACAATTAAGGTGATGGATCCGAATTTTACTGTTTTAATCATTTCTTCAAGATGTTCCACTACCTCTTCCCACTCTGGTGCTGTCAAATCATTCGCCCCCTTTAATGAAAAATGCCTCTCCCTGTGATCTTGGGGAAAGGCGCGTCAAAGTTTTTCAGCACCTTATCTCCCAAAATGAAATTTCCATTTTGCTGGAATTAGCACCTTGCTTTCACAGGTTGCCGGGCTTCAAAGGGCCAGTCCCTCAGCCGCTCTCGATAAGCGTTTTTCAGTTGTTGGAATTAATCCTACCATATCAGTATGATTTGTCAACACGTTTTGTGAAAGTTATTTCAAAATTTTGTTTTATTTGATTACATACAGATCTGAAGGATTTGTTTTACGAACTAAAAAGAGGAGTAAACCAGCAATTATTTATATGAAGGAAATAAAATAAATATGTCGAAAAGTTAAATATGGATAGTAGGTGAACAATTTAAAAAAGTGAATAGAAATGAGGTCCTACCGAATGATTCTCGTCAGTTCTTGTCTTGCAGGCTTGAAATGTCGCTATAACGGAACAGATCGTCTTGATCACAGGATTCAGGAGCTAGTTAATAAAAAGAAAGCAATGATAGTATGTCCCGAATTGTTAGGAGGGTTTTCTACGCCAAGGCCGCCAGCTGAGATTATTGGCGGCTCAGGAAAAGATGTGCTCATTGGTAAAGCAAGAGTTGTTGAATATGGAGGACGGGATGTTAAAGATCTTTATATCAAAGGGGCCTATCAAACACTTGAACTAGCTAAAGAACACCATGTAACGGATGTTGTTTTAAAAGAAAATAGTCCTTCTTGAGGATCAATGGAGATATACAATGGTACCTTTCAAAACGAGACCAATTCTGGGGAAGGTGTTGCAACAGCGTTGCTTAGAAAAGAAGGCTTTACTGTACGATCAGAAATTGAGCTGCTAGAGCTTTAAATTTGGCTTACCATTATGAAGCAGATGAAAAGAATTGGAAGGTGAGGATTTCAGTAAGTTTTGAAATCAAATAAGTAGTGTCTGATGAAAAACAGCTACTATTAAACATAATGCAATTTTTTATTAGTTTACCGAATTTATAAGTCTACATATTGGTAATGTTATTTAAAGAATTGATGGAGAAAGAAGAAATTAATCATTTGTTAGCCAGTGAGAAACTGATTTTTTACACCGCTCAAAAAGGAGAGTGGTGTATTTTTTTTGGTAAACTACAGCTAATTTAATTAAGGTGGTTAATTTTCTTTAACAAGCGTTCTGCAGCATTAAAGAATTGATGGCAGTTTTCATAGTATATAGAGAGAAATGGAGGAAAACGTTATCAAATTGAACAGGAGGCTGGAGCTCATTATTTCTCGTTAAGTAAAGAAAAATTTCAAGCGATAAATGTCCTCTCAGTATAAACATTTTGATCAATTTATGATAAATTATATGTATATAAAGGATTTGTTAAACATGAGTGTTTTTACTGAGAGGACACTTGTTCTTTTAAGATGGTAAAGGCTCTTGTGTTTCAATCGCGATAAACTAGAGGAGGAATGATGATATGAAGCGAATATTAGTTACGGGAGCGCTGGGTCAAATTGGTTCAGAATTAATCACAAAGCTTCGTAAGGAATATGGTGCTGATAATGTTATAGCGTCAGATATACGAACGGCTGACAAAGAAGTGGTTGACGAGGGCCCATTTGAGCTTTTGAATGTAACGGATGCCCAGCAAATGTATGATACAGCGAAAAAGTATAATGTCGATACGATCATGCATATGGCAGCCTTGCTTTCAGCAAAAGCAGAGGCGTCACCACAGCTTGCATGGAACTTGAATATGGGTGGCCTCGTGAATGCGCTTGAGGTTGCTAGAGAGCATGGAGCTCAGTTTTTTACACCCAGTTCAATCGGTTCGTTTGGTCCGGATACGCCAAAAAAATTAACACCGCAGGATACCCTTCAGCGTCCAACGACGATGTACGGTGTTAATAAAGTGGCAGGCGAGCTTCTATGTGACTACTATTTCACACGTTTTGGGATAGATACAAGAGGGGTTCGTTTTCCGGGTCTGGTTTCCAATGTTACGCCACCGGGCGGGGGTACAACTGATTACGCGGTAGAAATCTACTATGAAGCAATTAAAAATAAAACCTATACATCATTTATTGATAAAGGAACGTATATGGATATGATGTATATGCCGGATGCCCTTCAAGCGATTGTCGATTTAATGGAAGCAGAGCCGGCTCGATTAAAACACCGCAACGCCTTTAATGTAACGGCGATGAGCTTCGAGCCTGAGCAGGTTGCAGCAGAAATAAGAAAGCATATTCCTGAATTTGTAATGAACTATGCTGTTGATCCGACTCGTCAAGCCATTGCTAATAGCTGGCCGGACTCAATTGATCCTTCAGCAGCCATTGAAGAATGGGGCTTTAGCGCAGCCTATGATTTATCATCCATGACAAAAGACATGCTGGAAAAGCTGAAAGCGAAACTTCAAACAAAGATTCTAATCTAAACGTCCGGAGGCTGATCTAAACAGGTCAGCCACCATTTTACATCGGAAGAAATCTTTCTTTTACTACAAAATTCGACATGTTATGATAGAGACAAGAAGTATAAAAATGAAAACTAGGCTTACAGACCTTTAAACCATAAAAGAGGTGAGTGATAAAATTGATACAATCCTATGCAATTTACCAAATGCGAGTAGTTATTATGCTGTTTTTTTTCTTGTGTCTTTTAGAGCTCACACTTATTGGAGTGGGAATAACGGGCGTAATTACGGAATGGTGGTTAGTGTGGCTGGAAACGGGCGTAATTCTAATCCTGCTGATTGCTGGAATCATGATGTTAAAGAAATATAGGGCTGTTAGGCGATTACTTAAAGAAATGGAAGAAGAAGAATTTAAAATGACGGCTCTTATTCAATCGATGCCGGATTTTGTCTGCTTCAAAGATGGAGAAGGCAGATGGATTCGAACGAATGATTTTGGCCGGTCATTGTATGAACTGGAAAATATATCATATATTGGAAAGTCTGATAGTGAGCTCGGTGAGATGAGTACGTTCTTTAAAGAAGCATTGGATTATTGCGTGGTGTCGGATGAAAAGACGTGGAAAAAAGCCGAAACAACAAGAAGCGAAGAAGCTTTTCATTTGCGGTCAGGAGAGTTAAAAACATTTGATGTAATCAAGGTTCCTATTTTTCATGAGGATGGAAGCAGAAAAGCGCTTATTACAATCGGTCGTGACATTTCTCAACAAAAAGCAGCAGAGGAACGATTGGTCAAGCAAGAAAAACTGTCAGTTGCGGGTGAACTGGCTGCTGGTATTGCGCATGAAATTAGAAACCCTTTAACGAGTTTAAAAGGATTCGTGCAGCTAATGAGAGAGGATTCGTATATATCAGCAGAAAAGGTAGAGATCATGTCTTCAGAGATTGATCGAATACACCTGATCGTCGAGGAGTTTCTGATCTTGTCCAAACCGCATAAACGAGTGGAGGAATGTTTCTATTTCCAGGAAGCAATGGACTACGTGGTGAATGTGATGAAGCTCCAGGCTGGGAATGGAATTAATATTGAAGTAATCGCTTTAGCTGCTCACAATTACTGTGTTTTTGGGGATCGAAATCAGCTCATTCAAGTCTTTATTAATCTTGTGAAAAATTCGATTGAAGCCATGCCGAACGGCGGAAAAATATCGATATCCACACAATATAAAGATGAAATGCTTGAAATTAAGGTGAGTGATAATGGTGTTGGAATTCCCCTGGAACGGTTACCGCAGATTAGCGAACCATTTTTTACATTGAAGGAAAAAGGGATGGGATTGGGGTTAACCATTAGTCAAAAGATCATTAGTGAGCATCATGGTCATTTTGATATTCAAAGTGAGCAGGATAAAGGGACAACCGTTATTGTCAAGCTTCCCGTGCATAAGGATGAATCAGAGGGATTCGATGAAAAAAAACAAGCATTCCCCATTTTATGAATGGCTGGATGCTTGTTTTTATGGACAGGATCAGTTGTAGTCAATTAAACCGCGTATCGCCCATTGAACAATGGATTAGAAAATCAGATGTGCAATTCCCGCGATGATCGGTAATGTGATCAATGTACGCAAAAGAAAGATGATTAAGAGATCAAAAAACGTCACAGGGATACGTGACCCAAGCAATAATCCGCCTACCTCAGACATGTAAATAAGCTGAGTGACAGAAACGGCTGCGATGACAAAGCGTGTCAGCTCAGATTCAATGCTTGCACCGATAATAACGGGAAGAAACATATCAGCAAAACCAATGACCATCGTCTGAGCAGCATCATTTGCTTCAGGAAGCTGAAGCAGCTCTAGGATGGGTACGAATGGAGCTCCTAAATAAACAAAAAGGCTTGTATATTCAGCAAGAATCAATGCGATGGTTCCAAATCCCATTACAACAGGTGCAACACCCATCAGCATATCGAGAATGTTTTTCCCGCCATCGATGACAAATCTCTTTGGACTATTGTTGCGCTTAGCAGCTGCAAGAGCCATCTCCGTTCCATACTGAATTCTTGACATATTTCCAGGGATTTTTTCAAGGCTATCGTCTTCTTCTGCATCGGAAATATAGGTTGTTTTCTTAAGAGAAAGCGGTGGAATGCGCGGCATGATCAGCGCTGCTATGAAGCCTGCAAAGGTCACCGTTAAGTAAAATGGCACGAAATAACTGCCAAGCTTAACTTGATTGAGCACGATAATGCTGAATGTGATGGATACAACAGAAAACGTGGTACCGATCACAGCAGCGTCTCGCTTTGTATAGTACCCATCCTCATATTGCTTGCTCGTTAATAAAACGCCAATTGTACCGTCCCCTAACCATGAAGCAAGTGCATCAATGGAAGAACGCCCAGGCAAACGAAATAGCGGCCGCATAATATTCGTCATTAAAGTTCCAAACCATTCCAATAAACCGAAATTCAATAATAGCGGCAAGAACATCCCTGCAAATATAAAAACGGAGAATAAAATGGTTAACAGACCATCCTCGTTTAGCAAAAGTCCACCAGTAGAATCGGACCAGATTGCCTCAGGACCCATTTGATACAATGCCATTACAGCAAAAATGGCCGCGGCAATACGGACAATTAACCAAAACCAATGAACGTAAAATAACCTTTGCCAAAAGTCACTATTTCGTATATATCTTGGTTTTATTATTTGGGTGATCATTGTCATAATTGCGGTGAAGACAATGATGATTGTCATAATGGCTGGGATCACCCCGCCCATTAAGGATTGAAGCCAGCCAGATAGAACAGCAATCGGTATAGTCAACCCATCCTCAGAGGGGACAGGCGTCATAAAAAGAAAAATACCAATAAGGGACGGAACAATAAACCGTATATAATCAATCGCATTTACATGCTTCATAAATACTCTCCTTTTTTCTTTTTAGCTATGTTAACGTCCATTGTTGATTTTTACACAGCGTTGATTGGAGCGAATACGCGAGACTCCTGCGGGCAGAAGCAGGACAGGTGAGACCGCGGAAAGCGAGCGCCTTCAGTGGAAATCAACAGACACCTTTAACAAAGCCTTCTTTTTAAAGATGGAAATATTCGACTCCACCAATAATGTATAAAAATTAGAACTCTCCTATTTTAATGCACTTTTTCTTTAAAATTCAACCCTAAATGTAAATTAATAAAAAATGATTTGATTTCAATCGCATTCATACAATATAGATGAAATTGTCTAAATATAGAGATATTTGAAGAACAAAAACTTAATAAAAAATGAATATATTTCATTCAGATGGGTAACTACTAAAAAGATAAAGATATTCTAAAGAGGTGTAGAAAACGTGAGGGAAATGAACTCAATGCATGAGCTCTCTGATGAAAAGCTGATGGAGGCTTTTTCAGCAGCAGTTAAAATTCAGATGTCACAGGATTTTATTAGCCTGTTAGAACAAGAATTGATTATAAGAGGGCTGGTGCACTCTAAAGTATAAATGGCATTGCAGTCTGAGTCTGCGATGCTTTTGTTTTTATGGGTTCATGTAATGTTTATATGAAGAATGTTAAAATAAGCTTTTGAAAGGGTTTCCATATTGTAGGATATGTTACAATGTCCGTAACTCAAAGAGGAAAGGTGACATACATGATACGATTAATGGCAACGGATATGGATGGGACACTTTTAAATGGAGACCATGTGGTAGGGGAAGAGAACATCCGCGCAATTAAAGCAGCGCAGCAACTGGGTGTGAAAGTAGTCGTAGCAACTGGACGATCCTACCTGGAAGCATCGATACCGCTGAAGGAAGCTGGCCTTACCTGTCCAGTGATCGGTGTAAACGGTGCGGAAGTAAGAGATGAAAATGGTCAACAATTATTAGTGCGCGGCATTGATAAACAAATTGCTCGACAAGCGGCACGGCAGTTGGAAGCATTAGATATCTATTTTGAGATCTATACAAATAAAGGAACATTTACGAATGACCGTGCACAGGGAATGGCATTATTAATTGATATTTTCCTTACTTCTAATCCCGATACCCCGCTTCCACATGTAGAAGCAGGAGCGAATGAACGTTATGATAAAGGACATATCACGGTTGTAGAGAATTACAATAATCTTTTTAACGATGAATCACAGACGGTTTATAAGTTTCTCGCATTCTCTTCGAATCCAGCTTCACTTGAAAAAGCGAGTGAGCTTCTTCAAACCATTGAAGGACTTGCTATTAGCTCTTCTGGTAAAGAAAACCTTGAAATTACTAGCGTATATGCACAAAAAGGTCTTGCACTTGAATGGCTTTGTCAGAATGAAGGCATTTCGCTCAATGAGGTAATGGCCATTGGAGACAATTACAATGACCTTTCTATGATGGAGAAGGCTGGATACTCAGTCGCGATGGGCAATGCACCAGAGGATATCAAAAATCGCTGTACCCATGTCACAACAACGAATCGTGAAGATGGAGTAGCGAAAGCGATCCAGCAGCTGATTATGGTGCCATCTTCTTAACCACTGCCCGCTATGGCAACAGGATGCTGTTTGTAGCGGGTTTTTTTTATTCATAAAATGTAGGCTTGTTCTAAAAAGGGGACAATCATATTGACAAATAAAAAAAATTCCAAGCACCGCTGATAATACCTTGGCTGATGTTGGCTGCTGTTCTTTTGCTGGCTGCATGTCAGCCTCAAAATGAACAAGAAAGCGTTGCAGGGCCTGTATTCCAAGAAGCTGACAGTCAGATTCAGGCGGAAGTCGTAGCTAAAAACCTGGATATCCCCTGGTCGATTGATTTCTTTGGTGACGTCATTTTTTTAAGCGAACGAAATGGCTCTATTGTCATGGTTGACGGGGATATTACAACAAGGCAGGATATTCAGTTTGAAAAGGAATTATCAAGAGCAGCTGAAGCGGGACTGCTTGGTTTCGTGCTGCATCCTGATTTTTCAAGTAATAGGCAAGCATTCGCCTATTACACGTATATAGAAGGAGGAGTCGATTACAATCGTGTTGTAAGCTTGGAGCAATTGGAAGGAAAGTGGTTTGAGCGCAATATCATATTGGATCATATCGAAACAGGAAATGTCCATCATGGAGGAAGGCTGGCCATCAGCCCAGATCAAAAGCTTTTTGTGACAATAGGAGATGCGGCTGTTCCTGAATTAGCCCAGGATATGGATTCGTTAAGCGGAAAAATCCTGCGCTTTAATTTGGATGGAACGATCCCTGAGGACAACCCTTTCGAAGGTTCTCCGGTATATAGCACAGGACATCGAAATCCGCAGGGGCTGGCTTGGACAGAGGCTGGAGAACTAATTGCTACTGAGCACGGGGCATCAGCCAAAGATGAAATAAACCGAATTCGAGCAGGAGCAAATTATGGATGGCCGCTGATCGAAGGAGATGAACAGCGAGAGGGCCTGGAATCACCATTCGTGCACTCAGGAGCTTCTACTTGGGCGCCATCAGGAGCAGCCGTGTACAATCAAGAATTAATCTTTGCCACGCTTCGAGGAGAGAGTGTTAAATCTGTCAATCTTGAGACAGGAGAAATTGCGAGCTTAATAGAGGTTTACGGAAGAATCCGCGATGTGAAAGTAAGGAATGGGGAGTTATATTTTGCTACTAATAATCGTGATGGCAGAGGAAACCCATCAAGTGTCGATGATCAGCTCGTTCGTGTGCGGCTGCCGTAAATATTTTGTCTTAAAATAGCAATATTTCATTTTAAGTGTGAATAAAAAAATAAGTACATTTGTGATAAACTAATATGGAATCGATTCCTTAAAATAGTCATTCAGTGAATATACAGAAAAAACAAGATAAAAATAAATAAAGGAGGAGCATGATGAAATCAGGCATTATTAGTTTAGGAGAAGCATTAATTGACTTTATTCCAATGGACGAGACAAACAGCAGCTATCACAAAAGTCCAGGTGGAGCTCCAGCCAATGTGGCTGTAGGAGCAGCACGTCTCGGGGCAGAATCTCATTTTGTAGGTAAGGTTGGAAACGACGTGCTTGGTCGTTTCTTAAAAGAAACGCTTGATCAATATGGAGTTCACACAGCCTCCTTACAATTAACAGATGATGTTCGTACAGGGGTTGTGTTCGTTACACTTGGCAAGGACGGGGAACGAAGCTTTGATTTTTACATTAATCCAAGTGCAGACCGTTTTTTAACACCAGACGAATTAGATGCTTCCTTATTCGATAAATCCAAGGTCCTGCATTTTGGATCTATCTCTATGATTAGCGAGCCCTCAAAGAGTGCGACCATTAAAGCGGTTGAACTCGCTCATAAAAATGGGTTGATTGTTTCGTATGATCCGAATCTTCGACTTGGACTTTGGGAAAGTCCAGAGCAGGCAAGGGAAACGATTGTTTTGATGCTTGATCAAGCGGATGTTCTAAAGATATCCGAGGAGGAACTGGAATTCTTAACAGGCCTAAGTGATATTCAAAAAGGGGTAGAGGTGCTTCAGCAATATGAGATTCCTGTCATTCTTGTTACACTCGGCAGTGAAGGAAGCTATATTTTTACAAAAGAAGGACATGCCCATGTACAGGCGATGAAGGTTGAGGCAGTGGATACCACAGGTGCTGGCGATGCGTATGTATCGGGCGTTCTATACGCGCTGAATGAATACGATGGAAACATTGCAGATTTGTCACTTGAAGGAGCAAAAGAAATGGCTCGCTTTGCAAGTGTGTCTGGTGCACTTGCAGCCTCAACGAAAGGGGCAATGACCGCACTGCCAACAATTGATGAGGTGAAGCGTTATTTGGAGAAATTCGAGGGGTGAAAGCAGTGACAAAAGATCAAGAATTGCGGAATTTGGCTTATGCTGAAATTCAGCAGCATCAAAAACTGGTAGAGGCAGATCCTTATCGCCTTTTATATCACCTAATGCCGCCTGTAGGTTTATTAAATGATCCAAATGGTGTGATTCAGTGGCAAGGAATCTATCATGTGTTCTATCAATGGATGCCTTTTGATACGGATCATGGCGCTAAATTTTGGGGACATTACACCTCCACGGATCTAGTGAATTGGAAGCATGAAGAAATTGGGCTGACTCCTTCTGAGTGGTTTGAGAAAAATGGCTGTTATTCCGGCAGCGCGATTGATCATGAAGGAGAGCTGCGTCTTTACTATACTGGCAATGTAAAGGATGAACAAGGCGAGCGACAAAGCTATCAATGCTTAGCCACCTCATATGACGGGAGTGTTTTTCATAAAAAAGGTGTTGTGCTGGAGCTTCCTGATGGCTATACTGCTCACTTTAGAGATCCTAAGGTGTGGAAAGAGGGAAGCGATTGGTACATGGTAGTCGGTGCTCAAAGCACAGATGAAAAAGGAATGGTAGCTCTGTTTCATTCCAAAGATGGATTGGAATGGTCTCATCTTGGCGCCATTGCGGGGAGCGGAATTGGATCGCTGGGTGAATTCGGCTATATGTGGGAATGTCCGGATCTATTTACGCTTAATGAACAAGATCTTCTTATTGTTTCTCCTCAGGGACTGGAAGCCGATGGATTACACTATCAAAATGTGTATCAAGCAGGTTATTTTATTGGTAAACTGGATTGCCAAAAAGCCGCATTTGAACATGGCAATTTTACCGAGCTTGATCGCGGATTTGATTTTTACGCACCGCAAACGACAAGCGATGATAAAGGAAGACGTCTGTTAATCGGGTGGATGAGTGTTCCGGATCAGAATGAACAGGAGCATCCTACGATTAAGCACAAGTGGATTCATAATCTGACGCTCCCGAGAGAGCTTACGCTAGTAAACGGCAAGCTCTTTCAGGCACCGGCCGAAGAACTGAAAGAACTGCGAAAAAACCAGGCAGTCGATGCAGAGGTTGCTCTTTCCAATGAAAAAATCGTTTGGCCTGGATTAAACGGTAAAACAATGGAGCTGGAGCTTACAGACATTGATTTAGCGAATGCACAGCTAGTGGAAATTGGTGTGCGCGACCATGCACGTATTATTTATGAGCCTGCAAAAAAACTGTTTACGTTAGCGAGAAAAAGCTATGTGGATGGGAATTGGGAAAAAAGGCAATGTAAACTGTCCTCGCTTTTATCCTTAACTGTCTATTTGGATCATTCATCGATCGAAATTTTTATCAATGGTGGAGAAGAGGTATTCAGTGCGCGAATCTTCCCTGACCCTGAGAACGAAACGATCTTTATCCTGGCGGACGGTACGTTGAAAGGGAATTTGAAGAAGTGGGATTTGTAAAAGCATAAAAACGCCGGGCTGTTGTTGTCAGCCCGGCGTTTATTTTTATTTATAACCTTGATCCCATCGATAGGTGTAAAAGCGTTCAGTCGTAACCCACTTAACCGCTTCAGGCTCATTTTCACCTAAGCGCTTTTCAAGATCTTCAAGCATCCAAGCCGTTTGGGAAATATGTGCACGCATGGCGTCTAATTTCTGTTCTTTAACCGCTGATACATCATGCAGAATGTCAGGCGCTCCAAGCGCTCCAAGTGTATTGTTGGCAAAGGCTACACAGTGAAGCTTTGGTCGTACGTCCTCAGGTGTACGGCCCACCGCTCGCACTACAGCTCTGGCTGTTGCTTCGTGATCAGGATGAACAGAATAATCCGGATAAAAAGTAATAACCAATGAAGGCTGAACTTCATCGATTAGATCGCGCATCATTTTAACCATTTTTTCATCATTTTCAAATTCGATGGTCTTATCGTGCAGCCCCATCATACGCAAATCAGTTAAACCCATTGCTTGAGCCGCATTAAGAAGCTCCTGTTTACGGATAAGCGGCAAGGATTCTCTTGTTGCAAATGGAGGGTTTCCAAGATTACGGCCCATTTGGCCAAGTGTCAGGCACGCGTATGTCACAGGCGTGTTCGCTTGAATGTGAGAAGCAATCGTCCCTGATACCCCAAAAGCTTCATCATCAGGGTGAGGGAAAATGACGAGTACATGTTTTTCTTTAGCAATCATTCAATAGTGCTCCTTTCAGATGAATATAAGGGACGCAGATTATTCAAAAGGAGTCTCGCTAATCTGAAGAGAGACAGCAAGCTTTCCTTGATAATCATGTCCAGCCATTAGCAGCCGTTCTTTCGAATCAAATTCGTAATGCGTAATGCCCTGTGCGTAAATCCATCCCATTTCAAGCTTTAGACCAACGCGTGAAGGAGCTTCTCCAATAATTTTTCCAAGCTCATAACGCACTTTGGCATTGCGAATAAAAGCGCCGGCATTAAAGAACTTTTCATCCACGTGAGCAGCGTACGCTCCATTGGTTGTTTCTAAATGTATATAGACATCTTTTCCCGCGAAGCGGTTTATTAACGTTTGCACCTTTTCTAAATTGACAGGCTGCATACTGCTCCTCCTTGTCATCATTCGTTCCATTTGTCGTTCCTTCTTTATATTACTAGAAGCGTGAAAAAATTGCGAAAGGAACGCTTGACCTGCAAAAGTGAAAACAGCTACCCAGTAATGATCTGAACCCATAAAGCCAGCCCCGGATTTTAAGCAGCTGCCTGGGCATGAGTACGGTATGGAGCCGGGCTCATGCCTTTTAATTTTGGCTTAATCCGTTTGTGATTATAGTAATAAATGTAGTTCGCCAATTCTACTTTAAACTGCTCTATACTCTCAAATTCTTTTAAATAAAGTAATTCAGACTTTAATAAGCCAAAGAAATTCTCCATGACTGCGTTTTATCCAAGCAATTCCCTTTACGGGACATGCTTTGAATGATTCCATTTTCTCGGTACCCAGCTACCCAACCTTTTAACAGAGTTGTATTTTTGTGCTGTGTCTTTGAAGGATTCTACACCATCAAGATATGTATAAATGGCAGCTAGCTTGGTTTCTATCGAATATTTTGTCATAAAAAAACTACACCTCTAATTGTTAGCTTTGTCTAACAATTGGGGTGCAGTTCATAATTGGATAGCGGTTTTTATTAATTAGTAGGGTCTTCAATGCGTTCTTTTTTTCTTTTTTCTGGGTTATAGCCCTCATTATTGACGCTTTCAGGAGTGCGATCCTTGTTGAGAGGCGCTTCCTTGTTTTGTTTAATTTGCTGCTGGCGCTGGCCGGTATAGAAGGACACAGCAATAATGGCAATGATTAATCCAACAACTCCTGCGCCGAGCGCAATGCCAATTGATTCCGTTATCAGCCAAAAGCCTATGAATAGTCCGATTCCTACAGCGATCGCGATAATAAAATTGAACATGCTTCCACCTCATTTTTATTGATTTTAGTGTATGTATTCCTTTTTTATTGATCATTAAACATGGAACAGGATTGTTTGGGGTGAACATGCGTTGTTTGCAGATATATTTAAGTCGTTATTTCAGTTCGGAGCGGGGTGATTTAACTGAGAGACTTTGTTAACCTTGCCTGTTGATTGCAGCACATAGGCGTTCGCTTTCCGCGGTCCGACGCTCCTCGGCGCTTTGGGCCTGTGGGGTCTCCCTTTAACTCGATTCTCTAAGCAGAAGGTTCCTATCAACATCGTGCAAAAATCAACAATGAACTTTAACATAGCCAAATGAGAAGGAATGGATCTGGATTTTAGTACATTCTCTATATGCATAAAAGGTTGAGTGCATCCAGAGACCTTTTTTCCATTAAAAAACACCGCTCCTGATAAGCGGTGTAAAAAGAGGCGGCGAAGATATCCGCTGCCTCCCGATGACGGATTATGCTTTTATTGTTTCTTCCTTCACTTCTGCTGCCTCGTAGCGGTTATAAGCACCGTGCATAACAGGACCAACGTATTCATTAAGCTTCCAGCCGTGCTCGATGGCTGAAGTAACGAATTTTTTCGCGTTGGAAACTGCTTCTTTTACTTCCAGGCCATTTGCCAGATTGGCTGTAATAGCAGCAGCAAACGTGCAGCCGGCACCGTGGTTATAAGTAGTGGCAGATTTTTCTGCTTCAAGTAAAACGAATTCTTTACCATCATAAAATAGGTCAACTGCTTTTTCATGGGCCAACTGCTTGCCGCCTTTAATGACGACTGATTTCGCACCAAAGTCTATAATTTTTTTGGCAGCCGCTTTCATGTCTTCAATGGTTTTTAGCGGTCCATTTCCAGCTAACTGGCCAGCTTCAAACAGGTTTGGTGTGACGACCAATGCACGTGGAAGCAAGTGTTCTTGCATCGCACCGACTGTTTCAGGGTGCAGCACTTCATCTTCCCCTTTACACACCATAACCGGGTCAATCACGACTTTATTCGTTTGAGCTTGATCAATTGCAGCAGCAGCCGTTTCGATAATTTCAACGGAGCCGAGCATGCCTGTTTTAATCGCTTCCACTCCGGTGGAAAGTGCTGTATCAAGCTGTGCCTTCAATGTGTCAATCGGCAGCGGGTGAACATTGTGGTGCCAGCCATTGGGATCCATTGTAACAACGGTTGTCAATGCTGTCATACCGTATGTTCCATGCTCCTGAAAGGTTTTTAAATCGGCTTGGATTCCAGCTCCCCCGCTTGTATCTGAACCAGCTATTGTTAATGTTTTTTTCAAATTCATTGTGTATTCCCTCCTGTAGTAGATCTCCATTAACGTCCATCCTGGACATCATTGGATTTGTCTCTAGCATACCATGTCATTTCCAGAAACTGAATCATTGTGCAATGAAGAACGTGTCGCGTGCCGACAAATAAAGAGAATTTACTAACGGCGCATTAAGAAGTACCGGTTTCCAATATTCGACCTTTTCCGTATAATAAAAGAAATCATTGTCATGGAAAGAGGGGAAGGGATGACGAAGCATAACGAAATAAAAAAGCGGACAAGCAAAGCTTTCAAACTAAATAAAATGACGTTATACCCAAATCAATGAGAGTGATAAAAACGGGTAAAACCCTTTTTTGGGTATGGCGGTTAAAATATGTTTTCCTGGCACTGGCGTTAGTAATTTTGCTGGCAGCAGTCTCAATTTTTATGGTAAATCGGTTTTCTGGCAGCACGTTTGAAGAGGATTCAGATGCATTTGTTGAACAGGTAAGGGATATGAGTGCACTTGCAACATCACAGGCATTTGTAAAAGCGGTTGTTGAACAATCAGATAATCAATTATTTGGGCAGGACATCTCTATAGATCTTCCGGGTACACAGCGGCATTTACTTCTTATTGTTCCTGGAACGGTACTTGCCGGAGTGGATCTTGAAGGAATTACGGAAGAGGATATTGTGATCGATGAAGAGGCACGTACGATTCAAATTACAGTGCCTCATGCTGTTTTACTTCAAAAGCCGGCAGTAGATATGGAGAATGTTCAGGCCTTTTCAGTAGAAGGTGTATTCAGAAGCAATGTCAACTGGGAAGAGGGCTTTGAAATTGTGGCACAAGCGCAGGAAATCATCCAAGAAGAAGCCATTGAACAAGGACTTTTAAGCCAGGCGGAAAGCAATGCCGAACGTGTATTGAAGGAATTCTTTGACTATGCCGGCTATGATACAACCATTCATTTCAAAGACCAATAGATTTGAAGTAAGACAAGGAGGTACCGTATGTCTAATATGATCTTGCAGAACGACTGGCAGGAATTGCTAGAGGATGAGTTTAACAAGCCTTATTATCAAGAGCTCCGTTCATTTTTGAAGGAAGAATATTCATCCCAAATGGTTTATCCGCCGATGCACGACATTTATAATGCTTTGCAAAGCACGTCATTTAGCGAAGTGAAGGCAGTAATCCTCGGGCAAGATCCATATCATGGACCGGGTCAGGCCCACGGGTTAAGCTTTTCTGTCCAGCCAGGTATACAGCCGCCGCCTTCCTTAAAAAATATTTTCAAAGAGCTGAAAGCGGATATTGGAATTGAAACGCCTGAAAACGGGTATTTAAAAAACTGGACAGAGCAGGGGGTTCTCCTTCTTAATACAGTGTTAACCGTTAGAAAAGGTGAAGCCAATTCCCATCGCCAAAAAGGCTGGGAAACATTAACGAATGAAATCATCAGACTGTTAGGCGAGCGTGAAAAGCCGATGGTGTTTATATTATGGGGAAAGCCTGCACAATTGAAGCAATCCCTTATTAATGAAAATAACCATCTTGTTTTGACAGCACCTCATCCAAGTCCGCTTTCCGCGCGCCGAGGCTTTTTTGGGAGCAAGCCCTTTTCAAAAACAAATGAATTCCTGGTTTCTAAAGAGATCGAGCCTGTGGATTGGTCTCTATAAGGTTGTAGTTTTAGCAGGTGATTGGGTGAAAATATGAAAAGAAGCTGCAAAGACTTTGCGCCGTTGTCAAAGATACGAGTGTTAAAATAACTGCCGGATTTTTTGCGGCATGAGTGCCATATGGTACAATGAACACAATTCATCTGTTTTTATGTAAGGAGGCAGGGAGGATGCAAAACCAGCGCATCAACTGTCATGAATGCCGTCATTATTTTGTAACATGGGACCCGCAATTTCCGAAAGGCTGCAAAGTTCACCAATTTAAAACGAAGCAGCTGCCATCACTAGAAGTGTTTCGGGCGTCCGGACATCCGTGCTTTGCTTTTGAACAGAAAAAACGTCCAGTACAACCAGCTAGTCGTGATGGAAGGAGAGTTTAATCATGAGTATTTCTTTTGAACAATTACTGGCGAAAATCGAACAGGAAGTGCAGCAAGCGAAGCAGTCTCATCCTGCACAAATGAGAGAGCGCCTGCATTCAATACGTACATTATGTGACCTTGCACTGGATCAATCGACACCGTCTGCGAGCGTATCAGCCAGCTATCAACCGCCGGCTCAGGTTACTCACCAGCCGATGCAGCAGACATTAAGTGTTCCGTCCGAGAAGCCTCTTCAACAAGAAGATGGGGCCAACGGCGATTCCTTGTTTGATTTTTAACGAAGACATGTAATTGACTGCAGAAGGGAAGTAGTTTGAATGAAATTATTTATCATCATCGGAGCGATTAATGCATTTTTATCTGTAGCGCTTGGTGCGTTCGGAGCTCATGCGCTAGAAGGACGAGTAGAACCAAAATATCTTGACACATGGAATACAGCGGTGCAATATCAGATGTTTCATGCAACGGGTATTTTAGTCATTGGGATCCTGATGGCTAACCTGCCGGCAACAGGATTATTAAATTGGGCAGGGTGGCTCATGCTCGTGGGAATCATTTTTTTCTCTGGAAGCCTGTACATTTTGAGCTTAACTGGTGTCAGCATTCTCGGAGCAATTACTCCGATTGGCGGCGTGGCATTTTTGGCTGCTTGGATCTGTGTCATTATTGCAGCGATTCGTGTGCTTTAAACATAAACCTGTCTTTTCAGATTTTGAAAAGACAGGTTTTTTATATGGAGGAATATGAAGCAATAGCATTGAATGTACAGAACAAGGACTAGGAGAAAGAGAAAGGAGAAGTGGTGATGAAGATTGAAGATATCTATGGTTCATTTACAACGATCGAAACAGAGCGAACACTGATTCGTCCGATAAAATTATCCGATGTGGATGATATCTATACATATGGTTCAGTAGAGGAAGTGACTCGCTATGTGACATGGAATACATATCGTTCAAAAGAGGATGTACGCGTATTTTTGGACTATGTCTTTCCGCTTTATGAACAGAAAAAACTGGCTCCTTGGGCCATCGAGCTAAAAGAAATCGGTAAAATGGTTGGAACGGCCGATTTTGTGAACTGGTCGCCGGCACACAAAAAGGCAGAAATCGGGTATGTCTTGTCCTCGGTTTATTGGGGAGCAGGAATTGTCCCGGAGGCAGCAGCAGCTCTTTTGAAATTTGGATTTGAACAAATGGAGCTGGAACGAATTCAGGCCAGATGCTTTGAGGAAAATAAAGCTTCAGAGCGTGTCATGCAAAAAATAGGGATGACCTATGAAGGGACGCTTCGAAATGAAATGTATGTTAAAGGAGTCCATCGCAATATGAAGATGTACGCTATTTTAAGGGATGAATTTTTCAACGAATAAAAAACCACTCATTCTCACCTGTCAGCCTTTTGTAAATGAAGTGAGGCTGACAGGCGAGAGAGGAGTCGGTCATTAATCTAACGCGGCGAATAATGTGCCATCGAGCCTAGGGGATACGAATATTGAATTTCCCCCTCAAAGGTTGCGTAATCAAAGTAGATCATCGGTAAAATATATCGTGTACCAGTTTTAGGATCGCTTAAAACAAGATGATCACGTCCCGCTGCTTCTACAATTCCTTTAAAAATCTTTGCATTCCATTCACGGTTGTTTTCAAATGTCATATAGACAGTTGCTTGCTTTCCTCGGTTCAGTCTAAGGATATTTTCAATGTAGGATTCCTCTGTTGGAAGCATTCCGGGAATTGGTTGACTGGCGCTAGGAATACTTTGTGGCATTGGGATGTATTGGTAATGCTGTGTAGTCTGCGGATACGTAAACCCTGGATAAACAGCGGGCTGAGAAGGCTGATAGTATGGATACGGTTGAGTCCCGGATGGCTGCATAGGTGTTTGCGGCTTCGGATTTTGGGGCTGACTTGGATTAGTCATAAATGAAACCCTCCTTTAGTAGATGGTGAACAAAGCAACCGAACAACTTAACAGATTAAAAAACCCGAGGGCATACTTCCGGCAATGGAGCAAAAAAACAATGCGACTTGAATCTGCCTGTGTTCCACTGGCCATACCACTGAGGAGGACAGTCCCCTTCAGGCATGAAAAACCAGAGTGAATTCTCGGCAGGATGGAAACGTTCCCCTCTGATGACTCTCCGTGCAAGCTGCTTATCCTTCTCGCGAACCCGCTGATAAAAATAGCCTTTCATTGTAGCTTCAAATCCGCCTGGACGCTGGAATACCATATCCTCAAGATCGTTAATTTCCATAAAATCGAGACAATCCGCAAGAACCCGATTCACCCCGACATTTCCAACCATCAACATTCCAAGTTGACCATCCCCCTCGGCCTCTGCCCTCATTAACCTTGCCAAAAGCTCTACATGCTTCTCATTGTGGGCAACAACAGCCAACCCCCTCACTCCTTTCCCATCGCTTTCCACTATATGCGAGGACTGATCAACACATGACTGTGCTTTTGTTCGCTAAAGGGATCTGACCCCTTTAGCGAACAAAAGCACAAAAAACCGCGCCATAACGGTTTTTGGACGCGGTTTTTGTTCGTTATGGAGTTGTAAGTTTAAGTTTGTTTTGTTGCGGTCAAACGCTAAGAAAACGAGGCAGATCTTCGTCTTCTAGCAGGTTGCCGACATAGAAAGCACCAAATTCGCCGTAGCGGGCGCTCACTTCGTCAAAACGCATTTCATAGACGATTTTTTTAAATTGAAGGACGTCGTCTGCGTATAGCGTTACGCCCCATTCCCAGTCGTCTAGGCCGACGGAACCAGAAATGATTTGTTTAATTTTCCCTGCATAACTGCGGCCAATCATCCCGTGGTCGTACATTAGCTTTTTGCGTGTTTCCATTGGCAGCATATACCAGTTGTCGTCGCCATCACGGCGCTTATCCATTGGGTAGAAGCAAACATGCTTCGTTTTAGGCAGCTGAGGATATAAACGAGCACGGACGTAGGGGTTTTCGTATGGATCTTCATCCGAGTCCTTAGACCCGTAGCTTCCCAACTCAACAACCGAAACGTAAGAATAGGCTGGTATTGTAAAATCAGCAATCGTTAATTTGTTAAATTCATTTTCAAGCTCGTTAAGCTCTTCCATAGTTGGACGTAAAATAAAGAGCATAAAGTCCGCTTTTTGACCGACAATAGAGTAGAAAGAATGGCTTCCCTGCTCTGTGTTCTGCACATCATGCAATTTCTTTAAAAATCCTTGAAATTCACTGATGGCAGCTGCACGATCATCGCTTGAAAGACGTTTCCAGGATGCCCAATCCATTTTTCTAAAATCATGAAGGCCATACCAGCCATCGAGAGTTGTTGCTGCTTCACTCATTCAAAGTCACTCCTTGAATTATATGTATTTTCTATCGTTATCATATCATAATAAGCCTAAACAGAGACAAATCATACACATTGTTCATGAATTGTACATCCGTTTCAACAGGAGGCAGTCATAAGTATTTTTACCAAAAAACCATTTAAAATTATGAGAAAAAACAGACATTAAAAGTGTAACCGCTGACATAATGGGTTTTTCTTGAAATCTAATGCTGTTGGGGTATGCTAATAATATAGACGGTTTAAGGAGGTCGCAATGATGAGCGATTTATTTACTACATTGACTGAAAAAATAAAAGGGAAAGACGTACGAATTGTATTGCCTGAGGGGCTGGACGAGCGTGTTTTAAGCGCGGCAAGCCGTTTGGCGAAAGATGAAATTTTAATACCAGTATTAATTGGAAATAAAGATAAAGTAGAAGAGAAGGCAGCAGAATTAAATGTATCATTGAATGGCTGTGAGGTTTTGGACCCTGCGTCGTATGAGCAAATGGACGAGCTGGTAGCATCCTTTGTGGAGCGTCGTAAAGGCAAAGCAACTGAAGAGGATGCACGTAAAATTCTATTGGATGAAAACTACTTCGGCACCATGCTTGTTTATACAAAAAAAGCGCACGGTCTTGTAAGCGGAGCGGCTCATTCTACAGCTGACACGGTCCGCCCTGCTCTTCAAATTATTAAAACAAAGCCTGGTATTAAAAAGACTTCAGGTGTTTTCATTATGGTACGTGAGAATGAGAAATATGTATTTGCAGATTGTGCAATCAATATTTCTCCAGATAGCCAGGATTTAGCTGAAATCGCCCTTGAAAGCGCGAAAACCGCTGAAATGTTTGATATCGAACCACGCGTTGCCATGCTAAGCTTTTCAACAAAAGGCTCTGCTAAATCACCTGAAACAGAAAAGGTAGCAGAAGCGGTGAAAATTGCAAAAGAACAGGCTCCAGATCTTACGCTCGATGGAGAATTCCAATTTGATGCAGCATTTGTTCCATCAGTTGCTGCAAGCAAAGCACCTGGATCTGATATTAAAGGGGATGCCAACGTATTTGTATTCCCTAGTCTTGAGGCTGGAAATATTGGGTACAAAATTGCCCAACGGTTAGGAAATTTTGAAGCTGTTGGACCAATTCTTCAAGGATTGAATGCACCGGTGAACGATCTTTCCCGCGGATGCAACGAAGAAGACGTGTACAAGCTTGCATTAATTACTGCAGGACAAGCACTTTAAAATGACCCAAAGAACAAAAAACCTTGCCGAATCCTGATTCGGCAAGGTTTTTTGTGTGCTTTTGTTCGCTAAAGGGGTCAGACCCCTTCAGCGAACAAAAGCGTTCTATGGTATAATTTCGTCAATATGAATGGCAGAGGAGATACGGTTGAAATGGAGCAAGAGAAAGCGTTGGGGCTGCTGAGACAGCCAATCTGGCGGATTATTGACCAGTCCAGCTTTGGTCCGATGTTTGAGGGCCTAAAGTCGTTTGCAATGGATGATACGTTATGCACATCGGTTGGTTCAGGAGATGCTCCTGCCACGGCTCGTGCATGGGTGCATCATGATACCGTGGTGCTTGGTATACAAGATACACGCACACCTTTTTTACATGATGGAATAGCTGTTCTTGAAAAAGCGGGCTTTCGCTCTATTGTAAGAAATTCTGGCGGGCTTGCCGTTGTGCTGGATAACGGTGTACTTAATTTATCATTAATTTTCGCTGAAAATGAAAAAGGGATTGATATTAACCGCGGCTATGAGGCGATGGTCGAACTGATCCGCACCATGTTTTCGGATTTTGATGCGAAAATTGAAGCGTATGAAGTAGCCGGCTCTTATTGTCCGGGAAGCTATGATCTTAGCATTGGCGGACAGAAATTTGCCGGCATTTCACAGCGCCGAATCAGGGGCGGGGTAGCCGTACAGATTTATTTATGTTTGTCTGGAAGCGGGGCGAAAAGAGCGGAATTGATTCAGCATTTTTATGAGCAGGCGGTAAAGGGAGAAAAAACTAAATTTGCTTATCCTGAAATTCAGCCAACCGTGATGGCTTCATTATCGGAGCTTCTTGGCGTGAAGCTGACTGTTCAGGATGGCATGCTGCGCTTTATGCAATCCCTTAAATCAATTAGTGGTAGCATTCAAGCCGGTCAGTTAAATGCGGAGGAACAACTGCTCTATGATGCCTATTTAACTCGTGTAATGGACCGCAACACAAAAGCATTAATAGAATAAAAGGTCTGCCCAGACAGTATGAAACCTGTGCGGGCAGACCTTTTTAGTTTTCTACTATTTTTTCGAGATTGCCGTTTCGATCCATTTTAAACGTATTGGATGGTATATCCTCATCGTCAAAGAGAATTAACTTTCTTGCACGGTTCATGATTTTCATCAGCGTTTCATAATCCTCTTGCATGGTGCCTTCTTGTTCTTCAAGTCTAGTCACTTTTTCTTCTAACATAGCGCACTGCTCTCTTAATACGCGATTCTCACCCAAAACACGTTCAAGCTCCCATTTTGCCCGCTCATCCTGACCACGGGCTTGCCCTAGCTGCTGCAGATAAGCAATCACTACCTCAAGCGACAAAGAAGAAAGTGGTGCTTGGCGTAATGAAACCGGTGCCTGGCGGATAGATTCCACGATTGGCGCCGTTTCCTGTGCTATTTCAGCCTGGTAGCTTACTTTTGCTGCTTCAGAAGAAATGGGTTCCTCTGAAAAAGGCAGGTCTGCAGTGGTTAAATCATCAATTGTAGGCATTGGCGGCTGGTAAAGTATTTTCTTCTTTCCGCCTTGTTCTTTTCCAAGCAGACGATAACGCTGCTTGCGTTGCTTTTTTGCTAGATCAAGTGCTTTTTCATATTGCTGGCGGACAACTGCATTCCAGCGAAATCCGCAAGCAGCTGAAGTGCGGTTTAGTTTATCTCCGACTTCCTCAAATGCGTTAAGCTGTGTGCTGCCTTCTCTAACGTGACGAAGCACCGTATCAGCAAGCATCAAGTCATCTTCTTCCATCCAAGCATCTTGTCGTTGTTTCATTCTATTCACTCCTGTTCCATTAATCTTTCATTTGGACGAGTATCCATACCTTCAGTTTCACCTGGAAAAAAAGATTTCATACATCACACAGGTTCTTAAAAGTAAAACAACGGAACAATTGGGTTATAGACCTTGAAAAGAAGTCTTCAAATCGGTACAATGACTGATAGTGAATAAAAGAGACTCACAAAGAAAGGTTGTCGACAGATGGCAAACGAATTCCGAGTTTGCGATGATTGTCAAGCCGTCAATATAAAGACATTGATTCCAAAGCTGAAGGAAATCGATCCTGACGCTTCATTTGATATTGGTTGCCAATCATATTGCGGTCCAGGCCGTAAAAAGACGTTTACCTTTGTCAATAATCGCCCTGTCGCGGCATTGACAGAAGAAGAGCTTATGGATAAAGTTCACGCTAAATTAAAGAAATAAAGCTCGAAGACGTGGTTGATTTACTAGAAAACGTTTTGCGAGAAAATAAGCTTAAGGTCTAGCACCTTACGCATTCATAACCATCCATAAAGAATGGATCGGTAGCTATCATGATGCGTAAGGTTTGCTAGCCTTTTTTATCATGATCTAGTGCATATGCCAAGCGGGAAACATGAGATTCAGCTTAAAATTAAGAAGTAAAATTGCATCCTGAAGCAGAATGTCATCTTTTGAATCAGATAATGAGAGGAAACCTCATCCAAGTAAGGGTAAATTATTTCAGTTGGAAAGACGAATGAATGACTGTCTATTTGTTTTAAAGACGATAGAAATCAAAAATTATGGGCCTTCATTACATAGTTATGAGCCAAAGCTCGACTGCGATTTATACTAGAAATGTGTTTCGCTTTTTAAAATGTCTCTGTTAAACTAGCTTGTTGATTTCCGCTTCAGGCGCTCGCTTTCCGTGGGCGGTCCGAAGCTCCTCGGCGCTATACGCCTTTGGGGTCTCCCTTTGACTTGCTTTTTCCACAGGAGCCTCACTTATCCGCGCCGATAGCATTTAAAATAAAAAATATCCTGTCTCAATTCTTGAGATAGCAAGGGTTATTGTAGAAATTTGTCATTTCGTGCCATGTCAAGTGGTGTTTCAATAAAAAAATGTCGTTATAATAAAAATATATCTTTCGGGAAGAGGGAAGATGATGACGTATTCCACAGAGAAACTATATGAAGAAAAAGTATTCAAGGATCCGGTTCATCGATATATTCATGTACGCGATCGAGTAATCTGGGACCTGATTGGAACGCGAGAATTTCAGCGATTGAGAAGAATTCGGCAGCTGGGAACTACGTATCTTACTTTTCATGGTGCAGAGCACAGCCGGCTTAATCACTCTCTTGGTGTCTATGAGATTATTCGCCGTATTGTGGATGACGTGTTTGCAGGACGGCCTGAATGGGATCAAAATGAGCGCTTGCTGTCACTTTGTGCAGCACTTTTACATGATTTAGGACATGGCCCTTTCTCTCATTCATTTGAAAAGGTGTTTGATTTGGACCACGAAGCCTTTACACAAGCCATCATTTTAGGAGAAACAGAGGTAAACAAGGTGCTTACCCGTGTGTCGGATGATTTCCCTCAAAAAGTGGCCGATGTGATTGCGAAAACCTATGAAAATAAGCAGGTTATTAGCTTAATATCAAGTCAAATTGACGCGGATCGAATGGATTATTTGCAGCGAGATGCCTATTTTACAGGGGTTAGCTACGGTCATTTTGACATGGAGCGAATTTTACGCGTTATGCGTCCGCTTGATGATCAGGTTGTCATCAAGCACAGTGGAATGCACGCAGTGGAAGATTATATTATGAGCCGTTATCAAATGTACTGGCAAGTTTATTTCCACCCTGTGACAAGAAGTGCTGAAGTCATTTTGACCAAAATACTTCACAGGGCTAAGGAATTAAGTGAACAGGCGTATTTTTTTGCTTACGAGCCTTACCATTTCTTGTCCATGTTTAAGGGAAATGTAACATTGCAAGACTATCTTAAGCTGGATGAGTCTGTGATCATGTATTATTTCCAAATGTGGGAGGATGAAAAGGATCCGATTTTACGGGATCTTTGCCGGCGATTTATGAATCGAAACCTATATAAATATGTAGAATTTGATCCTTCGAAAGAATATAAAAAGCTGCAGGAGCTTGAAAAGCTCTTTAAAAAAGCAGGGCTTGATCCCGAATACTATTTGGTCGTTGATTCCTCTTCTGATCTTCCGTACGATTTTTATCGTCCTGGAGAGGAAGAAGAGAGAGTGCCGATTCATTTGCTGCTGCCTAGCGGAGAGCTGCGAGAGCTTTCAAGGCAGTCAGATATTGTTGACGCAATTTCCGGTAAGCGCAGGACAGACCATAAGCTATATTATCCAAAAGATTTCATCTTAGATAACTCCTCAAAGCGAGCAGTTAAGAAGCAGATAAGAGAAATATTAGGAATCGAATAGAATGATTGCTGTAAAGTTTGACAGCTAGAGATGTAAAAGGAGGTGAATTTCCATGATGAAAGATCATGTAAGGCTCATGCAGGCATTTTTCGCTTCCGGAGAAATAATAGGACGAAAAAAACTGCAGAAGATGATCTACATTGCTAAAAAGCTATCATTCCCTTTTCACGAAAAATATCAATTTCATTTTTTTGGCCCATACTCTGAGGAGCTTACGCTGCGAGTGGAGGAGCTTTGTAATATGGGCTTTCTTACTGAGCAGAAAGAGAAGAAAAGTGGGTATATACAATACCGTTATGGAATGACGGAAGAAGGACAAGCATTTCTCGACGCTCAGCAAGTGAGTGTAATGCGAAATCTTGAATCCTGTCTCTGCGATTTAAATACTCAATCCTCACGTTTTTTAGAGCTTGTATCGACGGTGCTCTATTTCGAAGGGCTTGAACGAGAAGCCCTTGTGGATAAGATTCATATTGTGAAAAGCAAACAAAAATATACCGCTGAAGAAATCAATGAAGCTTTTAGCTATATCGAGCATTTAAAAACTTTTTCATAGTAAGCGAGCGATCACGATGCAGATTTGAGACGCATCGTGATCTTTTTTATTGATCAACTGCTTTTGAAATAAAAATTGATCGATTTTGAATGAATTTGAAAACTTTTGATTGATTTTTGGAAGCGTTATCTTTATACTAAAAGCAAGGAATTGAAATGGAGGCAGTTTATATGCTGACAGATGAACGATACGGTCTCATTCTGGAACGGGTGAAACAGCAGGATATTGTTAAGATTCAAGAGCTTGTGGAGGTCACAGGTTCCTCAGAATCCACTATTCGAAGGGATTTGACGGAGCTTGAAAAAAAGAAATACATCAAGCGGGTGCACGGGGGAGCGAAGCTTCTTAAAGGAAAACTTCAAGAACTGAGCGTCTCTGAAAAAACATCCAAAAGCCTTCAAGAAAAGCAGAGAATTGCGCAATATGCTTCATCACAAGTAGAAGAAGGCGACTGCATTTTTATCGATGCAGGAACAACAACACAGCATATGATCCCATTCCTGCCGGAAAAGGAAATTGTCGTCGTAACCAATGGATTGATGCATGTGAAGGCATTGCTTGAAAGAGGTTTTAAAACCTACTTAATCGGTGGTTTTGTTAAGCCGAAAACAAATGCCATGATAGGACGCGGAGCTCTGGAGTCAATGAGAGATTACCGATTTGATAAAGCATTTATGGGGACCAATGGTGTTCATTCAGAGTTTGGCTATACAACACCAGACCCGGAGGAAGCACAGGTGAAAGAGCTTGCGATTTCACTATCCAGAGAGACGTTTGTACTGGCGGACGATAGCAAGGTAGGAGAGATTGCATTTGCTAAGTTTGGTGACATTAAGGAAGCGGCTCTCATTACAAATGAATTAGAAGCGGAAACAGCATCCCGCTATACAAAACAAACAAGAGTAAAGGTGGTAACAATATGATCGTCACCGTGACCTTAAACCCATCTGTTGACTATGTTGTCCGTTTGGATTCATTGCACGTTGGGTCACTAAACCGTACGAATGACGCATCCTATTTTGCAGGAGGCAAAGGGATAAACGTTTCACAGGTATTGCATGAGCTTCAGGTGGATAGTGCTGCAACTGGTTTTATTGGCGGGTTCAGTGGAGGATTTATTAAACAGTCACTTGCTGTAAAAGGGATTAAAGCGAATTTTGTTGAAGTGGATGAACCGACAAGGGTCAATATTAAGCTGAAAACGGGAGAAGAAACAGAAATAAATGCAGCTGGTCCAACCATTTCAACAGCCCACTTAACCTCACTGCTTAAGCAATTGGAGCAATATGGCGAAGGTGATGTGCTGGTGCTTGCTGGCAGTATTCCTTCATCCGTGCCTTCAACCTTATATGGAACATTAGCAGAAAATGCTGCAGCGAGGGGCATGAAGGTTGTCATTGATGCGGAAAAATCATTATTAGAGCCAGCACTTTCAAACCCTCTCTACTTGATTAAACCAAATCATCATGAGCTTGGTGAATATTTTGGCGTTGAGATCGACACGGTAGAAGAGGCAATTATCTACGGCAAGAAACTGCTAAACTACGATATTCAGCATATTATGGTGTCCATGGCAGAAAAGGGGGCCGTTTTACTGACAAAAGAAGAAACGCTCCAGGCTCAGGTTCCAAAAGGTACGGTAAGAAATAGTGTTGGCGCGGGGGATTCATCTGTTGCTGGTTTTCTTGCAGGCCGAACGAAAGGATATTCTTTGGAAGAATCCTTTCGACTTAGTGTCGCAACTGGATCTGCTACTGCTTTTTCAGAAGGGTTGGCGACAAGTGAAGAGGTTGAACTGCTAAAGCCGCATGTACGTATACAAAAACTAGTTTAAAGGAGGGTTTTTTATGAAAATTACTGATTTACTAACTAAAGCGACAATGAATCTTGAACTCCAATCAACGGATAAGGCAGGAACGATTGAAGAGATGGTCGCAATACTGGATCAAGCAGGGAAGCTGAATAATCGCTCTGAATTTCGAAAAGCCATCCAGGCACGGGAAGACCAAACAACAACCGGTATTGGAGAAGGGATTGCCATTCCTCACGCCAAAACGGAAGCGGTAAAAGAACCGGCTATTGCATTTGGTCGTTCAAAGGCCGGCATTGACTATGAATCACTTGACGGTCAGCCGGCTCACCTTGTCTTTATGATTGCAGCTACAGCTGGAGCAAACGACACGCATTTGCAGGCACTAAGCCGTTTATCCGTTTTACTCTTAAAAGATGAAGTAAGAAAAGGCTTGCTTGAGGCCTCTTCAACTGAAGAAGTGATCGCCATCATTTCTCACCATGAAGAAGAAAAAGAGCGTGAGGATGCACGTGAAGAGCAGGCAGCACAGGCTGAAGCTGCTCCTAAAGGGAAAATTTTGGCGGTTACGGCTTGTCCGACAGGGATTGCCCATACGTATATGGCAGCAGATGCGTTGAAAAATAAAGCAAAAGAAATGAATGTTGATATAAAGGTAGAAACAAATGGTTCTGATGGAGCAAAAAACATTTTGACAGCTGGTGAAATTGAGAACGCTGTCGCGATCATTGTGGCTGCAGATACAAAGGTAGATATGGAGCGCTTTAAAGGAAAGCATTTAATCGAAGTGGGTGTTACCGACGGCATTCGCAGACCGCAGCAGCTCATTGAACGAGCGCAGCGTCAGGATGCTCCTGTGTACAAAGGATCAGGCGCATCAAGGGATGCAAGTGACAACGCTGATTCAGCAAAGGGCCGCTCAGGCGTTTACAAGCACCTAATGAGCGGTGTGTCCAATATGCTTCCATTTATCGTTGGTGGAGGAATCTTAATTGCTGCATCATTTGCTTTTGAGGATCAGATCGCAGGAACGTTAACACCATTTGGTGAGATATTAAGAACAATCGGAGGCGCCAACGCATTTTTCCTTATTGTTCCGGTTCTTGCAGCATTCATCGCCATGAGTATTGCTGATCGTCCAGGTTTTGCGCCAGGTATGGTCGGCGGATTAATGGCCGCAACGGGCGGCGGAGGATTTTTAGGTGGTATAATCGCCGGGTTTGTAGCGGGTTACATTGTTCTTGGATTAAAGAAACTCTTTAAAAACCTGCCTGCTATTTTGGATGGGTTAAAGCCTGTGTTAATTTATCCGTTATTGGGGATTTTCCTTACAGGGTTTATTATGTACTTTGCAGTAAGTCCTCTCAGCGCGATAAATGAAGGAATTACGAGCTGGCTGGATGGGTTAGGTACAGCAAATTTAGCGATTTTGGGAATTGTCTTAGGTGGAATGATGGCTGTCGATATGGGTGGACCGGTTAACAAAGCGGCGTATGCATTTGCCCTTGGATTAGCTGCATCAGGACAGTTTGGACCTCAAGCTGCCGTTATGGCTGGCGGGATGGTTCCGCCTCTTGGACTGGCCTTGGCTACAACATTATTTAAAAGAAAGTTTACAGATCAAGAACGAAAAGCTGGTTTTTCTGCTTACTTTTTGGGAGCGTTCTTCATTACTGAAGGAGCCATTCCATTTGCAGCAAGTGATCCATTACGAGTGATTCCATCTGTTATTACTGGTTCTGCCATTGCAGGGGGACTAACGCTATGGTTTGATCTTGCACTTCGGGCTCCTCACGGAGGAATTTTCGTCTTCGCAACACTTGAAGGCGGCGTACTAAGCATTCTTTTATACACACTTGCCATTGCTGTTGGTACAGTCGTAACCGCGATAATGGTTGGACTATTGAAAAAGCCGGTTGCAAAAGTGTAAAGAAAAAATAGTAAAAAAAAGCCTCCTTTTCTATTGATGAAAAGGAGGCTTTTTTTGCTTTTAATTAAATTTATGGGCAAGCATCAATAAGCATTTCGATTATCAGCCGAATTTTCTCTTTATTCAAGGGATCAGCTGCTTTTAGATAGCAAACTTTTAAGCGCAATCCGTTTTTGACTGGTTATATAAACACCTGTAAAAACAAGTAAGCCTCCAAGAACCTGCACGGTTGTAATAACCTCTCCTAAAAGCAGGCTCAGAACGGCTGTGAAAACAGTAATTAAATTTAAATAAACTCCCGCGCTGCCGGCACCAATTTGACGAAGGGAGGAATTCCAGAAAATAAAGGATAAAACAGAAGGGAAAATTCCCATATACAATATTCCAAGGGTGGCCTGTCTGCTAACAGGAAACGGATTGCCCGATAAAATAGCAAAAGGAAGAAGTATAATTAAGCCAATTAATACAGAGACCGATAATGCTGCAATCGGTGGAATGCTCTGCATTCTTCGACCCATGATCGAATAAAAAGCCCAAACCAAAATGGCTAAAAGCATCAGAAGATCACCTTGATTGTAATCCATTAAAAACACCTGCTGCAGCTGTCCTTTTGTCAATACAAGCAGAACACCGAACAATGAAATCAGAAGTCCAATCATAGTGGATCCTGTAATTTTTTCCTTTAGAAGAAAGGCGGATAAAAGGACAATTAAACCAGGATTAATCGAATTGACCAGTGCAGCATTTACAGGAGTAGTGAATTGCAGCGCTTGATATAAAAAGAAGTTATACGCAATAATCCCCAAAAGCGTCATTACCGTAAGAACCTTCCACTCTTTCCAAACCTTCTTCCAATCCGGACGCTCAATGAAATGAGCAATCGGAAACAATAAAAAAACGGCTATAAGCCATCTTGAAAAGGTTATTTGCAGGGGCGTCATTTCTTCTACTACATATTTTCCAAACGTATAATTACCGGCCCAAAACAAGGTGGCCAAAAAGAGAAAGGCGAAAGTCTGATATTTTTTCATTGGTATAACGCTCCTTGTCGCAACTTACAGAATATTGCTGAAAGATAATGAACTAACTATAACAAATGAGCAAAAGGCATTCAACACTGTAAGGCGATAAAAGATAGGATGATTATAAGTGTAGGCTGTATTTCTATAATTAGGAAATGAGGTAAACGAAGGCGGGATAAATAGATTAAGGGTTATTGTTAAAGGAAATCAATAGTAGAGCATAATAACGCACAGGTAACTCATAAAATATCAGGTGTTAGCATGGGCTATGTTCATTATGTCGCTAATTGATCACAAAATAATGAACATAGCCGTCCACACTATTCTTGGTCGCTTAAACGCTTGCCGGCAACGCCGTAGTGGTTTTTGCTCATCTCTTCGATGAAAACAACCACTTTATCTGCTGGTGCGCCTGTCGTTTCGACAACAGCATCTGTCACTTTTTCGACGAGGGCTTTCTTTTGGTCTTCAGAACGTCCTTCAAGCATTTTTACTGTTACGTATGGCATATTCATTCTCCTTTCAAGGTGGTTAAGCATCGTGCTGTGAAGCGATAATATGGTACAATCGTTTCAAGAACAGTCTGCTCTTTCAGTTTAAACGACTATGCAGCAAACACAAAGTGTTTAGTCTGAAAAATCGTGCAGTTTGGTGCAGCAGGTCTTATCTTCAATTGAGGTCAGAGAGGAAGGCGAGGCCGTATGTTTTCGCTTTTTAGTAATCCGGAACAGCTTGTGTATATTGCTTTTACACTAATAATTGCATTTACGCTTCACGAATATGCCCACGCATATGTTGCATATAAATTTGGAGACCCGACCGCAAAAAATCAGGGAAGGTTAACCTTTAACCCGATAAAACATCTGGACCCGATTGGAACGATTTTGATTCTTATCATTGGCTTCGGCTGGGCAAGACCGGTACCGGTTAATCGTTTTTATTTTAAACGGCCGAGATTAGCAGGGGTGCTTGTATCGATTGCAGGCCCGCTAACCAATTTGGTGCTTGCTTTTATTGCTCAAGGCCTGTATATGGGATTGGTGATCGGCGGGGTAGAACTGCCGCCATTTGCCATTGGTTTATTAAATACGATGGTATATTTAAATATCCTGTTGTTTATATTTAATTTAATTCCGCTTCCTCCGCTTGACGGCTATCGAATTATTGCTGATCTTGTACCAAACAATGTGAGGCCTAAGCTGACTCAATATGAACCGTATGGCGGAATCATCTTTCTCATCATCGCCATAACGCCGCTTAGTCAATACACGATTTCGCCGCTGTTTGGCACGATGATTCCAGCTATTCAGCATACATTTGGAAAGTTCTTTGGATTATTATTTGGATTAAATGGATAAGGGAGTGTCTTTTATGAGTGAAAATAAGAAAAAAAATATAGGATTTAATATTATTAAAAGCGATCCTACTGATGGACACGGAGGATATGGTGTTGGCGCCTTAAGTTTAGATAACGTTTCTCCTGTTATTATTGATGTGGAAGAGGGAGAAGCAGAAGTCGATATTGGGGCTATGCATGCTCGAAGCAAGGTAGAAAAAGGGATTAAATTCACAACAAATCGTGAGGACTCTGAAGGCGGCAAACCATACTGGCTCGTTTGGGTCACAATTGACCGTAAAGCACAAGGACCTTATTATGCGGGAGTTACTGCATGTGAAATGGTCGTTAATCGTGAAAAACGACGAGGCTATAAGCTGCTGCCTGAGCACGTGAATTTAATGGACAAATCAATGAAACGAAAAATCGTGGTCGAAAAGATGGATGACAGGTCAAAAGAAATCCTGGCTGCATTCCTTAAAAACCACAATGCGGATATGTGGAAGAATTCAGAATTATTGCTTCACGAAGCGTTAGAAGTTCAAAAATAAAGCAATTCCTGAAGACTGGGAATTCCGTGAACAAATTGTGACGTTTTCCGTAAAAAAGCTTTTCCATTATTGCTCTCAAAGGGGAAACGGAGTACACTAACAATAAAGCTGCATAAATAGTAGCTAGGACAAAAAAACCTCGAGGTCGCACACCTCGAGGTTTTTTATATAGAACAGCGCAGGCCGCTCGTTCACGCCCTAATTTTGCAGGCAGAGAACATTTACAAGCCGTCACCGAAATAAGACCAAGAAAAGCGGAAGGCGCTCGCTCATTTGCTCCAAGCTTAAATCAAATTACTCACAACAAATCCTCCAGCCATATGTGCTCCGGGGGTTCTGGTGTATCCGCAGGTGTCATCACTGGTTCTCCTGGAGGAGTCGTATCTGCCTCGCTTGAGCATGCTTCGAGCGGCTCTGTACGGTCTAGGAAATAAGCGGAGCGAGGGCTTCCGCATTGCTCTGAAGCTAATAACCCGCTATGTGGATCCATATCAACCGCTATAACGCCTTTCGGAGGAACAAAATACTCCTTCTTCAATCCTTTAAGTGCCCGCTCCATAAATCGAATCCACACTGTTTTGGCAACCGCTTTATCGTCATTTAATGTAATTTCTTTTCCCTCATCATAGCCTGTCCAAATGCCTGCGTTAAGAGAAGGGGAAAACCCGATCATCCATTGATCTGTATTGGTCGTACCTGATTTTGCAGCGTACTCCCTTGTTTTTTCCTGTAGTAATGTAATTCCTGTAACCGTGGAATAATCATTTAATGCAGGATCAAATGTCCCTGTCAGCATATGGGCCATGATAAAGGCAATTTTGGAATTAATGACTTCCTTTTGCTTATTTTTATGTTCATAAATCACCGTGCCATCCGCTGTTTCAACCTTTCTTACAAATACAGGCTTCGTCTGATTGCCGCCATTTGCGAAAATATTATAGGCGTTGATCATTTCGATGGGCACAACCTCCGATGTCCCGAGCGCAGCGGATGGCACATCCTCGATGGGTGTGTGCAGGCCAAATCGTTTCCTAATTTGATTCAAAACATCCTCACCTAAAAATAAATGGGTTTTTACGGCGTAAATATTATCTGAAATCGCAATTGCCTGTGCAAGCGTAATCGCATCATTGGCATATTTGTGATTAAAATTTTGAGGAGAATATTCCCCTCGCCCTTCATCAAATGTAAAGGTAGTAGGTTCACTGCGCATGGTGGTAGCTGGCGTGAATCCATGCTCAAGCGCTGCTGTATAAAGCAGGGGCTTTATCGTTGATCCGGGCTGCCTCTTTGCTTGTGTCATACGGTTAAACGGACTGTTGTCATAATTTCTACCGCCAATTAATGCTTCTACATATCCAGTATTTGGGTCCATGGCGGTCATTGCGATCTCAATTTCTGAATCTTTGGGTACAGCCTCCTGTACGACTTCCTCTGCGATTGTCTGCTTTTCCATGTCCAGTGTTGTGTAGATTTTTAGGCCGCCGTATTTTAAATAGTGGGGTTCAATTCCAATTTCATTTTCAAGCTCTGCCCAAACGGCATCCTGGAAGTAAGGAGCGATCCCTCTTGCCGTGTGAGGATGCTGTCCGATAATGGTCAGTGGTTCATCCTTTGCTTCATCAGCAGCCCCTTGTGTAATCATTCCCGTTTCTACCATTGATGCTAAAATGAGTTCTTGCCGTTCTTTGGATCTAACAAAATGATCAACGGGCGAATAGCCAGAGGGTGATTTAGGGATTCCTGCCAATAATGCAGCTTGTGCGAGAGATAGCTTGTCTGCTGGTACTCCGAAATAATACTGGCTGGCAGCTTCTACACCATATGCCCCGTGCCCATAATAGATTGTATTTAAATAGCCTTCTAAAATAGTCTCCTTATTATAATTCCACTCAAGACGAACAGTATAAAGTGCTTCATTTATTTTTCTCGTCCATGTTTTGTCATGTGAGAGAAAGAGATTACGTGCATATTGCTGCGTAATTGTACTTGCGCCTTGGACCATGGACATGGCTTTGATATCAGCAACCGCTGCCCCTGCTATTCGCTTGTAGTCAAACCCGCTATGATCGTAAAACTTCCGATCTTCAATCGCAAGAGTGGCGTTAATCATGTCAGGTGCTATATTTTCAAGAGGCTCCCAGTATCTTTTTTCTCCTGAATGACGCTCTCCAATGGGTTCATCATCAGCAGAATAAAGTAAGGTTGATTGACTAACAGCTACAGAAGGAGGTCCTGTTGTTTTTGCATACAAATAAATTCCTGCCATCAAGACACTATAAAGTGCTATCAGTGCAACAGAGGCTAGGAGACTCCATCTCATGACTTTTCCCCATTTTCTTTTTTTACGTCTTGACAATCTGTCCACTGAGAACACCTCATTTGTCGTTTACGTCTAGTATGTGGTGGCGTGGAGCTTTTTAAACGTTTGATCAAGGATTGTTTTAGGTTAGAATGATCAGTATGGATCGTCTGTTTTGATTGTTTTTAGAAGTGAATATACAATGTTCGACAAGATTCATAAAATAGCTATTGAATTTTTAATGAATTTCTCTATACTTTTCCTCATGCGCATTTTTTTTGCGGTAGAGTTGAAAAGAAAACATAATGCTATTTTTAAGGACAATATTAACGTTTCGGACACATGTCTTTAGGATAAAGTACGAAGAAAAAGGAGAATGATCATGGCAGGATTTTGGTTTACTGAAAAACAAACTGAGAACTTTGGTATAACAATGAAAATTAACAAAACACTACACACTGAAAAAACGGAATTTCAGCAGCTCGATATGGCTGAAACAGCTGAATGGGGCAACATGCTCTTCTTGGACGGCATGGTCATGACTTCTCAGCGTGATGAGTTTGTTTATCATGAAATGGTGGCACATATACCATTGTTTACGCACCCAAAACCAGAAAACGTATTGGTTGTTGGCGGCGGTGACGGCGGTGTTATTCGCGAAGTGCTAAAGCATCCATCTGTTAAAAAAGCAACGCTTGTTGAAATTGATGGAAAAGTAATCGAGTACTCAAAAAAATACCTTCCTGAAATTGCAGGTGATTTAGAGGATGCGCGTGTTGAAGTGAAGGTTGGCGATGGTTTTCTTCATATTGCTGAAAGTGAAAATGAATATGATGCGATCATGGTGGATTCAACAGAGCCTGTTGGACCAGCTGTTAATCTATTTACAAAAGGCTTTTATGCCGGAATCTCGAAAGCACTAAAAGAAGACGGAATTTTTGTTGCACAATCAGACAACCCATGGTTCAAAGCGGATCTTATCCGTCAGGTGATGTCTGATGTAAAAGAAATCTTCCCGATTACACGCCTTTACACAGCGAATATCCCAACATATCCAAGCGGTCTTTGGGCGTTTACACTTGGTTCAAAAAAGTATGATCCACTTGAAGTAAGGGAAGAGCGTTTCCATGAAATTGACACGAAGTACTATACAAAAGAGCTTCATAACGCTTCATTTGTACTGCCAAAATTTGTTCGTGATCTAACAGAGTAAGGGAGGAATAAACATGCGCTTTGATGAAGCTTATTCAGGAAACGTATTTATTAAAAGCAAACCTTCCTATAAAGAGAGCCAGGCAGTTATCTATGGCATGCCGATGGACTGGACAGTCAGCTACCGTCCAGGATCCCGTTTTGGGCCAACGCGTATTCGTGAAGTATCCATTGGTCTTGAGGAGTATAGCCCTTACCTGGACAGAGATCTTGATGATGTGAACTACTTTGATGCAGGGGATATTCCGCTTCCGTTTGGTAATCCGCAAAAAAGTATTGAGGTCATTGAGGACTATATCGATCAGTTGATGGCTGACGGGAAATTTCCGCTTGGAATGGGCGGCGAACATCTTGTTTCATGGCCAGTCATGAAGGCAGTTGCGAAAAAATACACGGATTTAGCCATCATTCATTTTGATGCGCATACGGACCTGCGAGAAGAATATGAGGGAGAGCCGCTTTCTCACTCTACTCCTATTCGAAAAATAGCAGAGCATATTGGACCGAAAAACGTCTATTCCTTTGGCATTCGTTCTGGAATGAAAGAAGAATTTGAATGGGCAAAGGAAAATGGTATGCATATCTCGAAATTTGAAGTGCTGGAGCCGTTAAAAGAAATTCTTCCAACCCTTGCTGGACGTCCCGTGTATGTCACGATTGATATTGATGTACTGGACCCAGCACATGCTCCTGGTACTGGTACTGTGGATGCTGGCGGCATTACATCACGAGAATTGCTTGGCGCCATCCACGCGATTGCAGGATCTGAAGTGAACGTAGTAGGCGGCGATCTTGTAGAAGTAGCACCTATTTACGATCCATCTGAGCAAACGGCCAACACGGCTAGCAAGCTGATGCGTGAAATGCTTTTAGGCTGGGTGAAATAATTCATGTAACAAGTCTGGCTGCAGGGCCAGACTTGTTTTGTATTTATACTGCGTAAAAAAGCGACAAGCATCGATCAAATTCGTTGATCTAGGCTGTTCTGACATTGCATTTTCACGCAAAGATTTTTATAATAGAAAAGTTAGAAATTTACGGTATGTGCAACGATCCATGCTGTTGTCTAAGACAGCTGACAGAATGGATGGTTGTTCACATAGACCGTTGTAAAGGAGTGGGTTTTGTGACTGATGCATCCGTCTCAACCCCTGTGGATATAAAGTTAACAACTGTTGTTTCTCAAACGGATGGTTCACGAGAAGAATTCAGCTTCACCTCAACGGGGGAATGGATTCAAAAAAACAACGTGAATTTTTTAAAATATAATGAAGTGCAGGAAGCAGGAACGGTTCGTACCATTGTAAAGATGGAGAAAGAAAATGCTCTGATTTTAAGAAATGGTGCGCTTAAAATGAGGCTGGCGTTTCAAACAGGAGGGCAAATGGCAGGCTCCTATGACACGGAACACGGCGCGATTGCACTCGTAACAGATACACAATCCATACAGCACAATACACCAAGCGACATACCAGGAAAATTCCATCTGAAGTACACGCTTGAAATGACAGGCAATAAGGTTGGTACTTACACAATGACGATTGAATATAAGGAGGCACCTAAACAATGACAACAATCTCCCAGCAAGTGCAGGAAAACTTAAAGGAAGAAATAAAGCAGGCCGTTTTAAAAGCGGGATTAGCAGCAGAAGAGCAGCTGCCGGAGTTGGTTCTTGAAACACCTAAAGACAAGGCAAACGGCGATTACTCTACAAACATGGCCATGCAGCTTGCGCGTATTGCCAAAAAAGCCCCTCGTGCGATTGCAGAAGCGCTAGTCGAGCATTTTGATTCTTCTAAGGCATCCATCCAAAAAATCGATATTGCCGGCCCTGGATTTATCAACTTTTATATGGATAACAGCTACTTAACGGATTTAATTCCTGCGATTATTACAGCAGGTGATGCTTATGGAGAATCAAACACAGGAGAGGGACAAAAGGTTCAAATTGAGTTTGTATCCGCGAATCCAACGGGCGATCTTCATCTTGGTCATGCACGAGGAGCAGCTGTAGGTGATTCACTATGTAACGTACTCGCGAAATCAGGCTTTGAGGTGACACGTGAATACTACATAAATGATGCAGGTAATCAGATTCATAATCTTGCATTATCAGTGGAGGCCCGTTACTTCCAGGCGCTTGGACAAGACAAGGAAATGCCTGAAGACGGCTATCACGGACAAGATATTATTGGCATTGCGAAACGATTGGCTGAGGAGTTTGGCGATCGCTATACGCAAGTTTCCGATGAAGAGCGCTATGAATTTTTCCGTGAATACGGCTTGAAGTATGAGCTTCAAAAGCTCCAAGATGATCTTGAAGCATTCCGTGTCCCGTTTGATGTATGGTTTTCAGAAACCTCTCTTTATAAAAATGGAAAAATTGATGCAGCGCTTGAGGTGCTGAAAGAGCGCGGTCACGTTTATGAACAAGATGGGGCAACCTGGTTCCGTTCAACGGAGCTCGGCGATGACAAGGATCGCGTATTAATCAAAAACGATGGCTCTTACACGTATTTAACACCTGACTTAGCCTATCATCGCGATAAATTTGAGCGCGGCTTTAACAAAGTCATCAACATTTGGGGAGCAGACCATCACGGCTATATTCCTCGTATGAAAGCGGCGGTTGAAGCTCTTGGATACAACCGCGAGGATCTGGAGGTTTCCATCATCCAGATGGTTCAGCTGTATAAAGACGGCGAAAAAATGAAAATGAGTAAACGTACTGGTAAAGCTGTAACCATGCGCGAGCTTGTAGATGAAGTAGGTCTTGATGCAGTTCGTTATTTCTTTGCGATGCGCAGCGGCGATTCTCATATGGATTTTGATTTGGATTTAGCTGTATCTCAATCCAATGAAAACCCAGTTTATTATGCACAATACGCACATGCGCGAATCTGCAGCATCCTGCGTCAAGGCGAGGAAAAAGCTTTGGATACCAGCGGATCAGCGGACCTTTCTCTAATTGGTACAGAAAAAGAAGTTGACCTGTTGAAAAAGCTAGGCGATTTCCCGCAGGTGGTTAGTGACGCAGCCGTCATGCGTACACCGCACAGAATTGCTACCTACATTAACGAGCTTGCTTCAGTATTTCACAGCTTCTACAATTCAAATAAAGTATTGGATACGGATGAGCCGGAACTTTCAAAAGCACGTCTAAAGCTAATTGAAGCCGTTCGCATAACCGTTAAAAATGCTCTTGCCCTGATTGGCGTAGAAGCACCGGATAAAATGTAAGATAGGCTGTCCCGCTTAAGTGGGGCAGTTTTTTTATGAATCTCTATTTATAAAGCTGTGTTAAAGATAATTGTTAATTTTTGGCGCGATGTTGATTGGAGCGGATACGTGAGACTCCTGCTTAGAAAAGCGAGTAGAAGGGAGACCCCCACAGGTGCATAGCGCCGAGGAGGCTCCCTGGCCGCCCGCGGAAAGCGAACGCCTGAAGCGGAAATCAACAAGCAAGTTTAACACAGTCTTTTATAAAAAGGATTTTTCTATCTCTTCTCGAATGTATGTATTTGGGAGGCGCTCCAATGAATCTATTGATGAAGTATTTATCAAAAGAACAAATTGAAGCAATTGATCATTACATCATGCATGAGGCGCGGCCGGTGGACCGTGCATTTTATCTTTATCGGCAAGGAAAAGGGAGTGCCGAGGATGTTATTCAAGCGCTGCAAAGCTATCAAAATCAAGATGGCGGGTTTGGTCATGCTTTAGAGCCTGACAGTCGTTTAACCGAATCTTCCGTATTAAATACAACGATTGCCTTTCAATTTTTATCCCGTCTTCCAGTGAACGGAGACCACCAGATGGTACAGAAAGGATTAAATTACTTGATCCAGCAATACAATGCCACTCATGGAACTTGGCCGATTGTACCAGCTGCGATCAATCAAGTGCCTCGTGCACCATGGTGGAATGTGAATGAAGAAACGGGTGAAACAAGCTTTGAAAAGACGCCGGGCAACCCTGCGGCGGAAATCCTTGGTTACTTTCAACATTATCGAAAGTACATACCTCTGCGTATCCTCGAACAAATCCAATCCAGTGTGATGAAACGCTGGGATGAAATAGATGAATGGGAAATGCATGAGGTACAGTGCTATTACCGCTTGGCGGAGCTGACAAATAATGAAGAAATACGCGCGCGAATCATTAGAAAAATGAGACAAAACGTAAATGAAATCTTCCTTCTAACTAAAAAACAGTGGGCGGGATATGGATTGCAGCCAATGGTCATCGTTAAAGAAGAGAATTCACCTTTATATTCTGTTTTAGAGGGGGTTGTCGAAGAAAATCATCAATGGTTTTCCAGTCAGCTAGAAAAAGCGGGTTATTGGAAGCCAGGATGGGAGTGGGGGCAGTATCCGAAGGAATGGGAGCAGGCTAAAAAAGAATGGTGCAGCTATATCACAGTTATGGCATGCTTCTAGCTTTGAATTAAAGCTGTATAAACTTAGCCCTAAAGTGATACCATTCCTATAAGAAGCATTCGTTAACGCATATGCTTGCTTAATTTTAGCTCTTTAACATGTTTGTTTTAACCCCTATAAACAGAAAGGCGAATGGCATTATTTTCACGGGCGAAATGGATGACATTCGCTCTTTTTTTTGTTATGCTAGTCACCGACCCGCATTAATCCGAGTATCTTGGTAAGAATACTTTATTTTGAATGGAGCGTGACGAAATGGGTCGTGAGTTTGTAGGGATTTTTGATGAATGGGTAGAGACATATGATGACTCTGTCAACGGAAAAGACGAGGAATATCGAGAAGTATTTGCTCGGTACGATGATATATTGCAGCAAGTTGCCGATCGTGCTAAAGGCCTGACCGTAGAGTTTGGCGTTGGTACAGGTAATTTAACAGAAAAGCTATTGCGTCATGGACTGGAAGTCATTGGTGTTGAACCCAATGCTGCGATGAGAGAACGTACGCAGTCTCGTTTTCCGCAAATATCTGTAGTAGATGGCGACTTTATGAGTTTTTCATTGCCTGATGATCCGATCGATACGCTTGTCAGCACCTATGCTTTTCATCATTTGACCGATAGTGAAAAAGCGGAAGCAATTAAGCATTATGCGTCCATTCTGTCGGGAAACGGACAAATTGTATTCGCAGATACGATGTTTGAAGACGATGAAGCTCGTCAAAAGCAATGGCAAAAAGCAGAGAAGCAAGGCTATACGAACTTGCTTGAGGATTTAAAGCGAGAATATTATACAACGAAGCCCATCATGCAAAAAATATTTGAGGATGCTGGATTTAAGGTAAGCTTCACTCAGCTAAATGACTATGTATGGTTTATTTGGGCGACTAAATAACGAATAAAGTGCCTGATCAGGGTGTCCGACAGGCACTATGATTAAATAAGTAAGATATGGTCCCGAATCTCTGTACAGCTGACATATTCAGCATGTAAGATGGAAAGTAAAGACAGACTAACTTTTTGTAAAGGGGAGAATATATAATGACAACGAAAAAAATGAATGTTGAAAGCTTCAATTTAGATCATACAAAGGTAAAAGCACCATATGTACGCTTGGTTGGTGTAACAACGGGCCATAATGGAGATGAAATTCATAAATACGATCTTCGTTTTAAGCAGCCGAATAAGGAATTTATGAAAATGGATGGCCTTCATTCATTGGAGCATCTAATGGCCGAAAATATTCGCAACCATATGGCAAATGTCATTGATATCGGACCAATGGGATGCCAAACAGGCTTCTATCTGTCTGTTATCAATCATAATGACTACGATGAAATCCTGGAAGTTTTAGCTAAAACCCTTGCAGATGTGCTAGAAGCGACGGAGGTCCCTGCTTGCAATGAAGTACAGTGCGGCTGGGCGGCAAACCACAGCTTAGAAGGGGCGAAGGAAATTGCGCGTGAAATGCTTTCTAAACGCAATGAGTGGAAAGACGTTTTTGGCGAGGAAGCATAAAATGAACGTAGCAAAACGCGTACAAGATCTGATTGGAAATACACCTATTGTTGAAATCACACACATCAAGATTCCAAATGAAGCGCGTATTTTTGCAAAACTGGAATACTTTAACCCTGGTGGAAGTGTTAAGGATCGCCTTGGTCTCGAATTGCTTGAGGATGCCATCGCGTCAGGAAAGCTAGCCCCAGGAGGAACCATTATTGAACCCACTGCTGGCAACACGGGAATTGGATTGGCACTTGCGGCTGTAGGCCGTGGTTTTAACGTGATCTTTGTTGTTCCGGAGAAATTCAGTGTGGAAAAGCAGACGCTGATGCGTGCGCTTGGAGCAACCGTGATCAACACGCCGACAGCAGGTGGCATGAAAGGTGCTATTGAAAAGGCAGCGTCGCTAGTAAAGGAAATGGACGGCTCTTTTTCTCCAGCACAGTTTGACAACCCGGCAAATCCGTTGACCTACTATAAAACGATCGGACCTGAAATTTGGCGGGATATGGATGGTCAAATTGATGTTTTTGCTGCTGGAGCAGGCACTGGCGGTACATTTATGGGAGCAGCCAGATTCTTGAAGGAGCAGAAACAGGACATCAAAACCGTCATTGTAGAGCCTGAGGGATCAACCATCAATGGCGGCGCATCCGGACCTCACAGAACGGAGGGGATCGGGATGGAATTCCTGCCTGATTATATGGATCGTGCTTATTTTAATGGGATTCATACAGTGACAGACGAGGATGCCTTTTATTGGGTGAAGGAGCTTGCGGCAAAAGAAGGATTACTTGTCGGAAGCTCATCAGGCGCCGCTTTTTATGCCGCTTTAAAAGAAGCTGAAAGTGCCGATACTGGAAGTCATATTGTAACCATTTTTGCAGATAGCAGCGAGCGTTATTTAAGTCAGAATATATACGAGGGTGGAAATAAAAGATGAAACCAAAAACAAAACTTATTCACGGCGGAATTTTCGGTGACGAAGCCACCGGTGCGGTATCTACACCAATTTATCAAGTAAGCACGTACAAACAGGATGGAGTAGGCGGTCTTCGTCAAGGCTACGAGTATTCACGTACCGGAAACCCTACACGCCATGCGTTGGAAGAGCTAATTAAAGATATTGAAAACGGGCATGCTGGCTTTGCATTTGGATCAGGGATGGGTGCGATTAGTTCGGTTATGATGATGCTTGGTGCAGGGTCTCATATTGTTTTAACGGACGATGTTTACGGCGGTACGTATCGCGTAATAACAAAGGTATTAAACACGCTAGGGCTTGAAGCAACATTTGTTGATACAAGCAACCCTGATAACGTAACGGCTGCCGTCAAAGAAAACACAAAGGCTGTATTCATCGAGACGCCTACGAATCCTTTGCTGAAAGTAACGGATATTGCAGCTGTTTCTGCGGTGGCAAAAGAGCATGGATTGCTGACAATCGTTGATAATACTTTTACAACGCCGTATTTCCAGAATCCGCTTGATCTTGGTGCAGATATTGTTGTTCACAGTGCGACGAAATATCTTGGCGGACATAGTGACGTAGTAGCCGGACTTGTGGTGGTGAAAAATGCGAAGCTTGCAGAAAAAATGCACTTTGTTCAAAACTCCGTGGGCGCTATTCTCGGGCCGCAGGATTCTTGGTTATTGATCCGTGGGATTAAAACGCTTGGAATCCGTATGGAAGAGCATGAAAAAAATGCAAAAGAAATCGTTGCGTTTCTTGAAAAGCACGAAGCAGTAAAGAAAATTCATTATCCGGGAATCCCTTCTCACCCAGGACACGACATTGCGAAAAAACAGTCACGCGGATTTGGCGGCATGATTTCGTTTGATGTTGGAAGTGCGGAAAAAGCAGTTCAAGTTCTAGAGAAGATTCATTATTTCACACTAGCAGAAAGTCTTGGAGCAGTTGAAAGCTTAATTTCGATCCCAGCAAAAATGACACATGCATCTATTCCGGTTGATCGCCGTCAAGAGCTTGGTATTACAGACGGACTTGTTCGTATTTCGGTTGGTATTGAGGATATTGAAGACTTACTTGAGGATTTAGCGCAAGCATTGGCATAATGAAAAGAGGCTGACTCAAAAGATCGTTAAACGACGACTCTTTTGAATCAGTTTTTTTATCTTGTAAGCATTTTTTCTGTTTTCAGGTTATTTATAGAAAATTTGAGGAGATATTCCCCTCGAACTTTCACATAACCTTCTTCCCTCAATAGGTCAACAATGGAAAAGAACGTCTCATAAATCACATCTTTCATGCGTTCGGATCGGAAGCGATTAATGGTGCGGAAATATGGCTGCTGTTCTCCGGATAGCCACATAAAAAGAATGTTCTCAGTCAGCTGTTTAGCAATTTGACGAGAAGAATAAGTGCGGTTTGAATAAGCGTAAAGAATGATTTTTAACATCATCTTAGGATGGTAGGGAGGCCTTCCACCTCCAGGATAAAGGGATGTAAAGATAGTGGGATTTATCTTATCGACTGCGAAGTCGATCAAACGGGCAAGGTGCTGTTGGGGAATTAGAACCTGAATATCCATTGGAAGTGTTAATTGATTCGTGTAATAGTCTCTAAACATAAGAAAATCGTTTCTTTCTCGTATGGCAGGTTGTGGTGACTTTATTATACCAAAAAGGATGATTTTCTTCTTTTTTTTACCTTAGTTTATATGCTGATATTGATTCTTGCACCCTGTTGATTGGAGTGGAAGGGGCGAGACTCCTGCGGGAGAAGCGAGTCAACGGGAGACCCCGCAGGCGCGAATGCGCCGAGGAGGCTCCCGGACCGCCCGCGGAAAGCGAGTCCCTGGAGCGGAAATCAACACACAACGTCAACAGCGTCTTAATTTTATATTTCTCTCTTGCATATTCATCTATTATAATTTATAATTAAATCAAATATCTCGAATTCAAGATAAAAGATCAATAGGGAGTGTTTAATGATGAAGGTAACAGGAATCCATCATGTTTCAGCGATTACTGCAAAAGCCGAAGATAACTTTGATTTCTTTACACGAATTTTAGGAATGAGACTTGTTAAAAAGACAGTGAATCAGGATAACACATCATCTTATCACTTGTTTTATGCAGATGCAGTAGGAAGTCCGGGGACAGATATGACGTATTTTGATATTCCGATGGCAGGACGTACCTACCCAGGTGTATCAAGTATTTCGAACACGGCTTTCCGCGTATCGACAACCGAATCTCTTCATTATTGGAAGGAACGCTTTGCATCGTTCAATGTAATACAAGAAGACATCAAAAAAAGAGCAAACCGCGATACGCTTTATTTTGAAGACTTTGAGGGATCTCGATTAATGCTTGTAGCTGATAACGGAGAAAAGGGAGTTGCGCCAGGTGTGCCTTGGACAGGAGCTGGCGTACCGGCCGAGCATGCGGTTGTTGGGCTTGGACCGGTAACATTAACTGTTCGCAAAGCAGAATCGACCATTGAAGTGCTTAAGCAGGTGCTGGGCTTTGAAGTGATTGGAACTTATCCATCGAATGCAGGAGATTTTCCTGATATTCAAGTCTTATCGGTTGCTGAAGGGGGAACGGGTGCAGAGGTCCATGTAGAAGAGCGTCCTGACCTTCCGCCAGAGCGTCCGGGCCGCGGCAGTGTGCATCATGTCGCCTTCCGGATACCGACGTTTGAAGATTATGATAAATGGAATGAGCGCTTAAAAGGCTTCGGACTTCAAACTTCAGGCGAGGTAGATCGTTTCTACTTCCGTTCCATCTATTTCCGTGAGCCAAACGGCATTTTATATGAGCTTGCGACCGATGAGCCAGGCTTTGCGACCGATGAAGATGCAGATCATTTAGGAGAGGCACTTGCATTGCCTCCATTCCTTGAACCAAAACGCAAGGAAATTGAAGCATCCCTTCGTCCGCTCACGTTAAAAGAATAATAATCGAGGAACCTTTGTCTAGCAGACGTATTTTGTCGAATAGACAAAGGTTTTTTGTAAATAGGATGCGAGATTGACAGCCATTCGGTATAATGAAAATTGAAAAACATTTCATACGGATGAATTCAGGTGCTCTTTCAAGGATGAAAGAGTTAAAAGGGAAGCTGGTGCAAATCCAGCGCGGTCCCGCCACTGTAAATGGGAGTGACTTGCAAGTTGCCACTGTAGCGTGTGCTATGGGAAGGCGCAAGGAACGTTGACCAGAAGCCAGGAGACCTGCCTGAATTTCGCCACACCACAAGCCTGCGAGGAAAAGGCGGTGTTGCAGGTTTCTATTCATTAAGCAGTAAGTGCTTGCTTCTTGATCGTGAACGAATGCAGCCCGAACATCTCCGAACGGTCGTGAGATGTTTTTTTGTGGTTATTATTTTATTTTTGGGAGGAACAGAAATGAAGAAGAATTGGACATGGATTGCCGGTCTATTACTTGCGCTGGGATTGCTTGGAGCATGCAGTGACACAGATCCGGCAGCGGAGCCGGACACAGAGAACGAAACACAAGAAGCATCACAAGAAGCAGCTGAAGAGGCGTTTCCTGTAACGGTTACAGATGCATCAGGAAACGAAGTTACGATTGAAGAACAACCGGAAGCAATTGTATCATTGATTCCAAGTAATACAGAGATCGCGTATGCACTAGACTCAGGAGATGCGATCGTTGGCGTTTCTGATCATGATAACTATCCTGCTGAAACCGCAGATATTGAAAAAATCGGCGGTATGGAATTTAATGTTGAAAAAATTATTTCTCTTCAGCCGGATGTAGTATTGGCTCATGCTTCAAACAGCCTGCAAGAGGAGGGGCTGCAGCAGCTTGAAGATGCAGGAATCCAAGTGGTTGTGATTGAAAATGCAACTTCATTTGAACAAGTATATGAAACAATTGATATGATCGGTCAAGTAACAGGTAAAAATGAAGAAGCCGACGAAGTTGTTGCTGAAATGCAAGAAGGCTTTGCAGAAATTGAAGAGCGGGCTTCAGCTATTGAAGAAGGAGATCGCAAAGATGTATTAGTGGCGGTTTCAGGTCTGCCAGAAATTTATACGGCTGGAAACAATACGTTTATGGCTGAAATGCTGGAATTGATCAAAGCAAATAATGTTGCGGGGGATCAAGAAGGGTTCCCTATGCTTTCTGAGGAAGAAATCGTGAATAGAAACCCTGATACAGTTGTACTAACTTACAACTATGTAGAAAATGCAACAGAAGAATGGTTAACGCATGCTGGCTTCAGCGGCATTACAGCTGTACAAAATGAAGCGGTACATGAAGTACAATCAGATCCAGTCAATCGCTCTGGTCCAAGATTAGTAGAAGGTACGTTAGAGCTTGCTAAAGCAATCTATCCAGAAGTTTTCGCTGAATAAAGTCATAATGGGATACACGGTGTCATTGATTCTATTCGTCATCGCTTTTTGTTTAGCGATAACGATTGGAACGGTGCACGTACCAATAAAAGAGATGCTCCGGATATTCTGGGGCACTTTTTTTGGTAGTCATGAGGGAATTGAGCCAATGCTTACAACGATTGTGCTGAACATTCGCTTTCCTCGTGTCGTGTTGGCAGCTTTAGTGGGTGCATCGTTGGCGATTGCGGGTGCCGCCTTTCAAGGGCTGCTGAAAAACCCCTTAGCAGATCCATATACGCTGGGTGTCTCATCTGGTGCAGCTGTCGGAGCAGTGATGACCATTTTTCTCGGGATCACGATTCCAGGCTTGGGCGGCTTTACATTGCCTGTTGTGAGTATTATCGCAGCATTGGTCACATTAATTCTTGTGCTTGGCTTTGCTAGGCTTGTCGAGCAATCCATGAAAATGGAGACTATTATCTTAACCGGGATTATTTTCAGCTCATTCCTCGGTTCGATTCTTTCGCTTATGATTGCATTAACAGGTGAGGAGCTGCGCCAGATTATTACTTGGCTTTTAGGAAGTGTATCCATGCGCGGCTGGGAATACATCCGCCTTATTGCGCCATTTTTTATATTTGGTTCGGCTATACTTATGTGGAATGCGAGAGAATTAAATGCGATGGCATTTGGGGAAGAACGCGCGCATCATCTCGGTGTAAATGTTCAGGCGCGAAAGTATTGGGTGCTGGCCTCCGGCTCTTTGCTTACCGGTGCGGCGGTTGCGGTTTCAGGTACGATCGGTTTTATTGGGCTAGTTGTCCCCCACATGGTGAGAAGGGCGTGGGGATCTGATCATCATCATGTGCTGCCGCTTTCCATGATCAACGGTGCGAGCCTGTTAATTATTTGTGATTTGGTGGCGAGGACGATTGTGTCTCCGACAGAGCTTCCAATCGGTGTTATTACAGCGTTGCTTGGTGCCCCGGTGTTTGGATTAATATTAATGAGACAACGGAGAGAAAGAAGAGGATAGCTATGCTAGAAGTCAACAATGTAAGTGGAGGGTATGGGGATAACACCATTGTGAAAAACGTTTCCTTCCATTTGCAAAAGCAAGAGATGCTTGGCATATTAGGTCCGAATGGGAGCGGCAAGACGACACTGATGAAAATGATCAGTGGACTATTGCCGTATAAGGAAGGGTCCATTTCTTTTAAAGGCCAGCCGCTTCATTCTTATTCTGCCAAACAATTGGCGAAAGAGGTAGCCGTTCTTCCTCAGCTTCACAGTCATGCGTTTGATTACACGGTCCGCGAGACGGTGGCGATGGGGCGTTATCCGCATCAAAAGGGTGTATTTGCCTCATGGTCAGTAAATGATGAAAAGGCAGTTGTGGACGCCATGAAACGAACAGGTGTCTATCAATTTGAAAAGCAATCGATTCAGGATTTATCGGGTGGTGAACGACAGCGTGTTTTTCTTGCGCAAGCCTTGGCTCAAGAGCCAAAGCTGCTGCTGCTGGATGAACCGACGAATCACCTGGACCTCTCCTATCAAAAGCTTCTGCTGGATTTACTAAAGGAATGGACGAGTGGCCATGAATTAACCGTTATCTCTATTTTTCATGATTTGAATATCGCGTCATTATATTGCGATCGTTTACTGTTAATGCACAATGGTGAAACGGTTCGTCTGTCATCCCCTGGAGATGTACTGAAAAAAGAAACGGTTGAACAGGTATACCGCGCGCGAGTAGAGACACAGGTGCATCCTGAGCTGCCGAAGCCTCAAATCACCTTAATGCCCAATCACAGGCAGCCAGATCATCAAATCATTTCAAAAGAGCAATTCAACATTTCGGATGAAAGAATATTTTTCTGCGCACCTCAGCCGTTAAAAACACTATCATCAGCGGTGATCGGAGCTGGTCTTGGATGGTATCGCCATTTCGTCAATCGCCATGTCCCGATGGATTATCAATGCGATGACAGCTACCAGGAAATGTGCAGCTACGTAGAAAAGAACGGCTGGAATCTTTCTGAAACCGTGGGGATGATGACAGCCGTGAGGGTAGAGGACGTTGTTATAAAAGAATATAAAGAAAATGATCTCTCCCTTGTTGTCGCTGTAACAGCAGGAGTCGGCAATGCAGTGGATGTTTCAGTGGCTTATAAAAGAGATCGTCAATGGACAGTCGGAACTATCAATTCATGGCTTTTTGTAAATGGGAAGCTTTCGGATGAAGCGTTTATTCAAGCGATGATGACAGCGACGGAGGCGAAGGTAAAGGCATTGCAGCACAAGGAAATTATGGACCCACTGACGAACACGCTTGCAACAGGTACATCGACAGACAGCCTGTTGGTTGCTGCAACTCAATCGGGCAAAAAAGTGCAATATGCCGGCTCCATCACTGATTTAGGTAAATTGATTGGTAAGGGAGTATTTGAATGTACGGTTGAAGCTATCCAAACCTATAGCGAGCGAAAGGGACGTTTGTAGCATGGTCGTTCATTTATCTGCCATGACCATTGCGTTAATACTGGACCGCTTTATCGGAGATCCCCCAAACTGGCCGCATCCTGTAAGGTGGATTGGCTCGTTGATTATGCTGCTTGAGAGGAATTTGAATAAAGGAAACCATCGAAAGCTAAAAGGGATCATCCATCTTATCATTGTGCTGCTAGTTGTCAGCGTAATTGGATGGGGGATGGTTGAGGGTGCATACAAGATCAGCTGGATCGCTGGCTTCTTATTCGAAATCGCATTGATTACATCAGCTCTCGCTGCGAAAAGCTTAAAAGTAGCCGCACTCGATGTGTTATTGCCGCTCGAGGAAGCTGATCTCGAAACAGCACGCACGAAGCTATCTTGGATTGTTGGACGGGATACCGATCAATTAAATGAGTCCGAAATTGTAAGAGGTACAATTGAAACAGTTGCGGAAAATACGAGCGATGGCATTACGGCTCCTCTCTTCTGGGCGCTTATTGGCGGTGCGCCTGCTATTTGGTTGTATAAAGCGATCAACACAGGAGATTCCATCGTAGGCTATCGGAATGAATGCTATGTACAATATGGGTGGGCATCTGCTAAGTTTGACGATTTTGCAAACTGGATTCCGAGCAGAATGACGGCTTTTTGTATGATCTGGGCGATCCGTCCTGTACATGGGGTAAAGCGAAGGTTCATCTTCAAGCACCTTCCCTTAGAAGCGAAAAAACACCCAAGTCCTAATAGCGGATGGGGAGAAGCGGCAGTCGCGCTGCTGCTTGATATTAAGCTTGGCGGCCGTAATACGTATCAAGGTATAATTTCTAATCGCCCAATTATCGGAAGCGGGAAACATAGATTAGCATCTCGACACATTCATCATTCAATTCGCATTATGGATCACGCTGTTTACTGGTTTTTACTACTTTGCTGGATCACAGGAGGGAGTTTTTATGTCCTTGCCCTTACATGGCGCTAATCCGCGCAGCCTTTATCAATCAATGAGGATACCAGTACCTGAACAAATCATCGATTTTAGTGAAAATAGCAATCCTCTTGGTCCGCCTTCAGCCATTTCTGAAAAATGGATGGCTTGGCAATCCGCTATTTCATCCTATCCAGACCCTGAAGGTCAAGCCTTACGTCAGGCAATTGCCGATTATCACGGATTAGGTTCTGAGCAGGTTTTACTTGGTAACGGCGCAGCTGAGCTAATGATGGTGGTGGCAAGATGGTTTCAAGGAAAGATCGTCGGTATCGTTCACCCTGCTTTTAGTGAGTATGTGAGAGTAGTGGAAGCGAATGGCGGGATTGTTCAATCCTTTATCACGACAGAAGAAACTGGCTGGCAAAGCCCTGATGAAGAAATTATGCATTTTTTAATAAAGGGGCATATTTTATTTTTATGCAACCCGGTTAACCCGACCGGCATTAAATATTCCCGTGACACGCTTGCTCGATGGATAAAGCAGGCAGATCGATACGGAGCGACGATTTTATTAGATGAAGCGTTCATTGATATGATCGGAGAGGAATACTCCTTTGCCAATCAAATAGGCAGCAGCAGCTTGCTCATCTTTCGTTCGATGACGAAAATGTATAGTATAGCGGGGCTCAGGCTGGGCTATTTACTCGGTACGAAAGGGCGATTAGCTGAATTTGGTTCTTTGCTTCCTCACTGGAATGTAAACGCTCTATCACTTCTTGCTGGTGAAGAAGCACTGCGAGATAAAGCTTTTCAAGAAAAAACAAGAACATACATGAAGACAGAAAGGGAGCGGCTTTTCGCCTTTTTGGATGATCTTGGATTCCGCTATTCTTTAAGTGAGGCAAATTTTTATTTGCTTCAGCCGCAGAATGCCAGTCAAACAGCTGATCTATTCAGGTGGCTCCTGCATCGGGGGATCGTTCTCCGTCACACATACAATTACAAGGGGCTGGAGGGCCGGTGGCTAAGAGCTGGGATAAAAACAAAAGAGCAAAATGATCAATTAATTCAGGCGGTGACAGCATGGCATCAGGAGCAATTATTATAGTAATTGGCGGTGTAAGAAGCGGGAAAACAAGCTGGTGTGAGAATCAAGCCATCCATCTGTCCCAAAAGACCAATCGAAGACTAGTGTACATCGCTTCAGGTGCCGCATTTGACGATGAAATGAAGAAAAGAATCAGCAGACACAAGGAGGATCGCATTCACTTCGAATGGATCACCATTGAGCAGCCCGTTGATCTTTTCTCGTGCACGAAAAAGCTGCATGAAGGCGATATTGTCCTGTGGGACTGCGTCACTACATGGCTGACCAATGAACTCATACTGCCAAGAGGCAACAGTGAAGCGTGGACAGATCACACTGAATTAGCAAGAATATATAATGAGTTAGTCCACTTTGTTGAATGGGCAAAAAAACACCTTCACACATGCTTCATCATTTCAAATGAAGTGCTTGGAGAGGATGTGTTTACCGAGGGACTTACAGCTATCTATCAACAAATGACGGGTGAATTGCATCAATGGCTGGTCACAAATAGTCAAGCAGCCATTGAAATGGAGGCAGGGCTAGCTTTGGTTAGGAAAGGAGAGTGGCAAACATGAAAGGAATCATGCTTCAAGGGACTTCTTCAGATGTGGGGAAAAGTCTCGTTGCCACTGCATTTTGTCGTTTGCTTTTACAAGACGGTGTAAAGGCCGCTCCCTTTAAATCGCAAAATATGTCCAACAATTCCTTTGTAACAATGGATGGTCTTGAAATTGGCCGCGCTCAAGGAATACAGGCGGAAGCTGCAGGCGTGAAGGCATCTGCTTTGATGAATCCGATCTTACTGAAGCCTCAAAACGACCGTGCATCAGAAGTGGTCTTGCTTGGAAAACGTCATGTGACATACGATGGCATGGCCTACCGAAAGGGATTTTATGAAACGGGAAGAGCGGCCGTTGCAACATCCCTTTCTGTACTTGAAAAGGAATATGAAGCCATTGTGATTGAAGGAGCAGGAAGTCCGGTTGAAATGAATTTACAGGACCGCGAGCTTGTGAATATGAGTGTTGCTCGCATGGCTGATGTTCCGGTCATCCTTATTTCAGATATTGAACGAGGCGGTGTGTTTGCCAGTATTGTTGGCACACTGTCGCTGCTACCTAAAGAGGACCGTGAACGGGTAAAGGGAATTATTATTAATAAATTTCGGGGTGATCGATCGCTTTTTGATGATGGGGTCAAATGGATTGAAGAGCATACTGGTGTTCCTGTGTTAGGCGTTCTTCCTCATCTGGGTGATCATGGCATTGAACAGGAGGATTCGCTTGGAGTGGCGGCTGTTACGAGAAGAAAAGGGCTGCCGGAATACACGCAGCTTTCAATTGCTGTCATTCAGCTTCCCTATTTATCTAATTTTACTGATTTGGAGGTATTGCTGCAGGAGCCGGATGTGTCTTTAACATGGGTGAGAAGTCCGGAGGAGATGACGGTAATGCCGGATGTTCTGATCATTCCTGGAACGAAAAGCACGATTCAGGGTCTTCGTGAGCTGAAACGTCTTGGTTGGGGGAAAAAGATTGAGCAATGTCAGCAAGAAGGCGTTTGGATCATCGGTATATGCGGCGGTTTTCAAATGATGGGTGAAGGTCTGGAGGATCCATTCGGCACGGATACAGGAAAAAAAGGAGAGACAGAGAGAGGCTTTGGTTTGTTTCCATCGAACACTGTATTTCAGACAGAAAAAGAAGTGATGATAAAAAGAGGCTGTCTGCTATCTGAAACGGGAGATCCGCTTTTTGTCATACAAGGATACGAAATTCATTTAGGTCAAACCGTCATGAAAAATAATGATCAATTCTGCTCTTTTATAAAAATGGATTATGGTCAGACCGGCGGCTATTGGTCACCTGATCAGCGAATCATCGGAACTTATCTTCATGATCTGTTTAGGACCCCTAACGCTCGGCGTTATTTGTTAAACAGCATGAGAAGGTCAATCGGGCTAGAGGAAGTAAAAGGCAATGTAAGAAGACCAGACGTTTATGACGAGCTTGCCAACAGCATAAGGCCCCATCTGGAATGGAATAAAATACGTGAAATGATGGGACTAAAAGCATGAAGAAAGCAAAGCTTCGTGCTCCGTTCGAAGGATTAATACTCGCATTTCAGTTTTTTACTACTTTGCCGATTCGTCGTGAAATTTCAATGAATGAACACACAATTCCTTGGATGATTGGGAGTATGCCGATTGTTGGTGCTGCTGTTGGAGGGGCAACAATTGCGCTGGTTCACGCGGCAGCTACTGTTTTCGATGCCAGTGCACTCATTACCTCTTTTGTTATTTGGATCAGCTTTATCTGCTGGACCGGCGGGCTCCATTTGGACGGCTGGACAGATGTCAGCGATGCTTATTTTTCCTATCAAAGCATGGAAAAACGTCATGAAATTTTAAAGGATCCAAGAGTGGGTGCGTTTGGTGTGCTGTCACTTGTTGTTTTGCTTGTAGCAAAGGCAGTTTTTCTGGTTGATGTCACGCATCGTTTTGGCGTAGAAGCCGTTTGGCTTATTTGGATTCCTGTTCTTTCTCGGCTGATGATGGCGCTGTTTTTAGTTCGACTGCCTTTAGCAAGAAAGGATGGACTCGCTTATTTTCTGAGGCAATCTCTTAAACAAAAGCATGTAATCCTTCCATTGCTGACCGCTTTATTTTTGCTCTTTTTACCGTTCATTTTCATGCATGGAGATTGGATGCTTCTTGTCCTGCTAGCAGGTGGATGGTTTATTTTTCTAATCGTCTTTATCCGTTTTGCACAAAAGGAATTTGGAGGCATAACGGGTGATTTATTAGGCGCGTGCCTAGAAGGAGGAGAACTATGGAGCTGGATCGTCGTGTGGTGTTATCTCTCTATCGTCATGGTGTAACACAGGCGAATCAAGAAAAACGATATATTGGCTGGACGGATGCACTGCTTGCTGCAGATGGAGAAAAAGTGCTTCAGCAAACAAAGAAATATCGTCCGGAAGCCCAAAGAGTGTATGTAAGTGATCTGACTCGATGCGTAGCCTCGGCAGACATCCTTTTTCCAAACCAAAAGAAAATTTACCACAAAGGGCTGAGGGAGATTCATTTTGGTGAATGGGAAGGGAGGAAGGCGGATGAGCTGATGAATCGAACGGATTTTTCCAAGTGGCTCAATGATCCGACCAATATGGAGCCTGAAAACGGTGAGTCCTTTTTAGTTTTTACTGAACGATTAAATGAATGGTTACAGACCATAAGGGAGGAATGCTTGCGCGATCATATCTCCAACATGGCAATTGTGTCACATGGAGGACCGATTCGACAGCTGCTTGTACAGCTTGCGCCAACTCCACAGTCCTTTTGGGATTGGAAGCCGCTGCATGGACAAGGCGTAACCCTTGTCTGGTCTGACAGAGAAGCGTTTGGGAGGGGTGAAAGATGCACTTTGTTATCGGCGGTGCCTATAATGGAAAAAGAAAATGGGTAGAAGCGGAGCTGAAGACAGCAGGGATAGCAGAACATGCGATTCAAATAAGGACGTTACCAAAAGAGAATATGTCTCCCGAAAAGCAAGCTGTCATATGGCTGGGTATCGAGAACTGGATCGAACATGAGCTTGCTGCAGGAAAAAAAGAACAAGCCGTATTGGATCGATGGAAAGCAGAAGTTGAGTTGCTCGATCAATGGGAGCAAAATGACAGTGAGCGCCAAGTGTTCATCATTGGGTGCGATCAATCAAAAGGAATTGTCCCGCTGGATCGTACAAAGCGGCTTTCTCGTGATGTGGCTGGCTGGTGTCATCAATATACGGCAAATCAGGCATCACAGGTGACAAGAATCTGGTATGGAATTGCTGAAAGAATAAAAAAGGAGGAATGACGATGAGAATTTATACGAGAACAGGTGATAAAGGCCAAACAAGCCTAATCGGAGGACGAGTAGATAAAGACAATATTCGTGTTGAAGCATATGGAACGATCGACGAGGTGAATAGCTTTGTTGGAAAAGCCGCAACTGAGCTTGATCCAGCTCTTTTTACTGATATTCTGCAGGACCTTGAAGCCATCCAGCATGAGCTGTTTGATGTAGGGGGCGATTTAGCTAATGTTTCTTCAAAAAGAGAATGGAAGCTGGATGAAAAAGCCATCGATCACCTTGAAGAAAGAATTGATCAAATCATGGATGAGGCCCCCGCTCTGGAACGCTTTATCCTTCCTGGCGGATCACCAGCAGGCGCTTCTCTACATATAGCGCGTACAACAACGAGAAGAGCAGAGCGTCTGGTTGTATCTCTTGCGAAGGCGGATGAAAGCCTTCCTGCCGCTCCCCAGAAATATCTCAACCGCTTATCGGATTATTTCTTTGCATGCGCGCGCGTAGTCAATGCTCGCCTAGGTATTCCAGACGTTGAATACATTCGCAGTGCCAAGGTTTTTCACACTGGCAAGCAGGCTCCAAGGCAAGACGAGCAATGAAAAAGTCACTTACCGGAAGAAATGCGCTGGAGTGGTCCGTTGGGGCTGAGACCTGGGTCATGACAACGGATAATAGCGGAGCGATTGGCGAGAAAGAGGAGGATGAAATCATCGTTCCGTATTCCGTCGTATCCTACTATTCTTTTCGTGTGGCGGTTTTGGATTGCCTCTCTGCAGGCGCGCTTCCAAGAACGGTTATTTTGCATAATTTTTGTGGAGAGCAGGCGTGGGGCAAGCTGGTTGAAGGAATACATCAGGGGATCGGTGAGCTGGGCCTGCAAAATGTAACGATCACTGGAAGTACGGAATCTAATATGATGTTAAAGCAATCTGCTGTAGCCATCACGGTGTTAGGAGAGCGAACACGATTGTTTACAATAGAAAAACCTGCGTCACTCAAATGGACGCTGATCGGGGAACCGCTTGTTGGAGAAGATGTTATTTCTAAAGCTGATTGCGCAGCGCCGCTTTCTAAAGCCTTGGATATTTTTAAGAATAAAAACACAGCTGCATTGTGGCCAGTTGGTTCAAAAGGAGTTCAAAAGGAATGGGAGCAGCTTGCATCTCAGTATAGATTGGCTGCTGCAGACATGCCGTCGTTTGAAGCCGATCTAACCGTCTCTGCAGGTCCATCTACCTGCTGGATCGTGGGGGAACAGCTTAGAATGTAACGTGCCTAAATGGTTTCAGCAGGTAAGGTGGACTTCTTCTGTAGTGGAGTCCACCTTTATTTTTACAAAAGATTTATCTGTTTTTTTGAAAATGGCAGTAAACCCTGAAATAGATTTCTAGTATCTCGTTTGTCTTAAGGTCCTTCCAGCGTGCTAATGCTAGTGTGCTGATCGCGTTAAAAAAAAGCTGCCGAATTTTTGCGGTCTTTTCAATCAATAGTTGCTGTTTTGTTTTCTTGATCGTTAAACACTAATTGACTGGGCATAAAATAAAAGGTTGCGACGCCGCCATTTGAAACGAATGCTTTCAACGTTTCGTTTTTATCAGGAGATGCTTCTGTAAGACGATCCGTTGTCGGTCTATCCGTATCAAAGAATGCCCAATACAAGCCATATGTAATGAGGCCAATAAATAATAAACCTCCAATTACAATCAAGCTCAAAATCTTCTTGTAAATCATTTTCTCTTCGTTAAAAGTATCAATATTTCTACTCAAAATGTTATGCCTCCTTTAAGAAACAGGCTGTGTTAAAGATAATGGTTGATTTTACACGATATTGATTGGAGCGAACGCCTGAAGCGGAAATCAACCGGTAAAGAAACAAGTCAACTTCAATCATTTGTCCTCTTACGACAACAAAACCTTGTATAACTGGAAAACAGGCTTCTCCAGCTGGACTGATAATCACGATTGTCTGCCATTTTAGAATAGAATGTTCCTTTCTACTATGCTCCTAGCCGTTTGATTTTAAACAAAAAATTCAATATTAAAAATTTTCATCGTGAAACCTTCTTAAAAACAGATCCACACCAAAGAGAGCTTACATACTTGTGAAAGTGGAACAGGTTTCTCTTTTAAAGGAGACTAAAAGCCGGCTCATTTCAAATTACTTGAATATTTTATCAAAATAATTTTTATTTTTAGAATATTTTATGTTAAATTAAAACAAGGAAAGCATGTATGATTTTAATGCTCTCCTCATAATAAATGTGAAAATGCACGTGCTAAGTATTCTTTCCCGTATTCAGCTAGAGATTTAGGCCGAAGATGCTCTCTGTTCAATAAAATAGACCGCTCTAGATCCTCTTGAATGCTTTTGTCCAACTGCTCAATAATGACCGGATCTTCTATGAGTACATTGATCTCATCGTTAATAAGCAGGCTGCGCCGATCAAAGTTGGTCGTGCCAATGTCACAAAGACGGCGGTCAATCATATAGGCCTTAGCGTGGTAAAACCCATGCTCCAGCTGATAAACAGAAGCCCCATGGTCAATTAATTGGCGCAAATAACGATAGGAGGCCGGCTTCACAAACGGATGGTCAGGTGTACCAGGCACAAGCAGTGTTAAACTAATTCCTTCTTCCAAACGACGAAGCAAACAAGAAAATAAAGAGTTTGTCGGGATGAAATAAGGTGACCCGATAAAGATTGAATGCTCCGCTTTATCAAATAAATCGATCATAAAATCTTCAAGCTTTACTGATGATGAAGGAACAATGCGATGACGAGTTTCTCCAACTGGATACGAAGGACTGGCGGCTTCTAACGGGGATGTATTCTTCACATCCCGCTTCCAATCCACTTCAAATTCTTTCAGCGCATCCTGAACACTTTCACCAATTATACGGAGGTGATAGTCTCTCCATGGTGTGAGAACAGGATGAAGATGTACATATTCTCGACCGATATTAAACCCGCCAATATAGGCGATTGATCCATCAATTACAGCAATTTTACGATGGTTGCGTCGCTGTAAATTGAAAAAAGAACCGCGAAAGATCAGCGGTCTGCTCATCGCTATAGCAATGCCTTCATTTTGCAAAGGCTTTATCCATTTTTTCATTTTGCGGCTACCTAATGCGTCCATCATTAATCGCACCTGAACACCGTTTTTCGCCTTGTGCTTTAGCAGCTCCAAAAGCTTGCGTCCTACATCATCAGGCTCTACGATATAAAACAAAATACAGATCGAAGAGGAGGCCTTTTCACAATCTTCTTGCAGCACCTTCATCCAATCCATCCCATCATCATAAAATTGAATATTTCCATGACGAATTGGGTACATAGAGGGGTGGCATTTTTTATTGATAGAAGAGAGTCCAATCAGCCAGTCTAGACGAAGCCAAAGCGCAAGTAAAAATAAAATTCCGGCCATCACCATTATTTCCATCCAAATCCCCCCTCTGTCAGTTCCTCTAGTATGTCCATTCTTATAAAATCCATTGGATAAAGTGACGAAAATCCATGAAAAACGATTGACTGAATGCTCATTCATTATATAATGGAGGTAGGAATTCAGAATATTTCTTGTTTTAACGACAACAAAGGAGGAGGAGTGCAACAATCATGGGGAACACATTACTGATAATCAACTGGATTGCGTTCTTTCTTGTAACCGCTTACGCAATATGGTTGTTTGGCTATTTAATTAAAACGCGTATGGATTTTATCAAGCTTGGAAAAAAGACTGAGTTTGATAACAACGTAAAAGAGCGAATGAAAAAAATTATGGTCCAAGTATTTGGACAAAAGAAGCTGCTGAAGGATAAAAAAAGCGGTATGATTCACGTAATGTTCTTTTATGGTTTTCTTCTCGTTCAATTGGGGGCAATTGATTTTATTTACAAGGGATTAGTGCCGGGAGCGCATTTGCCGCTGGGTCCGTTGTATCCAATCTTTACCTTCTTCCAAGAGATCGTTACATTGGTCATTTTAGCAGCGGTAGTATGGGCCTTTCATAGAAGATATGTCGAAAAGCTTGTTCGTTTAAAGCGAGGATTTAAATCCGGCTTAGTGCTTATTTTTATTGGTGGGCTCATGCTTTCCGTGCTGGTGGGAAATGGTGCAGGACTCGTTTGGTTTAACCATGATCTGACATTATCGGAACCAGTGGCCTCTGCCGTCGCGTTTGCAACAGGATGGATGGGTGAAACCGCAGCGGTAGCTCTATTTTATTTAGCCTGGTGGGCACACTTGCTGTTCTTGCTTGCATTTTTAGTGTATGTGCCGCAGTCGAAGCACGCGCATTTGATTGCAGGACCGGTAAATGTTTATTTTAATCGAATCGACAATCCTGGCAAGCTGCGCAAAATTAATTTCGAAGATGAAACACAAGAATCATTTGGAGTCGGCAAAATTCAGGATTTCACACAGCTTCAGCTAATTGATCTATATGCCTGCGTAGAATGCGGGCGTTGTACGAATATGTGTCCCGCCACGGGAACGGGCAAAATGCTTTCACCGATGGATCTGATTACGAAGCTTCGTGATCATTTAACCTTTACAGGAGCAGCAGTCACTTCTCAAAGTCCTTGGGTGCCCGTTCCTGCATTTTCAAATGCAAAAGGGAATCAGATTGCGGCTGCGGCCATGAATGGCGGACAGGAAGCAGCGATTGATATGTATCATCCAAGCTTAATCGGCGATGTGATCACAGAAGAAGAGATTTGGGCATGTACAACATGCCGCAACTGTGAAGACCAATGTCCGGTTATGAATGAGCACGTAGATAAAATTATCGACCTTCGCCGTTATCTAGTTTTGACAGAAGGGAAAATGGAGCCGGATGCACAGCGTGCAATGCAAAACATTGAGCGTCAAGGAAATCCTTGGGGACTAAACCGAAAGGAACGTGAAAACTGGCGTGAAGCGCGCGAGGATGTGGTCGTACCGACGGTTAAAGAAATGAACAAAGCTGGAGAAGAGTTTGAATACTTGTTCTGGGTAGGCTCAATGGGTTCATTTGATAACCGCAGTCAAAAGATCGCACTATCCTTTGCCAAGCTCATGAATGAAGCGGGCGTTAAATTCGCGATTCTTGGCAATAAAGAGAAAAATTCTGGGGATACGCCAAGACGACTGGGAAATGAATTTTTATTCCAGGAGCTTGCGACTCAAAATATAGCCGAGTTTGAAAAGAACGGCGTGAAGAAAATCATTACGATTGATCCTCATGCATACAATATCTTTAAAAATGAGTATCCTGACTTCGGGTTAAAAGCTGAAGTTTACCATCATACAGAAATTCTGGCGATGCTTTTAGAAAAAGGACGATTAAATCCGATGCATGAAGTAAATGAGAAGATTACCTTCCATGATTCATGCTATCTAGGGAGATACAATGAAGTGTATGATCCGCCGCGTGAAATCCTCAAATCAATTCCGGGTGTTACGCTTATTGAAATGGAGCGTAATCGTGAAAACGGTATGTGCTGTGGAGCTGGAGGAGGATTAATGTGGATGGAAGAGGATAAAGGCCACCGCGTCAACGTAGCGAGAACAGAACAGGCGCTTGCTGTCGGCCCTTCTGTCATTAGCTCAGGCTGTCCATACTGTCTGACCATGCTATCCGATGGAACAAAAGCAAAAGAGGTTGAAGAAACGGTGGGCACATATGATGTCGCAGAGCTTCTTGAACTTAGCGTGATCGGCAAGGCGAGAGAGCAAGTAATCGCATAAAAAAGCACTATGGGGTTAAGCAGATTCGTAAATAAAATTCTGCTTAACCCCCTTGTCGCATATTTGTGTAATCGCTTACAATGGAAATGACAGGGACTTCTCTTGTCCCTTTTCTATTGGAAAGCCATTGAGCGAGCGTTCAGTCGGATAGCATTCGAACGAATAAATAACAACAAAGGGGAGAGAGTATCTTGGTTAAAACAGTCATTATAAATGGGGCGCGCACACCTTTTGGGAAATTTGGAGGGGCTTTATCGTCGTTTACTGCTGCAGACCTTGGGGGCTTTGCTATTAAGGAGGCCATAACACGTGCGAACATTCAGGCAGAGGATATTGATGAAGTCATTATGGGGACAGTTCTTCAAGGGGGGCAGGGACAAATCCCTTCCAGGCAAGCAGCTAGAAAAGCCGGGATACCATGGGAGGTAAAGACGGAAACCATTAATAAAGTCTGTGCTTCAGGCATGAGAAGCGTCACATTGGGAGATCAGCTTATTCGATTAGGAGATGAATCCGTCATCATCGCTGGAGGAATGGAATCCATGTCCAACGCACCCTATTTTATAGACAAAGCACGCTCAGGTCTTCGAATGGGAGATGCGGTGATTAAAGACATGATGGTTCATGATGGGCTGACCTGCTGCTTTGAGGGCGTGCATATGGGGACTTACGGCAATTCAACGGCAGAGGAGTTTTCATTAACGAGAGAAGCACAGGACAAATGGGCATATAGAAGTCACCAGTATGCGGTAAAAGCGATGGAAGAAGAGAAATTGAAGGAAGAGATTGTCGCGGTCGAAGTGCCGCAGCGCAAAAAAGATCCGATCATCGTGGAACAGGATGAAGCACCGCGCAAGGATACATCTGTTGAAAAGCTTTCTGTATTGCATCCAGCATTTGATAAAGACGGCACGATTACAGCAGGGAATGCACCTGGAGTTAACGACGGCGCATGCGCAATGGTGCTGATGAGTGACGAACGGGCAGAGCAAGAGGGACGCACGCCACTCGCTACCATCCTTGCACACGCAGAAGTGGCGACAGAAGCAAAGGACTTCCCGCAAACGCCGGGATTAGTGATTAACAAGCTATTAAATAAAACGGGGAAATCGCTTGAAGAGATCGACCTTTTTGAAATCAATGAAGCCTTCTCAGCTGTGGCACTTGCGAGCTCCAAAATTGCGAATCTGGATGAGTCCAAGGTGAATGTCAACGGGGGAGCAGTTGCGTTAGGCCACCCGATTGGAGCGAGCGGTGCACGAATCATTTTAACCCTTGCTTATGAGTTGAAGCGTCGAGGCGGAGGGATTGGGATTGCAGCCATTTGCAGCGGAACGGGTCAAGGGGATGCGGTCATGATCGAAGTAAAATAGCGAAACCGGGAGGGAAAGCAATGAAGATACAAAAGGTGATGGTCATTGGAGCAGGACAAATGGGCGGCGGTATTGCCCAGATCTGTGCACAGGCAGGCTATGATGTACTGCTGAATGATCTGCAGGAAGATTCACTTGACCGGGGACTCACAGTAATGGAAAAAAACCTCTCTCGTCAGGTGGGAAAAGGAAAATTAACAACTGAAGAAAAAGAAGCTGCTTTAAATAGGATCATCCGCTCTACCAATCTTGACGATGCATCAGGTGCAGACATAGTTATAGAAGCAGCAGTAGAAAATATGACGGTCAAAACAGAGATTTTTAAAAAGCTTGATAAATTTGCACCCGCTCATGCTATTTTGGCAACCAACACATCATCACTGCCGATCACTGAGATTGCAGCCGCGACAAAACGCCCTGAAAAAGTGATTGGCATGCACTTTATGAACCCGGTTCCCGTGATGAAACTGGTAGAAATTATTCGCGGGCTCGCCACAACGAACGAGGTCTATACAAGAGTCGAAGAAATGACAAAATCGTTGAATAAGACACCGGTTGAAGTGAATGATTTTCCAGGCTTCGTATCCAATCGAGTCCTGATGCCCATGATCAATGAGGCCATTTATACGCTTTTTGAGGGCGTAGCATCCAAAGAAGCGATAGACGATGTAATGAAGCTCGGTATGAACCATCCACTGGGGCCTCTTGAGCTCGCTGATTTTATCGGACTTGATACATGTTTGTCCATTATGGAAATTTTGCATGAAGGCTTTGGTGACAGCAAATACCGTCCGTGTCCATTGCTGAGGAAATATGTAAAAGCAGGCTGGCTTGGGAAGAAGACTGGACGGGGCTTCTACATATACGAATAACAACCTTGGGGGGAGCATCAGATGGAATTACGCTTCACGGAAGAACAAGAAATGATGAGAAAAATGGTCCGTGACTTTGCGAAAGAAGAAGTGGCTCCCTTTATTGAACGAATGGAACAGGGAGAGTTCCCTCGGGAAATCATTCGAAAAATGGCTGCTCACGGTCTTCTTGGGATCTCGGTACCGGAGAAATACGGCGGATCAGAAATGGATTATACCTCCTATATCATTGCTGTGCATGAACTATCGAAGGTGAGTGCGGTGATCGGGGTGATCTTGTCGGTTCACACCTCGGTTGGGACGAACCCGATTCTTTATTTTGGTACGGAAGAGCAAAAACAGCGCTATGTCACGAAGCTTGCGAAGGGTGAATACCTGGGGGCTTTTTGTCTGACGGAACCAGGAGCAGGATCAGATGCGGCCAGCATGAAAAGCCGTGCGGTAAAAAAGGGAGACTATTACATTCTCAACGGCTCGAAGATGTTTATTACAAATGGAGGAGAAGCGGATACGTATATTGTTTTTGCTTCTACTAACCCAACTGCCGGTACGAGGGGGGTTTCCGCTTTTATTGTGGAAAAAGGCACTCAAGGTCTCGTGATCGGAAAAGACGAAGAAAAAATGGGCTTGCACGGTTCTAGAACGGTTCAGCTAACCTTTGACAATATGAAGATTCCGACAGAAAACCTGCTTGGAAAAGAGGGAGAAGGCTTTAAAATTGCCCTCGCCAATCTAGACACAGGACGCATCGGCATTGCTGCTCAATCGCTTGGCATTGCTGAAGCAGCATATGAATATGCGGTTGGCTATGCGAAAGAACGCACGCAGTTTGGAAAGCCTATTTCCATGCAGCAGGGAATCGGTTTTAAGATTGCCGATATGGCAACAGCAGCAGAAGCGGCGCGTCTTTTAGTCTATCAAGCTGCTTATTTGCATTCACAAGGAACGCCTTGCGGAAAGGAAGCATCCATGGCGAAGCTCTTTGCTTCTACTGCTGCCATGAACAATGCCATTGAAGCCGTTCAAGTTTTTGGAGGAAATGGCTACACAGAAGACTATCCAGTCGAACGCTTATTCCGTGATGCGAAAATATGTGAAATTTATGAAGGAACAAGTGAAATTCAGCGAATTGTTATTAGTAAGCATGTAACGCGTTAATTCAAGGTCAACGACACGATTACAAATTTTTTGGAATGAGATACGGGGGAATAAAAATGAATTTTCAACTGACAGAAGAGCATGAAATGATTCGGAAAATGGTCCGTGATTTTGCAGAAAAAGAAGTGGCGCCGACTGCGGCAGAGAGAGATGAAGAGGAGCGCTTTGATCGCGGGATTTTCACGAAAATGGCGGAGCTGGGATTGGCCGGAATTCCCTGGCCGGAAGAATACGGGGGAATCGGCAGTGATTATTTAGCGTATGTTATCGCAGTGGAGGAGTTATCACGTGTATGTGCTTCAACAGGAGTTACGCTCTCAGCACATTTATCATTGGCCAGCTGGCCTATTTATAAATTTGGATCAGAAGAGCAAAAGCAGCACTATCTTCGTGCGCTGGCTCAGGGTGAAATGCTTGGGGCATATGGTCTGTCAGAACCGGGCGCAGGATCTGACGTATCTTCCATGAAAACACGTGCGGTGAAAAAGGATGACCACTATTTATTGAATGGATCCAAGGTGTGGATTACAAATGGCGGCGCTGCTGATTTGTACATTATTTTTGCAGTGACAGATGCCGAGCAGGGGACGCGAGGAATCAGCGCGTTCATTGTTGAAAAGGGCTGGGATGGCTTTTCCGTCGGGAAGAAAGAGAAAAAGCTTGGGATACGCTCATCCCCAACTACAGAATTAATCTTTGAAAATGTCAAAGTCCCGCTTAAAAATCTTCTCGGAGAAGAAGGACAGGGCTTTAAAATTGCCATGATGACCCTGGACGGCGGACGCAACGGAATTGCAGCGCAAGCAGTTGGAATTGCACAAGGAGCAATGGATGCAGCAATTGAATATGCAAAGGGAAGAGAGCAGTTCGGGAAAACGATCTTAGCGAATCAAGGTGTGTCCTTTAAAATTGCGGACATGGCGACGGGCATTGAAGCTTCTCGTCTATTAACCTATCAGGCTGCATGGCTTGAATCAGAAGGACTTCCATATGGAAAAGAATCTGCCATGTCAAAGCTGCTTGCGGGGGACACGGCGATGAAGGTTACAGTAGAGGCGGTTCAAATTTTTGGCGGATACGGATATACGAAGGATTATCCGGTGGAGCGTTTTATGCGTGATGCAAAAATCACGCAGATTTACGAAGGAACACAGGAAATTCAGCGCCTGGTCATTGGTAGAATGGTCACGAAGTAAGCAATCTTAATTGGAAGGCGGCTGATGCATTTGGACAAACGGCGAGAGGTCCAATCGTCAGTAAAGGATGAACGATTGGTTGAAATGCGTCGAGATCAAATGATTCGTGGAGCTGTGTCGCTTTTTAAACAAAAGGGATTCCACCGGACGACGACAAGAGAGATCGCTCGAGCCTCGGGATTCAGCATCGGCACACTTTATGAATACATTCGTACAAAGGAAGATGTGCTTTATTTAGTTTGCGACCGGATTTATGACGAGGTTCGCGGCCAGCTTCAGGGAGTGGACTTAAGCGGAGGAGCTATTCACAACCTGACTGTTGGGATTGCTCACTATTTCAAGGTCGTGGATGAAATGCAGGATGAGGTACTGGTGATGTATCAGGAAGCAAAATCCTTATCTAAGGATGCACTGCCGTATGTGCTGAAAAAAGAGCTTGAGATGGTTAAAATGTTTGAAACACTAATCTGTCAATGTGTGGAACAAGGGGAGCTTCACATGGACGAAAGTCAAATTCACCTTCTCGCACAAAATATTTTTGTGCAGGGACAAATGTGGGGATTTAGACGATGGGCTTTGCAGAAAACGTATACGATTGATGAATATATTGTGCGGCAAACGGAATTGCTGTTCCAGGGAATAAAGGGATATTATACGGTCAAATAAAAGGGGGAATAAAAAATGGATGTGAGTGCACCAATTTACAGACCAACGCAGCATGTGCGATTTGTCACGGCTTCTAGTCTTTTTGATGGGCATGATGCATCAATTAACATCATGAGGAGAATTCTGCAAGCGAGCGGAGCCGAGGTGATTCACCTCGGCCATAACCGCTCAGTGGAAGAAGTGGTGAATGCTGCGATTCAGGAGGATGTTCAAGGCATCGCGATCTCTTCCTATCAAGGCGGACACGTAGAGTATTTTAAATACATGTACGATCTGTTAAAGGAAAGAGGAGCCCCTCATATACGCCTTTATGGAGGAGGGGGAGGGGTAATTATTCCTCGTGAGATAAAAGAGCTTCACGATTACGGAATTGCCCGTATTTTCTCTCCTGAAGACGGCCGTTTGAACGGTCTTCAGGGGATGATCAACCAAATGCTTCAGGAATGCGATTTCCAAACCGTTGAGAAATCGATGACAGCTCAGCTCAAAGAGTTGAAGGATGGCAAGACGACTGTGGTCTCTAAGTTCATTTCACTGGCTGAATATAGAATGAACGCAGATGACAGCGACCAAGAAGTATGGGAAAACATCATGAATGATGTAAAGAATATCGGAGGCACAGCGCCGGTGATCGGAATCACCGGTACCGGTGGAGCAGGAAAAAGCTCGCTTACGGACGAATTGATTCGGCGTTTTATTAATGAAATACCGGATAAAAAAGTCGCCATTCTTTCCATTGACCCAACGAAGCAAAAAACAGGCGGCGCTTTGCTGGGAGACCGGATACGGATGAATGCGATTTTCTCGGACAGGGTCTATATGAGAAGCCTGGCCACACGAGGATCAAAAAGTGAGCTTTCTTTTGCAATAAGAGATGCGATTGCCGTCGTCAGGGCTGCTCAATTTGAATTAATTATTGTTGAGACAAGCGGAATTGGCCAGGGCGACGCGGAAATTGCTGAAATCGCCGATGTCTCCATGTATGTCATGACAAGCGAATTTGGTGCCCCATCCCAACTTGAGAAAATTGATATGATTGATTACGCAGACTTAATTGTCATAAATAAGTTTGAACGAAAGGGCTCTGAGGATGCAAGGCGGCAAGTGCAAAAGCAATATCAGCGAAGCCATATGCTATTTGACCGCGATTTGGATGATATGCCTGTTTTCGGAACGATTGCCTCTCAGTTCAATGATGCAGGAACGAATGCTCTTTTTGCAGCGCTGATCAAGGTGATAAACGAAAAGACACAGCTTCATTGGGCAACTGCTTTTTCGACCAAAGCAGAGGTTGAAAAGCAAAATGTCATTATCCCGAATGATCGGCGCTACTATCTGCGTGAAATTTCAGAAGCCGTCAGACGCTATCATTCACAGGGTGAACAGCAGGTTAAGCTTGCCCGCCGGCTGTTCCAGCTTGAAGGTTCAATTGAAGCGCTCAAGGAACAAGGGGATGAAGACTCGACTAAACCTTTGACACTTCTAAAAGATAAAGTGCTCGAGCAGCTGACACCTGAAACGAAAAAAGTGCTTAATGAATGGGCAGCAAAAAAAGAGCTATATGAAAAAGATAAATTCACGAGCAGTGTTAGAGGAAAAGAAATGGTGACAGAATTAACGACAAAAAGTCTGTCAGGTCTTTCGCTTCCAAAAGTGGCGCTTCCAAAATATGCGGACTACGGTGAAATCATGAGATGGGTGTTAAAAGAGAATGTTCCGGGCTCATTTCCATTTACAGCAGGTGTTTTTCCATTTAAACGGTCTGGAGAGGATCCAAAACGCCAATTTGCAGGAGAAGGAACACCAGAACGCACGAACCGCCGTTTTCATTACCTGTCAAAGGACGACGATGCGAAACGTTTAAGCACAGCCTTCGATTCAGTTACTTTGTACGGGGAGGATCCGGATTATCGTCCTGATATTTATGGCAAGGTCGGCGAAAGCGGGGTCAGCATATGTACGCTTGATGATATGAAAAAGCTGTATGACGGCTTCGATCTTTGTGCACCTTCAACCTCTGTTTCGATGACCATTAATGGACCTGCACCGATTATTTTAGCCATGTTTATGAACACGGCCATCGACCAGCAGGTGAAGCGCAAAGAAGAAGAGCTGGGGCGGCTCTTATCGGTGGAAGAGTTTTCGAATGTTCGAGAAAAGACACTGCAAGTCGTGCGGGGGACGGTCCAAGCGGATATTTTAAAAGAAGATCAAGGTCAAAATACATGCATCTTCTCAACCGAGTTTGCTCTTCGGATGATGGGGGATATTCAGCAATATTTTATTGACCATAAAGTACGAAACTATTACTCTGTATCCATTTCAGGCTATCATATTGCGGAAGCGGGTGCTAATCCGGTTTCCCAGCTGGCATTCACACTGGCGAATGGCTTTACGTATGTAGAATATTATTTAAGCAGAGGAATGGAGATCGACTCTTTTGCACCGAATCTGTCATTCTTCTTTTCAAACGGGTTGGATCCTGAGTATACCGTGATAGGAAGAGTAGCACGCCGCATCTGGGCGATCGTGATGAGGGATAAATATGGAGCAAATGAACGCAGTCAAAAGCTGAAATATCACGTCCAGACGTCAGGACGCTCATTGCATGCACAGGAAATTGATTTTAATGATATTCGTACAACCCTGCAGGCATTGATGGCTCTGCAGGATAACTGTAATTCTTTGCATACAAACGCCTATGATGAAGCCATTACAACACCAACAGAGGATTCAGTAAGACGGGCGATGGCGATTCAAATGATTATTACACAAGAACACGGCTTAAGTAAAAATGAAAACCCTCTCCAGGGCTCCTTTATCGTAGAAGAGCTGACGGATCTTGTGGAAGAAATGGTGCTGCAGGAATTTGAGCGCATCAATGATCGCGGCGGGGTGCTGGGAGCGATGGAAACACAGTATCAGCGAGGAAAAATACAAGAAGAATCCATGTATTATGAAATGAAAAAACATACAGGAGAGCTGCCAATTATCGGAGTGAACACCTATTTAAATCCCAATCCTCCTTCCGAAGATGACGTGAACAGCATGGAATTAGCGCGTGCGACGACAGAAGAGAAGGAAACGCAAATCAACAACCTCCGGACGTTCCATGCTTCGCGCCAAAATGATTTGGCTGAAGCACTTGCCAGATTAAAAGAAACGGCTGTTTCAGGGGGCAACCTTTTTGCTGAACTGATGGAAACGGTTCAGGTGGCAAGTCTAGGGCAAATTACACATGCTTTATACGAAGTGGGTGGACAATACCGCCGGAATATGTAAAAATATGCCTTGGTGCAGGAGGTATTCTGCCCCAGGCTTTTTCATTTAAGCTATAATATGGTTGAATAAGAAGCGGATTGCATTCGATTGACATTTTACAGGCTGGGGTGTGTGCCAATGGTTAAAACATTTATTACATACGGAACGTTAATCATCCTTATTGCTCTCGTCTTTTATTTATATAACCGTATGCTTGGCTCCATCCCTTTGTTAATCTGTTCATTCGTGCTATATTACCTGGCTTATATCGAAGCGAAAAAAGATCGAATTAAGAGAAAAAAAGAGTCGAACGATTAATTCGAGTTTTCAAGTGAGAAGATGTGGCATAAAGGCCATTAGTTTGGTTATAATGAATATTATGCTTTCACGCAAAAGAGAGATTCTCTTTTTTTTGAAGTATGAAGGAATATCCTATTGAAATTGGGAATGGTCTAGCTTTGGCAGCTGAGCAAGCTGTCTATGCTTTTCAGAAAGGAAGTGCACATAGTGGAACTTAAGAACCTATCAAAAGAAGAACTACGTGAATATTCGTTTATTGAGATTACGCACTATTTACTTGTTGATCGTCATGAGCCGATGACATTTGAACAAATGCTGGAAGAGTGGAAAACACTTCTAGGCTTTACAGATAAAGAAGTTAAAGCTCGTATGGTTCAATTTTATACAGATTTAAATATGGACGGACGTTTTATCGCATTAGGTGAAAATCGTTGGGGGCTGCGTACCTGGTACCCGCTTGATCAAGCTGAAGATGAACATATTACAAGTGCGATTAAAGCGAAAAAGAAAAAGAAAAAAGTACTTGCTGATGATCTTGATTATGACGATCTTGATGATGATGAGGATCTTGAATTCGATGAGCTGGACGAAGATCTTGTCGATGAAGACGATGATGAGGACAACGATGAAGATTTCGATGAGGATTTAATCGAAGAAGATGAGTTCGATTTGGACGAAGATGATGATGAGGATGAAGATGAGGACGACCTGGACAACGACAAGGACGACCTTAAATAACTCTTTTTTCGACAAAAACCTGCTTGACATCTATTCAAATGATGGTAGTATTTTATCTGGGCTCCTTGAAAAAGGAACAATCGCAGATATTCGCGCTCCCTTGCGTTTTTAAACGTAGGAGGGGGCGCTTTTTGTTTTTTTCAGGAATTATTTTTAGTTTGTGAAAGGATTTTTTCATCCATAAGAGAGAATTTTTTTACATGCGTGCAACGCACACCTGAACACCCTGAATTCGAATAGAACGGTTAAATATCCCTTCCTATTCAAACAATAGAACGTGCACAGAGTCGAAAGGAGAAATCAGCATGACAAAGTATATTTTCGTAACAGGCGGCGTTGTTTCCTCACTTGGAAAAGGAATTACAGCAGCTTCCCTTGGAAGACTTCTAAAAAACAGAGGATTAAAGGTGACAATCCAAAAATTTGACCCATATATTAACGTGGATCCGGGGACAATGAGTCCTTATCAGCACGGGGAAGTATTTGTAACCGATGATGGCGCTGAAACCGACTTGGATCTTGGTCACTATGAGCGATTTATCGACATCAACCTTAATAAATACAGCAATGTAACAACGGGTAAGATTTACTCGACTGTGTTGAAAAAAGAGCGCCGAGGCGACTACTTAGGTGGAACTGTTCAGGTCATTCCACATATTACAAATGAACTAAAAGAGCGTGTTTTCAGAGCGGGTCGTGAAACGAACGCAGATATCGTCATTACAGAAATTGGCGGAACGGTTGGAGATATCGAATCTCTGCCATTCTTAGAAGCCATTCGTCAAATCAAGGGCGATGTTGGCAGTGACAATGTGATGTATATTCACTGTACGCTTGTACCTTATATCAAAGCGGCAGGGGAAATGAAAACAAAGCCAACTCAGCACAGCGTGAAAGAGCTGCGCAGTCTTGGTATTCAGCCAAATATCATTGTTGTGCGTACTGAAATGCCAATTTCTCAAGATATGAAGGATAAGATTGCCTTGTTCTGTGATATTGACGAAGCTTCTGTTATTGAGGCGGCGGATGCAGATACATTGTACGCTGTTCCTTTAGCTCTTCAAGCGCAAAAAATGGACAGTATTGTCTGCAAACATTTAAAACTGGACGTGCCTGAGCCGGAAATGAATGAGTGGAATGCACTGGTTGACCGAGTTCGCAATCTGTCAGGCAAAACGAGAATTGCCCTTGTAGGCAAATACGTTGAACTTCAGGATGCTTATATTTCTGTTGTAGAATCGCTAAAGCATGCTGGTTATCAGTTTGATGTGGACGTAGAAGTAAAATGGCTGAATTCTGAGCTGCTGACAAAAGAGAATGTCGAGCAGGAGCTTAGCGATGTAGATGGTATTTTAGTTCCTGGAGGCTTCGGAGACCGTGGGATTGAAGGGAAAATTGAAGCAATCCGCTTTGCCCGTGAGACAAAAACACCATTCTTCGGAATTTGCCTTGGCATGCAGCTGGCATCAATCGAGTTTGCTCGCAATGTACTTGGTCTTGAAGGAGCTCATTCAGCAGAAATTATGCCTGCAACGCCATATCCTATCATTGACCTGCTGCCAGAACAAAAAGACATAGAAGACTTAGGTGGAACACTTCGCCTTGGCCTTTATCCATGTAAGCTAAATGACAATACAAAAGCGATAGAAGCATATGGTGATGAAGTCGTATATGAGCGTCACCGTCACAGATATGAATTTAATAACCAGTACCGTGAGCAAATGGAAGAGGCAGGATTCCTATTCTCTGGAACAAGCCCGGATGGCCGTCTTGTGGAAATTATTGAACTAGCTGACCACCCTTGGTTTGTGGCATCTCAGTTCCATCCTGAATTCACATCACGTCCAACTCGTCCGCAGCCATTGTTCCGTGACTTTATTAAGGCGACCGTGCAGAAGTAAAAATTATTGCGATAGTTGTAATAATATGAAATATTCTGTGAAAAGCTATTGACTTTTGCTATGTGACGAAGTACCATAACAAGCAATAGCAATTTAAACGTTCGGCAACCATGTATCTTAAACTAAATAAGCTACTTATAAAGAGTAGGCTGAGGGACTGGCCCTATGAAGCCCGGCAACCTGCCGCATATTTGCGGTAAGGTGCTAATTCCTGCAGGATGGTAATCCTGAGAGATACGAGAAACCCCTCTTTTCCCTTAGGTGAAGAGGGGTTTTTTAATGGATTTGTCACGACGGATGGATTGTTAAAATAGGTAAAGAAAAGAAGGAGAATGAAGAATGGGGACAAAAAGAAATAGCTGGATCTTAGCACTTATTCTATTGTTAACATTAGCTTTGGCGGCATGCCAGCCTCAAGGAGAAACAGGGGAAGAGGCAGAAGCAGAAGATACCGATGCAGCGTCAACAGCAGCAGAAACAGAAGAAGCGGATCATCCTCTTGCAGGAAAGAAAGTTGCCTTGATTATGCAAATCAATTTAGGGACTTTTTCGGCACAATACATTGCGGGTGTTGAAGAGCAAGTGGAGAAGTTTGGCGGACAAACACAAGTCTTCACATCAGACGGTGACCTGGCTAAAATGGCATCCAATATTGATGCAGCCATTAACCAGCAGTTTGATGCGATTCTCATTGACCATGGTACGAAAGAAGCACTTCAGGATGGAGTAAATCGTGCGGTTGAAGCGGGAATTGCCGTAGTAGCATTTGATGCAGATCTTGAAGGCATTACGGTCCTCGAACAAGGTGACCAGGACATGGCTAATATGACGCTTGGTCGATTGGCAGAGGATTTTGATGGAGAAGCAAATATCGTGAAAATCTGGGTAGCAGGCTTTGCTCCAATGGAGCGCCGTCAAATTGCATATCAGCAATTTTTGCAGGATAACCCAGGAATCAATGAAGTAGCTGCGTTTGGAGCAGCAACTCAAAATACTGCCCTTGATACACAAGCACAGGTTGAAGCGGTTCTTAAGCAATATCCGAATGAAGGAGATATTGACGCAATTTGGGCATCATGGGATGAATTTGCAAAAGGTGCTGTTCGTGCGCTAGAACAGGCAGGACGTACAGATATCAAGGTATATGGGATTGATATGAGTGATGAAGACCTTCAAATGATGCAGCAGGAGAACAGCCCTTGGGTAGCATCAGCTGCTGTTGATCCAACTGATATTGGACGTATTCAAGTACGTTATGCTTACCAGCAGCTAAACGAAGAGGGATCAGTAGAACGCGTGCTGCTGGAGCCGGTATTTGTTGAAAAAGAGGCACTTCCAGATGAACAAATTACGACAGAGCAGCTAAGCGAATATGTCGATGGCTGGGGTGCAAGTGATCAAGGCTATACTGAAGCATTACAGGAGCTAGAAGCAGCATTTAACTAACTCTTTAGAACCAAAATGGAAGCTGGTGCGATTTTTTTGCATCAGCTTTCAGCCATGGGAGGACAAAACGATGAGCAAATTACTCCAAATGAAGGATATTGATAAGTCGTTTGGCGTTGTGCGTGTACTGGAAAAAGCCTCCTTTGAGCTTATTTCAGGTGAGGTTCACGCACTGATTGGAGCAAATGGAGCCGGGAAAAGTACCCTAATGAAAATTTTAACAGGTGCATATAGCTTGGAAAAAGGATCAATCGAGATTGATGGAAAGCCCGTCACAATAAACTCTCCTGCAGATGCAAAGGCAGCAGGGATCCATTGTGTATACCAAGAAGTGGATACTTCGCTTGTACAGGATATGACAGTGGCTGAAAATATCGCGATGGATCAAATAGTAGCGGACAAGCGAGTGCTCGTATCAAAAAAACGACTAAATGAACAGGCGGAAAAAATACTGGCTAAGCTTAACGTTCAGCTTGATTCAGCAAAAACGCCAGCAGAGCTAACCCTTGCAGAAAAACAAATGGTGCTTATAGCGCGAGCGACAAGTCAAAGCGCACGCATATTATTATTTGATGAGCCAACAGCTCCTCTTAGCCTCGAAGAAACAAAGCATTTCTTTCGTGTAGTCGATCAGTTAAAGAACGAAGGAATTGGAATTGTTTTTATCTCACATCGTCTTCCGGAGATCTTTGAACTATCCAATCGGATAACGGTTATGCGGGATGGGAAAACGATCGAAACAGCCGAGACAGCGCAAACAAGTCCGCAAGAAATGGTGCAGATAATGCTTGGACGTACGTTGGATGAACAGCTGGATCGTGGCTCCCGATCATCTTCTGTTGGGGATGAGCTGCTGCGTGTAAGTCATCTATCAGATGGAGGAATCGTTCAGGATGTGAGCTTTTCCGTCTCGTCTGGAGAAGTAGTCGGAATTGTAGGACTTGTAGGAGCAGGAAAAACAGAAACAGCAAAAGCATTATTCGGCATGCAGCAAAAAATAAAGGGAGAGATTCATCTAAATCACCAGCCCCTGAGGCTAAAACACCCGGTTGATGCCATTGAAGCGGGCTTTGCGTTGATTCCTGAGGAGCGAAGAAAAGAAGGATTATTTATTGAAGAATCCATTCGAGTTAATACAAGTTTTCCGCATTTGAAAAAATGGTTTAAATGGCTATGGATCCAAAAAAAGAAAGAAACAGCAGAAGCAAGCTCCGTTATAGACCGTCTTCACGTTAAGGCACAGCATAGTGAACAAGTGGTCGGCAGTCTGAGTGGAGGGAATCAACAGAAAGTAGCGATTGGTAAATGGCTGCTTGGCGACGCGAAGGTTTTTCTTTTTGATGAACCAACAAAGGGTGTGGATGTAGGAGCCAAAGCAGAGATTTTTCGTCTGATTGATAATCTTGCCGAGCAAGGAAAAGGGGTGCTTTATTTCTCCTGTGAAATAGACGAAGTGATCCGCGTATCCGATCGCATTTTAATCATGTACGATGGAACCATTGTCAAAGAACTCTCGCCTGATGAGGTGACGCAGGACCGGATCTTGCTGTATGCGAGTGGTGGAAAGGAAGGAACAAATGAAAGATAAGATCATCGATTTTCTATTTAAATACGGGGCAGTGCTGTTAATGGCTGTCGTCATTTTAGTTTTTAGTCTGTACAGTCCTTATTTCTTTACATATGGAAATATAACGGATATTTTACGCTCCATATCCATCGTGACCATTCTAGCGTTAGGCGTAACGTTCACGTTAATCGTCAACGGCTTTGATTTGTCTGTTGGTTCGACGATGTCGCTCGTCACAGTAGTAACAGCATCATTTATGGTCTGGTACGAGCTGCCGCTGTGGCTGGTGATCATTCTGCCGATTGCTGTTGGAATGCTGGTTGGGCTTTGGAATTCATTAATGATCGTAAAACTGGGCATTCCAGATTTACTTGTTACCCTTGGAACGATGTATATTGTTGCAGGGATTCACCGTACCTATACGGAAGGCTACTCCATTTACAATAACATGCCGCTGACAAGCGGAGCGATAGCGCCGGGTGCCTTTTACGACAGCTTCTTATGGCTTGGACAGGGGCATATTTTAGGGCTGCCGGTCCCTGTTTGGCTCATGATTGGCTTAATCGCCCTTGTCTATTTTCTCTTGCATCATACAAGATGGGGAAGAATCCTTTACATGACCGGCGGAAATGCAGAAGCAGCAAGACTGTCAGGTATTCGTGTAGGAAAGGTGAAAATGATTGCTTACATGATCGCCGGGGTATTTGCCTCTATTGCTGGAATTCTGTTTGCTGCTCGTGTTGGATCCGGTCAAATGGATGCAGGAGCACCGTTGTTAATGGAAGCGGTAGCTGCCGTGTTTGTTGGGTTCTCTGTTTTTGGAGCGGGGAGACCAAATGTCATCGGAACCTTCTTTGGAGCGGTTCTAATTGGGGTTTTATTAAATGGGCTGACGATGATGAATTTACCATACTATGCTTTTGATATTGTCAAAGGCGGCGTGCTCGTTCTGGCGCTTGCCGTAACGTATGTATATGCAAAAAGAAAAGCTGTATAAGGATAAAAGAAAGGCAAGCGGGACCAGGGGAAAATGGAGCCTGCTTGCCTGTTTCATTTGTTAGGAATGTTCAGCTAGAGATCTATTTTATTCATAATCCTCTATCATCTCGTCAATGGTAAACTTCAGACCGTGATACAAATAAAGAGCAGCAATACTGGATGGAAATCCAAATCGCGTGCCATCTTCAGCTGGAAGAATTCCTTTGATGATCTGTGTGTTGAGGTGGACATCAGCAAGTGATACAAGGTCATGTTCGGAATCCTTTACGGCGCCTGAGATAACGACAAATGGAATAAATTGATCCGTAAGCTGCTGTGCAAGCTGAATGGCTTCTGCGTCAGTAGATCTGCGTGTAACAAGCAGCACGCGATCCGCAATCGTTAGTTCTTCTGCATTCAGCAGCGCCTGAGCGCTTTGCAGCGGTTCCTCTCCATGAATGGCTTCCGCAGCGATACCCTTCATTTCATTAAAGCCCTTTATATAAATAATGCCTTCACCTACGGCTGCTTGTGCAAGGAGACGGGCACCGTTTTCTAACTCAGCCTCTTCTTTGCTGTGAAGCCTTGTTAATAATCCGGATAGCTGTGTGGTAAACATCTTCAACATCGTTCAACATTCCTTTCCGTGAACCATTAATTGCGTTTCATTATAGCTTTTATTGTCGAAGTATGTAAAACGATTCTTTCTTATTAAAAAAGCAAATTAGCAGGAGTTGTGCAATAACTGTAGAATATACCATAATAAAGTAAGAAAAATAAAAAACAGTGAAAAAAATAGCAGGCATAGATGTCTGATTATCTTTAATGGGGTGGAAAAGTTGAAAGAGAAAATTTTGATCGTGGATGATCAGTTTGGCATCCGGATTTTACTTAATGAAGTGTTAAACAAAGAGGGCTACAAAACGTACCAGGCTGCCAATGGCCACGAGGCGTTGGCTTTACTTAAAGAAGATCCTGATCTAGTGCTGCTTGATATGAAAATTCCGGGAATGGACGGAATTGAAATTCTTAAGCGAATGAAGCAAAAGGTGCCGGATATTCGTGTTGTCATCATGACCGCATATGGTGAGCTGGATATGATTCAAGAAGCAAAGAATTTGGGAGCTCTTACACATATTGCAAAGCCGTTTGATATTGATGATATTCGTCAGGCAGTGAAGAAATATCTGCTGCAAGGGGCATAATAATTGAACCCGCGCTATTGAAACCGCTTTAATTGTGGGATTTTTCACAAATAAGTGTGAAACGTAGTCAATAGGCGTATTTTTTGATATGATACAAGTGAAAATATTTGTTGAGTCACAAGGATATGCACATACATATTCCTGGATTCCAGCGATTACATCACTTAAATATAAGGAGGAACAAACAGTATGCCTTTAGTATCTATGACAGACATGTTAAATAAAGCAAAAGAAGAAGGATATGCAGTTGGTCAATTCAATTTGAACAACCTTGAGTTCACTCAAGCGATTCTTCAAGCAGCAGAGGAAGAAAAATCCCCTGTTATTCTTGGTGTATCTGAGGGTGCTGCTCGTTACATGAGCGGATTCAAAACAGTTGTAAAAATAGTAGAAGGTCTTCTTGAAGACATGAAGATCACTGTTCCTGTTGCGATCCACTTGGATCACGGTTCTAGCTATGAAAAATGTGTCCAGGCGATTGAAGCAGGATTTACTTCTGTCATGATCGATGCTTCTCACGGTCCTTTTGAAGAAAATATTGCAACCACTTCTAAAGTAGTTGAGTATGCCCATGCAAAGGGAGTTTCTGTCGAAGCTGAGCTAGGAGTAGTTGGCGGACAGGAAGATGATGTTGTCGCTGATGGCGTTATCTACGCAGATCCAGCAGAATGTAAGGAGCTTGTTGAGCGTACTGGAATCGACACATTAGCGCCTGCATTAGGTTCTGTTCACGGTCCTTACAAAGGTGAACCAAACCTCGGTTTCAAAGAAATGGAAGAAATCGGCGCTGCTACTGGTGTTCCGCTTGTCCTTCACGGAGGAACAGGAATTCCTACAAAAGATATCCAAAAAGCGATCTCTTTTGGAACGGCTAAAATTAATGTAAACACAGAAAATCAAATCGCTTCCGCGAAAAAAGTTCGCGAAGTATTAGCGGCTGATTCTGAAGTATATGATCCACGTAAATATTTAGGACCTGCTCGCGAAGCAATTAAAACAACAGTTGCTGGTAAAATGCGTGAATTTGGTTCTTCAAACAAAGCGTAATTGATTACCTCGGTTTCCACGATATAAGGAATTGAGTCAAATCATTTGAGGGGCTGACTCATTGAAAAGAGCCGGACATCAAATAGGCTGATCGTATGTAAAAGCGTGTATATTTCGCTCGAAATTGATCACCCTATTTGAGTCTTGTTTTTGGAGTCAGCCTTTTCATTCATAGAGAATTATTTGAAAATTTAGTCAAGAATAGGGGATGCAAAGATGAAATTTTTTATTGATACGGCAAATATGGATGAAATTAGAGAAGCGCATTCATGGGGAATCGTTGCAGGAGTAACAACAAACCCTACTTTAGTAGCAAAAGAAAATATTACATTTCATGATCGCTTGCGTGAAATCACCAATTTGGTAGATGGATCGGTAAGCGCTGAGGTCATTGCGCTAGATGCAAAAGGAATGATTGAGGAAGGTCTAGAATTAGCTAAAATTGCACCCAATATCACCGTTAAAGTCCCCATGACACCAGATGGAATGCAGGCGGTTGCGGCTCTAGCAAAAGAAGGAATTAAAACGAATGTTACGCTGGTATTCAGTGCGAACCAAGCCCTTCTAGCTGCAAGAGCAGGAGCTTCATACGTATCGCCATTCCTTGGAAGATTGGATGATATCGGCCATGATGGGCTTGAATTAATTGACACCATTTCCGATATTTTTGCCATCCATGATATCCAGACGGAAATTATCGCAGCATCCATCCGTCATCCTCAACATGTCACTGCTGCTGCTTTAAAAGGGGCGCATATCGCTACTTGCCCATTAAAAGTATTGAAACAGCTGTTCCATCACCCATTGACAGATAAAGGAATCGAAGCATTTCTAAACGATTGGAATGCACAAAAATAATTTTGTCAACTTACCATTTCTTTCACATTATTGGGATTAATGTGCACATACTAAGGGAAAGTCATCAAAGAAGCATCGTGTGGTGAGGGTCGAATTGTTGAATAGCATGATTACACCAAAAATTGCAGCAAACCAATTCGCGATTCTTCCTTCTAGGAATAGCGAAAGGAGCTTCAGCCATGGAGAAACTGAAAATTGAAGGGGGTCACCCGTTAAAGGGGACCATAAAAGTCAGCGGAGCAAAAAATAGTGCTGTTGCGTTGATCCCAGCGACTATTTTGGCAGACTCCCCAACAATTATTGAAGGCTTGCCGGACATTTCGGATGTGAGGACACTTCAAGAACTGTTGGAGGAAATAGGTGGAAGCGTTGTCTTTCAAGATGGTGAAATGCGTGTTGATCCATCCGGAATGGTAGCAATGCCTCTGCCTAGTGGCCGAGTAAAGAAACTGAGAGCGTCTTATTACCTAATGGGCGCGATGCTGGGACGTTTCAAAAAAGCAGCAATCGGACTTCCTGGAGGCTGCCATCTTGGGCCCAGGCCGATTGATCAGCATATAAAAGGCTTTGAAGCCCTCGGTGCCAAAGTTACGAATGAACAAGGTGCCATTTATCTCCGGGCAGATGAATTAATCGGTGCACGCATTTATTTAGACGTTGTGAGTGTAGGTGCAACGATCAATATCATGCTTGCTGCTGTGAGGGCGAAAGGGCAAACGATCATCGAAAACGCAGCAAAAGAGCCTGAGATTATTGATGTGGCGACCTTGCTTAACAATATGGGGGCAAGGATTAAAGGAGCAGGCACAAATGTCATTCGAATTGATGGTGTAGAAGAAATGAGCGGAACACAACATACCATTATTCCTGACCGAATTGAAGCAGGTACTTATATCATTCTTGGCGCCGCTGCAGGAGATGGTGTAACAGTTGAAAACGTGATTCCTCTTCATATGGAATCATTGATTTCAAAGCTTCGTGAAATGGGTGTGCCGATTACAGTGGAAGATGAATCGATTTATATCGGAAAATCTGACAAGCTTCGAGCAGTAGACATCAAAACGCTTGTATACCCTGGTTTTCCAACTGATTTGCAGCAGCCTTTCACAACGCTTCTAACCCGTGCCGAAGGATCGTCTGTCGTAACGGATACCATCTATTCTGCACGTTTCAAGCATATTGATGAACTCAGAAGAATGAATGCCAACATCAAAACAGAAGGACGTTCAGCCATTGTCTATGGAGTAACAAAGCTGCAGGGAGCCAAAGTGAAAGCGAGTGACCTCAGAGCCGGGGCCTCACTTGTGATTGCTGGCTTAATGGCAGAGGGTATTACGGAAGTAACAGGACTTGATCATATTGATCGCGGCTATAGTGATCTGGTTGAGAAATTAACAGGGCTCGGTGCTGTGGTTTGGCGGGAGAAAATGACAGAAGAAGAGCTTGATCAAGTGAAAAACACGTGAAGGAAAAAATAGTATAACACATTAAAGGTTTAATGTGTTATACTAATCCCTGGATAAAAAGTTCAGAAGGGAATGGATCACATGGAACGTAGTTTATCAATGGAGCTAGTACGTGTCACGGAAGCAGCAGCCCTTGCCTCTGCCAGATGGATGGGAAGAGGACTTAAAAATGAGGCGGATGACGCTGCCACGACGGCTATGAGAGATGTGTTTGATACCATTCCGATGAAGGGGACCGTTGTAATTGGTGAAGGCGAGATGGACGAAGCGCCTATGCTCTACATTGGAGAGAAGCTCGGCACAGGATATGGACCGAGAGTGGATGTAGCTGTGGACCCGTTGGAAGGCACGAATATTGTTGCATCAGGCGGCTGGAATGCTCTTGCCGTTTTAGCAGTAGCTGATCATGGGCATCTGCTTAATGCACCAGATATGTACATGGATAAAATCGCAGTTGGTCCGGAAGCTGTTGGTCAAATTGATATTAACGCATCGGTTTTGGACAACCTTAAGGCAGTAGCAAGAGCCAAAAACAAAGATATTCAAGACGTGGTTGCCACGATTTTGAATCGCCCGCGCCATGCAAAAATCATTGAAGAGCTAAGAAGTGCAGGCGCTAGAATTAAGCTCATTAATGATGGAGATGTTGCAGGAGCCATCAACACGGCTTTTGATGTCACGGGTGTAGATATCTTGTTTGGTTCAGGTGGTGCTCCAGAAGGAGTTATTGCTGCGGTAGGTTTAAAATGCTTAGGCGGAGAAATTCAAGGCAAGCTGATCCCTCAGAACGACGAAGAAGCAGAACGCTGTAAAGCGATGAATATCGACGTAAACAAAATCTTGCTGATGGAAGACCTTGTACGCGGAGATGACGCGATTTTCGCTGCTACTGGCGTAACGGATGGGGAGCTCCTTAAAGGGGTTCAATTTAAAGGAACATATGGTGAAACCCATTCACTGGTTATGCGTGCGAAATCGGGTACGATCCGATTTGTTGAAGGAACACACAGCCTGAATAAGAAACCAAACCTAGTAATGAAATAGGATGTAATTGCCTAAGATTAAGAAGCTTCGACACGTTCTCTGATAGAATGTCGAAGCTTCTTCCTCATTAAACATTGATTGTGACCTCAATTATGGGTAAAATAGGGATGGTTTATTACATCGAACAGCCGAATGTTGACCATTTCAACGATTCAATGAATCAACCCTCTTTTCTTCTAGCAAAAAACCCTTACCAATCCAATTTTCTCACTAATACAAAGCTAGATAGAAAACTGAAAAACAGATAAAGTGTGGTGTACTAATGGAAGAATTAAAAATGTCGTCACTTGATAATATGAAACTCAAAGAATTATATGAGCTGGCGAAAGAATATCGTGTTTCTTACTATAGTAAATTGACGAAAAAGGAATTAATTTTTGCGATTTTAAAGGCTAGAGCAGAACAAGAAGGCTTCTTTTTCATGGAAGGTGTTCTTGAAATTATTCAGTCAGAAGGATTCGGTTTCCTTCGTCCAATTAATTATTCTCCAAGCTCGGAAGATATTTATATTTCTGCTTCCCAGATCCGTCGTTTCGATTTGCGAAATGGCGATAAAGTATCAGGCAAGGTTCGTCCTCCTAAGGAAAACGAGCGCTACTTTGGACTGCTGCATGTAGAAGCAGTCAATGGTGACGATCCTGAAACCTCGAAGGAACGCGTTCACTTTCCGGCGCTTACTCCATTATATCCCGATCGTCAAATTAAAATGGAAACACTGCCGAAGGCATTATCAACACGTATTATCGATTTGATTTCGCCTGTCGGATTCGGTCAGCGTGGATTAATTGTAGCCCCTCCCAAGGCAGGTAAAACGATGCTGCTAAAGGAAATTGCCAATTCAATCACGACTAATCACCCTGAAGCAGAGCTAATTGTGCTTTTAATTGATGAACGCCCAGAGGAAGTAACAGACATTGAGCGTTCAGTTCAGGCGGATGTTGTGAGTTCAACCTTCGATGAGGTTCCTGAAAACCATATTAAAGTAGCGGAGCTTGTTTTGGAGCGGGCGATGCGTCTTGTTGAGCATAAACGTGACGTGATTATCTTGATGGATAGTATTACGCGTCTTGCACGTGCCTATAACCTTGTTATTCCTCCAAGCGGACGTACACTTTCAGGTGGTATTGATCCAGCTGCTTTCCACCGTCCAAAGCGTTTCTTTGGTGCTGCACGTAACATCGAAGAAGGCGGGAGCTTAACCATTCTTGCAACCGCACTTATCGATACAGGCTCTCGTATGGATGAAGTGATTTATGAAGAGTTCAAAGGAACAGGAAATATGGAATTGCATCTGGATCGCAACCTGGCAGAGCGTCGAATTTTCCCTGCAATCGATATACGCAGAAGCGGTACAAGAAAAGAAGAGCTTCTTGTTCCAGCAGGTCACTTAGACAAGCTATGGGCCATTCGCCGTGCGTTGTCTGATTCTCATGACTTTGCAGAACGCTTTATGCGTAAGCTTCGCCTGTCCAAGTCCAATGAAGAGTTTTTTGAGAACTTGAATGAAGAAATGAAGGTCCACCAAAACAGCAGTTCTGCAAGCCGCAATAAATAAAATGACGGTTGCCTATATGAAGAGCTGCTGATATAATACAAGCAGTGCGCTTGAAAAGCGTGTTATTACATGTTATTCTTGTAATTACTTACTCTGTTCCAGATGGTTCAGGGCGGAAGGAGATGAAAGAGATGAAAGCAGGTATTCATCCTAATCACAAGACAGCAAAAGTTTCTTGTACTTGTGGTAACGAATTCGAAACTGGATCTGTAAAAGAGGACATTCGTGTTGAGGTTTGCGCTGAGTGTCACCCATTCTATACAGGCCGTCAAAAATTCGCTGCAGCAGATGGTCGTATTGATCGTTTCAACAAAAAATACGGTCTTAAGTAATTGTAAATCAGAACAGGCAAGGCTACTGTCTTGCCTGTTTTTTTGTGCGAAAAATGACAAAAATATGGGGGGATTTGCCGGACTGAGTCGATTCCCCCTTGTTTCTGTTTGTAAACTTCAGTAAAATGGCAATCAGTGAATAATTTCAGATCCAACAAACGAATGATAGTAAAAGACGAATGACTCCCATTTACAACGAACAACAAAGGAGATCATTCTTTTATTTTTTACATAAAACGTTGATCTATCAGTGTATGCGAGTGCTTTTGTTCGCTAAAGGGGTCTGACCCCTTTAGCGAACAAAAGCGTCGGTAGAAACAGTATATAAAAAGGAGCAGGATGTCTCATGTATGTGATGAAACAATCAGGTTGGCTAGAGGTCATCTGTGGGAGTATGTTTTCGGGTAAGTCGGAGGAATTGATCAGACGAGTGCGCAGAGCTCAGTTTGCAAGGCAGCGTATTCATGTGTTTAAACCGAAGTTAGATGACCGATATAGTGAAGAAGCGATTGTGTCACATAATGGGGCTTCTGTGATCGCCGTGCCGGTTGAACGATCCACTGAAATTTTGGAACAGGTGACTCCGGAAGCAGATTTAATTGCAGTTGATGAAGTGCAATTTTTTGATGAAGGAATTATTGAGGTGGTACAGGAATTAGCCAATAAAGGCTACCGCGTTGTTGTGGCTGGACTCGATCAGGATTTTCGAGGAGAACCATTTGGTCCTGTACCGCACTTAATGGCATTAGCGGAGCAAGTGACCAAGCTTCAAGCAGTATGTGCTGTCTGTGGCTCCCCTGCCAGCCGAACCCAGCGTCTTATTGAGGGACAGCCTGCAGGATATGATGACCCAATCATTTTAGTAGGTGCTTCTGAGGCCTATGAACCGCGCTGCAGGCATCACCATGCGGTTCCAAATGGGGTTAGCGCTATCGTTGAAACATCAGCTGCAAAGCATCAATAGTAAGATGCATAACACCTCCTGCTTAAGTAAAAACTTAAGTGGGAGGTGTTTTTATGTTGAAAAAAATATTGATCATTGGACTCATGTTAATCCCTTTAGGAGGCTGCGGCAGCGGAGGTCTTCCTTCGATGTTTACAAGCGGTCAAGATCAAGACGGACAGGACTTCGTTGACAACGATTCACTGGAAGAAAGAGCCCATAAGCGTGAGGAAGCTGAAGAACGATTGCCTTATGACACAAATCCGAATATTACGGATATTACAGCTGAAAAAGGACGTTACACACAGGATAAAGAAAAAGTGGCCGAGGTGATTGCCCTTCACCCAGGCTATCAGCTTAATTCGGTCAGCATCACTGGTGAAGAGCTTCATGCGACAGTTTCCCGAGTAGATGATACGGGTGTGGATCCATCAGAGCTCATTCAAGCATTACAGAACGCTTTGCCTAGGTATATCGTGAATGTGGAAATGGTGGGAAGCACTCCGGCCAGTAAACAAATAACGGGTCACTTCAGCTAAGGGATTGTTTACAAACTTTTCTTCCTATATACTAATTTAAGAGGTGAAGAAAAGTGTTCGATCGATTACAATCTGTAGAAGACCGCTATGATAAATTAAATGAAATGCTTAGTGACCCAACAGTCATTAGTGACAATAACAAACTGCGTGAGTACTCAAAGGAACAATCTGATTTAACAGACACTGTCCTAGCGTACCGTCAGTATAAAGAAGCAAAAGAGCAATATCAGGAAGCAAGGGAAATGCTTGATGACAAGCTTGATGCAGACATGCGCGAGATGGTCAAAGAAGAGGTAAATGAGCTCTCAAGGGAAATCGAAGAATTAGAAGAAAAACTCCGTATTTTATTGATTCCCAAAGATCCTAATGATGATAAAAACGTAATCATGGAAATTCGCGGTGCTGCAGGCGGAGATGAGGCAGCGTTGTTTGCAGGCGACCTTTATCGTATGTACAGTCGCTTTGCGGAGTCACAAGGGTGGAAAACGGAAGTAATTGAAGCGAGTACGACGGGTGTCGGCGGCTACAAAGAAATCATCTTTATGATTAACGGCAATGGAGCTTATTCAAAAATGAAGTACGAAAACGGTGCACACCGCGTACAGCGTGTCCCTGAAACGGAATCAGGCGGCCGCATTCATACGTCTACAGCGACAGTAGCTTGTTTACCGGAAACAGAAGAGGTTGAAATTGAAATTCACGATAAAGATATTCGCGTAGATACTTTTGCTTCCAGTGGACCTGGCGGACAATCGGTTAACACGACGATGTCTGCGGTACGATTGACGCATATCCCTACAGGAATCGTGGCGTCCATTCAGGATGAGAAATCCCAAATCAAAAACAAAGAAAAAGCGATGAAGCTGCTTCGTGCTCGTGTATATGATAAATTCCAGCGTGAAGTACAAGCGGAATACGATGCTGTGCGTAAGTCAGCAGTTGGTTCTGGAGATCGTTCTGAACGGATCCGGACGTACAATTTCCCACAAAACCGTGTAACGGATCACCGGATTGGCTTGACGATTCAAAAGCTTGACCAAATTCTGCAAGGTAAGCTTGATGAAGTTGTCGAAGCGCTCATTATGGAAGAGCAATCCCAAAAAATGGAGACCTTAAATAATGGAGAAAATTTTTAAAGTATATGAGGCCCTAAAATGGGCTTCTTCTTTTTTAGGGGAGCATGGACGCGAGGCGCATGCAGCAGAGCTTTTACTGCTGGATATACTAAAAATAAATCGAACGACGCTGTTTATGATCATGCGGGATGAACTGCATGCTGAAGATTTTGAACGATTTCAACAAGCTGTTCAAAGGCATGCAAATGGTATTCCCGTGCAGTATATTATTGGATTTGAATCGTTCTTTGGCCGGATGTTTAAGGTGAATGGAGATGTTCTCATTCCACGTCCGGAAACAGAAGAGCTTATTTTTTATGCACTTGAGCGATCCGATGTGCTTTTCCCTGCGTCAGCCGAGCTTCTCGCAGCAGATATCGGCACAGGAAGCGGAGCCATTGCCGTCACTTTAAAGCTTGAACGTCCAAAGTGGCAGGTCAAGGCAGTTGATTTATCCACAAAAGCATTAACAATAGCAAAAAATAATGCTGCATCACTTGGAGCGGACGTGGAATTTTTAGAAGGGGATTTACTTCGGCCTCTTGATCGATCAAAAAAACTGGACATCGTGTTATCCAATCCCCCTTATATTCCTTATGCAGACCGCGAAACGATGTCGGATGTTGTAGTAAAGCATGAGCCTCATCAAGCATTGTTTGCAGATGAAGAGGGGCTCGTATTATATCGTAAAATGTGTGAGCAATTGCCAGAACGAATGAATAGTCCGGGGTTGATTGGGTTTGAAGTAGGGGCAGGACAGGGGCAGAAAGTCCAGCAAATGCTAAAAAAAGCTTTTCCACAAGAAGAGGTTGAAATTGTGCATGATATTAACGGTAAGGATCGAATGGTATTTTGTCGAATAAAAGCGTAATGGATAGCCTACGTTTAAAAAAATGACAGATCGTCCACACTGACTCGTAAAAGAAGTGTGGGGGAAATGACAATGAAAACGAAATGGCTGTTCACGATACTTATGATGATAATCTTGCTATCTCAAATAAATGGTTTTGCTGCTGCTAGTGAAAACTCTAAAGAGGAAGATCTTCGTTTTCGCGTTCTTGCCAATAGTGATACAGAAGACGACCAGCTTACCAAACAAGCAGTCTACTACCTGATGCAGCAGGAAATTCTCTCAACCCTTGCAAGTGAAAAACTGTGGGAAAAAGAATCACTGATAAAAGAAATTGAAAAACATATTCCACAGTGGCAAGCAAAAGTGGAGCAAGCGTTACTGGCGCGAGAGGAACCGTACCATGCAACAGTTCGTTTTGAGCAGCATGCTTTTCCTGTTAAACAAACAGAGGGTGAACAATATCCGGCAGGCGTCTTTGACACGATCGTGATCACACTGGGTGAAGGAAAAGGAGAAAATTGGTGGTGCTCGATCTTTCCGTCATTCTGTGAAAAAGTGTTAATTTCAAAAGAGGATCAAGAAAAACCGATCAAGGAAAAGTCTTGTAAAACAAACTTATCCCCAGAAGTAGAAACAACTGCCGCGACGATAAAGGTAGATTCCTATATCGTAAAGTGGTTTCAAAAGGGTTGGAACTGGATTTCTAAGGAATAAGGCATGGGTTGTGTAAGTGCTTACGAAAAGAATAAGGTTACCCACAAAGTTGTGCACATAATTGATTAAGTTATGCACAGATTGTGTATAACTTATCTTGTGAGAAGCTATATTCTCAAATTGAAATACTAATAATTTGAGATAAATAACGATATAATTAAACAAAATAGCGTATTATCCAACAAAATTTATTAAATTTTATAAAACAAATTGGGAGGTGCTTCACATGAACACAACCCGTTGGAATGTGAATAAGTATGTGGATAAAAATAAAAAATATCCACAGATTGAAGAAGCTGCCCAATGGCTGCGCCGTGGAGAAGTGATCGCTTTTCCAACTGAAACGGTTTATGGACTTGGTGCGGACGCAACATCGGATGAAGCTGTGGAAAAAATCTTCGCTGCAAAAGGGCGTCCATCTGATAATCCGTTAATTGTCCACATTTCTTCAAAAGAACAACTTACCCAGCTAGTTACGGGAATAACAGAAGAAGCAGAAAAATTAATGGAACGCTTTTGGCCTGGACCATTAACGATCATTTTTCCAAAAAAACAAGGCGTATTTTCGAAAAAAGTGACGGCGGGTCTTGAAACAGTTGGTATTAGAATGCCAAGTCATCCTGTTGCTCTCCAAATCATTTCAGCATCCGGTCTCCCAATCGCAGCCCCAAGTGCAAATCGAAGCGGCAAGCCGAGTCCGACGACAGCAGATCATGTGATGGAGGATTTAAATGGCAGAATTGCAGGTTTAGTGGACGGCGGTGAAACCGGGGTTGGTGTTGAATCGACAGTAGTTGACTGTTCAGTAACCCCTCCTATGGTGCTAAGACCAGGCGGTGTTACGATGGAAGAGATTAGGGCATGTATTGGTCAAGTCGAGGTGGATGCTTCTTTGCAGCATGAGGCACAGGCACCGCGCTCACCCGGTATGAAATATACACACTATGCGCCACAAGCGCCTCTTTATGTCACATCCGGTTCAATCCGGTGGATGCAGAACACCATTCGATTTTATCAACAGCAAGGAAAAAAAGTAGGTGTCTTAGCAACCTCGGAAACGACTAGAGAGCTTAAAGCAGATCTCCTCGTAACGTGCGGCAGTGCAACTGACTTATCCACAGTGGCGCACTTCCTCTATCAAAGTATTCGCTCCTTTGACCATCATGACATCGACCTGATTTTGGCAGAAAGCTATGAGCCGAGGGGGATGGGTGCAGCCATTATGAATCGGTTAGAAAAAGCAGCCGGCCACAAATGGTTAAAAGAGGGACAAGAGCCGGTTGTTGAGTAGAATTAAAGAAATGAAAGAGATGAACGGGACTCCAGGCAATGCTTGGAGAACACGTTCATCTCTATTTTTGGATTTTACTAATCGTGAGAAATAGAGATGTCGAATAGGGAGGAAATTAACAGAAATGAAGACAATTTCTATTTAAACAGCTGTTGTCAATAAAAGAAAAGTTTATCCACAAATCCATTCAAATCACTTCTTACTGTTAACTGCGCTCAGCCCATTCCGTTTCGTTATGCACACAAACGGGAATCAAGCAGTTCCTCAGTCTATTTTTACCGAGAACAGCATACAGTCAAAATAGAAGAGTGAATGAGGGGGAATCCCATGGGCGGATGGTCGCATGAGATCCATCTGATCGTTTGGTTAGCGCTGGGACTTGGAATGGATGCATTTTCAGCAAGCATTGCCATTGGCACACAGAATTTACGCCATCAACAGAAATGGTTTGGCAGTATTGTTGTAGGTGTTTTTCATATGATTATGCCCCTTATCGGCATGCTGGTGGGGAGCTTTTTATCCGATTCTGTTTCGTGGCTTGGGGGTGCTTTGCTGCTGGCAGTGGGTGCTCAGATGATTCGATCTGGTTTAAAGGGACGAGCCATGCAAGTTGCATCCTTCACAGGAGGAAAATGGGTTCTTTTCGCCTTTGGAGTCTCTATTGACAGTCTATCTGTAGGAGTCACACTCGGAATAAAACATATGAGTATCGTAGTATCGATTCTGCTCTTTGGCATTTGTGCAACACTGATGACACGCTTGGGCCTGCAGCTGGGGCAGGTGCTAAAACATTCGATCGGCAGATATAGCGAAGTGGTGGGTGGGAGTATTTTGTTAGCCATCGCACTTAGAATGTTGATAAGTGGATAATGATTTTATACATAAGCTGAAATGGAGAGCAGACAAACGTCCGCTCTCTTTTGTTTTTCCGAAATTTAGATGTGAACCACCCTCCTTATTGGCTACTAGTCTATTTAATTGGAAAGTGGGAATAATGATATTGAAAGAATGGATTGAAAGGGATTCCAATAAGCGAAAAAAAGACAAGTTTGTGATATGATAATCAATAAGATAAATGTGCACAGGGTTCTGTATCTATTGTCAGATTGGCAAGAAATCAGCACAGCACGGGGGGAAGCAGGATGAACATATTATTTGTTTGTACAGGAAATACTTGTAGAAGTCCAATGGCTGAGGCCATACTTCGCGCGAAACAAATTGATTCTATAGAGGTACGTTCAGCAGGCATTTTTGCGATGGAGGGGGGAGAAGCCTCTCATCATACACAAGCAGTGCTCGATGAAATGGGAATTCCTCATAACCATCGTTCACATAGTGTGACACAGGCTGATGTGCATTGGGCTGATTATGTATTCGCGATGACCGCGGCTCACAAGGCAATGCTAATGGAGCAGTTCCCGTTTGCGATGGATAGAATTTTCACGGTGAAGGAATTTGCTACAGGAATGGGGCTTAATGTATCTGATCCGTTTGGAGGATCGATTGAAATGTATAGAGAAACATTTCAGGAGCTCAATGCATTAATGGAGCCTCTTATTGCAAATTTAGACCGACAGACACAAGGGAGTTAAGCTGGACACATTGAGTGATGACTAGGAGGAGAATGACGATGAAGGTAGCGTTGGCATCTGATCACGGTGGGGTTAACTTACGAAAAGAAATTGCGGAAGTATTAACAGAGCTTGACATCGAATATCAAGACTTCGGCTGTAACTGTGAAGGATCAGTTGATTATCCTGATTATGCACTTCCTGTTGCGCAAAAGGTTGCAGACGGCGAATTTGACCGCGGGATTTTAATTTGCGGTACTGGAATTGGCATGAGTATTGCGGCGAATAAAGTAAAAGGCATCCGCTGTGCGCTTGTGCATGATACGTTTAGTGCAAAAGCGACACGCGAGCATAATGATACGAATATGCTTTCGATGGGTGAACGAGTGATCGGGCCTGGACTTGCACGCGATATTGCAAAAATATGGTTAAGCACGGATTACGAAGGCGGACGTCATGATAACCGTTTGAATAAAATTAAACAATATGAAGATCAGTTGTGAATTAGCAGTGCAGGGAGCGTGGGGGAACACAGATGAAGGAAGCATTAAGTAAGATCTTGCGTGAATTTCAGCAAAAGGCAAAGCTGAAGGCTGGCCAGCTGTTTGTTATTGGGTGCTCCACCTCTGAAGTCGCTGGTAAGCATATTGGGACAGCGGGAACAAATGAAGTCGCTTCGGATCTTTACGAGGCGTTTGAAAAATTTTCGGAGGAAACCGGTGTAAGGCTTGCATTTCAGGGCTGCGAGCATATTAATCGAGCACTCGTGATGGATCGTGAAACAGCAGAAGCAAAAGGGTACGAAGAAGTAACCATCGTGCCGGTTCGTACTGCGGGTGGTGCTATGGCATCTCATGCCTTTAACACAATGAGGGACCCAGTCGTTGTTGAGCATATTAAAGCGCATGGCGGGATTGATATTGGTGATACATTTATTGGGATGCATCTGAAACACGTAGCAGTGCCGGTACGTGTTTCAACAAAATCGCTTGGACAGGCTCATATTACACTTGCCCGAACAAGACCCAAGCTTATCGGCGGTGCTCGAGCCATTTATGAACGTGAATAGCATGATTGAAAATAGACAGCAGCGAGGTATCATTTCTCGTTGTTTTTTTATTCGGGTTTCTAAGTGAATTGGTGTAAAAAAGTGGATTAAACCTTCTTATTTAATGGGAAAATCAGCGTTTTCACGAATGTTATTAGATGAATTTTCGAAAAACATCCGTTATGATAGCGTTTTTATACGAAACTTTCATTCCACGCTGCGACAAAACGTGATAAGATGAAGATGAATTTGGACCAATGACGGGAAACATCCCGAAGATAATGAGGGGGATCACAATGAATAAGATTCAGCAGCAGGATCAGGCATTGTATGAAGCGATGCAAAATGAATTGAAGCGTCAACGCACGAAAATTGAGTTGATTGCTTCCGAGAATTTTGTCAGCGAAGCAGTCATGGAAGCACAAGGCTCCGTATTAACGAACAAATACGCAGAAGGCTATCCTGGCCGTCGTTATTATGGCGGTTGTGAATATGTAGATGTCGCTGAAGATTTGGCTCGCGATCGTGCGAAAGAAATTTTTGGCGCAGAGCACGCTAACGTTCAGCCGCACTCCGGTGCACAGGCAAATATGGCCGTCTATTTTGCTGTTCTAAAGCCGGGTGATACGGTTCTAGGCATGAACTTGTCTCACGGTGGTCACTTAACACACGGCAGCCCTGTAAACTTCAGCGGTGAGCTTTACAATATTGTGGCATACGGTGTATCAAAAGAAGAAGAGGTTATTGACTACGAAGATGTTCGTCAAAAAGCGCTAGAGCATAAGCCGAAAATGATCGTAGCGGGTGCAAGCGCCTATTCACGTACGATTGATTTTGCTAAGTTCCGTGAAATTGCGGATGAAGTTGGCGCTTATCTAATGGTTGATATGGCTCATATCGCAGGTCTTGTTGCAACTGGAGATCATCCAAATCCAGTGCCACATGCTCATTTTGTTACTTCTACGACGCACAAAACACTACGAGGCCCTCGCGGCGGTTTAATCCTTTGCAAAGAAGAATTCGCAAAGAAAATCGACAAATCTATCTTCCCTGGCGTTCAGGGTGGTCCGTTAATGCACGTAATTGCAGCGAAGGCTGTGGCATTTGGCGAAGCAATGCAAGACTCCTTTAAAGAATACTCGAAGCAAGTGATTAAAAATGCTGCCGCGTTGGCTGAAGCTTTCAAAAAAGAAGACATCACCATCGTATCAGGCGGTACAGATAACCATCTTGTACTTGTAAATCTTCGTTCACTTGGCCTAACGGGTAAAGTTGCGGAAGCTGTGCTTGATGAAGTTGGAATCACAGTTAATAAAAATACAATCCCATTTGATCCAGAGAGCCCATTCGTTACAAGCGGAATTCGAATTGGTACACCAGCGGTTACATCACGTGGATTTAAAGAAGAAGAGATGGAAGAGATTGCTTCCATTATCTCATTCACATTAAAGAACCACGAAGATGAAGCTAAGCTAAAAGAAGCTGCTCAACGTGTTGAAGCATTAACAAGCAGGTATCCTTTATACCCATCAATGTAATTAGCAAAAAAAGCAGAGGAATCGAATTCCTCTGCTTTTTTCTTCTTTTGATCGTAGGTCTAATGGCTGATCTGCCATGGACGCTTAGGCTGTTGGCTGTGTTTATGATGATGCCTTGGTTTGCCGCCAATATTCTCTTTTTTGACAATCTTCGGTTCCATGCCGCTATCAACTCTTTTTCTTAATGCTTGAGAGGTGAAAAGAAGATTCGGCGGCAAGAAGACACGTTTCCTTTCCTGATAGCAGCTGGGGCATTTTGCCTCCTCATTATAGCTGGCGGTACTCTTATGCCATTCGTCATAAATCCCGCACTGGATGCATTCAAATGTATAAAAAGGCATGTGAATCCTCCTCTTGTTTAATGCTTTGCTTATATCAGCTTTGGACGTATATCATAGTCAAATATTTCCGTTGGAATGGCAACGGTGCAGCAGGCATTCGGGATATCAACAATCCCGCTGATGCGTCCTTCCACTGGTGCTGTACTTAGAAGCATGTATGCCTGCTCACCGGAATATCCTTGTGTTTTTAAGAAATCAATCGCATTTAAACAAGCTCTGCGGTAGGCGATATGAGCGTCAAGATAATGCTGCTTGCCCGTAAATTCATCCACGGAGATTCCTTCGAAAATAAGATAATCCGAAAAGCGTGGCTCCACCGGCCCAGGCTTGAAAACAGGGTTATTGAAAATGCTGTACTTTTCCATCCCACCCTTGATAACCTCTACGTGAATATCGATCCATCCCGCCATTTCGATTCCGCCGCAAAAAGAAATTTCCCCGTCCCCTTGCGAAAAATGCAAATCACCCATTGATAATTTTGCCCCATCCACAAAAACAGGAAAGTAGATGCGTGAACCTTTTGATAAATTTTTAATATCACAGTTCCCACCATTTTCCCTTGGAGGAACAGTTCTAGCTCCTTCTCTAGCAATTCGGTCAAACTCAGCGCCCTTAACATTTCCAAGTACGGCTGAATGCGGGTTTGGAAGCGTGGCTAATTCTGGCACACGGCCAGGATCTGTATCAACGAGCGCTTTTTCCCGCTGGTTCCATGTATCCAGCATTTCATGAGAAGGAGCGACGCCGATTAAGCCGGGGTGTATAATACCTGGGAATTTCACACCCGGGATATGACGCGAGCTTGTGTAGATTCCATGAAAATCCCATATGGATTTTGCCGCTTCGGGGTAGTGGTTGGTTAAGAAGCCGCCCCCGTTTTGCCGGTCAAATATCCCGTTAAATCCCCATTCAGAGTCAGGTAGGGCACCCATGTCCAATAAATCTACTACAAGGAGGTCACCAGGCTTAACACCATTAACATGGATAGGCCCGCTTAAGACGTGAACCCGGTGAAGGTTTACATCACGTATGTCAGATGGATCATCATTATTCGATATCTGTCCATCAGTCCAATCCTTGCACTCGATTCTGAATACATCCCCGGGGTTGACTGATACTGCAGCAGGAATGTCGGGGTGCCACCTGTTGTGACCTGGAACCTCCTGCTCCTCCATCGGTTTTGTTAAATCGACCTTAAAAAGTGTCTTTGGCATACAAAATCCTCCTTCTTTCTTTATATATAGAAAACAGTGATAGAAATGGAAAAAATCGCATTTAAATCACTTTTTTCATTTAAAAAAAGATGTTCCAAAAAAGGCAGTGAACATGCATGTTGGAAAAGAGATATGAAACATAGATTATAAAATTGAATGATTAAAAGACTATGCAAAATCTAAGAAGGTAGGATTATGGAAATCTAGAGGAATGAATTGAAATATTATGCAGACCTGTGCGTAAAACTGAATAGATTATGCTAGGAAAATGAATGCTGTCTAACCAATGGGATTTAATCAATGGGAGAATAATCAAGCAGCCGCTTGATTATTCTATTTGGTAACCAATATTATAGCATTAATTGTTTGAATTTTAAAATAATTAGAGGCTCGTCTGGGAAGGGGAGTTAGGTCGAGTCACTTCTTGTCAAAAAGTCGGAAGTATGATACCTTTCGTAAGGATTTCAATTTATAATAGAAAGAAATAAACAATACATAGATAAAAAAGGAGTGGAAACATAGTGGGAAAAGTATACGTATTTGACCATCCGTTAATTCAACACAAACTGACACATATTCGCCAAATAGAAACGGGGACCAAGGATTTTCGTGAGCTTGTAGATGAAGTGGCTACATTAATGGCATTTGAGATTACCCGTGACCTTCCATTAGAGGAAATTGATATCGAAACACCAGTAAGTCCTGCTAAAGGTAAAATCCTATCAGGGAAAAAACTGGCAATTGTACCTATTTTACGTGCTGGTATTGGCATGGTGGATGGCATCCTAAAGCTTATTCCAGCTGCAAAGGTTGGACATGTCGGTCTATACCGTGATCCAGAAACTTTAAAGCCAATTGAATACTATGTAAAACTTCCATCGGATGTTGAAGAGCGTGACTTCATTCTTGTGGACCCGATGCTTGCAACAGGCGGATCAGCAGTAGAAGCGATTAACTCCCTAAAAAAACGCGGAGCAAAAAGCATTAAATTCCTTTGCCTTGTGGCTGCTCCAGAAGGTGTAGAAGAAATCCAAAGACATCACGAAGATGTGGATATCTACATCGCGGCGCTTGACGAAAAGCTAAACGAAAAAGGCTACATCGTCCCAGGGCTCGGCGACGCCGGCGATCGTCTTTTCGGCACAAAATAATACTCAACCACTCAGCGAACACACAAAACCAGCAAGCAGTAGGGTGGAGGTGCGCTTTAGTTCGTTGAAGGGGTCTGACCCCTTCAACGAACTAAAGCGTTTTACATAAAATCTTAAGCAGATATATTCGTCTGTATGTGATGATGAGAGGAGCTTGAATGATGGCTAAGAGAATTAAGGTAATGACGATTTTTGGTACGAGACCAGAGGCGATTAAAATGGCGCCGCTAGTATTGGAACTAAAAAAGCAAAGTGGATTTTTTGAGCCAATCGTAACGGTGACCGCCCAGCACCGTCAAATGCTCGATCAGGTTATGGGCATTTTTGATATAACACCAGACTATGATTTGAACATTATGAAGGATCGTCAAACATTGATCGATGTGACGACACGCGGTTTGGAAGGACTCGATCGAATTATGAAAGAGACGAAGCCGGATATCGTGTTGGTGCATGGAGATACAACGACCACATTCGTTGCAAGCTTAGCTGCATTTTACAATCAAATTGCTGTCGGTCATGTTGAAGCAGGACTCAGAACATGGAATAAATATTCCCCGTTCCCTGAAGAAATGAACCGTCAATTAACAGGTGTAATGGCAGATCTTCATTTTTCACCTACAGATCAGTCTGCTGAAAATTTAATAAGAGAAAATAAACCGGAAGCGGCCATTTTTGTTACCGGAAATACAGCAATCGATGCCTTATCAACAACAGTAAAAGAGGATTATACCCATGAGATTCTAACAGGTCTTGGTGATGACCGCTTGATTCTATTAACCGCTCATCGCCGCGAAAACCTCGGGGAGCCGATGAAAAATATGTTCCGCGCCATTAAGCGCATTGTGGACGAGCATGAAGATGTACAGGTTGTGTACCCGGTGCATATGAATCCGGCTGTCAGAGAAATAGCGCAGGAGATCCTTGGCAAAGACAAACGAATTCACTTAATTGAGCCTTTGGATGTCATTGATTTTCATAACTTTGCTTCTAAGGCCTACTTAATATTGACAGATTCAGGCGGCGTTCAGGAGGAAGCACCATCACTTGGTGTACCTGTTTTAGTTCTGCGCGATACAACAGAACGTCCGGAAGGCATTAAAGCAGGAACATTGAAGCTTGCAGGAATTGACGAAGAAACCATCTACAGAATGGCAAAAGAGCTTGTGTCAGATGCTGCTGCACACGAAAAAATGTCGAAAGCTTCTAACCCATACGGAGACGGAAACGCATCGAAGCGAATCGCAGAAGCCATCCGCTTCCATTTTAACCAACTCAATGAACGCCCAGCACCATTTACAGTAGAAAACAACCAGCAATAGAAACGCCCAGCGAACACTAAAACATTGTCGCAGTGGGGGTTCGTGGTCGCTTTAGTTCGTTGAAGGGGTCTGACCCCCTTCAAAAAGCACGGGGGAAATGTCCCCCGTGCTTTCGTTTTGTCTAAAATGTGAACTTACATTATAACCTATGTGATGTTGTGAACTTTTTGTCGACAACTCGTTGACATACAATAATGCCTATTGTATGCTTTTAAAGGGTATAATGATAAGGTTTTCATAAGACTGAATTGTGTTCGGATATTGTCTGAAAAAGGCTTTTTTTTGCCCACCCCCAAATCCATTCTCTGAATGTGAGGATGCGCTTATGCGTCAGCAACGACGTCCGTACCGAGCGATGGCTTTATACACTGCCATTCTGTCACAACTAGCTGGTTCCATGCTGGTCGGTCTTTTCACTGGAAGGTGGCTGGATCACAAATGGGACACAGAACCGCTGTTTTTGATCATAGGCTTATTGATCGGTCTTGCGACTGGGATTTATGCCATGCTTCGTACAGTGAATCAATTCTACTCAGGAGATTAATAGAAAATGCCTGACCTAAAACAGCACTTCCAGCGGTATACCAAATATATTTTATACTTGCTGTCCATTTTTGTCCTTGGATGGGGATTCACTCCGTATCCTGCCGTTTTTCTAGGCTTAATAATAGGAAGTTCATTAAGTCTTTTCAATTTATGGCTGATAAAAAAAAGAATGGAGCGTTTTGACCGCGCCTTGGATCAAGGGAAAAAAGTGCGATCGCTTGGTACATTTACACGAATGGCCTCAGCTGGGTTTGCAGTGCTTATTGCACTGGAGTTTCCGGAATTCATCCATATGATTTCCACTGTTATTGGATTAATGATGGTATATATCGTCATTATGATAGATTATTTTATTCAGCAATTTATCCTATCTAATAAGCGGGAAGAGAGGTGAAATAAATGGATCATGGAGCACCATTGGTTGATTTTATGGGGCTGACCTTTAATCTTTCCAATGTCCTAATGGTGACCGTAGCAAGTGCAATCGTTTTTATTATTGCTTTAATTTCCACGAGAACCCTAGCTATGAAGCCAACAGGTATGCAAAACTTCATGGAATGGATCATGGATTTTGTCCGTAATATCATCAAGAGCAACATGGACTGGAAGACTGGCGGCAGTTTCCACATTCTTGGCATTACCTTGCTTATGTATGTCGCAATCTCAAACTTTCTTGGTTTGCCGTTTGCGATTGTATATGATCACGAGCTATGGTGGAAGTCACCTACGGCTGATCCGGTAATTACCATGACGCTAGCAGTGATGGTTGTCGTTTTGACACATTACTATGGCATAAGAATGAAAGGCTTCAAGGAATATGGAAAAGATTTTTTCCGTCCGATGGGATTTTTGTTCCCGCTGAAAATAATCGAAGAGTTTGCGAATACGTTAACACTCGGTTTGCGTCTTTACGGTAATATTTATGCAGGGGAGATCCTTCTAGCATTGCTGGCAGGAGGACTTGCAGCAACCGGAGCTTTTGGCTGGCTTGCAGCAGCAATTCCAACACTCGCTTGGTTGGCTTTCTCCGTCTTTATCGGTGGTATCCAAGCCTTTATCTTTGTAATGTTAACGATGGTTTACATGTCTCACAAGGTGAGTCATGACCATTAATATATTTACCCGTTCATTTGTTTGAACAAATAATAAACAAAAAACTATTATCCACTACAAGGAGGACTTTTCTATTATGACAGGTTCAATTGGTCTATTAGCAGCAGCATTGGCAGTAGGATTAGCAGCACTAGGTGCAGGTATCGGTAACGGTATGATCGTATCTAAAACAGTTGAAGGTATCGCTCGTCAGCCAGAAGCTCGCGGTATGCTTCAAACAACAATGTTCATCGGGGTTGCATTGGTTGAGGCCGTTCCGATCATCGCGGTAGTTATCGCGTTCATCGTACAAGGTCAATAATCAATTAGCAGCGTTCCAAAAATGGCGAAGATCATTCCAAGCGAACCTTCGCCATTCCTTTATGTCTATAATCCTTCTTTAATAATAGAAGAAGGACGATTAATACATCGACCGTACTAAGATTGACTCTTGAAGGGAGTGAAACGAGCGTGTTCACACTTGACGCATTCATCCTTGGAGCAGTAGCAGACTTTAATGGCGGAGATATTTTATTCCAGCTGGCTATGTTCGCTATCTTAATGTTCCTGTTAAAAAAATACGCATGGGGTCCGTTAATGGGCATCATGAAGCAGCGTGAAGATCACATTGCTGGCGAAATTGAAGCGGCTGAAAAAAGCCGTGCTGAAGCAAAGCAACGGCTAGAAGAGCAACGTCAATTACTGAAAGAAGCTCGTCAGGATGCACAAAACCTGATTGAAAGCGCACGTAAACAAGGTGAGCTTCAGCGCGAAGAGATTATTACTGCCGCTCGTGCAGAATCTGACCGTATGAAACAATCCGCCTTGCGTGAGATCGAGACTGAAAAAGATCAGGCGGTTGCAGCACTTCGTGAGCAAGTGGCATCTCTATCCGTCTTGATTGCATCGAAAGTAATTGAGAAAGAATTGACTCTTGAGGAGCAACAACAGCTAATCAATGAGACAATTGCGAAGGCAGGCGATCTGCGATGAGACAATCTACAGTCGCAAACCGTTATGCACAGGCTCTTTTTGAGCTAGCACAGCAGCATCAGCAAGTGGAAACAGTGGAACAAGATCTGCGCGTCGTTCGTGATGTGTTTAATCAAAATCCTGATTTTTCTTTGCTTTTGCAATCTCCAAAGCTTACAAAAGAACAAAAAAAGCAGCTGATCCAACAAACTTTCAGTGGTGCGTCCACGTACGTAATCAATGTATTATGTATTCTTATTGATCGACGCCGTGACGAAGAAGTCGTTGCGATTGCAGATGCTTTCATTGAGCTGGCATTAGCAGCACGCGGCACAGCCGTTGCACATGTGTATTCTGCTACAAAGCTAAGCGAAGCAGATCAAGCAGCACTGTCATCTGCATTTGCAGCACGCGTTGGAAAACAGAGCTTACAAATTAACAATATAGTGGATTCTACGCTGATTGGCGGATTGAAGCTGCGCATTGGCAACCGTATTTTTGACGGAAGCCTTCGTGGAAAGCTTAATCGTCTTGAACGGGAATTACTTCGATAAGATTTTCAAAATGAGGGGTGACATTCATGAGCATCAAAGCTGAAGAAATCAGTGGGCTGATAAAACAGCAGATTGAAAACTATCAGTCGGAAATTCAAGTTACAGATGTCGGTACCGTCATCGAAATTGGAGACGGTATTGCTCGTGCTCATGGCCTTGATAGCGTCATGGCTGGAGAGCTTGTTGAATTCTCCAACGGCGTTATGGGTATGGCACAGAACTTGGAAGAGAATAACGTTGGTATTATTATTCTTGGACCATACCGTGACATTAAAGAAGGCGATGAAGTTCGACGTACGGGCCGTATTATGGAAGTACCGGTTGGTGAGGAATTAATTGGCCGTGTAGTAAACCCGCTTGGTCAGCCAGTGGATGGACTGGGTCCGATTCCTACAACAAAATCTCGTCCGATCGAAAGCCCGGCTCCTGGTGTAATGGCACGTAAATCCGTTCACGAGCCGCTTCAAACAGGAATTAAAGCGATCGATGCACTTGTGCCAATCGGCCGCGGACAGCGTGAATTGATCATCGGTGACCGTCAAACAGGTAAAACATCTGTTGCCATCGATACAATTCTGAACCAAAAAGACCAAGATATGATCTGTATCTACGTTGCAATTGGTCAAAAAGAATCAACAGTTCGTGGAACGGTTGAAACGTTGCGTAAGCACGGAGCGCTTGATTACTCAATCGTTGTAACGGCTTCTGCATCTCAGCCAGCTCCATTATTATTCCTAGCACCTTACACAGGAATTACAATGGCTGAAGAATTTATGCTAAATGGCAAGCATGTATTGGTTGTTTATGATGATCTATCTAAACAAGCGGCTGCTTACCGTGAGCTTTCCTTGCTGCTTCGTCGTCCTCCAGGTCGTGAAGCATATCCTGGTGACGTATTCTATCTGCATTCACGTCTTTTAGAGCGTGCTGCTAAAATTAACGAATCACTTGGTTCAGGGTCCATTACGGCTCTTCCATTCGTAGAAACGCAAGCTGGTGATATCTCAGCTTATATTCCAACAAACGTAATCTCGATTACAGATGGACAGATTTTCTTACAATCTGACCTGTTCTTCTCGGGTGTTCGCCCAGCGATCAATGCGGGTCTTTCCGTATCTCGTGTAGGTGGATCTGCACAAATTAAAGCGATGAAGAAGGTATCTGGTACACTGCGTCTTGACTTGGCAGCATACCGTGAGCTTGAAGCCTTTGCTCAATTTGGATCTGACCTTGATAAAGCGACACAAGGCAAGCTGAATCGTGGAGCTCGTACCGTTGAAGTATTGAAGCAGGACTTGAACAAACCGCTAAAGGTTGAAAAACAAGTTATGATTCTTTACGCATTAACAAAAGGTCATTTGGATGACATTCCAGTTCAGGATATTCGCCGCTTCGAAGCTGAATTGCTAAGCTGGTTGGATTCTAACCATACCCAATTGTTGGATCATATCCGCACTACACAAGGTCTTCCAGAAGATGCTGACATGGTAGCGGCAATCAATGAATTCAAAAAGACATTTGCAAAAAGCGAATAATCGTTAATCGTCTTTTTACGCTAAATAACAGCAGCAATAATTCTTTTTGAACGGTGAGCAGGCATACCGTCTGCCTCACCGGATCCATATTTTCAACCAAAAGGGTGGTGAGAACCAATGGCATCGTTACGCGATATAAAAAACCGAATCACATCGACAAAAAAGACAAGTCAAATCACGAAAGCGATGGAAATGGTGTCTGCCTCCAAATTAAGCCGTGCGGAGTCAAATGCAAAAGCATTCGTTCCATACATGGATAAAATTCAGGAAGTAGTTGCCTCCATTGCAGTGGGTGCGAAGGATGCAAGCCATCCAATGCTCGTATCCCGCCCTGTGAAAAAAACAGCCTATCTTGTCATCACGTCTGACCGTGGATTAGCAGGAGCGTACAACAGTAACGTTTTGCGTGCTGCTAATAATGCGATCCAAAATCGCCATGCCAGCAAGGACGAGTATGTTGTTATGACAGTAGGCCGCGTAGGCCGCGACTTTTTTGCGAAAAAAGGGATTAACATTATCGATAGCATCCTTGGATTACCTGATCAGCCAACTTTTGCTGATATTAAGGAAATTACAGGGAAGGCAGTAGCCATGTATGCAGACGGGGCATTTGATGAGCTCTATATGTACTACAACCACTTCGTCAGCGCAATCTCTCAAGAAGTAACAGAAAAGAAAGTTCTTCCTCTAACCGATGTCGCTTCCGTTTCAAAGAAGCTTTCATCCTATGAGTTTGACCCTTCTGCAGATGCAATTCTTGAAGTGCTTCTTCCACAATACGCAGAAAGCCTAATTTTTGGCGCATTGCTTGATGGAAAAGCAAGTGAGCACGCTGCACGTATGACGGCTATGAAGAGTGCCACAGATAATGCGAAAGACTTAATTGATTCGCTATCTCTATCTTATAACCGAGCTCGCCAGGCAGCGATTACGCAAGAAATTACGGAAATCGTTGGCGGAGTAGCGGCACTAGAATAAAGAAAAGTGCAAACGCCCGTACAGTCTCAGGCATAGCACAAGGCGATTCCCGAGGAGGCCGTACTTTGCCCCCGCAGGGAAGTGACTTGTGACTTTGATGGGCTGGGGGCTGGAACTAGACAAACCGAAATGACTGTGTAAATCTGCTCACCTCGTTGAGTCGAACACCTCAGTCGTACTTAATAATCGATGATCGTCAAAAGCAAGCTAGGAGGGAAAAGTATGAATAAAGGACGCGTTCTTAAGGTAATGGGTCCGGTTGTTGACGTAAAATTCGACAACGGCCATCTTCCTGAAATTTATAACGCATTAACAGTTGGTGTTGGTACAGGCACTGACACCCTTTTAACGTTAGAAGTCGCTCTTCACCTTGGTGATGACTCCGTTCGTACCATCGCAATGTCCTCCACAGATGGATTAACTCGTGGTGCTGAAGTTACAGACTTAGGCGCACCGATTTCTGTTCCTGTGGGTGATGTTACGCTTGGCCGTGTATTCAACGTACTTGGAGAAGCGATTGACTTAGCGGATGAATTGGCACCAGGCACTCGCCGTGACCCAATTCACCGTCAAGCTCCGACATTTGAAATGCTTTCAACAGACACGGAAATTCTTGAAACTGGAATCAAGGTTGTTGACCTTTTGGCTCCTTATATCAAGGGTGGGAAAATTGGTCTGTTCGGAGGAGCAGGTGTTGGTAAAACTGTACTTATCCAAGAATTGATCAACAATATCGCTCAAGAGCACGGTGGTATTTCCGTATTCGCCGGTGTTGGAGAGCGTACTCGTGAAGGAAATGACCTTTTCCACGAGATGACAGATTCAGGCGTTATCAAGAAAACAGCGATGGTATTTGGACAGATGAATGAGCCGCCTGGTGCACGTATGCGTGTAGCACTTTCCGGTTTGACAATGGCTGAATATTTCCGTGATGAGCAAGGACAGGACGTTCTTCTTTTCATCGATAACATCTTCCGCTTTACACAAGCAGGTTCTGAAGTTTCTGCCCTTCTTGGCCGTATGCCATCTGCCGTTGGTTACCAGCCGACATTGGCAACAGAGATGGGTCAGCTTCAAGAGCGTATCACATCTACTAACGTTGGTTCTGTTACATCGATCCAAGCGATCTATGTACCAGCCGATGACTATACGGATCCAGCGCCAGCGACAACATTCGCTCACTTGGATGCGACAACAAACCTTGAGCGTAAGCTTTCAGAGATGGGTATCTATCCAGCGGTAGATCCACTTGCCTCAACTTCTCGTGCATTGTCACCTGAAATTGTTGGTGAAGAGCATTACTCCATTGCGCGTGAAGTTCAACAAACGCTTCAGCGCTACAAGGAGCTTCAAGATATCATTGCGATCCTTGGAATGGATGAGCTTCAGGATGAAGACAAACAAATCGTGTCTCGTGCACGCCGTATTCAATTCTTCTTATCTCAAAACTTCCACGTGGCGGAGCAGTTTACAGGTCAAAAAGGTTCTTATGTACCAGTAGCAGAAACAATTGCTGGATTCAGAGGGATTCTTGATGGCAAATATGACCATCTTCCTGAAGATGCGTTCCGTCTTGTAGGTCGCATTGAAGAAGTTATTGAAGCTGCGAAGAACATGGGCGTAGAGGTATAATTAGGGACCAGGAGGGGAAAAAATGAAGACCGTTAAAGTCAATATTGTCACTCCCGATGGCCCTGTGTACGAGTCTGATGTGGAAATGGTAAGCACAAAAGCTCAAAGTGGTGAACTAGGGATTTTGCCAGGGCACATCCCGATGGTAGCACCGCTTGAAATTGGCGCCGTCCGTCTGAAAAGAGACGGAGGCACTGATTATGTAGCTGTCAGTGGAGGATTTTTGGAAGTTCGTCCTGAGCAAGTAACCATTCTTGCTCAAGCTGCAGAGCCAGCTGACCAAATCGACATCGAACGCGCGAAGGAAGCGAAGCAGCGTGCTGAGAAAAACCTTCAAGCTAAGCAGGACAACATTGATTTCAAACGTGCGGAGCTTGCTCTAAAACGTGCAATGAACCGTATTGACGTTCATGAGAACAAACGTTAAATACCTCCGTATGTGGTAGAATATACCGGCCCTTATTTCTGGATTAAAGACATCTTATGTGTCTCCGGAATGAGAGCCGGTTTTTATTATTTATCTTTCTTTTTTCTCATTAATTTCTCATCTATTTGTGATACACTGATCAAGTATGTGTCGCAGGAGGTGAAAGTAGTGGTTGCTTTTGGACAACAAGCACTCCTTAGTATGCTAATACACCTTGTCTTTATCGCTCTTAGCTTCTGGGCGCTTCAAGCCCTCCGAATCGATAAGGCGCTTAAACCAAACCGTGTGATGCAGGCGCGGGTGCTATTGATTTTATTAAGTATCGCCATTGGTTCTTCGGTGGCAAATTTCTTTTTATCGTACTCAACATGGTCTCAGCAGCTTCCTTTATTGTGGTGATCTAAAAACCCATTTTTCACGTATTCACTATATGTCCATTTTGTGATTAATAGTTGCGAAATAAAGTCGATATAATTTATGAATTACGCGAAAAAGGGTTTAACTTTAGCAAATCGTGGAATAAACAACCATCAGGTTATTACAAAAGTATGACAGTTACTTAGTAGCAGCACTTGATACTCTCTATATATAAGAGAAATTCGAAGATCTTGCATATGATAAATCATGAATATCTTTGAAAATGTTACACTTACAGTGAATTTTAAAAGTTTGCTATGAAGGTAAATGTCGAAAAACGTCATATTTAGTATGGAATTGTGACTATTTTCTCTTGTATTAAAGGCTTATTGAGTGATAAGATTTGAGATGTTTTAGTTTTTTGATTCGGCTATGTAACTTATAAAATGATCTATGAACATTGATGCTGATAACTTTGACCTTTGAATGTGACAGACACTGAGAGGCGAATACCTATAGGTTTCACTTCAGTCGCTCACAATGAATATGAATAGTACTAATAGAATAAGACGCGGAGGGGAACTCACTTGGAAAAAATTATTGTTCGTGGTGGAAATGCTCTTGAAGGAACCGTGAAAGTAGAAGGAGCTAAAAATGCAGTTCTTCCTATACTTGCTGCAGCATTGCTTGCAGGAGAAGGGAAAAGTACGTTATTAGATGTTCCGGCATTATCAGACGTAAAAACAATTAATGAAGTGCTTCGTCATCTCAATGCAGATGTAGAATACACAATAGAAGAAAATAAAGTGGTTGTAGATGCATCTAATAAGCTTGCGCTCGAAGCCCCGTTTGAGTATGTAAGAAAGATGCGTGCATCTGTACAGGTAATGGGTCCGCTTCTTGCTCGTAATGGTCATGCAAGAGTTGCATTGCCAGGAGGATGTGCAATTGGATCTCGTCCAATCGATTTGCATCTGAAAGGCTTTGAAGCAATGGGAGCCGCTATAACAGTTGGAAACGGCTTTATTGAAGCGAAGGTTGACGGACGTCTAGCTGGAGCTAAAATTTATCTTGATTTCCCTAGTGTTGGCGCAACGGAAAATATTATGGCTGCTGCAACATTGGCAAACGGTACAACCATTATCGAAAATTGTGCAAAAGAGCCAGAAATCGTTGACATGGCAAACTTCATGAACAAAATGGGGGCCAATATTAAAGGTGCAGGAACTGACACTATCCGTATTGAAGGGGTAGAAGCGCTTTATGGTGCTGTACACAACATTATTCCAGATCGTATTGAAGCAGGGACATTTATGGTTGCAGCTGCCATTACAAACGGAAATGTACTCATTGAAAATGCAGTCCCTGAGCACTTAGCTTCACTTACAGCCAAAATGAAAGAAATGGGTGTAACGATCATTGAAGAAGGCGAAGGTCTTCGTGTCATAGGACAGCCAAATTTAAAATCGGTTGATATTAAAACAATGCCGCATCCAGGATTCCCAACAGATATGCAATCTCAAATGATGGCATTGATGCTGAAAGCACAAGGCACGAGTGTTATTACTGAAACGGTGTTTGAAAACCGCTTTATGCATGTTGAAGAATTCCGACGCATGAATGCGAATATTAAAATCGAAGGACGTTCTGTCATTATGAACGGTCCAAACAATCTTCAAGGTGCTGAAGTTGCTGCAACCGATTTAAGAGCAGGTGCTTCACTGATCCTGGCAGGTCTTATATCGGAAGGCTATACACAGGTCACTGAGCTTAAGCATTTAGATCGCGGCTACGTGAATTTCCACGGAAAGCTTGTTGCACTTGGTGCAGATGTTGAACGCATTAACGATACAGTAGAAGTGAGAGACGAAGTAACTGTTCAAGCATAATACTGAACTTATATAATCCAACTTATATTTACTCATACTCTTATTACTTATAAGCAGTATATACGTGAATCTTTACGTGTATACTGCTTTTTCATATTTTCTCCTTCACCTACATAGAGTGGCAGGAGATAACTTTTAAGAGGGAGGCTAATGAATGAAAAAGAAACCGCTATGGATCGTTCTCTTTTCATACCTATTAATCCTACTATGCATTCCTGCTGTTGTATTACTCCCGCAAGCAAAAAAGGAAGGTGCATCACAAGAAATGAACCAACCAGCAATCGAACAGCAGAATACTGAAAAACCAGAGGATGCGGCTATTACTGTCGCTGTTTTTAGAGTTAGCAAGCAGCAGGTCGAGCAAATGGAGCTTGAAAAATATGTGGAGGGTGTTGTGGCAAGTGAGATGCCTGCTTCTTTTGAAGAAGAAGCATTAAAAGCTCAGGCACTCGCGGCAAGAACCTATATAACACGGATGATGACTAGCGGAGGGGTGTCCGGACTGGAAATGCCGGCTGATATTACAGACACGGTCGCACATCAGGTTTACAAAAGCGATGACGAACTGAAAATAATCTGGGGCAAGGATTATGAATGGCAAAAAAAGAAAATTAAAGAAGCGGTAGCGGCCACAAAGGGTGAAATTTTAACATACGAGGGCAAGCCGATCACCGCATCCTTCTTTTCAACAAGCAATGGGTGGACAGAAAATGCAAAGGATTATTGGGAAGAGGATGTGCCCTATCTTAAGTCCGTTCCAAGTGAATGGGATGAAAAGACTTCGCCAGGCTTCCTTGCTGAGGTAACAATCCCTGTGAATGAGTTTGAGGAAAAGCTCGGAATCAATTTGCAGGAAGGAGAAATGGGCACTGTGACGGCACGCACGCCTGGCAATCGAATCAAAACGGTCAGCATTGCAGGAGAGACCTTTTCCGGAAGAGAAATTCGTGAAAAGCTTCAGCTTCGTTCCACTGATTTTCACTGGAAACAAAAAGGGAACGCTGTCGTCATTCAAACGAAGGGCTATGGTCACGGGGTAGGGATGAGTCAATACGGAGCGAACGGGATGGCAAAGGAAGGAAAGAAATATGATGAGATTCTTGCGCACTACTTCAAAGGTGTCAAAATCGAATCAGTGGAGCCGTTTATATCGGCTGTTATTGCACAAAGATAACATAAACCATATGCCACCGAGAAAAACGTTTCTCGGTGGGGCATTCGTTTGCGAAAAGAACAAGGACGAACGGTTTTCCAGGTTGAAGGATTTATCTGTGAGTCCTTTTAAAATAGATGAGCCAAATTAACAATTCCGAGCCGCCGTTGGTTTGTTCAAACTAGGCGCTAAAAGGGTGTAAATATAAAAAGGCCTGCCTCATAAGTCATCCATTCTTTGACTTATGGGACAAGCCCTGAGTTTTAATTGATAGCTGTACTGACTCACCGCTCCTAGCCAATTTTAACGCTTCTGCTTTCTTGAATGAATCGGTCACCTTACCCAGCGTTGAAATGAATGCAGCAGCCGGCCTAAGCGTCGGTCAAATCCGAAAAAACAGGTATGCTTAATGACCAAATAGGCAATGATGACGCCGGTTAGATCCTTGATTGCATCAATGACAGTCGCCGATCGTGAAGGCACGAAGGCTTGGTGAATTTCATCAAGCAATCCATAAAAACCAGCGAACACCGCGGCAAAGATATGCGTTGTATCGGATAACCGTCCATTCGCCAATAACGCGAGGACGAATAATAAATGTAAAAGGCCAAATTCAACGACATGCAAAGCTTCTTTTATAAACCGGTCGGCAGATGAGGAAGGCAGCTCCATGACGGCATTATGCGGAAGGCTGGAGAACAGCCAAATAAGGGCCATATACAGAAACGGAAGAATGGTCAGTGTCACTTTTATCAGTTGCCTCATGAATGATTTCCTTTCGTCATCGATCATCACTAGATAGAGAAATTGTAGCATAAACACTTTCCATTTTATGGTCGATAATAAAATTTTTTGTGACAATGTATAGAATTTCCTCCAACCGTTCAGAATGGTTGCTGAGGTGATGAAAATGAGAGAGGGAGACAAAAAGAACTCTACCCTAAAATCAAATTGGAAAGCATTTATGAAGAAACGCTGGTCGCTGCCTGTCCTTTATCTAGGAGTTGCTGCGATCGTAGTCTCAACCGTTCTTGTATTGCAAAGCCCTGGTGAAGAAGAGGTTGCCGAAGTTACCAATGAATTTGGTGTTAGACAAAATGACTGGTCAGCATTAGATGCAAACGGTGATGCGCAAGAAGTAAATCAATCAGCAGAATCATTAATTATGCCCGTCGTTGATCCATCAGCTGCAGTTATTCACCGTTCTTTCTATGATCAAGAAGCATCTGCTGAAGAGCAGGAAGCGGCCTTAGTCGTCGTCAATCAAACCTATTCTCCAAACCTTGGAATTGACATTGTGCAGGAAGGGGAATCCTTTGAGGTCGTAGCTGCCATGAGCGGTACGGTCACAGTGGTACAGGAGGATTCGTTTATCGGCAATGCCATCGAAATTGAACATGGAGATGGACTTGTCACTAGATACCAGGCGATTGAAGATATTACCGTGGAGGTTGGAGACAACGTAAAGCAAGGTCAGCCGCTGGCAATGGCTGGTGTGAGCGAGCTTAACACAGAAGCGGGCACTCATCTTCATTTCGAAGTCCGCAAAGATGGAATTCCAGTTAATCCAACGTCATTGATTAATGAATAAAAATGGTCGTCCTTTATCGCCTTTTGGTGGAAAGGACGATTTTTTTTATAAGACTCAGTTAAACGTGTTTGTTGATTGCAGAACGCAGACGTTTACTTTTCGTAGGCGGTCCGACGCTCCTCGGTACTAATTCGGAGGGCACTGAAAAAGTAAGGTTTTCAAAAACAGCGAAAAATCAATCCTCACTTTATCTCTCATTTTTCATAATAATGTAGCGGTCATGTCCCGCACAATCAATCGTAAAATCAATGTTATTTTGGGAATTGATTTTACGAGTTTAAAAATGAGCGGCTTTTTCGGCAGCCTGGCTATGCGCCTGTGGGGTCTCACTATGACGGTGGCTTCTCTAAGCAGGGGTCTCACGCTTTACGTACCAATCAACATCGTGCAAAAATCAACAATGATCTTTAGCCTTTTATAAGATAATAGGGTGTGTTTTTATAAACATATGAATTACGTCAATTCCTGATGAAAAAAGAGCATAGAAGCAGGTCCTCTCTGCATATAATGGGACAAATGGAGGGGACACCTCCTTTTGGGAAGTATCCCCTGTAGGAGGCCGGAGCAGTGCACGACTACATCAGGGAGAGAACGCTCTTGGTTGGCAAACACATAGTGGAGACGAGGCAGACTGTACGTGTCATTGCCAAAACCTTTGGTGTATCGAAAAGCACAGTGCACAAGGATCTGACTGAGCGACTGCCCGAATTAAATCCGGCATTGGCAAACGAAGTAAAACATATTCTCGATTATCATAAATCGATTCGGCATCTAAGGGGCGGGCAAGCAACGAAGCAAAAATACAAAAGGTAAGAGGTCAAGAATCAAACGTCTGTTTGGTTCATGACCTCTTGTCTTTGTTGTGGTAATATATACTTATTGGACTATGTTCACTTTTGTATTTACTATGAGCCTTTTCTGCTTATGAACCTGAGCTGATAAGAACCCATTAAAATTTAGGTACATTTGTCTATAAATTGATTATGAATAGTAGAAGGGAGCAACGACAAGAGATGTTTGCAAAGGATATAGGAATTGACCTTGGTACAGCGAACCTATTAATTCACGTTAAGGGAAAAGGCATTGTTCTGAATGAACCATCCGTTGTAGCGATTGATAAAAACACAAACCGAGTATTGGCGGTTGGAGAAGAAGCACGTAATATGGTGGGACGCACACCGGGGAATATTGTAGCGATTCGTCCGTTAAAAGATGGAGTCATCGCTGATTTCGATGTTACAGAGGCGATGCTTAAACACTTTATTAATAAGCTGAATGTAAAAGGTTTTTTATCAAAGCCGCGCATTTTAATTTGCTGTCCAACCAATATTACAAGCGTCGAACAAAAAGCAATTCGTGAAGCTGCTGAAAAAAGCGGAGGAAAGCGAATTTATTTAGAGGAAGAACCAAAGGTTGCCGCGATTGGAGCCGGCATGGATATTTTCCAGCCAAGCGGAAATATGGTTGTTGATATCGGCGGCGGAACAACAGACGTTGCAGTACTTTCGATGGGCGACATTGTCACATCTTCTTCGATTAAAATGGCCGGCGATCAATTCGATGCAGACATTTTAAATTATGTAAAAAAAGAGTACAAGCTGTTGATTGGTGAGCGCACAGCTGAAGCGATTAAAATTAATATCGCAACGGTGTTTCCGAATGCACGTCATGAGGAGCTGGAAATTCGCGGACGTGACATGGTAAGTGGATTGCCAAGAACCATTACCATTACTTCTGGTGAAGTTGAAGGAGCATTGCGTGAATCCATCTCAGTGATTGTACAAGCAGCCAAGAATGTTCTAGAGAAAACGCCGCCTGAACTATCAGCGGATATTATTGACCGGGGTGTCATTCTAACTGGCGGCGGGGCACTATTGCACGGCATCGACCAGCTGCTGGCTGAAGAGCTTAAGGTCCCTGTTTTTGTAGCGGATAATCCAATGGACTGTGTCGCAATTGGAACGGGCGTTATGCTTGAAAACATTGATAAAATTCCTCATCGCAAGCTAGGGTAAGAAAAGCTTCTCAAACTGGAACAACCGGGTTTTTTGGATGTCGATTTTTGGAGAACATCTAAAAAACCCGTCTTATCAACCATCCACATTTCGACGGTGTTTGTTTATAATAGAAATATGACAATAATGAGGTGATCAAATGTTCCGAGGATTTTATACAGTAGCAAGCGGCATGATTGCACAGCAGCGTCGAACTGAACTGCTGACAAACAATATGTCTAATGTTAATACACCTGGTTTCAAGGCGGACCAGGCTACGATGCGCGCGTTTCCTGATATGCTGTTATCTAGTCTTGGCGATTCAAAGATTCCGACGGAAAATGGACTTTCACTTTTGAATATGCCTACTGTCGGCGCTTTGAACACAGGTGTATACATGCAGGAAACCATTCCTCTTTTCTCTCAAGGAGATGTAAGAGAAACAGGATTTTCAACGGATATGGCTCTTATACAGGGAGAAATGCCGATTAATGAAGAAACGGGATTACCTGGCGCGATTTTCTTTGTTCTGGAAAACCAGGATGGAGCAGACCGGCTAACCCGCAACGGTAATTTCACACTAGATGCTGAGGGCTTCCTTACGACTGCAAATGGCTATTATGTACTTGATGAAGCGGGCAATCGAATTGAGCTTGAGAATGACCAGTTTCAGCTATTAGAGAATGGCCGTATCATGGTGGATGGGCAAGAGGCTGCACGTGTTGGCGTTGCGTATGCGGACGATCCGCAAGCACTTGTAAAAGAAGGGGACGATTTGCTTCGTCCGCCGGATGGTGTAGTCCTGCCGAACGCATACGGACAAGCTGATATCACCTTTGAGGTCCAACAAAACGCACTTGAACAGTCCAATGTGGACAGTGCCCGTACAATGACGGATTTAATGACCGCGTACCGAGCCTTTGAGGCCAATCAAAAAGTCCTTCAAGCCTACGATCGCAGCATGGAAAAAACAGTGAATGAAGTAGGACGGGTAAATTAACTTTTTTCTATAAAAAGAAAGCTATGTTAAAGTCCATTGTTGATGCTTGCACAGCGTTGATTGGAGCGAGCGCCTGAAGTGGAAATCAACAGACACGTTTGACATAGCCAAAAAGAAAAGAAATGCGTAATCGTATAAAAGGGGGAAGCACGTTGATTCGGAATATGGTAACGGCAACCAACACGATGGGACAGCTGCAAAAGCAGCTTGATCTTATCTCAAACAATATTGCCAACGTAAATACATACGGTTATAAGGAGAATAACGCGACATTTACATCCTTGCTGACACAGGAATTTCAAAACCAGCGAAACGATGCTGCAGACCGAAATACACCTCTTGGTATTCGCATTGGAGTCGGCGCTAAATTGGGCCAAACACAGTACAGCAAACAACAAGGCGCTATGCAGGATACAGGCCGTCTATTAGATTTTGCCTTTGAACAGACAAGCCAATACTTTAAGGTGCTTGTGCAGGATGAGAACGGTGAACAAGAAATCAATTATACCCGGAATGGCGCCTTTAATTTATCGCCAATCAACGCAGATGAAGTCATGCTGGTAGACGGTCAAGGAAACCCCATATTGGACCAAAATGATAACGTGATTCTGTTCGATGGTGATAATACGAATATTGGACTTAATGATAACGGGACGCTTGTTATCAGCAATGCAGGCGGTGGGGTGCAGGCTGTGGAGCTTGGAATCGTCAATGTCCAGCGCCCTCAAATGATGGAGCGCGTTTCAAACGAATACTATAGCATTCCGGATAATCTGGCTGAGCTTGGAGTAGACCAGGGAGAAGTGCTGGTACAAATGGAGGGCGGCCTTAGGCAAGACATTGCTCTACGCCAAAGAGCGCTTGAGCAGTCCAACGTGGACCTTCCAAGAGCATTTACGGATCTAATCAATGTTCAACGGAATTATCAATTCCATTCAAGAGCAATCTCTATTTCAGACCAAATGCTAGGTCTTGTAAACGGATTGCGCTAAAGGAGTTCTTATTATGGCAGAGAATCGAGCAACGAAAAATATAGAACAACAAAATACTAAACAAGAGGATCAAGAGCCGAAACGTAAACCGCGATGGGTTCAGGTTCGCCTTTTTCCAATTACGGTTCGTGTTCTTCTCGTTTTACTGCTCGTGGCTGGCAGTCTCGTTGGCGGTCTAATGATTGGGTACGGCGTCATTGGTGACGGAAATCCCTTAGACGCACTCAATAAAGAAACATGGACACATATTTATGATATTGTGATGAAGGATGAAAGCTGAAACAACGCTCTTTTCCTTTTCTATCTAAATTCTATTAAAGATAATAGTTAATTTTTGCACGATGTTGATTGGGGCAAAGGGCGCGAGACTCCTGGGGGCTGAAGCGGACATCAACAGGCAAATTTAACACAGTCTTTTCATTAAGGAGGAAATAATATGTTAGATATCCAGCAAATTAAAGAAATCATTCCACATCGCTATCCATTTTTATTAATTGACAAAATCGTAGAAATTGAAGAAGGAAAACGAGCAGTCGGCATTAAAAACGTTACAGCAAACGAAGAATTCTTTAATGGTCACTTTCCTGACTACCCAGTTATGCCTGGCGTGTTAATCGTAGAGGCTCTTGCACAAACAGGCGGGGTTGCCATGCTTAAAATGGAAGAGAACAAAGGAAAGCTTGCATTCTTTGCGGGAATCGACAACTGCCGATTTAAGCGCCAAGTGAAGCCTGGAGACCAATTGCGCCTAGAGGTTGAAATTATACGAATCAAAGGACCAATTGGTAAAGGGAAAGCCATCGCAACCGTAGACGGCGAAATCGCCTGTGAAACCGAAATCACATTTGCAATTAAATAAAAAACTATTTTAAAGTCACTTGTTGATTTTTCCGCGATGATAATTGGCGTGTAAGGCGCGAGACTCCTGCTTAGATAAGCAAGTCAGTGGGAGACACCATAGGCGCGAAGCGCTCACGGTCCGTTCCGCGGAAAGCAAGCAGCGCCTGCGTGCTGCAATCAACAGACACGTTTAACAAAGCCAAATAAAATACCGAAAATGGTGAACAGCAATAGCCTTCTCCATTTTCTTTTTTTTATACTCTCAGGCTTGTACATAAAAATCCTCTCCATGGAGAAACTATTGTGAGACCGACAAATGGTCACTACTTTCAAAAGGAGAGGGCATACATGAATAAATGGTATAAAATTGTTGGAGGTACAATGATTGCTGCTGCCTTAATGGTTGGTTGTAACACGGACGACAACGCGAATAATGACAACACTGACAACAATGGAGCAAACGATGTTACGGATGAAGTCCGTGATGAGACGAGCGACCTAATCGATGACGCTGGTGACGCTGTTGATCCTAATGACAACGATAATGGCATGGACAATGGCAATAACGACAACAACGGTACCATGGGCAACGACGACAACGGCACTGATATCAACACAGACGATGATAAAGACGCCATGACTGATGACAATACCCCGCAAGAAGAACCTATCGAAGATGACATTGATCGTAAAGATACAGATAACGTCGATGAATAAATACTTGTGACGTGGAAGAGGGGGAGTTCCCCTCTTTTTTATTTCCTCCTAATCATATGAAAAAGAGCTGGCAAGCGCCAGCTCCTACTTGAATATAAACTACACCTTCTTCAATCGAGGGCGCTCTTTCATCTGATCACGAAACTCCTCAAGAAGCTTCTCGCCGCTCAAATCAGAAGTTGATACGAGATGATCAAGCAGCTGTTCAGCGTATTCATTGCGGCGGTTTCTGAGATGTCCTGTGAATAGTACGCTAATTTTATCTGCCACGTGCTTTACTTCATGCACATGTGCGAAAAAGGCAGCAGGGTCATTTTTGTTGCTTGTAATTACGGCCCATACCTCTAAATCTTCACGCTTTTGCTGTATATCTTTAAAGTAGTCATAGTCGGCTCCAGGTAAAAAAGCTTCGAGGATCCACGTTTGCTTGTCATCTTCTTTATTGATAATCAGACCATCAATCAGGTCGAACTGACGAGTCTGCTCCTCTTCAACAATCTGTAATTGAATAAGCTTGAATGTTTTCATCACTGAACCTCCCTAGTCGTTTTTATTTGGATTTATTATAACATAGTCGCTCAAGTAAAATTTCATGGAGAAATTGAAAAATGGATCATATTCATCCTTTAATTTATCAATCATTAAAAAGAATGATGAATTTTCTATCAGAAAATATGTTTTTCACCCAATCTCAACCTCTTAATCGCCTAGTTTCCTGCTTTTACAACGCTCCTTGCTTTGTTTATGATGAACCTAACAAAACGAAAGGAGGTAAGAAAGGTGATTAATCAAGTCACGCTTGTTGGAAGGCTAACGCGAGATCCGGAGCTTAAAACGATTGGAAATGGAAAAAGCGTGTTATCGATTGTGCTGGCAGTAAATCGTCCGTTTAAAAATCAGCAAGGAGACAACGATGCAGATTTTGTCCTTTGTACCATTTGGAACCGCATTGCAGAAAATACTTCACAATACTGCCATAAAGGCTCACTCGTGGGCGTCACCGGGCGGATTCAGACTCGATTTTTTGATAAAGAGGACGGGAATCGGCAATACGTGACGGAAGTACTTGCTGAATCTGTTCGTTTCCTTGAATCAAAACGCCCAGACTTTACACCCGCCTCAGAACGAGAACCTCTTCATATGGAAACGCTTTAATCGGTTTTGCCATTCACCATTCATTACTCACACTTATTATCCCGTTCAAATGCAAGGTTTATCCAATAAAATATTGCACCCTCCAAATCCTCTGCGAAATATGTATACCTCCTCGAAGCAGCACCCAGTTTTATCGAAGAACCTCCCCATAATTAAAAGCCCCAGTCGATTATCGACTGGGGTTCCTCTTTGTTTCTTACGTTAAGACGAGCAGATCCTCAAGCTCTTTATTCGTAAGCTCGGTGATCCATTGATCGCCTTTTATGATTTCTTCATTCAATGATTGTTTTTTCTCCAGCATCGTGTCGATTTTTTCTTCGACTGTTCCAGAGCTGATAAATTTATGCACATGCACAAAACGAGTTTGACCTATACGATAGGCGCGGTCGGTTGCCTGATTTTCGACAGCAGGATTCCACCAGCGATCATAATGAACCACATGGTTGGCAGCCGTCAGCGTTAATCCCGTCCCCCCTGCTTTTAAAGACAGGATGAAGATCGGGAAGTCACCCCGCTGGAACTGCTCCACCATTTCGTCCCGTCGCTGCTTTGGCGTAGAGCCGTTTAAAAACGGAACCTTAACACCATATTCCTTCTCCAGCACAGACTTGATCATATTTCCCATTGAAATATACTGCGTGAAAATAATGGTCGCCTCTCCAGCCTCCATAATATGCTCGACTAAATCCATAAGCTTTAGCATTTTTTCAGATCGAGAGATGACGTGATCCGGCTCGTCTTCGTGTAAAAAGAGTGCGGGATGATCGCATAGCTGCTTCAATCGATTCAGCATCTGCAAAACGAGTCCCTTGCGTTCAATTCCAGCTAAAGCCGGTATCTTTTCGAGCGTATCCTTTACCAGCTGTTCATATAAAGAAGCCTGTTCAGCCGTTAGCGGGCAAAATTCCTTTTGCTCAATCTTATCCGGAAGATTTAAGCCAACGGCAGGATCATTCTTTGTTCTGCGCAGCAAAAACGGCCGAATTCTTCCTTGCAGCTTGCGTGTATAAACTTCTGAACCATCACGCTCAATCGGTACGACATAGGACTGGCGGAAGCTTGAGAGCGAACCGAGATAGCTATGATTGATAAAATCAAAAATCGCCCAAAGCTCAGAAAGCCGGTTCTCCATCGGTGTACCTGTTAGGGCAATATGGTGCTGACCTTGCAGCCTGCGAATGGCCTTTGACTGCTTCGTATGCGGATTCTTAATATTTTGTGCTTCATCCAGTGCAACAGCGGACCATTCAGTGGCTCCGAGCTCCTCCTGGTCTACATGGCATAAGCCGTATGACGTTAAGACGATATCCGCATGTTTGATCGCTGACGTAAAGGCTTCTTCCTTTTCACGATTCGGTCCGTAGTGTAGATGCAGCGATAAGCTCGGGGCGAATCGTTCAATTTCACGCTGCCAATTCCCTAAAACAGACGTTGGACACACAATTAAAAATGGCGTCTTTAATTTTTCTGTTTCTTTTACATGAAGCATGTAGCTGATGAGCTGAATCGTTTTTCCAAGTCCCATATCGTCAGCCAAGCAGGCGCCAAAGCGGTTCGACCGTAAAAAAGCCATCCAGCTGAAGCCTTGCTGCTGATAAGGACGCAGCTCCCCCTGAAGTGCTGCAGGGGGACTCAGTAAAGGAACCTTTCCGATATCATGCAAGGAGTCCATCATGGATTTAAGCGAGCGGTTCAGCTCATATTGGATGCGAAGACTTTCTGCTTCTTCAGGTGCTGACTCATCTTCTGCTTCATCAAGCTCCTGCTCCAGCAGATCACGCATGCGAATGCCCTTCTTTTTTGCTGCGGACATGGCCTCGCGAATACGAGTGATCAGGGCTGGATCAAGAGAGATCCATTCACCGTTCACTTGAATAAAGCGGCGTTTTTGCTCGACCATTTCCATAAATTCTTCCTCTGTCAGATCACTGCCGTTGATGGAAACCTTCCAGTCATAATCCACCAGCGCGTCAAGCCCCACAAAGGAGGGACGATAGCTGCGGTCGCTCCGGACAGCGGCTTTTAATGAAACACTTGACTGCTGAATTGATTTCCACCATGCAGGAAGCAGGATTTCAACATCCAGTGCCAGAAGCTTCTGGCTGCCTTCAGTTAAAAATAGCCACGCTCGCTCCTCGGTCATTTTCGTCTGCCACTCGCCGTTTTCGTCCTGCAAATAAGGGATCAGCCGAACCCAGCGCAGCAGCTCTCGCTCTATTTCATTCTTTTCGCTTTTCCACCGGTCTGGAAGCGAGCGTTCAAGAGGAAGCGCCATATTGATATCATAGGTCCAGTCAGCGCGCCTGCGATCACGCAAAAATGGCTGCATCGTCCAATCGCCTTCTTCTGAATCAGGCTCCTCAAAACGGATGCCAAAGCGATACGGATACGTAAGATCCTCTTCCTGCACCCATGTTGACCATTTATCTTCATCGAAATAGGTCGCCAGATCAGCGGCCGTTAATGCGTGATTTTGGCTGAATATTTGCTTCGCAAGCCCTTGGCTGCGGTGGTGATGCTGGAAGAAATAAGTGATCGCCTGCTGATACCAGTTGTTCACACTTGATTTCGTTTTTTCCTCAAGCGAAGCGGCTTCAGGTCCTGACATATCAATCCATTCCGACCAGAACTCTTCGCTGAGCGTCATGGTGAAGCGCTGCTCCTCGGTCATATCGATCTCCCGGTGCCATTCGCCAATCCATTTGCCCTCTGTAATCCATTCAAACAAAAGCGGAGCAGCATCATAATAAAACTGTGCGGTCTCCGACATATCCCATCGCATTCGGCCGTGAAAGCTTGGCTGAGATAATAACGTCAGTGTAGCCCAGCCATCCAACACAATGCTGTGCGGGGGAGCTTCTGCATGCTGATGGAGCATCGTTCCATAATAGCTTTCCTTATGCCACAGCAATAGGTGATGCTTCCAGCCGTTTGGATCAAGAGGGTCCCCTTCACCATTTAGCACCTGAAGGGCAAAGTGACCGTCATTTAGCTGTGTTAGATCAATCATTTTGACGTCACTGATCCACATGAATCAAATGCCCCCTTTTACACTCTTCCTGAAACGCACGCAGTCTGCGGTTTTTTTCAAGAACTGCTTGAAAATACATTTCCCATTTGGAGGAGAGATTTCGTTGGATATAAATTTTCTTCAGTTTTTTTAAATACCTGACAGCCTTTCGGTAGCTGTCGCGCTGCTTTTCTGCAATCAGCTGATCAATCCATTGGTGAAGAAGGGGAACAGCGTATTCCGGTTTCTTTTCGATCAACTGTTTAAAGCCGGCAATTTCAAGCTCTTCAGGCTGAAAGCCAATCCAGTGAACAAGCTCGACCCATTCTTGATAACGCCCGGACTCTAAAAGCAGCGAGCCGAGATGTCTTGCACTGAACGGCAAGAGCACCTCGTGGATGGCAATGGATGCCTCAGGTGATTGCATGCGGATTCGTCCCGTCTCAAGCTTTCTGATCAGCCAATGAGCGAAGGCCCGCTGTTCGATATCAGAGGAAAGCTCATCCATAAAGGCAGGAATTTTATACGGAAGCTCTTTTAAAATCGTTACCGCAGCCTCAATCCGGTCATCCCATAGAAGCCACTCCATCCAACGCACCGCATGCGGCACAATGGATGGGGAAGAAAGGCGGAATTGTTCCTTCCACAAATCATTTTTCATTAACAATAAGGCTAGCGCCGTTCGTGCGAAAAAGTTATTTTCTTTTTCGGTGCCAGCTGACGAAAGGCCATCTAATTCCTTTTCACGCCAGGACTTCGTGGTAAAAAGCTGAAACCATAGAAGAGAATAAACAGATAACGCCATTGGAAAGGATTCATAATCCAGAAGCTGACTTGCCTCTTTTCTCATAGCCTCTAAAAAAGGATCAAAGGCAAATGGACGCGCATAAACGGATAAATCGGACATCGCATCCTCCATTTTATCGAGCAATCCTTCTAATACATGCACGACCTCATCATTTTTTAAGGCATTGCGATCGACAGAAGCAATGCGTTCGGTTAATTCAATAAACAATAAAAGAGAGGTATGAAGCTCATAAAGAGGCTTCCATTCCTTTTCCATTGGCGCCTGCTTTTGAATCGTCGAACGCATATTGGCAACGTAATGCTCCAGCAAAAAAGGCTGAGCAAGCAGCTGATTCATATTTAATGGCTCGGCTGCGCGCTGCACAAGCTTCTTCCACGCAGCGGGTGATCTTTCTGACTGGAGCTGAACCGTTTTTTGATTTCTCCATTTGTTCACCCATTGACCGACACTGGCAATCTGCTGATAGAGTTTAAAAAACACAGCCATTCGGTGACGGCACCATTCCTCTTCAGGACAGCTGCAGCTGCTTGTTTTTTCAGGATCAAGAGAAATTCTTACATTTACCTGATAGACATCACGCACCTTTGCTTTCACCATATGAAGAGCAGGATCGTAGGCTGTATCCGTAACAGTCCCTTGTCTGTATAAGAAAAGCCCTTTTTGAATCAGGCGTTCATCTTGCTGGTTGGAAGGATGAAACTGGTGGAAAAGCTTCTTCTCCAGCTGCTCCATTCCACTTGTAAATGATGGGGAAGATATCGACATTCGAGTTACCACCTTTATTAATGGTCCTACTTACTATGTTCATGAACGCACAAAACGATCAAACCGGTACGTCCCATAAATGAAAAAAAACATACCTTTTATTATACTCCATTTTTAAGGAAAAACGAACCAATCACGTGAAGATATAAAAATTGATCAATAAATCGTCTGTGAAAATGTCTCCACTGCCGGCTTTTTGAGAGCAGGAGAATTTTATAAACCTTCGTAATTGATTCGCTCATTTATGGGTCAAAGCTGCACAAATATGGTCTTAAGTTGAAGGTTTATGTTTAAACATGACGACATCGCCCCCAGCATCTCCCACCCCGCCCCAACAAAAAAAGAACCGGCAAATGCCAGCTCTTCTTTTACTTCGGTATAAATCCCAATAATAAATGCTTTAGGTTATCCCGTCTGCCAAGTGTGTCCCAGTTATCAAAGGTTAGCAGCTCACTGTTCATTGGCGTTAGGTAATGCTGGTTAAAGCGCTCCACCTGTTCCGGATCAACAGCGATCCATTCACCGGGCTCCAGGCTAGTGAGAATTTCCTGACGATCCTCTGCACGCAGTCCGAGGTCAACGATGCGCCGTTCAATTTGTCCTGCGGGAGAAAGGACGTAGACGAGTTGTTCATTGTGACTGATCACCGGAATCGTCGTCGTGCCGAAGGCTTCAGCCAAAACGAGTTCATTTAACACATGCTGGCCGATAAACCATTCCTCGCTCTGATCAAGCAGCTGAACATCAACTGTATAATGACTTTTCTCGTTTACCCTTGGCTCCTCGTCCGGTATGCGCGGATTATTGACGACAGCCCCATCCACTGTTGCACGCGCCAGAGGAGAGGTGATTCGCGCTGCCATGCCGGAGATAACCTCCATCGCTTCTTCATCCGTTAATACGATTTTAGAGGCAAGTGACTGCGTGAAGATGGTAATAAGCGGATTTTCAAGACCAGCGGAAAGCTGGGCAATCACACCATCATAGTCACTTTCCACCGTCACAACCGGGCTCTCTTCAAGTCCGCTGATCAGCCGTTCATACTTCTGGGCTTCTGCTTCCAATCTTCCAACCGCTGCTTCTTGTTCGCCTGTTTTTTGGGCTATCAGTGATCGTGTCTGCTCAAGCGTTGCCTCAGATAGATCAATGCCAATTTCCAGTTCAATTGTTCCAAGCAGGTCGCTGTTGTTAAACGGGCTGAATGGACTGGAGTTTCTGGTGGACTGATTCATATTGTCAGGAAGCTGACGTGACAGCTGAGTGAGGGTGGAGATATACTCTTCAATACTCTCAATCTCACTATTGATCTGTTCCACCTCTGATTCAAAAAGAAGCCGCTGCTCCTCCAAATCCAAAACGGTATATTCATAGAGCGGTGTTCCAGCAGAGACCGTTTGTCCTTCTTCTACTAAGAAGCGAGTAAACATGCCAAGCTGCTCCGAAAAATAAACGTTTTGCTCCCTGGCCGTATCAATGACGCCTTTTTTCACCAATGTCTCTTCTAAATCCTCCGTCTTTGCCTGGGTGGGATCCACCACAACGGACGTACGATCAATCGTCATTGGATCATACTTGATTAAATAAAGGTTAATCCCGACAAACAACACACTGACTAAGCCGGCAATTCCCCATTTGATTCGCGTATTCACGTTGTTTGCCCTCCTTTAGCTGTATAATAACTGGTGAAAATTAATCGTAGCAAACATCGCGGTAAGGCTCCAAAATGCAATATTCAGTGTCAGGATGATGGCCACAACCGCCCACCATTTCAGCTGTGCAACCGACCGCAACGATAAAAACTGCCAATACATGACCCATAATTTAAAAATAGAGATGGAGCCTAGAAAATAAATAGTCCAGTCATTCTCGATAAACAGCTGGGCAATCACACCCCATGAAAGAGGAGAGGAATACCAGTTGATCCCTTGCCAAATTAGTAAGAGGATAAAAGCAAGCTGCTCAATTAATAGAATAAAAACCGGGAATATTTGCACAATCACTAGTTTTTTAAAAGAAGCATCACGTATCAGCATCCAGTAAAGCAGTGAAGGGACAAGCAGCAGCACGCCAACATAGGAAAGCCCAAGCAGGATTCTTCCAAGGAAAAAGAATAATCGCTGCAAATCGTATGTGAGTCCGTGCAGCGTAACAAATTGTCCCGACCAGTACTCGCTTCCAATTCCGATCCAGCCGTTTAATCCGAAGATTAGTCCGCCTAATAGGAATAGTGCAATGATATGACGCCGTATATGTATAAAAACCTCAGCCTCTTTCCAGCTTCCAAGGAAATCGGAAGGCTCCCATAATCCCCGAAATAAACGAAACTTCATTTTCGAACCTCCTAAAATCACTTCCTATCTATATTGTAAAGAAAAAAACGAACGCTGTCACTGTTTGAAAAAATTTCAAATGAAAAGTCATATTCTGGATCATTTTTCATACGATTAACAATACCATTTTACCAAAAAAGTAAAATTCGAATTGAAAGAATTTTTTAAAAGTTGTACAATGAACCAAAACAGATTATTACTATACAAGAAATTGATAATAAGGAGGGCCTTATATGAACGAAATGCTAAAAAAGTATATGCTCTTAAAAGGTGAATTTGAAGACATCCTTCACCGCGACCTTGAGCAAAAGGAGCAGGAATTTCTTCAATGGCTGGCAAGCAGAATAACGGAAGACACAAATCATGATCACTCGACAAAATGCTCTGGCTGACAGGATTTCACTAGCAGGCTGATAAAATCCGTCCGTCCTTTTACAGCGCAAATCCTAATTATTTCAGATAAGCGACAATGAGAACGAATTGTAAAAAAACCCATTAATATGAAAAAAGGACTAGTCAATCTCCCCTTTTATATAGTAAAATGTTCGTGTAAGAAAAAACTGTATAAAATGGAGGGTTTTATGGGGACTTTCTCGATTTCTTTTACTGGTTTTTCATCTACGGATTTAAGCAAGCTTACGAGTGACTTTCAGCAATGGCAATACGTTTAAGCAATCAGTCATTTGCATGAACAATCCTTTATAAGAAAATTAGGCACGGTTTTATCCGCGGAACAGACCTGTTTTTTAAAGAATTGCCTCGATCACTCATCAACGACTTCACTACATACGTATTCCTACCAGCTTCTTCTACATAAGGACACACCATTCTCTATTTTCATCACAATCGATCTTATCAAAAGAACCTTCACATTCTCGATTAATCAAACAGAACCGCTATCCGTTGAAACACTCGTGAAAATCATATGCTATTGTCTTACGGGGGATACGATGCCTGCCTCCTATCAAACAATGTTTATGATAAGGAAAGAGCCTTCACTACAGTAATTGACAAAAATGGATTCCGTGGTATAGTTTAATGAGTTCTATTAACAGGTATAGTTGTACTATCTTAAACAACTAGTATAAGAGGAGAACCGTTATGGAAACTCAAAAAACAACCCTAACACATGAGCAGCTTTCCGTTGTGTTAGAGCAAGCCTATATAAAGGGATCCAATGAAGAGATCACCATGAATGAAATGGTTACTTGGCTTATCGAGGAATTAAAAAATAAGTAATTGTCATGAACCTGTCACTCGTTGGCGGGTTTTTTCTATTGTATACTATTGCTAGAAGCTAGAACCATCCTAGAAAAGAGAGGAGATACGGGAGTGGCAACGATTAAAGATATTGCCGAAATCGCAAAGGTGTCCCGTACCACAGTTTCAAGGGTTATCAACGATACTGGATACGTCAGTGATGATGCGCGGGAACGGGTGCTTCAAGCCATCAAAAGAACCGGCTATATCCCAAGTGAGTACGCAAAATCACTCCGAACGAAACAAACAAAGGTCATTGGCGTTATTCTGCCAAAGATCAGCACAGAAACAGTCAGCCGAATGGTGAGCGGGATTACAGAGGAGCTTTCTCATTACGGCTATCAGGTTCTCCTTGCCAATACCAATTTGGACCCAGTCCTTGAAATCGACTATTTAAAGCTGTTAAAAGCAAGACAGGTGGACGGAATCATTTTAGTCGCGACAAACGTAAGCGATGCATTAATCAAAGAAATTCATAAGCTCACCATTCCCTTCGCAGTGCTCGGCCAGGAAATTCCCGGTGTGACATCCATTCATTATGACGACTATCAGGCCGCCTATGACATCACCAGGCATGTGATCAAAAAGGGTCACACGTCAATTGGCTTTATTGGGGTTCCAGAAGCAGACCAAGCTGTCGGCTACGAGCGAAAGCGGGCATTTATCCAGGCGATGCGTGATCATGCGCTGCCACTGAATGAACATTGGATTCAGGAAGCAAAATTCGACATTGATAGCGGAAATGAAGCGATCAAGAGGATGTTTGAGAGCCGAGACAAGCTGGCACCGACGGCTGTCATCGCTGTAACCGACCGTCTGGCGATTGGAGCCATGCAATATTTAAAGGAAAGAGGTCTTTCTATTCCGCATGACATTGGCATTACAGGAATGGGAAATTCTGAACTGAGCCGCTACGTAACGCCGCCTTTGACAACGATTCATTACCACTATAAGACAGCTGGAGAAGAAGTTGCCAGGATCATTTTGGATAAAATTGATGGCAAAAATAATGACGAAAAAAAATCTGCACTTTCTTATAGACTTATTGAAAGAGATAGTTTATGATGAAGTTGAAATCGGTTACAGTAAGTTTTTTAAGGTGAATTTAATGGATGTGGAATCGGTACCATAACCTCCACATTCTTTCTTTTTCTGGAATATGGAATCGATTTCACATCACAGTTTTATACTGAATTTTATTTCATTGGTCATTTTGGATCATAACAATTTAAACAAGAGAGGGAGAGGAACAAATGGCAGAAAATCGTGACATTGCAAAAGAAGTCATCGAAGCCATCGGCGGTGAGGAAAACATTGCTTCTATGGCGCATTGTGCAACTCGTCTGCGCATCATGGTACATGACAAGGAAAAAATCGATCAGGAACGCATCGAAAACACAGACAAAGTAAAAGGGGCCTTCTTCAATTCAGGCCAATACCAAATCATCTTCGGTACTGGAACCGTTAACCGAATCTATGAAGAAGTGGAAAAGCTCGGCATCGCAGGCTCATCCAAGGAAGAAGTAAAGGAGCAAGGCAAAAAGCAAGGAAACATGTTTCAGCGTATGATTCGTACGTTTGGCGATGTATTCGTGCCGATTATTCCCGTCCTTGTAGCAACCGGTCTATTCATGGGTCTTCGCGGACTCATCACGCATCCTGAGGTATTAAGCTGGTTCGGACTCGTACCTGAGGACATTTCAGCAAACTTTATTCTCTTTACACAAGTGTTAACAGATACAGCCTTTGCTTTCCTGCCGGCACTTGTCGCCTGGTCAGCCTTTAGAGTATTCGGCGGAAGCCCGGTCATCGGGATCGTGCTCGGTCTGATGCTGGTGAACCCGGCGCTGCCAAACGCTTACGCTGTCGGTAATGGAAGCGCAGAAGCACTGATGATGTTTGGGTTTATTCCGGTCCTTGGCTATCAAGGATCTGTGCTGCCAGCCTTCTTCATCGGTTTCTTAGGAGCAAAGCTTGAGCGTGCATTGCGTAAAAGAATACCTGAAGCATTGGATCTTATTCTAACGCCGTTTTTAACGCTGCTTATTATGATCCTTCTTGGACTCTTTGCAATCGGACCAATCTTCCATATCGTAGAAGAAGCAATCCTTGCAGGAACAGTAGCCGTACTTGATCTGCCCTTTGGCATCGCCGGCCTTCTGATCGGTTTCTTCCATCAGATCGTCGTCGTAACAGGGGTACACCATATCTTCAACTTCCTGGAAATCCAGCTGCTTGAAACTCGCGGCGTGAACGCATTCAACGCCATCATCACCTGTGCCATCGCCGCACAAGGCGCAGCCTGTCTAGCCGTTGGACTAAAAACAAAAGACAAAAAACTAAAAGCACTGGCATTGCCATCTTCATTCTCAGCATTCCTTGGCATTACAGAGCCAGCGATCTTCGGGGTCAACCTCCGTTACATGAAGCCATTCATCATGGGTCTTATCGGAGGAGCGGCGGGCGGATTCTTCGCCTCACTTGTTAAGCTTGAAGGAACAGGCATGGCCGTAACCGTACTTCCAGGAACCTTGCTTTACCTGAATGAACAAATCGTTTTCTATATCGTTGCTAACCTGATTTCCATTAGTGTAGCCTTCGCTCTTACATGGACAATCGGCTTCAATGACAAAATGCAACAGGAATTGAAGAAAGCAGCATAATGAGAAAAAGAGGGTGTCCCAAAAGTATAAAGCTTTTGGGCACCCTCTTTTTTCCAAGAAAATAGCTCTATAAAGATGGCCTGTTGATTTCCGCTCCAGGGACTCGCTTTCCGCGGGCGGTCCGGGAGCCTCCTCGGCGCATTCGCGCCTGCGGGGTCTCCCGTTGACTCGCTTCTCCCGCAGGAGTCTCGCCCCTTCCACTCCAATCAACAGGGTGCAAGAATCAATATCAGCATATAAACAGTTAGTCCTTCAGATTGAACAGATGACAAAGGAAGACGAAGATGCGGAACAGGAACTGGATCTAATGGAGAAGTTAGAAAAAGCCCCAATTTCTTCTGAAAAAATAGCTGAAACAGTGAAGAATTTAGAGAAGCGCTTGGAAAAGGACCCTAAGAGTCGTCGTTCAACGATCTTTTGAGTCAGCCTCTTCAGGTTATTTATAGAAAATTTGAGGAGAGATTCCCCTCAAACTTTCACTATTTTAACTTTGTTTTGTCTATGTTCATCCCATCTTTTTTCCAAGAAAATAGTGTATAAAGTTGGCCTGTTGATTTCCGCTCCAGGGACTCGCTTTCCGCGGGCGGTCCGGGAGCCTCCTCGGCGCATTCGCGCCTGCGGGGTCTCCCGTTGACTCGCTTCTCCCGCAGGAGCCTCCCCCCTTCCACTCCAATCAACAGGGTGCAAGAATCAATATCAGCATATAAACAGTTAGTCCTTCAGATTGAACAGATGACAAAGGAAGACGAAGATGCAGAACAGGAACTGGATCTAATGGAGAAGTTAGAAAAAGCCCCAATTTCTTCTGAAAAAATAGCTGAAACAGTGAAGAAATTAGAGAAGCGCTTGGAAAAGGACCCTAGGAGTCGTCGTTCAACGATCTTTTGAGTCAGCCTCTTCAGGTTATTTATAGAAAATTTGAGGAGAGATTCCCCTCAAACCTTCACTATCTTAACTTTGTTTTGTCTATGTTCATCCCATTTTTTCGAATTATGGGCAACACAAATAAGACCCCAATCCGTGGTGTTTTTGGATAGACCTCTTAGAGAAAACCGGTCAAACTTTCGGTAGTGTTTAATTTGTCCAAAGAGTTGCAGTATTGTTGATTATTAGGTTATGAAAAAATAGACACCCTGTGTTCGAAAGGATAACGAACACAGGGTGTCTGAATTTATTATATTAACGAGTAAAAGTCGAAGCAAAGCGATTTCTAATTTGCTTGAAGACTTGGTCGATTAGAGCGTAGAAAGTGGGTGAAAAGCAGGTTATCTTACTTTTTTTTCCCGCAAGCAATGCATTTGCCTGTGTATAAACTGTATCTATGTTTCTTTTTAAAATGGCAATCAATCCAGTACCTTATCTTCTTCATTTTATTGCACACTTCCATTCTAGAAGAGACACTATAGTACACCTCAATTTAATTCCTCCTAAAATACTCCTGAGATTCAGTATTTTCGGCAGTCCAGCTATCATAGCATAAATGCCTTAGATCTGTGACTTTGCGCCCTAGCCTTTCAGCTAGTTTGCCTTTATCTTAGTACTAAATATACCTTATAAAATACTAAAATACAATAAATATACATTACAAATAATAATTACCAATGTATTGGTATAATAGTATTAGTGGATAAGGTATGTGTTCTATAAGGATCTTTGGACTGCATAGTGGTGTATAAATGTAAATGTGGAGAGGGATTCTTCATTTCCATTAGAGAACACTTTGATAGATCTTTTGCTGAAAAATACAGAAAGGGAAGAAAAATAGAAGAAAAAAGGACCAATGAAGGAACCAAAGGATTGGGAAATTGTCGAACTATGTAGCCGTGTGTCAATTTCTCATTTTTAGAAAAAAATGTCGAATTTAAATGACAAATAAACCCCTAATTTGTCCAGAAAGATGATAATATAGATATACTTGAAATAAAAGAGTGCTATTCAACTATTTTTAATGACATTTCAGTGACTTTTGTTTCTAATTTCCTTAAAATTTCTATTAATTTTTGACATACAAGTGATTGGATTGAAGGGCTAAAACTTTAACACTAATCACTGCTTGGTACTGTCTCCAATACCATTATCAATGGAGGCACTCGATCGCGCCGTGGGTATACAGTTAATTATGTAATGCCTTAGACTTGAAATGTCAGTGGTGTGGTGTGAGGATGGGTTAAATGCCTAAATTTTCATTTTGAATACATTTAAATAATAAATATCTAATGAAAAGGCATACAATGCTTGTGTTTTTTCATTAGGTATTTATTTTATGCGGCAACGTTTTAGAAATAAACAAGGATTTAGCACAACTATTTCAACTTTATCAAAATATAGAAAGGCGGCCGAGGCATGACATATAAGAAGAGAATTGCCTTATTAGTATTAATTGATTCACTCATTGTCCTCACTTCAATCTTCTTTAGCTATTATTTATTAATCCCTGCTTCAAACCCTTTTTCATTAGTACTGATTGTTAGTTCAATCATTCTATTATTAAGCCATCACTTTTTTGCCTATCGTTACAGTATTTATAAAAGAGTATGGCAGTACTCTAGTATGAGCGAGCTGACAGCGATTATAAAAGCTGTTACATTTTCCGTTGCCATTGCGGCCATTGCTCAATTCGTGATAATCGGGACTTTTTACACGAGAACACTTATTATCACATGGATGCTGCATATTCTCCTGATCGGCGGATCTCGTTTCGCCTGGAGAATGTACCGTGATACATACATAAAACCAAATCCTAATCAAAAGAGAGCACTTATTATTGGTGCTGGAGCAGCTGGAACAAGCGTTGTCCGTGAATTAAGGCAAAAACAATCGTCTGAGCTTCAGCCTGTTGGGTTTATTGATGATGATTTTACAAAACACAATCTAGAGGTTATGAATATACCCGTCCTTGGGGGAGTTAAACATATTGAGTCGATTGTGAAGGAAAATCAAATTGAACATATTATTATTGCCATTCCTTCGTTAAGTAAAAAAGAGCTTCAGCGGATTTACAGTGAGTGTGCAAAAACATCTGCTAAAACAAAAATCCTGCCGTTTCTTGAAGATATCATGACTGGAAGGCTTGAAGTCAGCCAAATACGCGAGGTCCAGGTTGAGGACTTGCTTGGCCGTGACCCGGTTGAGCTTGATATGGCAAGTATTTCAGAAAAATTAAAAAGCAAAACAATACTCGTTACAGGCGCAGGTGGGTCGATTGGATCAGAAATTTGCCGTCAGGTGTGTAAATTTAAACCCGAGCGACTTGTTCTTCTAGGGCATGGGGAAAATTCTATTTATACAATCGACATGGAGCTTCGCAAACTTTACGCACAAGAGATCGATATTATCCCAATTATTGCGGACGTACAGGATCGCAAGCGAATATTTGATGTAGTGAGTGAATATAGGCCAAGTGTGATTTATCACGCAGCCGCACATAAACATGTTCCATTAATGGAAATTAATCCGATGGAGGCAGTTAAAAACAACATCTTTGGTACGAAAAACGTAGCGGAAGCAGCCCATGAATTTAGCGTGAAAAACTTTGTGCTGGTTTCTACTGACAAAGCAGTAAATCCTCCTAATGTTATGGGAGCGACAAAACGTTTTGCGGAAATGATTATTCAAAACCTCGCAAAAAAAAGTGAAACGAAGTTCGCAGCTGTTCGTTTTGGAAATGTACTTGGATCTAGAGGAAGTGTCATTCCATTATTTAAAAAGCAAATTGAAGCGGGTGGACCAGTAACCGTTACTCATCCAGATATGACCCGTTACTTTATGACGATTCCAGAGGCTTCTAGATTAGTGATTCAAGCTGGGGCCTTGGCTTCCGGAGGTGAGGTCTTCGTGCTTGATATGGGGGAGCCGGTTAAAATTGTTGACTTGGCTAAGAACGTGATTCGTCTTTCCGGATACACTGAGGATGAAATTAAGATTAATTTTAGTGGTATCCGTCCGGGTGAAAAACTATTTGAGGAACTTTTGAATGAAGATGAGATTCAAAGTGAAAAAGTGTTTCCGAAGATTTATGTTGGGAAGGCTACGCCAATTAGTCAGTATGAGCTAGATTTTACAATTGGGAAATTACTAGCAATGAATAATATAGAGATGGTTGATACACTGATTGGAGTGGCGAATCGGAAAATTGTAGGGAGTTTGGTGGTTGGACAGAGAAGTTCTTAAGCTCGACTTAGTAAAGGTGATTTGGGCCGTTTTATTGGAATGAAAGAAATTTAAAAAATGTGGTTTCATAGTTGGAGTGTGAAAAGATTGTATTTGAAAATAAAAAGATTAATAGATATTGTTCTTTCTTTAATAGGTCTGATTGTACTATCGCCTATTTTTTTCATTCTGATTTTAGGGATTAAACTAGATTCAAAAGGTCCTGTGTTGTTCAAACAAAAGCGTGTTGGAATCAACAAAGCATATTTTAATATTTTGAAGTTTCGTACTATGGGAATAGATACACCAAAGGATACACCGACACATCTCTTGGATAACCCAGAGCAGTACATTACAAAAATGGGGAAGTTTCTGAGAAAAACTTCGTTAGATGAGCTACCACAAATTTGGAATATATTTGTTGGACAGATGAGTATTATTGGCCCTAGACCAGCATTATGGAATCAATACGATCTTATTGCTGAACGTGATAAACATGGTGCAAATGATATACCTCCTGGGTTAACAGGCTGGGCACAGATCAATGGTAGAGATGAACTTCCTATTGTGGTAAAGGCCAAGCTGGATGGGGATTATGTTGAAAAGATTGGTTTATGGATGGACGTTAAATGTTTTTTTGGTACTATCATGAGTGTTATTAAGAGTGATGGCGTTGTTGAAGGTCGGACGACTGGGACAACGATAAAGAAAGAAATTGCTGCTACTAAGGAGAATGCAACGAAGTGAAAAATATATTAATTACAGGAGTAAACAGCTATGTTGGTAAAAGCTTTAAAAAGTGGTTAGAAAACTCTCCTGACAAGTATTCGGTAGACTCAATTAGTTTACGAAATGATACATGGAAAGAAAAAGATTTCTCGGGTTATGATGCTGTTTTACATGTGGCAGGTATAGCTCATGTCTCATCCGACCCAAAGATGGAAGAATTATATTATAAAGTTAATCGTGATCTAACAATTGAAGCTGCTAAAAAGGCTAAGGCTGAAGGTGTGAGGCAGTTTATTTTTATGAGCAGCATTATTGTATATGGTGATAGCAGCAGCGACAAAAGAGTTATTGATAAAAAAACAGTACCTACGCCGAGTAACTTTTACGGTAATAGTAAGCTGCAAGCAGAAGATGGTATAACATCTCTAGAGAGTGATGTATTTAAGGTTGTAATTCTAAGACCACCAATGATATATGGGAAGGGTTCTAAAGGCAACTATCTAAAACTTGCAAAAGCAGCTAAGAAACTTCCTGTTTTCCCCGACGTTGATAATCAGCGTAGTATGCTTCATATAGATAATTTGTGTGAGTTTATTCGACTAATGATTGAGAATGAAGAAAGCGGTTTGTTCTTTCCGCAAAATAGTGAATATGTTAAGACAAGTGAAATGGTGAGGTTGATAGCTGAGGTGCATGGGAAGAAAATAATTCTCGCTAAAGTATTCAATCCAGTATTAAAGCTTTTAGGATTGAAGTTAGGACTGATTAATAAGGTATTTGGCAATTTGATTTATGATCAAACTATGAGTTCTTATGAAGAGAACTACCAAATTAGAAATTTACGAGAAACCATTGAGTTGACGGAAAATAAAAGGTGAAGGGTGAATAGGAAATTGAAAAAACATATTTTAGTTATTGCACAATACTTCTACCCTGAGCAATTTCGTATTAATGACATCTGTACTGAATGGGTTAAAAGGGGATATAAAGTAACAGTTATAACCGGGATTCCAAATTACCCTCAGGGGAAATATTACAATGGATATGGACTGTTTAAGAAAAGAAAAGAAATGTATAACGGTATTGAGATTATTAGAATTCCACTTATACCAAGAGGAAATAATCCAATAATGCTTGCTTTAAATTATGTATCCTTTGTGGTATCCGGTTTCTTTTGGAAAGCACTTACGAAAATAAAAGCGGATTATGTTTTTATATTTGAAGTGTCGCCGATGACACAAGCCTTACCTGGGGTATGGTATGCGAAGAAACGGCAAATACCCTGTTACTTATATGTGCAAGATCTTTGGCCTGAAAATGTTGAAATTATTACTGGGATAAAGAATAAACATATTATTGGAGCCATTGGTAAGATGGTAGATTACATCTATACCCGCTGCACAAAAATTTTTACCACATCCCATAGTTTTGTCAAATCAATTGAAAACCGTGGTGTTCCAGCTGAAAAGGTAGAGTACTGGCCACAATATGCAGAAGATTTCTATATACCTTTAGAAAAAACAAGCAATCCTAAAATAGCTATTGACGGCGCTTTTAATATAATTTTTGCAGGTAATATAGGACACGCCCAAGGTTTAGATATATTACAAAAAGCTGCATTGATAATAAAAGAAAAAAATTTAGAAAGAAATATTCGATTTAATATTGTTGGAGACGGCAGATATAAAAATGAATTAATTGACTTAGTGAAGTCTAATAATGTCTCCGACATGTTTAATTTCATTGAAAAACAATCAGCTAATAGAATACCAGAATTTATGGCGGCTAGTGATGCGGCATTCTTAAGCCTAACTAACAGTCCCCTCTTCTCTATGACAATTCCTGCAAAACTTCAATCTTATATGGCGTGTGGAATTCCAATCATTGCTTCAGCTGATGGTGAAACAAATCAAATCATTAAAGAGGCAGATGCAGGTTTATCTAGTCCAGCTGGCGATGCTCAAAAGCTTTCAGAAATTATAATTGAATTATCATCGAAGTCAAGCAAGGTATTAAAACAATTAGGTTTTAATGCTAGAAACTACTACGATGAAAACTTTAATAAAGAAGAACTGTTAAACAGAATGGACATACACTTTAGAGATAATCAGAAATTGGAGGATAAACAAATTGTTTAAAGATAAAACACTACTAATCACTGGTGGCACGGGTTCATTTGGGAATGCTGTTATGAAGAGATTTTTAGATACAGATATAAAAGAAATCCGAATTTTTTCAAGAGACGAGAAGAAACAAGATGATATGCGTAAGATTTATAAAAGTGAAAAGCTCAAATTCTATATAGGGGATGTACGAGATTTAGCTAGTGTCAAAAATGCAATGTACGGCGTTGATTACATTTTCCATGCGGCTGCTCTAAAACAGGTCCCATCATGTGAATTTTTTCCATTAGAAGCTGTTAAAACAAATGTTTTAGGTACAGACAATGTCCTTACCGGAGCTATTGAAAGTGGAGTAAAGAAAGTGATTTGTTTGTCTACAGACAAGGCTGCTTATCCTATAAATGCAATGGGAATTTCTAAAGCAATGATGGAAAAGGTGTTTGTGGCTAAGGCGAATACAGTAGACCCAGATAAGACTCTAATATGCGGTACACGCTATGGAAATGTAATGGCATCTAGAGGTTCAGTAATTCCGCTGTTTATTGAACAGATTAAAAATGGACAATCCTTAACGATTACAGACCCTAATATGACTAGATTTTTAATGAGTCTTGAGGAAGCAGTGGAGCTTGTAGTGTTCGCGTTTGAAAATGCTGAAGCTGGAGACATCATGGTACAAAAATCACCGGCATCGACTATTGGCGATTTAGCTCAAGCACTTAAAGAGCTATTCAATGCGGACAATGAAATAAAAGTAATTGGTACTCGTCATGGTGAAAAAATATATGAAACGCTACTCACTAGAGAAGAACATGTAGTTGCGCATGATTTAGGTGGTTTTTATCGAGTACCTGCAGATAAGAGAGACCTTAATTATGATAAATATTTCGTAGAAGGGGACCAAAAATTATCTACTGAAGAAGAATATAACTCTCATAATACAGAGAGATTAACTATCGAGCAGATTAAAGATAAGTTATTAATGCTTGACTATGTTCAAGAAGAATTGAAAGGTTGGAGCTGAGTATGAAGATTCTAGTGACCGGTGCGAAGGGCTTTATCGGTAAGAATCTTATAGCAGAATTAAGAAACCGAAACTATAATAATATCTTTGAATATTGCAAGGAAACAGATACTTCTTTATTCGATGAATATTGTAAAGAAGCGGATTTCGTCTTTCACCTTGCTGGAGTGAATCGTCCCAAGGATCAGTCTGAATTCATGGATGGGAACTACGGTTTTACATCAACCCTGCTTGATACGCTAAAAAAGCATCAAAACACGTGTCCAGTCATGCTTTCATCTTCTATTCAAGCTGAACTCGATAACCCATACGGTAACAGTAAAAAAGCAGGTGAAAATTTGCTCTTTGAATACAGTAAAGAAACAGGAGCAAAAGTACTCGTCTACCGTTTTCCTAATGTGTTTGGAAAATGGTGTAGACCGAATTATAACAGTGCAGTAGCGACATTTTGTCATAGCATTGCTCATGAATCTCCAATCACTATAAATGATCCAAGCGTTGTGATGAACTTAGTTTATATTGATGATGTTGTCGAAGAACTGGTTAATGCTTTGAACGGTAATGAAAATTCGGTTGGAAATTTTTGTGAAGTTCCAGTAGTACACACTACTACTCTTGGAGAAATCGTTGATTTGATTTATTCATTTAAAAAAAGCCGTGAAGATCGCTCTATTCCTGATATGTCTAATTCATTTGCGAAAAAATTATATAGTACGTATTTGAGTTATTTGCCAAAAGATCAATTTAGTTATGATCTTACGATGCACGTAGATCCAAGAGGATCTTTTACAGAGTTTATTAAGACCCCGGATAGAGGGCAAGTTTCTATTAATATTTCTAAACCTGGAATAACCAAGGGAAATCATTGGCACCACACTAAGAATGAGAAATTCCTTGTGGTAAGTGGAATAGGAGTTATCCGTTTTAGGAAAATTGGTTCAGATGAAATTATTGAATATTTTGTTAGTGGAGAAAAAATGGAAGTAGTAGATATACCTACTGGTTACACTCATAATATTGAAAATCTGGGCCACACTGATATGGTCACCATTATGTGGGCGAATGAATACTTTGATCCCGAAAAGCCAGACACCTATTTCTTGGAGGTATAATTAAATGAAGAAACTAAAAGTCATGACAGTTGTTGGTACTAGACCAGAGATTATAAGACTGTCAGCTGTAATTAATAAATTAGAAGATTCAAATGCAATAGAACATACACTTGTTCATACAGGACAAAATTATGATTATGAATTAAATGAAGTATTCTTTAATGATTTCAATCTGAAAAAACCGGATTATTTTCTTAATGCAGCTACTGGAACAGCAGTAGAAACAATAGGAAATATTCTAGTTAAAATTGATCCTATTATGGATGAAGTAAAACCGGATGCGGTTTTAGTACTTGGCGATACTAATAGTTGTTTATGTGCGATTGCAGCGAAGAGAAGACAAATTCCAATCTTCCATATGGAAGCAGGGAACAGATGTTTTGATCAAAGAGTTCCAGAAGAAACGAATAGAAAAATTGTCGATCATACAGCAGATATCAACTTAACCTATAGTGATATCGCAAGAGAATATTTGTTAAGAGAAGGTCTGCCGGCAGATAGAATCATTAAAACGGGAAGCCCAATGTTTGAAGTTCTTAATTCAAGAAAAGATGACATTGAAAAGTCAGATGTGTTAGAGCGATTGGAACTTGAAGAAGGAAAATATTTTGTCGTGTCAGCTCACAGAGAGGAAAATATTAATTCAGAAACTAATTTCCTCAATCTAGTTGATAGTTTAAATGCGATTGCAGAAATGTATAATATGCCTGTGATTGTAAGTACACACCCTAGAACGAGAAATATGATTAATGCTAAAGGGATAGAATTTAATCCATTAGTAAAAACGATGAAACCTTTAGGGTTTAATGATTATGTTAAGCTTCAAATTAAGGCTAGAGCGGTTCTTAGTGATAGTGGAACGATTAGTGAGGAATCTTCAATCCTTGGGTTTAGAGCACTTAATATTAGACAAGCTCATGAAAGACCAGAGGCGATGGAAGAGGCATCAGTAATGATGGTAGGACTTATGAAAGAAAAAGTATTACAAGGATTAGAAATATTAGAAGCGCAAGAAAAAGAAACTTTAAGGCTTGTTGGGGATTATAGTATGCCTAATGTATCGGATAAAGTACTTAGGATTATTTTGTCCTATACAGATTATGTGAATAGAGTTGTTTGGGGGAAATAAAAGCTTACTCTATGACCATAAAAGATATATTAATAGTGAAGTTAAGAAATGTAGATATTTCTAAACCTGGAAATAGCAGAACAGTTTTCACCTAACTAAATGGGGACTAAAAATCGATATTCGTTAACAATAGTTATCTTCAAGACATTTGACGTGGAAGCACTGCAAAAAATCTTCTAAAGATAAAAGTGGCAAGTTAAAGAAAGATCTAAGGCCAACAATCATAATTCATCTTATAATGATTCCGTCTTATTCCTATGGGTTTACTAGTTATCAATTATGTTACTGATTTCTTAACCTTTCTGGAACTTGCTCATTAGATAATGGACTTGAAAATTCCCAAAATATATTTATACATGCCTTGGTAGGTTTTTCAAACATACTCTATCTAACAAGTAGAGGAAGTGATGTACGAAATCTGATCTTGGTACTTTATACGTTCAATCAAATAAGTTAATAATTGGATTAATGACTTGTCTCCTTTTTTCGAGATTTTGGGTGTATGATAACCTAAGTTATCTATAGGATTTAGGGTAGACAAGTTTTTTCTTATAAGCCTTCTAAATCAAAGGCTATTAAACTTATATAATAAAAAAGTTTTGACAATATGTACTTTATTGTAGGGAGTTATCAATGGAAAAAATATTAATGATAGGGCCGTTTTCAAAACAAATAAATGGAATGACTGTAGCTAATAAAATGCTTTTAAGTGGTTTGAAATACAAATATCAAGTGGAATTTATAGATACGTTAAAAGAAGTAAAATTTGATAATAAAGAAAATCAAGGGGAATTCAGACTACTAAAGTTTTTAAAAATACTTAAGTATATGTTTAAAGAAATATATATGGTAACAACAAATCATTACAAATGTATATATATGACACCTGGACAAAGCTTTTATGGCTTTGCTAGATTCATTCCATATATGCTAGTTGCAATAATAAAGAAACAAGTTTTTTATTTGCATATACATGGTAGTAAATTTAGAGAGATATATGATAGACAACCAAAATTAAAACAATTTCTTATTAAATTTTTTCTTAAAAGAGCTAAAGGTATAATTTTATTAGGAGATTCACTGAGGTTTATGTTTGAGGGGATAGTTGCACAAGATAGAATATTCATATGTGAAAATGGAGTTGAAGACAGATTTGTTGCTAGTCCAAAAGAATTAGAAACAAAGATTAAGAATAAGAAGATTGAAGAGAAACAGTATGTTTTATTCCTCAGTAATTTGATGGAAGATAAAGGTATACTAACATTACTAAAAGCCTCAGAATCTTTTAGTGAAAAGGAAATTTTAATTAATTTAGCGGGGAAAATAGAGCCGAAAATAGAGCCAAAAATAATGGATTATTTAAATAAGAACCCGGAAAAAATAATTTACAATGGGGTTGTGGACGGTTTTAGAAAGAAAGAATTGCTTTTGAAAAGTGATATTTTTATTTTGCCTTCAAAGGATGAAGGACAACCTATCTCCATTTTAGAAGCATATGCTAACGCTTGCTCCGTTATTACCGATGAAAATGTTGGAGGAATAGGTGATATTTTTTCAGGCAATATAAATGGCTATGCTTGTGATAATAAAGATTACTTTACTATAGTAGAGGGGATTAAAAAACTAAAGTTTGATAAAAACTCTATGATGAAAAATTATAATTATTACAACCTATATTTCACTGAAAAAGAATTTGTTGGGAGGATAGTAGACATCCTTGAAAATAATTAAGTCATTTAAAGGTATAAACAAGGTAAGTTTCTTGACTAATAATAAAAAAGAAATAACTTTAAGTGCCTTTTCACAGATAATATTATTATTGCAGTTAGTTGTTCAAAATAAGCTTCTAGCAGTTAATTTCAGTAAATTAGAGTATGGGAATTGGGCATTATTATTATCAATATATGTATTAATTTCTATGCTACCTTTTACCGCATTTGATCAAGCTATTGCTAAGTTAACTTACCATAAAATTAATTCAAAAGAAAAGTACTATTTTACAAATAATGTTTATTTAGTTTATTTATTTTTATTCGTTGTTTACTTTATTGTGTTAGGGATTGTTACTAGTACAGTATTTACAAGTACTATTCTGTCCTCATTCTTTGTTTATTTCATCTTATTTACATTTACAGAAATATTAAAGAGCAGCCTTTTGGTTATGGATAATGCATCTAGAGACAGATTAAGGGTTATGTTTTTAAGATTATTTGAATTAATATTTAGAACAATATTATTAATTTTATTAGCTTATTTCAAGGTTTTTACCATAAATAATGTATTAATTATTTTCATGCTAGGAAATATTATTATGATTTTAACTTCATATAAAAAATTCAATACAATTTATGGTTATATAAAAGTAAATAAGATAAAGCAATTCTATAATGATATTATTTTATTTTCTTATCCATTAATGATATGGGCAATTTTTGGGTGGTTGCAAAATATGGTTAACAGATGGTATCTTGATTACTATTTAGATCCAGAAACAGTTGCAGCTTATACAATTTTAGTTTCATTATCATTTTTTTTGCCAAATGCGTTTTATGGAATTGTCAACAATTTTTTTATGCCATATATATTTTCTAAAAATACTAAAACAAGTTATTCATTTTATAAAAGTTACTTAATGATAATAGGAATCTTATTATTTCTATATACAATTTTCATTGTTTTCACAAGTGATTATTTAGTCATAATTTTAGCTGATAGTAAATATTTAGATATTTCTCCATATATACCATTTATAACCCTTTCCTCATCACTTTATATCATAGCAATGTTATCTACATTTGAAATATTTAGAAGTGGTGAAACAAAGAAATTATTATTTCCTACAATATTATCAGGATTGCTACCCGCAATCGCAGGTTTTTTTATTATAAATAATTACGGTCTTATAGGAGCGATATTAAATCACATATTAGGTCAGGTGGTTTATGCAATTATTGTCTTATATATTTCATACAGACATATTAGAAGGGAAGATATGAGTGCTTAAAGACTTGTTGTTGAAAAATAAATTAATTTGGAATATTAATAAAAATATAAAAGCATATCAAGTGGAAAGTAAATACAAAAAAAACTTTAATTATTATAGGAAAATGGATTTTAATAATGACATTGATGATTTATTAAGAAGCAGGGGATGGAGTGATGTAAATAAAAATGCTTTAAAAGTTTTTTATTTTGGAGGAGATCCTCTTCAGGATTTTGGTGGCTTTAACCAAGCACTTGCAAATATGTACGATTTGAAATTATTTTATAAAAGGGATGGCAGTTACGGACAATATTCCAGGGGACAAGCTAGGGATCAAAATCTTGATTGGTTGAGTGAACAATTCGATTCTTATAAAAGAGAAGAAAACTGGGTTCCTGACATTTTGATGATGCAATCATTTGGATTTAACATAAATATAGAAAAAATGAAAAAATTAAAGGAAATGTATGGATTTAAAATTATAAATATAGGTATGGATGAGAGACTATCTTATAAGTTGGGAATAGAAAACGGCTATGAAAAAGGTATTGCAGGCCTAAATGAAATTGTTGATTTAGTATTAGTAACAACTCCAGAATGCGTAGAATGGTATTTAAAAGAGGGAATCCCTGCTTTCTACTTTCCCCTTGCAAGTAATGAAGAAGTATATTTTCCTATAGAAAATATTGAAAAAAAATATGATGTTGGGTTTATTGGTAGGAACTATGGCTTAAGAAAAGAACTGATTCAATTTTTAACTAAGAACGGAATTAACATTAAAGCATATGGACCAGGTTGGGGAAGTGGGGTATTAGATGTTAATGATAACAATGAGTTTTATAACTCTTGCAAAATTGTTCTGGGAACTGCAAACATAGCTTATAGCAGTAAGTTAATGAATCCTAAGCTTCGCGATTTTGAGGTTCCTCTTTCAGGAACGTTGTATATAACCAATTACACACAAGAGTTAACTGAATTGTATCAAGGAGATAAAGAAATTGTTTTTTATAAAACGAAAGATGAATTATTAAAAAAAATTAACCTATACTTAGGAAACGATAAAATGAGGGATGAAATTGCTAAAAATGGTTATGAAAAAGCTCTGGCAGCTCATACTTATCAAGTTCGACTAAAAGAAATCTTTAACAAATTTCTGAAATAAATGATATGCAGGTGATAGAAAGGTGAATTTATTATTATATATTTTCGTGAGTATGTTTTTTTTAATAATCTTAATAAGGCATTTCCGAAATGAAATGTTCCAAATCACGCCATTGGCATTATTCTATATATTATTGTTAATTGATGTTTTTATGCCTGCAATTTTGTTTGAAATTTCCGGTTTACCTGTATATCCAGCATATTATGGTTATATAAGTGAATATGATTTACTTAAATCAGTTTTTATATTTGTGGTTGCCGCGTTTTTCTTCACTTTGGGTTATCGAACCAAAGTTATTAGACTATTTGAGAACAAGCCATACTTTAAGAATGAGTATCAATTAAATTATAAGTTACTATACATTTTCTACCTTATCACTGTTTTTAATGTCATTTTGAACGGTTATATAGAAATTAGAAACCTGGGTGGCTTCGAAAATTATTATGACTTCAAAATTAAAAGAGTCTACTTAGAAACAATGCAATCGGCAAATATTTTTGAGAAAATTGTTTTTTTAATTTCTAGTAAAAGTAGTTCACTTTTAATTCTTCTTAATAGTCTTTTATTCTACAATAGATTTAATTACAACAAGAAGATATTATGGGGATTAGTTATTCCTTTAATTACATTTCTTTTAATATTAACAGGTTTGCATAGAGGAACGATTTTAAACTTTTTCATATCACTAATTGTAGTGGAAATTTTCAGGATGCAAAAAACCAAACATAAACTTAACTTTAAAATAAGCAAAAAAATCAAAAATAGATTTGTAGCTTTTGGATTAGTTTCTGTTATATTCTTTTTAACATTTGGTGCTATTAGAGGTAGGCTAAATAGCTCTGTTTGGGGAAATGAGATAACGTTTTTTGAAAGTCTACTTCTCCAAATCCAAAACAACTTTGGTATATCGTTGCTTGCACTTGCGAGGGTACAAAATTATTTTTCTAGTAATGAAAATTGGTTACTTGGACAAACTATATTTGAGATGTTGTATTTTTTTGTTCCTAGACCAATTTTTCCAGAAAAACCAATTCAGTATGGGATTATTTCAGCTAATACGATTATGGGTAGTCCTAGTTCAACAATGGATGCAATTACTATTCCTGGTGAGATGATAGCTAATTTTGGTTTGCTAGGTGTTGTTTTAGTTTTTGCTTTTGGCTATTTTTATAAACTGCTTAAACACTGGACATATAATGAGCAGTATATTCCTGTTTATGCAACTTTAATAACAACTGTTACAGTAACCTTTTGGATGAGTTTTACAGGATTATTTAGTCAAATGATATATCTTCCAGTATATATGGTAATTATAAAAATTCTATTTAAAAAAGTTAAGGTATAGTAAATTAAAGCGAGGATTATATATGAAAATCTTAATTGTTGGGGATTTTTATTGGGAAATATATGCCCAATCATTTTATAAAGCTTTCCGAGATAAAAAACACGATGTAATTAAGTTTGATACGAATGTTTATTTTAAAAGTATACCCAACCTTGTAGGAACAGGCAAAAAGAAAAGGGAAGTTAAAGATTTTGGGTATCTTTTTCAATGTAAGTACAATATTGGCCCAATAATTTTTAAAATGAACCTAGATTTAAAAAGGATAATTAGGAAAGAAAATCCAGACTTGGTGTTCTTGTATAGAGATAGATTTACAAGACCTTCTGTACTTAAAAATATTAAATCAAAAAAAATTAAGATATTCACTTATAATAATGATAATCCATTCTCTTTAGATTATAAAAAATACTTTTGGAAGAACTACTTTAAGAGTTTGAGTTACTGTGATCATGTTTTTGCTTACAGATATTCAAATCTAGAGGATTATAGGAGGAGGGGTATAAATAACTCAAGTATCCTTAGATCTTACTATATAAAAGAACAAAATAATTTTGTTGATCCATCTACTGTAGGAAGCCAATATCAGAGTGATGTTTCTTTTATAGGTCATTTTGAAAATGATAATCGAGATGAATTTTTAAAGGAATTAATTATGAAAGATTATACTATCAAATTATTTGGTAGTGGGTGGGAAAAATCGAAATATTATGATTTTTTCATAAAGAGACTAGGTGAAATTAAACATCTAAAAGAGGACTATAACATAGCAATTAATAGTACAAAAATTGCTCTAGTTTTCCTATCAAAGTTAAATAAGGATACTTATACAAGACGGTGTTTTGAAATACCAGCGACTAAAACTTTTATGCTAGCAGAGTACACAGCAGATTTAAGTAGCATGTTTAAAGAAGGTGAAGAAGCTGAGTATTTTAGAGATATAACTGAATTTACGCGAAAGATAGAATATTACTTAGAAAACGATAAAGAAAGAGAAAGCATTGCTCAAAATGGTTATAAGAGATTAATCTCTGACGGCCACGAAGTTAGTGATAGGGTTGATGAAATAATTAATGTTTATAAAGACCTAATAAATAAGAAGGAAGGTTAAAGATAATAAATGCTTAAAAAGCTCCTGTACAAAATATTATTACCAACCGAAAATTCAGTAGAATTATGTTATCTACGAATAAAGTATAAAAACCGCAAATTTATTTCGTTAATCTTGGAAAATATGTTAATTAATAAATATGGAATTTCAGTTGGTATGAACAGTATTATAGGGAAAAATTTGAAAATTCCACATCCTACAAGTATTGTTATCGGAGACGGGGTAGTGATAGGAGATAATGTAACACTTTACCAAAATGTAACGTTGGGAAAAAAAAAGGGAAATATTGATTCTACACGAGATTATCCAATAATAGGAAATAATGTAACTATTTTTGCTGGTGCTCAAATAATAGGAAATGTGTTAATCGGGGATGGAGCGGTAATTGGTGCAAATAGCGTTGTTTTGGAAGATGTTGAAGAAAATGGAGTATATGCAGGTATACCAGCAAAAAAGTTAAATAAATAGGATTTTAATCAGAATTATTTTTATTACAGGAGTTTTTAGATTTATTGCTTGAGACTGGCTAACTTGCTAATAACATTGAATTCTTTTCTAAACTCCCAAAAATTTTTGGATGTTTTAAGTGCTTAAAATTATTCGTATAAACAATGTCATTATAGAGGGATAGAAAATCCTGTGTACTAAACTGTTTTAATAATATTAAAACTCTATTTTTGACAATGAACTTGGACCATTTGAATATGACATATTTCGTATTTCATTAAGCAGGAGATAAGAACTCCCTTGTTATATTAAGGAAAGAAATTGAGTCCATTAATAAATTTTTAAGTCGATATAAAGTCATAGAGATTTACGATTTTTAATACAATAGTAAAGGAAGTTATGACTATGTATAATATTGCGGTAGCAGGAACAGGCTATGTCGGCTTGGTGGCAGGCGTATGTTTTGCCGAAGTTGGCCATCAAGTGACTTGTGTTGATATTGATGAAAAAAAAGTGAGCCTCATGAAGTCTGGTGTATCACCAATCTATGAAGCTGATTTAGAAGAATTGATGCAGAAGAATTATGTTGCTGGGAAAATTGATTATACAACAGATTACAAATCAGCCTATAAGGATGCAGATGCAATTTTTATCGGTGTAGGTACTCCAGAACAAACGGATGGCTCTGCCAATCTTTCATATATTGCAACCGTTGCAAGGCAAATTTCAGAAACGATAGAAAAGGATTGTTTGGTCGTTGTAAAATCTACAGTCCCAGTCGGAACAAATGACAAAGTTGAGCAGTTTATTCATGACTTTTTAGTAAATGATGTGAAAGTAGAAGTAGCCTCGAACCCGGAATTCTTGGCACAAGGTTCTGCCGTACACGATACCCTGCATGCGGAAAGGATTATTATTGGAACAGAAAGTAAGTGGGCAGAAGAATTGCTTATGAATATTTATGATCCTTTTAACTTGCCTATCGTTTCAGTAAATAGAAGATCCGCAGAAATGACTAAGTATGCATCGAATGACTTTCTTGCCCTTAAAATTTCTTACATGAATGATATTGCAAATCTTTGTGAACTTGTCGGTGCTGACGTTCAGGAAGTGGCAAAAGGGATGAGCTTTGATGAGCGCATTGGAAGCAAGTTTTTAAATGCAGGGATTGGTTTTGGCGGTTCTTGTTTTCCTAAGGATACAAAAGCACTGGATTATATTGCAAGACAGAACGGTTATGAGTTAAGAACAGTGAAAGCTGCCATTGATGTGAACAAAGATCAAAAGACTTTATTGTATAAAAAGGCTAGTAAAAGACTCATTACTTTTAACGGTCTTAAGGTAGCGGTACTGGGATTGACATTTAAACCTGGCACAGATGATTTAAGAGAAGCAGCATCTCTTGAAAATGTTCCTTTACTATTGGAGCATGGTGCAAATATTTATGCTTATGACCCTGCTGGTACAGAAAATTTTGCTAAAGTACATCCAGAAGGTAAGGATAGCAAAGGAAGTATAACGTATGTTTCAAATGTTGAGCAGGCTTTAAATGGTGCCAATGTATGCTTTATTTTTACTGAATGGGGAGAAATCAAAGCAACAAACCCTGAAATCTTTAAGGAGTTAATGAGAACGCCTTTAGTATATGATGGAAGAAATATTTACAGAGTTGAAGATATGCAAAAAGCAGGAGTGGAGTACCACTCGATCGGAAGGAAACCTGCAATTAGATCAGTTGTTAAGGAGTCGAGGAACCTTGAATTATACAACTCTTGATCCTAGTAAAACATACTTAATCACCGGAGCAGTTGGTTTTATTGGATTCTACTTATCTAAAAAATTATTAGAGCAAGGCTGCACAGTGGTAGGTATAGATAATGTCAATGATTACTATGATGTGAATCTTAAATACACACGTTTAAATCAACTAGAACACTTTGAAAAGTTTATTTTTATTAAAGGGGATATATCAGACAAGGACATAGTCATTAAGACCTTTAAAGAGTGGAAGCCCAATATTGTTGTGAATCTAGCAGCTCAAGCTGGTGTACGTTATTCAATAGAGAACCCAGATGTCTATATTCAAAGTAATATCATTGGTTTTTACAATATACTTGAAGCGTGTAGATATCATCTAGTAGATCATCTTGTGTATGCATCATCTAGTTCTGTTTATGGAGCAAATAAAAAAGTTCCTTTTGAGGAAACAGATTTTGTAGATAACCCTGTGTCGCTATATGCATCTACTAAGAAGTCAAATGAATTAATGGCACATACGTATAGCCACCTTTATAATATTCCAGCTACGGGGCTTCGATTCTTCACTGTTTATGGTCCTATGGGGCGACCGGATATGGCTTACTTTGGGTTCACGGACAAATATTTTGCTGGTGAGCCAATTAAAATATTCAATAACGGAGACTTTAAAAATGATCTTTATCGGGACTTTACTTATATAGATGATATTGTTGAAGGAATCGAGCGTTTATTAAGTAATCCACCTAAAGGTGAAGTTAAAAATAATATCTATAACATTGGAAATAATAGTCCGGAAAAGTTAATGGTATTCATTGAAACACTTGAAAAAGCATTGAGTAATGCATTAGATAAAGAAGTATTGTTTGAGAAAATATTTGAACCAATTAAAGCTGGTGATGTCCCAGCTACTTATGCTTCAACAGATTTGTTACAAAAAGCTGTTGATTTCAAACCAGAGACTTCGATAGAAAAAGGATTGCAGAAGTTTGCGGATTGGTATGTGGACTATTATGGGCAGAAGTAACTCATAGGAGCGGAGATATAACTATGAATATTTTAGTAACAGGAGGCGCCGGATATATAGGTTCACATACATGTATTGCATTATTGGAAGCAGGGCATTCAGTTATAATTGCCGATAACCTTTGTAATAGCAGGCGTGAGACCATCGAGAAAATTATAGAAATTACGGATAAAGAAGTAACTTTTTTTGAGATTGATGTAACGGATGAACAAGCTGTTGATGTTATTTTTAATAATAATAAAATAGATGGTGTTATTCATTTTGCTGGATTGAAGGCAGTAGGAGAATCAGTAGACATACCATTAACTTATTATTATAACAATATTGTTAGTACTATGGTTCTTGCAAAAGCTTGTCAGAAATATGATGTGAATCAGTTTGTCTTTAGTTCATCAGCCACAGTATATGGAGAAAATAAAGTGCCATTTATTGAAACAATGGATCTTTTACCAACAACGAATCCCTATGGTGAAACAAAAGCTATGAGTGAAAGGATTCTTACTGATTTAGCTAAAGCAAATCCAGAATTTTCAGTTGCTCTTCTAAGATATTTTAATCCAGTCGGAGCCCATGAAAGTGGCTTGATTGGTGAAGCCCCTAATGGTTTACCCAATAACCTTATGCCTTATGTTACTCAGGTTGCTAAAGGAAGACTGAAGAAACTTCACGTTTTTGGAAACGACTATCCAACATTAGATGGTACCGGTATAAGAGACTATATTCATGTCTTAGATCTAGCAGAGGGGCATGTTGCAGCGTTAGATAATCTCAAGGAAGGTGCTCATGTTTATAACTTAGGAACTGGAAAAGGCACTAGTGTCCTTGAGTTAGTAAAAGCATTTGAAGATTCTAATGGTATTGATATTCCTTATGAAATAGTAGATCGTAGACCTGGAGATATTGCTTCTTGTTATGCGGACGCTTCAAAAGCTAAGAGAGAACTTGGTTGGACTGCTAAACGAGACGTTATTACAATGTGTAGAGATGCTTGGCGATTTGAGAAAATTTATAAGGATTTAGATGAATGAATTTCATAATTTAAGTCCCTACGGGCTCAAGGCTTTTAAGCAATAAAAAAAAGGAATACCTCCCCAAAAGTTGAATTAGTTAAGTGACCAAACAAAACTACGGCTGGAGGAAGACTCCCTTATGACTATTATACGACAAGGAAGCCTATTTATACGATCTAGAACTACCCATCGTTTGAGGCAGTTTTTTCAACGATTTACATTGATCCACTCTTAGCTATTGTGTCAAAAAAGCCCTTTACGGCGCGCCTGTTCAACTTAATTACGCAGCTATGATCTACTCACTTGTCGCCAGAGATCTTGAACGTATTCCGACGATAAAGGATCTGATTAAACGACTCAAACATGACTATATGTTCCGTTTGAATTGTGGGTTCCTTCTTTCTGATGCGATTCCATCTGAAGCTTCTCACACGAGAATGCTTTCTAAAATAGCGGAATCACCTGTTCTTGAACGTGTTCAAGAAACGCTCATCCTTCAAGCGATGACGGAAGGATTTATCACAGATGATACAGTTGCCATTGATGCGACTCACATCGAAGCTCGAGATCAGGCCCCATCTAACGAAGAAAAGTCTAAGCCTGAACCCAAGAAGCGCGGCCGCAAATCAAAAGAAGAGAAGAAAAATGGCTTCAAGAACAAGCGGAACGAGAAGCGGCTCTCCCTATTTTCGAGAAAAGAATTGAAGCTCAACTTGATGCGTCTTTAGTCGAGTTACGATCCGCTGTTCCTCTTGACCCTAAGTGGGGCATCAAGGAAATAGTGTAGGAAAGAACGTTTTTGGTTTGTCTACAATGGACACTTCGCTGTCGGAACGAAAAGTCAGTACATCCTTCAGTCGCTCTTTTCCTCTGGAAACCTGAATGATGGAAAAGCTGTAATACCTTTATTAAAAGGAATTCAAGACCGTCTTTCTAAACTGAAAATTTCTTATAGTACACTTGATGCAGGTTATGATTATCCGGCTATTTACCAACAGATTTACCGAATCGGAGCGCAATCTGTTATTGCTTACAACAAGAAAAATGAATCAGAGCTAGAGGGATTTGATAAGCACTTTGCCCTAACTTGTGTCCGAGAACATTCGTATCGATACGATAGTTACGATGCGACGTACGAGACGTTAAAATATACGCGTCCAAAAGAGTGTAAAGACTGCCCATTAGCAGAAGACAAGCTATGCCAGAAGGTGTATAAAATGGAAATTACAACCGATTTGCGACGCTATACAGCCCCAGCTCGTGAGTCAAAAGCATGGAAAAACATTTACAAGCAACGTAGTGCAATAGAACGCGTCATTGTTTATTTAAAAGAATTCTTTCAGCTAAACAATGTGTGATATCGTACAGGAAAACGTGCAAAATTACATTTTGATTTGACGCATTTAGTTTATAACGCAGCGAAGCTTGCATGTGATCGTATAGCTAAATCCATTGCCAACAAGGAGAACATTCAAGTAGCTTAATTCAATTTTTAAAAACGCTAAAAGCAAGATCAAATTTTTGTAACATTAAAAAATGCCATCTTATACAGCCGTTATTCTTTTGAAGACGTTAATCAATCTTCTTCCTGTAACATTAATCGGCCGCAGCATCTAACGAATTGAATACAGGAATAATGGGTAATCGAGGAGCTTGATCTAAGAAGCTTCAATTGAATTCCAAGCTTTTTATCTCCGGCTGCAGCGACGAAGTTTAAGATATACTCATTGACAGCGCTGGGGCGAGTGTGGAGATTGGGCTGAATTTGGTGAATGGTAAGAGAATCAAAAGTTGAATACCCACTGAGCTAATGTGTTGGCTTTGTGGGTGTGTTTTTAAAATATCAAACTTATGTTCTGTTATTTGTTGAGAAGTGTTAAAAATCGGAATTTAACCCTGCATTATGGGCAGGTTTATTAGGTCAATATATAATGCAATTACTTAACCGTTCATAATGAGAAATTTCATTTCGAAATAAGGGTAAATCAAATCGTTGTTGAAGGAAACTTATTTTGTAGGTATAGGTAATCGTTTGATATGAATGAATGATAATTAATCGAAAGAGGCTATTTTATTATGTTCCAACAGCTCCACCACATAGCAATCATCTGCACTAACTACGAACACTCAAAGCACTTCTATACAAACATATTAGGCTTTACAGTCATAAACGAAGTATACAGAAAAGATCGAGATTCATATAAACTCGACCTGCAAGGTGAAGGCTTTCAACTAGAACTATTCTCTTTCCCGCAGCCACCTAAACGTGTATCCCGGCCTGAAGCGGCTGGCCTGCGTCATCTTGCTTTTCAGGTAGAGAATGTTGATCAAGTGATTGAGTATTTAACCTCCTTTTCGATTATGGTAGAGGATGTAAGAATCGATCCATTTACCGGGAAGCGATTTACTTTCTTTTCTGATCCAGATGGACTTCCAATCGAGGTGGTTGAGCGTTGAGACATACACGAGTAAACAAGCATCGCCGCGGTGTTACGTTAGGCGGTATTTTAATAAGATTGGTCCCATTTCTACTATTTTGCGCAGCGGTTCTTTATTCTTCTTCTCAAACATACGAACAGCAGACCGTTGTTCCATTGCTTGATCGACTATTATCGAGAGAATATTTCCGTGAATACCTTACATGGATTAACTTCACCTATGGAGGGGGACCCGTTAGTATAGCTACTCATGGCTATGCTGGGTTCATTGAGTTCTTTATACGAAAGCTTGCCCATGTGACGATTTTCTTCTTGATCGGTTTATTTTTAATCAGCTTTTTGAATTACATATTAAACAATCTATTTCGAGCAGCCATCACCACATTTTTCTTTGTTGTTTTATTCGCAGTAATGGATGAGTTTCATCAGCATCTCACAGGAGGGCGCACACCGCTCGTGCAGGATGTCATTTTGGACACGATTGGTGGCTTGATTGCGATTATCGGGTATAGTGTATATCGAAAGTGGCGTTTAAGAAGAAGGTAATTGATTTCTGGCAACAGTTATACATTAGGACACTAAGAGCAGAGAATAAGTTTCAGTGTTCTCTGCTCTTTTAATGAACAAAATGAAAAAGCCCCTAAATAAACGCTTCCATTCTATCCAATAAAAATCAAATCTCCTTTTAGCAGAAAATTTATTCTACCCTCATAAATAAATATAACTACAACCCTTTCTGACTATAATTATATGGCTAATATTTGAAATATAAGGTATTATTTAGTTGTAAGTTATTGAGATAAAGTGTGATGAAAACAACCTTTTAACCTAGGAATATATATTTCATATGAATACATAGATTATTTGCATTTCAAATGATATAAACCGGCATAATCCATGACTATGATCAGGTTTAAGAAGGAGAAGAGTATGAAGAGAATGCTAGTGGTACTGGTCATTTTGTTTTTGGGGAGCTCTCAGCTTTTACCGAATGGTTTAACCCAGGCGGAGGAAAATAGTGTTTCTGTACCTGAAGCAGCTGAAACAGACCGGGTAATTGTGAAGTTGAAGGATGATGCCCTCAATACGTTAAAGAATGCGGAGACGATTACGACGCTATCAGAAGACGGTAAGAGTAATGAGCTTTTAACGGTAGAGGTGCCAGAGGGCAAGAGTATTGAAGGCTTTATGAAGGAGTTAGAAGAGAAACCGAATGTAGAAAGCGTGGAGCCCGATCATATTTATCAGCTGATGTACACACCAAATGATCCTGATTTTACGCTGTATCAAACGCATCACAGAAGTATTGAAACGGCACGCGCGTGGAATAAATCAACGGGTTCCGCTGGGGTGACAGTAGCCGTGATTGATGACGGAATTGATTTAACTCATCAAGATCTGGCGGATCGAATTGTAGCACCTTTCAATATGGTGACGGGCAGTCAATATGATTTATGGCCGGGAGAACACGGCACCCATGTAGCTGGAATTATTGCAGCCTCAATGGATAACTTGACCGGGGGAGCTGGTGTAGCACCTAATGCCAATATTATGCCGATCGATGTATTTAACGGATACGATGGTGCTTATCTTTCAGATGTAATCGATGCTATTTATTATGCTGTCGATTCAGGTGCTGACATTATTAATATGAGCTTGGGAGGATATGAATACAGCAGTAATGAAAATGATGCGATTCAGTATGCTCATCAACGTGGTGTTCTTGTGGTTGCAGCTGCCGGGAATGATAACGTAAATTATCCATCCTACCCAGCGTCATACAATAACGTCATTTCAGTTGCTTCCACCACTGCATCAGATGGACGCTCCTATTTCTCTAATTTCGGGCCCTATGTGGACATAGCGGCACCAGGCTCTTCTGTTTATTCAACGCTTCCCTTTGATTGGTACGGGGAAATGAGTGGTACGTCAATGGCATCTCCAGTGGTGGCTGGGGTAGCGGCACTTGTTTTAGCGAGTGAGCCGCAATTGACGAATACCCAGCTGGCAACCCGATTGACGACCACTGCGGATGATCTTGGTGCAGCCGGCAGAGATGACTATTATGGACATGGACGTGTGAATGCTAAGAAAGCATTGAATATAAAAGATTTGCCAGTGCCAGCCGTGTCAGAGGTTTTTGATAACGATGGGGTAATAAGTGGAACTGTCTCTAGTAATTTAGCGAATGCAACCATTCGAATCAGTGATGAATGGGGGCCGTTAGCAGAAGGAACCGCTGCTGGTACTGCATTCTCTGTTCCGATTCCAGTTCAGCCGGAGGGTACAAAGATTTTTGTATCTGTAATCGATGGGTTGGGAAATAGCAGTGTCGAGAAAAAGATCACGGTGCTGTCCTTCAGCAACCCTGTCAGAACGGACCGTATTTTTGGTGCAGACCGTTACTCGACGGCTGTGGAGCTGTCTAAAACAGAATGGGTTGCGGCTCATACCGTTGTATTGGCAAGAGGCAGTGAATTCCCGGATGCATTAGCCGGAGCCCCTCTTGCCTATAAAGAAAAAGCGCCTATTTTATTAACGCGTGAAGGTGCCTTAAGCGCTCAAACAAGAGATGAAATCCTTCGATTAGGAGCAACAAAGGTTATTCTGCTGGGCGGCCCAGGTGCCATCTCGGAAAATGTCAGAGCGGAATTAGAATGGATGGACATAGAGGTTGAGCGTATTGGAGGAGCCGACCGTTATGAAACGGCCGCTTTAATTGCCAAAAAGTTAAACTCTTCAAAGGCATTCATTGCATTTGGCGGTAATTTCCCGGATGCTCTTGCGGTTGCGCCATATGCAGCGAAAAACGGCATTCCGATTTTGTTGACGCGTTCAACCGCCCTTCCGTCCTATACAACAGCTGCACTGAATGGCAAAACGAGCACCATCGTCGTTGGAAGTACAGGTGTAGTGAACAACTCGGTGTTTAACCGTCTTCCAAACCCGGTTCGATACGGGGGAGCGACTCGTTATGATACAGCAAAAGCAATCGCTGAAAACTTAAGTGCAGGGACGGACACTGCGTTAATTGCAACTGGAGAAAACTTCCCGGATGCACTGGCAGGCTCGGTCATTGCCGCAAGAAATAACGGAACGATGCTGCTCGTCCAAAATACCGTCATGCCAGCGCAAACGAAAAGCTTGATTACGCGCTATAAAGGATTCACTGTGATCGGTGGAGAAGGACTAATTGGGAACGGGATTCGTCAACAGCTGGAGGACGTCTTAAAGCCTTAACAGTTTCAATATCCAGTTTTCAGTCTGTGAAAATACGAATCTAGTAGCACATAAAATCAGTAAATCATACGAATACAAGCTGAAGGTATCACCTGTTTTAACCAGGTGATGCCTTTTTTATGTTTTCCCCCTATAAATGTTAGCTTTATGGATTAATACAGAATTAATGTAAAAATGTAAATTTTATGTTAAAATTGTTTAGTCAGTGTAAATGGGGGAGAAATCATTGAAAAAATACTATTTAACGTTGCCAGTCTTGTTAACTTATCTATTCATGAACATAATTTTATATAGTGTCATTACCATGAGTGTGACAAATGATGTAAATGCCATTATTGACTGGGCCCAAGTTCATTCAGGGGCATTCCTGCTGTTGATTACATCTGTATCGGCCGTGTTATGGCTATTGACCATCTACTTTTTAAATAAAAAGGATTGGACCGATAATCTTGTTTCCAATCAATATTATTCTGTCTATTCCTCTCTGCTATTTTCCGTATCAGTTGGTCTGCTTTCAGCCTTCATTTTTCTCCTCTATCATTTAGGTCTTGAGGTACCCGGAAATACCATCGAATGGATTCAAACGTATCCGGAGAGATACTTTTTTAGTTCCTTTATCTTGGCGCTCATTGCAGCAGGTCTTAGCTTACTAATTGGCGAGGCGTTTTTAAGTGCTGGAATCTCCTTTGTTCTTTTCTATATTTTAGCGATTGTGAATTTTTATAAGAAAAACTTTCGCAATGAACCGCTTTTTCCGAATGATTTTATACAGGTTACCCAACTAGGTGAGGTTCTTCCGATGATACGGGATTCCATCTCTATTCCAATGGTCATTTTGTCTTTCATTGGCATAGCTGTGCTCGCTGCTTTATGGTACTTACTGCCGAAAATAAAGCTTCGTTTCATTCCCAGGCTCATCATGCTTATTCCCCTGGTCTTTTTAATAAAATCCTTTTTATTCTATGAGGATACCTTTGCTGAGAAGTATTTTGATGACTATGCAGCGCTTATGCCGTGGAATCAGCTTATGAACTATCATTACAACGGTCCGGTTATTGGGATGGTGTCAAATATTAAGCTTAACGTGCTTTCACGACCAGATAACTATTCACGGAATGCGATGAAGGAAGCTGTGGAAAGAGCGCAGGAATTAGCAGCTGGTTCTGACAGCGAAGACAAGGAGGCAGTAAAGCCGAATATTGTTTTCTTTATGAATGAAACGTTTTGGGATCCAACAGAATTGGATATCACTTTTTCGGAGGATCCGTTAAAGCATACGAGGGAGCTGATGGAGAAATATCCATCAGGGTCCATTCTCAGTCCGGCGTTTGGTGGAGAAACAGCCAATGTAGAATTTGAAGCCTTAGCGAGCTATTCCATGAGCTTTTTTAATCCGGGAGGGCTGCCGTTTCCACATATTTTAGCCCAAAAAGAGTACCCAACCTTTGTTTCTTATTTGAATAATATGGGATATTATAGTGTAGCGATGCATCCAAACAATGGAATATTATATATGCGGCAGCGCGTGTATCCAAATCTGGGCTTCGAAAATTATAAATTCCTGGATGACATGATCTATACAGAAAAGGATAATAGTGACTTTGTATCGGATGATTCGGTTGTGAACGAGGTATTGGATACCCTTCGCCAATCAGACGAACCGGCTTTTATACACGCCGTAACAATTGCCAATCATCTCCCGTACCATCAAGGAAAATACGAAGGCGGGAGTACCATTGAGGTGGAAGGTGAGGGACTGTCTCCTGAAATGAAGAGTGAAATTGAGGTTTTCTCTGAAGGGATTAAGCGGTCTGATCTCGCGCTGAAACGGTTAGAGGAAGAAATTCAGCAAATGGATGAACCGACCATCGTTGTATTCTGGGGAGACCATTTGCCTGCTCTGGGTCCAAATCTTCAAGCCTATAATGAAACAGGCTTCGGTGATGAACTAAATCAGCAAAAGACAAAGGAATTTTATGAAACACCCTTGCTGTTTATTTCAAACTTTGATTTGCATATGGAAGGTGATCTTGGCACGTTTAGCCCGGTTTATCTTGCCCCAATGCTAGCAGAAGCGCTGGAATTCGATCGTCCGTTATTTTACGACTACTTGCTCGAGATGAAAAAGGAAGTTCCGGCTTTTAAAAATCTCATCTATATGAATCCAGAGGGTCAAACCGTTGATAATCTTGAAGTGCTGCCAAGGCATGTAATCCCAATCATGGAGGATTATCATAAATTCCAATTTGATATTCTTTCAGGAAGCCAATTTAGCCTTGATGAGCTTTATGAATGATGACTTGAGGGGCATGATCAAATCGTAAATTAATAACAATTCTTCATTTAATCATTTCTCTAACGGGTAAAAATAGTATAAAATAAAAACTGGATAGGTTTGTTAATACTCAAAAATTTAGGAGTGAATGTTCATGAGAGTGCGTAAAGCGATCATCCCCGCTGCCGGACTAGGGACCAGATTCCTTCCAGCGACAAAGGCGCAGCCAAAGGAAATGCTTCCAATTGTTGATAAACCAACGATTCAATACATCGTGGAAGAAGCAGTTGCTTCAGGAATAGAGGATATTATTATTGTGAGTGGTCGAGGGAAACGGGCCATTGAGGATCACTTTGATAAGTCATACGAATTAGAAGAGACGCTTGAAAAGAAAGAAAAATATGCGATCCTTGAAGAAATTAAACAAATTTCCAATTTGGCAAACATTCATTACATCCGTCAAAAAGAGCCGATGGGATTGGGCCATGCGATTGCCTGCGCAAGCAGCTTTATTGGAGATGAGCCCTTTGCGGTGCTGCTGGGGGATGATATTGTCCAATCGAAAACACCATGCCTAAAGCAGTTAATTAATGTGTACGAGCGCTATAATTCGTCTGTTGTTGGCGTTCAGCCCGTACCAGATGACGCGGTTTCCAAGTATGGAATCATTGCTCCAAAAGGACAGGAAATTGAAGATGGCGTCATTCACATTGAGAATCTGGTAGAAAAACCAAATGTGGATCAGGCTCCTTCCAATCTTGCTATTTTGGGCCGTTATGTTCTGCGACCAGAAATATTCTCCATTTTGGCCACGCTTGAGCCGGGAGCTGGCGGTGAAATCCAATTGACAGATGCACTGGTAAAATTAAATAAACAACAGGTGATCCTTGCGAAGGAATTCGAAGGAACCCGTTATGATATTGGAGATAAGCTCGGCTTTGTCCAGGCGACGGTAGATTTTGCCCTGCAGCGTGATGACTTGCGATCAGATCTGCTCGCTTATTTGGAGAATATCGTGAAAAATGAATCCATTAATAATTAATCATATAAAACGATAAAACAAGACAAGCACCTGAAGGAACAGCAGGGTGCTTGTCTTGTTTGTCATTGCCGGACTAAGTTGCAATTTCTGATAGTTGATTCTTGCTCATTTCCTGACTGTGAACTACTTGGTTTTTCCCCATTTTTTTAGCGCCATGAACAAGCGCGTGGTCTGCTTGGTGAAAGCCCTCCTCCAGAATGGTACGGCAAAGATTATGATTCCATTCCTCTATTCCTTCAATCGTATGCACCCCCATACTCAGCGTAACGGTGCTTTTAATTTCTTCGGGCACTTCATTTTGATTAAGCGTAAAGGTAAACGGTTTATTCGCAAGTGATTGGCGAATCGACTCTCCAATATGAAGTGCTTGTTTAACGGTGCATTCCTCCAGCAGGATGCTGAATTCCTCCCCGCCGGACCGGTAGACAGGCAGATCCGAAGAGTGAAGAATCTCTAAATCTCGTAATGTTTCCTGGATTCGGCATGCGGTTCCAGCCAATACTTCATCTCCAATCGAATGACCGTATTGATCATTAAATTTTTTGAAGTTGTCGATGTCCATAACAAAAAAGGATAAAGGAAAATGCTCAATAGCTTCTCTTCCTTTTTCTACGATTTCATAATAGGCACGCTGATTTTTTAATCCTGTCAGCCTGTCTGTTTCAGCCCTTTCAAGCAGCTTCTTCTCACGGTCCCAATTTGACTGAACAAGTCCCAGCGTATGAAGGAGAGGAAGGATGGCAAGGCTCATTTGTTTCGCATGGATTGTTTTTGATGGAAATAAAAGTCCGATCGTTACCGGTCTGAATGAGCCCCACTGATAATGGCGAATAAACACCGTTTGGATTTCACCCGACATTTTTCTATGTGAAAATGTTTGATAATCGGTGTGATGCACTGAAGAAGTCCATTGGATGGATGAGAAGCTTTTTGGAGGGTACTGACTCGCTTCATTCCCCATTTTTAAGTAGATCCCCTCTGTCATCAATGTCGACTGCAGCCTGTAGGCAAGTCTTCGTGTAATGGCCTCAAGCGTGTGCTGCTGTTCGATCTCGAGCACGGCTTTATAAACAATTCGTATGAACCCAAATAGTCTGAGTCTTGGAATGATTTGAGAAGAAGCATATTGTAAAGTGACAAAAACACCTGTTATTGACAGTAATAAAATTAATGGTGATGCAATTGATAACAAGGACAGGGGGATAAATAATGCCCACTGCACCAGACTTGATACAAAGGCTGATTTGAATAGGGCAAACAGATCCATTTCTTTTTTGCAAAACCATCCAGACAATTGATATGAAATTATCCATATTAGTGAGACAAAAATTAAATATGCCAGGGCTGCAAGTAATATAGACGGCTGACCTGTGCTAAAATCAATGATTTGGAAAGCGGCGGCCACAAACAGAATCACCATGCCAGCAAACAATAGCGCTGTAACACGCTGAAAGGAAGAACGCTGGTGCCGTACAAATAATAGCTGTAGAAAAGTGGCTGTAACACAGGTTAAGACAAAGGCTGGCAAGCCGTATGTAAGCAATATATAAAAAAGAATTATTGGGCCTCCGCTGTGCAAAAAGAAATCTTCTTTATAGGCAAAAAAGTACAGTATCGTTATAGAGACTGCTCCGGCTAAAAAAACCGGAATATAGATGGCAACTCCTTTCTCCATGAAGATCACAGCTGATGCAAAAAGTAGTAATAATAATAGCATGCTCGTTCTTTGTATTTGTGAATAGGGTCTCATTTCCTGAACACCTTTCATAGTAGAGTAAGTAAATAGGCCGTTTGGGTTGTAGGAAAAAAGTCATGGTATTCTTGCTATTCCCACTATGATCTAGGTGGAAACCCCTGAATGTGCTCAAATCAATTTATTTAATGACAATTTTCACTGTTTCCTGAAGGATTTCAAAAGATTTATCTTCTAAAGGTGAAAATTCGACGATTTCTCCTAATGCTCTAGACCAGGCTGTAAGTTAAAATAAGATGTAAGATTAAGAAATGAACAGAGGAGATTTACATGAATAAGGTGAGATTCATTCTATTCTTTTTATTTATGGCGATCGGACTAGCAGGGTGCAATCTGAAGGAATCTCAAATGCTGTTTGAGGATAAAGAGGCATTTAGTAGACAGACAGGCGGAGAGGTGAAGTCGGCATTTTCTGAGAGAATGGAAATGACGACAACGATTACCATTGGAGCGATTGGTGATGTACTCTTGCACGATGCTGTCTATCAATATGCAGCAACCGATACAGGCTTTAATTTTAAACCGGCATTTGAATCCGTCATGCCTTTACTCTCGTCACCAGATTTTATGATGGCGAACCAGGAATCGAATCCTGGTGGAATTGAACTCGGATTGTCATCGTATCCGGCATTTAACAGTCCGCATGAAATTGTCACTGATCTACAATATTCTGGAGTAGATATGGTAACGGCTGCAAATAATCATATAATGGACCGAGGAATTGATAGCGCAATGGCCGCGATGGATTTTTATGATGAAATTGGGATGCCCTATGTAGGTGTATATCGAGATGTGGAAGATCGACAGAATCATAGAGTGAAAGAGATTAATGGGATCAAGCTAGGTGTGCTTGCATACACGTTTAGTACAAACGGAATTCCAATTCCCTTTGGATTTGAGGAGTCGGTTGCTTTGCTGGAGCCAGAGCGAATGGTTTCAGAGATCCGTGTGCTGCGAGACAATGTAGATGTGGTAGTCGTTCACCTGCATTGGGGGAATGAGTATGAACAGCTGCCAAATCAATCACAGGTCGAATTAGCAGAAAGGCTGTCAGAAGAAGGGGTCGACATTATTTTTGGCCATCATCCTCATGTGCTTCAGCCAATCGATGAGATTGAACGTTCGGATGGAGGAAAGACTGTCGTTTTTTATTCCCTGGGAAATTTCTATTCTGGTCAAAACTTTCCGTATACAGATATTGGCGGAGTAGCAACGATTAATATTAAAAAAGTAACAAGAGGGTCTCGATCAGAGGTTTCGCTTAGCCAACCGGCCATTGAGCCGACACAGGTGATTCGTGGATCGCAGCGTGAATACCTCATCGTTCCCATGAAGGATTCTCCTGCAAGCGCAATAGAAGGGGTGTCGTATGAAGAGACAATCGAGCATATTAATCAAAATATGACACCATAAAAAGACGAATGCCGTGGGAGGCATTCGTCTTTTTATCTAGAGATTCAGCTGTTCCTTTAGAGAGGCTTGGATGGCAGCGAGCTCTTCTTCAGGTACAACATAGTAGTAAATCCCATCAATTCGTTGACCTGATCCGGTTTCAATGGAGGTTTGTTCAATATTCGATGCCGCAGCACGATATTCACCCTGAATTTCCACCATTTGATCAAACGTTAAATTCGTTTTAATATTGCTTCCCAGCGCATCAAAGATATTTCCGAAGTTCCATAGAGATGAAATGTCGGCACCTTCTTGAATAACGGCTTGAATGACTTGACGCTGACGCTCCTGTCGTCCAAAGTCGCCATTCGGATCTTCATAGCGCATACGGGAGTAGGCAAGTGCTTCCTCCCCGTCTAATGTAATCTGGCCTTCTGAGAATGAATAGCCGCCAGATTCAAAGGCAAAGCTGTTATTGACCGTGATTCCGCCAACGGAATCAACAATATCCTGGAAGCCTTCCATATTTACCTGGACATAATAATCAATTGGAATATCCAAGAAATTCTCAACGGTATCCATCGCCATTTCGACTCCGCCAAATGCGTAGGCATGGTTAATTTTATCATTCGTTCCTCGACCGACAATTTCTGTTAACGTATCACGCGGAATACTTAATAATTTGGTTGTTTGTTCAGCCGGGTTAACGGTCATCACAATAATTGTATCGGAACGGCCGGCATCGCCTTCACGCTCATCCACACCAAGCATCAGAACAGAAAAAGGATCCTGCTCGTTAAACTTAACCGCCTCTGGTCTTTTATCGGAGACTTCACGGTCAATCGGCTGATGCATACGATCCGTCGCTGAGCTCAACGATTGGAAAATACTAAAGACATACGCCCCGGCTCCAATCATGATCACCAATACTGAAAGTAACACCCATCTCAGCCATTTTCTTTTCTTTTTACGATTCGACGATCTCATCTACGCAGTCCCTCGTTTCAACATTTTGTCCTATTTAACATAGCATGAAAGACATTAAATTGGAATATCCACATGAGCTTGGTCATGAAATATCCTGAACAATGCAATCTTTATATGGAGTTTCTGTAGCAAGCTTTATGTAAATACATTTTACACAAGTTTTTGTGCAGACTGTGTGTGTCCAACTTTTATGTAGCAGTGAGTATTAAACGATTTACTCACTATAACGTTATTTTAATTCGGAAGTTGCCCCTTCTCGCATTCTAGGAAAAAGAGAAAATTGACATACCAGGTGGGAAGTAAGCAATTGTTGATTGCGGAATGTCGCCTGGGAGCAATGTACGGTGATGGAGCGGTTGTAGGTTAGGGTAACAACTAGTTTTTTGGGGTGATGAGGGTGAGGATGATAGCCAATAATATGTGATGGAAAAAACCAGATGTTTTGCTCGTGCTTGGGTGAATGAGTAGGAAAAGCGACTAGATAGGAATAGGGATCAATAATGAGAGGAATCTTATTGCGGATTGTGAGGGCTTGCTTGGCTGCATGAAGTCTTCCCTGCGCCGTGCTTCCTCCCCGCATACAGCTATCATCGAGCAAGGAATTAACGGTTTGCTTCGTATAATACGTCCCCCTCGTATCATGGATGATTGTTTCGTACTCCATATGAAAAGCGCGCTCCAAAGCCATGGTCGTCGTACCGACTGAATAATGATAATTCGTTGAATAAATCATAGTACCCCTCCATTCCTTTCTATTAGTATACTAAATCTTTCGGACTATAAAAATAATAAATTGAAATTTATGTTGAATTTACATAAAAAACATCATTTTTATATTAGGGGCTGCCGTTTACAGGCTGAACCCCTCCCGTTTTCTCTAAACAACGGTTTTGGCGTTTGATTTAAGCGAAATGACCATTCGTCAGCCGAAGTTATTCTCGGTACAGTTACGGTACTCGAGAATGATTTGGATGGCGCGTCTCCTGAGTGGAGAAAATGATGCATAATTTTGATGAAATTTTAGCTCAATACAAACCGATGATCTACCATATGATCAAAAAGCTGCATATTCAACAGGATCATGACATTTATTTTCAAGAAGGCTTGCTGGCTTTATGGAAGGCATGGGAACGCTTTGATGAAAATGAAGGCGCCTTTACGCCATTTGCCTATCAATCGATTCGCGGCGGGATGCTGACCTATATGAGAAAAGATAATCGCTACAAAGAAAAAGAAGTCATCGTCGCCGAGGAATTTTGGGAAATGAAAATGGACGGGGGAACGGATCGCACACTTGAAGAAGAATTCTTAGCTTGCTATGCAGATCATCTCTCTCTCCAGCAAAAAAAGTGGATTCTCTTTACCTTTCACTATCAGTGGACAACGGCAGAAATTGCACAGTATGAAGGAGTCAGTCAATCAGCAGTGAAGAAATGGAAAAAAGGAGCGATGGATAAGCTGAAGGCGAATAACGAGACTGCATGGTGAGAGGCTGTGCGAGGACGATTTTTTCAAAATAAAGAGAAGATCGTGTCTGCTGCACGATCTTCTCTTTATTCATTTATTGGAAGCTGTTGGTTCAACCGCTGTTCCAGATACTCGATTCCGACTTGTGTTAGCTGGTAGTGGATTTGGCCATCCTTTTTGATTTTCTCTACTTTTGGACGAGAGCGGCTCAAGGCGATTTGGACTGCTTTTGACGAATGGTTATAGGAGAAAACATCGCGCAGAATGTAGTAAACATCCTGTGCTGAAAGGCATGGATAGTCGAGTTCATTTCTGTAAATATACAGAATGCTCAGGGCTTGATCGTCAATGCGTTCCATCAGTATCGGATTCGGATTATTGTTTAAATTTAGATCCTGAATAGTGATATCCAACAATTGAAGCTGCTTCTCTGACGGTCCAGAAGAAGGGTCAAAGGAAAGTGCTGTTTCCGAGCTTATGCTGTCGTTGGGTATCTTTAAATCTGAAATATATTGAATACCGGTGCTGGTAATTTCATATGTTTTTTGCAAATCGGAAAGGCCTGATTCGATTAAAAAACCTTTCTTGACGCAAGTATGTACGCTCAAGTGGATATTGTTTGGTACATTATGCCGCGATTCGCGAAATTGCTTGCGTACGGCCTTTGCTGTAAAAGCAGGGTGGCCATGATGCTGCGTAATGTAATAAGCAATGGCCAGCGTGTACTGCCATTCTGATTGAAGGGGAAGTCCTTCAAGAAAAAGCTGAATTTCCTTTTTATCTGAAGCGGAAACGCTGTGTGCTGCTGATTCAGGAACCTTTTCATCCGCTAGTGAACGTGTTGGTGTTATTGAGGTTTGCAGCTTTTTTGGTAGAAACTTAGAAGGCTGTTGTTTTTCAAGGTCAATGACTTGATTCAATAGATTTAAGGCAATGGGTTCATGTCGATCAAGCAGGGTTTGGTCCCCTTTAACTGTATATTCAAAGTCTTTATAGCGAACGCTAAGGCTAAGTTCCACCTCACTCATAACGTTTCCTCCTTTTAATACGTGTCTTTAGTATTATTATAGTATGTATTTTTTTAATAATCAATTGTTTTGTTCTTTTTTAAGAACATTTTTACTGGACGTGTAAACCGATGATTGAGAGTCATATAGGTCTTTGGGCATTATGTGTGGGTTAATAGAGGAAAAAAGTATCGATTATTATGCTAAAACAATATACTAGCGTTTGCAAAAGTTGAATAAAGGACATATACAAAATAACAATACATAGAATGGGAGGGTTTAGGATGCAACGAGATCCAGTAGGACAGGTTTTGTTTATTGAGATTTGCAAAAAGCTTCGTGATTTAAAATGGATCGTTGATGAGCAGGATCTTCATAAAAACGGGGCGATAACAGAAGCGGTGTTCAAGCTGCCTGAGCGTATAGTTAATCAAATGAAGGACTCTGAGCTAGATAAAAAGATCGCTGCTATTCGTTATGAAGGGGAACGGGAATCTTTTGAGCGCAATGAAATGGAGGGCATTACACTTGAGTTTTTTCGAAAACCCCTGGAATCCATTAGGCTTGAAAACACTGTTGAGGAAGTCAAAGCTTTCCGAGTAAAAGACCACGAAAAATCAAACGGCAGTATTTCTTTTTTTATCGATCAAGTATTTGCTGAAAATGAAGTTCAGGAGTGGATGGACGAGCTCTTTGGGCTTTTGCAATCAGAAATGACAGAAATATACGGAGAATATACCAAGGAAATCCCCATCGTCCTACTGCCAAGCCGGCTGCAGGAGCTCCCGCTTCATGAATAGCATGCAGGGAGACTGATGTTTTTTAAGTTGATGCTTTTTTAAAAGTTGATATTTTTATTCGAATTGACGCTTTCGTTCGCTAAAGGGGTCTGACCCCTTTAGCGAACGAAAGCATAAGGATACGATGATTCTTTGAGATGTGCTTTTTCAAAGATTGATCGTATCTTTTTTTTCAAAAAGAAGGAATTTTATGTGGTCGGAGAGAAATGGTTATTAACGGACTATTTAAGGAAAAATTCCTTAAATGAATAGAATGGAGTGGATAGGTATGAAGAACGATCAAGTGATCACAACAGAGCGGGTGATTGAGCTGCGCAGAGAGCTGCACCAGTTTCCGGAATTAAGCGGAGAGGAGTGGCAAACGAGTAAGCTTGTGCAGGAGGAGCTCACGAGGATTGGGATCCCGTTTGCAATAGGGTATGCAAAAACAGGCGTGCTCGGTGTGATTGAAGGTACACATAAAGGGGGAGTCGTTGCGCTTCGAGCGGATATGGATGCACTGCCGATCCAGGAGGAAACAAATGATCTCTATGCTTCAAAAATAGATGGTGTTATGCATGCTTGTGGTCATGATGCACATACAGCCATGCTCATTGAGACGGGCAGAGTGCTGTTTGAACAGCGGGATCAGCTTGCTGGAACGGTTTTACTAGTATTTCAGCCATCAGAGGAAAAGGGGCCTCTTGGTGGAGCGAAGCCAATGATGGAGGATGGTGTATTTGACCGCTGGAAACCAGATGTGGTGTTTGGACAGCATGTGTGGCCGGATTTGCCAGTAGGAACGATTGGTGTACGAGCGAATGAAATGATGGGTGCCTCTGACCGTTTTACCATTGAAATAAAGGGGCAAGGAGGACATGCAAGTATGCCGCATCAGACGAATGACGCGATTATTGTTGCGTCATCGCTGATTGCAAATCTGCAAACCGTAATAAGCAGAAATATGGATCCGCTGCAATCCTCGGTGCTGACGATTGGGACCATTGAAGGCGGCTATCGCTATAATGTTGTGGCGGATCGCGTGACGCTCACGGGGACGGTTCGAACATTTGAAAAGGATATAAAAGAACAGATGAAAAAGCGTTTAGTGGAAGTCGCTAAAGGTACAGCGGCAACATTTGATGTTGAAGTTGAGGTTGATTATGTCGATGGCTATCCTCCGACCATCAATACCCCAGAATGGGCAGAATGTATTAAGCAGACCGCAATGTTGACCTTTGGTGAGCAAGCAGCACCTGAAGTGAATCCGTCACTTGGCGGAGAGGATTTCTCTCGTTTTCTAGAAGAGTACCCAGGTGCCTTTTTTTGGCTCGGAACAGGAAATGATGAAGCGTTTGAACGGCGTCCGCTGCATGACTCGCGTTTTCAGCTCGATGAAGCAGCATTGCCTGTGGGTGTGAAAATGATGACTGCATTGGCAAAGCAGGCACTGAATCAACTTTCAGCAAGAAAAAGCGGTGATAAATAATGGAGATATCAGAAGAAAATCAAAAAAATTCACTTATAAAATGGCGAAGAACGCTGCACCAGATTCCAGAGGTTGGCTTTACTGAGTTTCAGACCACCTATTTTTTAGCAAAAATGCTTGATGAGCTGGGATGGACGGTTACGGTCGGCAAAGAAGTGATGAATGAAGAAGCAAGGTATGGCGTACCAAGGTCGAATGTGCTTGAAGCATCCAAACATCGTGCGCGTAATGCAGGTATTCCAGAAGCTTTTTTGGAAAAGCTTGCGGGAGGATTCACGGGTGTTGTTGCAACGCTTGATTCGGGCAGAACTGGTCAGCATGCCGCATTGCGTTTTGATATAGATGCGCTGCCCATTGATGAAACGACGAATGAGAATCATCTGCCGAACCGAGAAGGATTTGCATCTACCCATCCTGGAGAGATGCATGCATGCGGTCATGATGCACATGCAGCAATCGGATTGGGTGTGGCGCAGAAGCTGTCATCTGAGTTACCCAAATGGAATGGCAAGGTAACGCTATTGTTTCAGCCGGCAGAAGAAGGGAGTCGTGGAGCAAAGGCCATGGTGGCAAATGGGTGGCTGGATGGAGTCGATTTGTTTTTAAGCGGGCATGTCGGCATTCGTTCGCTTGCCGTTGGACAGGTTGCCGCATCATCGGATCAAATTTTAGCGACGACAAAGCTTGATGTGACCTTCAAAGGAGTAGCTGCTCATGCAGGCGTGGAGCCTGAGAAAGGGAAAAATGCATTGCTGGCTGCAGCTTCGGCTGCGGTTCAGCTGCTTTCCCTTCCTAAGCACCCAGGCGGGACTACAAGGTTAAATGTCGGCTCAATGAAAGCAGGAAGAGGGCGTAATATTATTCCAGATGAAGCCGTGATGGAGGTTGAAACTCGAGGAGAGACAACAATTCTAAATCAATGGGTCGTCACGCAAGCAGAACACATCATTCGAGAAGCAGCACAGCAATATGAAGTGGAGGTCTTGATTGATTATGTTGGAGAAGGAGAGACAGCAGCATCTGATTTGTCTTTTGCCCCGCTGCTTGAGCGGGCAGCAGAAAATAGCGGGATCATTACGGAGGTTTTTCCGGTGCAGCCGCTGGGAGGCTCGGAGGATGCAAGTGTCATGATGAATTACGTTCGAAAAAAAGGGGGCAAGGCGACGTATATGATATTTGGAACCCCTCTTGCGTCAGGACATCACCAACCTGATTTTGATATAGATGAACATGTTTTACAAGTGGGAGTAGACGTCTATACACGTCTGATTTATCAAACATCAAAGGAGCTGAAGGAAAATGAATAATTGGCTTGAAACAACACTTCTTGCTTTAAATTTAACGAATAAAATGCAGAAGGCAGAAGGATTTACAAGGCTTGGGCTGTCCTTGGATGAGCAGCGGTCGATGGCTGTTTTTTGTAAAACGGCATCGGATCTCGGTCTTTCCGTGAAGAAGGATCCAGCAGGAAATATCATTGCACGATGGAATCCAGCGCAGTCAATATTGCCAGCCGTCGTGGTGGGCTCGCATCTGGATACTGTTACAAATGGGGGGGGATATGACGGAGCTGCGGGTGTGCTATGCGGACTAGCTGCTGTTAAAAAGCTTCAGGATGAACAGGTAATTCCTTCTCATCCCATTGAAGTTGTCTGCTTTATTTCAGAGGAATCAGCACGTTTTGGCATTTCGACCATTGGCAGTAAAGCAATGGCGGGAATGCTGGATAAGGGCATAGGAAGTGTGAAGGATGCTCATGGAGTGACAATCAAAGAAGCAGCGGAACAAGTCGGCATTGACTGGGGAAATGTCATGGCAGCCGAACGTGACGAAAGTGAAATAAAAAGCTTTGTAGAGCTGCATATTGAGCAAGGTCTTGAGATTGAACGTCATCATGCTGAATTTGGAGTCGTGCAAGGGATTGCTTGTCCCATTCGATTGAAGATAACGGTTAATGGAAAGGCTGGCCACACAGGAACTACCCCAATGGGAGAGAGAAATGATGCCTTGGTTGCCATTGCGCCGCTTGTCACGTTTGTGTCAGAGGAAGCGGCCTCATTAAGTGCTGGCTCTGAGCTCCCAATTGTTGCAACCGTAAGTACAGTGGAGCTTTCACCAAACTCGATGAATGTGATCCCAGGCAAAGTCGAGCTTGGAATTGATATTCGAAGCGTGGAGGATGCGCTAAAAGAAAAGATGGCAGAAAAAATAGTTCAACAGTGTAAAAGACTTCAAGAGCAGCTAGATGGTACAATAACCATAGAAACACTCGTACATAATCCATCTGTTCATTTAGATGCTTCTATTATGAACCGTATTAAAGAAGCGGGAGAAAAAACAGGCTTCAAAAGCCATGTTATGAACAGCGGTGCAGGCCATGATGTCATGAATATGGCGAAAAAATGGCCTTCAGGTTTATTATTTATTCGCTGCCGTGATGGGCTCAGTCATCATCCGGAGGAACACGCAGACATAGAGGACCTTGCTATGGGTGTTTCCATACTGTCCGCATTTTTGCGGCAAGAAGCAGGTGAAGTCAGTGACCATACAAATCGGGATCATAGGACCCATAGACTCAATCGAACGAATTGAGTTTGTTGCGGAAAGCTTTCATGATGTAGTAGTTAAATCCTTTTCATATAACGATGTGCAGGAGATTGCAAGCATTATCGAAACGCATGGACAAGCAGTAGATCAATGGTTTTTTTCCGGGCAGTCTCCTTATCATTTTGCGCACTCTCAAGGCCTGATCACGGAAGAGCATGCAGCATATCCGCCGCTTCACGGCACAAGCTTTTTTGGTGCTCTTCTTGAAGCGCAATATCAGGAGGAAAAGCTCATTCGTTCTGCAAGTATCGATACGATCGTCCCTAAGGAAATTGAAGGAGCTACACAATTTCATGATTTTAAAAATATCACCTTCTCCACTTATCCCTATGAAGGATATTTAGAAGTGGAGGAATTAGTCAGCTTTCACCGGACGCGTTTTTTAAATAAAGAAGCGGATGTTGCGCTTACTTGTATCCACGCAGTACAGCAAAAATTGCAGGCACAAGGAATTCCCTGTTACAGGGTTGTCCCGACAAATATTGCTATCCAGATGGTATTTCGATTATTGATTGGCAGAGCAAAATCGGAAAAATACCGTAATGCCCAAATCGCGATAATCGGATGCGAAACGATCGCCCCATCCATGTCTATTCAACATGAACCTCAGCACTCTTTTACTCAAAAAGAAAAAGAGCTTGATTTGCAGAAAATTTTGCTGCAAATGACGCGGGCAGTACAAGGCTCCCTTGTGAAAATGGGTGACGGTTTATTTTTCATTTTTTCAACGAGAGGCGAGCTTGAACGATCACAAGAAACGTCCTCATTTGATGACACAGTTAATCATATTGCACTGGATACGGGGCTTCAGGTACGCATGGGATTGGGAGTAGGTGCTACTGTTACTGAGGCCGAGGATCATGTAAGGCTGGCACTGCAGCATGCGAGGCGCTATGAGCATTCCATGATTGTCAGCGTCAATGAAGATAAAGAAATACAAGAGCACGTCCCAGGTGAGCAGTCAATGTCATTTTCTGTACGGTCTCTCGGAGAAGAATGGATGAAAAGGTTCAAGGAAGCGGGAATCAGTCCAGCCATTGCTTCCCGTATAAGAGCATGGATGAAACGTTATGACAAGGACACCATTTCCACGCATGATATTGCGACATGGCTTCAAAGTACAGAACGAAATGGCCGCCGTGTTATGGCAGAACTCGAATCGATTGGGTTTGTTACGATTTGCGGTGAAGAACAATCCGGAGGCAGAGGACGTCCAAGAAAACTATATCGATTATCTGAGTAGAACCTGTTGATTTGGCAGGTTCTATATTTTTTTTAAAAAAATTTGTCGGAAAAAAAGGAATTTTTAAATGAATAGCGAATTATTTATTAACGGAACAAATAAGGAAAAGTTCCTTTAATAAATTCAAGGGAGTGATTTGATGGCTAAAAAACCTCATACTCAAGATTCGGAGAAACAAAAGTCAAAAGGTCTCATGAAGGTTCTAAGCGGGATTGAGAAGTATGGAAACAAGCTTCCGGATCCGTTTATGTTATTCGTTTATTTAAGTGTTTTTGTCATTTTATTATCATGGTTCATTTCAAGTCTTGGCGTAAGCGTTGTACACCCTCAAACGGAAGAGGACGTTGCCATAAAAAGCCTCGTGTCAGGTGAAGGACTCCAGTATATGCTATCCTCCCTGCTAAGCAATTTTACAGGCTTTGCACCGCTTGGGCTTGTTTTAGCAATGATGATCGGGATTGGATTAGCTGAAAAGGTTGGGCTATTGGAAGCGGCGATTAAACGTACGATTTTAAAAGCACCTCCTGCTCTTGTTACATATGCCGTTATTTTTGTAGGAATTATGGGGAACTTAGCTTCTGACGCTGCTTTTGTCATCATCCCACCGCTGGCGGCACTTGTTTTCTATACGGTCGGACGCCACCCTTTAGCAGGTTTAGCGGCAGGTTTTGCAGGCGTTGGTGCTGGTTTTACGGCAAACATTATCATTACAGGTACGGATGCCCTTCTTTCTGGTATTTCTACAGAAGCAGCACGTGATTTTGGGATTATCGTTACACCGGTAGATAACTGGTATTTTATGATTGTCTCGTCCTTTATGCTGTTATTTGTAGGGGCATTCATTACGAATAAAATTATTGAACCAAAGCTTGGTAAATATGAAGGAAAAGTGAATAAAAAATTGGAGGAGCCATCTCCGCTTGAAGGAAAAGGAATTAGAAATGCTGTCATTAGCGGAGCGATTTATATCATTATCCTGTTAGTCGGCTTGACTTGGCCGGGATCAGCACTCAGAAATGAAGATGGAGGAATTATTCCGTCACCGTTTCTAAGTGGAATTGTTCCAATTACGTTATTCTTTTTTATTGTAATGGGTGTAGCCTATGGCGTCACCGTGAAAAAAATCACCTCTACACGTGATGTACCGAAATATATGGCTGAAGCGATTAAGGATATGTCAGGCTACATTGTATTAATTTTTGCTGCCTCTCAGTTTATTGCTTATTTTAACTGGAGTAACCTTGGAATATGGGTAGCGGTTAGTGGAGCTGATTTCTTAGAATCCGTTAACATGACCGGATTAATCGCGATTATCGGCTTTGTATTCTTCACTGCCTTATTAAACCTGTTGATCTTTAGTGGATCTGCTCAATGGGCTCTACAAGCACCTGTATTCATTCCAATGTTTGCCGTGCTTGGCTACAATCCGGCTTTTGTCCAAGCAGCCTACCGAATTGCAGACTCATCAACGAATATCATCACACCCATGAATCCGTACATTCTAGTAGTGCTTGCCTACATGAAAGAATACGATCCAAAAGCGGGACTCGGCACACTCATCGCTCTCATGCTGCCATACTCCATCGCCTTTCTAGGCTGCTGGATCATCCTGCTGCTAATCTTTGCGATCGGCGGCATCCCATTTGGTCCAGGTGTAGGCGTTTATAGATAATATAGGACACTTTCGTTCGCTAAAGGGGTCTGACCCCTTTAGCGAACGAAAGCAAGGGAGAGACCATGAGATATCTACATCTCATGGTCTTTTTTGTTTTTTCACGGGTTCTGTATTGTAACAGCCACTTTTATTTTGTTAATAAGAGAAGAGAGGAATAAGAGACGTGAATTAAAGACGATTAAAAGACATGTCATAAATTTATGGCGTCACTTACTATTGAAAGTGAAGATTCTGAATATTTATGGTGACTGGAAGGGGATGGGGCTGTCTATCACGCCAGATAGGCCCTTACTGCAAAGTGTCACGTTTATGGCAAAAAAATGCTGGTTACTCATGTTAATCAATTTTAAGTCGAATAACGAAGAAGTATTTTATTAGAGACAGTATGGAGGGTCGAGTACATGAAAACGGTGGAAGAATTAGAAGAGAGGATGACAGCTCCTTCTCAAGCATTAATTGATGATATGAAAAGAGTAGATGGGAATCTTTTAATCTTAGGTGTTGGCGGGAAAATGGGCCCATCGCTTGCAAAAATGGCAAAACGGGCGATTGATGCTGCAGGTTTGAGTAAAAAAGTCATTGGTGTATCACGTTTTTCAACGGGTACCCTGCAGCAGGAGCTGGAGGAAGCAGGGATAGAAACGATTGCAGCTGATCTTTTGAATGATGATGAGCTTTCGAGACTGCCGGTTGAAAAAAATATTATCTACATGGCTGGAAATAAATTCGGTACAACGGGCAATGAACATTTTACTTGGGCCATGAATGCGTATTTACCGGGAAGAGTGGCGGAACATTTTAAAAGATCTCGTATTGTGGCCTTTTCGACAGGAAATGTATACCCGCTTGTTCCTGTCATCCAAGGAGGCTGTGATGAAAGCCATGAGGTAAATCCCGTCGGTGAATATGGGCAATCTTCCTTGGGACGTGAGCGTGTATTTAGTTATTTCTCACATCGCGACCAAACTCCGCTTGCTATTTTCCGATTGAATTATGCCATTGATCTGCGATATGGTGTATTGCTTGAAATCGCTCGTGCTGTTTATGAAGAAAGGGAAATCGATTTGTCCATGGGACATGTCAATGTGATTTGGCAAGGGGATGCGAATGAATATGCGATTCGTTCTTTACTCATTGCCGCATTACCGCCTGCTAGGTTAAATGTCACAGGCCCTGAAACCATTCCTGTACGATGGTTGGCGCAGGAGTTTGGTAAACGCTTTGAGAAGAGGCCGCTGCTTACAGGCACTGAACAGCCGACAGCATTGCTTAATAATGCCAGTAAAGCTCATCAGCTTTTTGGTTATCCACGTGTGTCGATTCAAGAAATGATCGACTGGACGGCAGAGTGGGTTATGGATGGAGGAACAACCATTAATAAGCCTACTCATTTTCAGCAGCGAAGGGGGACATTTTAATGGCGCTCTCTTCTGAGTTGCATGCGTTTTTACATGAGGGGACAGTGATTCCAGCACATCCGCTTGCCTTAGACGAGAAGAAGGAGCTGGATGAAGAAGCGCAGCGTAGATTAACCCGCTATTATATCGAAGCAGGGGCTGGCGGTATTGCTGTTGGCGTGCATACAACACAATTTGAAATACGTGATCCAAAGCATGGCTTGCTGGAACCGGTTCTTCGAATGGCCGCGGAGGAAATTGAAAAAGCCAAGCTTACAAGGCCCTTTTTAAAAATCGCCGGTGTATGCGGTCCGACAGAACTGGCGTTACATGAAACGGAATTGGCAAAATCTTTTGGCTACGATCTTGCTTTGCTCAGCAATGGAGGTCTCACTGCTTATACAGAGGAAGAGTTGCTTGAACGTACCCGCGAGGTTGCAAAGGTGCTGCCTGTTTTCGGATTTTATCTCCAGCCTTCTGTTGGCGGCCGTGTGTTTAGCTTTAATTTTTGGAAGCAGTTTGCTGAAATTCCCAATGTCCTTGCGATAAAAATGGCGCCATTTAATCGATACCAGACGCTGGACGTGGTGCGCGCCGTCTGTGAATCGTCCAGAGCGGATGAAATTGCGCTTTATACGGGCAACGATGATAATATCGTCATCGATTTATTGACAACCTACTCCTTTTTAATGGAAGGAAAAATAATTTCCAAACCAATTGTTGGGGGCTTGCTTGGACATTGGGCTGTTTGGACGCAGAAGGCTGTTGAGCTCTTCAATGAAATAAAAGAGGTAAGAAAGCTGCAGGCATTGGATTCGAACTGGTTGACCGTTGCACAGCAGGTAACGGATTCAAATGCGGCATTCTTTGATGCGGCTAATCAATATAAAGGCTGTATTGCTGGAATTAATGAAGTGCTGGCTCGACAAGGCTTGATCAAAGGAAATTGGTGCTTGTCGGACCATGAAGTGCTCTCTCAAGGTCAAGCGGAAGAAATCGATCGCATTTATGCCATATACCCTGACTTACATGATGATCAGTTTGTACGGGAATTTTTGGTACAATCGAGATAAAGAGAAGGACATTTATGACAAGCAAGAGGGTCCTTTTCTACAGAAGATTGGGAGGGCCTGTATGGAAAACAGGATTCGATTAGGTGTAATAGGCCCGTTATGGGTACGTGAACAGATGGAAAATTGTTTGACAATGTTTCCTTCTATAGAGCCGGTTTTTCGTTTTTCCGACCAGCTGCTTGATGCGGCCGTTTTTACAAATGAATTAGATAGAGAAGTAGATGCCTATTTATACTCTGGACGCCTTCCTTATCTAGTAGCAAAATCGCAAATTCCTAACGAGCTTCCGGCTTTCTACATCCCCTTGAAGGGAGCTGGTCTATATCAAGCACTTTACCGATTACGCAGGAAGCAAAGCTTTGAACGGATCAGCTTGGATGGAATTGCCCCTGCCTATGTGGAAAAAGCAAGAAAGTCATTGGATGAATCCTTTTCATTTACTGTCTTTGAGGGACCTGTGACATTGGACAATGTGGATGACATTCTGTCCTTTCATGAGGCGCAGCATTCAGCCGGGGATACGGTCATTATAACGAGTATGAAAATAATAGCGGAGCTTTTGACGGAAAAAGGGATACCAAATGAATGGTTAAAGCCTGCTGAAGAAGACATTATAGTGATTTTGGAACGGCTTTTACTGGCAACGGATCAACGAAGAGAACGCGAATCCCAAGTAGTATTTGGCACGATTCAAATTGATAGCTATTCGAAGCTCGTAAAGCAGCTGGCTTCAGCCCATCAGGTACAGAAGCGGAATGCTCAGCTGTATCGGCTGCTGCTGGATTATGTGGAGCAGATGGACGGCTTTTTAACATCCATCAGTGGAGATGAATATTTATTTATCACCAATCGAGGGACGTTCGAGCGTGTAACGGAGGGCTATAAATGGATGCCGATTTTGGATGAGGTAAAGCGCGTCCTTAATATGCGGATCTCAATCGGTGTAGGCTTTGGCAGAAGTGCCATTGAAGCAGGCACCCACTCGCGTATCGCGTTATTTCAAGCACAGGAATATGGAGGTTCGTCCTGCTTTATTGTAAGAGAAGACCGCAGTGTGTTTGGTCCGGTCGAGGTGGCAGCGCCTGTTACATATCCGCTTACCGTAACAGACCAGCATCTAATAAAACAAGCCGAAAAAGCGGGCATGAATGCAGCCCATTTTGAAAAAATTATTGCCTTGATCAAAAGAAAAAAGGTCAATCAATTTACGGCCCATGAGCTGGCGCAAATATTAGGTATTACGATCCGCAGCTCGCATCGCATCATTTTAAGCTGGGTCGATGCAGAAATCATTAAAATTATCGGTACAGAAAAATTATCAGCAAGAGGGCGGCCAAGACAGGTATTTATGCTGGATTTTGGAAAGGAGCTTGTGTGATGAACATCGGGATGATTGGGTTAGATACGTCTCACTGTGAGATTTTCACAAGACTGCTTAATGATCAACACGACCCTCATCATATTTCTGGAGCCCGTGTGACCAAAGCGATTCCCTTTTACTCTTCGGATTTGGAGATTAGCAGAAATCGGGTGGCTATTTTTTCTCAAATTGTGAAGGAAAAGTATCAAGTCGAGCTTATGGAGGATCTTAGTGCTTTCTGTGCAGACATTGATGCCATCCTTTTAACCGCTGTGGATGGTCGCAAACATTTGGAATGGGTAAAAAAAATCGCTCCTTACGGGAAGCCGGTTTTTATTGACAAGCCCATTGCACTCTCATCTAATGACGTGCTTGAAATGATGCGCTTGTGTGCTGAATATGACATGCCGATTATGAGTTCGTCTTCACTTCGGTATGCACAATCCTTTCGGGAGGCAATGGATAAAGCTGATGGCCAGCTGGAATCTCTTTATGTATACGGTCCGCTTCCGCTGCAGCCCCACATACCAGGTTATTTCTGGTACGGAATTCATATGCTTGAACTCGTCATTGCGGCTCTTGGGACAAGCTTTAAAGAAGTACACAACGAGCATTTTCCAAACCATGAGGTATGCACGATCCGCTTTGATGATGGAAAAAGTGCGATCGTCCGTGGGGACTACGAGTGCCATAATTTGTTTGGCGCAGTTTTACATACAGCAGCGGATACGATAGGAGTAGAAATATGGAAGGATGAAAAACCTTATTATGCGAGTTTGCTTGAAGAAATCATCCGTTTCTTTCAAACTAGCCATTCTCCTATCAATATCGAGGAAACACTTCAGCTTATTCGGTTAATAGAAGAGGTGAATACGAAAAGAAGTGAAAAAAGTTTCTAGGAGAACGATCAGATTGATCATCACATTTTTCCTGGAATAATTTTTATTATATAAGCTATGTTAAATGTCTATCGTTGATTTTTTGCACAGCATTGATTGGAACGGATACGCGAGACTCCTGCAGGCTCACCGCCTGCCTCGCGGAAAGCGAGCGCCTGGAGTGGAAATCAACAGACACGTTTAACAAAGCCTATTATAAAAGGTTTATTTACTTATTAATTTGGTACAAAACAACAGAAACGGGGGATAAGGATGAAAAAAGTTGGAATGCTGTTTGCTTCAATTCTTTTACTAGCAGGCTGTAATGCACCGTGGGCATCTGATAGCAGCGGTGAGACGGGTACGGAAAATAAAGATGATCAGGTAACGATTGAGGTGATGATGTTTGAAGGAGGTTTTGGGTCAGAATGGGTAAAATCTTCTGCAGATGCGTATATGGAACAAAATGAAAACGTTTCCGTAGAGGTGATAGCGAGTCCGGACATCCATCAGCAGTTGCAAACACGTTTTCTATCAAATGATGTGCCTGATTTAATGGTTCCTGGTCCAAGCTTTGACATTATGGGAGTCATTAATGATGGTAAAATTTTGGGTTTGGATGACTACCTTGAAGAAGATTCATATAGTGGAGAAGAAAAATGGCTGGATACGTTTGAACAAGGGCAGTTCAACCTGAAAAGAGACGGCAAAACACTTGGAATCCCTACTGTTTTCTCCTCAGGCTATGTTTGGTGGTATAACGAAGCACTGTTTGAAGAAAACGGATGGGAAACGCCAGAAACGTGGCAGGACTTATATGTGTTAAAAGATCAGGCAGCTGAAAAAGAAATTCCTTTATTTGCCGTGCCTGGTATGCACCCAGGATATTATTTTAACGGGATTTTTATCCCGCTGGTTGAGCGTATAGGAGGCAAGCAGGCTGTTTTAGATGCGTTTAACCTGAAGGAGGGTGCATGGACATCTGAAGCCTTTGCAGAGGCTGCACGTGAATCACAAAAAATGGTGGAAGAAGGATTGTTCCTAGAAGGGACCTTCGGCTTATCACATACAGAGGCACAAACGTTGTTTTTCCAAAACCAAGCGTTGTTTGCTACTGCTGGGACATGGCTTGAAGGGGAAATGAGCGACATCATTCCAGAAGACTTTAAGCTTCGTGCCATGAATCAGCCGATTTGGGAAGGCAGTGATGCGGAATTTTTAGCGCCTGTTTCAACAGGCTGGGGCGGTGCTTGGTATGTGACAGAGGACAGTGAAAATAAAGAAGAGACCGTTCAATTTTTAAAATTCCTTTCCAGCAGTGAAGAAGTAAAGAAAATGGTCGAATCAAGAGGGCTGGCGAGTGTCGTGAAAAATACAGAGGATGCGATTTCCTCCGATGCACTGAAGAGCGCACTTACTGTCATGCAGGAAGCGGAAGGCAGCTATGCACCAACAGCCATTAATGACTCGTATCCGGAAATGACAAATAATATGATTAATATTTACCAAAGCTTGATGCTGAATGAAATAACACCGGAAGAATTTACTCAAAGGGCAGAGGAGTTTGCTGCACAGGTTCGTGATGACAGCAGTATTCAAAAAATGGAGTTTTCTTGGTAGACAAGGCCGGGGATGACAATCCTGTCATCCCCGGTTTTAAAAGGAGAGGCTAATATGAAAAGAAAAGGGGACAGGCTTGCCCTTGTGTTTTTTCTTAGTCCAGCATTATTCCTGTACGGGCTTTTTGTACTCTATCCATCTATTCAAGCTTTGTGGATGAGTATGTATCAATGGCGTGGTCTCGGGGAAAAAACATGGATTGGCTTTGGAAATTATGAGCGAATGATGTCAGATGCTATTTTTATAAACGCAATGAAGATTACAGGTAAGTATATTCTTTTTCAGGTTCCGCTTGTTTTAATCATTTCGATCGGCCTTGCATTAACGATAGCAAATCTATTAAAATCCCGCTGGTTGAATACCTATCGGGCGACAGTCTTTTTTCCGTATATTTTACCGGGTGTCGCCATTGCTATGCTGTGGGCTACTATTTTTAATCCAGTGAGCGGCATGCTAAATGGCTTATTAAATGCGATTGGCTTGGAGCAGTATACGACTGAATGGCTGGGGCGGACTGAGACAGCATTTGGCAGCGTTGTTTTTGTTAATGTCTGGAGCATGGTAGGGTTCTATACAGTGCTTATTTTGGCAGCGATTCTTAATATTCCGGAGGAACTGACGGAAGCAGCCGAAATCGACGGGGCGGGAAAATGGCAAAAAAGCTTTTATATTATTCTCCCTTTATTAAAGGATGTTCTTCAGGTTGTCATTGTTTTTACGCTGATTAATACATTGAAGATATTTGAAATGCCGCAGCTTTTAACCTCGGGCGGTCCGAATCGATCGACTGAACCGATTTCGCTCTATATTTATGAACAAGCCTTTCAAAATTTTAATTTTGGCTATGCTTCGGCATTGGGCGTGATTTTCCTGATTTTAATTTTTATCGCATCAATGCTCACACTTAGATTGACAAGGGGGGAAAAGGTTTGAACAGAGCAACTCGAAATCTAGGCTCTCATCTGCTGTTAATCCTTTGCAGTCTGCTCATTTTATTGCCGGTGCTTTGGGTGTTTATCAATTCTCTTAAACCATCAGCGGCGATCCTGCTTGAGCCGTTTTCTTTGCCAACCGTTCCCGCCCTTGATAACTATGTCAGGGCTTGGACTGATGGAGGCTTAGGGATCGGGTTTTTAAACAGTATTTTTGTCACAGTTATTACGGTTTTTTTCATTGTAATAATTTCAGCTATGGCAGCCTATGCGTTAAGCAGAAAGCGATTTCGTTTCCGCATCGCGATTCAAAATACATTTTTGACCGGGCTGATGCTGCCTACCTTTCTAGCGATGGCACCGCTTTTCTTATTGATGAACGATCTTGGACTCGTGAATTCTCATCTTGGGCTTATCGCAGTCTACGTTGCGTATTCTCTGCCTTTTACTATTTTTATGCTGATTGCTTTTTTTAATCAGATTCCTCACACATTAGAAGAGGCTGCTACAATTGATGGCTGCGGCCCGATTAAAGCGTTTTGGAAGATTATGCTGCCGCTCGCAAAGCCAGGTCTTATCTCCGCGGCAATCTTTAATTTTGTAGGTATTTGGAACGAGTATATACTTGCGCTCATTTTATTAAGTGACGATCCATTGAAAACGCTGCCAGTAAAGCTTGCCAATATTATGATGAGGCAGCAGTATCACACGGACTGGGGCGCGCTTTATGCGGGAATTGTGCTGTCATTTATTCCAGTTGTAATCTTCTATCTCATTTTTCAGCGTCGTTTAATCGAAGGCTCAACTGCAGGGGCTGTGAAAGAATAAAAATGTCCCGAGCTGGTGTAACGTGGGTTTTCCATGTCTTTTTTACTGGTTCACATAAAATGAACCAGTAGTTATTAATATTTTACAAATATACAAATTATTATGGTAAAAGATAAGCAGAAATAAAATTCTGAACATTATAAAAATAGTATTGACTTATTATAATGGGTCTCGTAATCTTATTTTAAGTACCAGATATGAACCAAAAAACAAAAACAAAGGGGAGAAATGAATGTTGATTAAAAAGGGTGGTTTTTTGCTTTTATTGCTGTTGCTGGTAATGTCATTGGCTGCTTGCAGTGATGAAGAAGGAGAAGGTGCTGCTGAGGATGGGGAATTTGGCGGTGAACTGACGGTTTGGGTGCATCCTTATGTTGCATCAGATTTAAAGGCGGATCAGGAGAAGGTTTTTGCTGATATGGCTGCATCTTTTAACGAGCAGTATCCGGGTGTCGAAGTGAATTTTGAAGAAATTCCTTGGGCAAACCGTGAGCAGAAGCTATTGACGGCTTTAGCGGCAAATCAGGGACCAGATGTATTTTATTTGATACCAGATATGATGGCTCAATTCGCTGAAACGGGCGTTCTTGAACCAATTACAGATTATATAGGGGATGACTGGGGCCAAGATGATTACGCTGACACTACACTTGAAGCGGTCACGTATCAAGGTGATCTTTACGGACTTCCGATCTTAAGAGAAGTAACAACTCAAATCTACAACAAAAATATTCTTGAAGAAGTCGGCGGCGATCCTGAAAATCCGCCAACAACATGGGAAGAGTTTAATGCGCTGGCTGAAAAAGCAGTAGATGCAGGCTATTATGGGCGCTCCTTTGAAGGGGCAAATACACCGAATGCTACGATCTATCCATTAATCTGGCAAGCAGGAGGCGACATTTTATCTGAAGACGGTGAAGTGCTGATCAACAGTGAAAAATTCGTCAAAGCTTTTGAACTCGTTAATGAATGGTATAAAAATGGCGTGATTCCTCCAGACTCAATTAACACACTTAGCCACTTTGAAGCGTTCCTTGAAGGCAATATATTTTCTGTGTTTGGTACAGGGCTGACTTTTAGTTCGATGGAAGATCGCGGGTTCACTGACTATGTTGTGGGACCGCCGCTTATGGAAGAAGAGCAGGCTACATTTGGTACAACCGGGATGTTCGTTGTTGCTTCAAATTCCGACAATAAAGAAGCAGCTTCCCTATTAGTAAAAGAAATGACAAATGAAGAGCATACAAAAGCGTTTAATACATTAACGAAGTATATTCCGCCGCGTGCGTCTGGTGCATCAATCTTTGAAGGAAATGCAGATATGATGCAGCTGACAGAATATTTGGATGTGACAAAACCAGGCGTTATGCATCCTGTAGCACGTAACATTATTCCGTTGGTGCAGGCTGAGATGCAGGCCATGATGGAAGGGACAAAGACACCGCAAGAAGCGGCGGATGCTGCAGCTGCTGCCATCCAGTCTGAAATAGATAGAATGTAATGCCTGACTGCAGGGAAGATTTTTCCTGCAGGTCGGAAATGGACCGATCCTGTGGAAGGGAATAGACATCATCTTTTCCGCTGGACCGGTTTTTTCCTAAAAAGCAGCATAGATCACCCGGGGGTGAATAAGATGGAAGCTCGTTCAATACAATCGGGTAAGCAAGCGATTCCCGAAATTTCGCGTAAAGATAGACTAAAGCGTCATTGGCAAAAGTACGCGTTGATTTACATATTTCTCGTTCCAATATTAATTCACTTTGCGATTTTTCAGCTCTTTCCCATTGCTTTTAGCTTGTATATTACATTTATGAAATGGCCGGTTATCGGGACACCGGAGTTTATTGCGCTTGATAACTGGAAAGCATTTTTTTCTGATGAGCTCGCTTGGAAAGCGGTTTGGAATACCGTGCTTTTCTCTCTTTATTACATTGTTCCAACGATGGCGCTTGGCTTGATTTTGGCGCTGTTGATTAATACGGAAAAGAAGGGAACAGGTTTTTTCAAGGCTGTGTTCTTTTTGCCGGTTGTGACGTCCTTTGTTATCATTTCAGGCATTTGGGCGTGGCTCTTTAGAGGGACGGAAGAGGGAATGATCAATCGTGTGTTATCCGTGTTTGGTGCGGAGCCACAGCTTTTTCTTTCAAATTCAAGCCAAGCGCTCATTGTTCTGGCTGGACTAAGTATATTTAAGGTTTGTGGGAGTACGATGATTTATTATTATGCTGGACTGAAGTCGATTCCGCATGAATTTTATGAAGCAGCTAAAATCGATGGTGCAAACGGCTGGCACATGTTTTGGCGTGTGACTTTTCCTTTGCTGCTGCCTATACATTTTTATGTGGCGGTTATTACCACCATCGGTTCCTTTCAAATTTTCGATTCGGCTTATCTTCTCACTCAAGGGGGCCCTAATCATTCCACAACGACGCTTGTGTATTACTTGTACCGAGAAGGGTTTACGAATCTGCGGTTAGGCTACGCCAGTGTACTTGCTTATATTCTATTTTTCATCATTTTTGCGATATCGATTATTCAGAGAAAATATTTTGGAAAAGAAGTCAGCTATAAATAGGGAGGGAAGAGAATGCACGTAAAAGGTAATGTGGTATACATTCCGCTGTTAATACTGGGCTTTCTGTTCCTAAGCCCTTTCCTCATCATGATATCCGGCTCGATTGTGAGCATGATTATGCCTGTCGGCAATCCATTCGGCTGGGTATTAAATGAGAGCCTGACACTATCTAATTTCACGTATATATTAACAAACTCTGAGTTTCTGCGGTGGATTTTCAATTCTGTTGTGATTACGTTTATACCGGTTTTTTCCCAAATGTTTTTTGCCGCTGTGCTCGGCTATATTTTTGCCAAAAAGCAATTCCCGTTCCGAGAAGGGATATTTTGGCTCATGATGGCCGTCATTATGCTGCCGAGTCAGCTTCTTATCATCCCGCGTTACATTATGTTCAGTGAGCTTGGGTGGATTAATACGTATTATCCGCTTATCGTGCCAGAAATCTGGGGTATCCTCGGTGTATTTTTTGTTCGGCAATATATGATGACTCTTCCAGCAGATCTGGAGGAAGCCGCCCGGATGGATGGGGCAGGTGATTTCACCATCTTTTTTAAAGTTATGCTGCCGCTTGCAAAGCCAGTTATTGCAACGGTAGGAACATTTGCTTTTATTGCAAACTGGAATGATCTTTTAACGCCGCTTATTTTTACAACAAGCCAGGAGATGTACCCGGTAACGGTTGGTCTGGCGTCGCTTTTAACTAAGGAAGGAAATTTTGGAGTGGAGATGGCGGGTTCCGTTATATCCTTTATCCCTACGTTTCTGATCTTCTTATTCTTTCAGCGGTATTTTGTAAAGGGCATTGCTCTAACAGGCATGAAATAATAGAAATAGAATGCATGAATTGAGGGATTTGCCATGGTAAAAAAAACATCAAGAGAAGAATTTACAAAAAAACTGGATAACATGATGGAAAGTATCCGGGATTCAATTATGAAAGGCGAGATTCAGGTTGGCGAATATTTGCCCTCGGAACTCGCACTTGTAGAGGAGTTTCAGCTAAGTAAAAATTCTGTGCGAAAAGGCTTGGAAATTCTTGTTCAAGAAGGCTTTATCGTAAAGAAATCAAGAGTAGGAAACATCGTTGTGTCGAATCGTCCGTTTGATCAGACGATTTTGCGTGTTGGTTACTATCCTACCCTTGGACGTGAAATTCGTTTTCATACATTGGTGAAAAAATTTGAAGAAGCCTATCCTTCGATCAAGGTGCAAACCATTGCTCTTTCCTATGAGCATTACCGTCAGAACGTAGGTGATTTTTTCGAAAACGATATGATCGATGCTGTGACAATTAACTTAAATGACTTTGATAAATTCAAAGGTATTCAACATTCGTATTTTGAACCGCTGCCAATTGAAGAAGACATTTATTCCTTTGTCACGGCACCTTTTCAAACAGAGCAAAGCACATATGTTCAACCGCTAACCTTTTCGCCGATTGTACTTTGTTATAATCGGGAGCATTTTGATAAAGCTGACATTGGCTACCCGGACAGCAGCTGGACGTGGGAGAAGCTGCTGCAGCAAGCGGATGGCTTGAAAAAGGCTAATGTGGATCTGCTTGCAGGATTTTATTTTCATCCGCTTTCCGTCAATCGCTGGCCCATTTTCCTTTTGCAGCAAGGCTTGCGCTTTCAAAGGGAAGAGGGGATGAGAAAAGTTAACGGAGAACAGCGATTAATCAAGGCGGCGCGTTTATTAAGAAAGCTTTTTGATGAGCAGGATTTGATGCAGACGTTTCTTTCGGATAGTGACCGTGACGCAGAGGCGTTATTTTTAGAAGGGCGGCTGTCGATGGTGATGACGTCTTATTTTAGTCTGAATGAGATGGCTAAATCTGATATTCCTTTTGATCTGGCTCCTTTACCTTATGCGGAAGAAGCTAAAACCCTCCTTCTATCGATTGGTCTAGCAGTGAATGCTCAATCTTCAAGAAAGCAGGCTGCTGAGTGCTTTGTTCGGTATATGACTGGTGAAGAGGCTCAAGAAATTATCCGACGTGAAACGCTCAGTATTCCTGCCAGAAAGTCAGTAGCTGAAATAACTGGCAATGAGAAGATCGTTAAGCCATCCAGATATTATTTATATCGAGAAACAGTTCCGACGTTTAGTCCTTTTTCAGCCCTTGGACTTTCCCAAGCGGACGTTGAGATTTTAAGAAAAGAGCTTCGTTATTATTTTTCAGGAATGATGAGTGAAGAAATGCTTGGAAAAAGAGCAGCACGTTTATTAGAAGAAAGAGTGCAAGGTGCACAAATGAATATGAACCAATCTTGACTTAGAAGGGAGGGATGCATGGCATGATGAAAAAGATCGTCGCTCAAAACGAGAAAATTTTATTAATAGATGAGTCAATACCTGCTGTGAAAAAGGGGTATGTCCTGGTTCGAACTTCTTACTCTGTGATCAGTCCGGGTACAGAGCTCTCCATGCTGTCAATTAGCGAGGAGAAAACCATTCCGCTCGGCTACAGTGCATCAGGAATGGTGGTAGAGGCGGGAGAGGGATGCTCACGTTTTGAGATCGGACAGCTGGTTGCGTGTTACGGTGCACCCTATGTTGCCCATTCAGAATACTTGCTTGTACCCCAAACGCTATGCATACCGGTCCCTGATGAAATCCTTCCGGAAGAAGCTGCTTTTGTCGGATTGGGAACGATTGCGATCCATGCGCTCAGACAGGCGGATCTTCGTTTTGGCGAATCAGTGGTGGTGGCTGGACTTGGTATATTGGGACAGCTGATAGCCCAAATAGCAGCAGCTGCAGCATATCCTGTCTACCCGTTGGAGGTAGACGAAAACCGAGCGAAACAGTTTTCTGCTATGACAGGGAAAGAGGTTTATACAAATAGTAAAAAGCTAAACGAAGCGATCGCAAAACGAACGGGTGGTCGTGGCGTTGATGCAGTTCTTTTGTGCATGGGCGGCAAACGTTCAGAAATCACAAAAAATAGCCTGGAATGGGTGCGTGACAAAGGAAAAATTGTGGTCGTTGGTGATATTGAGCCTTCATTTCCGCGGAATTTGATGTTTGGAAAAGAGGCAGAAATCTATATTTCACGTGCTGGAGGTCCTGGGCGCTATGATCCCATTTATGAAAGAGAAGCAATCGACTATCCGTATGGATTTGTTCGGTGGACGGAAGGACGAAATATGGAAGAGTTTATCAGGCTGCTGATGGAAAAGAGAGTGACAGTTGCTCCTTATATTAAAGAAATAAAATTGTTTTCACAGGCTCAGCTTGCATATGAGACTCTTTTGCACGATACCAACTCCGAGAATTTACTTACCTCTGTTTTTCAATATGATGAAGGTGGAAAAATTCCTGATGTCATCTAATAAACAGATAACTGTTGGGATTATTGGAGCTGGTGCAGTTGCCGAGCAAGCTCATTTACCAGCTTTTTCGGCTATCTCAGGAGTGGAGGTCACGGCTGCAGCCGATCTTTCGGAGGAACGTATTCGACATGTTAAAACGGCTTGGGGTGTAAAAAATGTTTATTCTGATCCAATAAAGCTTTTGGATGAAGCAAATGTGGATGCTGTTGCCATTTGTACACCAAATGTCAGTCATATTCCATTGGCAAAAGCTGCAGCAGAACGCGGCATACACATGCTGATTGAAAAACCAATTGGTACAGTCGTTGAGAATGAACTGCTTGCATTAATCAAACAAAAGAATGTAACGGCAATGGTCGGAATGACTCATCGTTTTCGCAACGAATCCGTCATTTTAAAAGAGTGGATGAAGGATGGGGTTATCGGATCGCCCTATTTTGCAAGGGTTCGGGTTCGAAGACAACGAGGTACGCCTGTAGGCTGGTTTACCAATAGCCGATTGTCAGGGGGCGGGGCTATGATGGACATTGGCGTGCACGCCTTGGATCTTATCTGGTTTCTTTTGAGCTGTCCTGCTCTTAAGTCTGTGTCAGGTCACGTGATTCAAGGCATTGGTCCCCTTCACACTCGTTTTCAATCTAACTGGACATCACTTTCCTCTCCTTTAATCAATCCATTTGATACAGAGGATTTTGCAGCTGCAACGATTCGTTTTTCCGAAAAGCTCATTGTGCAGCTGGAAATAGCCTGGTCGGCAAATGCGGAACAGGATGATTCAATTCAGCTTGAAATCCTGGGTGACAAAGGAGGTATTCGATTAACACCGCTTACTCTTTTCAAGGAAGAAAACGGGCTGTTTACTGAACATCGTCCTAAAATCGAAAAAAACGATCCATTTGCGGAGGAAATTCACCATTTTATTCATTGTATTCGTTCAAATGAACGACCAATATGTGATGCAGAACAAGGGATGGACGTACTGCGAATGATTCAAGCAATCTATCACTCTTCAGATGAGCAACGGGAAATCATTATCTAATTAGGGGGAAGCGTTATGGAACCGTTAAAAATAGGCATGATCGGATTAGGAAATATTTCTACTTATCATCTTCAGCCGTATATGGCACATCCTCATGTGCGTGTGACGGCATTTTGTGATTTGAACCAGTCAAGGCTGGAAGAAAAGGGATTAAAGTTTGGCGTTAGCGAGCTATACACGGATTATCGCGAGCTTCTTGAAAAAAGTGATGTAGACGCAGTCAGCATCTGTACCTGGAATAATAGCCATGCTGAAATTGCTATTGCTGCATTGGAAGCAGGAAAACATGTGCTTGTTGAAAAGCCTTTGTCCATGAATGTTGAGGAAGCAGAGGCCATTGAAGAAGCTGTACGGAGAACAGGGAAATTATTGCAGGTTGGATTTGTCAGAAGATATGGCGACAATACAGCAATTTTAAAAACCTTTCTTGATGCAGGGGATCTTGGTGAAATTTATTATGCAAAAGCCTCCTGCATCCGCAGACTTGGTAATCCTGGGGGATGGTTTGCTGACAAGTCCCGCTCAGGCGGCGGCCCGCTGATCGATTTAGGCGTTCATATGATCGATGTGTGCTGGTATTTGATGGGCAGACCGAAGCCAGTATCTGTAACGGGATCTGTTTATCATCGTCTAGGCAACCGCTCTAATATTAAGAATCTTTCTTTCTATCAAGCTGCTGATTATGATCCTACGATTAATGAGGTAGAGGACCTGGCGTCTGCCATCATTAAATTTGAGAATGGGGCTTCCCTATTTGTTGATGTGAGCTTCACCCTCCATGCTGTAAAGGATGAGATAAGTGTGAAAATATATGGAAATAAAGGCGGAGCAGAAATTGAACCCGAGCTTGCGATTGTTTCAGAAAAACATAATACAATTGTCAATGTTTCTCCGCAAATAGACCAGTTAAGCTTTGATTTTGAAAAAGCATTCTCCAACGAAGTAGCTGCTTTTGTTGCAGCGTGTAGAGGTGAAGGCGAAATTTTAAGTCCGGTGGAGGACGGTGTGACGGTAATGAAAATGCTGGAAGCAGTCTATCAATCTGCTGAAAATGGTTCCGAAATACGATTTGATGAAAGAGGGTGACGGGATGAAATGGGATGTTGTGATTGCAGGAGGAGGTCTTGGCGGCTGTGCCGCTGCACTGGCCGCATGTCGTGGCAAGCTTCGCGTCCTTTTAATAGAGGAAACGGATTGGCTTGGAGGGCAGTCCTCTGCGCAGGGAGTACCGCCTGATGAGCATCCGTGGATCGAGGAGTTTGGTTGTACAGCTTCCTACCGAGAATATCGAGATCGTATTCGAAGCCACTATCTGAATAAAACTCCGGTGCTTGCTTCAGCTAAATCATCACAATTTAATCCAGGTGAAGCACTTGTAAGCAAGATTTGTCATGAACCGGGAGTTTCGGCGGAGGTTCTACTTGAAATGCTGAAGCCGCATGTAAATGAAGGACTGCTGACAATCAAACTAAATACACGTATTTTAGCAGGAGAACGCCGTGAAAGAAATGCGGTTGCACTGGAGCTTATTCATGAAAATAATCAGAGCCGAGTGGAAGCGCCCTATTTTATCGATGCAACTGAAACAGGTGAATTGCTTGCATTACTGGATCTTCCGTATCGTACAGGAGCCGAAGCAAAAAGTGAAACAGGGGAGCCTCACGCGAGAGAAACAGCTGACCCGTTAGATATTCAGGCCTTTACATATGTTCTTGCAATGGAGCATCGCCCTGGCGAATCACATGTGATCGAAAAGCCGGAGATGTATGATTACTGGAAATCGTGTAAACCAGATATTTGGCCGGATGCAATGCTAAGCTTTTATGCTCCGCATCCGCATACAGGCGAAAAGAGGCCGTACAGCTTGTTTGGAGAGGACGGGCATTTTCCATTATGGACCTATAGACGCTGCTATTCTGCTACACAGTTTGAACAAGGGGAATCAGGAGATATCTCTTTAATGAACTGGCCACAAAATGACTATTTCTTTGGCAATATTTACGATGTGTCCGAGGAAGAAAAGGAAAAACATATTTACCGGGCAAAGCAGCTTAGTTTATCTCTTTTATATTGGCTGCAAACAGAGGCTCCGCTTCCAGATGGAGGCATCGGATATCCGGGTCTTCGTTTGCGAATGGATGTATTTAATACAGAGGATGGGCTGGCAAAAGCCCCATATATACGGGAATCAAGAAGAATGAATGCGCATGTGACAGTCAAAGAGCAGGATGTATCACCTTCTTTTCATCCTGAAGGTCTTGGCACCCGTTTTAATGATTCAGTAGGGATTGGCTCATACAGCATCGATCTTCATCCAAGTATGTCCGGGAATAATTATTTGGATATTCCAGCTCTTCCTTTTCATATTCCGCTCGGTGCATTGATTCCGGTTGATGCCGACAATGTCCTCGGAGCATGCAAAAATATCGGCACTACGCATATTACAAATGGCTGCTTCCGCCTTCATCCAGTGGAATGGAATATCGGTGAAGCTGCTGGTGAAGCTGTATCGTATGCGCTGCAGCATCATTTACTGGCATCCGCCATTCGTGAGGACGAGGGGCATTTGACTGCTTTTCAACAGCAGCTAACCGATCACGGTGTAGAAATTGATTGGCCGGATGGATTTAAAGTGACAGCAGAGACGGCTTCTCGTGGATAAAAGTACTTATTTCCCATTGGATTTTGAAGCGTTTTGGTCGGCACAAAAACGTAAAGCTGAAAAATCGGAGTGGCAGGGGGAATGGACGGAAAGGGACTATCCTATTTCTTCGATCCGCCTTCTTAACTGCACCTTTACTTCATTTGACGGGACACCGATCAATGGCATTTGCTTGCTTCCAAAGCATTTAAAAAAAGGCCCGCTGATGATCTGCTACCCTGGTTATACGGGAGATAAGGGTTTTCCTTCATATTTTCTCAAATGGGCGATGCTCGGGTTGGCGGTTGCTGTGTTTGATGTACGCGGACAGGGACTCTCACCAGACCATGCACGCTACAGGAGGGCAGCGGCAGTACCGGGATGGATGCTGCTCGGCGCAGATGCTCCGGAAACATACTATTTTACAAATGTCATAAAAGACGGATGGCTTCAGTTACAGTGGCTTTTATCAGGAGGGCTTCCGTTTTCCGTACAAGACGTGATATTAAATGGCTCATCACAGGGCGGAGGGTTGGCGCTTGCTTCGGGCGCGTTAATGACAATGGACGATGATTGTTACAACCCATCATTTATTTTAAGCGACTGGCCGTTTTTATCTGATTTTCCGGATGCGGTGGAAGAGGCATCTGAAGGACCCTATATGGAAATTGTTCAGTACGGCAAACGGCATGATCCGCTTCGCAGAAATTGGGAGGATTTGATGAAAACGCTGTCTTATGTTGATTCGGTTCATTTTGCAAGCAAGATAACCAGTCCGTTATATATGGCGATTGGAACCGCTGATAAGGTGACGCCTCCTTCAACCGTGTTCAATGTTTTCGATGCTTCTCCATCAAAAGAAAAACATATCGAGGTATACCACGGTTATGTGCATGAGGTAAATCCGTTTCACGAGGAGAAAAAGCTCGCGTACACAGCTGAAAAAATGAGTACCTATTCTTATAGGAAAGGGGAAAATCAATGAAAACGAGTATTAGCATGTACAGTATGAACGGTCTTGTAAAAAAAGAACAATGGACGGCAGTGGATTTCGCTCATTTTCTCATTAAGCATGAGGTGCAGGGAGCGGAGCTGCTGGACTTTTACAGCGATGGCAAAAACGATGAACTGCTTGAAGCAAAAAAATGGCTGAATGAAGCGGGGATCGCGGTTTCTGCCTATGATGTTTCAAATGATTTTGTGCAGTCTGATGCATCCGAAAGAAGGAAGGAAGAGGAAAAGGTGCTTCGGGCGATTGAAACAGCACGAATGCTGGAAACCTCTATCGTTCGTGTGTTTTGTGGCGATGTAAAGGAAGGGATCACATTTGACCAAGGGCGCAGCTGGATTGTGGAAGGACTGTCAAGATGTGCAGAAGAAGCGAGTCAGGCTGGTATTCGGTTAGCCATTGAAAATCATGGACTTTTAGCAGGGAAAAGTGAACAGGTTCGTTCCATTATAGAAGAGGTTCAATCCCCATTTGTTGGTTCCACATTTGATACAGGAAATTTTTTGCTCGTTGGAGGAGATCCGCTTGCTTCGCTTGAGGAGCTTATGCCGCATATTTTCCACGTTCATTTTAAAGATTTTCGAAAAAAGCTTCCTGAGGAGCAGCTGAAAGGGTTTCGCTCTTTATCAGGTGAGGAATGGATTGGCGAAGTTGCTGGTGACGGTCTTGTGCCGGCACAGTCCATTGTTCATCGTCTATCTGAAGCACGCTATAACGGCTTTTTATCCGTTGAATATGAAGGATACGCTGAACCGGAAGTAGCGAATATTGAAACAATTAAACGGCTGGAACGCTGGATTGGAGAGGTAAACCATGGTTAGCAAGCTGCCAGAATGGATGGATCGAAAAAGAATTCGTGAAAATAAAATTCAGGAAGAGGCCAGCTATGCCTCAGTCAGTGCGCAAATAGAGAGCAGTGACAGGCTTTTCTCACTTGGCTTTGGAGAGCAAGCCTTTCCGGCTCTTGATCAGCTTTTTCAAGAAGAATCATGGTCACGCAATGGGGTGCTTCGAATGCATCGCATAGAAAACGCAGCTCATTCCTGGCTTGAGGAAGATATCATGATGATGACGCGATGGTTTGGTTTGCCAGAACGGTTGCATGTAACGGAAAACATGAAGGATAATGGGCCGCGTCACATAATTGCACTCATTCGTTTTGAGTCCCTGGCTGCCGTTCATTGGGAATTAACAGCATCTGTTGATAGAACGGCTGCTATGAAAATGGAATGGAGCAGTATGGAAGGAACGTTTCAATACAATAGCAGTGAACCCTATAGCGGGGTGTCCGCTGCTCCCGAAGTGGACATTGCTTCCTGCATCCATTTCGCATGGCCGGCAGGTGAAGGGTTTAAAGAACGTGAAGCCGTGCGCCAGCTGATTAGTGAGAGAACGGGGGAATGGACATGAATATTGGCATCATGAGCTTTGCCCATATGCACGCTTATAGCTATGCACAATGCCTGCTTCAATTAAAGCAGGAAAATGTCAATCTAATCTCTATTTGGGATGATAATTCAGTAAGAGGAAAGGAAGCATCTGAACAATTTAATGCTGCATTTTATAATAGTTTTGAAGAGTTTTTTAGATCAGGTCTGGATGCCGTCATTATTTGCAGTGAAAATGTACACCACCACGACCAAGTTATTGCTGCTGCAAAAGCCGGGCTGCACATTATGTGTGAAAAACCGTTATCCTTATCAACCGAAGAAGCGGAAAATATGATTCGTACGTGTAACGATCAGCAAGTAATCCTGCAAACCGCGTTTCCAGTCCGGTTCGCGGCGCCGATCAGAAGACTGAAGGAAGCGGTTGAAGCAGGAGAGGCAGGAGAGATTGTTGCAATCCGGACTACAAACCGTGGACAGAACCCAGGAGGTTGGTTTGCGGATCCAGCTTTGTCAGGCGGCGGTGCCTTGCTCGATCACACGGTCCATATGGCAGACATCATGCGCTGGATTACCGGTTCGGAAGTAAAAGAAGTGCATGCAGAATGGGGAACGCAATTCGGTTCAGATGGAATTGATGATATGGGCCTATTAACGCTCATTTTTGAGGACGGGATTATTGCCTCTCATGATGCGAGCTGGTCCCGCCCATCCGGATTTCCATCCTGGGGAGACGTAACAATAGAAGTAATCGGGACAAAGAAAACACTCTATGCTGACGGATTTGGTGAAAGAGGACATGTGTATCGAAAATCAGGACGAGCCTATGAGCATGTCGTATCAGGAGAAGATATGGATATGGGATTAATTCGTGATTTCGTTGATACCGTAAAAGAAGGACGTTCGCCATCTATTACCGGAGAAGATGGTCTACGTGCTGCTGAAATTGCATTTGCGGCATATGAAGGTGTTACGATATTAAATAAACGCTAATATATTCATTGTTTTAATCTAGATAAGAGTTTGTGTTAGCACTGATTAAAAGGAGGAAAAAAATGAAAGCATTTAAAATTGCGTTGATGCTGACGGCCAGTCTTGTATTGTTTTTTGAAATCCTTATGATCAGTCACTCCCCTGTTCAGGCAGAAGAATTTGATTTAGAACAAATGAATTTGTTAAATGGTGATTTTGAAGAAGTATTACAGAATAATGTGATTCCAGGCTGGGACAGAGTTCCGGTGAACCCTGCAGCAGGAACGGCTGTGGAGATTGTAGAAGATCCTGTTTTCAGCGGAAATCATAGTTTATTAATTGATGACCAAAGCACATCTGCTTCCATTGGTTTGACAAGCCACTATGTCACGATCGAGCCTGGAGAGACGTATCGCATGACATCTGAGGTTTTTGTCGCAAGCAAAAGTGTCAGAGGTTATATTAAGTTTTTCGATCAAAATGGCAGAGAGGTCGGCTCCGCAACAGAACTAGCAAATACCGAAGGACAATGGAGGACTCTTACGATTGATGGGGCTGCTCCAGAAACTGCAACTCGAGCAAAAATCTGGTTCTATATGGGAGCCGGCGGGACAAGCAAAGCCTATGTTGATAATGTGAAACTTTACAAAAAAATTGTCCAGCCTGTAGTTCCTGTTACTGAAAAATTCGAAGCTCCTGTTGACCACGGGGAAGCTGTTCAAATTCCTTTGTCGCAAGGTGCAGCCTATGGTGTAAATAATGGAGTGAATGAACAGTACATTGTGGTTACTGGCTCCCCGGCTGTCTTTTATGCTGTGAATGCGGAAACGGGAGAGCATTTATTTTCGCAGGAAATGCCTGGTCTTGATGTGGCATGGACAGTGGAGGTTGCAAGTGATGGGAATGTTTATTTTGCCGGTACAACAAATGGCGTTGTTTATCGATATCTTCCAGCAGAAAAACGAATTGAAAATCTAGGAGTTAATCCATCTGATAAATTCATTTGGGATCTGGAGCCAAGCAGTGACGGTAAGATTTATGGTGCCACCTATCCAAACAGTAAAGTGTTTGAATATGACATTGCAACTGGGGAGTATACGGATTTAGGTCCGATGAAAGAAGGACAGCAATACGCACGCGGACTCGGTGTCAGTAATCAATATGTTTATACAGGGATTGGAACGGACGCAGCACTTATCAGATATGAACGTAAAACTGGGGAAAAAACGGAACTGGAGATCCCGGTTTCCGGGCAAAAAACGACAATTGGAGAAATTGAGGTTTATAGCGGGAAATTATTCGTTCACAACGGTTCAAAAATGTATGTAATGGATGAAGAAACGGGAGAACATTTAAAAACAATTGATTTTCAGACTAAAATGTCTCCACCCTCTCCATACAATCCGGTTTTAATTTACTACAAAAACGGTGATGAATTATTTACTTATAACATGGCTGAAAATACGACAGCAAAAGTGGAAAATATACCACCAGTGCCAGGGGATACCTCGGTGAAGGCTCATGCATGGATTACGCTTAACGAAGGAGAAAATGCCGGACAAACAGTCCTTGCCGGCATGGCAGCATTTACTGACTCCTTTTTCTACAATCCAACAAATGATTGGTATGAGCTGCATTTTCCTGAAGTGGAAGCGCGGGGAGTTGCAATCAATGCCTTGAGTGCCATTGATGGAAAGGTTTATGCAGGCGGTTATCAGCGTGGAGTGAGTGTTTTTGATCAGAAATCAAAGGAATATGTCTACTCAAATAAAGCATTCCATCAATCAGAGGGCATCCATGAGTATAATGGAAATATTTATTTTGGGACATATCCTGGCGCTAAAATGTATCGTTACGATCCTAATAAACCATTTGATTATCAGGAAAATGGCTTAGGGAACCCGGGACTTTTTCTTGATATAGAAGATGAACAGGACCGGCCATTTGCTATGACAACAGGAGATAATCAATTGTTTATTGGAACCATTCCTGGCTACGGCAAGCTTGGCGGTGCCATAACGGTTGTAAGTGAAGAAGAAAATAAAAAGGGCGAAATGGTCATTGAATCTCAAACCTATCGCAATATCGTCAAAGACCAAAGCATATTTGGCTTAGCGTATAAAGACGGTAAATTATTTGGCGGGACTTCCATTACAGGAGGGCTCGGAATTAATCCAGCAGCCGATGAAGCCAAAATGTTTGTTTTTGATGTAGAAACGGGTCAGGTAATAAAGGAATTCACTCCTGAAATACCTGGCTACACGAATAAAATGCAAATGATTGGCGATCTATCCTTTGGTCCGGACGGTTTGTTATGGGGGATTATTGATGGGATCATCTTCGCAATGGATCCAGAAACATTCGAGGTAGTGAAAAGTAAAATTGTATATGAGACAGCCTTTAACAGCAGTAAATTCCGTCCATTTTACTTGCAGTGGGGCAATGATGGCTTACTGTACACAACCCTTAACCGCAAGCTGACAGTCGTTGATCCACAAACATTAAATACTCAGCAGCTCGTCGACGGCACGGTGAACCTGATGTCTCTTGGAACAAATGGATCTATCTATTACGCGATGGGATCTAAGCTATTTGAATTGCCCATCAAACAGCCAGACGAAATTGAACTGTATGCTCCGCAAAAACGTGCTAAAGTAAATGAAGAACTTTCATTTTACATCAAAGCGAAAAACAGAGATGAACTATCCATTCGTCTTGGGAATTTGCCATTTGAAAACGAGTATTTTTCGATTGTTGATTTTGAACAGGGACTTGCCAAGAAATCCGGAAGAGACATAGTCGTTCAATTGCCGGAAAGCGAGGAAAAAATAAAAATAATCGGATCATCCAAAGGAAATGACTGGACAGAAGAAACAGTGTATAAAGTGAACATTAAAGCCAAACGGCACATACCCGCTACCCGAGTCGTATTGGAAAAATACCTTGAGTTAGATAAAGAGAAATTTTCATTACACTACTATCAGCACTAAACGGCAAGCGACAGACAAAGCGACAAGCAGTTCATCTGCTCGTCGCTTTTTTTGCTGGGTACAATACTTTTGTTCGCTAAAGGGGTCAGACCCCTTTAGCGAACAAAAGTATATGAATAAAATAAAACACCCGGCTATGACCGATTATTTTCGGTTATAGCCGGGTGTTTTTGCGTGATAGGCCTCTTCGGCTCTGGCGTCAATTCGCCAATTTCGAAAGGTGTAGAGGCCGATGATGCTAGATGCCATAATAAACTCTAAGTAAAAGGATTCACTAAATGCAGGGGGCAAGAGATTTGTAGAAAACTTTATGAATATATAAAGTGAAAAAATTCCTGTGGAAATGGGGCAGAGGATATTAAGAAGTTTCACTGTTGTATGCACCTCCTAGTGACTTTGTGAAAAACTCAATATATGCTCCTAAGACTAGGTGACACTGCGTGTTTGAATCAACAGACACGTTTAACAAAGTCAATAAAATAAAGAGTCTTTTCGTTTCTTCTTTTGTAAACATGAGCTAGCAGCTGGAGCTATAGGATTTAAAGAACATACTCGTTCATTGGAGGGCTGTAATTTCATCGCAATATAAAAATTGGAGAATCAAAGGTTTTAGAAGCAAGCAAATATTTCATTAAAGTAATTACCTCCTTTTTCAAATTGTATTCGTAATATGTGGACGTTTCAATCGATTCGGTGGATTTTAATGAAAATGATATTTAACTAACTTATAACAACACAATATTTAACAATATGCAGGGAAAATCGTAATTTTTGTCATAATTTGATATTGCAAAGAATGTTCTAGGTAAAAAAGACACGTTAAGAACTTCCTGCTGCCTACGATCTTCTTTTTTCAGCGAACGGGTATATTAGAGTAAACTCTGTTGCTATTGGGTTTCTTGATGCTTTTGTTCGCTAAAGGGGTCAGACCCCTTTAGCGAACAAAAGCGTTTCACTTCCATGATTGCACTCCATTCCATAAAAAAATGGATAGGCCACACGTTTATATCCACTTCAAAAAAAGACAAGCAGCTCAGCTGCTTGTCTTTTTGGTCCAGCTTAATAATGAGATCAATGATGATCCACGGTTGCTTGAATATCTGAATCACGGTGCTTCCATAGCTGGATAACGAACCAGATGGCAACGGCTAACCATAAAAGTGATCCGAGAATGAGCGATAGGGTGTAATCGAGTCCTAATCCCTCTGGTGCATAAAAAATGTAGGTTGTGACGACTGCTGTCATAAACAGTGCTGGAATCGAAGTAATCCAATGAAACTTTTGATTTTTCAATAGATACATGGTTGCGGTCCATAGCATGACAGTTGCGACAACCTGATTGCTCCAGCCAACATATCTCCATAGGAATGAGTAGTCAATGGATGCTAGAAGAATGGTTGGAATCGTAACTGACAGCGTTGAAATCACAACACCTTTTTTTCCTTGAAAAGCTTTTGAAGCCTTAGACAATGAATCCATTAGCATCATACGAGAAGAACGCAGGGCTGTATCACCTGTTGTAATCGGCAGGATGATAACACCTAAAATGGCTAGGATACCACCGAGCGTGCCAAGAAGGCTTGTAGACATTTCGTTTACTACACCTGCTGGACCTCCAGCTGCGATTGCGGCTTGAAGACCACCAGTACCGCTAAAGAAGGTCATTGCAGCAGCGGCCCAGATGAGGGTAATAACTCCTTCACCAACCATGGCTCCGTAAAATACTTTTCGTCCTTCCGATTGCTTTTTAAGCGTACGGGCGACAATTGGACTTTGGGTACTATGAAAACCAGAAATAGCACCGCAAGAAATGGTAACCATCAATAAAGGCCAAAGCGGCAATTCGCCAGGATGAAGATTAGAAAACGTCAAATTCGGAATACTTTGTCCTGAAAAAACAAGTGCCCCCGCAATCGCTACTGCCATAAATATAATGATCGCACCGAAAAGTGGATAAATTTTGCCAATAATTTTGTTGACTGGCAAGAGTGCAGCAAGTAAGAAATAAGCAAATACTAAAATGAGTGCCACTGTAAAGTTAAGCGGTGTAATTTGTGCAATCAGCTGTGCAGGACCTGCAGTAAATGCAGCTGCAACAAGCATCATTAAAATAATGGATATAACATTGATAAAGGATTGAGCAGGTTTTCCTAAATATTTTCCTACAAGTGCAGGAAACTGAGCTCCGTTATGTTTAAGTGAAAGCATTCCAGAGAAGTAATCGTGAACGGCACCTGCAAATATACAGCCGACTACGATCCAGATAAAGGCTACAGGCCCATATAAAGCACCCATAATGGCGCCGAAAATCGGACCAAGTCCTGCAATGTTTAATAGTTGAATAAGAGAACCCTTCCACCATGGCATTGGCACATAATCCATGCCATCCTGCTGTGTATATGCTGGAGTAGGTTTATCGTCATCTATACCAAAAATTCGCTCGACGACCTTTGAATAAACGAAATAACCTACGATTAGAAATAGTAAAGCTCCAAAAAATGTAATCATGTGACTGACACGCCCTTTCGACAAATCTTGCAATGAGATGTTCTTCATTGTACATAGGGATTGAGAAGAGTTCAACTATTATTTTCTGAAAATATTTTATTTTACAATAGCTTTTGTACATTGAAGCGTTTACATATCAAGTGGCTCAAGGGTTTGATCGCATTTTAACATTTTTGAAATTTTTAATAACAATGAAGAATGTGACAGCGAGGTGTTGACCCTTCTTGAAACCCGCGTTATGATTGTGCTCATCAGTAGTTGAAGAGGATACAAAGGAGTGAAAAGGATGGCAGAACAGTGGATTTTTATGAATGGTGGATTTGTGAAAAAAGAGGATGCTAAAATATCCGTTTATGACCATGGATTTTTATATGGAGACGGGGTATTTGAAGGAATTCGAGCATATGATGGAAATGTTTTTCGCTTAAAGGAGCATCTGGTGCGTTTACTGGATTCTGCGAAATCAATTTTGCTGCAAATCCCTTATACCTTGGATGAATTAAGTGATATTGTCGTTCAAACGCTGCAAAAAAATGAGCTGCAGGACGGATACATTCGGCTTGTTGTATCTAGAGGCCAAGGGGATCTTGGGCTTGATCCATTTAAATGTAAGGATCCACAGGTCATTGTCATCGCTGAAAAGCTGGCGTTATTTCCTGAAGCACTATATGAAAAGGGACTTAATATTGTTACGGTGGCAAGTCGCCGTAACCGCTCAGATGTCCTAAGTCCAAAAGTAAAATCGTTAAATTATTTAAATAATATTCTTGTTAAAATTGAAGCATCGCTCGCTGGTGTTCCTGAAGCGCTTATGCTGAACGACCAAGGCTATGTTGCAGAGGGTTCTGCAGATAACATCTTTATTGTTCGAAACAATAAAATTATGACGCCGCCTGGCTATGTTGGTGCATTAGAAGGGATCACCCGTAATGCCATTATGGAGCTTGCGATCGACAAGGGCTATGATATGACAGAGCAGGTTTTTACACGCCATGATGTGTATACAGCGGATGAAGTGTTTCTGACTGGTACAGCTGCTGAAGTCATTGCGGTTGTTGATGTAGATGGCCGTACGATTGGCGAGGGTGTACCTGGACCGGTCACACAGGAGCTTTTGCAGGATTTTCGCCAGCTAGTTATAAGAGATGGCGTAAAAATTGGTACAAGTAATAGTGAAGTAAGTTAATCGTAGGACCCCAGCGGATCGTGAGCTGGGGTCTTTTTATGTCGTTTAAAAAGTTTTGAAGGGGTAGAGGAAATAAATTTTAAGTAAAACTATTCTGAAATAAAAGGAGGAAAAGAGTGACTTTTCATCTGGAAGAAACCCCCTGTAAAGCTTCTAGGTGTTTAACCAAAAATAAGCAGAATTTCCCCAAAAGTAGAAAAGCGGAGATCCAATAAATCTGGATCTCCGCTTTTCTTGATTGTCCAGCTCCAGCCCCCAGCCCCTCGAGGTCATAAGCCCCACTGCCCTAGTCGACAAAAAGCGTCGACCAGTCCAGTGTGTCTTATGCTAGTCGGGGCTAAGCGGGCGCTTGCGCTTTTCTTGATTGTCCAGCTCCAGCCCCCAGCCCCTCGAGGTCATAAGCCCCACTGCCCTAGTCGACAAAAAGCGTCGACCAGTCCAGTGTGTCTTATGCTAGTCGGGGCTAAGCGGGCGCTTGCGCTTTTCTTGATTGTCCAGCTCCAGCCCCCAGCCCCTCGAGGTCATAAGCCCCACTGCCCTAGTCGACAAAAAGCGTCGACCAGTCCAGTGTTTCTTATGCTGGTCGGGGCTAAGCGGGCGCTTGCGCTTTTCTTATTTATGCCATCCGTTTGCGATATGTCTGGCTCTTACGACTCCCTCGATATTTTGAAGGCGGTTTAAGATGTCCACTGCTTCTGGGTCTGTTAGTTTATTATCAATATCAATCAGTGTATATGCCCAGCTTCCACGGCTTCGGTTTACCATGTCTGCAATGTTAAATGCACGTTCTGCCAGCAGGGTTGAAATTTGACCTACCATGTTAGGAACGTTTTTATGCATAATGGTCAATCTGCCTGGTGATGTAAGAGGTAAATCAATATTTGGCAGGTTTACTGCATTTCGGATATTACCTGTTTCTAAGAAGTTCTTCAGCTGCGTTGCCGCCATTACGGCACAGTTTTCTTCAGATTCCAGCGTTGATGCTCCTAAATGAGGAATGGCTACAACATTCTCCAGCTCAAAGATTCGGTCATTCGGGAAATCTGTAATATATTTTCCGACAGTGCCGTCTTTAAGGGCGGCTTCAAGTGCTTGCTCATCAACAAGCTCACCACGGGCAAAGTTGATAAATTGAATGCCTTTTTTCATTGCTTTAAAGGCCTTTTCATCAATAAATCCTGTTGTTTTTTCAGAGAGTGGAACATGGATGGTAATGTAATCACAAGTAGCTAAAAGCTCCTCAAGATTGTGTACACGCTGAACGTTCCTTGAAATCATCCAGGCTACATCAACAGATACAAACGGATCGTAGGCTACAACATCCATATCGAGTGAAAGTGCGTCGTTTGCTACGACGGATCCGATATTTCCAAGGCCGATAACACCGAGTTTTTTTCCGCGGATTTCGTTTCCAATAAATGCTTTTTTGTTCGCCTCTACTTGCTGTGCTACATTCGTTGAACCTTTTAAGGAGTTCGTCCATGTAATAGCACTAAAAAGATTTCTAGCAGAAGCAATTAAGCAAGATAGAACAAGCTCTTTAACGGCATTTGCATTGGCTCCTGGCGTGTTAAAGACGACCACACCCTGTTCAGTGAAGCTTTCAACAGGAATGTTATTTGTTCCGGCTCCTGCTCTTGCAATGGCTTGAACAGAAGAAGGGAGTGGTTCGTTATGAAGTGAGTGGCTTCTTAAAAGAATCGCGTCTGGATCCGCGTCAGCTGCATTAACTTTATATTGTTCGTCTAAAAGAGAAAGTCCTGCATTGGCAATCTGGTTATACGTTTTAATATGATGAGTCACTTTTGAAGTCCTCCTAGAAGCTGAATATCAATCTTTGATTGTTGATACCGCATGTGTTTTTTCGAATTCATTCATTGCATCGACTAATCGCTGTACACCTTGTACTGGCATGGCGTTATAAATACTTGCACGCATACCGCCAACTGAACGATGTCCTTTTAACTCCAATAGCTCGCGATCAGCAGCAAACTTTACGAAAGCTTTATCTAATTCATCATTACCCGTTGTAAATGGAATATTCATAAGGGAACGATCCGCTTTATTGACGGGTGACTTGAATAGATTGGATTGGTCAATCGCATCATAGAGAAGCCCTGCTTTATGACGGTTGCGTTTTTCCATCTCTTTAACGCCTCCGAGAGATTCGATCCATTCAAGCACAAGGTTGATCATATAAATGCCAAACGTCGGCGGAGTATTATAGAGTGAATCTGCTTTCGAATGAGTTTCATAATTCAGCATTGTGGGAGTGGATTTAGGAGCATGTCCAATTAGGTCTTCTCGAATAATCACAATTGTTACACCTGAAGGGCCTAAATTTTTCTGTGCACCCGCATAAATAACGCCGTATGAGGAAACATCAATTTCCTCTGATAAAATACTTGATGAGAGATCATTTATAATAGGAATGTCTCCGATATTTGGAAGAGATGAAATTCTCGTTCCTTCTATAGTATTATTCCCGGTAATATGAAGGTAAGCAGTATTTTCTGGCAGCTTGAGTGAGGACAAATCTGGAACTGACCGAAACTTATCATCCTCTGATGATGCCACGATCGTAGCTTGACCAACCTTTTTTGCCTCGTCATATGCTTTTTTTGACCATGATCCTGTCATAATATAGGCAGCTTGGTGATCTTTTTGTAATAAATTTAATGGAATCATCGAAAATTGCAGGGAAGCACCACCCTGTAAAAAAAGAATTTGATAAGAATCTGGAATATTCATTAACGATCGTAAACGCGTTTTTGCTTCCTGAAGGATTCCTTCAAATATCTTTGATCGATGACTCATTTCCATAATCGACATACCTGAGGTGCGCGTATTGATTAGCTCAGATTGCGCTCGCTCTAGTACTTCAAGGGGTAAGGCAGAAGGTCCTGCCGAAAAATTCACTACACGTTCCATCCTACGTCCAACTCCTATTCTACTCTTTTTTTGCTATGAAACATCCTTCACAAAGATATTCCAAGTATAGTTTTCTCACGTACAGGTGTCAATGAGTGAAGCACAGTTTTAGTTGTAATCTAATTGTTAACTCAATTACATAGTTTTGACATTCTCTCGCAATCTATAGATGTTATGATTACTCCTGTTAGTGAAAAGGAGGGCTTCATTTCATGAAAAAACAAATCGTTGCACTAACAGCAATCGCAGCGTTGACTGCCGGAGCGGCAAGTCAAGCATCAGCAGCAACATCTCACACGGTACAAAGAGGAGACACGTTGTGGGGGATTTCTCAGTCAAATAACGTCAGTGTGCAAGATCTTAAAGAGTGGAACAGTTTAGCTTCCACAATTATATACCCTAATCAAGAGTTAAAGGTTAGCGGTTCAGCTTCTGAAGAAAAAGCTACTTATACCGTTGTAAGTGGTGACACGCTTTATAAAATCGCTAATACTCACGGGATTTCATTAGATGCATTAATAAGCTGGAACGGTTTAACCAGCGACTTGATCTTCCCAGGTCAAGAATTTGTTGTAAAAGGCGGCACTGCACAGGCAGCGGCAGTACAAACATCAGCGCCAGCACAAACTTCAGCTCCTGAACAAACATCAGCACCAGCTGAAGAAACGGCTGTACAGAACACAAGTGCAGAAGCACCATCATCAGAAGCAGCACAGGAAATGACTGTGACAGCAACTGCCTATACGGCATACTGTAACGGTTGCTCAGGAACGACTGCTACAGGCATCGACTTGCGTGCAAATCCTAATCAAAAAGTCATTGCAGTAGATCCTAACGTCATTCCACTAGGTTCTAGAGTATGGGTTGAAGGTTACGGAGAAGCAATTGCTGGAGATACTGGCGGAGCAATCAAAGGAAACAAAATTGATGTATTTATCCCATCACAAGACGCAGCGCTTAGCTGGGGCGTCAAAGAAGTAACAGTTAAAATCTTAAACTAAAAATTTATTGATCCAATAGATTGCCACTTTCCTTTTAGGAAAGTGGCTTATTTTTTGAAGTTTTATAGTTACTAGACGCTCTTTTTTAAAAATTTGATGATTGAAAGAAAGTCTTTCGTTCAGCCGTCGTCTCAATTAATCGTGATGGAATGAAAAGGCTATAACGTTTATTTATGACGAATTGTTAAAGAGTAAAAGCTATAATAAGAACCACTGCATTACCAGCGAACACAAAAATGCTGATGTATCAACGGAATTGAGTGCTTTAGTTCGCTGAAGGGGTCTGACCCCTTCAGCGAACTAAAGCGTAATTGGTAAGCATTATCGCTTTATCTTTTACATAAAATGTACGATAATATAGATAAATAACTGAATATTCTAAATGGATTACAGACAGGGGGAGGGTACCATGTTGCTGATGATAAAAATGATGAAACCGTTTTATACGCTTCAGGAAGGAAATGATCTTAAGCTTGTATTTGCGTATCAGTATTTCTCCGTTGTGAAAGGGACTGAGGTTTATCAGTTTATTCCAGTTGAATCAAATGAAATCCGTATTAATTTGAAAACGAAGCAGATTGAGAACCTGACCGATATTTTTGTTTTCCAGAGAGGCACGAGGATTTTTAGAATACCTCTGTTTCAGCTATTGCAAATTTCCGATTTAATTGACCACCTCAAATCCATTACAACCTTTTATATTCAAGAGGCGAAAACGCTGGCTGAGGCGGAGTCCTTTAATGAAGAAATATTTCATCTCGAAATACAAAATCTGCAGCGATTAATTGATAAAGCACTGTCAGATGGAGACCGTGAAATGTTTATGCTCTTAACAGATAAACTCAAGGCAGAGGAGGCGGCTCACTAATGTCTCCGGAATTAATAGGTCGACCACTTATCTCGTAACCGAAGGGAAAGAACATACCTTTGGTGCAGGTAAGTGGTTTTATTATTCCCTTGATCTAGGCAACAAATTTTTCACCACTTCTTTTACCATCTTGATATTCTGGTTCAATCCTCTCTCTATATGCGTGAGAAAAGAAATAGACAAAAAAAGGACCGCCTATCGCATAGGCGGTCAAGAGAGGGTATTGCTGGGTCATTTCATATTCTTATTTTAAAATAGATTTAGTGCACAGTCTATCGGGAAAATCGATCATCTTCCGGAAAAAGGGATCACAAGCTGAATCCAGACCATTAGGCTTATTAATAATGATTACAATCTATTGTTTTCTAGAATTTAAATCAAACAGGTTGATTATGATAAGAACAAATTATGTAATAAAATTATTTTAAAATAAAGTCATGTTGAAGCCCATTGTTGATTGGAGCGGGTGTGTGAGACTTCTATGGGCTGAAGCGAAGCGGGACAGATAAGACTCAGCCTGCGACCTGGGAGGCTCACCGCCCGCCACGCTGAACGCGAGCGCCTGCAGTAGAAATCAACAGACACGTTAAAACTAGTCCTAAAATAATAAAGTGTCACTTTAAGATACTTGGCTGAGCGTTTTACAGATCATTTTCATTATATATTTTCTCCCGATCGATCAATTTTCTCCATTCATCATAGTAATGTCTTGTCATTATAAGATCATCTTGTTCACTGTAATAATCTGTGATTTCTTTTACAATGACTTCAGCTTTCTCATAATGCTTCATTTTTATCAAGTATGGATACAGCCACTTGATCGCATATTCCATTGCATCTTGTTGGGAAAATTGTTTTTTTTCATAGAAAACTGAAAAATGAAAAAATAATTTATCTTCTAAATCAAGGCTTAAAAGGTGCAGCTCCTTTAATTTTTCATTCCATTCTGTATTGGTTAACCCTGCTTTCCAGCCGATTTCGATCCAGCAGAATAGGGCAATGGTATATTTCTTTGTTTGGGAAGGTAAAACCTTTAGTGCTTTTTCTATTTCCCCCCGTGCCTCAGCATACTTTTTTTGGTGCATCAAGCACACCCCGTAATTGACCAGCACATAGGGGTGATAAGTGTCGCGAAAAAACAACCGCGTATTGCGAAGAAGCTTCTTATACAAGGTCTCAGCCTCTGAAAATAAACGAAGACGCATATAATTAATGCCAAGAATCATTTGCGCATGAATTTGTCTTTTCCAATTAGCTTCTTCTTCAAAAAGGTCAAAGGATTTTCGTCCATAGATAAAGGCAGCCTCTGGTTGGTTGAGCTTGCTGTGTGTGTTAGCCAGCTGAAAATAGGCCTCTCCTAACCAATACTTCCCGATCGGAAGGGGATTGGCCAGAAAATCATAAAAGAATTTCTGCGCTTCTTCATTATTTCGCTGCTGTACGAGCGTCATGGCTTGAAAGAAAGTAAAAATATTCGCTTCAACATTTGTAAATGTCGTTTTTATTCGCTGAATCATTGTATGTATACGTAATTCCTCTTCCTCTAGTTCCTTCCAGCAGTAGTAGCGGTACAAGTATAGATGATAGAGATTCACGAAATCACTTGATGCCAAGTAATCCTGCTCCTGGATCAGCTCTTCATACAGCTGATCAGCCTGTTCATGATCAAGTGAAAAAATTGACAGGATAAATTCCTGAAGCTTTGAACCTGTTCCAGCCATGCGTTCCCTTTCATTTTCAAGCGTCAGCTCAAGTTTGTTCAATAGCAATGCAAGCGTTTCTTCATTGGCAGCATACATATTCGTTTCAATTTTACTCAAATGGGAAATCGAACAAATCTTATTCGCGAGCTCTGCCTGTGTCCATCCCTTTTTTGTTCGATAATACTTTATGATCGGTCCGACGTTCATCACTCAACCACCTTTTATCATAAGAATGAAGGTTTGTTTTACTCAAAATTCAAAAAATTTATTTTCTAGTAATTAATAGTTTACATGACTCAAAAGACTTCATAAAGTTCAAAGTGTCGTTGCAGCCAATTGGCAGGATGTAATAAAGATAATTTCAGAGGAAAGGTCTGGTAGCGTGATGATCCCATTAGTATCAGTAATCATTCCCACATTTAACCGCCCATTAGAATTGCGTGAGCTGCTGCTAGAAAGCTGAAGTCAGCAATCCTTTAAAAGAATGGAAGTAATTATTGTAAATGATTTCGGTGAAAGCATTGACCTTGTAGAGTCCTTATACGCTGATTTGAATTTGACGATCATCAATCCATCTAGAAAATTATACCATGTTGAAGCGCGAAATAACGGAGTATCATACGCTCGCGGTGAGTATATTTTACTTTGTGAAGATGATGATTTACTCTTGCCAGGCCATATCGAACGAAGGGTAAATGAGATGAGTCATGCGGACCTTGCTTTTAGTGACGTGGAAATCTTTGAATACAAAAAAGAAGAGAATCATAGAAAGCCAACGAATCGTTTTTTTTTTTTTTTTTGCGTATCATTATGGCCGGATCAGAGATGATATTCATTTAGTTTCCAAACCGGAACTTTTAAGAGAAGGGGCAGCGATGTATGATGCTTTTCATCCAGATCGGATTATCTATGCGGGTTCCACTGCCCATTCGCTGCGAATAATGCGAAGGTTATATGAGCAAATAGAATCGCCAATTGAAACCACTTTCGAGCGTACAAAGCTGGGAGACAAGGTTATTTATCACGATTTACTAGAGACTTGACTGGAAAAATCAACCGCTGTTTTTATTACAACAGAATGGCCGGCGTTTATTAATCTGGAAAACTATGATAACTACGTGGAAAGACCGATTATTTTGATGGACGAAATCTATTTGACCTAATGATCATCTCTCAATATCCTGCGATTGGAAGACCGTCAGTGACATAGAAAAAGAGGCGATCATTGGTGGTCGCCTCTTTTTCTATACTATTTAAATTAATCTATGTTAAAGATTATTGTTGATTTTTGCACGCTGTTGATTGGAGCGAAGGGCCTTCGCTCCAATCAACAGGCAAGTTTAACAGAGTCAAATTAATAGAAACGCTTAAAGCTTTCGAATTTTGATTTCCAATAGGAGTTGCTTAAGCTTGTGATTTGAACTCCGCCATCGTTTGCATGGATAAATTGGTTGTTGCCAATATAAACTCCTACATGAGATATACCAGCTTTATAGGTATTTTCAAAAAATACAAGATCTCCAACAGCAGGAGAAGAAACATCATAAGAACGAGCATGCTGACCTTCCGCATTGGTTCTTGAAATATTATAGCCTGCTTGCTTGTAAACGTAGTAGATAAAGCCGCTGCAATCAAAGCCGGCTGGAGTAGTACCGCCCCATACATACGGAACACCCATTAAGCTTCTTGCGATATCAACTACACCGCTGCTCACATTTGGAGAGGGATTCACACTGCCGCTTGGTGCTGGGCTGGATGGAGTCGCTCCATTAGTTGAACCACTACCCTGAATGATCAGCGATTGACCTGCAAAAATACGATCGGATGAAAGATTATTCCATTTTTTTAAGTTTGCAACGGTTACTTTATTATTTAATGCAATTCTGCCAAGAGTGTCGCCCGGCTTGATTTGATAAGTAGTGCTTTGTGACGGTGCACTTACACTAGGTGCAGACGGTGCTGCAGTTTGAGCTGTACCATCTAAACGTAATGTTTGTCCAGGGAAAATTAAATGGCCTTTAATGCTGTTAAGTTCCATCAGTCTTGCTAATGACATATTATTTCTGTTTGCAATTCCACCTAGTGTGTCGCCGGATTTTACTATGTAAGTAGCAGCGCTTCCGTTGTTTACCGGTGAAGTGGAAGGCGCAGTACGTGTTGCTGCTTGACCTGCAACCTTAAGTACTTGATTAGGAAAAATGCGATCGGATGATAACCCGTTTAGCGTTTTTAGGTTAGCAACCGTTGTACTATGCTTGTTCGCAATTTTCCATAAAGAATCGCCGGAGTTAACTTTATAAGTACTTGCCTGTGCATCCGTTTCTAAACCGACAAATGACGTAATGGCAGCAGCTGCTGCAACAGCAAACATCGTTTTTTTCATTTAAACAGTCACTCTCCTAATTTTAATTTCCTGTGAAATAGTTAGACAGATAAGTACCCCACGTGGAATTACCCAGTTCATTTGGGTCACTGTCCTCAGTTAAATAATTCTCCAATTCTGGATCATCTGAGTCCGGCCAGTCAGTCCAATGGTCTAGATAAGGAATATTTAATTGTTCTGCGATCAGTCTAACTCCAGCAACATGCTCAGGATAAATTGCCGCATTATACAATGGCTGGGATGGCTGTACAAACAAATGTGTATCTGGATAATTTTCTAGCAAGAATGAAATGAATTCTTCCATATTAATCTGCTGATCTTCCGGTTCAACCTCACCGTTGTCATATATTGTAGGTATTTCATAGACGACTAAATCTGCTTCAGCAAAATCAGTGGAAGAGTTTTTAATTGAGGTGAGCCAGTCAACGGAATTACCTTCCCATTCAACCACAGTAAAATTTAATTGAAGATCTTCATCTTCATAGACTGCTGTCATTTCATCCTCTAGCAGTGTCGTCCAATTCTCCTCAGAAAGAAGGGCAAAACCTGAAGCTACAAAAGTAATATCGACTGGCCGATCATTTTGTTGATGCTCCAGCCACATTTTTTGGACGTTCTCCGGCTGGTTACTGATTAAATTTGATAGTGTTTCAGAGTCGGCGGGATTTGTATTAACAGATTTAGGCTCATCTGCTGCTTTATCTTCTGATTCTTTATTAGAGACTGGAGTGGCCGTATGTGTATGTATGCTTTCTTGCTGCTTGCTCCATGAATGCTGTCCCCAGAAAACAACGAAACCCGTTAATACTATACATAGTACTAGGATTGCCTTATTAATCATATAGGTTAAATCTCCCTCTTAAAAGATGATATAAAAGAACCGATATTAAATATGCTTTATATTATATAAGAGATGTTTAAAAAATGGTAGATTTCTTAAAAAATTCTATCATATTTTTACATTTCACTAGTTTTCCTTGGAAATCATTGTGCTATAATGGAGAAGTTATTTTGAACTTAGTCAGGAGGAACCAACCGAATGGAAGAAACAATTAGCTTGAAGGAGTTATTTGGCACGCTGAAAAAGAGAATAATGATGATCATCGTTATTACTTTAGTAGCAGTGTCAATTAGCGGGGCAGTGTCCTTTTTTGTCATAACTCCAATTTATCAATCCTCTACGCAGCTTTTAGTAAACCAGGAAAAAAGCGAGCAGCCGAACTTAAATGTGTCAGATATTCAGGCGAATCTGCAGTTGATAAATACATACAATGTCATTATTAAAAGTCCAGTAATTCTTGACAAAGTAGCAGAACAAATGGACGGAGCCTTTACAACAGGGGAGCTTAACTCGAAAATTACTGTTCAAACAGAGCGTGATTCACAGGTTGTAAATTTATCTGTTCAAGACCCTGACCCATATGTCGCTGCAGAAATCGCTAATAAGACGGCAGCCGTTTTTCAAGAAGAGATTGTTAATTTGATGAGTGTAGATAATGTCAGCATATTAGCTCCGGCAGAAGTTTCTCCAGGACAATCACCTGTTAGTCCTCAACCATTCTTAAACATGGCCATTGCGCTTGTTGTAGGTCTTATGGTAGGAGTGGGCGTTGCCTTCCTGTTGGAATATTTAGACAACACAATAAAAACAGAACAAGATATAGAAAAAACATTGGCACTTCCTTTGTTGGGCGTGATCGGCACGATGGATCAACAAATTACGCGAGAAGCGCCGGCAAGAAGTTCCAGGTCCGCACATGTAAGGAGTGAAAGCTAGGAATGGCGAATAAAGGAAGGAAAAACAATTCACAGGTACAAAGTCGTAATTTAATTACGAAATATAATCCCAAATCAGTTGCCTCTGAGCAGTATCGAACCATTCGAACGAACATTCAATTTTCTGCGATTGAAGATGATATAAGAACGCTTTCCATTACCTCTTCAGGTCCGGGTGAAGGTAAATCCACAACGGCTGCAAACCTCGCTGTTGTATTTGCTCAACAGGGGAAAAGAACGCTATTAGTTGATGCTGATATGAGAAAACCAACGGTTCATTATACATTTAATATGATGAATACATCCGGTCTAACCAATGTTTTGACAAGACAAATCGAATTAGTAGACGCAGCTAAGAAAACGGATGTTGAGAAGCTGGATATATTAACGTCCGGCCCAATTCCTCCAAATCCATCTGAACTGCTGTCGTCCAGAATTATGGAACGCTTTTTTGAAACAGCGCTAGAGCACTATGATTTAATTATTTTTGATACACCGCCAGTTCTTGCTGTAACGGATGCTCAAATTTTATCCAACCAATGCGATGGTTCTATTCTTGTTGTCCGCTCAAGAGTTGCGGACAAAGACCAGACATTAAAAGCGAAAGAACTGATGGTTGCAGCACAAGCGAAAATTTTAGGCGTCATATTAAATGACAAAAAAATGGAAAATGGCGAAGATTACTATTATTATGGTAACTGATAAGAAAGAGAGGGCTTGGCATGATTGATATACATTGTCATATTCTTCCTGGCGTTGATGATGGTCCTGCTCATTTTGAAAACACGTTAGAAATGATCTATCAAGCAATGGAAGATGGCATTACGGACATTATTGCCACTCCTCATCATCGAAATAGACATTATGTCAATCCTATGGATGAAGTGCTTCAGCATGTGCAAAAGCTTAATGGATTACTGAAGGAAAGAGAGTTGCCAGTAACGATCCATCCCGGGCAAGAGGTTCGCTTGTACGGTGAGCTATTGGAGGACTTTCGTAATGGAGATATCCTTTCATTAGGAGGTCAGCATTCATATATTTTGATTGAGCTTCCTACAAGTCAAGTGCCGGCCTATACGGAGAGAATCGTTTATGAGATGCTCGTAGAAGGCTTACTTCCGATCATAGCCCATCCAGAGCGTAATTCGGCTATTGTAGAGTCGCCAGACAAGCTTTTTCAGCTCATTAATCAGGGAGCTACCTCTCAGGTTACAGCTGCAAGTGTTGCAGGAGATTTCGGTAAGAAGCTTCAGCGCTTTTCATTTGAATTGCTTGAAAACAGCCTTGCGCATTTTGTAGCATCCGACGCCCATGATATAAAGAACCGAGGATTTGCTCTTAATCGAGCCGTTCAAACGCTCCATTCAACCTACGGAAATGACTTTCAGGTTATGGAGAACGCCAGATGCGTGTTATATGGAGAACAGCTATCTCTTCGCCAGCCAACACCTCTTCAATCCAAGGGATTCTGGGCAAAGCTTTTGAATCGTTCATAATCTTTCATACCAGTAAAATGTTGAAAAGCCCTGACGTGTACAGTATACCTGCACATTAGGGCTTTTATTAATGTTAAATGGAGAGACACCGCTGATCTTGAATTTTTATTCTGTAGCGATTATCCTTGTATTAACGTCAAAACCCACAAAATACTTATTGAATGCCAATTGGGAATTTCCTTAAAAGCAGGATTCTTTGCTGCAGAACGATAACTCAATCATTCAGCCTTTGAAAATTCATCTTTAGTAGGTGACCACCCATGCGTTTTTTTAATCATCATAAAAAGAAGCAGCAAGAGATCGATGAACAGCTGGATAAGGAGAAGAATGAAAAAAGAAATTGCGTTAGAGAAGAAATTAATACTATGGTAAACAATATTTCTAAAGCGTTTACTAGAACATCAATTTTTGAGGGTTTATATAGCGCACTGGAACGCAAGCAATTTTTAAACCCAGACCAAACGATGTACGAAGAGTCTCTATTATATAGTGTTATCTTTTTAAAGGTTGTAAAAGCTGAATTAAGAACGACATTATATGGAATTTTAAAATGGGAAAAATTTAATGATACAGCTGACATTGAACATCATATTCTTGGGATAAAAAAACAAGTTAAAAAAGAGATTGACCATCATCTCTCTGAGCATCTGGATGATTACTTTGAGAAGTATTTAAACTCTCCTACAGGGATAACGGGACTTGAAAAGGAGTATATGGAAGGCAGTTTATTCAATACGCTGCTTATCGAGTGCTGTTTGTATATTAAAAAAGAACAATGGGAACATGGAGAAGGAATATCAGGAAAATGGCTGCTTAGTGAAATAGAAAATTTGATTTATTTGCAGGTTGTCGCTTTTCTTTACGTAGAAGAAGCTTAGCAGCAAACGGATATAGGCTTAAAGAATCATAAAAATGGTTCTTTAGGTCTTTTTTTGTCAATAGCTAAACAAGAGCTGCCTAAGAGAAGTGAAATTATAAAAAAGGTGCATCCAACCATATTTGATTAAATAAGCTTGATATATCTGTCTTAAGAAAAAATTATGATAGTATTGAAGAGGTTCATCTATTTTCAATTCATTTTTTGTGGGAGAATCCGGTGATTAAAAGAAGTTCCATTTGTGACAATTGAGTTTAAAATGCAGCTACTGGAAGGGGATGGGAGCATGAGTTTCGAGCCGTCTAGACAACAGAAAGCTTCGGTGCATGCCGGTCAACAAATGAACAGTGCAGTGTTAAAAGAAAATAAAGAGCTGCTTCGAAAGCAAATCGCTGCAATGGTGGAAGGATTAACGAAGCCTTATACACCAATATCTACAAAAAGAAGAATGAGAGATTTAATTGAAAAAAAACGATTGAGCACTACCTCCAAGCAGCAGTACAAGGACTCACTTATAAAAAATATCATTTTTTATAAGGAAGTCCAAAAAGAGATTTCCACACTTATAATCGTTTTGATGAATCAGAATAGATTTTTGCATCCAGCAAAATTAGATGGTCATATCATTCAAATTCAAGATAAAATTAAACTAGAAATGGATGAACATATTAAGCGGCATTATGATTACTATTATGAACGATATATGACAAATGATGAGGGCATTAATGGTCTTGAAAGAGAATACATAGATCATTCGTTGTTAAACTCCTGGTTGATTGATTCGTGTTTTTATTTGCAGAAGCATGGAAAATGGGGGGTGGAGCAAGAATTAGAGAATTGGGTAAAAGAAGAAATCGAGAAGAAATATTTACGTGAAATTGCGAATTTTATTTATTATTAAGACGGTGTTAACCTTGCATGTTGATTTCCTCTTCAGGCGTTCGCTTTCCGAGGGCGGTTCGTGAGCTTCGCGCCTTATTCTCCAATCAACAACGTGCCAAAATCAATTATCTTTATCAATAGCCATTATTAATAAAAGATGACGAGCCGGAATTTGCTCATCATCTTTTTTCAGTTAGAAGATTTAGTAAATGCTAGCAAATGAAGTAATATTACACCTATATATCTATTGTAATAAAAATGTAACTTATTTTAATTTTGAAAGATGATAGAATTATCTTTATTAAAGAACAAGGTGAAAGGAAGGCGCTGTTTTGAAATTATTTAAAAACCCTGTAACTTTTATCGTCACTCTGTTATTTTTGTCCCTGTTCCTACATGATAAAGTTGAGGCAAGCTCCTTCGAGATTAATAGAATATACGGTGCTGATCGAGATGAAACAGCTGTAAAAGTTTCACAGCAAGGGTGGTCTACTGGTTCATCAACCGTTGTATTAGCAGTTAGTAATAATTTTCCGGATGCTTTAGCTGGCGCACCGTTAGCCCATAAGCTTAAAGCCCCGATCCTTTTAACGGGTAAGGATCATATAGATGCAACCGTGGTGAATGAGCTAAAACGTTTAAAAACAACTAAGGCAATCATTCTTGGCGGTCCTTCTATCATTTCACTAAATGTAGAAAAGCAGCTTTCAAGTTTGGGCATTGCGTCAGAACGAATTTATGGTGAAGACCGATATGAAACTTCAGTAAAAATTGCGGAGAAAATTGGTGGAACAAAAGCAATTGTTGTGAACGGCTCTAACTTTGCAGATAGTCTTGCAATTGCGTCTTTTGCATCTGTTAATCAGTACCCGATTCTTTTAACAAGTAAACAAGAAGTTAACCGTCATGTTAAAAACATAGTAACGAAATACTCTAGTACATATATAATTGGGGGAACAGGCGTCGTGTCAGACGCGGTTGCAAGGCAGCTTCCCAAACCTTATCGAATAGCTGGCCAGGATCGTTATGAGACGGCGGCGAAAGTTGTTCAGGAGCTTTACCCGGCAAAAATGTCAACATCAACGGTTGCAACTGGTGAAGGTTTTGCCGATGCGCTTACAGGCTCAGTGTTTGCAGCGAAGAAAAAGGAACCTGTAATACTTGTTCGTAAATCTGCTATGCCTGCACCTGTAAGAACGGTGCTGGAAAATAAAGGAGTTACAAAGGTAAACGTTATTGGCGGTAATCAAGTTGTGCAGGATGCAGCCTTTGCGAAGCCTGTGCCTAAAGTTGATGTTTCTGCCCAAATTGTAGCAACAGCCAAACTATATATTGGCACACCTTATAAATGGGGAGGCACGACTCCTGCCGGATTTGACTGCAGCGGCTACTTAACCTATGTATTTAAAACGAAGCATGGTATCCATATTCCACGAACAACAGCTGAAATATGGAATTATGGTATTAAAGTGAGTTCTCCTAAAGTGGGGGATGTCGTGATGTTTGAAACTTATAAACCAGGACCTTCGCACGCAGGGATCTATATTGGGAATAATCAATTTATCCATTCAGGTGATCGAGGAGTAGAAATTTCATCGTTAAGCAACTCATACTGGAAAAATGCTTACCTTGGATCAGTAGATATTATTAATAAATAAACTAAGTTAAGAGATTATTGTTGATATTGGCACGATGCTGATTGTAGCGTAAGCGAGAGACTCCTGCTTAGGAAAGCGACCGCCTGGAGCGCAAATCAACTGACAAGTTTAACATAGCTAATAAATAAAAAACTTGTAAAGAGACATTTTGTTTCTTTACAAGTTTTTTATTTATCCGAGAAGCCCAAAAATTAAGAATATAAGATAAACCGTTTGTAATCTACTAGTAAGCTTGCAAAATTAATATTTATAAAAAATAGTTATGATAAAACAAACACTAATTATAGTAAATCGATAAATATTAGAGTATTTATCTATAATACTTTTTCTAATTAATGCGTTGATTCATGATATAAATTATATGAAAATATGTATTAATATTCATATATTTGTGTTTTTATTAAAATTAACATACAAATATGACACTAGTTTTACAAAGGCACCTTAAAATATATTGACTATTCAGAAATTTTTTAATAAAATTAACATTGTTGGTATTATATTGAAAAAAGATGTGAAGGAAGGTATAAATGGTATTTAGCAATCTTTTTTTACTATTAAAGGGGGTAAATACTAATTGAGTAAACATTGGAAAAAATATTTAACGGTTGCAATGGCATCTTCACTTGTTCTTGGAAACTCGGCATTGGCATTCGGTCAAGAAGGTAATAAGGTTAATAAAGATACAAACAAGGAAGTCCCCGTAAATGTGTTGTCTAACTCAAAGGCAAAGCTAGCAAAGCTTCAACAGGAAATGGGTCAGGTGACTGATGCAAAATCGTCGCTGAAAAATAGTGATGATGTCAGGGTTATTGTAGAGTTATCAGGTCAAACTGCACTTCAATACGCCACAGAAAAAGGAGTTCTATATAAAGAGCTCTCCACTGAAGAAAAAGAATCTTTCGAACAAGAAGCACTTACTTCTCAAGAAAAACTAAAAAACTCTATAAGGTCACAAGCCATTAAGATAGACTACAAGAATAATTTCACTGCTTCCTTTAATGGGATCAGCGGTATTATCAAATTCAAAGACTTAGAGAAAATCGAGAAATTACCTGGAGTCGAAAAAGTTTATATTGCCAATGAGTACGAGCGTCCTGAGGTAGAGCCAGACATGGATACGAGCCATGAGTTCATTCAATCTTATCAAACTTGGGCTGATGCGAAGTTTAAAGGGGAGGGAATGATCGTCTCTGTTATTGATAGCGGAGTGGATCCTGACCATAAAGACTTTATCATAAGTGAGGGTGTTGAAAATGGATTAACTGCTGAAGAGGTGGCACAGCTTCAGGAAGGACAAAATCTTCGTGGAGAATACTATTCCGAAAAAGTACCTTACGGCTACAATTACTATGATTTAAATAACACCATTAAAGACATTGGTCCTGGTGCATCTGAGCATGGTATGCACGTTTCAGGGACAGTCGCTGCAAATGGTGATACTGAAAATGGCGGCATTAAAGGGGTTGCACCAGAAGCACAAGTACTGGGTATGAAGGTATTCAGTAACGACCCTCTATTCCCATCTACATATTCTGATATTTACCTTGCTGCAATCGATGATTCTATTAAACTTGGTGCCGATGTATTAAACATGAGCTTGGGGTCTGTTGCTTCCTTCTATGAGCAAGAATCTCCTGAGGATTTAGCAATTACACGGGCAGTTGAAAATGGAATTGTTTCCTCCGTGTCAGCTGGAAACTCTGGTCACATAGGTTATGGGTATGATAATCCGCATTATGACAATCCGGATATCGGAGTAGTAGGAGCGCCTGGTTTAAATGCAGATACGATTCAAGTAGCTGCAACTGGGAATGTGGTCAATTTGTACACGCATACAATTAATGGTGATGGAGTTCCTGCGTTTAAAGGATATGGCGTCGATGACTGGAGCAGCTTAGCAAATGTGGAAGTAGTCAGTCTAAAAGCATTGAGTGGAAAGCCTAATGCTTTAGGAAGTCCAAGCGATTATCAAGGAATCGATGTTACCGGCAAGGTAGTAGTGGTAGAGCGCGGTCAATTGACATTTTTTGATAAAACGGTTAATGCTGCAAGGGCGGGAGCAGCTGGGATCATCGTCTATAACTCTACTGCACCAACATTTTTCAAGGATCAAGGCGGATGGGATATTCCGTTTATGAAAATAGAAAGAGCGGCTGGATTAGCGCTAGAACAGGCGCTGGCAGATGGCGGTCAGCTTTCATTAGATGTAAATCAGACAGCTGTAGTGGAAGGACCTGAAGTAGGCCGTTCAACTGATTTTACTTCTTGGGGCGTAACTCCAGATCTGGAGTTTAAGCCGGAATTATCTGCACCAGGCGGTAGTATTCTCTCGACTTTAAATGATGATCAGTATGGTGTAATGAGCGGTACTTCAATGGCAGCGCCTCATGTTGCTGGCGGCAGTGCACTTGTACAGCAGTATTTATTATCAGATGACCGATTTGCAGGATACACGGCAGATGAGAGAACGCGTTTAGCTAAGGCGCTGCTTCTTAACACAGCAGATGTTGTCCATGACTTAGAAGGGCAGCCGATCTCTCCGCGCCGTCAAGGTGCTGGAATGATGCAAACGTACGCAGCTGTTTCAACGCCTGTATTTGTTACGGAGAGTATTACAAATGAAGCAAAAGTAAACTTAAAAGATTTCACATCTAATACTGTCACTATGACATTAACAGCCACAAATCTAACAGAGACGGAAGCGAAATATACGGTTACTACATCTGTTCTAGCCGATTCATTTGAAGAAACGGCCTCTGTTACTTACAATGCACTTGTTGCCAAAGAGCTAGTAGGAGCTATTGTGCATGGTCCTGAAACAGTTGTAGTTCCAGCAAACGGAAGTGTGGACTTCTCTATCACGCTTGATCTTTCAAACGCTCAAGCTCAAGGAACAGACGCTTTAGGAAATGAAGTACTAAAGGATCTTCCATTAGATCAATTTGTAGAGGGCTTTGTAAAGCTCGAATCAACAGATATTGGGAATCCGGATTTAGTCGTTCCTTATCTCGGCTTTTATGGCGCATGGGATCGTCCAGAAATCGTGGATCATATGACGTTAGAAGGAGGAGAACGATTCTATGAGGATTACTTATTCCCTTACGATATGCTTGAAGGAGACGGATTCTTTGTTGACAGTATTGACGTAAATGGTCAGCAGGTATATCCGCTGTCTCCAGAAAACAATGATGGCTTCTATGATGATATCTATCCTTTGCCAACATTTTTGCGTAATGCTAAAGAAGTTCAATTTGGTGTATTGGATGCTGGTGGAACTCAGCTGCGAACAATCTCATTAGAGAATAATGTTCGCAAAAACTTTTTTAACAACGGAAATGGCTCATATTTTTCATTTAATCCATCACGTTCTTGGGATGGATTGGTTCAAAAAAATGGTGTTGAAGATGGAGTGTACTTGTATGAAATAAAGTCTCGCGTGGATTATGATGGAGCAGCTTGGCAGTCTAAACAAATTCCGGTCTATGTTGACAACACTGAACCTATTGTAGAAGGTTTAACGTACAATAAAGAGACAAATACAGTAGGATTTGCAGGTGTCGATGAAGGAGTAGGTGTTCTTGGATTTGATATTTACATTAACTCTACGGATATTCAGCCAACTGCATTTTTCCCTTCAGGTACAACGTCGGTTAACCTGAATGATTTTGGAATTAATGCTGAGGATGTTGTAGATATAAATATTGTCGCATATGATCAAGCTGGAAATCTTGGCTTTGCCGGAATGGTTGCCGGCGATACGACAGATCCGGTCATTCTGCTGGATGATAACGCACCGGCCCCTCTCGTTACGTATAATACTCGTACGATCCCTGTAGCGGGTGAAATTGTAGAAGCTGGAAGATTAAAATCTTTAAAAGTGAACGGAGAAGAAGTACCATTCTCTCCTGCAGCTGCAGGCACATATGTATTCTCTTCTGAGGTTGTCGTTGATTCTGATGGCAAACACGACATCACATTTGAAGTAACGGATTGGAATGGAAACTCAACCAGTATAGCGCGAGGCTTCTATGTTGATACAGCTGCCCCGGGCATTGTGGTGAATACTGACAATCTTGTTGGTAATAGCGTTGATCAGGTAGAAGTAGACGTTTTGCTAAGAGATAATTTTCAAGAAATTGAATTATCACTGAACAATAATGTATTATTCAGCAGCTTCAATGCTTCTTCTGATTATTTGAAGCCTTTTGAAGGATCTGTGCCAGTCACGCTTGATCTTGAATTGGGAGTAAATGTCTTTGAATTTGTTGCTATTGATACTGCAGGCAATGAAACGGTATACGAATTGTCCATTACACGAAATGAATCAGAGCTGTTTGTAAACCGTGTTTACGGAGAGGATCGTTACGCAACAGCGATTGAACTTAGCCAATCTTCATGGGATACAGCCGAGACGGTTATTCTTGCACGCGGTGATAATTTTGCCGACGCATTAGCTGGTGTTCCGCTTTCGAAGAAACATGATGCTCCATTACTGTTATCTCGCCCTACAGCAATGCCACAGGCAACATTTGACGAAATCAAACGCCTGAGTGCTAAACATGTTTATGTCCTTGGTGGAGACGGAGCGATTTCACCTGATATCGTAACACAGCTTAAAAACTATGGTATTAAGGTGACACGTCTGTCTGGTGAAAACCGAATGGAAACAGCAAGTAAAATTGCAGGTGAATTCGGTACAGCCAAAGAAGCAGTGCTCGTCAATGCGCTAAACTTCCCGGATGCCTTATCAGTTGCAAGCTATGCAGCTGAGCGCAATATGCCGATCCTTTTAACAGACGGTAAAACATTGCCGAAGGCAACACAAGATGCGTTAGTGAAGTTGAAAACACAACGTACCTTTGTTATCGGTGGAACGGGTGTCATTTCTGAAGAAGTAGCGAAGCAAGCACCAGGTGCCTATCGATTAGCTGGAGCCAATCGATATGAAACTTCTTTGGCAGTAGCTAAATTCTTCGGGCATACTTCCGATACCGCTTATTTTGCAACTGGAGCAAACTATGCGGATGCATTAGCTGGAGCTGCTACAGCTGCGAAAAACGGCAGTGCTCTTTATCTAGTCGGAGGAACGGTTCCTGAAGCACTAGGCAGCCATCTACAAGCGGCTGATCACATCAGATTTGCAAAAGTGATTGGTGGAACAATTGCAGTTTCAGATGAGGTGCTTCTTCAGTTGAATGAATATCTAGAAAAATAGAACTAAGCCTAACCCAATCCTTTAACAAGCTTGCAGTCCTCATTTAGAGGTACTGCAAGCTTTTATTATACATATTATTCATGCTTATCGAATGTCAGTCTGATCGTTATACCGGAAGGAAAATGAAGAGTACAATTCGTTTTATAGAGAAACATAGTTTAGCAGGTTCATAGATATAAATAAATTGTATGAAGTAACTAAAAATGATAAAGAGAGCCTCTGATAAAGAATAGAAATATTTAATGAATTTGGAAATATGTCTATATGCCTAGTATTTATGATATTTATCCAGAAAAAGGTTCAATTGTCTAATAGTATAGTAGCTATTTTAATTTTTTGCTAAAAAATGTTGAGATACGTCCGATATTATATGTATGATTATGATTGAAGATATACATAGTAATCCTATTTTTCGCTTGGAAATAGACAATTAAAATAGGATTAAAGTTTAATATATCTTTCAATAAATAGGAATCTGGAGGTTGTTATGCGAGTTGTTAAGTCTTTACTAGTTTTGTTGTTGTTAAGTGTTGTTTTTCCTTATAGCGCTGAGGCCAATACAGGGAAGAATATTGTCGTAATTGACCCTGGCCATGGTGGAATATATTCCGGTACGACAGGGTATTCAGGCGGTACGACTGGATACCATGAAAAGCATGCAAATTTACAAGTATCATTGCTATTGCGTGATGAGCTTCAAAGACGCGGCTATGAGGTCTATATGACGCGTTCAACAGATCGCAATTTTGCCTCCCCTAATAGTGCAGATCTTGCAGCAAGAATGAAGCTCGCAAATGACTACGTCAATGGGAAAAATGATCAATCGGTTTTTGTTTCTATCCATCATAACGCAACAAGCAGCCCTAGTTTTAGAGGCTATGAAACGTATTATTTTGATAAAGCGAATGTTAACCCTAATTATCCCCCAGATCCCCTGCAAGTGAAATATTCTCCTGACAGCAAGAGGATGGCAGCTGAAATCCATAATGGTGTTTTAAGTAATGCCCCAGTTCCTGAAGGACGTGGATTGATTCATGAGGATTTCTTTGTCATTCGTAACGCACAAATGCCATCTGCATTGATTGAGGTAGGCTATATGACGAACCCTACTGAGGAAAGGCTCATTAAGCAGCGAGACTTCCAAACAAAAGTAGCAGCAGGAATTGCAAACGGGATTGACGGATATTTTGATATCTACTTTGTTTATGATCACACGAATAAATTACTATTTAAGTCCACATCCAACACAGAAGCGTTAAATTATGCGAAAGCGCGGACGAATGTACGTGTCATTCACAAGAAAACAAATAAAGAAATTTTTAATAATATCTCTTATCAATACGGTGTATATCACTCATCTCAAACTACATTCAAACATTACTTTGTGACAGAGCAAGAGGCTATCAATTTTGCCAGCAACTGGAATAATACACGTGTGGTTGATAACAAGGGAGCTAGAGTGGTTTGGTCAAATTACCTAACACAGAATTACCAAGTAGTTCATGCTAGTCAAGGGATTTTGCAGAAAAATTACAATTCAGCAGGTGCCATTGATTATGCTAAGAATTATAAAAATACGTATGTGATTGATACGAATTCAGGTTATATTCTATGGACGAACTATCTCACAAAGAACTTTGAGGTTCGCCATACTAGCAGGGGAACTTTAAAGGCGTTCTATAATGAAAAAGAGGCTGTTGACTACGCTAAATTGTGGAAAAATGTAAATGTAATTAATAATAAAACCGGAAAAAATCTGTTTAGTACTGTAGATCCAAACTACTCATTTGTTTTTAAATCTGATGAAGTCTCTGCCGCTGATCGAGAGCTGACAGCAATTGAGGTTTCTAAAGAATTGTATCCAAATGGATTTGCTTCAAATAAGCAGGAGAAAACAGTCGTACTGTCAACGGCAGTACAATTTGCAGATGCCTTATCGGCTGGTCCGCTGGCAGCGCAGCTAGGAAACGCACCTATTCTTTTAACTATGCCGCAAAATGTTAATGCGACATTATTAAATGAATTAAAACGCTTGAAGGCAACGAAAGTGGTGATTGTTGGAGGCACAGGAGCGGTTTCGCAGACAGCCTTCAATACGTTGACATCTATCGGATATACGGTTGAAAGAATCTCAGGGAATAATCGTGTAGAAACGAATACGAAAATTAATCAAAAACTTACAAATGTAAATAGTACAATGGTTGTTGCAAGTAATAATTACCCGGATGCACTTGGGGCAGCACCAGTTGCTGTTAATAATCAATCTTCCATTGTATTGGTTGATCCGAACACGATTCCTGCCAGTACGTTAAGCTACTTGCAAAATAAAGAGGTATCCATTATCGGCGGGACAAGCGTTGTTTCTCAGAAAATAGAAGAGACGATTAAAAAAGATCTAGGAGCGGATCGCGTAGTTCGACTATCCGGACAAAACCGCTACGAGACCTTGGCTGCAGTCTTGAATCACTACTATAAAGATCTGCACTCTACAACCGTTCTTGTTTCGACAGGAAACAATTTCCCTGATGCCTTAACTGCATCTGCATTATCTAAAAAGTACTCAGCACCATTAATATTGGCTGATCAACAGCTGCATCCTCAAATCGATCAATTTATGCAGACGTACGGTAAGGAAAATGTAGTGGGAAAAGTAATTACGGTTGGCGGTGTAGTTGAAAATAATGTGACTAATCGAATTGTGAATTTAACGAAATAAGACGAGTTGAGGAGTGAAAAAAATGAAAGTAAAATTATTTATGCTTTTCTTAATCATAGGGCTGCTTGCTGGATGTGGAGCAGGGAACGTCACCTCCTCTGTAAATGGTGAAGGAGAAAACGCGAATCCTGCTGGCAGTGAAGAAACCGCTGAAACAGCAGACGCTGTTCAAGAAGAAACTAATGAAACAGTAGAAAGCAGTGAAGAGGAACAAGTCCTTGTAGAAAATGAACAGAACGGGTTTAAGAAATATCGTGCCCCTTCAAACGTGACAAAGGTATTTAAACAGGACGAATTCGAGATTTATCATGACATTATTGATCAAAACGAAAACTTCGTTCAAGAGTTAACTCGGTTTGGTGACGCTGTAACATTAAATATCTTTAAATGGACAGAAGAAGAAATGTCGAATGTTTATAAGGAAGAGAACCCACAATCCACTCAAAGCATGATTTCAAACTTTCAAACGGTTGAATCACCTAGTGATGCAATGAGTTTGACAAGAACAGGTATGGGCGATGGACCTGAATGGGAAGTTATTGCTCAGAATGAAGAAATCACTGTGCCTTATGCTGCGTACACTGAGGTGTTGGTAATGAAACAAACCATTTCTTCAGAAGCATCTGACCAAAAAACAGTGACGACACGCTACTATGCTCCTAATGTTGGATTAATTAAAGAAACGATCGAGACTGATGGAGAAAATGCAACTGTTATTAATACGGAGCTATCGAACATAACTGAGTTAGCTAGGTAATAAAAAAGAGCTGTCCAGAAAGTCAGTGAAAGCTGACTTCTGGCAGCTCTTTTTCTCTGTTCCAAAACCACCATGCCGAGCCTGCGTCTGCTTTTATTTTTACGACGAAAAAGAGGATCATTTCATTTGTCCGCACAGCCCGCTAGGAGATCACATTTGAGCATTAACACATCAAAAAAAATGCGCCTGGTTATGGACCGGGCCGTAAAGGTTCACAAGTATGTGGGCTGTTCTGATGCTCCGGTGAAAGTTTAGTGTATAAAAGCTAAAGAGAATAGGCGAGTACATTGAAATCCAGTGTTTGAAAAAATGAAATTAAAGATTAAAAAAAGCTCTTGAACGTGAAGCGCAACTACCCTTTACTCCTTTCGGAACGCAGAAGCAGAGAGTGTGTAAGCTGCATCAAGCGTAATCGGTCGTTCCACTGGTTCTCGTTACGTGGACTAAACAAAATCAACATCGAGTTCGGGCTGCTGGTAATGACCAACAGCATCCTGAATGTAGCCGGCATCCGTCAGGATACTTTCAGAAAAGACCAGAATACAGAAAACCCCAGGCTAAAATAATCGTTTTTTAGCCTGCCTGGGTTTTAATTTTTGGAAGTATAGGACTGCCCCTCTTTATGCCGTTTTATCTGTATTACACAGTCTTTTATTTCCGACAGAAAAAACAGAAAACTGCCTCCATCCATTAAGAGGATGAAGACAGCTAACGAGACAAGTTTTTATTGCACAAGAAAAAAACATCCAACTAAAATAAAAACGACACCGATTATTTTTTTCGTTGTCAACGCTTCCTGCAGCCAAATTTTTGATATAAAAAGTGTCCAGAAATAAGTAATCGCTGTTAATGGAAAAACAATAGAGTAGGGTAATTTCGTTAATAACAAAATATTGAGTAGTGCTCCGGCAACATAGAAGCTTCCCCCAATCCCCATATTCACCAAGAATGATAGGCGGTTTTCCTTTAGTACAGCACTTGCTTTTTTAAAGAAGAAGCCTCCAAGCGCTCCAAAAAAGGTCATAAATAATAGTATGAGCACACTTGTCATTTTGATGAATCACCGCCTATAAGGGTGACCCCGACCATGATGAACGCAATACCCGTTAATGACATTAAACCGATCTCTTCCTGTAAAAAAAAATAGCCAAAAAAAGTGCTCAGAATATAACCAACACTTAGAAAAGGGTGAAGCTTTGATAATTCTCCAAATCGGAAAGCGATAATCATACATACTGCCCCCACAAAATAAAGAAAGAAGCCAATGATGAGCTCAATGTTAAAGGATGATTCGGACAGCTTCCAAAAAAGCTGTCCGGTTGTGGTGCAAAGTGAGGCAACCAACATGATTGCTATCCCGATTGGGTATAAATTCTTTTCTTTTGACTGTGCCATGTTAGTCACCTAATGCTTTCTTTTCGTTCTCCTTTGGAACCAATGCGAGAAGAGGCAGAATAAAGGCAATTAACACGTTTGCAAATAAATATCGGAAATCCTGCGCCGGCAATGCTACCCAAACGGATGCTAAATTAAGCAAGAACGGAAGTACAATAATCGCAGCTGCTAAGCGATGCTTTCTAAATAAAAGAATAGCTGAAAGCAAAATGATAAACGCATAGAAGGCTGGTCTCCAAACAATTTTGAATGGAAAGAATCTTGATTTATCTAAGTAGGCTGAGAGCTTATCAGCATATGTTTGATTAATACTTTGTATTTCAAGGTCATATTTATTTGGCTGTGTAATCGTATTATTGTATGTTCGCTGAAACGCGTATCGCGGCGTACTCATTCTCCATACAATAGCGGTTTGATCTGAAAAGGCTTCAATCGTAAGCGCTGGATTTTGTCTTACAACAGCAAACCAAGTGGATAAATAATAGGGGAAGTCATCAAAAATAACCTCTCTATTGTAGTAATCCCACGTGAATTTAATTGGATCTACTGTGTGAGGGACATATTTTTCTTCCCACATTTCAAGAGGCAGAATCTCATTGAAATAATCTAATTGTTCTTCAGTCAGATCTCCATCGCTGACAATCACATTAGCAATTTGCTGTGTTGGGATGGATAACGCTTCATTGGGATCAGATTCCCCAATATTTAATGCGCTTGATACAGGTCCTGAAATAATTTGATTGATTCCCACTAAAAAGACAAACAATGCCAGTGTTGGCTTCCACAGCTGTTTGCGATAAGTGATGCCGAGAATAATCATCATAATAATAAAGATCGGGTACCCATTATGGCGAATAAAAATAATAATAAATGAAGAAATAAACAGCATCACAACATTGAGATTATTTTTAAGCCACAGTCCTTTTGACTGAACAATGGAATACATTTGAATGGTAAATAAAAGCAGTCCCGCACTGAACAAGATATCCTTCCAAATAATGATCGTATACGATCCGTAAGAAGGAATGACCATGATGATAAAAGCCATCGCCCACATCAGCGGTCTGTAAACACCAAGATTTCCAGCTTTATAAAAGCCATAAGCGAGTATAGCAGCAAGGATTGTAATCTGGAATAAACTCATGATAGCGGGGGAATCCCAGATCTGTATTAATCCCATGATAATCCAAGTAAACATAATTGGATGCCAATTATTAAATTCTCGTGTATGAGCTTGATCCCATGAAGCCAGTGAATCTGGAGACATGCCGGCAGGGAAGTAGGCAGCAAAATATAATAGCCCAATGAAAAAGAATAACGAAAAATAGAGCCAATAAGATCTCTTCCCCGTTTGAGTGGCTGTTTTTCGGTCTTGCAGGCGATAACCTAATCCAATTAATGAAATAAATGTTACCCATATCCAGGTATAGGCAGATAAATATACGAACCATTGCATATACCAGGCATTATCTGTTAAAAAAAATTGAGGTCCTTTTGAGCTAATAAGCCATAGAACAGTTAGAATGGAAACAGCAGCTATGGTCCAGGCTTGTTCACGTTTTGTATATCGATTTGCTTGCGTCACAATCGAAACAAAAACTTGAAAAACAACAATGCCTGCTACTATAAATAAGAAAAGAACCAACAAAGGGACGTCACGTATGGGGAAATAATAAAACAGCATGCCTACAGTCATAGCTAATGCCACGACTGAGACTGCTGCACGAAAGGCCCAAGTTTTCACTTGCGCTCACCTCGTAACGTTAAAATTAATCGATTTAATTCTAACTCATATTGTTTTTTTGAAAGGGAGGCAATGGTATCCAGGATCAGCCCGCAAACGAATGAGATAACAGCCAGTAATACTAGCCCGACTGCTAATATGGCAGATGGTACCCTCGTTATAAAATCGGTGGTGAAAAATTCGTAAATAACCGGTACACCGACCACTAGACTTAAAACAAAGAAAAGACCTGCCCAAAGGCTGAAGAATTGAAATGGCTTAAATTCTTTAAATAAAGTAAAAATCATATTAAGCACTTTCCAGCCATCTGAAAATGTATTTAGCTTTGATTCACTGCCTTCAGGACGATCACGGTAGTCAATCGGAACCTCAAGGATGGTGAATTTTTTGTCCAGCGCATGTAAACTCATTTCTGTTTCAATTTCAAACCCTGGGCTTGTTACTGGCATTGACTTTACAAAAAGCTTATCAAATGCACGGTAGCCAGTCATAATGTCCTTTATATCACTTCTATAAAGGCTATTGATTAGGCCTTTCACTAGATTGTTACCTAAATTGTGGAATTTACGCTTATTTTCATTCGCATAGGTTCCGTTTGATAACCGATCACCGATCGTCATATTTGCTTCTTTTTCTACAACGGGACGGATCAGTTCATGTACAAATTCGGCCGGATATGTATCGTCACCATCTGCCATGACATAAATATCAGCATTAATATCCCGGAACATGGAGCGTACGACATTTCCTTTACCTTGCTTGTACTCCTTTTTCACGATAGCACCATGCGCTAACGCTACTTCACTCGTACGGTCTTTTGAATTGTTGTCATAAACATAAATATCAGCTGCAGGAAGCTCTTTCCTAAAATCATCGATTACTTTTCCAATGGTTTGTTCTTCGTTATAGCATGGAAGTAAAATCGCAATTTTCATTGTGTCACCTCTTCGACTTACTCTCTTCCGAATCTATTTATCCTATTAAAAATAGTGCATTTAAGAACAGAAACTATTTCCTTTAGGACATACAAACTTTAGTATCCTTTATTTACATATAACTATAAAGGGTATTTAGACCTATAAAACATGCTTTTTTGGAAATTAATTGACTGTAAACGGATTCATCCTTTATTAACATGAGTATACAGCTTTTATTAGGATGCTATACGCTGTGCGGCGAATGATCTTTGGAGAAAATAATGTTTTTGGTTAGCTGGCACATCAGTCATAAATGAAAGGATGTTTTTATGTTACATTATAATAGGATATTTTTTATGCGCTGCTTTTAACGTAATTCAGTCAATGACAAATCCGTGCACTTAGCCTGTAAAAGGAAAAGATCAAAGAAATTAGCAGCGATTAAGAGCGAACAAGGGCATGTCACAGTTAGATTTGTTGGCTCTGGGAAGAGAACTTTAAAAAGCTTTACAAATTGACAAGAATCTATAAAATATATTGTAATTTCATGAATATGGAATACTTATAATGTACTAATGAGAGCTTGTAATAAAAGATATGCCAAAAAATGCAGCAATGGCTTTGGTTTTAGGGAAGTGCCGCACACATTATTTCTATATCGAAAGAAGAGGTAGTTATTGTGAAGTCAAAATTAAAAGTGGCAAGTATATTGTTCATACTTGCCTCGTTATTTCTTAAAGTGTCAGGTTTGATTCGAGATATGCTGGTTGCTTTTTATTTTGGGGATAGTTTTCGAGCAGACGTTTATAATGCTGCTTTTGTTATACCCAATATGTTTATCCTGTTTTTAATAACTGGAATGAAAAGTGCTTTTGTTCCCAGTTATATAAATGCGATTGAAAAACAGCGAGAGCGGCATCATTTTTCTCAAGTGATGAAAAGTACATTCTTTTTTAGTGTATTGGTGTCGCTTGCGGGTGCATTATTAGCTCCCGTCTATATTCCTGTTGTTTACGGTGGGTTCACCGAGGAAGGGACCCAAATTGCGATCGTGGTTTCAGCCATTCTTTTTGGATCTATTGGATTCGTAGGAATGAACGCTGTGCTGGAGGCGTATTTTGATTCTCAGAATAAGTTCGCACTCTCTGTTGTTTCACAAATAGTTGTCATTTTGTCATCGATTGCGGCTACCATTCTTTTTGCAGATACGATCGGGGTTTATGCGATTGCATGGGGTTATCTACTAGGAACATTCCTTTCCCTATTATTAAAATTAATCTTCTTCGTTCCAAAAGGTACCTTTACACTGCGTGCGAAGTTTGACTGGAGTGAAATTAAGTCTTTCTATATTATTTTTATCCCAGTTGCGATTACAGTTGCAGTTGGTCAAGTTAATTTGGCTATCGATGGTATATTTGCTAGCTATTTCCAAGAAGGTGCTGTGACTTATATTACTTATGCGAAAAATTTAGTGCATTTCCCTCAAGCTATTATCGGTGTTACAATTGGTACAATTATTTTCCCAATGCTATCCCGTGCTCAAGCAACAAATAATACCGCTTTGTTTAAGCAGGGGATTGAACGCGGAATCATGACGATGACCTTTTTCCTTCTTCCTGCGATCGGGGGGATGATGTGGCTGATGCCGAATATCATTGAGCTTTTATTCCAGCGAGGTGCTTTTACGGCAAGTGCTACATCGGCAACAACTGTCGTTGCCTATTTTTATGTTGGATCTGTCGTTTTCTTCAGCCTTCAAGCGATATTAAATCAAGGCTTCTATGCGCTTCAAAAAGGCCGTTTAATCTTAGCAGTTGGATTGGTTTCAATTCTTGTTAACGTGTTGCTCAATTTTGTGTTTACTCAAATAATGGGAAGCTATAATGGAATACCTCTGGCTTCTTCAGTTATGGCATTCTTCTACTTTGCTGCAAGCTTTTATATATTCGTCAAGCTAATAGGCGGAATGAATTATAAACCGATGCTTGTGGAATTAAGTAAAATATTGACTGCGGTAGTTATCATGCTAGGCGTATTATTCCTGGTTAAACCAGTTACAAGTTCATCCTCAGCCCTGATCGAAATGATTGCTGCGGGCGTACTCGGTGCGATTATATTTGTTCTGTTCAGCAAAATCTTGAAAATAAGCAGCTTTTCATTTATTTTGAATGAATTAAGAAACCGTAAAAAATAAAGATTATCATTGAGATGATATAAGAAATAGTGGTGGAACCTTCCACTGGAATGCAATAAAAAGTCATGTTATCTTGGCAACAGAAAGAGCGATCATTTATTATAGATAGCAAGCATTTTATATTGTTGAAATCATTATTCTTTATTAGGGCGGTGATTTCCGCCTTGTCTTCAATAGAGTCTTCTTCTTCAATGTTTGATTGTAACTGGAAATATAGATAGATGACGATGGATGTATACGAAAGTAATATTAGATCTGAATAATAATTGGGAGAAAAGAAGACTGTTCATTTGGTAAAATGGATTGTATTGTTAAGGTAAATTCATATATAGTTAAATCACTTGAAGTGGAAAATTCATGATTATACATCCAATCTTCTCATTCATAGCGTGTGATGAATTTTTTTAAATAAGTGGAAATTTATGAAGTTCATGAGATGTTCGAAAAAAAATCAAATTTCTTATTGATAACAAAGTGCTTTCTTCGCTATTATTTATGAGGTACTGAAAAGTTTCGTTGTTTTAGGAATGATGTTTTGATTAGTACCAGCTTTCATTATGATGATTAACCAGATCTTGATAGATAGGAATGAAAACATGTTACTCAATTTGCATAAAAACCATAAAATAACGCTGCTTTTTTTCTTTTTCATTGCGTTACAACCCCTAATAGATATTTTCACCACGTTTACCATAACCCAACTTGAGACAAGTGCCACTGTCGGTGTTCTAATAAGGACATTATATATGGTGTTAAGCGCACTATTCTTAATAGTGAATTATAAAGAAAGTAAATATGCCAAATACGCTACTCTTTATTTGCTTGTTTGGGGAGCGTTCCTGCTTTTTCATTTGCTTGTAAATCATTTTTCAAAACCAAATTTTTATTTAATAGAAGAAATCAAATTTTTAGTGAAGCTTAGTTATTTTAACGTTATCTTGTTGAACTTTGGATTTATGTTTAAATATTTTTCAAAGGATCTCCAACTTAAAAGGAGATTTATACAAGGGATAGTAATCAGTACAAGTATTATAGGCATGGTCATGTTCATTTCAATAGTGACGAATACCAGCTTGAAAAGTTATGAATACACCAAAACTGGTTTTACTGGCTGGTTTTTTGCAGGTAATGAGTTAAGCGGGCTTTTAGCCATCATTTTACCTATTACTTTATACTTTGCCATTATGATGACAAAAGAAATAAAACATCTTTATTTATGGATCCCCTTCATGCTTGGGGGTTACTCACTACTGATGATTGGAACAAAGGTAGGCTACGGAGCGGTTGTCATTACGTTGGGGATTGGATTAGCAAGTATTTTAATTTCGTTCTTTTTGAAAAAAGGTGAGCGTAAATTATTAAAAGTAAATGGTGCTTTCACAGCTGTATTACTTATTATACTAGGAATTATTACACCAATCGTACCCGTCTTTCAGAATACGTACGCGCACATAGAACTGCTGGATACCAAGGAAAAAGAGCAGCAGGAAAATATTGATCCAGAAGAAGAAGAAGTGGATGAACCTGAAACAAGCAGGATTGAAAATATCATGCTCAGCAGCAGGGATTTATATCTTTACCAATACGAACAATATTATCTTGAGGCCCCTGTTGGCCAAAAAATAATTGGCATGGGGTATGGCGGTAATTTCGAAAAAACGCCAAAAATGATTGAAATGGATTATTCTGATATTTTTTATTCCATGGGACTAATAGGTGCTATCCTATACTTCTTACCGATGCTTTACTTTGGTTTTAACGTGATTAAGCGATTAATGCAAAGATTTTCCGCGGTTTTTACTCCGCATAATGCATTAATCATTTCAAGTATCTTCTTGGGACTGGGCATTGCTCATTTTGCAGGCCATGTGTTCACTTCACCAGGTGTCAGCATCTATTTGGCCATAGCCATTACGTATTTGCATCATCACTTAGAGACCACATAATAAATTTGTGATTGGATCCCGACGGATTAGATGATAATACTTTTATTCCGAAAATCTATTTACTATTATATTTATTAATATATTCAACTAATGATAAGGGTATAAAGAACCATTTTTATCATATTAAAATATCATATAGTAAATTAGTTATCTATAAAGTAAAATGGATACAAGGAAGATATTCCTTGTATCCATTTTTTTATGTAGCTTAAAAGGAGTGTGTTGAAATGGGCTTTTCCAATGGGAGAACGTTTTTCCCTCGTTTTTTTCAAGTGATGCTGCCATTATTAGTTGTGATGTTTATGACAGCCCCTGCCTTGGCTGATGAAAATACTACCAGTTTTCCAATGGGTGAAACTTCTATAGAATTGGGAAATCAGTGGGAAGTAAAGGTAGATAATAGTGAACAATCTACTATATCAATCTCTTCTAAGGATGAAAAACTATACTCAAATGAAATAGCTTTTGGGAAGGTTGAAGCTCTATTTGAGACTAGTCATAATGGGAATACATTTGTAACCGTTATGTACCGATTAGACGGTTCCGGGAATATTTTGTACTATGAAGTGCTTCAACAGGTTAATGATCAATTAGAACAAGTTTTTTCTTCAGAAATGTATGAGCGTGCTACGTTTGAGCTTTCTGGGGATGTGTTAAAGATGACTTATCCAATCTTCGCAGAGGGTGATTCAGTGGTTGATCCAACTAGAGTCGCCGTAGATCAATACATATATGGAGAAGGAATCAAGAAGGATGTCATTGCATCGTCGGGAAAAGAAATCAGCAAGTCTTTGCAATCTGCAAATCCGGTAACAGTTGTTGGGACAAATCCTTCTCCAGCTGAAATTAATCGTATTTTAACAGAAGAAGCGGTAAAACTAAATATTCCTCCTGAAATTGTAAAGGCTATTGCTTATCAGGAGGCTACTTGGGCACAATATTGGAATACTGGATCTGTTCCAGTGAATCATTATGAAAGTGTATGTACGCCAGAGAGAGCAGCTGTCAATAAAAATATTTTAGCATGGGATGGTACAAACGTTAAATTGGGATACGACTGCATTGGAATTGGAATTATGCAGGTATCAGACTGGCGTTCAATGCCTGAAGGACCGGCAAAACAACAATATATTGAGAAGCTTAAGACAGATATTCGTTTTAATATTTCTGAAGGATTAAAAATTTTGGAGTCAAAATGGCTTTATTCAAATTCTATTCATTCAGACGGCAAACCGCTCATTCCATCACTAAATAATAACAACCGTGAAATGATTGATAACTGGTATTTTGCTGCAATGGCCTATAACGGAATGCTATCACGCAATGACCCCACCATTAACCCAGTTACTGCCTATCAATCACGTATCATGAGTCATATTGAAAATTTAGGCTTAATTAAAGTGACTCCTTTTCCAATTTATGAGCTCACTACGAATATTCTTGGGGCGTCACTTTTGCGCTTTGAAAATCCTTCTTATGGTACGTCTGCTCCATTAACTACTACGAAAGCGAAGTTAACACCTGGTGTTACAGCTTATACAAATGAAGTAAATGTTAATGTTCGTAGTATAAACAATGTAAACACTGTCTTATACAGTGTGCCAAAAGGGACGCAAGTAACGGTATTATCTGGTCAAACACAATACCCAAATTCATTGAATAACCACTTTACATTTGTTCCTGTCAAATTGGCAAGTGGACAAACTGGTTATATCACATCTAGTTACTTAGATCCAACTAAGAGTGTTAAGTCCTATTCACTTGCTGGTTTACGACGTTATGAAACTGGCGTCAGCATTTCAAATCATGGCTGGCAGCGAGAGCAGCCACAAGCAGTCGTTTTAGGACGCGGAGATCTGCCGATTGATTCATTAACAGGCAGCGTGCTTGCAGCGCATCTTGACTCGCCGTTGCTATTGACCATGACAGATGCTTTGCCAGAGGCCGTTATGAATGAAATTATTCGATTGAAGCCTCAAACCGTCTATTTGCTAGGCGGGGAAGGCGCAATCTCTAAAAATGTTGAGAACTATCTTACCACGCAAATGGGACTGACAGTAAAACGACTGAATGGAGCTAATCGTAATCAAACAGCTTCATCCGTGGCGAATGAATTTACTGGAACATCAGTGAATGAAATTTTCTTGGCTACTGGAAATGAAAAATCACCAGATGCATTGTCCATTGCACCTTACGCTGGATCTCAATCCATACCGATTTTGTTAACAGATGTTAATAAACTGCCAGCTGAAGTTGTTCAGTTTATTAAAGCCAAAAATGTAAAGAAAGTAACAATCATTGGCGGGGTTGGTCCTGTTTCAAACAATGTAGCGGCTGAGCTTAGAGGATTAGGTGCTGAGGTTATTCGTGTTAGTGGAAGTGACCGATATGCAACAAGTGTAGAGATTGCTAAAAAATACTACCCTCAAAATGAGGAATTAACACATGTCTTCTTTGCACGTGGTGATGAGATTGTTGATGCTTTATCAGGATCAGCGATGGCAGCAAAATACAACTCGCCTATTATTCTTACAAGAAGCACAGCAATTCCACCTCAGGTTTCAACTTATCTTAACAGTGTAAATGCGATTCCAACCTATTTCTATTTAGGTTCTGAAAATGTTATCACGCCTCAGGTAAGACAAGGTCTGGAAAAAAATGTTTTAAATTAATACTTTCATTAAAATCCGAATGAAATACTTTCATTCGGATTTTTTGTAATCAAAATATCATAAAAAGTAATAACATCTTAAGGCTTAGATATATTATAATATTCTTTGATTGTTTAAAGTGATAAGTAAAATCGTTTTACTTGATGCGTTCAAAATCGATAAAAAAGAAGAATTTTTGAGCCTATTTCTGCTTTATGCATACAATTGATCATATCGGGTATCTAAAAGTAATCTGTACTAAATCCTGATTTGCCCTGCTGCATTCTTATATAAGAGAGAAAAGAATTTATTAAAACAAAACAGGGTATCTTATGGAACAATGAGAAGAGACTTATGCTTTGAATTTGTTCAAGGATATCCTGCAATACACGATTCTGGAATATTTATAGGGTTAGTCAATCAGGTTTTACACAAAGTTATAATTTCTGTATAATTCACAGTGGTTTATATGAAAAGACAAGGAGATTTTTTTATGAAAAAGATATGTATTATTGGTTTGGGATATATTGGATTGCCAACTTCAGTCATGTTTGCCAATAACGGTTTTAAAGTCCATGGTGTAGATGTAAATGAGTCAGTTATTTCTAGCCTCTCTAAAGGTGAAGTTCATATTATTGAGCCAGGGCTAAAGGAATTACTTAATTCAGCAATTGATAAAAATACATTTACAGCTTCAACAACACCTGAAGAAGCTGATGTTTTTATCATTGCCGTTCCATCTCCGATTAACGAAGATAAATCTGCAAATTTAAAATATGTTGAGGAAGCGACAAAATCAATTGTGCCTTTCCTAAGAAAAGGAAACTTGGTGATTTTGGAGTCAACGGTGCCACCAAGAACTGTAGAGGATGTAATGCTTCCAGTACTAGAGAAAACAGGCTTCCAAATTGGCGATGAATTATTCGTCTCCCATTCTCCTGAACGTGTAATTCCAGGTAAAGTATTCACTGAACTGGTTGAAAATGACCGCATTGTAGGAGGAATTAATTCTGTTTCTTCAGAAATGACGGTAGAACTTTACAAAACTTTTGTTAAAGGAACCATTCACGTTACGGATGCCACTACTGCCGAGCTAGTAAAGGTAATTGAAAATACGTATCGAGATATAAATATTGCGTTTGCGAATGAGCTGGCGAAAATTAGTGACCAAATAGGTGTGAACGTATGGGAAGCCATTCACTTTGCCAATTTCCATCCACGTGTAAATATTCACCTTCCTGGACCAGGAGTAGGCGGACATTGTATTGCTGTAGATCCGTGGTTCTTGGTAGAAAAACAACCGGAACTGGCCCAAATCATTCATTTAGCTCGCAACACAAATGATTCGATGCCTTCTTACACGGTTGGTCGAGTTAAAGCTGTACTAAAAGAAAATGGTGTTCAAAACGGAAAGGTTGCCGTATTAGGGCTTGCTTTCAAAGCAAATATAGATGATATTCGTGAAAGTCCATCAATGGAAGTTATTCGTCACCTAAGAGAAGAAAATATTTCGTTTACTGCATTTGATCCGCATAACAACAAAATGTCCTTCCCAGAACAAGTAGATTCGTTAGAAGCTGCTATTTCAGCTACAGATCTTATTCTTATTTTAACGGATCATCAAATTTTTAAGGATTTAGATGCAAAAACCATTCAACATTTACCTTCAACGCCAATGATACTTGATACGAAAAACTGTATCGATCGTTCATCATGGGAACATGGAGGCTTTAAAGTGTATAAATTAGGTGATTCTAAGAACGTATAATGCATTTCATTATTATGCCTTAAGCAGGCAGCGGTTATGAGTTGCAGAGAGGTAGGACGGTATGAATCTGAAAGAGGAAATTTTAGGCGTGAACGTAACGGCATTACCGATAGAGACGTTACTTGAAGATATAGATCGTCGTATTGAGAATAAAGACAAAGGGCGAATCGTGGCCATTAATCCTGAAAAGATCATGATGGCTCAAAAAGATCCCGAGCTTTCTAAGCTCCTTAATGACTCCGCTTATCAGATTCCTGATGGTGTGGGGGTTTCTATTGCGTCAAAACTATTAGGCGGGTCCATACGCTGGCGTATTACCGGCGTTGGTATGATGGAGAATTTATTGCAGCGTGCAAGCGAAAAGCAATATCGGGTTTTCTTCTATGGAGCAAAAGAAGAAACGGTTGTAAAAGCCATTGGAAAAATTAAACAGCTTCATCCTGAAATTCAAGTCGCAGGCTATTTAAATGGGTATGAAAAAGATGACAGTGTAATCATTGATCGTATCAATGAGGCAAATGCAGACATTGTTTTCGTTGCTTTGGGCAGCCCAAGACAAGAGCTATTTATTGAAAGAAATATGGACAAACTTTCACCTGCGATTTATCAAGGAGTTGGCGGCAGCTTTGATGTTTTCAGCGGTAATGTAAAAAGAGCGCCAATCTTTTTCCGAAAATTAGGTCTGGAATGGCTGTACCGTCTCATCAGTCAGCCATCGCGTTTAAAGCGCCAGCTCGCACTTCCACGCTTTTTGCTCTTAATCCTTAAGCAAAAGAAAAGGAACGCTTAATATGAAAATCTTACATGTTATTAGCGGGGGCGAAACTGGGGGATCAAAAAACCATGTCTTATCGTTATTTGAAAGCAGCTCAAGTCATGACATGATGCTGGCTGTTTTTCAAAAGGGGAAGCTATATGAAGAAGCGCTGGCAAAAGGGATAAACGTCACTCTTTTTAGTCAAAAAAACCGATATGATTTATCTTTGCTATCCAATATACGGTCATTTATTGCCAAAAACAACATTGACATTGTTCATAGCCACGGGGCTCGTGCAAATCTGTTTATTCGATTGATAAAATTAACATCATCGTTTAAATGGGTCGTGACTGTTCATAGTGACCCTGATTTGGATTTTATGCACAATAAAAAAATGAGTACTATTTTTGCTAAGCTTAACAAATGGTCATTGGCAAAAACGGATAAGATTTTCGCTGTATCTGAACGATTTAAATCGATGGTAAAAAAATATGGTATACCTGACAACAAAATTGTTACAATTTACAATGGGATTTCTTTTGATCAGGGGAAAGTAACAACATCACCTAGTCGTAAGGATTTTTCATTAGGTGAGGACGATTTTGTTGCAGCGATCGTGGCGCGTCTTCATCCCGTGAAGGGACATTTGACCTTATTTAAAGCGATAGCTGATGTAAAGAAACAAATAAAAGTGACTGTTCTCATAGTAGGAGAAGGGGATCTAAAGGATTCTCTTGAACAGGAAGCACGTCAATTAGGGATCCAAGACCAAATTCGTTTTCTTGGATTTCGAACCGATATTGGAGAAATATTTTCTATATCAGATGTGTCATTATTAACATCAAAAAGCGAAAGCTTCCCACTCGTCTTGTTAGAATCGGCTCGAGAAGGTACACCGATTATAACAACAGATGTTGGGGGAGTTCGCCAGTTGATTCCTGATTCATCCTATGGCTGGGTCATACCGGTTGAGGATGCAGCTGCTTTGAGTAATGCGCTGATACAGGCAAATCAAGAAAAGGTCACTGGAGAGCTAAGTGTGAAGGGCAAGCATTTAAAAAAATATGCTGAAAGCCATTTTTCCTTACAGCACCTCCAAGAATCAATTGCGAAGGAATATAATAAAATTTATGCAGAGTGAAACTTATCTCAAAATCATTCGTCAAAGTATATAGACATCAAATTCAATACATGCTTTGAATGAGAATAGCTATAGAGAAATGTTTCATTTGTTCTGAATCATGGTATAATATACAAGGCGTATCGTTTCGCCTGCATTCAATAGTATATAATCTAAACATTGTCCTTAAGGCAATTCGTTTTATGAAGGAGGGAACGCATGCTATATGTAGCCTTGATAGTGGTTTTTCTTTTATCGATACTTTTAACACCACTTGTAAAGAAATTTTCGATTGCAATTGGTGCTACAGATACTCCAGATCACCGAAAAGTTCATAAAACAATCATGCCTCGTATGGGAGGATTAGCGATATATTTAAGTTTTCTTATAGGTATATTGATTATTCAGCCTGCAGGAGATAGTACATGGCCCATTATCGTTGGGGCAACCATTATTATTATTACCGGAGCATTAGATGATCGGTTTCAATTATCGCCTAAGCTTAAGCTTTTAGGGCAGTTACTAGCAGCTTTAGTTGTGATTTTATGGGGCGGCATTCAAGTTGAATATATTAACCTTCCATTTAGTGGAGGCGTACTAGAATTTGGATACTTAAGTGTACCTTTAACACTTCTCTGGATTGTTGGTATTACGAATGCAATTAATTTAATTGATGGTCTCGACGGTTTAGCGGCTGGTGTATCCTCGATTGCGTTAATCACCATTTCAGGAATGGCGATTATCATGGGTGATACATATGTAGCTATTTTTGGATCCATCTTAGCAGCCAGTACACTAGGTTTTTTACTGTATAATTTTCATCCGGCAAAAATTTTCATGGGTGATACTGGAGCACTGTTCTTGGGATTCATGATATCCGTTTTGGCACTTCTTGGGTTTAAAAACGTTACGGTTATATCTTTTTTGATACCTATTTTGATTCTAGGTGTACCAATATCCGATACCTTTTTTGCCATTATGAGAAGGATTTTAAATAAACAGCCTATTTCTGCACCAGATAAATCACATTTGCATCATTGCTTATTGAGAGTCGGTTTCTCCCATAAGGAAACAGTATTAATTATTTATGGAATTGCCGCTATGTTCAGCATGTCTGCCTTTATCTTTTCTCAATCAACGCGATTAGGTGCGGTATTGATTATCATCGTTGTACTGATTGCAATTGAAGTTATTGTAGAAAGTATTGGTTTATTAGGAAAAGACTATAAACCGTTACTCAGACTGGTGAGAGATAGAAAATAGATTAATAGATTTCTCCTAAAAACCTGTGTAAAAAAGGATCTTCCTTTTCGCACAGGTTTTTTATAAGCGGAAAAATATTAAGATGAACAGTGAAGCTGTCTCTCGAAGCAGGAGAAATTGTATTGTTATTTCATCATTTGGATTTTACTCATTATGCCTGCCAGCAGCGTGAAAAACATTATTGCCAGCAGTCTTTTTTATATAGGAGATCCATGAACAGAGTGGTGTGGACAGCTTTTGAGGATTAGATGCAATGTATAACCCGGAGCCATAATTTTTTTAATCATTAATAGCATAATGCGTTAGGAAATGGTTCATAAAGGGGATACAGTAATAAGGATAAAAGAAGGATTTGAACATATGACGATAGGATTTTGATTAAGCGTGGCGACCGAAATTAATACATAACGTGGGAGGCTGCTAGTTTCTAAAAAAGAAAGCGTAAACTTTTCATTTATCCTGTTAAGCTAACCAATAATAGTCGTTAAATAAAAAAGATCCACAAGTTTCATATTGAAATACTGTGGATCTTTAAAAAAGAGAAACGATTTAATTTAAATTTAATTCAGAACCAGATTCCTGTGACTCGCTTTCAGGAACTGAGCCATCCTGAAGCTGATCTTGTTGATAATCAGAGGAATCAACCGTCTTCAGATCCATATGCTGCTTTAATCGGGCTTGAAGGGACCAAAGCTCCATTTGGTCAGGTGAATAATAATATATTCCATCTATATACGTTTCTTCACCAGCCAAAGAAAGCGATTGGACGTCTAAGTCTGAACTTGCAGCATAAGAAATAAAGGATCTCATTTCATTAAAAGTTAAATTCGTTCTTAGGTTTTTACCTACTGACTGAATGACATCTCCATATTTATGGATAGATGATACAGAGATCGATTTGTCCAATATGGCTTCTATTACTTCAACTTGGCGTTTGCCTCTTTCAATGTCGTTGTCATAGTGTCGAGTCCGAGCAAATGCTAGTGCTTCTTCGCCATCTAGCGTCTGGATACCTGGCATTAAATGAATGGCATCTTTATTATCTTGTGAATCCTGTTCGGAGAGCTCATAAGGTACATCGACTTTAACTCCATTTAGAGAGTCAACAATATCAATGAATGCGTTAAAATTCAATCGAACGTAATAGTCTACCGGGATATCTAAAAGCTCTTCGACCGCTTCCATGGATGCCTGAGGGCCACCGAAGGCATGGGCATGATTGATTTTATCTTCATAACCAACTTCAGGGATGTACGTATAAGTATCACGTGGGATACTTACTAGCTTAACGGACTTGTCATTATTATTAAGTGTAGCGAGAACCATAGCATCTGTTCGGCTATTCTCAGAGGTCACTCCGTTGCCTTCCCTTTTGTCGCTTGCATCAATCCCTATAAATAAAATCGAGATATTATCAAAATCAGGGTTTACAATTTCATCGCGTTTATCTGACTGATCACGGTCAAGGGCATCGTAAGAACCATTCACAGCACTCTGAGCCTGATTATATAAATACGCTGCGTACACCGTCGCTGAGGTTGCTAGTAAAAAAAGCGGAAGTACTAAAAATAGCAAAACCCGCTTGCGTACCTTTCTACGACCAGCTAATTTTCTATGATATTTTCTCTCCATTTTTAGTCCTTCTCCTTTAATAAAGGGATGTTTAATAGTAAACTATAAAATTACACTAAGTTACATTGTACTATGTAAATACCCGTGAGTAAAATGTTAAAAACATTACAATAAAGAGTCAAAGTGCAAAAATGGAAAGAATAAGAAATTACAATGCGAAGTCAATTATGAGGAACTTTTTTCTCCTGATAAAGGGCTGTACCTGTTTCAATCACTGCCTGGCCATTCGTCATTTCCGTCATCCATGAGGAGAAGGCTTCAATTTGATCTTCTTCGACAAATGATTCGATGGTGACGGAATCTAAATAGTGAATCTCTTTAATAGGATAGACGGATGATCGCAGTTCATTTTCAATTTTACCAAGCCATGTATAGTCAATGGTTGTTTTCATGATGCGATTGAGACGCCGTTCAACAACACCTGTCGCATTTATCCCTTCTGTAGCCGCTTTGCCGTAAGCACGTATTAATCCCCCGCCACCAAGCTTTATACCACCGAAATAGCGAGTTACGACTACAGCTGTATCCTTAAGGTTTCTTTTTTTTAGTACTTCAAGCATAGGAACTCCGGCTGTTCCAGTAGGTTCGCCATCATCATTGGCTTTTTGGATATGATTTTGTTCACCAATCATATACGCGGAGCAGTTATGCGTGGCATTCCAATGCTGTTTTTTAATGGATTGAATGAATTCTAGCGCTTCCTCTTCTGTTTCGACACGTTTAACGTGTGCAATGAAGCGTGATTTTTGAATGACTATTTCTTTTTCCCCATAAGGGCTAACGGTGTAGTATTGAGGTAACATAAAACATCGCTCCTTGTCAGTTAAAAAACGTACGTTACATTATTATAACAATAGTGATGAGTGAAAGTCATGACAAGAGACTCTGAAAAGAAAACGAAACCTGGCTTGTGCCAATTGTAATGCAACTTTAATATCGCGACTTTATGACGATGTTATAATTAAGGACATTCAATTATTTATTAAAATGGTTGGAAATATTATTCTTGAAAAGTAATTTTATTGTCGAAATTCGAGTGATAATGTGGTACGAACATAAACCGTAGAAAACTTTCTTTTTTACAGGTTTAACAGTATAATTTTTTGTAAAGATAAACAATTAGAGGAAGGAGTCTGGATAGTGTCCGTAAATAGGATAGATGCCCATATGTTAGATATCATCTTGGGTAAAATGATCGATACGGTGGATCAAAGTAAGACGGAAATTTTTGAAATTGGTGAGAGAACGCGCAAAGACTATGAGGATCTTGCTGAAGAACTATCTCAAATCAGGGAGAAAATCACTAAAGTCATCTATGAAGGCGATGACCTTGAACGTCGATGCCGCTTCGCTCGCAAACGACTCGCTGAAGTTAGTCACCATTTTAAAAGTTTCTCGGAAGAACAGGTCCGTCAGGCTTATGAAGCGGCTCACGATCTCCAGATGAATCTCTCAATTAATCGCCAGGAAGAAAAACAACTTCGTGATAGAAGAGATGACCTTGAACGAAGATTGCGAAGTATGCTGGAAACTATTGATCGCGCTGAAAATCTCGTAACTCAAATATCAGTAGTATTAACGTATTTAACGAGTGATTTGAAACAAATGGGCGCTGCCCTTGAAGACGCAAAGAAGAAACATGAATTTGGAATTCAGATTATTGAGGCTCAAGAGGAAGAACGAAAGAGACTTTCCCGGGAAATACATGATGGTCCAGCTCAAATGATGGCTAATGTATTGATGCGGTCCGACCTTATCGAACGTGTATTTAAGGATAAGGGAGCAGATCAGGCAATGATAGAAATCAGAAGCCTAAAAAAGATGGTTCGTTCTGCCTTATCAGAGGTTCGCCGAATTATCTACGACCTTCGTCCGATGGCACTGGATGACCTTGGTTTGATTCCTACCCTCAGAAAATACTTAAGTACGATCGAAGAGTATAATAAGGGGACTACAATAGTATTTACCCAGATTGGAGAAGAACGCCGCTTAAACGGAAGATATGAAGTTGCTCTCTTTCGATTAATACAAGAATCTGTTCAAAATGCTTTGAAGCATGCACAGGCAAGCGAAATTCAAGTCAAATTTGAATCAAGGCGTGATCGAATTGTTGCCGTGATTAGAGACAACGGCAAAGGTTTCGATACGAGCCTACAAAAAGAAGGATCTTTTGGCTTGATCGGCATGAGAGAAAGAGCGGAGCTGCTAGATGGTCAAATATCCATTGATTCTAAAAAAGGCTCCGGTACTGTTGTAATGATCCAAATACCGTTAATATGACGAATCTCATATGTTCAAGGAGGAAATGTAAATGACAAAAATTATAATTATTGATGATCACCAGCTGTTTCGAGAAGGTGTTAAGCGTATATTAGATTTTGAGGATTCATTTGAAGTAGTGGCTGAAGGAGACGATGGAAGTCAAGCTGTTGGGCTATATGAACAATACAAGCCAGATGTAATTCTTATGGATATTAACATGCCAGAAATGAATGGTGTTGACGCAACAGCAAAGCTAATTGAAACACATAGTGATGCCAAAATTATCATTCTATCTATTCATGATGATGAAAACTATGTTTCACATGCATTGAAATCAGGTGCTCTCGGCTATATGCTCAAGGAAATGGACGCCGATGCATTAATCGATGCCATTAAAGTAGTAGCAGAAGGCGGTTCCTACTTGCATCCCAAGGTAACCACAAATCTAGTGAATGAATTCCGTCGTTTAGCTGAAGCTGAATTTACAGGTAATTTCCAGCAGGTTGAAGTTCGCAGACCGCTTCATTTGCTTACAAAACGTGAGTGTGAGGTTCTTCAAATGCTTGCTGATGGAAAGAGTAATCGAGGAATCGGAGAAGGACTTTATATTTCTGAAAAAACGGTAAAAAACCATGTAAGTAATATTTTACAAAAAATGAATGTAAATGATCGGACACAAGCAGTTGTTACGGCTATTAAAAATGGATGGGTAGAGGTTCGATAATAAGGTACTATGACAACTAGAATCTTTAGGCAGCAATTACGCCCCACTTCAAGCTTATGGAAATAGCATGGGAATTTTTATAAAAGCCCATGTTTGACCATAAGTCTGAGGTGGGTTTTGTTTTGAATCAGTGAAATCAATTTGGTTTCCTTTAGAATAATGATTATTTCCTTTTAACGGCTGAATCATCGACCATTCCTGAGAAAAGTAAAACCTCTTCTGCGATGGAAGAGGAGGCGCAGCTGCAAGAATATTCTAATGTACGCTCAAGACTGATTATTTACGTCTCCTAGCAAAATCGACAAAACGAAACTTATCCAGTCTATGACGTGATTCTGTGTACTGGAAAAGTGTCGTGTCTTCTAGGTGTACGAAATTTTTCACTAAGACGATGTGACTGTATCCATCTAAATCAAGTAAAGCACGATCTTCTTTTGTAGCAGGCTCTACGGTAATTTCTTTTTTTGCATAGCTAATCGCAAGACCAAGCTCTTGTTCTAAATACGCATAGATTGAGTCCTTGCAAACTTCCTCTGTGAGTGATTGTACACGCTCCTGAAGGATCCAGTCTTTATCAAGAATGACTCGTTCTCCTTGAATGTTACGTGAACGAACGATTTCCCAAACGAGGGAGTCTGGAGGGCTGTCAAGCTTAGAAGAGAACCAGGAAGATGTTTCTATAAGCTCAAGCTTATGTACCGTGGTTGTAATATTACGGCCTAGCGACTGCTGCAGCTCTTTAAAACTAACGAGACCTGAAACAGGAAAGTTCATTTTACTAACATCCAATACAAGAGATCCTTTTCCCTGCATTTTTTGGATAAATCCGTTTTGTGAAAGAAGAGTCAGTGCTTTTCGGATGGTCTCTCTTGAGGTATTAAAGCGATCGCATAGATCATGTTCAGAAGGAAGCAGCGAATGTGGTTCATAAACGCCTTTTTCAATTTCATTTGCCAGCTCCTGAAAAATGTTCATATATTTGTTGGTTGTTGTCATATTGATCACCCTAGATTATTGTATCATAATGGGGGATATGATCGCAGGGGTGATTTGAAGGGCGATCTGCTTTTTAAGCACGAGACAGTCGTGATATTGAAAGAGAAAGGACGGTTCGAAATGACTCTTAAAATAAAGAAAATTATGATGGGGCTGAGCACCGGTATACTCGCTTTGATTATAGCTGGCTGCAGCAGCGATGAACCAGTACAAAATAACGGGTCCACAGAGGATGGACAAACTGGTCAAAGCATTGACACTCATGCCTCATCTTCCAATGAGCTAGAATTGGATGATAACGGAGAATCCGGTGTTGGCTTTGAATTAGATGAAGACGGTGAAGTACAGGAAGCATCAAATGTGCCGGCTGATGTAGAAAATGCTGTTTTTGAAGTGTTTAACCATTATATCGACACATTTAATCGTGAGGATTTAGATGGTTATATGTCCACGCTTTCTGAGAATCCTTCAAACTTTACGCTTGAGGAGGAACGAGAGGCCGTGGCTGAGGTGTTTGAAACCTTTGACGTAAACCGTGAAGTCGAGCTTCAAACAATCATTGACTATGGAGATGATACTGCACAGGTTTATGCAGACCTTGTCGTCACAACCATCGATCCTAGCACGAAAACTGAAATTACTCGCTCGGGCCGCCAAATTACACTATTTAAACTTGAAGATGAAGAATGGAAAATCGACTCAATCTTCTTTATGGCGGAAGAGTAGGATAGTGGAGATCGCCTTGTTTTGTGAAAACAGGGCGCTCTTTTCATACAAAAAAACCAGCCTCTCTAAACTGCGCACATTGTCTAAGAATTAAGGTGCAGCTTATGGAGAGGCTGGTCTTCATTTTAGCTTAAATGAAACACAATGGACTCAAATGGACGCAGCGTGTAGCTGTAAGCTGTTCCATTCACGTCATCGTAGTTTTTTATTAAAACATTGCTTTTGCGCCCTTCGAAAGCTTTTGCGGCTTCTTTTGAAAGGGTAAATGTTACTTCGCGCTCATAGAAGTTGTTTAATACAAGCAGTGATTCTTTTTCTGTGTTTCGTGTATAGACAAACAATGATGGGTCATTTTCAAGCAGTAGCTCATAGTTGCCATCTGTAATAACATCATATTTTTTGCGCAGTTCAATCAGTTTTTGATAATGATAGAACACCGAATTTTTATCCTCTAATGCTGATTCAACATTGAATTGCTTATAGTTTTTAGCCACAGGAATCCATGGAGTGCCAGTTGTGAAGCCGGCATTCTCTTCTTGATTCCATTGTACAGGCGTACGTGAATTGTCACGGGATTTGTGACGAAGGATCTCTAAAACTTCCGCTTCTGATGTTCCTTTTTCAAGAAGTATATTATACATATTTAGCGACTCAACGTCTCGATATTCATCGATTGAAGTAAATTTAGGATTTGTCATCCCGATTTCTTCACCTTGATAAATATAAGGCGTGCCTTGCATCATATGAATGGTTGTTGCAAGCATTTTCGCTGACTCGTTATGATATTTGCCATCATTGCCATAGCGGGAAACAATGCGAGGCTGATCGTGATTGCACCAGAACAAAGCATTCCAGCCTCCGCCTTCATGCATACCAACTTGCCATTTTGTTAAAATATCCTTTAGCTGCTGGAAATCGAAATCTGCAACTGACCACTTTTCTCCGTTAGGATAGTCAACCTTCAAGTGATGGAAGTTAAACGTCATGCTTAATTCTTGTCGTGCTGGATTCGAGTATTTAATGCAGTGGTCAATTGTAGTAGAAGACATTTCACCAACCGTTAGCATATCGTGCTTTGAGAAAACCTCACGATTCATCTCATGCATATATTCATGCACCTTAGGCCCGTCTGTATAAAACTTCCTTCCGTCTCCAGGAGCAACAGAGCCGTCGTCGTCAGGGAAATCCTGATTTTTTGAGATAAGATTAATAACGTCTAAACGGAAGCCATCAACGCCTTTTTCTGCCCAATAATTCATCATCTCGTATATTTCGCGGCGAACCGTTTCGTTTTCCCAGTTTAGATCAGCCTGTGTGACATCGAAAAGATGAAGATAATATTGACCAGTTGCTTCATCAAACTGCCAAGCATTTCCGCCGAATTTAGATTCCCAGTTTGTCGGAGCTGATCCATCTGGATTAGGATCTTTCCAAATATAAAAATCACGGTATTTATTATCTTTGGATTTGCGGGATTCCACAAACCATTCATGCTCTGTGGAGGTATGATTTACAACGATATCCATGATGATTCTAATATCGCGCTTGTGTGCCTCTGCCAGCATACGATCAAAGTCATCCATTGTACCGTACTCTTCATGAATGGCAAAATAATCGCTGATATCATAGCCATTATCGTTTTGAGGGGATTTATACGGCGGTGTTAACCAAACCACATCAACACCCAGCTGCTTTAAATAATCAAGCTTTTCTGTAATCCCGTTTAAATCACCAACACCATTCCCAGTCGTATCATTAAAACTCTTCGGATAAATTTGATACACAACAGCCTTCTTCCACCAAACCTGCTCCACTATGATCACTTCCTATATAAGAATTTTCTTCTGTAAACAAATGTTGCTTTAGTTCGTTGAAGGGGTCTGACCCCTTCAACGAACTAAAGCGCCTATATGCAACAAGGCATTCACGATGTCCAGCGAACGCCTGTTGCGATTATTAGTCTAGTTTTCCTTTTTTAACGAGTAAGCCGTAAAGCAATGTTAATGTAAATGGCACGACAATTACGATTGCCATACCGATTCCAAATACTGCCCAGAAGGAGCTTTGGATCGAGATAATGCCGGGTATACCGCCGATACCGATTGAGTTTGCAAGGACAAAATTTGAGCCAAGCAGGATACCGCCAATTGCAGAACCAATCAATGCACTGATGAATGGGAAGCGGTAGCGCAGGTTAACCCCAAACATAGCAGGTTCAGTAATACCGAGCCATGCGGAGATCCCGGAGGAGCTTGCAAGTCCGCTCAGTTTTTCATCTTTCTCTTTCGCGAAGAATGTTAGCGCGAAAATGGCGAACGCTGCTGATCCTTGAGCAATATTAGATAATGCAAGGATTGGCCATAGGAATGTACCGCCTTGATCAGAAATCAGTTGAAGATCTACTGGAAGGAACGTGTGGTGCATTCCTGTAATAACAAGTATTGCGTAAAATCCTCCGTAGATTAATCCTCCAAGCCATCCAAAGTTGTTAAAGACCCAAATAACGCCGTCTGTAATCGTACTTCCTACCGCAAAAGTAAGCGGTCCAATTACGATAAACGCAGCAAAACCAGTAACAAGCAATGAAACAGGTGCAACAACCAATAATTTAATAGTGTCGTGAACACGCTTATTTAAGAATTTCTCAATCGTTGCATAAAGATAAGCAGCGAACAATACCGGTAATACTTGACCTTGGTAGCCAATGGATTCAACCGTTAATCCAAATAAATTCCATGTTGGAACTGTGCCTTCTTCAAGCGCAGCTGGATAAGCATATGCACTTAAAAGACCTGGGTGAACTAATACAAGACCGAGTACAATTCCCATTAACGGGCTTCCGCCAAAACGCTTAACTGCCGACCAACCTATGAGTGCTGGTAAAAAAGCAAAGGCGGCACTGGCAATGATATTAATAACTTCTGCCAAATCAGCCCATTGTGGATACATGACAATTAATGGATCAGGACCAAATAAATCTGGAGCTGTTAGAACATTGTTTAAACCTAGCAGTAAACCAGCCGTAACGATTGCAGGCAATAATGGAATGAAAATATCTGCAAGCAATTTTACGGCGCGCTGGATAGGATTCATCTTCTTCGATGCCGCATTTTTAACATCATCCTTAGAAACTTCTTGAATCCCTGTTTCTTCTGCCAACACTTTATACACTTTATCAACAAGACCTTGTCCAATCACGACCTGAAATTGGCCGCTATTAGCAAATGATCCTTTAACAACGTCGATCGACTCCAGCATCTTTTTGTCTACCTTATTGTCGTCGTGCAGGACAAAACGCAGACGTGTTACACAGTGTGTAGCCGTATCGATATTCTCTTGACCACCTACTGCTTCAATTATTTTGCGAACTTCATCTTTGTTCACACTCATTATGTTTCCCTCCAGTAACCGTTTTCATTTAATTTCCAAAAATAGAATTGCATGTATTTAACACATTCCCTATTGACGTAAAGTTATACCGACATGGAATTTGAATGAAAACGTTTCTAATGTGATGCGCTTACATTAACAAAGGTTATCTTATACCTGTATATACAAGTTGTCAAGAAGAAAGATGCTTTAATTTGCTAAAGGGGTCAGACCCCTTTAGCAAATTAAAGCATAAAAAAAGAGGATATTACCGCGTTCACAAAGAATTACACAGAGAACAAAAAAATAAAAGAAAGGAGGGAGACAGTTTGGCGCGAGGGCCAAGAATTTGGATCAAAGATGGGGTGTACCACATTATAGTGCGTGGTAACCGAAGAATGAAGCTTTTTGGGGACCGTCGAGATTTCAGAACGTACCTAGCCATCTTAAGAAAGACGAAGAATGTATATTCCTATGACTTACTTGCTTATTGTTTGATGGATAACCATGTTCACTTACTTATCCAGTACAAAGAAGATTCTCCTTCAGCCGTCATGAAAATGCTCAATGGGGAATATGCCCGCTATTTTAATTTGCGGCGTCAAGAAATCGGGCACGTATTCCAAGGAAGATTTTATTCAAAACTAGTTACAGGATCTTTTTATCTGCTAGATGCCTGCCGCTACATCCATCAAAACCCCATGAAAGCTAATATTAGTTTTACTCTAGCTGATTATCCATGGAGCAGTTATAACGCCTACCTCACTTCCAATAACCCCAACAATATTTCCACTAATCTCGTATTACAGCAATTTCCTCATTCGCAGAGAACACACTACGAAATATTTATGCATGAAAACCTTTAAAATCAAGGATCATGAGACACTTTTGTACGCTAAAGGGGTCTGACCCCTTTAACATACAAAAGCGTTTGCCCCCCAAAAAGATGATGCAAAAGGACAGGGTATCGGATAAAATGAAAAGGATAGTATTTACATATACGAGAAGGGCTGGTCTGGCCTTTTGTTGATCACATATCCAGTTAATTAAGATGGAAATTATGAAAGCAGATAGGGATGGTTTAAATGAGAACGGCAATTGTGACGGATAGTACAGCCTATATACCGAAAGAATTGCGAGAAAAATTGGACATACATATGATCCCGCTTAGCGTTATTATGAGTGGAGAGATCTACCAGGAGGAAGTTGATCTGACGGCTATTGCGTTTTATAAAGAAGTGCGTGAGGCGAAAGAGCTTCCGACGACATCTCAACCGCCAGTCGGTCAGTTTGCCGAGCTTTTTGAACAGCTTTCTGCAGAGTATGATGATGTTGTATCGATTCACTTATCCAGTGGAATTAGCGGCACCTTTGCAGGGTCAGTGCAGGCAGGAGAAATGGTTGATTGCATTCGCGTTCATCCATTTGATACAGAGGTTTCCTGTATGGTTCAGGGGATGTTTGTCATTGAGGCAGCCAAAATGGCTCAAAAGGGTAGTGCTGCAGAGGTCATCCTCGCCCATTTAGAAGAGTTAAAGAAAACGGCGCGCGCTTATTTTATGGTTGATGATCTTTCGCACCTTCAGAGAGGCGGCCGGCTATCCAGTGCTCAGGCGATTATTGGAAGTTTGCTTCAGGTGAAGCCTCTGCTGCATTTTGTTGACACAAAAATTGTTCCTTTTGAAAAAATTCGCACGCGAAAAAAAGCAATGAAAAGAATCGTAGACTTGCTCTCTGAGGATGCGAAAAAATATGACGAGCTGCAAGCGGTGATTATCCATGCAAACCGTGAAAAAGAGGCGCTTGAATGGAAACGGGAGATCGAGGAGCAGCTGCCAAATGTAACGTTTAGAGTAAGCTACTTTGGTCCAGTAATTGGCACCCATTTAGGAGAAGGCTCCATGGGGCTTGGCTGGATGAAAAAATAATCAACAATTAGGATGAAGAGGGTGGAGCTAATCTATTCTCCTTTCTTCTCCTCTTACTATGCCCCACACCCACCCATAAAAGGAGGTCGCCTATGCGATTTGTCGATCAATCCCCGTATTGGATCCCGCAAGATTTTGCTCATGAAAATCACCGTCTTACCCGAATCTCGGAAACTAGAGAATTACCTCCGCTTAATATAGATTTTCCATTTTCTGAATCACTGCGATCGCTTCTCAGCGGCCGCCAGCTTCTTTTAGACGAAGTGACCACGCTTTATCCACTGGACGTCATTCACCAACATCACCTCGCTGGCTTTATTACCTATGAACCTTCTATTCTCAGCTCCAACTCAAAACCACGATGTTTACGATGTCATCAACAAGATCCCACTTTATTTTTCTCCCATCCTTGTGCCCGCTGTAAAGAAGAGTGCACGTACTGCAGGAAGTGCATAAACATGGGAAAAGCCTCCAGCTGCACACCGATTGTTCTATGGTGTGGACCAGAAGCCCCGCTTTCATTACCAACAGAACCCATCCTCTCCTGGGAAGGTACGCTGTCGAAGCCGCAGCATGAAGCATCTATGAACCTCGTTGCAGCGATAAAAAACAAAACCTCATTATTAATTTGGGCCGTTTGCGGAGCTGGTAAAACGGAAATGCTTTTTTCGGGAATAGAATATGCTTTGTCCAAGCGTTTACGTGTTTGTATTGCTACACCAAGAACGGATGTGGTGCTTGAGCTCGTTCCGCGTTTAAAACAAGCCTTCAGTTCATCAACAGTCGCTGGCCTATATGGCGGCAGTGAAGACCGGTTTGGGTCTGCAATGATCACGATCAGCACGACACATCAGCTTTACCGCTATAGACATGCTTTTGACGTTATGATCGTAGATGAGGTCGATGCTTTCCCGTATTCCATGGACGAATCTCTTCAAAAAGCAGTGGAACATTCCCGTAAAAAGGACGCTACTCTCATTTATTTATCAGCCACGCCAAATAAATCCATCCAAGCCGCTGCGAAAAGGGGCGAACTCCCCATGGTCGCCATTTCGGCTAGATACCACGCTCATCCTCTACCTGAACCAGTCCCAAAATGGATAGGGAATTGGAAAAAGAGCATTGATCGAAAACGCATTCCGATTCCACTTCAAAAATGGATTATCCACCGCCTCACCAATCAAATTCCTATTCTTGTATTTGTTCCGAATATCCCCTATATGGAAAGACTCGAAAAGCTGCTTAGTACATCAACCACCGCCAAAATTGCCGCCGTCCATGCAGAAGATCCCGGGCGCAAAGAAAGGGTTCAACAAATGCGTGACAATCAACTCGCGCTTTTGTTGACGACAACGATTTTAGAACGAGGCGTCACGTTTAAAGGAGTCGAGGTGGCTGTGCTGGGGGCGGAGGAGGAAATTTTTACAGAAAGCGCTCTCGTTCAGATTGCGGGAAGAGCAGGAAGAAATAAAGATTTTCCAAAGGGGAATGTCACCTTTTTTCACCATGGGTATACGAAGGCAATCCTGGAGGCACAAGCTCATATTCGACAGATGAATCTTGATGCAAAGAAGAAAGGGTGGCTTCTAACAGCCAAAAAGGGTACCTAGAAGTGAATCACTGTGTCTCTTGCCATAAAAAAATTCCTCAATCCATTGGCTGGGGGGATCTTTTTCACCCTTCGCCATCCAACAAGCTTTGCAAAGACTGCTCGGCGCTGCTTGAACCGATTTCACTCCAAAAAATCTGCACACGTTGCTCAAAAACTATGTCCGAAGAAAATCAGGTCTGCCAAGATTGTCTGCAATGGACTAAGGATCCTTTGTATCACAACGTACTAGACCAAAATCGTTCACTTTATATGTACAATGAAGCCTTAAAGGAATTAATCAAGCGGCTAAAATATCAACGAGATTGGAAAATTGCATCTTGTTTTGCGGACGAGATGAATAAAATGATCCGGGAATTCCCAGCTTATGATTTAATTGTTCCCATTCCGCTTGGCAATAGACGATTGCACGAAAGGGGATTTAACCAAACAGAGGCGCTTTTATATGAAGCAAACTTACCTTTTACCTCTCTATTAGCTCGGAAGGACGGGGAAAAGCAATCCAAGAAATCAAAAAAGGAGAGAATACATACTGAAAATCCATTTTCTCTCGTCGGTAAAGAAGAGCTGCCAGGGAAAAAAATCCTCCTGATCGACGACCTTTACACAACAGGTACTACGCTTCGCCACGCGGCTTATACGTTGAAAAATGCAGAAGCTAAGGCTGTTAATTCGATGACAATTGGTCGATAGTATATCAGATATGAATAAAGATCTACTAATGTGTGACTTTTGTAGTATAATAACTCCAAAAGAACATAGGGGGGTCATCTTGTGGGGGAACTTAGAAATTGTCCGACCTGCAATGCGGTCTTTTCATTTAATGGACTGCGTGAGGTTTGTTCAAAATGCAATCAGCTAGAAGAGGACATGTTTACTACGGTCTATCATTTTTTGCGTAAAAGGGAAAACCGGGCCGCAACCATTGAACGAATTGTTGAGGTAACGGGGGTAACGGATAAGCTGCTTCATAAGTGGGTACGAAAGCGCCGCCTGCAACCCGCACAATTTCCTGGGATCGGTTACCCTTGTGATAGCTGCGGCACATTAATTAATACGGCCAAGCTTTGTAAAAACTGCCAAGAATCGATTAAAAACGATCTTGAGCTTCATGAATCAAATGAAGCTTTTAAAGAGCAGATGGCCAATAGTCAAAAACGTACGTATTTATCTTCAAAAAATCGCGATTAAATAGCAGGTGCATGGGACTTTCTTTCTATTTTCCCCATGCACCTTTAATTTTCTCAAATATAGCCGATATAATGGTCAAAGAACAATCGTTTAATCTAAAGAAAGTAGGTGAACATTGGTGAAAATTAATCCATTTAATAATCCGAATATCAATCCCTACAATCGACAGCAGAAAAAAGCAGAGCTGGCTGAGCAGCAAAAAAATCGTGTCTCAGACAAGGTTGAAATTTCCTCTGCTGCAAAAGAGATGCAGGATGGCTCACGTATTCAAATGGAGCGTCAAGCCCGCATTGATCAATTAAAAGTGGACGTTGAGAGTGGAAACTATAAAGTAGATTCCAAAAAAGTAGCAGAAGACCTGTTTAAGCATTATCGTGGGTGAGAATAAACAGCAGAATGAAGGAGAATGGAATATGTCAGAAGCAGCATTGCTCGAGACGCTTGATAAGCTAGTGAAGCTACACGATGGGCTCCTAAAGGCCGCTCATAAAAAAACCATTCACATAAAAGAAACAAACATTGAAGGCCTGCAGGAGCTTTTGAAACAAGAACAAACGTATGCAGCTGCCATCAATACAATTGAACAGCAGCGGCAGGAACAGGCTGTTGCTTTACTAAAAGAACGAGGAAGATCCATAGCTGCGATTCCCACGCTTACAGACATACAAGAAGTGCTTAAGGATCCCGTCATGATAGAACAGCTCCAAACAAAAAAAGAAGAGCTCATCATGGTCGTTGCGGAGCTGTCCCAGCAGAATGAACTGAATCGGCAGCTGACTCTTCAATCGCTGCAGTTCGTGAATATGACAATGGATATGATTATGCCAAAACAATCAACAATGAATTATTCCAATAAACAAGGAAAACCCAGCAGATTGCGACCGAATCATTCAATGTTTGATTCCCGCACGTAATGGGATAGACGGAGGGAAATTAGTATGAGAGCAACCTTTCAAGGACTTGAAGCCGCTAAACGGGCAATCTTTACGCAGCAGAGTGCCCTTTATACGACTGGACATAATATTGCGAATGCTAACACTCCTGGTTTTTCACGCCAGCGTGTAGATTTTAAAGCGACGGATGGCTTTCCAACAGCTGCTTTTAATCGCCCGGAAATGCCTGGCCAAGTTGGAACCGGTGTTGAGGCTGGAGCGATTCAGCGCTATCGGGATACCTTCCTGGATTCTCAATATCGCCAGCAAAATACAGGTCTTGGCTACTGGAGCTCACAGGCGTCCGCTCTTCACCGTATGGAAGAAGTCATGAATGAGCCGTCAGAGCAAGGCTTGGCAAAGGTTATGGACCAGTTTTGGTCTTCGCTTGAGGATCTCTCTGTCTATCCTGAGGATGCTGGAGCAAGAGCCGTTGTCCTTCAGCGAGGACAAGCACTTGCAGAAACCTTTAATTATTTGGACAATCGATTGAACGTGAATAAAACGGATATCGGCTCACAAATTGATAACACATCCTTTGAAGTCAATGGAATCCTTCGTCAAATACATGCACTTAATACGCAAATTGGTGAAATTGAACCGAATGGCTATTTGCCAAATGATTTATATGATCAGCGGGACACACTCATTGATGATTTGTCAAAGCATTTGTCAATCAAGGTTACCTACACCAGCAGCGGCGGGAACTCGTCAGGAGCTGCCCAAGGGAAGGCGACTATTGAGCTGATAAACGATCAAAAACGTCATATGGCATTTTTAGTGGATGGGAAAGTGGATAAGTATAATCAAATTCGTGTGGATATGGACCCGAATCGTCAATATGTAACGGGTGTTGTAATTGGTGAACTTGATCGCAGAGGGAGTCAAACCCAGTCGAAAACATTCGATATGAACAGTTTTACTTCGGAGGGTACGCTGCTTGGACATATTCATGGATTTGGTTATGAAATGCCTGCCGATCCAGCAGATCCAGATTCCGTTCCGGAAATTCACGGTACGTATCCTGCAATGCTTAGAGAAATCAACTTAATTGCCCACAACTTTGCTCAACGATTTAATGAGGTTCATAGCGAAGGATGGAACCTTGATGAAATACGAAAAGGTGAACCAACGGATCCTAAGGTTGATTTTTTTGATGCAGCATCACTTGCTGATCCAACGAAGGCCGCTGCTTTGTTAAAGCTTTCAGCCGAAATCGATGGTTTTCCGGATCGGATTGCTGCATCAAAACCATCCGGGGATCCTGCCATTGCGTTTTCTGGAAATGGAGCGATTGCCTTGGCGCTTACCCGCGTAAAGGATGAAGCACTTGATTTTAACGGACAAGAAACAAGCGTAACAAACTACTATCAAGGCGTTATCGGAAATATGGGTGTGCTTACCTCTGCAGCAGATCGTTTAGGCGGCAATAACAGCGTTCTCCTTGACTCTATCCAGCGCAACCGTGACTCAGTCAGCTCGGTATCGCTAGATGAAGAAATGACCAATATGATCAAATACCAGCAGGCTTTTAATGCAGCATCAAGAATGGTAAACGCTGTGGATGAAATGCTCGATAAAATCATTAACGGAATGGGCCTCGTCGGCCGATAAGAAAGCAGGTGAACTAATTAGATGAGGATTACACAATCCATGCTCAGCAATAACTCGCTGAGACACTTAAGTCAGTCTTACCAGAGAATGCAGACATATCAGGATCAGCTGAACACAGGTAAAAAGATCACAAAGCCATCCCAGGATCCTGTTGTAGCAATGAAAGGCATTCGGTACCGCACAGAGGTAATGGAAACGAGGCAGTATTTGGACCGGAACCTTGCACAGGTATACAGCTGGGTTGAAAACGCTGATTCATCTCTTGATAAGGTTGGGGAAGTGATGAAACGAGTCCGTGACTTAACAGTCCAAGCATCCAATGACACGTATGACGAAAATCAACGAAAATCTTTGTCTGAAGAGGTCACACAACTAATAGCGCACATCGGAACGCTAACAAACACAAAAGTAAATAATCAATACATTTTTAATGGTACAGATACAATTAATCCACCTTACAACGCTGAAGGTATAGATATCAACCCTTCTGAAATAGCAGCTGGGAATGAGAATACATATATCCTCACTTATAACAGCAAAACGTTCGAATGGGATGATACTGCTAATGGAGGTTTGGGGGCATTCACTGATGGTACAGCTGAATATGTACTGAATGGAACTGTATTTGAAGAAGCTTCTACAGGAACAGTGCTTCCAGCAAACGACGTGGTTGTAATAGAAAAGTCCGCTATTCCATCTAACAATGAGTCCATAAATATAGAAATCATGAAAGGGATTGAGCTCGGAGTAAATATAGCTCCTGGTGAATCTTTTAGTTCGACATTTTTTGGGGACCTGCACGTGCTGCAAAAGAAGCTTAGTTCGGGAGCAAAAGGGGAGGAACTATCATCATTTATTGGTAAACTGGACAAACACATGGATGCCTTTTTATCTAAACGCTCTGAAATTGGGGCGAAATACAACAGGGTGGAAATGATTGAGAACCGTTTATCAGAACAGGAAGTAATTGCAACAAAAGTTATGTCAGAGAACGAGGACGTGGATGCGGAACGTGTTATAATTGACATGTTGTCTGAAGAAACGTTATTGCGTGCGACTCTGGCAAGTAGTTCAAGAATTATCCAACCAACTCTTATGGACTTCCTTCGTTAAACATAAATGAAAACAAAATGGAGGTGAATCGAATGATCCAACCTTCTCTTCGTTACCATATCACGAATGCTCAAACGGGCATTCGTTACAATCAACCAACGATGTCGATAAAGCAGCAAAAAGCGGATCTTTCGATTCAACAGGATAAAGCCGAGATCATGATGGATGTTCGACCGGGACAACTCTCGATTAATCAAACGGAAGCTTTTGTTGCAATGGACCGCAAAGGTCCACTGCGCCGAGCGGATGAGCATGCAGCAAATTCTTTAGTGGAATTCTCTAAAAATGTAAAAAAGAATGCTCAGCAAGGCGATCAGATGATGCGGATCGAAAACGGCGGAGGGGCAGTTGCGGCTATTGCTAAACAAAATAGTGCTCGACCAATTAAGCAGCTAGCAATCGGCTACATTCCTAAGTCGCCGTTTGATGTTAGAATTGACTACAGTCCATCTGAGTTGAAGATTGATGTGCAAATAAATGACCCGGTCATTCAGTATCAATCTCACAAACCGCGGATCGAAATTCCACCTTGGTCGGTAGAACCCTATATCCAGACTATGCCAAATATCGATTTTGAATATATTGGTCAAAACGTAAATCTAAATGCATAAAGGATGAATACCATGCAAACGAAATATCATGGTGAAATTGAACTTGATAAAATAAGCATCATTACATTTGATGAAGGAATTCCAGGTTTCCCTAACCATAAATCATTTGTCTTATTGCCGATCGAACAGGACATTGCATTTAGCGTTCTGCAATCTACAGATGAACCGGGTATTGCTTTCATTATTGTAAATCCTTTTGATTTTAAACCAGATTATGAAGTGGATATACCGGATCATGTCGTTGCAGCTCTCGAAATTGAGAGGCCGGATCAAGTCGAAATCTTTACGATCTTAACGGTACACTCACCATTCGAGAACACTACAGCCAATCTGCAGGCGCCCGTTGTCGTTAACATTATAAAACGCAAGGCAAAGCAGCTTATTATAAACGATTCTTCGTATACACCAAAACATTCTATTTTTAAACCAAAACATCTCCCCGTACAGGAGGGGAAATAATGCTTGTGCTAAGGCGAAAAAGAAATGAATCGATCATGATCGGAGATAACATTGAAATCAAAATCCTTGAGATCGATGGTGATCAAATTAAAATTGGTATTGATGCACCCAGTACTATAGATATTTTCAGAACTGAGCTGTATAAAACGATTCAGGAAGAGAACAATCTGGCTGCCAATCAAATGATTGATATAACCGCAATGTTTAAAAAATAACCATTTTCTGTGGAAAAGCAGAAATATGGTTATTTTTTTTTGAGATAGTATTAAAGATTTAAGGAACGTTCCGATAATAATTACGTAGCAATCAAAAAGCATGGGCGGCCGCCAGGCTTTTTGATTGCCTAGACCACATGGATGTGGGACTAAAAACAATCAAGGAGGAACTTTATATGATTATTAATAATAATATTCAAGCATTAAACACTCACCGTCAAATGGGCGTAAACCAAGGCGCTGCTTCAAAAGCAATGGAAAAATTATCTTCAGGACTACGTATTAACAGAGCCGGAGATGACGCAGCAGGATTATCAATTTCTGAAAAAATGCGTGCTCAGGTTCGTGGACTTGATCAGGCTTCTCGTAATGCTCAAGATGGTATTTCTATGATTCAAACTGCTGAAGGCGGACTTGGAGAAGCGCAAAACATTCTGCAAAGAATGCGTGAATTAGCAGTTCAAGCATCGAATGATACAAACGTTACTGTTGACCGTGAAGCAATACAAAACGAATTTAATGAATTATCAAATGAAATTGCACGTATTAAAGACAATACTCAATTTAATACGCAAAATATTCTTGATGGTACTGCTAGCGGAGTTGCTGTTCAAGTAGGTGCAAACACTTCACAAACAACTACAGTTGATTTTGCTACAAGCGGTGTGAATTTAACAAGTGTTCATACAAATGTAAACAGCCTAAGCTTAGCAAGTGGTGGAAGTGCTACTGCAGCTATCGACACAATTAACGCAGAAATTGAAAGTGTATCAAAAGGACGTTCTTATTTGGGAGCTATGCAAAACCGTCTAGAGCACACGATTTCAAACTTGAATAATTCTTCTGAAAACCTTCAAGCTGCTGAATCTCGTGTTCGTGACGTTGACATGGCGAAAGAAGTAATGGAAATGACACGTGCGAATATTCTTGGACAAGCTTCTCAAGCTATGCTTGCACAAGCAAACCAAGCTCCACAATCTGTATTGCAACTATTGGGTTAATATTCACCCTTAGTTTTATCATTCTAAAAAGGTGTTTCCCTATAAATGGGGAACACCTTTTTTGTCTAATAAATTTAGTAGAAGTTTAATTTCCTTTTTTTGGTATTCGTTCGATATGTTAAAGAATACACCTTTTTGCTAGAATGAAGTTCTGTGTACAGTGGCCTATTTTCCAAACAACATCTCAACATATTTCGACTTTAACCGATAAAATATATATGATATGAGTGACGGAGGTTTGAAAAATGAAGATTTTTTTTCCAAGTGAAATAAAGGAGTATGAAAATAAAACTGAAGCAGTTAATCGAATGATCGAAGATATCAATGCGGGCATTGCATCGACTGACAAGCTTGTGTTTAGTCATTTGAATATAGATGGAATAGATGTCTATGAAAATCATTACCAATATCTTTTGAAAGAACTATCTGAAATTAATGAGATAAAAATTATTATGAAAACAAAGCAAGAAGTAACGATCGAGCTTCAGCAATCATTAAATGAGTATCTGGAGCGAGCACTGCCAGTTATGTCAAAGCTGTCAGATCAATTTTATCAAGGTGAGTCTAATAAAGTATGGGAGTCCTTTGTTGAATTTACGGACGGATTGCAATGGATTAACAGTGCGGTAGAAACGCTTTCCTTACATTCAAAAGAAAATGCACAGTCTTATTATAAAAATGTTTCCGCCAAAATAGAATCCGCACTAATCGAATTAGTTGAAGCACTTGAAATTAAAGATACCATTACAATTGCAGATATGATCCAATATGAAATTATAGAAACATTAACAGATCTAAAACAGAGTGTTCATCATTGATGAGTAATCGACGGGATTAAAGGAGCTATTTTATGGAGCGAACTGGACCTATATATATTGGCATGGACATAAATGGGCACAGCAGCTGTAATAGTTGCACAATAGAAAGGAACTAAGGGTATGGTATCACGAAAAATTGAGAAAATGACGAGTAGAAACGGCCTGCTCGTTTTGCAGGTCGAGCACGAAGGGAAAATGGTGCCGATACATAGCAAATACGATCCAATCAAAGAGGCAGAGCGGGTGCTCGATGCATATAAAGATGAAATTCAGCAATACGAACATGTTCTGTTTTATGGTGTCGGGATTGGCTATCATGTCAAAATGTTTTTCGAACGTTATCCCACTAAGCTCGCTTCTACATACGAACCGATTCGTGAAGTAAGCAGTGCGGCAGACCGAGATATTCAGTTTCCTGTGAATTATGTAGAACATGCATTTGTAGAAGAAACGCCTGCCCATATGGAACAGCATTTAGCAGTATTTTCTCGTTTTCTGCACCATAAAGTGCTGCTCATTGTCCTTCCTGTTTATGAAAAAATAGCAGGTGAGCAATTGAAAGCATTTTCCTTGCGATTCAAGCAGGTTATGCAGGAAAAAAGATCAAACACATATGTGGAAATGAACTTTGCAAAGCGTTGGACATTGAATGCGTTAATGAACTTAAAGCAGGTTTTTGAAACACCGAATATGCTGCTTGAAGAGAATAATCCATTCGAAGGGAAGCCTGTTGTTTTAGCTTCAGCTGGGCCATCATTAAATGAAGAAATGGATAATCTGCGCTATATAAAAGAAAAGGGACTTGCGTATATTTTTGCAGTTGGTTCTGCGAATAAAGCGCTGATTGCACAGGGGATTTATCCAGATGCCGTCCTTACCTACGATCCGCAGTCTCATAATCATACTGTTTTTCAACAAATCATTGAACAAAACATTGAAACCATTCCGATGATTTTTGGATCAACAGTTGGATTTGAAACTGTTCAAATGTACAAAGGTCCGAAATTTAATTTTTTAACCTCGCAGGATACTGTTACACCGTATTTTCTTGAAAAGTCAATGGTGAAACTGAATGATTCAACTTCAATAGCAATTGTGACCTTGCAGCTGCTTCATGAGCTGAGAGCAGGAAAAGTCATTCTCGCCGGTCAAAACTTTGCCTTTAAAAATGACCTTTATTACTCAAAGGAAATTGCTCGCTACGATAAAGAAAAGAAAGAAATTGTGGGAGCCGATTTGCAAGCAAAGGATGTAATCAAATCACATGAGGTAGAAGGTACGTTAGGTGGAAATGTTAAAACGAATAACCCCTTTGACCGGATGCGTCATGAAATGGAGAAGTACATCGAACAATATAGTACATTGCAAGTCATTAATACAACAAAAGGCGGGGCGACTATTAAAGGAGCAGCTTATAAGCCGCTTGATGTACTAATAAAGGATGAATTAACAGAACGAGTTGTGGATCCGGACTGGCATCACTATGGACAAACAGACCCCTCACTAATTGCTGTTCAAAAGCTTGAAAAACTTCAACGTGATACACGCTCATTTCTTGAGCAATATGAAGCAATCATGGCACACTTTCAAAAGAAGAGTGCATCTTCTTTTGATGGGATGAATGCGAACCAGATCCAGAAGTGGATTGAACAGTTTGATGAACTATTTAAAAAGTTCACTAAGAATGTAATGTACAGCATTGTTCTGCGGCCAATCACGCGTGTATTTTTTGAGCAATTACAGGTTGAAACAAAAAGTATTCGTGTGATGGATTTGACAACAGAAAAAGTGAAACGTGTCATACAAGCTTATTCCCAGTATTTAGCTATTTGTCAAAATGTATATAAAGAAATAGCACCTGTTATTTTGTCTAGTGTAATACCTAATCTACTCCAAAATGACGAATGGAAAGAATGCGTCAGCACCAGCGGTATCTTTCACTATGAAAAAGATTGGACAAAAAAACCGTTCACACGCCAGGAAACAGCGGAATCACTGCCTGAAATTTATACAATTGGTGTCGAAACGAAACAAACAGGCGCGACTGTTAAATTTACATTCACCGGTACCAAACTAAGAGTACTAGGCACTAATCATTCAGAAAATCCGCTTAAACTAAAATTGACGATCGATGGCAAAGAAACAACCGCCACAGTCAGACAGACAATCAATCCCGAACAATTCGGCTCATTCCAGCGTCAGCAGCTTATTGAAATGACAGGACTGTCCAAAAAAACGCACGATGCAACAATTGAAATGTTCTCAGAAAACCCGCACTTCATCTTCCAGGGCATCGAAATCGGCGAGGAAGAACGGGCTTTTCACATTCATGAAGTCACAGATATAGATGAACTCGCAATCGGCAAGCGCATCCGTTGCCACTATAAAGGTACCTATAATACAGTTGGCGAATTCACCGGTCTGGGCGAAGAAACAGGCAAGCACTTGGTGGAAGCTAGTCCAAATCCAGATGGGGATTTTTATTTAATCATGGTGGATGATGTAGATGGTGAGAAGAGGTTAATTGCGGATCGGGTTGTGCAGAATTATATTAGCTGGAAAGAAGTAATATTTTCGCTGCGCAGCAAAAATAAATTAAATGATCATTTTAATATTGGATTACCAACAGGCAACCAACAATTTTATGAAAAAACTGACTGTGAAAGATTAATTGTTTTAGATGAGAAAAATAAAAAATACAATAAAAATAATATTATTTGGAATTATGATGGGAATTCTTCAACATGGTTAAGTGAAATAATATGGTGTGATATCAAAGAAAGAGTAAATTTCGTCGGTTTTAGAGGAGGTAATTCTGGAACTAAAGAAAAAGAATTTAATACAATTTACATTCGAAGTGAAGATACCGTAGGATCACATGTAGGTTTTCGTCCGTTATTAAGGCTGCCTGGGGAGGGAATATTATTAAAGTAGGGATCTATGGCGCAAGCAGTTCAGGTTATTATGCGAGCCAAATGTTGAGCTTTCAAGGATACTCAGTCCTTTTTTATATTGATAGAAATGAAATAATAACAGATCAAAGAATTTTAGATAAGGTGCCAGTCTATAAAGATATTTCTAAAGTTCCACAAAATATTTTAAAAGAAATTGATATGTTAATGGTGGCTCTTGGCAATAAAACTGCTGCTAACGAAGTTAAAGCGATTCTTTCAAAATTTACAAATGTTACTGTGAAAACTATACATGAGCAACCATACGAATCAATTTATCTAAATATGAGTCAGAAAAAACTAAGTTATTTAGAAGAATGCGGTTTCTATAGAAGCAGAGTTGAACATGCCTCTGTGGATAAAGATGGATCACCATTACCGTGGATAGCATATCCTTGTATCGAGTTTTTGTCGACTCGAATCACAAAGGATTTAAATGTCTTTGAATATGGATCTGGCAGCAGTACATTGTGGTGGTCGGAGAAAGTGAATAAAGTGTTTTCGGTAGAACACGATAAAGAGTGGTTTGAGAAAACAAGAAAACAACTCATCAATCCTAACGTTGATTTAGTTTATAAAAAATTAGCATACAATGGTCAATACTCAAAAGAAGTTTTAAAACATAGAGATTTAGATATTGTGGTTATAGATGGTCGTGATAGAGTAAATTGTGCTATTAATAGTGCTCATTCTTTAAGTAAACGTGGAGTCATCATTTGGGATAATACAGATAGAATTTCTTATGAAGAAGGGTATAAGTTTTTGCAGGATAAAGGTTATAAAAGGATAGATTTTATTGGTATGATGCCAATGTTTGACTTTAAATCACAAACTAGTATTTTTTATAAAGATAAAAATTGGTTAAATTTGTGAAAATAGAGATAAAATGCGATAGCTATTCAAACTTAATCTCTTTTTAAAAAATGTTTTTATGTACAGACAATATGATCATGAACATTGTTAATACAGTAAAGCTTTTAAATGTTAATATACTGTCTTTTTTGCTAATGATTTGGACAAAATCAGGGGTTAAACTCAAGATGTTTTAGACCTATAACATCTCATCTTCTTAAAATGATAGATACGGCAGGTTGTTTGATTGTGATTTGCAATAGCTTTCTTCAGAAAAGGGAGATTATTTCAGAAAATAAAGGTGGAGAACTCAACCATTCATCTTTATTTATAGAAGGCAAGAAATAAACTTTTATTAATTTAAACTGGGAGATATTTAAATGAAAACACCTGTAGTATTTATTATTTTCAATCGTCCCGATACAACAAAAATAGTATTTGAAAAAATAAGAGATTATAAACCAGAAGAACTCTTTGTAATTGCTGATGGACCGAGAACAGACCGGTTAAACGAAACTGAATTATGTAAGCAGGCAAGAGATGTAATAAATGTAGATTGGGACTGTAATGTTACTTTTTTTTATTCAGAAATGAATCTGGGATGCCAGAAAAGAATTTCATCCGGTCTTGACCTGGTTTTTAATAAAGTGGAGCGTGCTATTATTTTAGAGGATGATTGTGTGCCGCACTTAGACTTTTTTGCGTATTGTGAAGAGTTACTTGAATGGTACGCTGACGATACCCGTATAATGGCTGTTTCAGGGGATAATTTCCAGAATGCTGATTTCAATATTCCACACAGTTATTATTTTTCTTTATATAACCATGTATGGGGATGGGCAACATGGAGAAGAGCGTGGAAGCATTTTGATGTGGACATGAATCTTTGGCCAGCAATAAAAAAAGAGGGATTATTAAAAGATATTCTGGATAATAAATTTGAAGAATATTACTGGGAGAATATTTTTGAAAAAACATATCAAAAACAAGTCGACTCATGGGCGTATGCTTGGACGTTTGCTTGTTGGATTCAGAATGGGTTAACTATTTTGCCGAAGCGTAACTTGGTTTCTAATATTGGATTTGGAGAAAATGCAACACATACAAAAGGCAGTGATCAGTTAACAGGGAATTTGCCAGTTTACGCTATTGAGAAGCCATTTTTACATCCGAATTTTATTATTAGAAACAAGAACTCTGACAGTTATACATCAGAAAATATCTTTGGAATGAAACAACAAAAAGAATCGTTATCTTCGATAGGTCTCAAGAAAATTCCTCTTTATGAAAGAATCTTAAAAGGGGAAAAATCTATTTTTAATTCTCTTATTAGTGCTGGACAAGAAAAGTTAGCGCTATATGGAGCTGGCAGAATGGGGCGCTTTATATTAAAGCATGCTGCAGATTTTAATATAAAAATTCAATATTTAATCGATAGCAATCCTAATTTGCACGATCAATTAATTAGTGGAGCAAAAGTTATTTCTTTAAACGAAGTAAGAAATAACGATATTGAAACGATTGTTGTAACGATAGAAGGGGATCATGATAAGGAGATTATAAAAAAATTATATAAGGATCACCCAGAAGTAAATATAATTTCATGGAAAGAATTAATTTAATTATAAGCAATGAACCAGTTTTAAAAATGAGCATTTTATTTCTTTGGAAGAATTATGAGGAGCAACTAAATTAGTGGAAGAAAAGTAATCAAAAAGATTAAAAAGGAAATAGAGGTGGTTGTCATTAAAAAAGTTATCTTTGGCACAGGACGTTTTGCAGAAGCTGTACTTCAGCAGATTGGGTCTTCGGCTATTTACGCCTTTTTGGATAATGATGAACAGAAACATGGAGAATTGTTCCATAACGTTAAAGTTTATACTCCCCAACAGTTTACTGATCAAAGCGATCTTGAAAAGTATCCTATATTCATTGCGTCTTCATATTATGAGGATATTTCAAAGCAGCTTGTTTCAATGGGCTTAATAGAAGGCGTGCATTTTTTTGATGGTGCAGCTTTGTTATCCTCGGAACAATTACGAGGTGTCTTAGGCATTAGTCCGGATATTGAAGACGAGTTTATTGAGTTATACGTAAAAGTCAAAAATTACTCCATGACATCTATAGAGCGGCTGTACTCTTTATATCAGGCTGTAAAGTACGTAGTTGCAAATGATATTAGAGGTGATTTTGTTGAATGCGGTGTTTGGCGTGGTGGAAGTGCCATGATAATTGCTGAAACACTTCGAGTACTTGGTGTCCAGGATCGTCATATCTATTTATACGATACCTTTGAAGGGATGTCGCAACCGTCTGATATTGATATTGATTTTAGCGGAAAAACGGCGGAAGAGGAGTGGTCTCAGTCACAAACAGATTCGGTAAATTTATGGTGTTATGCATCCTTAGAGGATGTACAGCAAAATCTGCAAAGCACAGGTTATCCTATAGGAAATATACATTTTGTAAAAGGAAAAGTGGAAGAGACATTGCTTAGAACAATGCCTGAGCAGATTTCTTTGCTTCGTCTTGATACGGATTGGTATGAATCAACGTATCATGAACTTGAGAATCTGTACCCGCTTTTGTCAGTAAATGGGGTCCTGATTATTGACGATTACGGTTTTTGGCAAGGTGCTCGTAAAGCAGTAAATGATTATTTTCTACAACACCAAGTGAAAATATTATTGAATAAAATTGATTTTTCGGGTCGCCTAGGTATCAAAAACTAATCGGATAAACAAGATTTAAAGTCAAGACAATAGAAGGTGACGTTATGCAAAGTAGCTGTGTATTATGTGGGTCAAAGAAGATAATAATCAGGAAAGTTTATTCGTCAGCAGAAATTATCGATAAATTTGATGGATTATCTAAAGAGTTAAAAACGAAAAGTTTTTTTAGTGAGGAATCATTTTTTCTAAAACAGTGTGCTGATTGCAGTATACAATTTTTTGAGGGTTGTCGTCCGGGAGACAGTAGCCTTTACGAAACTTTGCAGCAATTTGATTGGTATTACCAAGAAGATAAACCTGAATTTGACTATGTCTTACAGAAGATTATTGAGTTTAAGCCCAACAGTATTTTAGAAGTAGGTGCTGGGCAAGGAGCGTTTTTGAATAAGGTTAAAGACGCATTTTCTGTAAAAGCGAGTGAGTATAATACAGAAGCGGTAAGAGAACTCCGGAATAAGGGAATCGAATTAGATTCCGAAAATGATCGATATGATCTAATCGTTTCTTTTCAGGTACTTGAACATGTTGAAGCACCAAGAGAATTTATCAGGCAACAAATCGATAAATTATATCCAGAGGGACACATTATTTTTATGGTTCCAAACAATGATTCGGATTATAGTAAACATCTTGAAGACAATAATATTCTTGACTTTCCGCCTCACCATACATCGAGATGGAATAAGAATGCTTTGCTGAACATAGGTCAATTATTTGACCTCGAATTGGTTGACTACTACGAAGAAAAAATGCGCCTCATACATTATGAACAAGTGATTGAACACTTGAGAAAACAATTGCCACTATATGGGCTTTTTGATGATAAAGAAAGAATTTTAGTTCAAAAAGAAATGTTAAAAGTGATGAATAGAACAATACTGCCTTATGAATATATAAAGTCTAACATGACGGGACATACTCACGGTGTCGTTTTCAAGAAGAAAGGATAATATTTTGAAGATACTCCATATAAATACAAACGATCTTCGCGGCGGTGCAGCTAAAGTGATGATGCGGCTTGTCGAACAGCAAATTGATCTTGGTCATGACTGTCGGGTGCTAGTGGGGAATAAAGAATCAGATAATTTGGTTGTTGCTCCTTTTGATACCAAAAGAAATAAACATACTATGAAACGAAGTGTGGAAGAAGGCTATGTAGATTATGATACCCTTGGCGCATTTTTCTTGTCTGAAAATCCTCTTGTGCAGGAAGCAGATGTAATTCATCTTCATAATGCCCATGGAAATTATCTTCATCCTTATGCTCTCTCGGCTTTATCACATATAAAGCCGATTGTTTGGTCGCTTCATGATATGCAATCAATTACTGGTCACTGTTCGTATTCGTATGATTGTGAAAAGTGGCGTTTCGGATGTGGTGATTGTCCCGATTTAAATGAGTATCCCTCAATTCAAGTTGATCGTACGGCGTTGAACTGGATCGAAAAACAAGATGTATACGAACATTCTCATTTTTATATTGTTCCTGTAGCAGAGTGGATAGGCAACATGGCATCTGCAGGGCTGTTGAAAGATCTGCCTTTCGAGGTCATCTTGAATGGTGTGGACATTGATATATATCGCCCGATGGATAAGCAGTCTATGCGCCGGAAGTATGGGATTCCAACAGACCGGGTTATTATCGGGGCAGTAGCGAATGGTGGCACATTTGGCCAGGAGCGAAAAGGCGGCAGTTATGTTCAGGCGGTGGTGGATCGTTTAGTTAAATCGGGCTATAATGTGTTGCTTGTAAACGTGGGCGGCGAGAAGAAAGGTTTTGATGGAGACCATTTGTATCATGTCGGCTACCTTTCGACGGAGGAAGAGATGGCTGAGGTGTATAATACGTTTGATCTTTATTTGTTTCCTTCGATTGCTGATACGTGTCCGCTTGTCATCTCGGAAGCAATGGCATGTGGCGTGCCAATTGTGACGTTTGCGACGGGTGGAATTCCAGAGCTTGTACAGCATGGCAAGAACGGTTTTGTAGCTCCTTATAAAGATGTTGAGGAATTGTATAAGTATTCGGAACAACTTGTTAAGGATAGAGAGCTTCGTCATACTTTTGCGACCGAGGCACGTGACTATTGTGTAAAATATTTTGATCATCGGCTTGTGACGGAAAAATATTTGAAGGTATATGAAAAAGCGATTCGTCATTTTGAAGCAAAAAAAGAGGAAGTTCTTGTGTTTGATCTGAACTTTGTGCCGGATGTGGTGAAACAACGGCCGGAATTTTTACATGCTGAGCATATGAAAAAAGATGGTGTGAAGAAAAGTTCAATTAAGCGGAATTTTGCTGTCTTGCATAGTGGCTATGAAGATATTGACGATGTGGATGCTGTTTTTTTATATAGACAGGGATTTGAATACAGTGATGATTTTATAGAAACGATGTTGTATAAAGGAATCAATACAGATGTATTGACGAGCAAAACTGTGCTGAAAAGAAAAAACGGAAAGGCATTTTTTAAGCCAATCTCAGCGATTGAAACAGATGGACTGAATACGGCATTTGGAAGCAATTTCTATTCATCTGCTTTTTTCAAAGAGAATAAAAAGTCTATTCTTAGTGGAGATGTTATCCGGTGTTCATCTGAACAATACTCAACAGAGTCAGTGGGTGTGTTAATTGATGATTACTTGCGTCTGAAATTTAGTGGCTCTGTCTATGTATATGGAGCTGGTACTCATACAATAGAGCTTTTGGAGGAAAGTGTATATCTACGCGAAAGAGCAATCAAAATCATTGACCAAAACCCCTCTTTGATTGGAACAAAGCTATTAGAGCATTATGAAATTGTTTCTTTGGAGGATATACATTCTGCTGTTCCTATTTTAATTTCATCAGCGAGCTTTGAAGAAGAAATTTATGAACAGCTTTGCCAAACTGTTTTAAACCCGCTTATTAAAATTTATAACTAAGGTAGGAAAAATTGTATGAAGACAGCATTAATCACAGGCATTACTGGTCAGGATGGCGCCTATTTAGCTGAGTTTCTTTTCGAAAAAGGTTATAAGGTTCACGGCCTTATCCGCCGCTCGTCAATTGAGAAGCTTGACCGGATTGAGCATCTTGTACATGACGAGCGGTTGACACTTCACTATGGAGATATGACGGATTCGTCAAATGTTATCCGGCTTTTATCAGAGCTGCATCCGGATGAGGTTTATAATCTGGCGGCGCAAAGTCATGTACATGTATCGTTTGAGACGCCGGAGTATACGGCGAATGCGGATGGGATCGGGACGCTTCGTTTACTGGAGGCTGTTCGGATTCTGGGTTTAGAGGAAAAGACTCGCTTATATCAGGCATCGACAAGTGAACTGTACGGGAAGGTGCAGGAGACACCGCAAAGTGAGACGACGCCGTTTTATCCGCGCAGTCCGTATGCAGCGGCGAAGTTGTATGCTTTCTGGATTACAGTGAATTACCGAGAGGCATACAATCTGTATGCTTGCAATGGGATTTTATTTAATCATGAATCGCCATTGCGCGGAGAGACTTTTGTAACGAGAAAGATTACAATGGCTGCGGCCCGAATTAAGCTTGGTTTGCAGGATTGCTTGTATCTAGGGAATCTCGATTCAAAGCGCGACTGGGGCTTTGCCGGCGATTATGTGGAAGCAATGTGGCTCATGCTTCAGCAGGATCAGCCGGAAGACTTTGTGATTGCGACGGGTGAGACGCGGACGGTTCGTGAGTTCGTGGAGCGCGCATTTCTGGAGACTGGAATAGAGATTTTATGGCAGGGGAATGGTGCGGAGGAGAAGGGTGTCGACCAGGCAACAGGCAAGACAGTCGTCTCGGTTGATCCCCAGTTTTTCCGCCCCACAGAAGTGGACCTGCTTCTTGGCAATCCGGCGAAAGCGAAAGAAAAGCTAGGGTGGCAGCCGAAGACAAGCTTTGATGAGCTTGTGAAGATGATGATGAAGTCGGATTTGAAGAACGCGAAAAAATAAATAATTTTATAGAAAGGAACTGAATGTAAAAAACTATATTCAGTTCCTTTCTTTTGGACCGATAATAAAAAAGAGATTACAGCAAAGGTGCGGAAAAATGGAAAAACAGTCGAAAATATATGTAGCTGGTCATCGCGGTCTTGCAGGTTCTGCGATTGTTAGGATGCTAGAGTCACTGGGCTATGAGAATATTGTGAAGCGGGCAAGCAGCGAGCTGGATCTTCGTAAGCAATCGGATGTTGAGACATTTTTTGAAGAAGAAAAGCTGGAGTATGTCTTTTTAGCTGCGGCAAAAGTCGGCGGGATTATGGCAAATGCAACATATCCAGGACAATTTTTATATGAAAATATGATGATTCAATCGAATGTTATAGAAGCTTCGCGGCAGTATGGAGTGAAAAAGCTGCTATTTTTAGGCAGTACGTGCATCTACCCGAAATTGGCCCCGCAGCCGTTGAAAGAAGAGTATTTGTTGACGGGAGAACTGGAGCCTACAAATGAACCTTATGCCCTTGCGAAAATTGCCGGCATTAAAATGTGCAATGCGTACAATAAAGAATACGGTACAAATTTTATTAGCGTGATGCCGACAAATTTATACGGTCCGAATGATAATTTTGATTTGGAAACGTCACATGTGCTGCCTGCGCTTATGCGGAAAATTCATGAAGCGAAGGTAAACGAACGACCAACAGTCACTGTTTGGGGATCGGGGAATCCACTGAGGGAATTTTTGCATGTGAATGATTTAGCGGCTGCATGTGTGTTTTTGATGGAGCGGTATGAAGCTGAGCATATTGGTGAGTTCGTCAATATCGGAACTGGAGAAGAAATTTCGATCCGGGGACTCGCCGAATTGCTTTGTGACGTGATTGGCTTTGAAGGAAACCTTGTATTTGACGCATCGAAGCCAGATGGGACACCAAGGAAAGTGACAGATGTAACAAGATTAAAAGAGCTTGGATGGCAGGCTAATGAGCCGTTAAATGTAGGAATAGTACAAACGTATCAATGGTATGTAGAAAATGTGGTGAAACAATGAACAAACAGCCAAAAATCAGCATTATAACCGCCTGCTTTAACAGTGAAGAAACAATTGAACAGACGATCCAGAGTGTGATTAATCAAACATATGACAATGTTGAATATATTTTGATCGATGGTGCTTCGAGTGATGGAACGATGGAGATTGTGAATAAATATCGGGATCGCATTGCTGTTTTGGTATCAGAAAAGGATGGCGGCGTATATGATGCTTTTAATAAAGGAATTGAATATGCAAGCGGTGAATATATTTTATTTTTAAACTCTGACGATTATTTTTTCGCTGAATCGGTCATTGAACAGTTAGCGGATTTTCTGAAAGATAAAAATTATCCTGCAGGTGTGTATGGAGACATTTATATAAAAAATGAGCTGTCTGGCTTTATAAGTCGTTATGGTGAGTTATTCAACTTAGAAAAAATAAAGAATGGATCAATGCCTCCGCACCCGGGAACACTGCTTTCTAAAAAAGTGATTCTTGAATTTGGGGGCTTCGATTTAACATATCGAATCGCAGCGGATTTTGATCTTCTTACGAAAATATATTTGAAATATGAAAACATGCTATTCCATATTCCAATACTTGTGACCGTTTTTCGATTGGGTGGTCTTTCAAGTCATATAGAGACATCGCCCATTGTAAAACAAGAAACAAAAAGTATTATCAATCATTATTTTCCAGACAACGACTCTGTTTTTGATGTGAGTGTATCTCGCACAAATGAAGACTATTTAAAGGCATGGCTTGAAAAAGTTATTTTTAGTAATAAGTCCATTAGTGAACCTTTAAAACAGCGCCAAATAAAGAACGTTATGATTTTTGGCAGTGGAGAGATGGCTCTCTTAATTGCACATGATTTGAAGAAAAATGGCATAAAAGTATGTGGTTTTCTTGATAACAATCGTGAAAGACAAGGTATTGTAATGAATGGCGTGAAGGTATTCCCCCCAGAAGGGTTGATCGAGAAGGGACAATTATTAGATGCTGTTATTTATGGTTTTCAAGGATATCATGAAGACGCTGCTGAACAACAGTTAGATTCTTTTGCATTAAAGAAAAGCATCATACGCTTAAGCTGGAGAAATCTAATTAGCGAGATAGACTAAGAGAGACATATATGAGTTATGATGTGATCGTCGATAAAGTAAAATCTAACGTGGCTCTTGAAAGGAAAGTGCAGATGAAAATTGCATTAATAGTAAGACGTTTAGATGTAGGCGGCATTGAAAATCTAATTTTAAGAATATCGGAATGTCTTAAAGCGAACCATGACGTTTGTATTATCAGCACAGAAGGAACGGGATTCTGGGATATAAAAGCCGAAGTTATTGGTATAAAGGTGAAAAAGTATTGTATTTGGGATTACAGCGACCCTTTAACTTTTATTAATAGAATAGCGGGCCACATAAATGAAGAGTCGTTTGATGCGGTTTATTTTAATGACACTATGATTGGAAATGCTCTATCAACGTTGCTGCATTCCAATATCAAGAAGATTTCAGTTCTCCATGCTTTGGATTCGGCATCGACGGCAGTAGCCTTTTCTAATAATGAGCACATAAATGGTTTTATTGCAGTGAGTCCCCGAATAAAAAAAATTATGAATGAGCACAAATTAAATAATACTTTTCTCATACCAAATGGCGTTAGCGATGATTATTTTGATAAAAGTAGCAGTAGAGACAAAGCTGATCAGAATAAACTTAAACTGCTATATTGCGGTCGTCTTTCTCATAAGGATAAAGGTGTATTGTTTATACCAGAGCTCCTGGATATATTTTCTTTACATTTTAACCAGCATTTCGAGCTTACAATAATAGGTGATGGTCCTGATCGCAATCAGTTGGAAAAATTGCTGAAGGAAAGGCATCTTACTAACTTTGTTTCTATAATGGGAAATATGTCAAAAGAAAACGTCATATATGAAATGAAGAAAGCACAATTTTTGATATTTCCCTCTCTGTCAGAAGGGTTTGGTTTATCCATACTTGAGGCGCAGAGCACGGGGTGCATACCTGTAGCCTTTAAAATCGAGGGTGTTACAGATTATCTTATTAATGACAATATTAACGGTCTATTATGTGAATATGGGAATGTAAAAGACATGTTTGAAAAAATAAATAGTGTATACGCGGATAAGATTAAAATGAATGCAATAAGCAAGGCAGCAATTCTAAACTCGCAAAATTTTAAAATTGAGAAAACAGCCAATGAATGGATAAAAATTATTGATAAAATGCCGCTAAATCAAGTGGAATCTAAGGAGAATAATATTAATAGTATTATTAACGTACTAAGTATTGCGGCTGATCAGCAAACAATGTCAGCTAAAAAAAAATGGTTGGAAAACTATTATAATCGCTTGGATGGTAATTTAACATTATTAAAGGAAAACGGGATTAAAAATGTTGTCATTTTCGGAACAATGTACATGTCTCATTTTATCTATGCAAATCTTTTGAAAGAAAAGTTTAAAATTGTCAGCTTTATTGATAATTTTAAAATTCAGCCATCCTCAATAAATCAAATTCCCATATATAACGAGCATTGGCTGGAAGAAAATAAAGATTTGTATGATGCTGTTATTGTTTCGGTAGAATCTCTCTCAAGAAAAGACATAAAAGAAAATTTTGAAAAAAAAATTCCGGAAAAACACATTTTTGATTGGGTGGAACTTCTATAATTAATAAAATTAATTATTGGGGGATAGTAAATGCATGCGTCTGTCTTAATTAATAACTACAACTATGGAAGGTTTCTTGATGATTGTATTGAATCAGTACTGCAACAAACATATCCTAATATAGAGATTGTTGTATATGATGACGGTTCAACCGATGAATCTTTGACAGTACTCAACAAATACAAGGATCAAATAACGATTATTTCAAAACCGAATTATGGAAAGACACCAAATATTAATCAAATGAATGCGGTTTATCAAGCATTTTTAAAATCCAGTGGAGATATTATATTTTTACTTGATAGTGATGATATTTTTCATCACGAGAAAATAGAAAAAGCTATCAAGATATTTGAAGGAGACCCAAATGTTGACACACTGCAGCATCCGTTAATAGAAATGAATGGTGTAGGACAGCTGGCAGATAGAATTATTCCCGTTTTTAAAAAAGTTGACGATTATAAAGAATATATATTTTCATCACAGAATCTTTTTCATCTCTTTGTACCAACGAGTGGGCTGGTTTTTAAAAGAGAGATATTAGGTGAACTGCTCCCGTTAGAAGAGGATGATTTATCTACCATGTATGTTGACACACGACTTATGCTGTTAAGCGTGTTAAAAGGCTGTATTCAAACAATAGAAGAGCCGCTTTCCTATTATCGGATTCATGGCTCTAATAACTCTAGTAAAATAGGGGATGTAAAGGTACATCAACAGTATACAGAAGAGCTTTATAAATATTTTAATAAGGTGTCCACTGAAAACGGTGGAGGACAAATTGTATTTAATAACTTTCGTTTTCTAGAAAGTACGTTTTTTTATCCCCTTATCAATATAATAAAAATTAATGCGTTTTTTGGAAGTGAAGAGACAGAACATGAACGATGGATATGGGGGGCAGGCGAAGCAGGACAAACTGTTCTTCACTCTTTAAAGCACGAAAAGCATCTATTTAAAGGTTTTATTGACATGGATCCGCAAAAACAACAGGCAATTGTAATGGATAAGAAAGTGAATCATCCTGAAGACATACTGCTGTTAAAAAATACAAAAATACTTGTATCCCCTTATCATGCCTATAAAGAGATTTCAGGATATTTGAGGTCAATTGGATTAGTTGAAGGATTGAATTTTATTTCTCCATATCGAGATTAATGGAAGAGGTTATATATGTGAGTACTATTTCAGTTGTCATGCCCGCATTTAATGCTGAAGAGTATATAACGAAAGCAATCAAAAGTATTTTAAAACAGACTGTTCCCGTACAAGAAATCATTGTTGTTGATGATGGCAGTGTCGATCAAACATCCCATATAGTAGAGGGTTTAAAAGAGCAATATCCAATGATAAAGTTAGTTAAACAAGAAAATAAAGGTGTTTCCAATGCGCGTAATCTAGGAATGAAGATCGCAGCAGGAGATTGGATATTATTTTTAGATGCTGATGATGAGTGTAGATCGAATCTGATTGAAACGTATAGATCAAAGCTTGCAACTAGCTCAAAGGATTATGATATTGCAATGGTCTATACGGCCTTTCAGCAGGTAGATGAGCAGTCAACAGAAATTTCAAAACCTTTGCGTGGAAAACGGTTAGCAGGAGAAGAAGGATTCTGCGATATTTTAATGCGTAATCCGATCGTTTCTCCTTCGGGTGTTCTTGTGAAAAAAATAGCCTTAATGGAAACTGGCAGTTTTAATATTTCTTTAAAATACGATGAAGATGTAGATCTATGGATTCGGTTATTAGAGCATTTTACTATTGAATATATTGATGAGCCGTTATCGCTTATTCGCCGTCATTTGAATAATACAACTTCAAGCATGAGTGTTTCACATAATGCCGAGAAACTTATATTAGATAAATATGGAATTGATTATATAAAAGAAAAGCTTTTTAAACGGAATTTCTCTTTTGAAAAAAATAGTTTGGATTATGCGTTGTTTTTGCTGCGTTATGAAAAATTAGAAGAATGTCAACGTCTTTTAACCAGTTTAAATATTAAAAAAGAATCTGCCTCTTATATTACATTCTGTTTTTTACGTTCTGTTTGTTTCATTCATAAGCAAAACTTTGAACTGGCAATTGAACAGTACAAGATTATTTTTTCTTTAAATAAAGAGCACGGAGCCTCTTTAAATAATGCAGGGATACTTTCAATGGTAAACGGTGATGCATTTCACGCAATTCAATATTTTAACCAGTCGTTGTTTTGTTTTCCAGGTTATTTAGATGCAAAGCATAATCTTCAACTTGCGGAGCTGGGTGAAGTAAAGGTAGATCCTTATCGATTTACTCTTAGAGAATTACGGCCGGTATTGCTGACGTATAGCAAAGATTAAAAGATGGAGGTGAAGTTTTGTGAAATTAATATTATTATCCGGCGGTTCAGGAACACGCCTTTGGCCATTATCGAATGATTCACGTGCGAAGCAGTTTTTGAAAGTGCTGAAGCATGAAGAAACAGGTGAATTTGAATCGATGGTACAGCGTGTTTTCCGACAGCTATCAACAGTTGTGGCACCTGAGGATATGATTGTTGCAACAAATATAGCACAGATAGATATGATTCAAAATCAATTGGGTGTTATTCCGATTGTGATGGAGCCGGAACGACGTGATACGTTTCCAGCCATTGCGCTTTCTAGCGTATATTTGCATTCAGAACTGGGAATGGCTCCAGATGAAATTGTTAGCGTGGTATCAGTTGATACGTTTGTGGATACAGCATTTTATGAAAAGGTAAGAGAACTTGGGACGCTTGTGAAGGAAACACAATCAGAAATGGGACTGCTGGGTGTGAAACCCACGTACCCGTCCTCTAAATATGGTTATTTAATTCCAGAACAATATAGGGATCATTTGCAAGTAAGGCGTTTTGTAGAAAAGCCAACTGAAATAGCGGCAGAAAAACTCATTGAAGATGGGGGATACTGGAATAGTGGTGTTTTCACTTTCCGGTTGTCGCTGATACTTGATATTCTTACGGAAAGAGGATTCTCTGTTCACTATGATACTCTGCTATCACAATTTTCGAGTTTGCCCAAAAAAAGTTTTGACTATGAAGTTGTAGAGCATTTATCGGAAATTGTAGCTCTAACATATGATGGCTATTGGAAGGATCTTGGAACGTGGAATACAATAACTGAAGAGATGTCTAGTGTTATTATCGGCAATGGTGCATTAAGTGAAGATAGTCTAAATACACACATTATTAATGAACTTGATCTGCCTGTTAAGGTGCTCGGTATTTCCAATGCTGTTGTTTCCGTCAGTGCAGATGGTATATTAGTAACCGATAAGCCTGCTAGTTCTCGTATGAAGGATATGTTGCTTGATGGTTTGTTTTCAAGACCAATGTATGAAGAACGAAGATGGGGATGGTATCGGGTACTTGACCATACAAAAAAAGAAAACCGAGAAATACTTACGAAGCGATTATGCATAACAGCAGGGAAAAACTTAAGCTATCAATATCATTATTACCGGGAAGAGACATGGACAATTATTGCTGGTAGTGCGATTTTTGTGCAGGATGGTGTAAAACGTACTGTAAAATCAGGAGATGTCTTAACTATACCTATGGGTTCTAAGCATGCTATTTACGCTGAAACTGATACTGAATTTATCGAAGTCCAAATAGGTTCTCCGCTGGTAGAAGACGATATTGTCCGTATAACAAAAGATTGGACAGAAACAATAGATTTGTGTCTTTAAAATAAAGAAAGAGTTAGGGGTCGAAAGTAATGAATACACAAAAATTAAAATCTGTATTTGCAGAAGCCTTAGATATAGAGGAATCTTTTATAACAGATGAATTAACATATAATTCGATTGCCGAATGGGATTCAGTAGCTCACATGGCGCTCGTCGCAGAAATTGATGATCAGTTTGACATTATGCTTGATACTGATGACGTACTTGATCTGAGTTCATTTTCAAAAGCAAAAGAGATTTTAACGAAGTATGATATTGCATTTGATTAGGGAGATATCTGTATGCTTGTAGGAAATCGCGTTATTCTTGTGACTGGTGCGGCAAGAGGAATTGGACAGGCAACAGCAGTATTTTTGGCTGCCTCAGGGGCTCAAGTTATTATTCATGGTCGATCAGAAGAAAGTATGGATGAAACAGTGAGGCTAATTCAATCAGCTGAAGGTTTAGAGCCTTTACGTGTCGCGTATGACGTCCGTGACGAAGCTGGTATGAAACTGGCATTTAAGCAAATAAAAAAGATTTTCGGACGATTAGATGGTCTAGTGAACAATGCGGGTATTATGACTGAAGGTCTTATGGGGATGGTAAAAACAACTCATATTCAAGAAATGCTTGATGTAAATGTTACTTCGGTTATTTTACATATGCAGCTCTCCTCACGATTAATGCTGAAAAATAAGCAAGGATCTATTGTTAACGTAAGTTCAATTATTGGCACCCGTGGCAGCGAAGGTTCTGCGGCTTATGCAGCCAGTAAAGCTGCAGTGATTGGAGCTACTTTGTCTGCATCTAAAGAATGGGCAGGTAAAGGTGTGCGAGTTAATGCTGTGGCTCCAGGGTTTATTGAAACAGACTTAACTGCCCATTATATGGAAAATAAAAAAGAAAAGCTTTTGGAAACAATCAAAATGAATCGTTTTGGACATGTAGAAGAAGTAGCAAGTGTTATCTCATTTCTTCTATCGGATATGTCCTCTTATATAACTGGTCAGGTCATAGGAGTTGATGGGGGCATGGTGATCTAACCATGCTCTTTTGACTAAATAGTTTCGAAAGGGGTGAGGGCTATGAGGTTCTGGAACTTCACTGGTCGAGCAGGACAGGCAGTAGTAATGCCTGATCAATCCTATACATACATGGATTTGGAAGAGGCGGTAGAACAGAGAAAATGGAAGTTCAATGAAAATAATAAACAGCTTGTTCTGATTCTTTGTAAAAATAACTATGATGTGCTTGTAACATATCTTGCTGCATTACAATCAAGCCAGGCAGTCATGCTTTTAAGCGTAGAAATGGACAGAAAACTTTTAAAAGGTATTATCGACACTTATAAACCTAAATGGATTTATGGATCAATAAACATGGGGGAGTATGAAAGTGCAGGGGAAGCGCTTTGGATAAGAAGTGTTCCTGTATCTGCAAACATTCATCCTGATTTGGCAGTATTACTCAGTACTTCTGGAACAACAGGAAGCAGAAAGTTTGTTCGTTTATCATATGACAATATTCAATCTAATGCCGAATCAATTGTGGAGTATTTGCATCTTGATGCCGTTGAACGCGGTGTTCTGAATTTACCAATTTCGTATTCGTACGGTTTGTCGATTATAAATAGTCATTTGGCTGCAGGTGCGACTGTATTATTGACGGATGAAAGTATAATGGCAAAATCCTTTTGGCCTTTCTTCCAGGAACAGAAAGCGACGTCATTTGCAGGTGTACCATTTACCTATCAAATGCTGCAGCGAATTGGATTTTTTAAAATGAATCTTCCCCATTTACGTTCATATACGCAGGCAGGCGGCCGGTTGGATGAGCGATTGGTGAAAATGTTTGGTGAATATGCGGCAGATCATGATAAGCGGTTTTATGTCATGTATGGACAGACTGAAGCATCACCGCGTATGTCCTATATTCCTCCGGATCGACTGCTCGAGAAGACAGGTTCGATTGGTGTTCCAATTCCAGGCGGTTCGTTTGAAATTGATCGGGAAACAGAGGAGCTCATTTATAAAGGGTCGAATGTGATGATGGGGTACGCAGAATGCCTGGAAGATTTGAGAAAAGGCGATGAACTTCATGGGGTTCTTCATACGGGTGATACAGCAATGGTTGATGAAGATGGTTTTTACACAATTACTGGGCGTATTAAGCGGTTTGTGAAATTGTTTGGCCTGCGTGTGAATTTGGATGAGGTAGAAAAAAGATTGGAGTCGGAGCTTCAGGCGGCAGTCGCATGTACTGGAACCGACGACTGGCTGATTGTCGCGGTAGAATCAGAAGAGGCAAAAAGAGTTGTGCAATCATGTTTGGATTCGGTGTATAAATTGCATAAATCCGCTTTTCGGATTCATGTTATGGAATCTATTCCACGCACGTCGAATGGAAAAACAGATTATGCAGCGATAAAGGATGGTTTTAAATGATCTATCCATATGAATTGAAAAAAAAGGAAAAAGAAATATATCTGCTTGAGAAGTTAAATGATTTGACAGTGCATCATGTGAAAAACAGTAATGCATACAAGGCAATGATTGAAAAAAGCAGAGGATTTATGCTCGCTAAATCTCTTGGAGAGGTTCCTTATTTGCCTGTACAGCTATTTAAATTAATGGACCTTATGTCCGTTTCACAGGCGCAGGTTGTTAAAGTACTTACATCAAGCGGAACGACAGGCCAGCAAGTGTCGAAAATTTATCTGGATAAAGAAACGGCAGTCAGCCAGGCGAAAGCATTGGTGGATGTGATGAGGCCGGTGCTTGGCGGAAAGCGGCTTCCGATGATTATTTTAGACACAAAGTCAGTGTTGAAAGACCGTCGTTCCTTTAGTGCACGCGGAGCGGGAATACTCGGCTTTTCCACATTTGGCCGGAAGCACTTTTATGCATTGAATGATGATATGACAATGGATTGGTCTGGTTTAGAGGATTTTTTGGAGAAGCATAAAGGCTCTAAAATTATGCTGTTTGGCTTCACATTTATGATCTGGAAGTATGTTTATCAGGAATCGGTGAGGCGATGTATAAAGGTTGATATGGGCGACAGTGTACTTATTCACGGCGGTGGCTGGAAAAAGCTTCAGGAAGAGGCTGTTGATGCCAATACATTTAAAAAGAAGCTGTTTGAGCAGATGGGTATTCGTCATATCCATAATTATTATGGCATGGTTGAACAGGTCGGTTCCATTTTTATAGAATGTGCACAAGGGCATTTGCATACGCCAAAATATGCAGATGTGATCATTCGTGATCCGATCACGTTTGATCCGATTCCATATGGCAGTCAAGGATTGATTCAAGTCATGAGTGTGCTGCCAAAAAGCTATCCGGGCCACAGCTTGTTGACAGAAGATCTCGGCACTATTTTAGGAGAAGATGATTGTCTGTGCGGCTGGAAAGGAAAATACTTTGAAGTAGCGGGACGGATTCCAAAAGCGGAATTGCGTGGGTGCAGTGATACGTTTGCCCTTGGACAGAGAGGAGGGAATGGCTAATGCGTCTTTTTTGGCCTGAATCTAATGATTGGAAAACAATCTTGAACAATATGCAAAAAAAAGAATTGCTGACACCATTTCATCCGGATGTACTGTTATTTGTGCAGGGACTGTCAAAGAGATTTTTGCGGCTTCGTCATTATCCAGAGCTTATGGCGCTCGGTTATTGGCTGCGCAAAGCCCATATACATGAAATGAAGGAATCATGGCATGAACGGACAAATGGGCAGTTTATTCGTGCGAGAGGGACAATCTTTCATCTGGCTCCGTCAAATGTTGATACAATCTTTGTTTATTCTTGGATGCTGTCGCTTTTAGCAGGGAACCGGAATGTGCTCCGCTTATCAAGTAAAGAGCAGCCGCAGACAAATGAATTGTTGTCGGTCATGATGGAGATACTTCAGGATCCGGAGCATGCCGCTGTGGCGGAACGGACGATGTTGCTTACGTATGGACATGATGATCACGTAACTGCTTATTTATCGGAAAGATGCCATACGCGTGTTGTGTGGGGAGGGGACGAGACGGTTAAAGCAATTCGGAAAATCCCGCTGGCACCAATGGCGAACGAACTTGTTTTTCCGGATCGTTTTTCACTTGCGGTGTTGAATGCGGAAGTAGTGATGAATGCTAATCAAGAAGAGAAACAGCAGCTTCTTCAACAGTTTTATAATGATTCTTTCTGGTTTGACCAGATGGCATGCTCATCACCAAGATTGATTATATGGACAGGAACAGACGAAGCAGTTGAATCTTCACAGAGAGAATTTTGGCCTTCATTTGAAAGGATCGTGCATGAAAAAGAATATGAGCTGATGGCGGCGGTACAGGTACAGAAACTTGCAACAGGTTTATGGTTGGCTGCAGAGCCTGAATCGAAACAGGTTCAGAGGGGCATTTCGTATTCTCGAATTTTCTTTGATCACATTCCTGCAAAAGTGAGGGAACGTCATTGCGGCGGCGGGCTGTTTTTCGAATGCAAAGTTTCTGATCTGCGGGGTGTCAGTTCGACGATTGTTGATAAAGATCAGACACTTGCCTATTTTGGTTATTCAAAAGAAGAATTAATCAAATTTGCCTCAGCTGTATCTGCCAGAGGAATTGATCGTATTGTTCCAATTGGACAGGCATTGAATTTTGATGGTGTATGGGATGGGCAAAACTTTCTGCAATCTTTTACGAGAGAGGTTGTGATTATATGATGAAATGGATACACGTTCAAGAAGAACATTTACAGCTTGTACTGGATTGGCGTACAAGCGATTTTGTCACAAAATATATGTATACCGATATTGAATATGATTTCGGCAATCAAAAAATATGGCTGGAATCAATCAGAAAAGACGAAAATGGCCATTATTGGTTGATGTCTTACCGCGATGCACTTATCGGTTTTATTTCGATCACATCAATTGATTGGAAACATAAACGGGCGTACTGGAATTTTTATATTGGCGATCCTAAATTCTCGATGTTAGCAGGCTTTCTCGGTGCTTATATGTACAACTATGCTTTCAATGAATTAGGATTTGAAAAGTTAATGGGAGAAGTAATGGCAGAGAATGAAGCTGTCCGCAAGCTGCATGTAAAACAGGGAGCACGTGAAATCGGTTTTTTTGAAAAGCATATTTTAAAAAAGGACCGCTGGCATGATATTTATGTTTACGAAATGACGAAAGAACGATGGGAAGAAACAGGATCGAAGTTTAAAAAGTATATTGCGGATGTGGTGGCATGAAAACAATCGTAATTATTCAAGCACGTATGGGCTCATCCCGTTTGCCAGGTAAAGTGTTAAAGCCGCTTGGAGATAAAGATGTATTATCTTACGTAACGAAACGTTGTAAACAAATAAAGAATGTCCATGATGTTATTGTGGCAACATCTGTATTACCGCAGGATGATGAGATCGTAGCATGGTGCAAAGAACATAATATTTCATATTTTCGTGGATCTGAGGATGACGTGCTGGATCGCTATGTTCAATGTGCGAAAGAATATAAGCCAGATTATGTGATGAGAGTGACATCAGATTGTCCATTTGTTGATTATGAAATGGCAGATGAAATTGTAATGCTGATGGAACGTGAACAGGTGGATATTGTTGATTTGGTTGGTGAGCTGCCGCGCGGTTTGGCTGTTGAATTAATTTCATTCAAGTCGTTATTGTCAATTCACGAGCGAGGAAAAGAAGTGCGTCATCGAGAGCATGTAACGTATTATGCGTATGAATTCCGGGACGAGTTTACACGGGTTGAATATGAAACGCCAAAGAGTCATCATCATAGCTCGTTACGGATAACGCTAGATACAGAAGAGGACTATGAATTGTGCAAGACGGTCGCCAAGCATTTTCAAAATGAGCTTGTATCAAGCTCAGAAGTGATCCAGTATTTATTAAAAAATCCAGAAATCGCAGTACTAAACAAGCATATTGAACAGAAACCGGTGATTTAATATGAAGGTGTTAATCAGAACGGACGCTTCAGTTACTATTGGCAGCGGGCATGTGATGAGATGTTTGACAATAGCAGGAGAGCTAAGGGGAAAAGGACACAACGTAATGTTTGCTATGCGAGATTTACCAGGGCATCTAGCTCAAGTGGTGGAGAACGCAGGTTTTCAAACTTATCTTTTAAGTGCTGAGGAAGATGGAAAACACCTTCTTGAGGACGGCTCGTACAATCTGTGCATGATTGATCATTACATTATAGATTATAAATGGGAAGAAACAATTCGTCCGCTCGTCAAGAAAATTGTTGTCATTGATGATCTGGCGAATCGTATGCATGACTGTGATATGCTGATTGATCAAAATGTCGTGCCAGATTTTAAGACGCGATACGATGCGCTCGTCCCGGCACATTGTGAGAAGCTGCTCGGACCGAGTTATTTAATCATGCGTAAGGAGTTTATAAAGGAACGCATAAATTTGAGGTCACGGACAGGTAAGATGCATAGGCTCCTTGTGTTTATGGGGGGAACGGACCCTACAGGAGAAACGATGAAAGTATTAAATGCATTATCGCAGGGCAGAACTTCTTTTGAACATGTTGATGTTGTTGTTGGAAGTGGAAATCTTGATAAGAAAACTATTCAACGTATATGTGAAGAAGAAGGGGTTTTCTATCATTGCCAGATTGATTACTTGGCAGCTCTGATGGTATTGGCAGATTTTTCAATTGGAGCAGGCGGCAGTACTACATGGGAACGTTGTTATGTCGGTCTGCCCTCATCAAGTACAATCGTTGCGGAGAATCAACTGGAGTCAACAGAAATGGCTGCTTCTTTAGGTGCTATATGGAATCTTGGCTGGCATGAACAAGTGACAGAACAGACGTATGAGAGACTGCTTATATCATTAAAAGATCGGCAGGATGAGCTAAAAAAAATGAGTATCAGCGGATTTGAGCTTACAAATAATCCAAGTGGGCCAAATCTTTGGATTGATCGAATTCTTAGCATGGGATGAGGGTATGGAAATGATCGAAATCGGTACTAAAAAAATAGGAAAATCAGTAAAGCCGTTTATTATTGCAGAGATGTCTGGCAATCATAATCAATCACTTGAACGAGCGCTGCGTCTTGTAGAACTGGCGGCAGAAGCGGGTGCGGATGCGGTGAAATTACAGACATACACTCCTGATACGATGACGCTTGATATCCATACGGGTGAATTTTTAATCGAAAATGATACAAACCTGTGGAAAGGACAATCTTTATATAACTTATATAAAGAGGCTTATACGCCTTGGGAATGGCATAAAACAATCTTTGACCACTGTAAAGAGTACGGTATGGTAGCTTTCAGTTCGCCGTTTGACGAAACGGCTGTTGATTTTTTAGAAACACTGGACGTACCTGCATATAAAATTGCGTCATTTGAAAATGTGGATATTCCCCTTATCAAAAAAGTAGCTGCGACAGGTAAACCAATTATAATCTCAACTGGTATGGCGTCTGTCGCGGAGATTGATGAAGCGGTTCGGAGTGTTCGAGCGCAAGGAAATGATCAGATCATTTTATTAAAGTGCACGAGTACATATCCGGCTGCACCTGAAAACTCAAATATTGAAACGATTCCGCATATGAAAGATTTGTTCGGAACAGAGGTTGGATTATCTGATCACACGATGGGTGTAGGTACAGCGATTGCCGCAGTAACGCTGGGCGCGGCTGTGGTGGAAAAGCATTTTACTGTATCGCGTGCAGAGGGAGGCGTGGACGCGGCTTTTTCGTTGGAACCGCATGAACTAAGGATGCTTGCAGAAGAAACAGAACGTGCATGGAGGAGTCTTGGAAATATTCATTATGGGCCAACCAATGCTGAAAAGCCGTCGCTTGAACATCGTCGATCACTGTATATTGGAGAAGATATAAAAGCAGGAGAATTATTAACGAAAGAAAATGTGCGTGTAATTCGTCCAGGGCATGGTCTTCCGCCGAAATATTTAGATCTTGTTATCGGAAAAACCGTAAAGCATGATGTTGTAAAAGGAACCCCTCTCAGCTGGGAGATTTTATTATAAGGAATGAAACCTATGAAAGAAAGAGAATCTTATTTGCCTTATGGTCAGCAATGGATTGATGAAGAAGATATCGAAGCTGTGATTAAAACCTTAAGGTCCCCCTATTTAACACAGGGTCCGAAAGTAACAGAATTTGAACAAGCAATTGCTGATTATGTTGGAGCAAAGTACGCAGTCTCTTTTTCGAACGGTACAGCTGCTTTGCACGGTGCTTGTCATGCAGCAGGAATAAGTGAGGGTGATGAAGTAATCACGACTCCTATTACGTTTGCTGCAACATCTAATGCGATTTTATATTGTAAAGGCACACCTGTTTTTGCTGATATTGATGAGCGGACTTATAATATTGACCCTTTAGAGATTAAGAGACAAATCACTCCTAAAACTAAAGCGATTATGCCAGTTGATTTTACAGGTCAACCAGCTGATATGGATACGATTATGGAAATTGCTAAAGATCACGAATTAATTGTGATTGAGGATGGTGCTCATTCTTTTGGTGCGGATTACAAAGGAAGAAAAGTTGGTACACAGGCTCATATGACGATGTTTAGTTTTCATCCCGTTAAACCTATTACTTCTGGTGAGGGCGGTATCATCGTAACAGACTCCATTGATCTCTATGAGAAACTTAAGAGGTTTCGTTCACATGGGATGACAAGTGAAAATCTAACACGGGATGAAGGTCCTTGGTATTATGAAATGGTCCAGCTTGGTTTTAATTATCGAATGACGGATATACATGCTGCGCTTGGTCTTTCACAGCTTAACAGGGTCGATTCCTTTATACAAAAACGTCGTGAAATAGCAGGGATTTACAACAGAGCGTTTCGTGAAATTGGAATAGTAACAGCACCACACCAGCTAGAAGAAACACAATCAGGTTGGCATTTATATATGTTAAAACTATCACTTAATGAGCTGAAAAAGACAAGACGAGAGATATTTGAAGAATTAAGAGCAATGAATATTGGTGTGCATGTCCATTATATCCCGGTTTACTGGCATCCTTATTATAAAGAACTTGGTTATAAGAAGGGGCTTTGTCCAAAAGCAGAACAATGGTATGAAGCAGTACTTACATTACCAATTTATCCGAAAATGACGGATCAAGATGTTTTGGATGTTGTCAGGAGCGTAAATAAGGTGCTCCTCTGAATATTTTACAGATATATTCTCTAAGACAACTATTTAAGAGTATCCACCTATAACCGATATAAATTAAAAAATGGTTAAGTGAGGGATGATGATGAAGATACAAGTTGCATCAAATGTTACGGTAAATCCTGAGACACTAAACAAGATAGTGAATGAACGTGAAGTTAATATGCCACGTGTCCCAATCCATTCTGCAAGTGAAGCAGTAGAAAACGCTAAGGAGAGGGATAACAGTTTAGAAAAATTGGAGGAACTCCAACGCCAGGTTGACCAAACAAATAAATTATTTGAAGTCAATTACACAACCGTGCACTTTAATCTTCATGATGATACTGACCGTTATTTCATCCAGATAATCGACCGAAAAACAGAAGAAGTCATTCGCGAAATACCATCAGAAGATTTTTTGAATATGGTTTCCAAAATGGTGGAATATATGGGTTTCATGATTGATGAAAAAGCTTAATACTTCAGACGAGTAAGCTTATCTTATCTGGTCTGTTACTATTAAATATTAATTATATCTGTCGATACAATTAATAGATATAAGTTCGGGTTGTAAGAAAGGATGGATATCATGAATACGATTCGTTTTAGTGGAATGGCTTCAGGCATGGATACACAAAGTATTGTCGATAGTTTAATGAGAGCAGAGAGGCTTCCGCTCGATCGAATTAAACAAAACAAGCAGATTCTTCAATGGAGGCAGGAGGATTACAGGGCGATAAACACAAAGCTTACAAGCTTTCGTGATAGTCTATTATCCATGCGGTTGCAAAGTACCTATCAATCTAAAATCGTTACGTCGAGTAATCCGGATAGATTAACAGCTACGGCAAACTCTACTGCAGGCAACGTATCCTATACAATGCAAAAAGTTACACAGCTGGCGACAGCTGCAACAAATTCGAGTGCTGTTTCTATTTCGCAAGCGGGAACTAAGCTTGACCCAACAAAGAGTCTCTCATCACAGCGCGATGCAATGGGTACTGGTCTATTATTTAAATCTACGTCAAGTGGTACTGGAACCGGTGTAACTGAAGAGCTTAAAGTAGAAACTTCTGGAAATAAATTTAAACTTTCGACCCTCACAAATGGTGGAGAAATTCAGTTTAAAGCTGCTGCAGAACCAGCTATTTCTGTAAACGGTGTTAATTATACATTAGTAACAGATCCAAATGCAGCGCTTGGACAGAGTGATGTAAGGCTTGATGCTACAACTGGAGCATTAACTTTTGGCAAAACGTTAGCAGCTGGAGATTCAATCTCAATTAGCTATGATTACCTCCAAAAAGATACGTTGCGTACTGGAAACCAATCTACAAGTACACTACAACTTCGACAGCAAGGTCCAGTTAGCTTTGAGAATAACCAGATTATTGTACGTGACTACACAACAGCTGCCGATGGACAGATCACATATTCAAATGAGCGAACATTAACACTTAGAACAGATGGCGGGACTTTATTAGCGAATGAATTTTCGGTTGACAGAGAAGGTAAGATGACGTTTGGAGAACCTTTAGCAGCTAATACAGAAGTCAGTGCCATGTATAGTCACGAATACCTAGAGGCAAAGATGACGGTGCATCAAGAAAACGGACCTGTTCAAAAGACTTTTAAATTTAACGCTGGAGTAACCTTTAATAGTGTAATCTCTCAAATTAATAACTCAGGTATTGGTGTTAGTATGTTTTATGATTCTACAATGGATAAAGTATCGATTACAAGAACAGAAACAGGAGATTTTAATACAGCTGGTGCAGAAATGTCTTTTACCGGAGATGCTTTCTTTGAAAATGTATTAAAATTGACAAATCCTGAACAAGGTGGAACAAATGCAAAGTTTCAACTAAACGGTCTTGAAACTGAAAGAACATCAAATAACTTTACTATAAACGGTATGACATTTACGCTGAAAGATACATTTACAGAAGCCGAAGGTGCCGTGACACTATCATCTGCGAATAATACGGACAGCGCCGTTGAAGCAATCAAAAAATTTGTCAATCAGTACAATGAACTGATTGGTGAAATGAATGGAAAGCTTCGTGAGAATGTAAACCGTGATTATAAACCGCTTTATGATGAACAACGTGCAGAGCTTTCAGAAAAAGAAATTGAAAAATGGGAAAAAGAGGCAAGGAGCGGGATGCTGCGTAACGATCAATTTTTACGTGGTGCGGTGGATGGAATGCGTTCGAATTTTTACCGATCTGTCAATACAGGAGGAGACTTCACACAACTCACACAAATTGGGATCACAACCACTCGTAATTACATGGAAGGCGGAAGGCTGGAAATCAATGAAGATAAACTTCGTACGGCTCTTGAACAAGATGCTGAATCTGTTTATCAAATCTTTGCCAGTAATGATGGAGATGCCCCGGGGATTGCAAACACTCTTAGAGACACCATTACTACCGCTGTAACAAGTATTACTGAACATGCTGGAAATGGCATGCGTCCTAATGCATCCTTCACCATGGGACGAAGTATTAATGACATGGATAAACGCATTAGTGATTTTGAACGTAGATTGCAGACAACAGAAGACCGCTATTGGACACAATTCACCGCATTTGAAACAGCTATGCAACGACAAAATGACCAGCTTAACTTCATGATGGGGCAGCTAGGTATGGCACCACAACAATAAAAATGGATCTTCGTCTATAAAGAATTTCTATTCATTGCATATTTTCCCTAGTAAATAGAGGAGTGACTAAAACCAAGTGAGTGTATCTAATCCTTATAGTAAATATCAGAATAATTCAGTCACAACAGCATCACCTGCTGAATTAACATTAATGCTTTATAATGGCAGCTTAAAGTTTATGAAACAGGCAAAAATCGAGATTGAAAAAAAGAACTTTCAAGAAAAAAATCGATTAATTGGCCGTACTCAGGACATTGTACATGAATTGATGGTTAAACTTGATATGAATGTGGAAATTTCTAAAAATTTCCTGCGAATTTATGACTATATAAATCGTCGGCTCATAGATGCAAATATCAACAACGACATGCGAGCGCTTGAAGAGGCAGAAGGTCTTATGACGGACATACGTGATACATGGAAGGAAGCAATTCAACTTAATCGTCAAAAACAATTTGGGCAAAGTGGACAGGCATAATGTCGGTGCTTAAGGAGTTGTATGCTTTGCATCAACAGTTTTTGTATTATGCCAACGACGAAGCTCAATCTGCTAAACGGGAAGACGTTATCGCAAGAATTGATCGTTTTCATCAAGCTCGTGAGTTGTTACTTAAAAAATTGAATCCTCCTAAAACCGATGAGGAACATACTATTGTTAAAAGGATTTTTCAATTGAATGAAACGATAACTCATTTCATTCAGCAATCCTTTAACGATGTAAAAAAAGATATTCAGCTACAAAATAAAAAGAAAAAGCACACGAATCAATACAGTGACCCCTATGCGCGACATCGTGGGACCGATGGTGCTTTTTATGACAAGAGAAAGTAATTTATCAAAAAATCCACCAGGATCGGTATCACTGGTGGATTTTTAATGTGTGCTTTTCAATTAGAAATACTCTGTAAAGCAGTCATTGACCGACTAATCTACCACTCTCACTTGGTGGTATTTAATGGTGATAGTCATCGTTATAGAGAGTCATTATTACAAAAGTAGGAAAGATTTTAGCAAGTGGTACATTTTTAGCAGCCGTTTCAAAGATTTTTTACTTGCCAAAAACAATCTACACGATTTGACACAACCTCCCACCATTCCCTAAATTTTTTAAAAAAATTCAATAAAATTTTTAGATTAAGAAGGAGTTTGGAAGGGTAAAAGAGAATTAAGCAGTATAGCTTTATTAAAGGAGGAGTTTATATGTTAAACTACAACATCAGAGGCGAGAACATTGAGGTAACTCCAGCAATCCGCGAGTATGTGGAAAAGAAGATTGATAAGCTAGAGCGGTATTTTAACGATACACCTGATGCGAATGTGCATGTCAATTTAAAGGTGTACAATGATAAACAGACAAAAGTGGAAGTAACCATCCCGATGCCAAGATTAACGCTTCGTGCAGAGGAACGTCACGAAGAAATGTACGCAGCGATTGATTTGATTGTTGATAAACTAGAGCGCCAGATTCGTAAACACAAAACAAAAGTGAATCGCAAATTCCGAGAAAAAGGAAATGAGCAAGAATTCTTTGCCGCATTTGATGGCATATTGAATGGGACAGCAGCTACTGCTGTTGATGAGGATACGGATAATGACATGGATATTGTTCGTACAAAGACATTTAATCTGAAGCCGATGGACAGTGAAGAAGCCGTTTTGCAAATGAATATGCTTGGTCACAGCTTCTATGTTTACACGGATGCAGAATCCAATGGCACAAATATCGTCTATAAACGTCGAGATGGAAAATACGGTTTAATTGAGACAGAAGTTTAATTCTATTATTCTTTAGGCCATGTTAAAACCAATTGTTGATTGGAGCGGAAAGCGAACGCCTGAAGCGGAAATCGCCACGCTAGTTTAACAGAGTCATTCTATAAATAAAGCAATCGCTCCGAGAAACTGGGAGCGATTTTTTACTTTTTGCTGTAACATGGTACAATGTACGCTAGAACAATGTGATAAAGGAAGTGCCAGAATGCAAGTGGTAGGTAGAAATGAACCGTGTCCATGTGGAAGCGGAAAAAAATATAAAAAGTGTCATGCCAATCAACAAATGGTATCAATCCAGGATATCCTGATAACTGAGCAAATGGATCAGCAGCTCCAATTTCTCAATGAACGAATGGTTCCTGAGCAAGGTACATATCGGGAAGATTTAACATATGCAGTGGAGACACTGTCGAAATCCTTTGAAGAGCCTCAGTTTTTAACGGTCTTTTTAACGTTTATGTTCGGTTTGCGCAAGTCAGATGAAGCGACGCACTGGTCTGCTTTTTTACATGATCGACAAGAGACAACTGAGCGTCCTAGAATGCGGGATTTGATGGAATCATGGCATGAGCCTAGGCCGGTTATTGGTGAGGTCATCTATATGGAAGAGTCAACGCGTGAGATTGTACTGAAGGACTTGACTGATGGAGCGGAATACACGGTCATTTTACCGGAATTTCATCAGTGGGCACCGATAGATTATTTGTTTGCGGTACTGCTTCCGTTTGAAAATAAGTGGATTCCTTATGGTTTTATGTTCCCGGCAGTTTATACGAAGGAAGATCGTACTGCAATCATAAATCAAATTTCGAAGCTTGGGATTGAAGCAATGGATCGTTCGAAATGGCTTGAAACGAATACATTGGTAGAATTGATTCGGACATTAGTGGAGCGCTCTTCTTCAGAAAATGAAGAGAATTGGCTAGAAGCGATGACAGAAAGCGTTGAAAAAACGGATCAAAGCGAGACAATCAAGAAGTTAAAGACGTTTTGGGATGATCGTGGAGACGAGAATCTTGCACTTTTTGCCTGTCATTTAGCAGCGAGCTATTTTGCAGAGCATGGTTCACGCATTCGTAAGCCGCAAACGTATGCGGCTGCTATTACGTATTTAATGGGACAGCATGCAACTGATGAAATATCTCAAAAAGAAGCGGGCGAAGCATTTGACATGCCTGCAGCAAGTGTATCCTCGACTGTAAGGAAAATTGATGCGTGGTTCCAGCGGGAGCTTAAGGCGCTGCAGGACCAATCAGAAGCTGAATAATAAATTAGCGGAGAGACTGTCATTGGGCGGTCTCTCTAATTTTATATGAAAAATAGGGTGATAATTTAGTGTTTTTTAAGAGTAAAGAATTAGCTTCTTTTACTTTAAGCCTTTATTAAAGATAGCATGGACAATAGAATTTTTGTAAGATTTGCAATATAATAGGAAGAGATTATTTTTGATATACGAAATAAGGAGGTGCCTATTGATTAATAGGGACTTACATGGGGAGTGAATAGTATGTCAACGGATTATTTGTATCATCCTTTTGCATCACAGCGCCAGACCGTATTCGCAAAAAGAGGAATGGTGGCGACATCACAGCCGCTTGCTGCTCAGGCGGGGCTTGAGGTAATGCAAAAAGGAGGAAATGCAATTGATGCGGCAATTGCGACAGCTGCAGCATTAACAGTTGTGGAACCAACCTCGAATGGGATTGGCGGGGATGCATTTGCTCTAGTATGGGTGAAGGACAAGCTTCACGGCCTGAATAGCAGCGGACCTGCCCCACAAAATATTTCCATTGATGCATTGAAAAATAAAGGACATGAAAAAATGCCGATGCACGGTGTTATACCTGTTACAGTTCCAGGTGTTCCAGCCGCATGGGCGTCATTATCTGAGCGATTCGGCAAACTGCCTTTAGCGGATGTGTTAGCACCTGCGATTCGCCTTGCTGAAGAAGGCTATCCCCTTTCACCAGTTCTAGGGAAGTATTGGCAGCTTGCAACGAAAAGGTACATAGAGATTTTTAAAGGAGAAGAATTTAAGCCGTGGTTCGATACGTTTACCCCAAATGGTGTGGCACCTGAGATTGGAGAAATGTGGTCATCTAAAGGACACGCAGAAACTCTTCACTCCATTGCAGATACAAAGAGTGAAAGTTTTTATAAGGGTGAGCTTGCGGAAAAAATCGATACCTTCATGAAGGAACACAACGGGTTTTTATCAAAAGAGGATTTGGCTGCTTTTACGCCGCAATGGGTAGATCCAATTTCTGTTAACTACCGAGGCTATGAGGTGTGGGAGATTCCTCCTAACGGTCAAGGAATGATTGCATTGATGGCGCTGAATATTGCACAGGGCTTTGAATTTAATGAATTCCAAAGTGCTGAAACCTATCATAAACAGATTGAAGCGATGAAGCTGGCATTTGCAGATGGCAAAGCATTTATTACTGAGCCAGAAGATATGCCAATTTCTAAAGAAGAACTGCTGTCGCAAGCGTATGCGGATAAGCGCCGCGCTGCAATCGGGGACGGGGCGATGAATCCTACGCCGATCGAGCTGCCAAAGGGGGGGACGGTGTATCTTGCTGCGGCGGATGATGAAGGGAATATGATTTCATACATACAAAGTAATTATATGGGCTTCGGCTCGGGGATTGTGATTCCGGGGACAGGCATTTCACTGCAAAATCGCGGTCATGATTTTAGCTTGGATCCTGAGCATCCAAATGCCTTGAAGCCAGGAAAACGCACTTATCATACGATTATACCGGGCTTTTTAACAAAAGACGGCAAGGCGGTGGGGCCATTTGGCGTGATGGGTGGCTATATGCAGCCGCAGGGACATTTTCAGGTAATGACAAATACAATTGATTTTCACTTAAATCCTCAGGCGGCACTAGATGCGCCGCGCTGGCAGTGGACAAATGGCACAAATATTCAAGTAGAGCCGTCCTTCCCGAACCATCTAGTTCAAGCGCTCGTAAGAAAGGGACATAACATTCAGGTGATGAATGATGGAGGAGCTTTCGGACGGGGACAGATCATTTGGCGTGACCCTGAAACGAGTGTGTTGCGCGGGGGGACAGAATCAAGAACGGACGGACATATTGCTGCCTGGTAACTTGGCAGAATTGAACGGCTAATTGGAGTTGAAGGATTTTTATGGTTGATGGAGGAAAGCAAGGCAAGTTATTTTTGGCGTTTTTTAGAGTAGGTATCTTTGGGTTTGGGGGCGGTCCATCTTCCATTCCTCTCGTGCATAAGGAAGTGGTAGAACACTACAAATGGATGGACAAGGATGAATTTTCCGACGTGCTTGCGCTTGGAAATGCTATGCCAGGTCCAATTGCGACAAAAATGGCGGGATATATTGGATACCGGGTCGGGGGTGTGTTCGGCATGATCAATGCTGTGGTCGCGACAACTGTGCCAACCGTCGTTGCGATGATCCTTCTGCTGACCGTTTTAAATACATACAAAGACCGACCGTGGGTGAACGGCATGTCACAGGCTGTAGTTCCGGTTGTTGGGGTAATGCTTGCTGTCCTGGCCTGGGATTTCGTGAAAAAATCGAAAAGTTCATTTGGCTGGGTACTGACTGTGGTGATGATTGCTGCAAGCTTATTCTTGTTGGAGTGGTTGAATGTTCACCCTGCCATTCTTATTTTATCCCTTCTTTTGTATGCACTGATTTTTGGTAAAGAAAAGAAAAAAGAAACACCGCCTGCTGGACAAGTGTCAGGAGGTGACACACAGTGATTTATTGGGAGCTTTTCTTAGCTTTTTTTATCCCAGGTATACTCGGCTACGGCGGAGGACCAGCGTCTATTCCGCTTGTTGAAAATGAAGTGGTCGGAAGATATGGTTGGATGACCACACAGGAATTCAGTGAGGTGCTTGCACTTGGCAATTCCTTGCCAGGTCCGATTGCGACAAAAATGGCTGGCTATATCGGCTTTATGGAAGGCGGAGTGCTTGGTGCCGGAGTTGCATTATTCGCTACTGTCGCTCCATCTCTTATATTAATGGTCCTCCTCCTTGGCTTAATAATGAAATTCAAGGACTCGCCGCGTGTCAAACAAATGTCTACGCTCGTTAGGCCGACTATTGCGGTCCTTCTTGGCGTGATGACATGGGGATTTTTTGCAGATGCAATCGAAGCAACAGGCACGACTCAGACCATTGTTCTTGCAGTCATCAGCTTTGTGCTGATGGAGCGCTTTAAAGTGCATCCGGCTATTGTCATTGCAGGTGCACTGCTTTATGGTGCAATTTTCCTTGGAAGCTGATTCAGCGAACAGCAAAATGCAGCAGGGACAAGGAGGTATTGACGCTTTAGTCCCCTTCAGTGAACTAAAGCAAAAAAAGGAGTGTGGAAGATCACGTATTCAATTGTGGGGTATGATCCGGTTGAGAAAGAATGGGGTGTGGCAACGCAGTCGAAATTTTTGGCTGTTGGGGCAGTTGTTCCTTTTGCTGTTGCAGGTGTTGGTGCTGTTGCGACACAGTCTTATGCAAACACATCTTATGGTCCTGAAGGGATGGAGCATATGTCTTCAGGAAAAAGTGCGCAGGAAACGATTGATCTACTGACTTCTATAGATGAAGATCGAGCTTTACGCCAGGTTGGAATGATTGATGGCCAGGGGAATGCGGCAACCTATACAGGAGAGAAATGCTATGATTGGGCAGGAGGAATAACAGGAAAGCATTATGCTGTACAAGGAAATATACTAATTGCTGGTACAGTCGAAGCGATGGCAAAGACATTTGAAGAAACGGAAGGGACATTAGCAGATCGATTGCTTGCCTCATTGGCTGCAGGTCAACAGGCAGGCGGCGATTCAAGAGGACAGCAGTCTGCGGCGCTTCTGGTCGTAAAGAAAGCAGGGGGATACGGTGGTTTTAGTGATCGTTTTATTGATCTTCGAGTGGATGATCATAAGACCCCGGTTGATGAGCTCATCCGTATTCATCGAATTCACCAGCTTTACTTTTCAAAATCGAAGAAAGACAGAATTGTACCAATCGAAGAACAAATAGCTGAAACACTTGATCACCAGCTGACGAGACTTGGCTATAAAAAAGAAGATCAGCCATTACTGCATACTTTCAAGGACTATCTCCACACCGAAAATTTTGAAATGCGAGCTCAGGAAGACGGATTTATTGACCTGGACGTACTTGAACATATGACACGCTCTTAACGAAAATCGGTGTTCTCAATTGCAGAGAATGCCGATTTTCTTGTGAGAATGACCGTACCGAGAAAGCAGAACTTCTTGCGGTGATGCGGATGCTACATTCCGTGAAAAAATTTATACTTTAAGGGAACGGCACAAAGGTCGCCCGCGTCCTGCTGCTTACTTACATACTGAAATTAATATCCACCTCGAAGAATCTTTTCAGCTTCAAGAATTACGAGTAACTAGGTTGTCAAAGAAATCTCTCCTATAATAATTTACTATTTCTCCCACCCAAAGGATTCAGTATCAATTTTTACACCCTCCCATTTCCTCTTGACCCGGCTGTCTTGTAACAAGTGAGCTGAAATGGTAAGATAAATAGGTGAAAAAAGTCTGAAAATCAATTGACTTGTATAGATTTGATCTATGTTTACAGATATATATGATTGCTTTTCTGTTGTAAGATACTTGTGATATGTCACTGGTATTAAATTTGGTGCTAACATCGGTTCACATGATGATGATAATAGGCTTGGTTAAACCATATAGCCAACAATAAAGGAGCGTTATTTACATGCTTGGAATTTTAAACAAGGTGTTTGATGGAAATAAACGCGATTTAAAGAAATTTGATAAATTAGCAGATCAGATTGAGGCGCTTGCATCCGATATGCAGCTCTTATCTGACGATGAATTGCGTAATAAAACCGAGGAATTTAAAACCCGTCACCAAAATGGTGAAACAATGGATGACTTGTTAGTAGAAGCTTTTGCGGTCGTCCGTGAATCAGCGAAGCGTGTCCTCGGATTATATCCTTACCGAGTTCAACTGGTGGGGGGGATCACTCTTCATGAAGGAAACATCGCAGAAATGAAAACGGGTGAAGGGAAAACGCTGACGTCAACAATGCCTGTTTATTTGAATGCGATCACCGGAAAAGGTGTCCACGTTGTTACAGTCAATGAATACTTAGCATCCCGAGATGCAGAGGAAATGGGGAAGCTTTACGAATTCCTTGGACTAACCGTTGGGCTGAATTTAAATAGTTTAACAAAAGAAGAAAAGCGTGAAGCCTACCTGGCCGATATTACGTACAGTACGAATAACGAGCTTGGATTTGACTATTTGCGTGATAATATGGTGCTGTATAAGGAACAAATGGTTCAACGGCCGCTTCACTTTGCTGTAATCGATGAGGTTGACTCCATCTTAATTGATGAAGCGAGAACACCATTGATCATTTCAGGTCAAGCGCAAAAATCAACACAGCTTTATATACAAACAAATGCTTTTGTCCGTACGCTTGTTGCTGATGAAGACTACACCTATGATGAAAAAACAAAAGGTGTTCAGTTAACGGAAGAAGGTATTAACAAAGCGGAAAGAGCGTTTAGAATTGACAACCTGTTTGATATTACGCACGTTACCCTGAACCACCACATCACTCAGTCATTAAAAGCGCATGTAAGCATGAAGGCTGATGTTGACTATGTTGTGCAAGAAGGGGAAGTAGTCATTGTTGACCAATTTACCGGTCGATTAATGAAAGGCCGCAGATACAGTGACGGGCTGCACCAGGCGATTGAAGCGAAGGAAGGTCTTGAGATTCAAAATGAATCCATGACGATGGCGACCATTACGTTCCAAAACTTCTTCCGTATGTATGAAAAGCTTTCCGGTATGACTGGGACGGCAAAAACAGAGGAAGAAGAATTCCGCAACATTTACAATATGCGCGTCATTTCAATTCCAACAAATCGTGAAATCGTTCGTGATGATCGTGCTGATTTAATCTATGCATCTACAAAAGGGAAATTTATGGCGGTAGTTGAGGATATAGTTGAGCGCCATCAGCAAGGCCAGCCAGTGCTGGTTGGTACGGTTGCGATCGAAACATCTGAAATTATCTCAACCCTTCTAAAGCAAAAAGGAGTTCCCCATAATGTCCTGAATGCAAAAAACCACGGCCGTGAAGCTGAAATTATCGCGGATGCAGGTAAACGCGGAGCAGTTACCATTGCGACAAACATGGCAGGACGCGGAACAGACATTAAGCTTGGAGAAGGCGTTAAAGATGTTGGAGGCCTTGCGGTTATCGGTACAGAACGACATGAGTCACGCCGTATTGATAATCAGCTTCGTGGCCGTTCAGGCCGTCAAGGAGATCCAGGGATTACGCAGTTCTACCTTTCAATGGAAGATGAACTAATGCGGCGCTTTGGTTCAGATAATATGAAAAATATGATGGCTCGTCTTGGCATGGATGATACCCAGCCTATTCAAAGCAGAATGGTGACACGTGCAGTAGAATCAGCTCAAAAACGAGTGGAAGGCAATAACTTTGATGCTCGTAAGCAGCTTCTTCAATACGATGATGTTTTGCGACAGCAGCGTGAAGTCATTTATAAAGACCGCTTTGAGGTTTTGGATGCTGAAAATCTTCGAGGAATTATCGAGAAAATGCTTGAAAGTTCGATTCACCATACCGTGGATCAATATGCTCCATCACATGAAGAGCGGGAGAAATGGGATCTTAAAGGATTGGAAAATTATATTTTCGCAAACCTTTTACCAGAAGGCGCGGTTATGGAAGACGATCTGAAGGGCAAGACAAATGAAGAAATTAAAGCTCATATTTGGGATAAGGTTCAAGAGCGCTACAATGAGCGTGAAGCAGAGCTTGCTGAGCGTATGCGCGAATTTGAAAAGGTTATTCTTCTGCGTGCGATCGATACAAAATGGATCGACCATATCGATGCGATGGATCAGCTAAGACAAGGAATTCACCTCCGTGCGTATGGCCAAATTGATCCTCTTCGTGAATATCAAAACGAAGGCTTTGCCATGTTTGAAAGCATGATGGCAGCCATTAATGAAGATGTATCTAAATTCATCATGAAAGCAGAAATTCGAAATAACCTTGAGCGTCAAGAGGTCGCAAAAGGCCAAGCCGTAAACCCGAAAGAAGACGGCGGAGCAGCAAAGAAAAAGCAGCCTGCACGCAAAACAATGAACGTAGGCCGCAATGAACCATGTCCATGCGGCAGCGGCAAGAAATTCAAAAACTGCCATGGAGCCGTAAATTAATTTAAGCATCTTCTAAATCACTGACCCGTTGAATATAACGGGTCAGTGTTATGAGAAAAGAGGAAACGCCCGTTTAGCTCCGACAAGCACAAGACACGCTGCCTATGTTGGCGTTCTTTGCCAACATAGGCAGTGGGGCTTATGACCTCGAGGGGGCTGGGCGTTGGAGCTGGATCAAAGAAAAGAGAAAACGCCCGTTTAGCTCCGACAAGCATAAGACGAGACGACTAATTGGCGCTCTATAAAAATACCTACAATCAAAAAATATCAAAAATACTTTTTAAGGTGGATATACAAATGGAAATGTTTGAAGTAAAAGCAGAGTTAGAGAGAACAGCTAAAGTTTTAGCGGACTTCAGGGGGTCTCTTTGACTTAGATAATAAGGAAGCAAGAATATCTGAGATCGATGAAATGATGGCGGAACCAAGCTTTTGGGATGACCAGCAAAAAGCACAGGGAATTATTAATGAATTAAATGGCCTAAAAGAGAGTGCGCATGGCTATAGAGACCTTGTGGAAACGCATGAAAATCTTGAATTAACTCATGATTTATTGAAAGAAGAACCGGATGAGGAACTAAAAAAAGAGCTGATTTCAGAAATGAAAGAGTTTCTTGGAACCATTGAGAATTTTGAACTGCAGCTGCTTTTAAGCGAGCCCTACGATAAAAACAATGCGATACTGGAATTACATCCAGGTGCTGGCGGTACAGAATCTCAGGACTGGGGCTCCATGCTCCTTCGTATGTACACACGCTGGGGTGAAAAGCACGGTTTTAAAGTGGAAACGATGGATTACCTGCCAGGTGATGAAGCAGGAATCAAAAGCGTGACACTTTTATTCAAAGGACATAATGCTTATGGCTATTTAAAAGCTGAAAAAGGTGTTCATCGACTTGTTCGCATTTCTCCTTTTGATTCATCTGGCCGTCGGCATACTTCCTTTGTGTCATGCGATATTATGCCTGAATTCAATGAAGAAATTGAAATTGAAGTCCGTACAGAGGACTTGAAAATTGATACGTACCGTGCAAGCGGAGCCGGTGGTCAGCATATTAATACGACGGATTCAGCGGTTCGGATTACACATATTCCAACCGGAGTTGTGGTGTCTTGTCAAAATGAACGTTCACAAATTAAAAACCGTGATCAAGCAATGAAAATGCTGAAATCAAAGCTTTATCAGTTAAAAATTGAAGAGCAGGAAGCGAAGCTTGCTGCGATTCGCGGTGAACAGAAGGAGATAGGCTGGGGGAGTCAAATTCGTTCTTACGTATTCCATCCATATTCTATGGTGAAAGACCATAGAACGAGCACAGAATCTGGAAACGTACAGGGTGTAATGGATGGAGATTTAGATCCATTTATAAATGCGTATTTACGCTCACGCCTTAACGGATAATAAGGTTTTCAATATCTAATAGTTATGCAATTCTATACCACCTCGTTTCTTTCTGGGAGATTAACGTGCTTGAAAAAGCCGCACATCACTCAATAAGATGCGGGGTTTTTCCATGCCGACAGAGATAAAGCCTTTTCTCCTTTAACACGGTACTGCTCTATTCGACTGTTATTCACAGCCTATCTGCTTCATGCTATACTCTCAAGCGGAATAATGATAACGATTATTTTTAACATGAGAGGCTGGAGATTGATGAATAAGAAAAAACGCCGTTCCCAGCAAGCTGCTCCAAGTATTTTACATAAATCTATGGATTATGCTTATATTATAATGGGATCTATCGTAGTAGCCATCGCTTTTAACGTTTTTTTGCTGCCGAATGAAGTAGCTTCAGGAGGCATCAGTGGAATAAGTACCATTTTGAACAATGTTTTTGGATGGCGGCCATCGCTTGTCCAGATTTTATTTAATGTACCGCTTTTTATTGCAGGGCTTATCTTTCTTGGCTTTCAATTTGGAATTAAGACCGCAATCGGATCATTTTTTCTCCCTTTAGCTGTTTATTTGACTGAAGGATGGGAGCCATGGACAGAAGACCCGCTTCTCGGAGCTCTTTTTGGTGGAATTGGTGTAGGTATTGGTATTGGAATTGTATTTAGAGGAAAGGCTTCAACTGGAGGAACGGATCTCGCTGCGCAAATCATCCATAAATATTCAGGGCTTGGGCTGGGAACATGTGTGGCGCTAATTGATGGGCTCATTGTGCTCTCAGCAGCCGTTGTCTTTGATATTGAACGTGGGCTATATGCTATGATCGGTCTTTATGTAACGAGCAAAACCATAGATTTGGTTCAAATTGGCTTTGGTCGTTCAAAAATGATCTATATTATTACAAATCGACAAGAGGAAATCAGTCATGCCATTTTTGAAGAAGTAGATCGCGGTGTAACAAAGCTATCTGCTCAAGGAGGCTATACGGACCATGAACGGCCTATACTGATGTGTGTGATTGACCAAACGGAGTTTACTAAGCTAAAGCAAGCAATAAGAAAGATTGATCCAAACGCCTTCGTTATTGTTAGTGATGCCTCTGAAGTTTTGGGTGAGGGTTTTAAAAGATCATAAAAATAGGTATAATAGGGAAATATGTGTTTAACAGAATATCGTAAATTGAGTATCATTCACATACTTAAAACTAAACTCAATAAGAGAAATAGATAGAAAAGAGGCGATGAAGATGAAAAAGGGTTGGATAGGTACGATTTTAAGTGCATCACTTATGCTTACAGCATGCGGCGGAGCCGGAAATGATCAATCTTCAGGAGGTGCATCCACAGATAGTACCGATCCCGAGGGCATATATGCGGGCTCTTCTTGCATAGGCTGCCATGGGGAAAACTTAGAGGGAGCAAGCGGTCCGAGCTTGCAGGAAATTGGCTCAAGCTTAACGAAAGATGAAATTTTAGAGACTATAGTTGAAGGTAAAGGCCGTATGCCAGGTGGATTGCTCGAAGGAGAGCAGGCTGAAGCGGTTGCTGAATGGCTTTCAGAGAAGCAATAGTAACAGAATTAAATATAATTTTTTTCATAAATGGTAAAAGATACTATTTTTATTTCAACAGCGAAATATAATTGTAATATAAATATCGTTAACAAAAAAATTTAGGATGTTATAATACTCTTGTGGCAAAAAATCGAGCGTATCCACTGTATTTTGACAATTAGAAGTTTTTCTATCGACATTTGGTAGGAAATGGTTTGATTGGAAAGATACACCTCTGTGATCTAGCATGCAACCCAGAAAGATAATAAAGTGATTAGGTGAGTATACAATGATTCAGATGAAGGAAGTTTATAAGAGATACCCAAACGGCATCATGGCCGCGAATAATTTTGACATACATATTAAGCCAGGTGAGTTTGTTTACGTTGTAGGACCAAGTGGTGCTGGAAAATCCACATTTATTAAAATGATGTATAGAGAAGAAAAGCCGACAAAAGGCAATATTCTTATCAATGGTGTTGATATTACAAATTTAAAAGCGAGCCGCGTTCCGTACTTGCGACGTAATATTGGAGTAGTCTTTCAAGATTTTAAATTACTTTCTAGATTAACAGTCTATGAAAATATTGCATTCGCATTGGAAGTAATCGAGGAACATCCAAAATCAATCAAAAAGCGGGTCATGGAAGTGCTGGACCTAGTTGGGTTGAAACATAAAGCCCGCATGATGCCCGATGAGCTTTCCGGAGGAGAACAGCAACGTATATCCATTGCACGTTCAATCGTAAATACACCGAAAGTGGTGATTGCGGACGAGCCGACTGGAAACTTGGATCCGGAAACGTCATGGGAGATTATGAATCTATTTGAAGAGATCAATACTAGAGGTACGACAATTGTTATGGCAACTCATAACCGAGAAATAGTAAACACCATTCGCCACCGAGTAATCGCGATTGAAAACGGCTTAATTGTTCGGGACGAGGCACGGGGGGAATACGGTTATGAAAGCTAGAACGTGGAGCCGGCATATTAGGGAAAGCTTTAAGAGTCTTGCAAGAAATGGTTGGATGACCTTCGCATCCGTTAGTGCTGTTACAGTAACTCTTCTATTAGTAGGCGTTTTCACCGCACTAATGCTTAACATGAATAAAGCGGCTACAGATATTGAAAATGATGTAGAGATGAATGTTTATATTGAGCTTGAAGCCACAAATGAAGAGATTGCTTCACTTGAACAGCAGATTAATGAATTATCAGGAGTCGAATCCGTCTCATATTCTACAAAAGAAGAAGAGCTATCAGGTTTAATTGATGATTTCGGTGATGAAATGTCACTGTTTGAACAAAATAATCCACTTCGCAATAAGTTTGTTGTGCAGGCCGTTGATCCTAGACAGACAGAGCGAATAGCTACTCAAATTGATTCCTTTGATTATATATATGCCGTTGAATACGGAGAGGATAAAATAGAACAGCTATTTAGCGTTCTTGAAATCAGCCGTAATGTTGGAGCAGTGTTAATTTTCGGATTGCTTTTCACCGCAATGTTTTTAATCTCTAACACAATTAAAATAACAATCGTAGCGAGAAGAAGAGAGATTGAAATTATGAAACTAGTTGGTGCATCCAATTGGTTTGTCCGGATCCCATTTATTTTTGAAGGGATTTGGTTAGGTATTATTGGATCTATTATACCTATTACCCTAGTTTCGATACTTTATTACAATGTTTATGAATTTATGTCTCCTAGATTAGAAGGATCATTTATTCAAATTCTAGAATTTTCACCATTTATTTATCAAATAAATGCTCTTATTCTCTTAATGGGCGTGGTAATTGGCGTATGGGGAAGCTTCATGTCCGTTCGAAAGTTTTTAAGAGTATAAAGCTTATATAAGGGAAATTAATTGCTAGATAAGAAGGGAGCACGCATTTTGAAAAAGTCATTTTGGAGCTTGTCCATTGCAACAGCACTGATTCTGGGAAGTGTACCTGCACTTTCCGGGGCGGTGAAAGCAGAATCAATAGACGATTTAAATAGCCAAAAGCAAGAAATTCAACAAGAGCGTGAACAAATCAACAGTGAAATCGATACAAAAAATACAAGAATCGATGAAATTATTGTTCATCAAAATGAAGTGACAGCACAAATTAAAGAGCTGGATGCAGAAATTGAGAAAACAACAGCAGAAATTGAAACGGTGTCTGGTCAAATTGATGAAACCAATGCTCAGATTGCAAAGCTGCAAGAAGAGATTGAAGAACTCAAGCTAAAAATAGCACAACGTACTGAACTATTGGAAGAGCGTGCACGTGCCATTCAATTAAGCGGAGGTTCTGCAAGTTACGTAGATGTCCTTCTTGGTGCTCAAAATTTCGGTGATTTTATTGATCGTTTTTCGGCTGTAAACACACTGGTAACAGCAGATCGTAAAATTATGGAAGAACAGCGCCAGGATCAAGAGTCATTAGAGAAAAAAGAACAAGAGGTCAAGGATCATTTGGCTGGACTTGAAGTACAAAAAGAAGAGCTTGATCATTTATATGCTAACCTAGATGGCCAAAAGAGCGAAAAGAGCACACTAATGGCAGAGCTTGAAGCTCAACAAAAGGAGCTTGAAGTAGAAAGAAGTCAGCTTGAAGAAAAAGATGGCGAGCTATATGAAATGGAAGCCGGCATTGAACAGGAAATTCTAGCTGAACAAGAGCGATTAGCAGAGCTTGCTCGTCAGCGTGAGCTAGAAAGACAAGCAGAAGAACAGCGTCAGCGTGAAGCGGCAGCAGCAGAGGCTGAAGCGGCAGCAGCAGAGGCTGAAGCGGCAGCGGCAGCGAGCCAAGCAAGCACAAACAGCAGCTCAAGCTCATCATCTGCTGCATCAGCACCTGCTGCACCTGCACCATCAACTCCAGCCCCGGCACCAGCAGTTAGCGCAGGAGCATGGACGACGCCAGCATACGGACGTACAACTTCAGAATTTGGTTATGATGTATTAAACGGAAGCACTCGTATCCATTATGGGATTGACGTTGCAGCACCTGTTGGTACCCCGATTGTTGCAGCGGCAAGTGGGTATGTACAAGCTAAGAGTGGCCATAATGGTGGATATGGAAATATGATCATGATCACTCACAGTATTAATGGACGCACGTATACAACCGTTTATGCTCATCTTAGCAGCATCGGAGTTTCAAATGGTTCTTATGTTGAAAAAGGTCAATACATTGGCGGAATGGGTAACACTGGCTATTCCTTTGGTTCTCATTTGCATTTTGAATTGCATGAAGGCGGCTGGAACGGTTCAAAATCCAACGCTGTTAACCCTAGAAAATATATTTCATTCTAATCTAAAGAATGTAAAACTGAGCTACTGTCTTTAAGCGGTGGCTCTTTTTTATATTGTTCTACAAAATGAACTCCTATATGCCGCTTTTCTGCGTATACTCTTATCATCCAGTTATTTGGAGAGAGGAGGGAAAATGATCATTGAAAAAGATTGCCTGGCTTTTACACTCAGGTATATGGACACTTATCATGGGTGGTTTTGGTTTTTATCTTCTGCTAACTGGCGTAGGTACGTTTGATGAACCAATCATTGAAAAAGAAGCTCCAGTAAACACAGCTCCTGTTGTGAATGAGGCGCTACAACGAGTTCCTGATTTTTCATTAAAAGCATTGGATGGAACAACGATTCAAATATCTGATTTAAAAGGCAAAAAAGTGATTGTTAATTTTTGGACAACCTGGTGCCCGCCTTGTAGAGAAGAGATGCCTGCTTTGCAAAGCTATTATGAGGAGTATCGAGATGTCCACCAAGTGGAGATCGTTGCTGTAAATTTAACGAAGGAGGACCATGGTAAAGATAAAATTGAACAGTTTGCAAGGGAATATGGGCTGACATTTCCAGTTGTCCTGGACGAGGAAGGAAAAGCTCAAAAACAATATATGATTATGACACTGCCTACGACCTTTATCGTAAATGAACAGGGACAAATTCAAAAAAAAATTATAGGACCTGTAACGAGGGAAATGCTCACAGAAGAGATTGGTAATTAATGGTGCACAATATACATAGCATGTCCGTCTAACTTTTCACTCCATGACATAGATTCAGATGTAGTGACTTTTTATGACAGGAGAGGATTACGTTGAAGAACGCAAAAAGACTGCTCCTAATGCTCAGTTGTGCATTGGTTGGTGCTGCGCTTTTTTTCGCGGTCGAGCGCATCTGGCTCCCTGCACCGGAAGACAAGGGAGCAATTCAATCTGAAGTAACAGAAACGATGCGCAAATTACAAAAGGCTCAGGACCTCATAACAAACAGCTATGTTGAGAATGTAGACCCCAACCAATTGATGGATGGGGCGATTCAGGGCATGGTGGCGTCACTTGGCGATCCTTATTCGGTTTATATGGATCAAGAGACCTCAAAGCAATTTGAACAATCATTGGATTCTTCTTTTTCGGGAATTGGAGCCGAGCTGACAAAGGAAGGGGAAGATTTCATCATCGTAGCTCCATTTAAGGGATCACCAGCCGAAAAAGCAGGTCTTAAACCTAATGATCGATTGAGATCTGTTGATGGTCAAAGCCTGCAATCGTTAACTCTGTATGAAGTAACCGCAAAAATTCGTGGTCCAAAAGGAAGCAAAGTCCAGGTTGGGGTCGAACGGGGAGACAGCAAAAAAGAACTTGTCATCACCATTACGCGTGACGACATTCCGATTGAAACGGTTCATAGTGAGCGAATTAAAACAGATGATGGTCATATCGGCTATTTAGAAATTACAACATTTGCTGAGGGAACAGCTAATGATTTAAAAGAAGCCCTTGCCTCCCTAGAAAAAGCAGGGATTGACGGCTTAATTTTGGATGTAAGAGGCAATCCAGGGGGCTTACTATCGAGTGTAGAGGAGGTTCTTCATCAGTTCGTTACGGATAAAAAACCGTTTATGCATATTGAAAAACGAGATGGAGATCGAGAAGCATTAACATCTCCTTTAGAGGAACGCAAGTCGTATCCAATTGCAGCATTGATGAACGAAGGAAGTGCATCCGCAGCTGAAATCTTAGTTGCAGGTCTGCAGGAAGTTGAGGGTTATCCGCTTGTTGGCGGCAAGTCATTTGGAAAAGGAACGGTTCAACAGTCAGTCGATCTTGGGGATGGGAGCCAGATGAAGCTGACAATGTTTAAGTGGCTAACCCCAAATAAGCGCTGGATTCACCGAGAAGGTGTTAAACCGACGATTCCAGTTGATCAGCCGCCGGTATACGATCTGGTTCCATTACAGTCCGCCGTTGTGTTGAAAAAAGGGATGAATGATGAAAAGGTAGCTATATTGCAATCGCTGCTGAATGGATTAGGATATAAGGTAGACCGTACAGATGGTTATTTTAGTGCATCAACGGAAAAAGCTATACAGATTTTTCAAAAATCAGTGGGGCTAAAGGAAAGTGGAGAGGCCAATACAGCTACGCTGCTAGAGCTGGAAAAAGCGATCCAAACCTATAAAGAAAATTTGGCGCATGATCATCAGCTCCAAAAAGCGATCGAGATAATAAGTAAGAAAGAATCATAAATAAAAGAAAATACTTGTATTTTGCATAAAATTTCTCATGTCGATCACGTCAGGATTTGATACAATGAGCATGATCAGAATCTTCCTGATAAGATAATCTATATGTGATGATAGTGGAATCGCCATTTTAATCATACTACTAACGATTCTTTATACCTTTTTACAAATGAAAAAGAAAGGGCGGTGTCCGATGTGATCGATCAATGGATAAGAGAAATTGGATCAGGTATGATTGGTGCGATAATCAATCCAGTTTTATATGTCGCCATCCTCATGTCCATTATTGCAGGACTAGTAAGAGTGAAGCGTGAAAGGAATGACCTTCGTGTCGGCGTTCAATCATGGATGTTGGAATTAAAGAGCTTGTTTTCTTGGGGTCTTTTAATTGGTTTACTCGCATCTATCGCGCTTGTTGCAGTAGGTGTACAGGTACCGATTGCATGGGTGATCGTGGTCAGTATGCTAATGATGTTAGGAGCCCTGACAATGCAATTCAGGGTGTTATCTGCCGCTTTGATTATACCTGCTGCCGGTTTGATTATGCTGCTGCTTCCCTATTTACCATGGAACCTTTCCATCCTGTCGGGATATGAAACCATTCAGTACTCTGCACTTGGCGTCACTAGTGTGGTAATGGGGATCCTGCTGTTTGCGGAAGGCTTGCTGATAAAATGGAATGCGTCTAAAAAATCATCGCCCCGGTTTATTAAAACCCCAAGAGGATTAAAAGCTGGTGCTTTTCTAACAAAAAGAATGTGGCTTGTACCGTTATTTTTACTGATCCCGAGCGGAGCACTGGGAGAGATGGCAGGCTGGTGGCCTGTAATGACGATTGGTACCACTACTTGGTCATTAATAATAGTTCCATTTATACTCGGCTTTCAATTAACCGTTGTGCACGATGTTCCTGCTCCAGTTATTCGTCAGGCATCCAAAGGGATTATTTGGCTTGGGGCATTTGTAACCGCGCTTGCAGCAGCAGGCTGGTGGGCACCATACATATGGATTGCTGCGTTTGCAATTGCTTTTTTCGGAAGAATTTATTTAGCGCTAAAAATAAGAGCGGTGTGCCGACAATCAGGCTACCATTTTATCAATCGTGATCGAGGCATAATTATTGTAGATGTCCTTCCTGGCACTCCTGCAGAGCAAATGGGGCTATTCTGTGGTGAAATTGTCCAAAAGATAAATGGAGAATTAGTGAAGGATGAAGGCGAGTTTTATAGAGCACTTCAAAAAAATCGTGCTCATTGCAAGCTTGAAGTGGTGGGGCATAATGGAGAAATCCGATATGTCCAGCGAGCTTTGCATGAAGGCCAGCATCATCAATTAGGGATTATTATGGTCGAAGACCGTATGCGTCAGTATGAATCAGATAGTGCATAATGAATAGACAACAGAAGAGTATTACTCTTCTGTTGTTTTTTTATGTAATTTTTATCATCGTTTCTTGTATAGCGGTCTGGCAGGTGCTACGATATGTAAAATCATATACGAGAAACAATTGAAAGGGGAACATTGGATGGGAATTCATCAGTATTTTAAAAGTTTATCAGATATGGAAAAGCTCTACCGCTGTCCAGGAAAATTTAAATATGACGAACATACGGTGGCTGCTCATTCCTTTAAAGTGACGAAGATTGCCCAGTTTCTTGGCACAGTTGAGGAACATCACGGAAAAACAGTCAATTGGAAAGTCCTCTATGAAAAGGCGCTTAACCATGATTATCCCGAAATTTTCACGGGTGATATTAAAACACCTGTAAAATACGCTTCAGCGGAGTTAAACCAGCTTTTTATTCAAGTGGAAGAAGAAATGACACAAAAATTTGTGAAAGCGGAATTTCCTAAAGAGTACCAAGAGATCTATTTGGAACGCTTTAAGGAAGGGAAGAATGATTCACTAGAAGGTTGTATTTTATCGGTTGCCGACAAAGTGGATCTGTTATACGAGTCCTTTGGTGAGATCCAAAAAGGGAATCCGGAACCAATCTTTTTTGAAATCTACCAGGAGGCCGTGTCGACCATTTTGAAATTTAAGCATATGGACTGCGTAAAATTCTTCCTCGAACACGTACTGCCAGATCTGCTTAATGAAAAATTCATTCCCCATTCCGAATTGAACGAAATGACGCAAAACCTTATTGCAGATATTCAGTGAGTTGAGTAAGATGGAGGCAGGGATTGAGGTGATAATATGGGGACAAAACTAATTATGGCGATTTTTGCTCCAGCACTGCTCGTTGTATTATTCACTAGGGTCACATACAGCCGCACGGTAGGATTGTTATTAACGGTAGCTCTTATCGCAGCGTCTTCATACAAAGGATACGTTGGAAGCTGGCTTATCATCATTGTAGATGCAGCCTCGCTGACAGCTGGACTATGGTTTGCTAACCGATTTATTAATAAAAAAAAAGAAAAAATTGCGTAGCGCAAAAACGCTGCGCTTTTTTTATGTGCAGATTCACCATAGCTCACTAAAACATATAAACGGTTAGGATTTGTTCTAGATCACTCCAATAAATCAGAGATCCACTCAGAAAAAATATCTGGATATCCTCCTGTATTTTGGCGTAAATCAATGATAATATGCTCTACATTTTCATCGCGAAAAATACGTTTTGAATCATGTGAAAAGTCAAGAACCGAATAATCAGGATCTTCTTCATGATTGTTAATTTGAAAATAAGCAATCGTATCTTCAATTTTGTGATAGCTATACAAATGTGTATAGGCCCGATCAAGAAAATAGATCCGGTTTATGTCCATAAACGGTGGATCGATATGAGCGGTATCATAGTAATGTTTATAGCTATTTGTGGAAAAGTATGAACTTGGCTCAATTACAGAAGTCTGCCTATTTCCCTCTCTCTCAATTTCTGCTGTTAATTCATGATTACGTCCGATCAAGCCCATTCCCTCTAAAAGTACAGGGTCTGTTCCTTCAATAGTTGTAACAGCCTTTACCCAGCAGATATCCTCACTTGATACATATTGATCAAGCTCTGATAAAAAACGTCAGGAGCTCTACCGGCCGTAAGAGCGCACCTTTCCACCAATTAATTCCTTGTAAGGAGTTGATGCACCTGTAATAACAAGTTCATCGCCAAACGACTCTAATGAAATAGGGAAATAATGAACGGTATCGTAATTATAGAGATCTGTATGAGCATCACGCAGCAGAGAGATGAGCTTTTTCAGCTCACTATAAAATGTTGACCGGTCTATACATACGATGAAGTTTTGAACGAAGTTCTTCCACGGCTTGATCGAAGGTCTCTTCGCTAGTGTAGTAAAAAGGATTGTAATGATCTCGTTTAATCAGAAGGACAAAATAGGCTAAGTCTTTGTCCCAGACTTTACTTTGTTTTTCTAGCAGATCATTTTTTGAGAGATTTTGATCTGATGAAAAAAGAAAAAAGGAAGGTATAAATGCAGCTCCTGACATCGAGAGCAATAGTATGGAAATAAATACCGGTTTATTATTCAATACTAAAATCGGCCCTTTAGAGAATTTTGAAGGTGAGTTTTCTGTTATTTCTAATTATCTATTTAAAACTGAAGGTTGAAAAGCGATAATTTATAGATTTCCCCATTCTATTATATACGAATATACGTTCTGTTTTTGCTATCTTTTTTGATAAAGGCTGTGATAAAATAAAACATATTTAAGAAAACACATTAATTTTGACGTAATCCCTGTTTCATCTTAGGATATAGGGTATGAATATAGAAGAAGAGTTTTAGAAGATCGAGTAACGGGAGGGGCATTCATGGTCCAGCAGTTTGATATTCAATCACCGTATAAGCCTGAAGGGGATCAGCCCGAGGCAATAAAAAAGCTTGTTAAAGGAATAGAACAAGGAATGAAGCACCAGACATTGCTTGGTGCTACTGGGACTGGTAAAACATTTACGATTTCAAATGTGATCCAGGAAGTAAAAAAGCCCACCCTTATCATTGCACATAATAAAACGCTGGCTGGCCAGCTTTATAGTGAATTTAAAGAGTTTTTCCCAAATAATGCGGTCGAATATTTTGTCAGCTATTATGATTACTACCAACCGGAGGCTTATGTACCTCAAACTGATACTTTCATTGAAAAGGATGCCAGTATAAACGATGAGATTGATAAACTGCGCCACTCTGCAACATCCGCTCTGTTTGAACGGGACGATGTTATTATCATTGCCAGTGTATCGTGCATTTACGGTCTTGGTAACCCGGAAGAATATAAGGAACTGGTGGTTTCTCTTCGAACGGGAATGGAAATAGAACGTAATCAGCTATTAAGAAAAATGGTAGACATCCAATATGAGCGAAATGATATTGCTTTTCAGCGGGGGACGTTTCGCGTACGCGGTGATGTCGTGGAGATTTTTCCAGCCAAAAGTGATGAGCACTGTATACGGGTTGAATTCTTTGGAGACGAGATTGACCGGATCCGTGAAGTCGATGCACTCACGGGTGAAATTCTGGGAGACCGAGATCACGTAGCTATTTTTCCAGCTTCTCACTTCGTAACGCGGGAAGAAAAGATGAAGGTTGCTATTGAAAATATTCAAAAGGAGCTGGAGGAACAGCTAAATGTGTTAAGGGAGGAAGACAAGCTTCTTGAAGCACAGCGTTTGGAGCAGAGGACTCGATATGATCTTGAAATGATGAGAGAAATGGGCTTTTGTTCTGGAATCGAAAACTATTCCCGTCATTTGACACTAAGGCCAGCGGGTGCCACGCCCTATACGCTTATTGATTATTTCCCAAAGGATTTTCTGCTTGTAGTGGATGAATCCCATGTATCGCTTCCTCAGGTTAGAGGGATGTACAATGGTGACCAGGCAAGGAAGAAAGTACTGGTTGACCATGGCTTCCGTTTACCTTCTGCACTGGATAACCGGCCGCTTAGATTTGAGGAATTTGAAAAGCATGTTAATCAAGTTGTTTATGTTTCTGCTACGCCAGGACCTTATGAGATAGAACATACAAAGGAAATGGTCGAGCAGATCATTCGACCGACGGGACTCTTAGATCCAATTATTGAAGTTCGTCCAAGTGAGGGACAAATTGATGATCTATTAGGTGAAATTCAAGAGAGAATTGAACGTAATGAACGGACACTTATTACGACATTAACAAAAAAAATGTCTGAGGATTTAACCAATTATTTAAAAGAAATCGGAATCAAGGTTCAATATCTGCATTCAGAAATAAAAACGCTCGAGCGAATTGAAATTATACGTGATTTACGTCTTGGAAAATACGATGTTCTTGTCGGAATTAATCTCTTAAGAGAAGGGCTTGATATTCCAGAGGTTTCACTTGTCACCATATTGGATGCAGACAAAGAAGGATTCCTGCGCTCTGAGCGGTCACTGATCCAAACGATCGGACGGGCAGCCCGTAATTCCAATGGGTATGTCATCATGTATGCAAATAAAATGACTGATTCAATGACCAAAGCATTGGAAGAAACGTCAAGAAGACGTGAAAAGCAGATCGCCTATAATGAACGGCACGGCATCACGCCAAAAACCATTCAGAAACAAATCCGTGATGTTATTCGGGCCACGCATGCCGCTGAGGAAGCGGAAGTTTATGATTCTCCAGCAAGCAAGCTGAAGAAAATGTCCAAGCCAGAGCGTGCTAAAGTAATTGAATCAATGGAAATTGAAATGAAGGAAGCAGCAAAAGCGCTTGATTTTGAACGAGCTGCAGAGCTGCGTGACCTTATATTAGAGTTAAAAGCGGAAGGATGACCCTTTTATGGCTAAAGATCAAATCATCATTCAAGGAGCAAGAGCCCATAATTTAAAAAATATAGATTTAACAATCCCAAGAGACAAGCTTGTCGTCATGACAGGGCTATCAGGTTCAGGTAAATCATCACTTGCATTTGATACCATATATGCTGAGGGTCAGAGAAGATATGTAGAATCCTTGTCCGCCTACGCAAGACAGTTTCTTGGTCAGATGGATAAGCCCGATGTGGATGCTATTGAAGGGCTTTCTCCTGCCATTTCAATCGATCAGAAAACGACTAGCAGAAACCCGCGTTCGACAGTGGGAACAGTGACGGAAATCTATGATTATTTGCGTCTGCTTTTTGCACGTATCGGCCGGCCAGTTTGTCCCGATCATGGGATCGAAATTACTTCTCAGACGATTGAACAGATGGTCGATCGCATTTACGAATATCCAGAGCGCACACGTCTTCAAGTCCTTGCACCCATTGTTTCAGGACGTAAAGGAACACATGCGAAAATATTAGAGGATATCAAAAAACAAGGCTATGTTCGTGTGCGAATTGATGGTGAAATGCTTGATATTGGCGATGAGATCGTGCTTGAAAAAAACAAAAAGCACTCCATTGAGGTAGTAGTGGACAGAATTGTTGTAAAGGAAGGATCCGAATCCCGTTTAGCAGATTCTCTGGAGTCCGCCCTCCGCTTAGCAGATGGACGAGCATTAATAGATGTTATCGATCATGAAGAGCTGATGTTCAGCGAGCACCATGCTTGCCCGATTTGCGGCTTTTCGATTGGCGAGCTGGAGCCGAGAATGTTTTCCTTTAACAGTCCTTTTGGCGCGTGCCCGCAATGTGATGGACTTGGTACAAAGCTTGAGGTTGATCTTGATCTGGTAATTCCTGATTGGAGCAGGTCGCTAAAAGAGCATGCCATTGCGCCTTGGGAGCCAACAAGCTCCCAGTATTATCCTTTGATGCTGGAGGCTGTATGCAAGCATTACGGGATCGATATGGATATTCCCGTAAAGGATATTCCTAAGAAAGAAATGGATAAAATCCTATACGGGTCTGGCAAAGAAACGATCTTCTTCCGTTATGAGAACGACTTCGGACAGATCAGAGAAAATCATATTGAATTCGAAGGTGTTTTACGAAATGTAGAGCGGCGTTTTCGTGAAACAAGCTCTGATTACATTCGTGAACAGATGCAAAAATATATGGCGCAGCAGGATTGTCCGACCTGTCATGGTCATCGATTAAAAAAAGAAACAATGGCGGTTAAAGTAAATGGACTGCACATTGGAGAGACAACCGTATTTTCGATTGAAGAAGCCAATCAATTTTTCGGTCAATTAAAGCTGACCGAAAAGGAAGCACAAATCGCAAAATTGATTTTACGTGAAATTCATGAACGTCTTAACTTCTTAATTAATGTAGGTCTTGATTATTTAACCTTAAGCAGAACGGCAGGCACGTTATCTGGCGGAGAAGCACAAAGAATCCGTCTGGCTACACAAATTGGATCTAGATTAACAGGTGTTCTCTATATTCTTGATGAACCATCCATCGGTCTGCATCAGCGTGATAACGACCGCTTGATTGATACGTTAAAAAATATGCGGGATATTGGCAACACCTTGATCGTCGTTGAGCATGATGAAGATACGATGCTGGCTGCAGATTATTTAATTGATGTTGGACCTGGAGCGGGTGTGCATGGAGGACAGATTGTAGCTGCTGGAACGCCGAAACAGGTAATGAAAAACCGTAAATCAATCACTGGACAATATTTGTCAGGCAAGAAATTCATTCCGCTTCCGTATGAAAGAAGAACGAGTGACGGACGAAAAATTGAAATTAAAGGTGCGAAGGCAAACAACTTAAAAAATGTAAATGTTGATTTTCCGCTGGGCGTTTTTACAGCTGTTACCGGTGTTTCCGGCTCCGGAAAAAGTTCACTGATTAATGGCATTCTGCATAAAGCACTAGCCCAAAAGATCAATAATGCCAAAAGCAAGCCTGGAGAACATAAATCTATTAAAGGGATTGATCAGCTGGAGAAAGTAATTGACATTGACCAATCTCCAATCGGTCGGACGCCGCGATCTAATCCTGCAACCTACACGGGCGTTTTTGATGATATTCGCGATGTGTATGCCACAACGAATGAAGCAAAGGTGAGAGGCTACAAAAAAGGGCGGTTCAGCTTTAATGTAAAGGGTGGCCGATGTGAGGCCTGTCGTGGAGATGGAATAATAAAAATTGAAATGCACTTTCTTCCCGACGTATATGTTCCATGTGAAGTATGTCATGGGAAAAGGTATAATCGCGAAACGCTTGAAGTAAAGTATAAAGGAAAAAATATTTCTGATGTGCTTGAAATGACAGTAGAAGATGGACTTGTTTTCTTTAAAAATATTCCGAAGATCAGCCGTAAGCTGCAGACCATTGTTGATGTAGGTCTTGGCTATATTCAATTAGGGCAGCCGGCAACTACCCTATCGGGGGGGGAAGCGCAGCGGGTTAAACTGGCCTCTGAATTGCATAAACGTTCAACAGGACGATCTTTTTATATTTTGGATGAACCGACAACGGGTCTGCATGTCGACGATATTTCCCGCCTTTTAGAGGTACTTCAAAGGCTTGTCGAAAATGGGGATACAGTACTGGTCATCGAACATAATCTTGATGTGATTAAAACGGCTGATCATATTATCGATTTAGGTCCTGAAGGAGGCGATCGAGGGGGGACGATTATCGCAACCGGAACTCCCGAGGAAATTATTCAAGTCAAGGAATCTTATACCGGACGCTATCTTAAGCCAGTGATTGAAAGAGATCGCGCGCGAATGGAAAAGCAAATGGAAGAACGAACTGGTGAGCCGATTACTTCATCAACTTAAAACAATGCTCCATTATAGCTGGAAGTTAGATCGTTAAATATATATCCGCTGTTACTCTTGAAGGACTGATAAGCAAAAGCTGGACGATTTTAAGTCATGGGCATTTGTTGATCAGTCCTTTTACCTTCACCCTGCCGCCTTATTAGAAATCAGTCTCAGGCCTGAAGGTTTTACAGGCAATATTTGAGATTTTTAATAGACAACGCAGGTTAAAAAATGAAACTTTTCCAATGACGAAACGTATGAATAGTCAGGACGATTTAGAATAAAAGGACTACAATTTCAACATAAGGAGTGTGTCGATCACAATGCAAAACGAACGTAAGCGAATTTTGAATCTGGTAGAAAAGGGCACAATAACTGCTACAGAAGCGTTGATATTGCTTGAAGCCTTAGAGAAAGAACCTGCTCGTGCATCACAGCAAACCGACAGTACTTCAATTCATACGGATAAACAATCAACTAGTGCATCAACGAGCCATGGGGAGAGCACAACGAGCTATTCAAGCTCTTCTTCGTCATCAACAGAGAGCAGTAACACTAACCGTTCTAAAAAGAAGGAATTCCCGTTTAATTTCGATGAATTTTTTCAGCAAGGGAAATCAACATCTGAAAAGCAAAACAAGCAAGGGACGAATCCGACAGATCGAATCATGGATTTCGTTCAAAATGCCTTTGAAAAGGTGAAGGGATTAGACTTGGAATTTAATATGGGACCTTCTCTTGAGTTCACTCATACCTTTGAAAGTCATGATAATGACATTCTTGATATTGAAATTAGCGTCGCCAATGGAAAAGTAGAAATTCGTCCATGGGATGAAAATTACGTAAAGGCGGATTGTGATGTGAAAGTTTATCGATCCGACAACCAGGAAAAAGCACTTGCTCAGCTTGTAGAGAATGTCATTTTCAATGTTCAAAATAAAAAGCTTCGTTATGTTTCGGACTTAAAAATGATGAAGATTGATACTGTTATTTATGTACCGAAATTAAGTTATAATCGTTGGGATATTCGATTATTTAACGGGAAATTCCACGGGGAATCTGCTAATGTCAATAAAGTGAAAGTAAAGACGGCAAACGGAAAAATAGAATTGGCCAACATGCTGATTGAAAAAGGTGAGCTCGAGACTGCAAACGGGGGAATTGATGTCTCCAATACTCGGGCGGATTCAATTGAAGCAGAGTCCGTAAATGGAAAAGTGGCTGTGGAGGGTGCCATTGATGAAATGGAAGTGCAGTCTATAAATGGCAATGTTATATGTAAAACCTCAAGTACTTCAGCTCGTAAAATGGAAGCAAAAACGTTAGCCGGCTCAATCACGCTTTATGTTCCGGAAAGTATACCGCTTGATGGAGTATTAAAATCTAATTTTGGCCGCTTTGACATTAATCACCGGGAAATGGATCATATTGAAGAACGCGAAGAAATTATGCAACGCAAGCTTCGATTTACACGTGAACGTCCTGAAGGCACTAAACTGTATCTGTTTGCAGACGCTAAAACGGGAGTAGTAAGTGTAAAACCGCAAGCTGCTGCCAAAGAGCAGTCTTCTCAAGAGAATGCTCAAAGCACCGATCCTGAGGAGTAATGTCGGGAGCTGGCCATTTAAAAATAAACTATGTTATAGTCCATTGTTCATTTTTGCACAGCGTTGATTACAGCGGAAGGCGAGCGCCTTTAGTGGAAATCAACAGACACGTTTAACTAAGCCTAAAAATCAAACAGGACAGAAAAATTCGCTGTATTACTGGCGGATCTTTCTGTCCATTTTTTATCTTCAATCATGTTTTTAACAATGGATTAAATGGTATAGTCATACATAAGACAAATCGAAATACAACAAACAATACGAGTGAAGGCAGGTGAATGATGTGGATGATTTAATTAAGCGCACAACCTGGTTTATTTTAGGAACAGCCGGAGCAGTATTTTTAGGCATAGGCATCCTGTTCTCATTGCTCGGAATGTATGTGCTGGGTGTGGATATGATCACTGTATTCAAGTGGGTATTAGTCATCTTTCTATTAGGTACAGGAATCATTGGATCGTTGATTTTTATTGGTGCTCTGGGATTTGGACTTAAGACCCGTTTTTCTTCAGGGAAAACAGCATAATGTGTACGGCAAAAAAGTGACCATTAAAGGTCACTTTTTTCGTTGCAGCACTTATTTCGAAGAGCTGACAAATGCATCAAATCCTGCTTTTTTCAATGCCTTAACGTGGGAATCTGCTCTTGCTCGATTCGTAAATGCACCTGCCTGAACCCGGTACATTTCTGAAGCGGATTTTGAAGGTGGTAAGGCCATCTCAATTCCAAGCTGTTGAAGGACTCCTTGTGCGATTGCTTGACCACAAAGCTTGCGGTATGATTCGGATGCAAGCAGCGCTTTATCGGAACGGTTGGTCATAAAACCGCATTCAACAAGAATGGCAGGCATTCTTGTTTCTCTTAGTACGTGAAAGTTAGCCGTTTTGATTCCTCTGTCCCTGCGTGCAGTTTCTGCTATCAGTCTTTTATGGACGGCGCTGGCAAGCTGTTTTGCATTTGGTGATGCATTCTGATGAACGTAGGTTTCGATTCCATGTATGTCATTCCAGCTTCCGTCACCAAATGCGTTTGCATGAATGGAAATGAAGTAGTCTGCTTGTGCTTGGTTTGCGATGGCTGTTCGTTGAGCAAGCGGGACGTCTCGTTTGTCATCATGTGTTTGAATGGTCGTGATGTTTGCCAGATGAAGCTGTTTCATGGTTTCTGTCGCAACAGCCCGGTTAAATGCATACTCAACCATCCCGTCTGGACTCCTCTTTCCTGGTGTATCATAGCCGTGGCCTGCATCAATAATAATTGTTGTCAATTTTCATTCCTCCTCTCGCTTTCCATATAGCATGCAGCACTAGATAACGACACCTATGCAGGAAGAAAAGAGTCGTCTGGTGTAGTGAATCATTTTCCAAAGTGCTACAATAGAAAGTATGTGAAGTAAATGCAGGGTGCTCATTTGCAGCCACCATTACATAGTGTAGGGGGAACAGATGTGGTTAAGGTAACAACGAAGGATATCATAGAACAGTTTAAGCTTGAGCTAGTGAGCGGGGAGGAAGGGATTCACCGTCCAATTACAACGAGCGATATTTCTCGTCCTGGTTTAGAAATGGCTGGTTTTTTTAGTTACTATCCGGCAAAACGTATTCAGTTGCTTGGTCGTTCAGAGATGTCTTTTTTTGAGCTGCTTTCTGTTAAAGAGCGTATGGATCGAATGACACAGCTCTGCACTGTTAATACACCGGGAATTATTTTATCGAGAGATATGGAAGTTCCGACAGAGCTGATTGAGGCATCTGAACGTCAGCAGGTACCGGTTATGAAAACACCGATTAAGACGACGCGTTTTTCAAGTAGATTGACAAATTATCTGGAGAGCAAGCTTGCTCCGACAACGGCGCTGCACGGTGTACTTGTAGACATCTATGGTGTTGGTGTTCTGATTACTGGTAAAAGCGGTGTTGGGAAGAGTGAAACAGCGCTTGAGCTTGTAAAAAGAGGGCATCGGCTTATTGCGGATGATAGTGTAGAGATTCGTCAAGAAGATAAGGATACACTGATTGGCAGCTCACCGGAATTAATCGAGCATTTACTCGAGATTCGCGGTCTGGGCATTATCAATGTAATGACTTTGTTTGGAGCAGGGGCAGTAAGAAGCCATAAACGAGTAACCCTTGTCATTGACTTGGAGCTGTGGGATAAAAACAAGCATTATGACCGTCTTGGTTTAGATGAAGAAAAGATGAAGATTATTGATTCTGAGATTACAAAAATCACGCTGCCTGTTCGACCAGGCCGAAATTTAGCCGTTATTATTGAAGTGGCTGCGATGAATTTTAGACTTAAACGTATGGGTGTTAATGCCGCTGAACAGTTCACAAACCGCTTAGCTGATGTCATTGTAGATGGTGAGCATGACGATATTTAACTTGTGCATGTGAAGGGAGAATGATTATGTTAGCAGCAATACAGCCGCTTGATCCGATTGCTGTAAGCCTTGGTCCAATCAATGTTGCGTGGTATGGGCTTATCATTGGCACGGGGATTATACTTGGCTACTTTTTAGCGAATTCAGAAGCGGATCGAATTGGTCTTCCTAAGGATACCTTTGCTGATTTATTAATTTGGGCAGTGCCAATTGCGATTATTTCTGCTCGGATTTATTATGTTATTTTTCAATGGGAGTTTTATGCAAACAACCCGGGTGCCATTATTCAGATATGGAATGGTGGAATCGCGATTCATGGAGCATTAATTGGATCGGTTGTAACAGCCATTGTTTTTGCTAAAAGAAGAGGAATTTCAGTTTGGAAGATCGTGGACATCGCAGCTCCGAGCATTATTTTAGGACAAATGCTTGGAAGATGGGGCAACTTTATGAACCAGGAAGCACACGGTGGTGAAGTGACACGAGCATTTTTAGAGGGTCTGTATTTACCGGACTGGATCATTAACCAGATGTACATAGAAGTGAATGGATCATACGCTTATTACCATCCGACCTTCTTATATGAATCTTTGTGGAGCTTGGCTGGTCTTATATTGCTTTTAGTGATGAGACGGTTTAATCCAGGACGAGGCGAAATTTTCCTGACATATGTGATTTGGTATTCGATCGGAAGAGCCTTTATCGAAGGCTTGAGAACGGACAGCCTTATGCTTACGGAATCCATTCGTGTAGCACAATTTATTTCGATTGTACTCATTATAGGCGCCATTGCCATTATGCTGTATCGCCGTAAAACAGGTCAGTCAAATGTGAGGTATGCTGATAAGAAAAATGCATAGGTTGAAGACAGGGGGAGATTCTATTGACTAGCTCGACGTTGAAAGAGGGACTGAAATCAGGCCTCCAAACAACGTGGACGTTGGGGAAAATTATTTTTCCGGTAACGTTTATTGTTGTACTTTTGCAGTATACACCCGTTTTACCTTGGGTGACGGAGCTAATTGCACCGTTCATGGGTATATTCGGTTTAAGTGGAGAAGCAGCGATTCCCCTTGTTTTAGGTAACTTTTTAAATTTGTACGCGGGTATTGCAGGGATCCTATCTCTTGAGATGACAGTAAAGGAAGTATTTATTATTGCTGTCATGCTGTCATTTTCCCATAATCTATTAATTGAAACAGGGGTTGCGCTGAAAGTAGGCGTAAAGCTCTGGGTCGTTTTGGTCGTCAGATTGGGTCTTGCCTTTATATCAGCTATTGTCATTAATCTTGTTTGGAGCGGCGGTCAGGAAATCGCGCAATATGGTTTGGTCCCTCCACAGCAGGAAGAGCCTTCGGGCTGGGCAGCCATCACGTTAATGGCACTTGAAAAGGCAGGGTTTGGTGTGCTTCAGCTTGCGATTATTGTCGTCCCTTTAATGATCATTATCCAAGTGATGAAGGATTTGAAATGGCTTGACGTTTTTTCTCGCTGGATGGCACCTGTGACACGAGGCCTTGGTATGAAAGAAAATACGTCTATGACACTCGTGGCTGGTTTGACAATTGGTCTTGCTTATGGAGCGGGAGTCATGATTAAAGCAGTAAAAGAAGACGGCGTTAGCAGAAAGGATGCCACGCTTGCTTTTATTTTTCTTGTCTCGTGTCATGCCGTTGTTGAGGATACACTAATATTTATTCCGTTGGGTATACCGATTCTGCCGTTATTTTTAATTCGAATTACAACGGCCATTATATTAACGATGATCGTTGCTTATATTTGGAAACGAAGTGATGCGGCAAAAGAAAGGAAGCTAGAATATGAACAAGCCAATTGATACCATATTATTTGATTTGGATGGTACGTTAATCAATACAAATGAACTCATTATTGCATCATTTTTACACGTGATGGATCGTTATTTTCCTGGGGAATACGGACGTGACGACGTTCTTCAGTTTATGGGACCTCCTCTTGTGGAATCCTTTGAACGAATTAACCCCGCGAAGGTTGATGAAATGGTTGCTTATTATCGTGCGTTTAACTTAGCACAGCACGATTTACTGGTAACAGGCTTTGAAGGGGTGGGAGAGACCTTGCAAGCGCTTCATGATAGAGGGGTCAAAATGGCCATCGTATCCACAAAGCGAAACGATGTGGTCATGATGGGATTAAAGCTTATGAAGCTTAATCACTATTTTGATGTCGTAATTGGTCTTGATGATGTAATCAATGCAAAACCCGATCCAGAGCCGTTGAATAAAGCATTGATCGCTTTAGGCTCTTCCCCTGACACAAGTCTTATGGTGGGAGATAATCACCATGATATCCTTGGAGGAAAAAATGCAGGGACGAGAACAGCGGGTGTTGCTTGGACATCAAAAGGAAGAGAATATTTAGCCGGATATGAGCCTGACTACATGCTTGAAACGATGCAGGATTTGCTAAAGCTTTTTCCGGAGCAGCATCGATGAGAAGAACTGAACGCCATAAGGTAGAAGGATCAAACTCCTTATGGCATGTGTATAAAACGGTGCCGTTTTGGAAAGTGATGCGCAACTTTATTGTCATTCAAGCAGCCCGCTACACTCCTTTTCTTGGAATGAAGAATTGGCTATATCGTACTTTTCTGGGTGTGAAGATTGGTGAACAGACCTCCTTTGCATTAATGGTCATGCTTGACGTCATGTTCCCGGAGAAAATATCAGTAGGGAAAAATAGTATCATTGGGTATAATACCACCATTTTAGCGCATGAATATTTGATTCATGAGTATCGGCTGGGATCGGTTGAAATTGGGGATGAAGTACTAATTGGAGCGAATACCACCATCCTTCCTGGTGTGAAAATTGGAGACGGCGCGATTGTCTCTGCAAGCACCCTTGTACATAAGGACGTGCCGCCGGGCTCATTTGTAGGCGGCAATCCAATGCAGATCCTTCGGCTAAAAGAGGATTCAGAGAAGACGAATGATTCCTTATAATACGAGTAGAGCTGTTCCGATAAGTCACTGACTGGGAGCAGCTTTTTTACTGGTCAGCATGGTCAATCGTCAATACAGCCATATTTGAAGACCGTTTCACTGTTTGAATACAAAAAAAGTCACCGAGAACACACTCGTTCCTCGGTGGCTTGCTGTTTTTCCTCTATCAATCACGCATGAAAATGCTCGGCACTTCGGTTAAATGCATTTTCTTCGACCTTAAAACCCATATCTTGAATCATAGCGATGTCTTTTTCGGCTTCCTGACCAGATGTTGTAAGGTAGTCTCCAAGGAAAATAGAATTGGCAGCAAAAAGAGCTAGTGGCTGAGCTGAACGCAGATTTACTTCTCTTCCTCCTGCAATTCGAATTTCCTTTGATGGAAGCATAAAACGGGCAAACGCAATAATGCGCAGGCACCACATTGGATTTAACGAGTCTTTCTCTTCGAATAGTGTTCCTTTAATTGAATGCAGAAAATTGATCGGAACGGAGTCAGCATCAAGTGATTGCAGGGATCTGAACATGCTGATAATGTCTTCTAGGCTTTCTCCCATTCCGATAATGACGCCTGAGCAGGGGGAAATGCCAGCGGATTTCACTTTTTCCACTGTATCAACCCGATCGTTGAAGCTATGTGTGGTCACAATGTCTTCATGAAAATCCTTGGACGTATTAAGGTTGTGATTATAACGGTCAACACCAGCCTCCTTTAATGATTCAGCCTGTTCATCTGCCAAAAGACCGAGACAAGCACAAAGCTTTAACGGAAGCGTTTCTTTTATTTCCTTCACGGCTTCTTTTACGGTGTCAAGCTCGTGACGGCTAGGTCCTCTGCCGCTAGCGACAATACAATAGGTTCCTGCACCAAGAGAAGCTGCTTTTTTTGCTCCTTCTACAATTTCTTCTTTTGACATCATTTTATATTTTGTAATTGGCGCTTTGGATTCTGAAGATTGCGAACAATAGCGGCAGTTTTCAGGGCATAGCCCCGACTTCGTATTGATCAGCATATTAAGCTTCACGTCATTTTCATAATAATGATGACGGATTTTGTATGCAGCATCGAGCTGGCTCATTGTTTCGGTTGTTGATGCTGTTAAAAAGGCATATGCTTCTTGATCTGTTAAGGTGTGGCCATTGAGTGCGTCTTCTGCAAGCGTTAGCCAGTTCATCCCGTCACCTCATTTTTTAATGTTGGATTCTTACGGCGAGTCTCTGGAAAAACTTGAAGTACCTTGTAGGATACGGATGCGGCAACGACTGCCAAGACTATATCCTTCGGAAGAGGGGCAAGCATCCACATCCAGGCCATTCCGTATGTAAATCCTTCTGGCGCTGAAAACCAGAGCTTGTAAGCCATGTACATCCAATTTGTCCCGACTCCATAATTAATGGCAGTGCCGATGAACGAGGCAGCCAATAACATCGCAAAGGAATTATTTTTCTCTGTTACAATTCCGACAACCCATGCAACTAAAATATAAGATAGTAAAAAGCCAAAAGTGGGACGTATAATAATCCCAATGCCGCCAAACCATTGCGCGAATACCGGCATACCGGCAATTCCAATCATCAGATAGATAACCATTGCAATTGGACCCCATTTTTTTCCTAATAAAAGCCCGGCAAGGATGCAGACAATTGTTTGAAGGGTAATCGGCACACCGCCAATTACGAAAAATGGAATGATCGATATAATGTTTGCACCAATTGCCATTAGTGCTGCGAACATGGATGCCAAAACCATTCCGTGGATAGGTGATTTAACCATTTTTTCATTCTCCTTTACGATATACTGTTTAGAGTATACGAATAAAATTAATTTTTAGTCAACTATTTTTTAAAAACGGTTTACTTAATTATTTTACTTCAATGTTTTTTAAGATTCATTGCTTTATTCGATCTTTTTTCATGTCATCAAGATGTCATTTTCATGACATCCGGCCTTATTGGTTTTTATTTATGTCAATGTTCGTTACAATGCTTCATAAGCACTTAAATTTTAACGGTCGCAGGAATTTGAAAGGGGAATTTTTAAATGAAAAAATTATTGCTCCCAATTATAGCCGGGATTGCATCGCTTGCACTTATTGCCTGCGGGGATAACGAAGAAGGACAGGAACAAAACGAAGAACCGACACAGGAAGAGGCAGCCGCTCAAGAGCAGATGGAGGAAATGCAAGCGAAAATGGAAGAGCAGCAAGTTGCTGAGGATGAAATTGTTGCTGTTGTGAACGGTGAAGAAGTTACAGGTGAGCAATATAATGCCTTATTGACACCAAGCCAAACTCAATTTCAGTCAATGGGACAGGACCCGACAACGGAAGAAGCAGCAGAGCAGATTAAAACCATGACACTGGATAATTTAGTGGGACAGGTATTGTTGCTTCAAAAAGCCAATGAGTCGGGAATCAATGTTTCAGAAGAAGAAATAGAGGAAGAGAGAAGCGCAATAGCTGAGCAATATGGCGGTGCAGAAGCATTTGATGAATTGCTGGCACAAGCCGAAATGGATGAAGAAATGTTAAACACCCAGCTTGAAAATCAGGTTAAATATAATAAGTATATAGAAGAAACACTTCCAATAGAAGAAGTTACGGATGAAGACATCCAAGCCTCTTACGATGAATTAACAGTACAATATGAAGAGTCTGATCAGGAAATTCCAGCTTTAGAAGATGTCCAGGAGGATATTCGATCCCAACTGGAAAGAGAACGATCTCAGGAATTGCTCGTTCAGCATGTGGAGGAATTAAAAGAAGCCGCTGAGATTGAATTTTTAATTTAATTAAGACTTTGTTAAACTAGCCGGTTGATTTCCGCTGCAGGCGTTCGCTTTCCGCAGGCGGTCTGGGAGCCTCCTCGGCGCTTTGGGCATGTGGGATCTCCCTTTGACTCGCTTTCCCCGCAGAAGTCTCACGCCTTGCGCTCCAATCAACCTAGTGTAATAATAAACAATGATCTTTAACACGGCCTTAATTAAAAATAAAGAAAAAAAGATTCAGCGCATTCCCCTTATTTTGTTGGAGAATGCGCTGTTTTTGTATTCTTTTAAACGAGCGATTTATCATGTGAAAATTAATCTTCTTTCCTTGACGTCGCATAGCAGAATTAGTACACTACTAATATCTTTAATTTACTACCATATTAGCGAACTAAAGGATTTGTAGTTAAATCTATTTATTTGCACACAATATTGTGAAGTTTTCCTTAGTTTTTATTAACTTTCTGTCTGAGAAGTTATACTATAATAAAATCAACGAAATTAGTTTACAGCTGTCGTGATCATGAAAGGGTGTACGAAACGTGTCGAATTTATTTATGTTTGAAAAGCCGCTTGGAATGAGAGATACATTTCCTCATTTATATAAAATAAAAAAAGAAATTACGGATAAAGTAGCAGCTGAAATGGAGAAATGGGGCTATCAGTTTTTAGAAACACCAACGCTTGAATATAATGAAACGGTTGGTGAAGCGTCTGCTATTTTAGATCAGCAGCTGTTTAAGCTATTGGATCAGCAAGGACGCACGCTTGTGCTTCGTCCAGAAATGACGGCGCCGATTGCTCGTGTGGCCGCTTCGAAGCTGTTAAAGGATCGAAATCCGCTGCGTCTCGCCTATTCAGCAAATGTTTTTCGCGCCCAGCAGCGTGAAGGTGGACGCCCGGCGGAATTTGAGCAAATGGGGATTGAATGCATAGGGGATTCATCCATTAGTGCAGATGCAGAAACGATTGCCTTACTCGTTTCTTCGCTAAAGGCTTCTGGTCTTGAAAATTTCACGATTTCGGTTGGTCATATGGGTTTTGTACAGGCACTGTTTATGCAAATTGTTGGGACAGAAGAGCGTGCGCAGCAGCTTAGACGCTTTTTATATGATAAAAACTATGTGGGCTTCAAAAGGCATGTAGAAGGACTGCCATTATCATCTATTGATAAAGAACGTCTTTATCGATTGCTGTCCATTCGAGGAAACGGGGAAAGCATTCGAGAAGCGTACGAATTGCTGGAAGGCGAAACAGGAATGCGGCCGCTTGCTGAGCTAGAGGAGCTTTGGAGTCTGTTAAAGGATTACGGAATCGAGTCCTACGTCAAAATGGATATTAGCCTCGTTAGCCATATGACATATTACACAGGCGTTTTGTTTGAAGTTTATGCAGAGCGAGTAGGCTTTGCAATCGGTAATGGCGGACGCTACAACATGCTGCTGAAGAAATTTGGTGCAGATGTTGGGGCGACTGGCTTTGGTATTCGCCTGGATTATTTAATGGAGGCTTTATCACTTCCAGCAGTGGAAGATCATACATCCTTAATCTTGTTTTCTCAGGAGCGCCGTCAGGAAGCAATTGAACTGGCTTTAACGATTCGGGAAAAAGGAGAAAAGGTGATTATACAGGACATTACAGGCGTATCCGATTTAGATCGTTATACAGCGCAGTTTGAGCAGATTCACTATTTTGTTGGACAGGCAGGAAAGGCGGACGAAAGGCTATGAAGGAATTAACGATCGCGATGCCAAAAGGCAGAATTTTTGAAGAGGCAGTTGTCATGCTGAAGCAGGCAGGCTATAAGCTTCCGCCGGAGTTTGATGATTCGCGCAAGCTTATTATAGAAGTGCCAGAAGAAAATCTTCGTTTTATATTAGCAAAGCCAATGGATGTTCCAACATATGTGGAACATGGGGTTGCAGACCTTGGGATCGCTGGGAAAGATGTGATGCTTGAAGAAGAGCGTGATGTGTATGAGCTGCTCGATCTTCATATCAGCCACTGCTACTTAGCGGTTGCCGGTCTTCCAAATACGACCATGAACGAAGTGGCGCCTCGTATTGCAACGAAGTATCCGAATGTAGCCTCCTCTTATTTTAGAGAGCAAGGAGAACAGGTTGAAATTATCAAACTGAATGGATCGATTGAAATTGCTCCAATTATTGGGTTGACTGATCGGATTGTAGATATAGTATCAACTGGACAAACATTAAAAGACAACGGCTTAGTGGAATATGAACGGATCGTAGATATTACTTCCCGGCTCATCGTGAATCCGGTCAGCTACCGTATTCAGCATGAGCGAATTCAAGAAATGGTCGATCGTCTTGGTCAAGTTATTTCAGTGAAACCTGTAAAATAAGGCTGCTAGAACAACGGTTCAAGGCGCATGGAAAGGAATGAATTGAATGGATATACGATCGCTTTCAAGCTATAGAATTCCACGCTCTTCTCTTGATCATGGGACGGAGGAGCAGCGAAAAGCAGTTCAAACGATTATAGATGATGTTCGCGAGCAGGGAGACAAGGCAATCAAATACTACACGGCGGAATTTGACGGGGTACAGCTTGATAACCTTAAAGTTACGGATGCTGAAATCGACGAAGCTGTTACACAAATCGATGAGCGTATGCTATCGATTTTACAGGAGGCAGCGAATAACATTGCTTCCTTCCATGAACGTCAAGTACAGCAATCCTGGATGACGACAGAAGAAAACGGGACGATCCTCGGTCAAAAAGTAACTGCGCTGGATGCGGTTGGAATATACGTTCCAGGGGGAACAGCAGCGTATCCCTCCTCGGTCTTAATGAATGCCATTCCAGCACAGGTTGCGGGTGTTAATCGAGTAGTGATGGTTACGCCTCCTGGAAAAGATGGCAAAGTACCTGCCGGTGTGCTTGCTGCTGCAAGGATTGCTGGTGTTCGTGACATTTATAAAATTGGTGGAGCACAGGCAGTTGCAGCACTTGCTTATGGCACAGAATCGATTAAGCCTGTTGATAAAATTACAGGACCAGGCAATATCTTTGTGGCGCTGGCCAAAAGAGAAGTATTTGGAATCGTCGATATTGATATGATTGCAGGACCAAGTGATATTACGGTTCTCGCTGATGAAACAGCGGTTGCTTCAGAGGTTGCGGCAGATTTATTATCTCAAGCAGAGCATGGCGAACTGTCACAGGCGAATCTTGTGACTACATCAATGGTTCTTGCTGAAGCTGTTTCAGAAGAAGTGGACAGACAGCTGGAAGAGCTGCCTAGACACGAAATGGCTCGTGCGGCGATTGAAGAAAATAGTTCCATCTACGTGGCCGATACATTGGCTGAGGCGATTGAAGCAGTCAATAAAATTGCGCCAGAGCACTTGGAAATTCAAGTGAATCAGCCGATGGAAGTAGTAGGGCGCATTCGTCATGCAGGTGCGATCTTTGTAGGAAGATTCAGCTCAGAGCCAGTTGGAGATTATTTTGCAGGGCCGAACCACACGCTTCCAACAAGCGGTACAGCAAGATTTTCAAGTCCGCTATCCGTAGAGGACTTTGTCAAAAAATCAAGTATTATCGCATACAGTGAAGCAGCGTTTATGCTTAATGCACAGAAAATTGCTGATTTTGCCAGACTTGAAGGGCTGGAAGCGCATGCTCGTGCATTGGAAGCCCGTTTTAAATCCGAGGAAAAATAATAAAAGATAGGCAACAAAGAAGGAGAGAGCAGAGCATGGATCAAAAGAGACAGGCATCATTTTACCGTAAAACGAACGAAACGGATATTAACTTATCCTTTGCGATTGATGGTGAAGGAAAATCGGACATTCAAACAGCTGTACCTTTTATGACGCATATGCTGGATCTGTTTACGAAGCATGGTCATTTTGATGTGCATATCGATGCAAAGGGTGATACTGAAATTGATGATCACCATACGACAGAGGATATTGGAATCGTTCTTGGACAAGTACTTCTTGAAGCGTTAGGAGATAAAAAGGGTATTCGCCGTTATGGAAATGCATTTGTGCCAATGGATGAATCGCTTGCTCAGGTTGTGGTGGATTTAAGTAATCGTCCTCATCTCGAAATGCGCGCTGATTTCCCGACGGATAAAGTAGGAACATTTGACGTTGAGCTTGTTCACGAGTTTTTGTGGAAGCTGGCGCTTGAAGCAAGGATGAATTTGCACGTAATCGTACATTATGGACACAATACTCACCATATGATTGAAGCGATATTTAAAGCGCTTGGACGGGCACTAGATGAAGCAACAACCATTGACCCGCGCGTAAAGGGTGTGCCTTCTACGAAAGGAATGTTGTAAATGATCGGGATTATTGACTATGGGATGGGGAATTTGTTTAGCGTCAGCAAAGCGCTTGAACGACTAAATGTACCCTATATCATTAGTGATAAAAAAGAGGAGCTAAAGCATGCAGACGGGTTGATTCTCCCTGGTGTAGGCGCCTTTAGAGATGCAATGAAGCTGTTAAGTGAAACAGGATTGGATCAGTTTTTACATGAGGAAGTGATAGCTGGAAAGCCTCTTCTTGGCATTTGCCTAGGAATGCAGCTTCTCTTTGAAGAAAGTGAAGAAAACGGTTTTTTTAAAGGCCTGGGCTTATTGGAAGGGCGTGTTGTTCACTTCTCTGGAATCGATCAGGATGGACAAACGTATAAAGTTCCACATATGGGCTGGAATCGATTGACCTTTCATCAGCCGTCCCCGCTCGTGGATGGACTGAAGGAAGAGCATGTCTATTTTGTCCACTCCTATCACGTGACGGGCGAAACATCTGATGAACTGGTTGCATCAACTGACTATTTTGGTCAAGTCCCGGCAGTGGTTGGAAAAGACAAGATATTTGGTATGCAATTTCACCCGGAGAAAAGCGGCGATCTTGGCATGAGCTTGCTTGAAAACTATATTCGTTTTGTGAAAAATTTGGAGGTGACAGCATGAGTTTTACTATATACCCGGCAATCGATATGCGTGACGGCAAATGCGTGCGTCTAGTTCAAGGAGACTACAATCAAGAAACAGTTTATGGAGATTCTCCTTTTGATATGGCAAAGAAGTTTGTAGATGAAGGAGCTGAATGGATTCATATGGTCGATCTTGATGGAGCAAAGGACGGAAAGCGAATTAACGATGAATACGTCCTCCGTGTAGTCAATGAACTCGATGCAAAGGTTCAGGTCGGCGGCGGCATTCGCACAGAAGAGGATGTGCTTCACTACCTAAATCAAGGTGTAGATCGTGTCATCATCGGCAGTCTTGCGGTGTCCAATCCGGAGCTTGTAAAAGAATGGCTAGGAAAGTACGGCTCTCGCATCGTCATTGGTCTTGATGCTAAAAATGGCTATGTTGCAACGCATGGGTGGCTTGAAACCTCTTCTCAGCGAGCAGTAGATCTTGGATGTGAGCTGGCAGAGGCAGGTGCGACTACATTTATTTTTACCGATATTGCGACGGACGGTATGCTTGGCGGACCGAATGTAGACGCAGTGCTTGAATTAGCAGAAGCAACTGGTGCTGAAGTAATTGCTTCCGGCGGCGTTAGCTCGCTGGAAGACCTGCGCATCCTTCAAGCTGTGTCAGGAAGCGGTGTTACCGGAGCGATCGTGGGAAAAGCGATCTACACGAATCAATTTTCCGTTAAGGAAGCGGTAGAGGAGGTATCCTGATGCTGACCAAACGGATTATTCCGTGTCTTGATGTAAAGGAAGGCCGAGTCGTAAAAGGCATTCAATTCCTATCCCTGCGCGATGCTGGGGACCCTGTAGAGCTTGCTCGCATGTACGATGAGCAAGGAGCAGATGAGCTGGTGTTTTTAGATATATCGGCTTCACATGAGGGACGAAAAACGATGGTTCATGTGGTAGAGGAAGTGGCATCCGAGCTTGCCATTCCGTTTACGGTTGGGGGAGGAATTAATTCGCTTGAAGATATGCGCCGTATTCTTCGGGCGGGCGCAGATAAGGTGTCGCTTAACACGGCGGCTCTCCTTAATCCCGAGCTTATTACAGAAGGCGCGGAGTATTTTGGCTCCCAGTGTATTGTTGTGGCAATTGATGCAAAATGGGACGAATCAATTGGAACATGGCGCGTATACACACATGGCGGCAGAAAGCCTGTGGATAAAGAAGCCATTGCCTGGGCAAAAGAAGCAGTTGAGCGCGGAGCAGGAGAAATTCTTCTTACAAGCATGGATAGCGACGGCGAAAAGCAAGGCTTTAACGTAGCGCTTACAAAAGCGATCAGCGAAGCTGTTTCCGTGCCGGTTATTGCAAGCGGAGGAGCAGGCAGAGCTGGAGATTTTACAGAGATTTTTATAGCTGGCAAAGCCGATGCAGCTCTTGCTGCTTCAATTTTCCATTATAAAGAAACAAGTGTTGCTGAAGTAAAGGCGCATTTGAAAAAAGAGGGAGTGAATGTACGATGACGGTATCAGCATCGTTTGACATAACGAGCATTCGCTTTGATGAGAAGGGCTTAATCCCTGCGATTGTTCAAGATGCAAAAACATCGGAAGTTTTAACACTGGCTTATATGAACGAAGAATCATTGAAGCAATCTCTTGAAACGGGTGAAACGTGGTTTTACAGTCGTTCAAGACAAGAGCTCTGGCATAAGGGAGCAACAAGCGGAAATACGCAGCGTATTGTTGAAATCAAGCTTGATTGTGATCAGGATGCGTTAGTTGTTCGCGTGTTGCCAAACGGACCAGCTTGCCATACTGGAGAAGAGACGTGCTTTTCCGCATCTTTTTATACCGGCGAAAAGGAACCTGCTAAAGACGCATCGGATATTTTAACAACGCTTGAAGCGCTGATTGCAGAAAGAGACGAGCAGCGTCCAGAAGGTGCCTACACGACGTATTTATTTGAAAAAGGGGTCGATAAAATTCTCAAAAAAGTAGGAGAAGAAGCATCTGAAGTCATTATTGCAGCTAAAAATCGTGATAAAGAAGAGTTGAAATGGGAAGTAGCAGATATGCTATACCACACAATGGTGCTGCTTCGTGAGCAAGATCTTCCATTTGAAGAAGTGTTGAACGTGCTTGCTGAGCGCCATACCAAATCAGACAACAAAGAAACCTCGGAATAATCAATTTAAAGTAAGAATATGAATGGTTAAATAAATGAATAATAGCTAAAAGGTGGAGGACCACGAATTGTGGGATCTCCGTCTTTTTTGTTGACGTGTTATATGCTATCATTGATGGGTTACTACAATGTTCGGAGGATATACATGAGAAAAGGATCCAAGCGTACGGAAAAAAGGGGCATGGTGCTTCCGTTTACCCCATCAGGTGACGTTTATTATCGCAAAGGAATGTCAATGTACCATCGCGGTCGGCTTGACAAAGCGTTGAAGTACTTACAGCGAGCGAGAGAACTGGAGCCAGAAGAGCCGATGATTCCATTGCAGATGGCCATCATTCAAACGGAGATCGGTGAATTCCAGCAGTCGAATGAATTATTGGAAATGATCATGGAAACGATCGACCCTTCCATGACAGAATCCCATTATTTCATCGCCAATAATTATGCGCATCTCGGTTTATTTCAGGAAGCGTATAAACATGCCACAGCCTATTTGGATCAAAATCAAGATGGTGAATTTGTGGAGGATGCAGAAGATTTGCTCGACCTGCTCTCACTCGAAGACGATGATGAGTTTGATCCGGATTTTAAACAAGATGAGCTGATTATACAGCAGGAAAAAGCAAGAAAGCTATTAGAAGAGGGGAATTTTAAAGAAGCAATTGAAATCCTTGAAGATGTCATCGAGCGTTTTCCAGACTATTGGTCAGCCTATAATAATCTTGCGTTGGCATATTTCTATTTTGGTGATGCAGACCAAGCAACGGCGCTGCTGACAGATGTGCTGAACCGGAACACAGGAAATCTTCACGCCTTATGCAACTTAGCAGTCTTTTATCATTACCAGCAGCGTACAGATGAGCTGAAGCAATTGATGGATTCCCTTGAGCATGTACGCCCATTTTTGTTTGAGCACCGTTTTAAACTTGGCGCGACATTTGCATTGGTTGGACGCCATGAGCAGGCATATGCTTGGCTTAAAAGCCTAGTGAAAAGAGGCTTTGAAGGAGATGCGGGCTTTTATTTTTGGCTGGCGCACTCAGCCTGGCACTCAGGTCACGAAAAAGTCGCTCGTGATGCATGGAAACGTGTAATTGCTGAACAGCCGGAAAAAGATGGCATGGAGCCCTGGGGCGATCAATCACCGGCTGAGCATCTTCCCAGTCCATCACCAATAGAGCAGCATTCGCTTGATATGAAGAAATCTCAGTATCCGGAGGAACGGATGTTTAAGATGTTCAAAGCATTTTTATCAAAAAATCGATCTGCACTTTTTCGGCTAAATCAAAAATCACTGCCGTCCTTTTTAACATATATTGAAAAAGATTATTATTCACTGTTGGCTGATACGATCCATCAGCAAAAGGAACAGCCGCAAGCAAATGACGCTTCCTATAAAGCATTAAAGCGCGCCCATGATGTTGGATGCTTGCTGCATAAAACACATGCAGCAAATAACCAAGCAAATGAAGGGTTATATTATATGTGGTTTCATATTTTTTATCATGGAAGAATGGCGGAGTATTCTTTCAAGAATGTGCAGGCTTTATCTGCAGCAGTGGAGTTTGTGTGGAAAAAGTTACGGGGAGAAGCGGTTACCCAAAAGGAAATGGCATCAAAATACAGCATTGCATCGGCAACCGTTCGCAAGTATGTAAATGAAGTGGACGCTTTTCTTCCATAGGCAGAAAAGTGGACGAGTACATACTCATCCCGTACGATAAGAATAGATAAAGTGGAAAAAGGAGTGACATGTCATGTCAGAAGAAAAAATTTATGATGTGATTATTATTGGTGCAGGTCCTGCTGGTATGACAGCTGCAGTTTATACGTCACGTGGGAATCTATCGACCCTCATGCTTGAGCGCGGTGTTCCAGGCGGACAAATGGCAAATACAGAGGATGTAGAAAATTATCCTGGATTTGACCATATTTTAGGACCGGATTTATCAAATAAAATGTTTGAGCATGCGAAAAAATTTGGTGCGGAATATGCATACGGCGACGTGAAAGAAATTATTGACGGCAAGAATTATAAAACGATTAAAACAGGCTCGAAGGAATTTAAAGCACGTTCCATTATTCTTTCAACTGGCGCAGAGTACAAAAAGCTTGGCGTTCCAGGTGAGAAAGAGCTTGGCGGACGCGGCGTATCCTATTGCGCAGTGTGTGATGGAGCATTCTTTAAACAAAAGAATCTTGTAGTTGTAGGCGGAGGAGACTCTGCTGTTGAGGAAGGCGTATATTTGACACGTTTTGCTGACAAGGTAACAATCATTCACCGCCGTGAGGAGCTTCGTGCCCAAAAAATCCTTCAACAGCGTGCATTTGATAATGAAAAAATTGATTTCATATGGAATCATACGATAAAAGAAATCAACGAAGAGAATGGGAAGGTTGGTTCTGTCACGCTTGTTTCAACGAAAGACGGAAGTGAACAGGAATTTAAAGCGGATGGAGCATTTATTTATATTGGAATGGTCCCGCTGACCAAGCCGTTTGAATCTCTTGGTATTACAAATGATCAGGGGTATATTGTAACAGACAGCAACATGGAGACCCGTGTTCCAGGTATCTTCGCAGCTGGAGATGTTCGTGAAAAATCACTGCGTCAAATCGTAACCGCAACAGGTGATGGCAGCATTGCCGCACAATCTGTTCAGCATTATGTTGAAGAACTGATGGAGTCATTAAAAGTAAGACAATAGGAACAAAGGATGACAGCGATTAGCGCTTGTCATCCTTCTTTTGATTTATGTAACTATACAAAAAAATTATAAAAACGTTACCCTGCTGTAACAAGGATGCAACAATAAATCTGTATAGTTGGATTTAAGTAATTAACCCCCTTTTTAGTATATATTACTTACCGGCATGGACCTTAGCGTCGATGCCCTTTTTTTGTCTAAAAACGGTGAGTTGGTGAGGATATTCTCATGAAACAATTATGTCTTGCATAAAATTATGAAAAGCTGTGCGTTTCATCTTAATTGTTCCATGGAAAAAAAGCATGTATAATAAAATGAATGAACATAACTGAGCAGGTGAGAAAGATGCAACGAATAACAAATTGTTTATATGTTAAGGGTCAGCAAACCCTGCTTCTTCAAAAGCCTCGCCGCGACTGGTGGGTTGCACCTGGCGGGAAAATGGAACCGGGTGAATCGGTTCGCGATGCATGTATTCGTGAATACAGAGAAGAAACAGGAATTTACGTAAAAAACCCAGAAATAAAAGGGATCTTTACGTTTATCATTAAGGATGAAAATGAAGTCGTTTCCGAATGGATGATGTTCACATTTTTAGCAACAGAAGCAGACGGCGTCGAAATAGAGAATTCTCCAGAAGGCATACTCGAGTGGCAGCCCTTTGAAGCCATTCAATCCTTGCCGATGGCTGAAGGAGATCGGCATATCCTTGAATATGTCATCCATGGACAAGGAGTGATGTACGGAACTTTTACATACACACCGGATTTCAAATTATTGTCCTATCGATTAGACCCAAATTAACTATAAAAAAATGCGTTTCCTTTAAGGAGGTTTGGCTTATGACTACGGTTAACGATGTAGAGTTGGTAATCATTACAGGCATGTCCGGAGCAGGCAAAACGGTTGCAGTCCAAAGTTTTGAGGATTTAGGCTTTTTCTGTGTCGATAATCTCCCTCCAACATTAATGCCTAAGTTTTTAGAATTAATGAAGGAATCCGGCAGCAAAATGAATCGGGTAGCTCTTGTTATGGATTTACGGGGGCGTGAGTTTTTCGACTCCCTTTTCAAAGCATTGGATCAATTTGGTGAAAATGATCACGTCCCCCCAAGAATTCTTTATTTAGATGCTGATGATGAGGCGCTTGTAAGACGCTATAAAGAAACAAGACGTTCACATCCCCTTGCTCCAGCCGGTTCTCCTCTAGAAGGAATTAAGCAGGAACGAATGCTGCTTGAGGAATTAAAAGGCCGCGCACAAATCATCTATAATACGTCCAGTATGAAGCCAAGAGAACTGCGTGAAAAGATTTTGGAGGAATTCTCTGCAAATAAAAAATCACTCTTCACGGTCAATGTAATGTCATTTGGTTTCAAGCATGGACTGCCAATTGATGCAGATTTAGTGTTTGATGTGCGATTCCTTCCTAACCCGCATTATATTGATCACATGCGGCCGAAGACAGGTCTTGAAGAAGAAGTATTCACTTACGTAATGAAGTGGAATGAAACACAGAAATTTTTAGAGAAAACCATCGATTTGTTAGCATTTATGCTTCCGCATTATAAGCGTGAAGGAAAGAGTCAACTTGTCATAGCCATAGGCTGCACAGGCGGACAACATCGATCTGTCGCCCTTACAGAGGAGATCGCCCGCTCCTTTGCGAAGGATTACCATACGAGAGTTACACATCGAGATATTGAAAAGCGACAGGTGAAGGATACGTGACCTCAATTGTCCCGCTTACGAATGGCAAGGTTGTAGTAATCGGAGGAGGAACAGGGCTTTCTGTCCTCCTTCGCGGACTAAAGCATTACCCGCTGGATATAACAGCCATTGTTACCGTAGCAGATGATGGGGGAAGTTCTGGGCGTATTAGAAAGGATCTAAATATCCCGCCACCTGGTGATATTCGAAACGTGCTTACTGCACTTTCGGATGTCGAACCGTTAGTAGAGGAAATGTTTCAGTATCGTTTTGCCAGTACCAATGAATTGGGAGGTCATTCTCTCGGCAACTTAATCATTGCAGCAATGACCAATATTACTGGTGATTTTGTACATGCTGTGCAGGAAATGAGCCGCGTTTTAAACGTAAGAGGGAAAGTGCTCCCTTCTGCAAATCAAAGCATTGTTCTATCAGCAGAAATGGAAGACGGTACGGTAATATCCGGAGAGTCTAAAATCCCTTTTTCGGGTAAAAAAATCGATCGTGTGTTTTTATCACCGGAACACGTGAAGGCGTTGCCTCAAGCTGTTGAAGCAATAGAAGAAGCTGATATGGTGATCATTGGTCCGGGTTCACTCTATACGAGCATTCTGCCCAATTTACTTGTAAAGGAAATTGGTAAAGCTGTTTGCAATAGCAAGGCACCAAAGGTCTATATATGCAACCTGATGACCCAGGCAGGTGAAACACTAAACTATACAGCATCTGACCATATTCGTGCGATCTACAAGCATTTGGGTCAATCCTGTATTGATTATGTACTTGTGAATAACGAGCTTGTTCCAGAGATGATTCAATCCCGTTATGATGAAGAAATGGCGAAGCCGGTACTATTTGATATCGAGCAGCTGAAATCACTCGGATTGAAAGTGGTTTATGATAAAATTATTTCATACCATCATGGCCTTATTCGTCATGATACAGATAGCGTTGCGAAGATTCTGACGCAGCTGTTGGCAGACCATCGTGACAAGCTGGCCAAATGAAAATATTGCAAGGTTTATAAGAAAGGTAGGTGGAAGAGATGTCGTTTGCATCTGAGACAAAAAAAGAGCTGACTCAAATTGAAACAAAAGCCTGCTGTGCAAAAGCAGAGCTGTCAGCCCTTATCCGCATGAATGGGTCTCTTTCCTTCTCCAATCGCCTGCTTGTCGTAAATATTCAAACAGAAAATGCAGCGATCGCAAGAAGAATCTACACACTCATAAAAAAGAGCTATAGTATTCAAGTTGAACTTCTTGTACGAAAAAAAATGAGACTAAAAAAGAATAATGTGTATATTGTCCGAATCGTTGAGCGGGCAAGGGAAATTTTAGAGGATTTAAACATATTGGGGGAAGGCTTTACCATCAATCATGATATCTCTCCTTCAATTTTAGGTAAAAAATGCTGTCAGCGTGCTTATCTTCGCGGGGCTTTTCTAGCCGGAGGATCTGTCAATAATCCTGAGACCTCTTCCTATCATTTAGAGATTTTTACTCTTTATGAGGAACACAACGAGTCACTGTCAAACCTGATGAATACATTTAGTTTAAACAGTAAAACACTTGAACGTAAAAAGGGATTTATTGCATACTTAAAGGAAGCGGAAAAGATTACTGAGTTTTTCAGTTTGGTTGGAGCGCACCAGGCGCTTCTGCGATTTGAAGATGTTCGAATTGTAAGAGACATGAGAAATTCAGTAAATCGCCTTGTGAATTGTGAAACAGCGAACTTGAATAAGACCATCGGAGCGGCCATACGGCAGGTTGAAAATATTCGGTTTATTGAACGTCACGCGGGTCTTCAAATTCTGCCGGATAAACTTCGAGAGATCGCTGAGCTTCGAGTAGCCTATCAGGATGTTACCCTTAAGGAGCTTGGTGAAATGGTTTCAGGAGGAACAATCAGTAAATCGGGAATTAATCACCGCCTGCGAAAAATCGATGAAATAGCTGAGAGATTGCGCCGTGGAGAAATGGTAGAAAGTTTATAAAAAAACGATGAAAAGGGGTGATATTGGATGAAACAAAAAGATGTACAAATAAATCTTAAAACGGGATTGCAGGCAAGACCTGCTGCCCTTTTTGTACAAGAAGCTACACGCTTTAAATCTGATGTTTTTATTGAAAAGGATGGAAAAAAGGTAAATGCGAAAAGCATCATGGGGCTAATGAGCTTAGCTTTAGGAGCTGGTACGACGTTTACGTTAATTACTGAGGGTAGTGATGAAGAGGGAGCGTTGCAAACGCTTTCTGAGTTTGTTGAGGATAATAGCTAATTCTCGATATAACCTGCACTTTGGTCGATAGGTATCGAACTTTGACTCATTACTTTAAAAAAGAAGGCTGTTCCAAATGGAACAGCCTTCTTTTACTTTTATTTATTTGAAATATCGTTACGAGTCATAATTTGATCAACTAGACCGTATTCTTTTGCACGTTCAGCTGTCATAAAGTTATCACGTTCTGTATCGCGTGAGATGGTTTCGAAATCTTGACCAGTACGCTCAGAAAGGATTGTGTTTAGCTTGTCGCGAAGGAACAGGATGCGCTTTGCAGCGATATCGATTTCTGTTGCCTGACCTTGTGCACCGCCAAGTGGCTGGTGAATCATTACTTCTGCATTTGGTAAAGCAAAACGTTTGCCTTTTTCACCAGCTGCCAAGAGGAATGCACCCATAGATGCAGCCATTCCGATACAGATCGTTTGTACCTTTGGTTTAATAAATTGCATGGTGTCATAGATTGCCATACCGGCAGTAATGCTGCCCCCTGGGCTATTGATATAAAGATAAATATCTTTCTCTGGGTTGTCTGCTTCTAGGAATAGCAGCTGAGAAACAATTGAGTTTGCAACATTATCATCGATTGCGCTCCCAAGCATTACAATACGGTCCTTAAGTAAACGAGAGTAGATGTCGTATGCACGTTCTCCGCGGTTTGTTTGTTCAATAACTGTAGGAATCAAATTCATTGGTAGTTCCTCCTTTTTCTCTCTTACAATATTTCAATTATGTATTGATATCATACACTCAAGGTCAAGAAAGGTCAAACTATATGATTGCTGACTTTTCAAGAGGTATTATTATCATCATAACCATTTTATCCGGACTTTAACAAGTGTAAGCTTTTTCGATTTTATAAGATAAATCATGGTTGCATATGCGATTCTCCTCCATTATAATAGGTAAGCGTACTTAACGAGCATTTTAGAAATGCAGATACTACTTTCGAGCATCTTGCGCCTGTCGCAGTTAAACGCCAGCTTCAGCTTTTGAGAGATCCAGCTTCAATGGCTAGCCTCTCGAGGTCATAAGCCACACTGCCCAAGTAGGCAAAAAGCGCCTACTAGGACAATGCGTCTTATGCTTGTCGCGGCTGAGCGAGCCATTTCAGCTTTTAATCTTGCCCTCGTGGTGTAATGGATAACACGTAAGATTCCGGTTCTTGAAATGGGGGTTCGATCCCCTCCGAGGGCGTAATTGAAAACCTCCACTGCTTGTGCAGATGGAGGTTTTTCTTTATTCTATGCTAGTAATTGCTGTATCATTTCAATTAATAAAAGAATCATATCTAAAGTGAACCAATCAAAGGAGAATGATCATGGACGTCACATTGTATTCAAGGCCTAATTGTGCTCTCTGCGAGGAGGCGAAGCTTATGCTTAAGCTTGTACAGGAAGACATTGCATTTAATTTCATTGAATTAAATATAGAAGATCGGGATGAGTGGACGGAGGAGTACGGTTTAATGATTCCTGTGGTGATGGTTGAAGGGGAAATGATTCAGTATGGGCAGGTAGACTATTTCACATTAAGTAAACGTTTGCAAAAAAACTCTTGACTTTTATTCTTGAAACAATATTTAAACCCTGTTATGATTAAAAATGTAAGCAGGGTTATTTTTTTGGTCCGAATGGGACATAATATGTCTATGCGGGACGAGAAAAGTCCACCAAAGAAAGGAAGCTTTGAAATGCCAACATTAATTGACATCCAAAAGCGACTGGTGCCTAACCTGCTTGACGATATGCAGCAGAAATATCAAATTCTTCGGTCGATCCGTTTTTTACAGCCGGTCGGAAGAAGAGGCTTAGCACAATCGCTGGGAATGACCGAGCGAGTGCTGAGGGCAGAGGTTGATTTTCTGAAAACGCAGGATTTAATTCGAGTACATTCATCAGGAATGAGCTTAACGGAAGAGGGATTAGAAATTTTACTTCCTCTTGAGGGCATGATGAATGAAATATCGGGTATTAATGTAATGGAGAAATCCGTAAAGGATCTTCTGCAAATTAAGGATGTCATCATTGTTCCTGGCAATAGTGATGATTCACCTTGGGTCAAAGAAGAGCTTGGTCGTGCTGCAATTCAAAGCATGAAGAAGCGCGTAACGGACCATACTATTATCGCTGTAACAGGTGGTACGACGATGTCATCGGCAGCAAGAATGCTGACACCGGATTTTGCCGGGCGTGATATTCTCTTTGTTCCAGCTAGAGGGGGCATTGGGGAGGATGTACATAATCAGGCCAACACCATTTGTGCAACCATGGCGCAAAGATCAGGGGCCAAGCATCGTGTGCTTTATGTACCAGACCAGGTGAGTCGTGAGGTATACGACTCCATTATGAAAGAGCCGGGTATTAAAGAGGTTATGGCACTCATCACTTCTGCCAACATCGTTTTGCATAGTATTGGGGATGCAGCCGCAATGGCAAAGCGTCGCAATACAAGCGAAGAAGATATGGAGAAGATTTTAGCTGGAGAAGCAGTTGGGGAAGCATTTGGTTACTATTTTAATGTGAATGGAAAGATTGTTCATAAAGTAAAAACAGTCGGCCTTCAATTAAAAGATCTGGCTTCAATCCCAAATATATATGCCGTAGCAGGCGGCTCCTCGAAGGCTAACGCCATTCAAGCCTACTTTAAAGGTGCACCGCAATCTTCATCTATTCTTATTACGGATGAAGGCGCAGCAAAAGAGCTTTTGAAAGGGACACCCTTTTAAAATAAATTTTTTAACCATCCTAATATAAAATAAGGAGGAACATTTTCATGACAGTTAAAGTTGGTATTAATGGATTCGGACGAATCGGACGTAACGTATTTCGTGCAGCACTAAATAACCCAGAGGTAGAAGTAGTAGCAGTCAATGACCTTACAGATGCTAATATGCTTGCTCACCTCCTTAAATATGATACAATTCACGGCTCATTAAATGCTGAAGTTACAGTTGACGGTGAAGACAACCTAGTTGTTAACGGTAAAATTGTAAAAGTTCTTGCTGAGCGTGACCCAGCTCAACTTCCATGGGGAGAGCTTGGAGTAGAAGTTGTTGTTGAATCAACAGGACGTTTCGTAAACCGTGATGATGCTGCTAAGCACATGGAAGGCGGAGCGAAAAAAGTTATCATTTCTGCACCAGCTAACAACGAAGATATTACAATCGTTATGGGTGTTAACGAAGACAAATACGATGCTGCTAACCACCACGTGGTATCAAACGCATCTTGTACAACAAACTGCTTGGCTCCATACGCAAAAGTATTGAACGACACGTTCGGACTTAAACGCGGTATGATGACAACGATTCACTCATACACAAATGACCAGCAAATTCTTGACCTTCCACACAAAGACTACCGTCGTGCTCGTGCGGCTGCTGAGAACATTATCCCAACATCTACTGGTGCTGCGAAAGCTGTTTCTCTTGTGCTTCCTGAACTTGAAGGTAAATTGAATGGTATGGCAATGCGTGTACCAACACCAAATGTTTCACTTGTTGACCTTGTTGCTGAGCTTGATAAAGAAGTAACAGTTGAAGAAATCAATGCTGCTCTTAAAGAAGCTGCTGAAGGCGACCTTAAAGGAATTCTTCAATACAGCGACGAGCCACTTGTTTCTACTGACTATAATGGCAACACTAATTCTTCAATCATTGATGGTCTTTCAACAATGGTACTTGAAGGAAACATGGTAAAAGTACTTTCTTGGTATGACAACGAAACTGGTTACTCTAACCGTGTAGTTGATCTTGCTGCATTTATGGCTAAAAAAGGACTATAATCCATCTTAAACTTTTATAGAGAATGATTGGTTTTTAACTGGACCATCCTCTATAATAAGAGTGGATAATGGGGAGAGGGGAACAAATCCCCCCTCCCCTTTTTCAAGAAAGTTTCATATCACGTTATAAGGAGGCCTTTTGCAATGAACAAAATGAGCATAAAAGACATTGAGCTTAAAGGTAAACGAGTTTTTTGCCGCGTTGACTTTAACGTCCCAATGAAAGATGGCAATGTAACAGATGACACGCGTATTCGTGCGGCACTACCAACGATCCAACACCTTGTGGATGCAGGAGCAAAAGTGATCCTTGCTAGTCACCTTGGCCGTCCAAAGGGGGAAGTAGTAGAAGAGCTTCGTCTTACTCCTGTAGCAAAACGCCTTTCTGAGCTTTTAGAGAAAGATGTAAAGAAAGTGGATGAAGCATATGGAGACGCAGCTGCTTCCGCAATTGCCGAGCTGAATGAAGGCGATGTTCTTGTTCTTGAAAACGTCCGCTTTTATCCGGGCGAAGAAAAAAATGATCAAGAGCTTGCAAAAGCATTTGCTGATCTAGCAGATGTATACGTTAACGATGCATTCGGTGCAGCTCACCGTGCTCACGCATCAACAACAGGAATCGCACAATACCTGCCAGCTGTATCAGGTCTCTTAATGGAGAAAGAGCTGAATGTGCTTGGCAAAGCTTTATCAAATCCTGAACGTCCATTTACAGCGATTGTCGGTGGAGCAAAGGTAAAGGATAAAATCGGTGTAATCGATAATCTGTTGGATAACGTTGATAACCTGATTATTGGCGGCGGACTTGCTTACACGTTTGTAAAAGCACAAGGCCACGAAATTGGTAAATCATTGCTTGAAGAAGACAAAATTGACTTAGCTAAGCAATTTTTGAAAAAAGCAGAAGATAAAGGCGTTAAATTCTACATGCCGCTAGATGTTGTTGTAGCGGATGATTTTTCTGATAGTGCGAACACGAAAGAAGTGGCAATCAATGAGATCCCTTCTGATTGGGAGGCACTTGATATCGGACCGAAAACACGTGCGCTATACAGCGATGTGATTAAGACGTCCAAGCTAGTTATTTGGAACGGACCAATGGGTGTATTTGAACTGGATACATTCGCAAATGGGACAAAGGCAGTTGGACAAGCATTAGCAGATGCACAGAATACATATTCTGTCATCGGTGGTGGCGACTCAGCAGCAGCAGTCGAAAAATTCGGCCTTGCAGACAAGATGAGTCATATCTCAACAGGTGGCGGTGCCTCTCTTGAGTTCATGGAAGGAAAAGAACTTCCAGGCGTTGTTGCACTTAACGACAAGGAATAATTCTTCCATCGAAGGGCGGCAGCAGTATCCGTTTGACCAAGAAAGGATGAAAACAATGCGTAAACCAATTATTGCTGGTAACTGGAAAATGAATAAAACACTGTCAGAAGCGAAAGCTTTTACAGAAGAAGTTTCACAAAAAGTACCTGCTAAAGATAAAATTGAGTCTGTGATTTGTTCACCTGCTCTATTTTTAGAAAGTCTTGTTCACTTAACGAAGGAATCAGATGTAGCGATTGGCGCGCAAAACATGCACTTCGAAGAAAATGGTGCATTTACAGGTGAAATCAGTCCTGTCGCACTTAAAGACTTACAGGTGGAGTATGTGATCTTAGGACACTCAGAACGCCGTGAGCTTTTCAACGAAACAGATGATTCTGTGAACAAAAAAACGATTGCTGCTTTCAAACACGGCCTAGTGCCAATCGTTTGCTGCGGTGAAACGCTTGAACAGCGCGAAAACAATGAAACAAATGATTTTGTTGCAGGACAAGTAAAAGCAGCACTAAATGGTCTTTCTGATGACCAAGTGAAACAAACGGTTATTGCCTACGAGCCAATCTGGGCAATCGGTACAGGCAAATCTTCTACAGCTGAAGATGCAAACGAAGTATGTGCTCACATTCGTAAGGTCGTTGCAGAAAGCTTCTCACAAGATGTTGCAGATGCAGTACGTATTCAATATGGCGGTAGTGTAAAACCTTCTAACATTAAAGAATACATGGCACAGTCTGATATTGACGGTGCTCTTGTTGGAGGCGCAAGCTTAGAGGCTGAATCTTTCCTGCAATTGTTGGAGGCTGGTGCAAATGAGTAAAGCACCAGTTGCTTTAATTATTCTCGATGGGCTCGCCCTTCGAGAAGAAACAAAAGGAAATGCTGTCGCACACGCGAACAAACCAAATTTCGATCGTTACTGGACACAATACCCGCACAATACGCTTATTGCTAGTGGTGAAGCAGTAGGTCTTCCGGATGGACAAATGGGCAACTCAGAAGTAGGCCATTTGAACATTGGTGCTGGTCGTCCAGTCTATCAAAGCTTGACGCGTGTTAACATTTCCATTCGTGACGGGGAATTTTTCAATATCCCGGAGTTCCTTCAAGCAGTGGACAATGCGAAGCGGCAAAACAAAGCACTGCATTTAATGGGGCTTCTTTCAGATGGCGGTGTACACAGTCATTACAATCATCTTTTTGCCCTATTAAAGCTTGCTAAAGACAATGGTTTATCAAAAGTGTATGTACACGGCTTTTTAGATGGACGAGATGTAGGTCCAACAACAGCGCTAGAGTACATTAAAAACACAGAAGCTAGAATGGGTGAGCTTGGAATAGGCGAATTTGCATCGATTTCCGGCCGTTACTATGCAATGGACCGTGATAATCGCTGGGAACGCGTTGAAAAAGCCTATCGTGTTATGGTAGATGGTGTTGGTCCGGTCCACACCTCTGCTGTTGAAGGGGTAGAAGTCTCCTACAAACAGGATTTACACGATGAGTTTGTATTGCCATTTGTTATTCAAAAAGACGGTGAGCCAGTTGGTCGTATTCAGGACCATGATTCCGTTATTTTCTTCAACTTCCGGCCTGACCGTGCGATCCAGCTATCAACTGCCTTTACGGATCCCGCTTTTGATGGATTTGCTCTTGGTCAGAACAAGCCAAACGAGCTAACCTTCGTGACCTTTACACACTATAGTGTTAAGGTTAATGCGATTGTGGCATTTAAGAGTACAGACTTGAAAAACACGCTTGGGGAAGTACTATCTGCAAATGGGCGGACTCAGCTGCGTATTGCAGAAACGGAAAAATTCCCGCACGTCACGTTCTTTATGAGCGGAGGCCGTGAAGCGAAATTCCCAGGTGAAGAACGTATTTTGATTGATTCTCCAAAAGTAGCAACGTATGATTTGAAGCCAGAAATGAGTGCTTATGAAGTAACGGACGCGTTACTGAATGCAATTGAGCACGATCGTTTCGATGCGATCATTTTAAACTTTGCGAACCCTGACATGGTCGGACACAGCGGAATGCTCAAGCCTACGGTAAAAGCAATTGAGGTTGTTGACGAGTGTTTAGGAAAAATCGTTGATCTCATCCATGAAAAAGGTGGACATGCGATTATCACAGCTGACCACGGAAACTCAGATGAGGTCATCACACTTGAAGGAACTCCGATGACAGCACATACCACTAATCCGGTTCCTGTCATTGTCACAAAAGAAGGAATTACTCTTCGTGAAGGTGGAATCTTAGGTGATCTTGCGCCAACAATGCTTGATCTATTAGAACTTGATAAGCCAGTAGACATGACAGGCGATTCACTTATTAAAAAATAATCATTAAAAGGAGAGTTACTACATGCCATTTATTACTGATGTATACGCACGCGAAGTACTTGACTCCCGCGGCAACCCAACGATAGAAGTAGAAGTTTACACAGAAAGCGGCGCATTCGGCCGTGCACTAGTTCCATCTGGTGCTTCAACTGGTGAATATGAAGCAGTTGAATTACGTGACGGGGATAAAAGCCGTTACCTGGGTAAAGGTGTTTTAAAAGCAGTTGACAACGTAAATAACGTAATTGCTCCTGAGCTTATTGACAGCTTTTCTGTACTTGACCAGGTGTCAATCGACAAAGCGATGATCGAGCTTGACGGAACAGAAAACAAAGGCAAGCTAGGTGCTAACGCAATTCTTGGAGTTTCTATGGCTGTTGCACATGCTGCTGCAGACTATCTTGATTTGCCATTGTACCAATACCTTGGTGGATTCAACGCGAAACAGCTTCCAGTACCTATGATGAACATCGTCAACGGCGGAGAGCACGCTGATAACAATGTTGACATTCAAGAATTCATGGTAATGCCTGTTGGTGCTGAATCATTCCGTGAAGGACTTCGTATGGGTGCTGAAATTTTCCACGCACTTAAATCTGTTCTTCAAGGCAAGGGCCTTAACACAGCTGTAGGTGACGAAGGTGGATTTGCTCCAAACCTTGGATCAAACGAAGAAGCTCTATCAACGATCATTGAAGCAATTGAAAAAGCTGGCTACAAGCCTGGAGAAGAAGTTCTTCTTGCAATGGACGTAGCAGCATCTGAAATCTACAACAAAGAAGACGGTAAATACCATCTTTCTGGAGAAGGTGTTGTTAAAACATCTGAGGAAATGGTTGACTGGTATGCTGAGCTTGCTGAGAAATACCCAATTATCTCAATCGAAGATGGTCTTGACGAAAACGACTGGAAGGGACATAAACTCCTTACAGAACGTATTGGAAACAAAGTTCAGCTAGTTGGAGACGACTTGTTCGTTACAAACACAACAAAACTTTCTCAAGGAATTGAGCAAGGTGTTGGAAACTCCATCTTGATCAAAGTTAACCAAATTGGTACATTAACTGAAACATTTGATGCAATCGAAATGGCAAAACGCGCTGGCTATACTGCTGTTATCTCCCACCGTTCTGGTGAAACAGAAGACAGCACAATCGCTGACATCGCTGTTGCAACAAATGCAGGTCAAATCAAAACAGGTGCTCCTTCACGTACAGACCGTGTAGCGAAGTACAATCAGCTTCTTCGCATCGAAGATCAATTGGCTGAAACAGCTCAATACCTTGGCGTAAAAACGTTCTACAACGTACGTTAAGCTTGCAACAAAAATCGCCTGTGTTCGCGCTCGCTCGCAGGAGAAAAAACGAAAACACCGTACCCTGCAAGTGGGTGCGGTGTTTTTTTGTGTTCCTCTCTTCCAACGATCTCCAATTTGAATCTCACAGCACAAGAAAAAAGATTGTTTAACGACGGGTGCTATGATAAGATTGAGATAATGTGAAGTTCGTTTCAGGAGGTGGAACTCATGGTTACATTTTTGACAGTTTTACTCGTTATAACTTGTATTTCGTTGATTGTGGTCGTATTATTGCAATCCGGTAAAAGTGCAGGTCTTTCCGGCGCAATCTCAGGTGGTGCGGAGCAGCTTTTCGGCAAGCAGAAAGCGCGCGGTATCGATTTAGTTCTGAATCGGATTACAATTGTTCTTTCCGTATTATTTTTTGTACTCACCATTACTGTTGCTTTTTTCTTAAACTAATGACCTTGTGCCCTGACCAAGCATTGCGTTGGTCGGGCTTTTTTATGTCTATTTTCAAACAGAAAAATGGTAATCCTACCTTATCTTTGGTACAAATAAAGTAGAATTCGACTATACAGGAGTGAACGTCAACTATGAAATTAAATCTGCCTAAGCCATTTACCTTTGAAGGAGGTAAGCGTGCAGTGCTTTTACTGCATGGCTTTACTGGGAATTCTTCTGATGTACGGATGCTTGGCCGCTTTCTTGAAAAGAATGGCTATACCTCACACGCACCGCACTATAAAGGGCATGGTGTACCACCTGAGGAACTTGTAAAGACCGGCCCGAAAGACTGGTGGAAAGACGTAATGATGGGCTTCGATCATTTAAAGCGATTGGGTTTTGAAGAAATCGCTGTAGCAGGGCTTTCATTAGGAGGCGTATTTTCATTGAAATTGGGTTACACTGTACCTGTGAAGGGTATTGTGACGATGTGCGCCCCTATGTATATAAAGAGCGAGGAAGTCATGTATAAAGGTGTCCTGCAATATGCTCGCGAGTTTAAAAAATACGAGGGTAAGTCTGAGGAGCAAATTGAAAAAGAAATGACAGAATTTGCAAAGACCCCAATGGACACACTAGAAGCGCTTCAAAAGCTTATTACAGAGGTTCGTGAATCAGTCGATATGATTTATACACCTACTTTTGTCGTACAGGCACGAAACGATCACATGATTAACACTGATTCTGCCAATATTATTCATGATGGTGTTGAAGCAGAACAGAAGAAACTAAAATGGTATGAGGAATCCGGTCACGTCATTACGTTAGACAAAGAAAAAGAGCAGCTCCACCAAGACGTATTGGAATTTCTCGATTCGCTGGACTGGTCTGTTTAATAACGAAAAGCACAAGCAGCTCTTGTGTATCAAACAGATAACTCAGCAAAGGAGGGAAAGAAAGAATGGAAGATCATATGAAAAAATTAATGGATGACCTGCTTACATTTATGCGGGAAGAGGTATATAAGCCTTTAACCGTTCAGGAGCTTGAAGAATCGTTTCAAATTGAAGATTCGGACGATTTTAAAGACCTAGTGAAGGCGCTGGTTATTCTAGAAGAAAAAGGGCGTATCGTCCGTACAAGAAGCAACCGCTACGGCTTGCCGGAAAAAATGAATCTTGTCCGCGGAAAGCTCTCGGGGCACGCAAAAGGATTTGCTTTCTTAATTCCGGAAGAAGCGGGCATGGATGACGTATTTATTCCGCCTGGTGAAAGCGGCAATGCTATGCACGGAGATACGGTGCTGGTCCGCATATCAAAAGAGTCCTCAGGAGGCAGACGTGAAGGAACTGTTGTACGCATTATTGAACGCGGTGTACAGCAAATCGTCGGAACGTATACTGAAAGCAAAAACTTTGGCTTTGTCATTCCTGATGATAAAAAGATGGCCAGTGATATCTTTATCCCTAAAAGCGCCAGTAAAGGGGCTGTAGAGGGGCATAAGGTGATCGTGGAGCTTACCTCTTATCCGGATGGACGGAAAAGTGCAGAGGGTGAAGTAATCGAGATTATTGGTCATAAAAATGATCCGGGTGTCGACATTTTGTCTATTATTCATAAGCATGGAATCGATATTGAATTTCCTGATGATGTGCTTGAACAAGCGAACGCTGTCCCAGATGAAATTGATCCTGCGGATTTGAAAGACCGACGTGATCTGCGTGAAGAGGTAACCGTAACCATTGATGGTGCCGACGCGAAGGACCTTGATGACGCTATTTCACTGAAAAAGCTAAACAACGGAAATTATGTTCTTGGTGTCCACATAGCAGATGTTAGTCACTACGTTCAGGAAAATTCGCCGCTTGATAAGGAAGCGTATGAACGAGGAACAAGCGTCTATTTAGTGGACCGCGTTATTCCAATGATTCCTCACCGTTTGTCGAATGGGATTTGTTCGCTGAATCCGCAGGTGGACCGCTTAACGCTTTCGTGTGAAATGGAAATTGATCAAAATGGCGGTGTTCTACGGCACGATATCTTCCAAAGTGTGATTCGCACAAATGAACGCATGACGTATTCAGATGTTAATGACATTCTCGTCGATGAGGATGAAGCCTTAATCGAAAAATATGAACCCCTAGTGCCAATGTTTAAGGACATGGAAGCATTAGCAGCCATTTTGCGCGGCAAACGAATGAAGCGCGGTGCGATTGACTTTGATTTTAAAGAAGCGAAGGTATATGTTGACGAAGAAGGACACCCCACTGATATCGGGATTCGTGAGCGTTCAGTGGGTGAAAAGCTGATTGAAGAATTTATGCTGGCAGCCAATGAAACCATTGCAGAGCATTTTCACTGGATGAACCTGCCGTTTATTTACCGAATTCACGAGGATCCGAAAGAAGAAAAGCTTCAACGCTTTTTTGAATTTATTACGAATTTTGGGCTCGTCGTAAAAGGAACAGCAAATGATATTCATCCAAGAGCACTGCAGGAGATTATTGATGATGTTCAGGGGCGTCCGGAGGAAATGGTCGTTTCAACGATGATGCTCCGTTCCATGCAGCAAGCAAAATACGATGAATCAAGTCTTGGTCACTTTGGGCTGGCTACAGACTACTATACGCATTTCACATCGCCGATCCGCCGTTATCCTGACCTAATTGTACACCGCTTGATCCGCACCTACCTAGTCAATAAGAAGGTTGATGAAAGCACCCAGCAAAAATGGAATGCACGTCTACCCGAAATCGCGCAGCATACATCAAGCCGTGAACGTCGTGCTGTTGATGCAGAACGAGAGACGGACGAGCTGAAAAAAGCTGAATTCATGCTCGATAAGATCGGTGAAGAATTTGATGGTGTCATTAGCTCTGTAACGAATTTTGGTATGTTTGTTGAGCTTCCTAATACCATCGAAGGCCTGGTTCATGTAAGCTATATGACAGATGATTATTATCGTTTCGATGAACGCCATATGGCGATGATTGGTGAGCGTACAGCAAATGTCTTCCGCATCGGCGATGAAATTACGGTTCGCGTAGTCAATGTAAATAAAGACGAACGCGCAATTGATTTTGAAATTGTCGGCATGAAGGGTTCCCCTCGTGAACGACGTGATACAGCCAAAGTAATCCAAGGCGGAGGCCGTGGACGTTCTGGAAGAGGAAATGACGCTAGCGATAAAGGAAAACAAGGCTCAAGACGAAAGAGCGGCAGTGAACGTCCGTCTGTTGCTACATCAGAAAAAAAGAAAAAAAGCAAAAAGAAAAAGTTTTATGAAGGAATTCCAGCAAGCGCAAAGAATAAGAACACTAAGAATCAAAAAAGCCGTAAGAAAAAGCGGTAATAAAGAAAGTGTGCGCGGCAGATGACTATTCTGCCGCTTCATTCGCTAGTAGGAGGAGTCGCAAATGCCTAAAGGAACAGGAAAAGTCGTCGCCCAAAACAAAAAAGCCAACCACGACTATTTTATTGAAGAAACATATGAGGCGGGAATCGTGCTTCAAGGAACGGAAATCAAATCAATTCGCCAGGGTCGTATTAACCTCAAGGATTCTTTTGCGCGAATCAGCAATGGCGAAGTATTTTTAAACAACGCCCATATCAGTCCTTATGAGCAGGGGAACCGCTATAATCATGATCCGCTGCGTGAACGCAAGCTGTTGCTGCATAAAAATCAAATTAATAAACTAATAGGTGAAACGAAGCAGCAGGGTTATTCTATTGTGCCGCTCAAAATGTATTTAAAAGATGGCTTCGCGAAGGTTTTAATCGGTCTTGGAAAGGGTAAGAAGAATTATGACAAACGCGAAACATTAAAGAAAAAAGAAGCGAAACGCGATATGGAGCGTGCGTTTAAGGATAATTTGAGGTAATTATTCCCTAACGTAAAAGGTTGATAAAAACGTTTTTTATGGTATACTGAATTAGGTCGTCGCAGATGACTTTATGTAACTTTTGCCCGGTCATTCTGACTGGATTCCCGTACAAGAAAAGTGGATAGCATCCTTTTTCTTCCTTTATTAAGGGGACGTTACGGATTCGACAGGAATGTTTCGAGCTTGAGTTGCGAGCCGGAGGGATCGACTCCGTCACAAACGTCAACACAAATAGTTAACAACAAACAAGATTTCGCTCTAGCTGCCTAATAAGCACTTGAGGCCTCACTTGTCTATCGCTCATGTAGACCTGTCCTGAGGTTCATTCTGAAGTGAGCTACGCAGTCGGCCACCACCTGAGGTCGCCTGAAGAGAACAATCAGGTTAGCCACTCGGACGCCTGTCTGTCGGCATAAGAGCTGGCGAATTGCGAATAGACTGACTACGCTCGTAGATGCTTAAGTATTGGAGTTTCTGGACGTGGGTTCGACTCCCACCGTCTCCACCAAATACATAATTAAATCTTTGGTGGAATCTAATTTCAAAAAATATTGTAATAAATAGTACTATAGTGAAAAGAACTGCTGACAGTTGATCAGTAGTTCTTTTTTCTTTTTGTATGGATCATTCCCAAAGAAAAAGATGAACTATAGATTACTGCTAACCAAATCTTAGATATTAATAAAATTCCAATTGTTAACAAACTTTTGTTGGTTGCTAAATCAATCACCGCGGGCTTACAAATATTGTTGTGAGAGGGTCCTTTTCATCAATCTCTTGTAAGCTTTATAAATCCATTACTTGGTTTGCATATGCATTCCAATCATTATTATAAGTATTAAATTTGATGGTTGTGAAGATAGATAAAGAAGATTGTTTACGGAATTCAGATTGGGAATTAATAAATTCGTCTGCTGCATTTTTTATTTGTTCACCTGTTCTGTTTGTCCGCTTTGCATTCTATCTGCTGCGTTTTCAGAAGATACCGTTAATAATAAGCATTCGACCCTAAATAAGCTAAAAAATTAAAATTAGAATTCACATTATAGGCTATTGTTTCGAGAATATTTTATAAAACAAGTTAAGATATATACGAATATTTTGAAATGAAAGATAATTATGATCTCTTTAAATTGCATTGACATTGTGAAAATTAAATTATATAGTGTGAAAATAACTTAATAGTTATTCTTATCTAGAGATGTGGAGGGACTTGGCCCTATGATACCTCGGCAGCAGATTTTTACGTTTGTAAAAACACTGTGCTAATTCCAACAGATTAATTCTGAAAGATAAGAAGAAGCTTCTACGATAAATTAAATTAAGAGTTTATTAGTTTATTCTTTTAGTTAAATTACAAAGTATTATGCCTCTTCTTTCAAAAGACAGAAGAGGCATTTTTATGTTTAACAGGAATACGAAACGAAAACTGGATTGGTAATCAAGTGAGTTTTAGTAATTAACAAGCGCTCTATATTTTTCTACTTCGATAATAAATTAATAACATGGGAGCGGATATTATGATTGAATTTCAAGATGTGAAAAAAGTATATGAAACAAAAAAACAAGCATTCGAAGCTTTGAAGGGTATCAATTTGACCGTTGAAAAAGGGGATATTTTTGGTGTTGTCGGCTATAGTGGAGCCGGAAAAAGTACGTTGATCCGTTTGGTCAATCTCCTTGAGCAACCTTCAGAAGGAACGGTGCTTGTTGGAGGAAAAGATTTAACCTCTTTAAAACCGAAAGAATTAAGAGCAGAGAAGAAAAAAATAGGTATGATTTTTCAACATTTTAATCTGCTAAATTCCAAAACTGTTTTTGATAATGTAGCTATGCCGCTCGTTTTATCTGGAACTCCCAGTAATGAAATTAAACAAAGAGTAGAAGAGCTATTGGAGTTTGTTGGCTTATCAAACAAAGCAAAAAATTATCCGGATCAGTTATCCGGAGGACAAAAGCAAAGGATTGGCATTGCAAGAGCGCTGGCAACTAATCCATCGATTCTTTTGTGTGATGAAGCAACGTCTGCATTGGATCCTCAAACCACAAATGCGGTATTGCAGCTTTTAAAGAAAATCAACAAGGAATATAACATTACGATCTTACTGATAACACACGAAATGTCAGTGATTAAGGAAATATGCAATAAGGTAGCTGTTATGGAAGCTGGAAAGGTTGTTGAACAAGGCTCTGTGCTTGATGTTTTTTCAAAACCCCAAACAGATACCGCAAAAAACTTTGTGCGGACAGTTATCCATGATGAGGTTCCAGAAAGCTTCCTGAAAAATAACGAAAAAGATGCGCCTGTCATTTGGAAAATAAACTTTGTAGGATCTACGTCAGGTAAGCCTTTATTATCAACGATCGCAAAAAAATATGAAGTTCATTTAAATGTTCTATCAGCTAATATTTCTGAGATTCAAGAAACCCCGTTTGGAAATTTAATTATCGAAGTGACGGGTGATAAAAGAGAGATCGACGAGACATTTCAATATATTAAAGACCAGGGAATCCTTGTACAGGAGGTGGTAATAAATGACTAATACATTATGGGGGATGCAGATAACAGCAGAACAGTTGCTGACTGCATTTGGAGATACACTTTATATGGTGGCTCTATCATTGTTATTTTCAGGGCTGATTGGACTTCCGCTTGGCATTTTACTAGTCATCACAAGGAAGGATCATATTTTTGAAAACAAGTGGATTTTTAATAGTTTAAATCCAGTTATAAATATATTACGATCTGTTCCATTCATTATCTTGCTTGTAGCTCTCATTCCTTTTACAAGGTTTGTGGTGGGAACTGCAATTGGGACGAATGCAGCTATTGTACCACTTGTGTTTTATGCTGCTCCTTATATTGCGCGTCTAGTGGAAAACTCTCTTTTGGAAGTGGATAAAGGAATCATTGAAGCGGCTCAGGCGATGGGAGCAACAACATGGCAAATTATTTACCGCTTCTTGATTCCTGAGGGGCTAAGCTCATTAATTCTCACCTTTACAACTGCAACAATCGGTCTCGTTGGAGCTACAGCAATGGCTGGTGCAGTTGGTGCAGGGGGTGTAGGAGATCTGGCCTTATCCTATGGCTATCAGAGATTTGATACGATGACCATGATTGTAACGGTAGCAGCGCTTGTAATTATTGTTCAATTATTACAATCTACTGGGAATATTGTTTCAAAAAAAATTAGAAGAAGATAACAATTAAATGGAGGTAGGAAAAATGAAGAAAATCTTATTAACAGTACTGGTATTGGCAATTGCAGTATTTGCAGCCGCTTGTGGAAGCGAAAGTAATGAAAATAATGAATCAGCAGGTGATTCTAATGAGCTGACAAAAGTTAAAGTCGGCGTAAGCAGCGGAGATACTAGAACATGGGATTATATTGTTGACATTGCAAAAGAAGAAGGGCTGGACATTGAGCTTGTTAAATTTAATGATTATATCCTACCGAACGTTTCCTTAAACGAAGGGGAAATTGATGCAAATGCATTTCAGACCATTTCTTGGTTTGATGAGGCTGTAGCAAATCAAAATTTAGAGTTAGAGGCTATTGGTTCGACTGTTATTGCCCCTATGGGTATCTACTCTAAAGAGCATACTAACCTTGAAGATCTTGAAGACGGCGCTACTATTGCCATTCCGAATGAAGGTTCGAATTTTGGCCGGGCATTGCTGCTTCTTCAGGAAGCGGGTTTAATAACGTTAACAGAAGATTTTGAAGGAATCGGTTCTTTAGACAAAATTGCTGCTAATCCAAAAAATTTACAATTTGAGGCTGTTGCAGCCGGAAATACACCGCGTTTCTTAGATGATGTAGATGCATCTATCATTAATAACAATTTTGCCGTTGAAGCAGGTCTTACGTTAGAAGATGCTTTATTCCATGAAAGCGCAACTGCAAAGCCATATATCAATATTATTGCAGTTAAAAAGGGGGACGCCGATCGTCCTGAACTGCAAAAACTAGTTGAAATCTATCATTCTGAAGAAGTCGAAAATTTTATTATTGAAGAGTATAAAGGAAGCTCAATCCCGACATTTGTATCTTTAGAGGAATTATTGAATTATAAAGATGCATGGACGCAGCCAGCAGCAGAATGAAAATAAAAGCTATTAACCTCATTTAGAAGATGGGTAGCTGTGGTGTAAATAATCTTACTTAATATCTTTTGAAGCTAACTAAATATGTGTGTTATCTAGATAACAAAAATTAGTTTTTCTACAATCGAGCGTAATCCTTTAACAGGGATTGTGCTCGATTTGCATTTGAAGGACAAAGAAGGATTTATGGATGTTTATGTAGATGTATCAAGATGGTGTAGCACTTGATACACATGTCTCCCCCATGCTTAAAAATAACAAGCAGATAAACTCATCGGTAAGAAGAATTCAATTACGCCAGTTGATATCAGGGCGGGGGCGCTTTTGCTTGGGGCTACAGCTATTGGAGGCGTACTAACTCATATTCGTGTTAAGGATTCGTTCTAACAAACGCTTCTGATTGTGGTTCTTGGTATTTTATCTTTTATTGTATTTTTCATCCGCTTATCTTGATTTTCCAGAGTTGAAAAAATCGATTCCTTTATGATGAAGGGATCGATTTTTTATGTTCTCTCCATTCCTATGATTAAACTTATATTTATGAATACACAAGGAAAATCCACTCAATACATAAAATGCGTTACATAAAGAGCTTCATCAAACTTTCTGCACATTTTCTTGTTACAGTAATTACAGGGAATTGGTATGAAACCGGGTGCTTGTATAAGAAAATGAGCAGATGGAGGAATCGTTATATGAAAAAATCAATATGGGTCTTTTTGCTGCCTGCTTTACTGGCCGTATTTCTAGCAGCATGTACGGATTCGGGATCTAGCAATGAAGAGATGGACCATGAGAATATGGATCATGGAGATATGGAAGAAATGGATGCCGGTGATATGGATATGGAAGGTGAAGAGGGGGATGCATCTTCTGATCGACTAGACGAATTTGCAGCAGCCCCTACAGAAATGAATGAAAATGCAGTGAATAATTTGGTGACCATGAATACAAAAAATATTACGCGTTTAAACGCTGAAAATCCGGAAGATACGGCGGTCCTTACTTCACAAACCGTTTGGCCGGCTACTCACGCAGAGAACCAGCCTGGAACGGTGATCCTTGCGCCGTTGGAAAACTGGCAATTTAGCTTGGCGGCAGCGGATTTAATTCATCATCCGAATGATGGTCCAGTGTTGTTTATGGAAAATGGAGAAGTTTCAGAGCAGACGCTAAATGAAATAAATCGGTTAAATCCTAAAGGAAACGTGGATGGAGCACAGATCATGATTATGGGGGATGCATCGGAAAATACACTTGGTCAATTAGGAGAGTATGAAACGCAGCAAATTAATGGAGAGGATGCTGCTGGATTTGCGGCTGAAATCGACCGAATCTATGCAGAGGTATCTGGCGGAGAGTTTCCAAATGGCGTCATTGTTGTCTCTTCTGAAGAAGAAGCGAAGCTTTATTCACTAATCGCCATTAATTGGATTGCCCACATGGCTGAACCTGTACTATATGTAGACAATAACGGCATTCCTGAAGCCACGATTGCAGCCTTGGAAGAGCGTGAAGAAGCAGATATTTATGTATTAGGCCCTGACGCAATTATTTCATCTGAAATCGAGAAAGAGTTAGCCGAATATGGAAATGTAACGAGAATTGCTGGAGAGGATCCAGTGACAACATCTATCGAATTTGCCAAGTTTAAGGATGAAGATTCTTCATTTGGATGGGGATTGGCTGAACCTGGTCACGGTCTTTCATTTGTCTCCAGTTCAACCAGTGATTTAGCCTTGGCAGCTGCTCCATTCTCTCACTTAGGTAAACATTCTCCGTTAATTTGGTTAGAAGAAGGCGAGGTAACGGAAACCGTTTATGAATTCCTTGCTCAAATTAAACCAACCTTTACAGATGAACCGCAAAACGGACCTTATAATCATGGCTTTTTGATCGGGTCTGATGCCGCTGTACCTTTTACAACGCAAGGAATTCTTGATGATAAACTTGAAATTGTATCAGAAGATGGTGGAGGCCATGGAGGTCATTAATTTCAAAAGGAGGGCCTGATTTTTATGATGGGTGGTATGATCGACATGAATGGCATAGGAATCTTTAATATGATCATGTGGATTCTTATTTTAGCCGTTTTATTCTTTGGAGTCTTTAGGTTGTTTTCAAGGGAGTCGGATAAAAAGGAAGATCGTGCACTTAGCCTTTTAAAAGAAAAATTCGCAAACGGCGATATTAATGAAGAAGAATATAAAAGTAAAAAGGTTCTCTTATCTCGAGACTAATCTGAAAGCCGATTTCCTTACTAATAGGAAATCGGTTTTTTTGCGTTATTTTTTTCGTGTATCAAAAATAAGTGTAATTTGAAATGAAGCCAACAATTCAACTTTTTATTGTAAAATAGATAAGGCATTGATTTATTCCCCTACTACTAATTATTTAAAGGAGTATAAAATGAAGCACAAAAAAACTCTTACCATAGCAATCTTTGTTCTTTTTTTAGCAGCTGTTAGTATGTATATCGTGAATGATTTATCCAAGCCTTCAAATCCGCGGGTTATTTTAGATCATCATAAACAAACCTATGTAACACCTGGCTGCTTTGAACAAGCTGACGCGACAAATTTTATTGAGGATTCCACTTTGGAAAATGCCCAGGAAATTGGATACAAACCAAATGATGAGTGTACAGAGTCTGAAATACTTGATTAAAAACGAATGAAACAGTTCACGCACCTGCCGATCATTTAAAGACAGGTGTGTGTTTTTATTTGATGATTGGAATATTGTCTATTATTTAGGTGATGATACAAATGTCCAGACATAATGAAAAGTTTGATCATAGTCTATTAAGTAGAAAGGAAATGAAAGGAGAACGTGATAGATGGAGCAAGAAAATTTTAAGGAGATGCATATAGAAAGCGAGGAGCATTCAGCTGAAATACTGAATCAGGTAGAGTCATCTACTTTCGAGAATAGATCGAATCAGTTCAATAATTGGTTTTTCGGTAATAGAAGACAAGAGCGGGATGAAAAAGCTCATAATGAAAATCATGTACAAAAACGGGTTGAACAGAATGAGTCATCATCCATGGAAAGGCGATCTCATCCATTTGATGATTGGATTTTTGGTAGCAGAAGGAAAGAATCAGTAGCCAATAAGGAAAAGGTCAGCATTTCTCCTAATCAGCAAGAAAATTTTCTTAACAATGTGAATGTCGAAGATCTTTTTGTAACGATGGATACCCTTGTTAAATCATTTAATAAGATAAAACCATTAATAAAAGAAGCCAAACCTTATTTTCTGCCACTGTTAAAGAAATTAAAATCGAATGAAAAAACCGATTAGATGCATTACTTCTTAAATAACATCCAAACGAAGAGCGTTCTTACGTTTTTTATATAAGAAACCAAAATAAGTGAATTCGATCTAGGAAGATATCGATTCACTTATTTCACATTTTTCTTATTATTTTCTCCACTTAATCAAACTTTTTACTGACCAAAGGTCAGTGAACACCTAGATAAAAACATTGACAACAATAAGCAGAAAAAATCGTACAACGACTAATGAAAAAGTACCCAGACCCGAAATCTCACGTCAATAATCATCATTTAACAAACAGCTGCCAAAACAATAATTAATAGAATAAACAAAACAACGATCAGCGCAAAGCTACTGCCCAAGCCGCCATATCCGCCGCCTCCGTAACCGTATCCAGCGCCTGGGTATCCGCCACCATATCCACACATTTGTTTTCACCCCCTATTAGCCCTTTTTGAGAAGCAAAAGAGCATTCTCATTATTAATCTATGTTTTTAAGAAAGTGCTGGATTGGACATAACTCTCAAATCTTCGTAATTTATTCTTTATTAAAAATTCTAATAAAATACTGCATGAGTAACAATGCAGTATTTTATGATGAATTTAAAAGATGCGTCTTCTGTCTTCTCCTTCTAAAATCGTCTCGGATAAAAACATCCCTCTTGGCGGATCCGCAGCCACTATCACACTTCGATGAACTCTGCCATTACGATCTACAACCTCCACAGTACGACCCTGATGTCTCTCTTCAATACTGTTTTTAACAAGAAGTGAACGGCAAGCTGCATAACAACAGCTTATAACGGAATTCACGCATAGCCAGCTTCATATGACGAGGGTTTAGTAACTTCCGATCCCCATACTAGAACAACCAATAATAATAATGATAAGAACTACGAATAATACAACCACTAATGCAAAACTACGTCCAAATCCATCACTCAAATCAATCACTTCCAATCATTTCTGTCACCCCCTGGAATATCATAGGGAGAAAAATATAGCCCCACTAGTAAAATATGGTTTAGGATATAAGATGGATTAGACAAGTTACTTAGGTTTACAAAGTGATTAAAATGTTGATGTTCATACCTAAATAAAAATTCCGCTAATAAAAAGAGCGTGTGGTGCAGCATATGCTCTTTTTTGGGGAAATACGCGAAGAAGTGGGGGCTGTAGCTCAAATTTTTTAAGATTTGTAGTATAAAAAAAGTGAAACGGAAGGGACAAGAGTGGACAGAATCGTAGCTGTTTTTGATTGCTGCAATTTAATGAGTTCTTTACTCTTTACAGACGTTCTAATGAAAAATTCCTGAGATATTACGTGCGTAAGTAACCGATAAAAAATATCTTCTCAACAGGAAGAGGCTTCCCCATGTTTGGGAAGCCTCTTTTTCATATTAGCGAGAAAGTATTTATGAATAAATATGATCCTCTGTTTCTGCAAATACATTTATTAATAATTCCATGCCTTTGACCAGTTTTTCTGGTGAGGAATGTGTGTAGTTTAATCGAATCGTATTGAGCTTCTGATCTGTTACATAAAACGGTGCACCAGGTACATAGGCGACACCTTGCTTAACTGCTTGATGCAGTAAATTAACCGCGTTCATGGCTTCAGGCAATTGTACCCATAGGAACATACCGCCTTTTGGTATGACATAGGATAGTCCTGGTATATTAGCGGCTTGCAGTGAGTCATGCATGATCCTCATTCGCTCGTAGTATGTTTTTCGAAGCATTTGGATATGACCGTCCAAATCAAAGTCACGGCAAAGATGGTATAAGGCATGTTGTGATAATGAATTAGAGTGAAGATCCGCCGCCTGCTTTGCCTGCGACATCATTCGAATAATCTGATGAGGTCCTTTAATCCAGCCAGTACGCAATGCTGGTACGACTGTTTTTGAAAATGTACTTGTATATAAGACATGTGTTCCATCATCTAGAGCAGCAATTGGTGTATAGATTTCTTCACTGTTAAATTTAATTTGCCCGTAGGGATCATCCTCAAGAATAATGGCCTTTTTTTTCTTCGCCATTTCTAATAAGAATTGTCTTCTTTCCAGTGACCAGACTTTGCCCGCTGGATTTGAAAAGGTGGGAACGACATAAATACATTTAGGTTTAAATTTTTTCATTTTATATTCGAGGTCATCCGGCAGCATCCCGTCTTCATCGGAGCGGACAGGAACGATCTTAACCTCGTAGGATTGAAAAACTTGAAGGGCAGCCAGGTAGGTTGGATTTTCTGTCAAAATCACGTCTCCAGGGTTAAACATCACACGGGCAAACAAGTCGATCGCTTGCTGTGACCCTGTTGTCAGCAGTATCTCCTCAATATTTGACTGGATTCCATTCTCCTTCATCTGCTCGACAATGACCTCACGCAATGGTGCATATCCTTCTGTTGTTCCATATTGAAGGGATGATTTTTCTGCATGAAATGATTTTTCAAAAGCAGCCTTCACTGCATCAACTGGGAACAAATTGTCATCTGGTAACCCGCCGGCAAATGAAATGACGTTTCCTTTTTCAACTATTTTTAAGAGGTCTCGTACTGCTGAAGATTGTAGATGTTTTACTCGATTTGCAAATCCGTATTTCATGATGTCCCACCTTAATAATTTGATTTTTCAGAATATGATTATTAATCATATTATTTTATAGGAAAAAGTCAATACATATGAGAGATTGTTCACATAAAATTGCAAAAATGAAGCAGATTATATAAGAAATCAAACTTTTATAAGTGAACGATTTGAAAAATTTGAATAGCTATCTGATTAAATAGTTTTCTATGGGGTGATAATAAGGATAAATAATTACAATAGGGAGGGAAGTCCATGCAGCAAAATCATGTTCAGCAGCTTATTGATACGCAAGCGACTTTAAGAATGATTTTAAAAGAGGAAAAGATTTCTCAAGATTTAGAGATGTGCTATAAATTTGTCATTGGCCATATAAAAACAATCACACCAGACTTTCAAAACACGAAATAATTACCTCTAGTGCTTAACACTAGAGGTAAAAAGCTTCGTCATAAACTCTTACCTAGTTCATTCATTGTTTTTATCACTTAAAACTAAATACTGATGATTTCTTCTGTTTTTATCCGATAGTTCGTACTTTCTTGTAACTTCCCTAAGGGAATATTCACTTGACTGATAATCTCTTATTGCAGCTGCTTTAGTTCCTTCGAGTACTTTTTCGAAGTTGTAGACTTTTTAAGACTTTCGGCACCATACTTATCGAAATTATGTCTCCATTTCATAATGGTAGATCTATGCATATTGTATATTTGGGTGATTTCATTGATTGAATAGGTTCCATCCTCACATGCTTTCAAGATTTCTAATTTATCCTCCGCAGAGTAAGTTCTTTTAGGCACAAAAAATACACCCCTTTAAAGTAGCAGATTTTATTTTTAAATCTGTCTACCTAAAGGGGAGCATATCATTCCGAGGTGGGTTTTAGCAGATCATTATTTATTTTCTGGTTTCGGGTCTACGCCATCACCATCTTGCTGCGAAAGAAAATAGGTGATTATGCCCGATAAGAGTGTTCCGCCTGCGATAATTAAAATACGCGTTTGAAGAGGAACGGCCGAATGATCCTTTGCAAGTATCCATGTCGCTAATATCGCCACAATAATCATAATTGGGATAACGATTTTGAATCTTTTCATGATGCCACATCCTTTATGCAATCAATACTGCTACTAGTTTAACATAGACAGGTAAAATAATTTTACGTTTAAGTTTTTTATTAAACCAAAAATATACAATCTATTAGATCTCGAAAAGTACGATTGTAGGAAAAATATCTGCATATAGATCGATTAATCAATGCACAGGCATTTTAAAAGTCTAAATTAAAGGATAATTCAATACATAACGCGGATTTGCATAAAAGGGCGGTCTGGGTCCAATTTTTGGCATAGACCAAGTATACGGATTCACATCGTACAGCATTTGTACTTTTTGATCTGAGTATTTTTGGAGCAATAATCTTACATGGGGATGAAATTCATATCTCACTTCAAGTTCCTCCTTTATTTTTTCGTGCATTTTAGTGTATTCAGACAAAGTAAATAAAGAGCATGAATTTAGAGGAATTAGAGGTGACACGCACGACCAGCAGCCTTCTTACATAATGTAGAGCGAGTATGATAAGTAGGAGGTTTTCAGATGTATTCAGAATATAATACGTTTCAACAACACCATTATCCTGATCCATTGCAGCAGCTTCAGCAAATGCAGCAAATGTTTGATGCGAATTTACAAATACAGCCTTACCCGATGTACCCAAACTATGGACGAATTACGCGTTATGAGGATATCCCCATAAATTTGCCTGAGCAGCGCCAGCTTCGCCATCCAGGTGTAGAAGGACTAATGGTTCCGAGACCTATTATTGAAAATCCGAACTACCATGGAAGCTGTAAATTGGAGGATAAAGTCGCACTTATTACAGGAGGAGACAGCGGAATTGGAGCGGCTGTAGCGATTGCATTTGCAAAAGAGGGCGCGGATGTTGCCATTGCTTACTTAGATGAGCATGAGGATGCGGAGCGGACGAAAATGAGAATTGAGCAGCTGGGACGGCGCTGCCTATTAATGCCGGGTGATTTGCGAAATAAAGAGCAATGTGTGGCAATTGTGGAACAAACAATCCGCACGTTTGGGCGCCTTGATATTCTTTGTAACCACGTAGGAATTCAATTCCAGCAATTAAGCTTACTAGACATAACAGATGAACAATTTGATGATACCTTTAAGGTGAACATATACTCTCACTTTTACACAACGAGAGCCGCGCTTCCTTATTTAAAAACGGGCAGTTCGATTATCAATACATCTTCTGTAGTTGCCTATGCCGGGGAAAAACAAATGATTGAATACACAGCAACAAAAGCTGCCAATGTTGGCTTTACACGTGCGTTAGCGAAAAATGTGGTTAATCAAGGAATACGGGTCAATGCCGTCGCACCGGGCAGGATCTGGACACCGCTTATTGCAGCAAGCTTCTCTTCCGACCAAGTGGCTGTGTACGGGGCATTTAATCCGATGCAGCGGGTAGGCCACCCATTTGAGCTTGCCCCAACCTATGTTTATCTTGCTTCAGACGACTCACGCTTTGTCACTGGTCAGGTTCTCCATGTTGACGGTGGGGAGTCGACGCATTCATAAGTTGAAAAAAAGACCGATTTATTGATCGGTTTTTTTGTTGTTCTTTTTAAATTGAAGCAGTTAGTAGTAAGAGATATATTTACCAGCCCAATTTATTCTCTAGGTAATTTCCGCTTATTACTCTCTCTTGGCATAAAAACATACATTTTGCAGAATAGAATATATTCTCTGCTTTAATCACCAAATATTCACTATTCTTTCATAAATAGGTGAAAAAGGTCATTAATATTGTGGTCAATGTCTTTTTCTTATACTATTTAATTGTTCGAATTATTTTTCTTAAGGGTGGATTAGATGAAGAGACATAATAGAGATGAAGCCTTTCGCTTTTCATTTGACGAGCCTTTAGGGGTTATGTTTTCAATTTCTGAAGTCAATGGCGAGGTGATTGAAACATCGGAAGGGGAGGCGATGTTAATCGACTTAAGCCCAAGCGGCATGAAACTAAGTAGTTTGTTAAGCATCCCAGTATCAGATGACAAACAGGTAAAATTGGTTGTTCATTTTGCAATTAATGACACTGAATATACGGTTGAAGGAACTATTATTTGGAGAAAGAAAAAGTATGACCGCTACTATTACGGGATGCAATTTATTGACGATGAAGAGATGCGCGAAGAGCTCATTCATCAATTAAAGCTTTTCGTTAAAAAATCATACAGAGCAAAAAAACAGTGAATAGACAAAAAGTTTTTTTTAGAAAATCTTTAAATGAGCGGTTACTCCTCCAGTGTTTAAAGATGTTTAAAAATCATATATATGACACTTGTCATACTCATTACTTGACGATCATGACTTCTTTGTCCTCCTTAATTCTTCTATGATAAGGATAACAGTTCAGTGAACTTAAATTAACCGGCTTAAGGAGGACAACATGAGTAAACAAAAAACAGCTCAATTAAGAAAAAGTGTCGCACCTTTTGAAAAAACGGATATGAAATCGAGTATAAAACAAATCATTAATACCATTCCGCCTTTTTTCCTGCTTTGGTTCCTTGCCTATCAAAGCTTATCCATCTCCATATGGTTAACGCTAGCATTAGCCGTTGTGGCAGCGGGATTTGTCGTTCGGATCTTTATTATTTTTCATGATTGCTGTCATGGATCATTCTTTAAGAATAAAAAAGCGAATAATCTTCTTGGAACGATAACAGGGATTATTACGATGTTTCCCTATGAAAAATGGAAACGAGAACATTCTATTCATCACGCGACGAGCAGTAACTTGGATAAACGCGGCACGGGTGATGTATGGGTGATGACAGTAGATGAATATGTAGCAGCTTCGTCTAAAAAGAGACTTGCGTATCGTCTTTACCGCAATCCAATCGTTATGTTTGGATTAGGTCCGCTCTATCTTTTCTTTATTTCAAACCGTTTAAACCGTAAAGATGCAAGAAGAAAAGAACGTATGAGTATGTATATTATCAACTTGTCGATTGTTGCCATCTACGCACTTTTAATCTGGGCAATCGGCTGGCAGGCTTTCTTGATTGTTCACGGACCAATTATGTTCGTATCGGGAGCACTTGGTATCTGGTTATTTTATGTGCAGCACCAATTTGAAGATTCTTATTTTGAAGATGAAACAGAGTGGGACTATGTAAAAGCAGCGGTCGATGGCAGCTCATATTATAAACTGCCAAAAGTACTTCAATGGGTAACAGGAAATATTGGCTACCATCATGTACACCATTTAAGCCCGAGAGTTCCCAATTATAATTTGGAAAAAGCGCATGAATCCACACCGCCATTGCATCAAGCAACGACAATTACAATGGGGTCAAGCTTAAAATCGATTCGTTTTCGTCTATATGATGAAAAACGAAAAACGTTTGTAAGCTTTAAAGAGGTAAAGCATCTTCTAAATGAAGCGAAATCAAGCGTTCAAATGGATAATAGTAAAACAAGCCTTCAAGGAAAGTAAATAGCAATGCGAAAAAACCATTCAGCGCTGCATTGAATGGTTTTTTCGATGTTAATCATAATGAATAAAGAAGAAATATAGCTTTTTTTCCTATTGTATTATAGGCTTATTTCATAATGAAGTGAGGGTAATAAGGAGGCAACTATGCAAAGCTGGTATAATATTTTCCCGAAAAATGTAGGCCTTAGTATCTATGTATGGATTATCTTTTGTCTTTTGCCATTTTATTTTCTTTTCCGATTATCTTCCTGGATTGAAATTATTTTTGGTATTTTGATGATTTTATTGTTTTTTATGGCGTACCGTTTTTCTTTCACTTCCAAAGGCTGGAAGCTATATCTTTGGGTAGGTGTTGAAATTGCGATCAGCATTGTGATGACACTTTATTTTGGGTTTGTTTATTTCGCACTCTTTTTAGCGTTTTTAATAGGAAACATTCAAAATAAAGTGGGTTTTATTACGTTGTACGTGGTTCATCTTCTCACAACAATTCTTGCCGTGAATCTAAGCTTTTTTACACAAAACGAATTATTTTTCTCGCAATTCCCGTTTATTGTCATATCTGTGATCGGCGTCATTCTGCTGCCATTTAACACATACAATCGAAATAAACGAGAAAAGCTTGAAGATCAGCTTGAAGATGCTAATATAAGGATTTCTCAACTTATAGTGATGGAAGAGCGCCAGCGAATCGCACGCGATTTACACGATACGCTGGGACAAAAGCTGTCACTCATTGGACTGAAAAGTGATTTGGCTGGGAAATTATTGTACAAAGATGTTGATTTGGCGAAAAATGAGATTAATGATATTCATCAAACAGCAAGAACAGCTTTAAAAGAAGTACGTGAAATGGTGGCGGATATGCGTGGGACAAAATTGGAGGATGAAATCTTTCGTATTCAGCAAATATTGACTGCTGCACAAATAGATTCTTCAATTGAAGGAAATCCAAAGCTCAAAAATACACCTCTATTAGTCGAAAATGTGGTGAGTATGTGTTTGAAAGAGGCTGTCACTAATGTAGTAAAGCATAGCAAGGCTTCTTCATGTAAGGTATTGATTGAGCAGTCACCGGATGAACTGCTAGTAAGAGTAAAGGATAACGGGATTGGTATCGAAGGTGATATGGATTCATTCAAAGGACATGGTCTCATCGGGATGAGAGAACGATTGGAATTTGTGAATGGCAGCTTGGACATTTCAACGTCAAATGGTACGACACTTAATATTAGGGTGCCAAATGTCATTCAACAGAATAAACAGGAGGGATTGGTATGATTCAAATTGTGATCGCTGAAGATCAGCGAATGCTACTTGGAGCTCTAGGATCTTTACTGGATTTGGAAGAGGATATGGAAGTGGTCGGTAAAGCGAAAAACGGTGAAGAAGCATTGGCACTGGTTAAGCAGCTTAACCCGGATATCTGTATCATGGACATTGAGATGCCATTGAAAAGCGGGCTGGATGCAGCGGAAGAACTAATTGACCACCCTTGTAAAGTCATTATTTTGACAACATTTGCCCGAGCCGGCTATTTTGAGCGTGCCAGAAAAGCTCAAGTTAGCGGCTATTTGTTAAAAGACAGTCCAAGTGAAGAACTGGCAAACTCGATCCGAACGATCATGGATGGACGCCGCATCTATGCTCCAGAATTAGTGGATATGGCTTTCGGTGATGAAAACCCGCTGACGGAACGTGAAAAACAGGTCATTGAACTCATTGCGGAAGGAAAAAATACAAAGGAAATTGCGAATGAGCTATATCTAACAACTGGCACCGTCCGTAATTATATTTCAGTCATCCTTGATAAGCTTGATGTAAGTAATCGGATTGAAGCGATTTCCCGGTTTAAGGAAAAGGGCTGGTTTAAATAGTTGGCTGATGCAATTTTTATAAATGAAAATAGATCATCTTCTATATAGATATACTAACTAGAAAAACCCCCCAGTGTCCTACTCATCTGGAGGGTTTTGGTATATATATGTAATGTTCAAATAGTAGCCCTTGTGCTGAATTTAGTAGCTGTTTTGATCAATATGATTTAATAATACGATGCGAAGTTTATTGCAAGCTTTTCGAAGGTCGGACTCTGTTCAGATGGGGGCTTGTCCTATTCATTAACTAAGGTTGTTGGACCATATATTGCGAAAGAAATCTTTTTTTCTGCTGAGCCGGTTTTGGCAGCCGAAGCGTATCAATTAGGCTTTGTGAACCATGTCGTTCCTGCAGCTATGTTAGGGAATATAACTATTAATTTGGCAAATCAGCTTGCCGAGGGGCCAAGTGAAGCCTATGGAAGAATCAAGTCATTGATTAATTATTCTCTTCATGTTGGACTTGAAGAAACCTTGGATATGGAAAGAAAAGCACAAGAGGAAATGTTTGTGAAGCAAGAGCATAAAGAGGGAATTCAAGCTTTTATAGAAAAACGAAAACTTGTATTTACAAATTATTGATCAATATTGAAAAAGGACTCACGGCTACGTGGGTCCTTTTATATTTGACAGGGAAATATTCTCTATAATACTTAACTATCTACCTTTCTTTACGATAAAAAAAGTAAAGTCGATATTATAACTAGATAGTTTAAATATGTTAATAGAATATTTTGCAATTTATGGGAATATTGATATAATACTTTTATACTATTTAAGACGGAGGCATAGAATGGATCAAACACACCCAATATTAGAAAAGATTTTATTTGCAATCCCTCTTTTGAAAAATGCTTTAGCGATCGATTCGAACATTACGCTTATTGATAAGGATTATGTATGTATAGGTTCATTTCCCGGTGAAAAATTCAGCTTGGGTCTTAGCGTAGGTGACACGGTTAGCCCGCAAACTCCGCTTTCAGCTGCTGTGAGAGAGAATAAAAAGCTTGTCGTGAAAATCCCTGAGCATTTGTATAATTTATCACTTACAGCAGGAGTGATGCCAGTTCATGATGAGAATAATAGAATTATTGGCGGGCTGGGTATCGCATTAGAAACAAAATATGAAAAGATTTTAAAAGAATTTCATGAAAATGTTGAGCGATCGTTATCTGCTGTTAATGAAAATATGAATCAAATACATGAAGGTGCAAATTTTTTAGTATTGACTAGCAGCACACTTGCCGAAGAGCAAAAGCAATCTGAGGTAAAGCTAAAGGAAATTAACGATATTATAAAAAATATTAATCAAATTGCTAAACGTGTTCAGCTTCTTGGAATCAATGCGAGAATTGAAGCATCACGAGCAGGGGAATCCGGCAAGGGATTTGCAATTGTAGCCAATGAAATTCAAAAATTATCAACAAATATCTTTGAATTTACTTCCCTCATTGATACCTCCTTGAATGATATTCAAAAGGTGGTAGGGTCGATTTCTGAATCCATTCATAATGTTGTCAAGGTAGGAGATAAGCAGGTAAATGGGATAGAAGAGATAAACAAATCGCTGAAAGAAGCGATGGAAATGTCCAATAGTTTTTTGATTGAGGAAAAGAAGTAACAATAAAAACAATCGGCTTTTTAATGTGATACATAAGTTAGATCAATTTTAAAAAACGGACTGACCTTTCAAGGCAGTCCGTTTCTTTGTGAGAAAAAATCCGAAAAAGGGTGGGGCGCATATTACCCTTTTACTACCTTCACAACAACTTTTCGATTTTTCCTGGGTCCGTCAAATTCACAAAAATAGACACCCTGCCAAGTTCCAAGAACAAGTTTTCCATTAGAAATGATCAGTGTTTGGGAATGACCAACTGTACTCGTTTTCAAATGTGCAGCAGTATTCCCCTCTGCATGTCTGTCCTCAGGATGCTCCCATGGATACACTTCATCCAGGCGCATAAGCATGTCTCGCTTAACGTCCGGATCCGCATTTTCATTAACCGTAATGCCTGCTGTAGTATGAAGAGAGGAAACAATTACAATCCCATCATGAACGTTTTGATCGCGGATCCAATCCTCGATCATCATTGTGATATCGATCATTTGATCCCTGTAGTTCGTATTAATATGATAAATTTTCTCCATCTCTTTCATCCTTTCTGAATTCCTTATTATTCCTTTAGTTTTAACAAAATTAGCTGGAGCAACGAAGGAGGAGGCTTCTGCTAAATGGGATGACACCTCTATCGATAACATGTGTTAATGATTATTTAACCTCCAATAATAACGATGAAACATTAGATAAATGCTGTTGTAGGCAGTAATTATATAAAGTATTCTGTTATAAACAGGATACGATCGTAAAGAGCTTGAAGCTATTATTTCAGGTCACGGAGGAGAAATCAGATCAACCAGGGGAGCGGATTATAAGCTGATTATACATAATGATCAACTGTTTCGCGTTTTTTTGGAAGATAATATTCAAAAAAAAATCAATTCAAAATGAAGCAATTCCTGCAGCCTCAGCAGAGCGTGTGCACTATTTAATTTATCGGCTGTCGCTGGCAGAAGGCTATTTAAAAATAGAGGAACTAGCAGATGAGTTATTCATTAGCAAATCAACCATTCAAAATAATTTACGTGATGTGAAGAAAGTTATGGAGACTCACGGGATACAATTTGGAGCAAAACCGAATTACGGCTTTAAGCTAAAAGGTAAAGAGGTAAAACTGCGTTATTGCATAGCAGAATATATCTTTAACAGGACGGATCGCGATTTTAGCTTTAATACAATGGGTAGTTTAATTCTCCTGAAAACAAAATAATATGGAAGCGGTTTGTCCAAATGCCTGGATGATTAACATCACGAATCCTGCAGGCATGGTAACAGAAGCTGCATTACGCTATTCAAACATAAAAAAATAGTGGGGCTGTGTAATGTTCCAATCAGGATGGAAATGGGGACTGTAAAGCTGTTAAACGTTGATCATTCACGCGTGCGAATTGACTTTTCAGGACTTAACACATGGTTTATGGCTTAGACGTATATGTAGACGGAGAAAGTGTTAAAGATAAGGTAATCGATCTGCTTAGAGACCCCAATAACAGCAGTTTCGTTAAAAATATTCAAGGACTTGGCTGGGAGCCTGCATTTGTAAAAGCGCTCGATGTTTTAACCTGTCCGTATCACATGTACTACTATAAAACGAGAGAAATGGTAGAGAAAGAACAGAAAAATGCTGAGAATGAAGGTACACGTGCCGAAGTTGTTCAAAGACATGAAAAGGATTTATTCGAGCTGTATAAGGATCCAAACCTTGATATCAAACCACCGCAATTGGAAAAAAGAGGCGGTTCATATTATTCTGAAGAGGCGGTTCGTTTAATTACCTCTATTTATATGGATAAGGGTGAAGTGCAGCCTGTCAATACAATGAATAACGGTGCCATCTCAAGCATTCCGAACGACTCGGCAGTTGAAATCAGCTGTACCATTACGAAGGAAGGGGCTAAGCCAATCGCAATGGGAGATCTTCCGGTAGCGGTACGAGGACTTGTACAACAAATTAAATCATTCGAGAGGGTAGCGGCTGAAGCAGCAGTATCAGGAAATTATGGACTCGCTGTCCTCGCTTTAAGGATTAACCCGCTTGTTGCTTCTGATAAACTTGCGAAGGAAATTGTTGATGAAATGCTGGAAGCACATAAAGAGCATTTGCCTCTTTTCTTTAAAGCGATAGAAGCTTAACAACCTAACATTACAAGAACAATCAATTGGTTCCGGTGTTATTGACATGCGCTGGAACCAATTGATTTTGATGTTCAAATAAAACTGTGATTGAATTATTCAAGTAAGCTAGTTTATTTTGATAAAGGAAGGAATTCTTCTTTTGAAAGAATGCTATAGATAAAGGGATTTTTCATAAACGTATAGAATATATTCAAAAAGAACGGTTGAACAATTTCTTATCTGCAAAAAGAGAAAATCAGCTATAACTTGTACGTCGAATAGAAAGTTCTCCATCGCTGCCTCTATTATTTTGTTGAAAGAATGGAAAGAGAAGAAATTAATCTCTTCAATTATGTATATTCAACGTTTATATTAACAAAATTTAAATTTTCCCCCAAACTATATTGACTGAATCCTCATTACTACAATATAATACTTAAAAGTAATATATTGTAATGTTATGTGGGAGTTGTACATATATGAGTCAAAGAGGAAGGAAGAAGGGAGCGAGCGGGGAGCAGAGCAGAGCTCTATTACTCTCAATTGCTGCAGATGAGTTTGCTCAAAAAGGCTATCATGATACAAAAATTAGTACCATCGTTAAAAAAGCAAACTTAACTCAACCTTCTTTTTATCTATATTTTCAAAGTAAAGAGAGTATATTTCAGGAATTGGTCTGCTTGTTTCGTACGAAGCTTTCTGAGCTCACGGAACAGAGCCGGCTCGAACCTGGAATTGATTTAAACTCACTGCCAGAAAGAATTACCCAGGGATTAGGGGGAATCTTTCGTTTCTTTGCTGAAAATCAAAATTTAACCCGTATTGGTTTTTTTATATCAGCAGAGGCAGAAGAAATTAAGAAGCAAATGGCGATTCAAATAAAAGAAAATTTACGATCTGAACAACGGGATGGGTATTTCCATGCTCACGTCGATATGGAGATTTTTGCTAACAGTCTAGTTGGTATTATTGAAAGGTTAACTGTAACGGCAGTATTTTCAGGATTAAAGGATCCATTTAGTATTGCAAAGGAGATTGTGCATATATTTTTGTATGGACTGCTCATCGATCCAGATCGCTAGATAAGTATGTTTCTGCTTTCACTTTCCTATTTAATCATCGTAGAAACCTGTTCTAAATGATTATTGATTGGCAAAATCGTCTAAACGGTTCGTCATTTTATTAAAGCGCGATTTATTAAATAAATCATTTCTGGGAGAGGGTTATCCATATGAACTCAACAGAAGCAAAGCTGAACCAGGTGTTTGATGAAGAGTGGGTAGCTCTTATGCATGCAGCAAGAGAGATCGGTTTGACGCTTGAGGAAGTTAGAGAATTTATTCATCAGAATAAAGTAGAGATAAAGTAAAATCAACAGCAATTATAAGAACTTAATAGATATATGGTAACCGTACTTTCTATAATGAGTAAGTACGTTTTTTGTTTTTATAACCCAATATTTCCTAATTGAAAAAGTATTTTACAGAGAAAACGCTTTAGCTTATATAAATATCGTTAAATTCAGACTATTCATTGCGAAGTTTGTCTTAAATGAGTATGATATGAATTATACAGTCACGATTTATAAAATTGTCTGACTTATATAATTGATAGATCTTGTAATTAGGAAGGATGAAGACGTTGGAAAACAAGAAAGATTTGCGTATCCGAAGCCATGTAATCAGCGAAGGAGTGAACCGTGTTCCTAACAGATCGATGCTGAGAGCAGTAGGCTTTAAAGATGAAGACTTTAAAAAACCGATGATTGGTATCGCGAGTACATGGAGTGAGGTAACGCCATGTAATATACATATTGACCGTCTAGCTGAACAAGCGAAGGCTGGAGCTAAAGATAATGGCGGAGCACCAATGATTTTTAATACAATTACGGTTTCTGACGGCATTGCAATGGGGCATGAAGGAATGTTTTATTCTTTGCCAAGCCGTGAAGTCATTGCGGATTCCATTGAAACGGTAACAAGTGCAGAACGCTTGGATGGAATTGTTGCTATTGGCGGCTGTGATAAGACAACTCCTGCCTGTGTCATGGCGATTGCAAGAATGAATATTCCGTCTGTATATGTATACGGAGGTACCATACAGCCAGGTAAGCTTAATGGGAAAGATATCGATATCGTTTCTTCATTTGAAGCTGTAGGACAGTTCCAAGAAGGGCTAATTAATGAGGAAGAACTATATAAGGTTGAGTGTCATGCTTGCCCAGGAGCTGGAGCTTGTGGAGGTATGTACACCGCGAATACAATGGCAGCGGCAGTAGAAGCACTTGGGATGAGTATTCCTGGTTCATCTTCTACTCCTGCTGTAAACGACTACAAGGAATCTGAGTGCCGTCAAGCGGGTGAGCTCGTTGTAAACCTGCTCGAACAAGATATATACCCTCGCGACATCATGACGAAAGAAGCATTTGAAAATGCTATTACGGTTGTAATGGCGCTTGGAGGCTCGACGAATGCTTTCTTGCATCTTTTAGCGATGGCACACTCTGCGGAAGTTGACCTAACACTTGATGACTTTGAACGCGTAAGACAAAATGTTCCTCATCTTGCCGATCTTAAGCCAAGCGGTAAGTATGTAATGCAGGATCTTTATGAGGTTGGTGGAGTACCTGCTGTTATGAAGCTTTTGAATGAAAATGGTCTGCTGCATGGAGATTGCATCACTGTAACGGGTAAAACTGTAGCAGAAAACCTGGCAGAGGTTCCTTCATTAAAAGAAGGCCAAGACGTGATCCGTCCAATGGATAATCCATTAAAGCCAAATGGCCCGCTTGTTGTTCTTCGTGGAAATCTTGCTCCAGAAGGTGCCGTTGCGAAGATGTCAGGCCAAAAAATCAGCCGCTTTGTCGGACCTGCACGCGTTTATGACAGCGAAGCAGAAGCAACAAAAGCGATTGAAGACAATCAGATTAAAGCTGGTGATGTGCTGGTTATCCGTCATGTAGGACCAAAAGGCGGGCCAGGAATGCCTGAAATGCTTTCTATTACTGCTATGATTGTTGGCCGTGGTCTTGGCGGAAAAGTCGCGCTGATGACAGATGGACGTTTCTCTGGCGGATCGCACGGATTTGTTATTGGCCACGTTTCTCCTGAAGCACATGTTGGCGGACCAATCGGGCTGCTGAAAGAAGGCGACATTGTAACAATTGACAGTGATACACAGGAGATTAATTTTGACATTACACCAGAAGAGTTTGAGCAGCGTAGAAATGAATGGAAAAAACCAGCTCCTAAGCATAAGAGCGGAATTTTAGCAAAATATGCCCGTCTTGTTTCATCCTCTTCAAAAGGTGCAGTAACGGATCTTGATTTAGAATAAGGAAGGAGAGAAGACAGCTACTCGAAAAGTAGCTGTCTTCTCTTCGTTTATGTAGACATTTTTTTGTAGATCGAACGAAGTAATATGGTTATTCAAAGATGACGTAGATGAGGCATCGAAGAACCGCAACAGGCAAATAGTAAGAGGCTGGAGAAAGACTCTCATATAAGAGATCCCTCCAGCAAAAAATGAATTATACTTTCTTAATGGATACGCCGCCGCCAAGAACTGTGAACAATACTTCACCGTCATCATCAGCCCATACTAAGAAGTCATCCGTTGCTTGGATAAAGCTTCCTGTACCATCGATATTGTCATCACCAATTTTTACGCGGATTTTGTCCCCGAGGTTTAACACTTCATTTAATCTAGCTCCTAAGCTCATCTTTATTCATTCCTCCTTTTTTAAATTCTATATATTTATATTAAAAAGACCAGTAAGAGGGAAAGGCGTATACCCATTTTGTCGATTATATTTATTTAATAAAACTGTTCCCCTTCCTTCAATGTAGAATAAAGCTCCTTTTTTATTTAGTAATGAGTAACTTTGCAGCAGGCTTTCTTTATGATGAAAATACAACAAAAAAACCTAGCCTCAGGAGGTAGGTTTTTGATCAGAAAAATATATTGCATAATAAAAGGATTTTCAGTCGTTAGAAATGAGAAAGTGGAGGACTTAGATGGGAAAGCGGTGGAGTTTAATGCATCCATCCTGTGTTTGGAGCCTCTCCAGCGAGCTCATCTTGATTTTCATTGTGTTTTTCAATCGGATGATCAAGCAATGTGATTTCTAATGATGCTTCCTGCTCGTCAGCTATTTCTACTAAATTGGTTGTCTCTGATTCAATGTTAGTTATTTCATCCTGTGACCCAAAATCTTGATGAATTTTTGTTCTTTCCAACGTATGACCACCTTTAGAGTGGCAATCGTTTTTGTCTTTTTCTTTGGAATGCTTAGTTTTCTTACTGTTGTCTTTATTCTTTCCAGATCCTACCTTTCGAACACCCAACCCTCCCCCGATGTGCTGAAATATAACGTCGCCATTATTGTCTGCCCAAATCAGTACATTGTTTGTTGCGGAAATAAAAACACCCGTGCCATTGATCTGTTTAGCGCCTACAAAAACTTGCAGCTTATCCCCTAAGACAAATAATCGATTTAGGATAGCAGCTATTGTGTCGCTATCATCATTCGGCGGCTGATTATCGTCATCGCAACTTGAGTCACTTTCTTCACTGCTCCATTGGTAATTATTACTTTCATCTCTATCATCAGTTGCATAATGAAAATCATGGCTTTCATGATTTTGATCCATTAATGTCACTCCTCTTTTTTTTAGCAAAATATACAAATGTAATATATTGTATGTATCGGCATATAAATGTTGACTCATTTCTCCTCACCGATTTCGTAACTGGGCATATGCTGTAGTAACTTGAATGAAAATGGGGTGATACTTATGATTTATTGTGCGTTTTATTTAAATACCACGATATTCCCCCCTATCTTTTCGCCAGCCGAATTCTATTCATTAGATGGTCGCTATAGAAAAATACCGTGCAGCTGCCAACAGGTTGCATGGATTAATCTAAGAAAGAAAATTCAATGCATACCACCTCATTTCATACAAGGAAGCAGTATCATACATTCAGAGGATTCTTCTCAGGGAATTTTTCATCTTGGTAAAAAGCCGAAAGTTAATCGTTTAACGCTTCTAAAAAAAGAAGCAGAAAAAATCCAAATGAAAAATGACCAGGCAGGAGCAGCTGATATCGAAAAACTTCCGACTTACCGCCAGGTGTCCGATCTATTAACCGAAATTTCAACGCATAAATCTGTGCAAAAAAAAATTCGTCATTCCAATAACTCTCCTGATGCCATCCCATTACCTGCGATTGACACTGAACCAAGATTGAAGACTCATACTCCAACAGAACGGATTTCTATTGTGAAAGACCATAAAAAGAATAAAAGAAGACGATTTCAAAGGGATAAATATATTTTGAAACGACCAGTGCAAACAAGAGTTCTAAACGATGAGGGAAGTACAGTTTCTTCAATAAAAAAGGTCAATCCAAAACAGAAGCGTGTTAAAAAAATTAAATCACAAGAAATAGAAAATAATATCAAAACACCAGGTTCAAAAACAAGCATAAAAATACAAGAGAGTGAAAAGAGCATCAAAACACAGAGACCTGAGAAAAGAATAAAAGCAGAAGAGAATAAAAAGGGGATCAAAACTAAAGGTCTTGATAATAGCATCAAAAAACATGCAAAAAATAAAAATCGGAGCGACAGTGAGCTGCATAAATCGGCAGAAAGGCTATCTGAGATTGAAAAAAAATCAATCGCACAAAAAGAAAATCCCATTCAACAGCAAGCCATAAACGAATATTTGATTCAGAAAAACCTTACGGCGCGATATGCCTTGGTCCTTGGAGACAGGATCACAGTTTACAGTGGCAAAAAAATCATTGATACCGGGAGATTCATTTTTATCAGCAATGACTATTTTCTATGGGTGGATCGTGAAGGTCATTTGAGGTTTCAGTTTATTGATGTGCCGCTGACGATTAAAAAACACTAATAGAACGTAAAAAGGGATGTGAGGAAATGGCTTATTTTACAATAAAACGTCATCTAATCAGCACACTAATTTCTCCCTCTCATATTTATATATATAAATTAATATTAGGGTGGATGAGAATGAGTAAAAATATATTAGTGATAGCTGCACATCCCGATGATGAATTATTAGGTTTAGGAGGTACTTTAAAAAAGCTTATTAAAAAAGGCTATAAGGTAATTTCAGTTATTATGGCACTGGGAAGAAAAGAAGAGGCACATCATATAAAGAAATTCGTTGAAAATGCCAACAAACATATAGGTATTGAGAAAGTTATCTGTTTAGATTATCCAAATTTAGAAATGGAGAGTTTCGCACTTCATACCATTAATAAAAAGATTGAAGCTTTAATAAAAGAATATCAGCCATCAATGGTTTTTACACATCATTATGGTGATGTTAACAGAGATCATCAAGTTACGTATCAGGCTGTTTTAACAGCTGTTCGCCCATTACCAGGTACTCCGTCAATCGATCTTATTTGCTTTGAAACGGTATCATCAAGTGAGTGGTCGCAGCAAACGGATGACAAAACATTCAAGCCGAATTATTTTGTGGAAATAACAGATGAGATAGAAGATAAAATCGAGGCACTGCATCATTACGATGTAGAAATGCGTGATTTTCCTCATCCAAGATCCTACGATGGTGTCAGATATCTTGCACGTGTAAGAGGTATGACGGTTGGTGTGCCATACGCTGAAGCGTTTGAAATCACGAGAAAGATATGGAGATAATGGAGAAGAATGAGTATTTCAATTCCTTGCCTTTTCCTGCACCTTATGTGATTCAAGCATTGGATCACTACTATGGAATAAAGGAAATAAAAGAAGAGGTTCAGGAACAACCGTTTATGTTTAAATCAAATCTTTCTAAAGATAAAAAGAAAAGATTAAAGATTTTACTGACTACATTCTGGGATCATCCTCATGTAGGAGGTCTATCCAAATATCTTTCTACATTTCAAAAAGGATTTGAGTCACTTGGACATCAAGTGGATGTGATCTCTCCAAATCAGTGCAAAAATGAAACGTATACGGATTATTCACAAGTGCTTCGAGATTTTTTTACAAATCGTTATGGCGAATACAGTGAAAGAATCGTAAGAAATTGTAATGGTTTGTATCGTTATGAGAGGTTTTTAAGCGAAATGGATCTTGAGCATTATGACATATTGCATGCACAGGATTTATTTACAGCAAATGTTTTAGGAAGATTAAATAATTGGTATAAAAAACCGATATTTTTTACTCCTCATGGCTCTTTTACAAGCAGCAGACTCAAATTTGGCAAATTAATTTCTGGCTCTATAGAGGAAGCCTATTTTCGCTGTATTGAAGAAAGAGCGATTTTCAACGCAAGGAAAGTTATTATGATAAGTGATAATTTTCGTGCACCATTATGTGAATTTGGTGCACGGAAAGATCAGCTGATTAAGGTGAACACAGGTATTGAATGGGAGTATGAAGAGAAGAAATGTGAAAATACTGACAAGATTATCATTACAGTCATCTCTCGTTTATCACCAAGAAAAGGTCATCGTTATTTATTGGAGGCGCTTGATAAGATTAAGGGATCATTGCCAAATGTAGAGCTGCGAATCGTAGGTGATGGCGTAATGAGAGGAAATCTTGAGCAGCAAGTTCAGGACTTGGGGCTTTCAAATGTTTATTTTTATGGAGTACGAAGTGATATTCCTGAATTGCTAAGGCAGTCTGATATCTATGTATTGCCAACAATTAATGATAATATGCCGATTTCGGTAATTGAAGCCATGTTTGGAGAACAGGCCATCATTACCACGAATTGTGGTGGAATTCCGGAAATTATACAAGATCAGCAAACTGGATTCGTGGTAGATCCAGGCAACGTAAATGAATTAGCTGATCGTCTGCTGCTCCTTATTAGCAGCCGGGAGTTGCGAAAAGCGTTAGCTGAAAAGGCAAAAAGCTATGCACATCAACACTTAACCGCGGAAATAATGGTGAAAGGGATTCTTGCTGGGTATGAATCATTTTAGTGGGGGAAGGGCGCCAGCATCTATTACAACACCCCCACGTTTGTTTCTTTTTGCTTGTTCAGAAGTATACGGGAGAATTGGAAAAATGAGAAATAGCAAGATGTATATACTAGAAAAAAATAGTTACATAATGCACTCCTATGAAAAAAGTATCTATTGAGATCAACAAATGCTTTCTAATTGAGAAACGGAGAATAATATTGAGAATAAAAAAATCATGACTCATAAAAGAGTCATGATTTTTTACGGTACTGATTTTACAAATTAGTTAGATTTAACTTCTTCAGGTACAGATAAACCTAAACCTTCTGCAACGCGAGTTCCGAATTCTGGATCTGCTTTGTAGAGATGGCCAATTTGACGAAGCTTAATTTCGTCTTTTTCAACAGGTTTCAATCCGTTCACGAAGGTTTGAACAAGACGTGCGCGCTCTTCTTCGCTTTGTAGACGATATAGGTCACCAGGCTGAGTATAGAAATCATCGCGGTCATACCCTACATTGCCTGCTTGTCCAGTAACTTCGAATGATGCTTGCTTAGCTTCAGGTGCTTCTGTTGGGCCGCCATAGCTATTTGGTTCGTAGTAAACTGAGCCTCCGCCGTTATTGTCAAAGCGCATCTGACCATCACGTTGGTAGTTGTTCACTTCATTACGTGCACGGTTAATTGGCAATGCTTGGTGGTTAGCTCCTACACGATAGCGATGTGCGTCGTGGTATGCAAACAAACGACCTTGTAGCATTTTATCTGGAGAAACATCAATACCAGGTACTAAAGTTCCAGGAGAGAATGTTGCCTGCTCTACTTCTGCAAAATAGTTTTCTGGGTTGCGATCTAATACCATACGACCAACTTCGATTAGAGGATAGTCTTTTTGAGACCATGTTTTTGTTACATCGAATGGATCAAAACGATACGTATTTGCATCCTCTAATGGCATGATTTGTACATACAATTTCCAAGCAGGGAAGTCCCCATTTTCAATCGCATTGAATAGATCTTCTGTATGGTAATCAGGGTTTTCACCGGCAATTTTGTCAGCAACATCTTGTGTAAGATTTTTAATGCCTTGCTCGGTTTTGAAATGATACTGGATCCATACGCTTTCGCCTTCAGCATTCGTCCATTTAAATGTATGGCTTCCGAAGCCATGCATGTGACGAAGTGTTGCAGGGATACCGCGGTCACCCATGAGGTATGTTACTTGGTGCAGAGATTCAGGTGATAAAGACCAGAAATCCCATACAGCATTAGGGTTTTTCAAATGTGTTTGTGGATGACGTTTTTGTGTATGGATAAAATCAGGAAATTTAATTGCATCACGAATGAAGAAAACAGGCGTGTTGTTACCAACAATATCATAATTTCCTTCCTCAGTATAAAACTTCACTGAGAATCCACGAGGATCGCGAACAGTATCTGCAGAACCTAATTCTCCAGCAACTGTTGAGAAACGAGTGAATAGTGGAGTACGCTTTCCTACTTCTGAAAATAGATTTGCTTTTGTATATTTTGAGATATCGTTCGTTACTTCAAAGTAACCGTGCGCGCCGGCACCTTTCGCGTGAACAACACGCTCAGGAACTCGTTCTCTATTAAAATGCGCCAATTTTTCTAGAAGATGTACGTCTTGAATTAATGTTGGTCCGCGTGAACCAGCTGTCATAGAGTTTTGGTTATCTCCGACCGGAGCACCCCAGCCAGTGGTAAGAGTTTTCTTTTCGTTACTCATTATAGAATCACCTCTTAATATAATTTTTTACACATTTATAATAATAGCACATATCATTTAAAAATCAATTCTTTATTATAATGATTATAATGTGTAATAAATATAGTAGAAATGTATATCCTTTTAAATTATAACATTATTTACTAATTAAGCTATTGATAGGCAAGTGGATATTTGAAGAAGTGAGAGGCGAGGGTTAAGCAATGATGTCCAAAAGATGCTTTAACGGGCATGATTGTGTAGATCAACTTCTGTTTTCGTCGAAAGTTTTTTAGCAGCCAATGAAATCATGTTTCTCATTTAATCATTTACTATATTAACAAATGAAAAAATCACCCTTAAATTTGTCCAAGGATGATTTCTAATTTGTAGAGCATGCTGTAATTAAAAGACTTATAATTAATGAAGATTGAACGTTGACAAGAATGTCAAAATAGCTGATTCTAGCCAAACGCTTCTATTGCTTCATTGCTAAGTCGGAATAGGCAGTTAAATTAAATATTTTTCTTAAAGCAAGGATCACTCCTTGGTGGTCATTATCCTCAGTCACCCAATCAGCGCTTTTTTTCACAGAGTCTGGGGCATTTTTCATAGCAACTCCTAACCCGGCAGCTTCCAGCATTTCGATATCATTTGTGCCATTACCAATTGTAACGACTTCATTTTGCGTAATTCCAAGCTGATTGATTAGCGGTAAAATGCCTGTCCATTTTGAGCCTGCTGGAAATACTTCCAGTCGGTCTCCTTCATCAAAACCAGCAGCCTCAGTAATCATTTCTTGAAGAGCAGCACGGTGCTCAGCCTGAATATAAAGAGCCAGTCGGTGCGCGTCTTGCTTTGTATCGATGATATTCGATTCTACCGCTTCAGGCAGCAGGTATTCTATTCCGCGAGGTGGATGGTTGGAACGTGAAGTGCGATCTGAAAAATGAATAAAGACTCCGTTCAATTCATGTGTCCTTTTACAAAGAACATGTGCTAGGCTGGATGGGATTTTGACATCGTGGATTACACTGCCTTCTGAAAGAACATATCCCCCGTTATAAGTAACATAGATAGAAGTTCCTAATTTTTCACCATACGGGATCGCCCCATCTAAAGATCGCCCCGTTGCCAACGCTACGAGCACACCCTTCTGTTGAATTTCCCGGACTGTTTTAACTAGCTGCTCATCAAGCTGTTCTTGAGAATTTAAAATAGTTCCATCAATATCAAGAAAGACAATTCTATACATCAAGATCCTCCTCTAAATTTTTATGATATGCGATAAAACACAAAATAATATGAACGTAAACATATTATACAAAATACAGATTATTGTATATAGAAAGTAAAGTAAAATGATTGAAGTGAATAATTGGAAATATTTTTTTGGAAAAAATGATTGAAAACGTTTTCTGGATGTGATAATTTGTGTATAGAGAAAGTACAAAAAATTGTACAATACTTTGTGAAATAATCAATAAAATAAATCAGCTATTACATTTTTGATTATGATTGATCATTCATGGTCGATGGATGTATAGTTTAAACATTCTGAAAAAAATATTGAAATCGTTTTTTGAGTATGATAAATTAAATTTGTGAAAATACAAAAAAATGTACATTGGATAAAATGGTGATGTGGAATGAGAGAAGATCTCTATTCAAAAAAAGGTATTGTTTTACAAAAAATCGCTGAGGAATTACTCTTTATTGAAGTGGATGAAAGACTGCCGAAAGTAGGTGATTTCTCTGAGAAGTATCAAGTTGGAAGGGGAACCATCCAGTCTGCATTAAAAAGGCTGGAGAAAGAAAAATGTATAACACTCGAACCAAGAGGACATTTAGGCACGTTTCTAAGAGCTAAGAACCTGTCGAATTTACTCCTGTTTTCAGGAGTAAATCAAATTACTGCTGTAATGCCGCTGCCTTATTCCAAAAAGTATGAAGGACTGGCAACAGGACTTACTTCTGAATTAGAAGGAATAGGACTTTCTCTAAATATCGCTTTTATGAGAGGCTCTAAGCTTAGGCTGGAAGGAGTAAAGGAAGGACGATACGATTTTGCTCTTATATCAAAGTATTCTGCTCAGGAAGCGTTAAAAAATGAAAGTAATTTAAAAATAGCATTGGAATTTGGAATAAAAACATATGTTTCGGAACATGCCGTTATTTTTTCAAATCCAGAAAATAAACAGCTCAAAGATGGAATGAAGGTTGGAATCGACAGTTTTTCTACGGATCAAAAGATATTAACGCAGGCTGAAGCAACTGGATTAACTATTGAGTACCTTGAATTTAATTATATGCATATGCTTCAACATCTAAAGGCAAAAACAATTGATGCAACGATTTGGAATGTTGATGAAATAGATCCGACATTATTTCATATTCAATCACTTGCTTCACCACTGGCAATCAACTACGAAAGTCAAATGAATGAAGCGGTTTGTGTGATAAAGAAGGATAATCGAAAGATGGAGTACATTATTAATCAGCTTTCAAAAAATAAGATCGTTGAAATTCAATCAGATGTTGTTAAGGGGAATATAATTCCAAAATACTAGTATATATTGTATAAAGATTTTTCATTTGGCTGCATTTTTGGGGGTGATCAGCTTCAAGGTGATAATGATTAATTGTACTTTATGAATTGCTGAGAATTAATAAACTCAATATACAGTATATAGTATATTGTATATTTGGTTGAAAATATAAGGGGGATGAACAACCTTGGATGCTACTTTAAAAGAAAGAGTAGATTTACTGCATGACACGAATCAAATAAACGATGAAATTTATCATCGGTTACCAGGTATTTTTGATGAAGTTGAAAAATATTTGGACGTAATATTGACAGAGGAAAATGCTGGATCCTTTGCTAGTCATGTGTCAGTGGCCTTACAGAGAATTTCAGAAAATAATCCTGTTACAGAGATTTCTGATGAACTTAAAAGCGTTATTGAAGCAAATCCGAAATACTACCAATTTGCTAAAGAGGTTTTATCTGCTGGAAGCTTAAATGTTGATGCCGAAGCCGCTTTTATCACACTATACTTTTGTCTATTAACTGGAGAGGAGAATGCATAATGTTACGAATCGTTATTGGAGGTCTTAAAAAAGACGTTATTGAAAGAAGTGCAAAAGCTGCCGGAGGAGATAAGGTTCAAGTAACCGTTACTTCTGATTTTGATGCTGCAAAAAAAATAAAGGCTGGAGACGCTGATTATTATTTAGGTGCTTGTAATAGTGGAGGCGGAGCTGCGCTTTCAGTATGTATCGGTATTTTAGGCTATTCAAATTGCTCGACTGTAGCGAAAAATGGTAAAAAACCAAATCCAGCTGAAATCGAGAAATTGGTATCTGAAGGTAAAATTGCTTTTGGGATGTCCGTTGAAGGTATTGAAGAAGCAGTTCCACTCATTGTTAATAGTCTGCTTAAAAAAAATAACCTTGCGTAGGAGGTAGGGTATGGAAAATGTTTCGTTAATTGAAGTTTTAGTCATAATGTCACTTACAGCTTTAACGGCAATGGCTGCCCATTGGGGTAAAGCGGTATTTCATGATGGGATTCGCCCGATTATTCCTGAATATTTGGAAGGCAGAATGAAACGGACGGAACTTGCGTCCATTTCATTCGGGTTAAGTATTGGATTTATCGTATCTGTTGGAATTTCGTTCGCCGTGTCATTTGATCTATTAAATCCATGGCTATTATTCCTTCCCACAGATATTTTAGGTGTTATCGCAACGAGATGGTGGATGGCTGCAGCACTTGGTGGAGCTTGGGGACTTGTAGCATTATTTGGGCTTACTGGCGTTCAAACCGTTTTTGCCATGCTGCCTGTTGATATCTTTAGCGCGCTAGGTGAACTATCAACGCCTGTACTTGTTGCCTTTACTGCTTTTCCGATCATTGCGATCCTCTATCAATTTGGATGGGTTAGAGCACTTATTTCTGGATTTATCGTATTGATTGTTCGTCAATTGCTGCCTGTTGTTGGCGGTAATTTTACAGACAACGCTGATGCGAATTTAGAGCAAGCAAGTCAATTGGCTGGCATTACGCTGCCTGCAGATGGTGACTTTGCTGCCAAAGTTAATGCGCTTACAGATGCTGCTGGGAATAACCAGCAAATACAGGATTTAATCTCGCAAGCTACAAATAATTTTTCACTAGGTACGACGATTTCAAGCTTTACCATGCAAATCGCTGTACTGATGTTAATGGGTATGATTTTATTAGTTGGTTTTGCCATCAGAAAAGATCTTAAAAACAAAGTAGCAATCAGTGTAGATACAGATGAAGAGAGTCTATTTGACGCTCGTACAAAACGCATTTATAAAGGTATTCCTATTCTAGCAGGTATCGGTGCACTTTTAGCTATCGCGGCCAATATGGGGCTAATGACTGGTTCCGAGGTGTCTGGTCCAATTCTTCAGCAGGCATGGCAGGCTACGGGGCAAGAACAGGCCGATCTATTACAAAGTGCGGCGATCGCTGATTTTATCAGGGGGATCAGTTTTATCCCATTGATCGTTACAACCGCTTTAGCAACAGGTGTATATGGGGTTGTTGGTTTAACCTTCGTATTCCCAATTGGTTATTTATTGCCGAATCCATTTTTGGCAGGGATTGCTGGAGCAGTTTGGATTTGTTTGGAAATTATTGCTCTTCGTGGAATTGGACGTTTCCTTCAGCGCTTCCCGTCATTGCGTGAAGCATCTGACAACATCCGTTCATCCATGAACTCGATGATTGAGCTTGCTTTATTTATCGGTGGAGCATTTGCCGCAATGGTAATGGCACCAGAGGCAGTTGGCTTATCTCTAACCATTTACATTTTGCTGTATGCTGCCAACGAAGGTCTTGGACGTCCTGTTATGAAGCTTGCTGCTGGTCCAGTAGCGATTATCTTAACAGGTATCATCCTAAACGTACTGTATTTCCTTCAATTAGTATAAATTCATTGAAAGGTAGGAGCATTCCTACCTTTTCCTTTAGGAGAGATTTTATATGAAAATTCAATCTGTTACAGGTCCGGTCGATCCTCAATTTTTACAAAAAACGATGATTCATGAGCATCTTGTATTTGATCTATCAGAAGTTCGCGAGGAAAAAGATGCAGATTCCAAGCTTGAAAATTCACCAGAGCTGGATCAAGAAATAAAGAGAATTATCGAATCGGGATGTAATACTGTCGTCGAGGTATCAAATATTGGGATGGGCCGGGATGCCAAAGCGATGTTCGATATTGCAAAAAAGCATAATTTAGTCATTATAGCTTCTACCGGCTTCTATAAAGAATCAGTATATCCATCTTTTGTTTTTGAAAAAACGAAAGAAGAGCTTGCCGAAATCATGATTCGTGAAATTGAAGATGGAATGGACGATACGACGATCAAAGCTGGTTTGATAGCTGAAATCGGCAGCAGCTATCAAGAGATCACCGAAACGGAGAAGAAGGTTTTTGAAGCTGCGATCCTTGCTCATAAAAAAACAGGTGCTCCAATCAGTACGCATTGTGAAATCGGAACAATGGGAAAAGGGCAGCTTGATCTTTTTCAAGAAAATAATGCTGATATGAGCCGTATTTCTTTTGGGCATCAGGATTTAAATGAAGATATTGAAGAACAGCTTGAATTGTTAAAAAGCGGTGCGTTTATTCAATTCGATACAGTAGGAAAAAACAGCTACAGAAGAGATTCAGACAGACTTAGCAATCTGATCGAATTACTTAATCTCGGGTACGAAGATCAATTGATGCTATCTTGTGATATTACAAGAAAATCTCATCTAAAAAGCTTTGATGGATATGGTTACAATCATCTTTTCGAGGATTTCATTCCTGCATTATTAAATAACGGAGTAAAGGAAGAAACCATTGATAAAATGCTTGTTCAAAACCCGCGTAGGTTTTTAGCTTTTTAATTTGATAACAATATTTTATAGAAGAAAGACGTACGAAAATTCACTTTAATTTCTTATATTAGGGCTTTGTTAAACGTGTCTGTTGATTTCCTCTCCAATTAACGCTGTGCATAAATAAACAATGGACTTTAACATAGCTTGTGTTAGAAAGAAGGGTACGTGATGGCTGATCAATCTGTATTAAAAAACATGACTTTTGAAGAAGCGAAAGAGCTTCAATTTCGGCTAATGGATGAAGTAACAAAGGAATTCAAAAATAATGAGTTTTTTCAGACAGGTGATGTAGGTATTCATCCAGCCTATAATCGTCCATTAATGACAGCGAGGATCGAAAGTGTACTGGCAAAAACCTTTGATTCAGAAGCGTGTGCATTGGTTCGGGGAAGTGGAACGGGCGCCATTCGAAACATTCTTAGCGTATTAATGGAGCCCGGTGAACAGTGTATTGTTCATGAAGCACCAATGTATACAACAACAAAGGAAACCTTTCGTTTAATGGGATTAAAGCAAAAACGCGTTAATTTTAATGATCGAGCCGCATTGATTAAAGCTCTTCAGGAGGATAAACAATCGAAGGTTTTTTATGTTCAGCATTCTCGTCAGCAGCCGAACGATACTTATAACTTGAAAGAGATCATTTCACTTGTAAAAGAACATGGTCGGGATTTACCGATTGTGGTTGACGATAATTATTGTGCCATGAAAACAATAGAAATCGGCACCCAGTGTGGGGCAGACTTTTCTGCATTCTCTGGTTTTAAGCTTTTAGGGCCTGAAGGAATCGGAATTATTCTAGGTGGAAATGAGAAAATCCAGCAGCTTCACGATCGGAATTATTCGGGCGGAGGACAAGTGCAAGGCCATGAAGCACATGAATTACTCATCAGTTTATCCTCTGCACCAGTGATGCTTGCCATTCAAAATGAGCAGGTTGAGCATTTATGCTCCCGGTTAAGCGAGGGTGAGGTAAGCGGAATCAAGCAGGCTTATATGACAAACTCACAATCAAAAAATGTCATTATAGAATTCGAGCAGCCAATTGCTGAGCAAGTGATTGAATTGGCTTCTAAGTTTGGGGCAGCAACTTATCCGGTTGGTGCTGAGTCGCGCTATGAATTAATACCAATGATCTACCGGGTATCTGGAAGCTTTATTGAAAGCAGACCCGAGCTAAGACAACATGGGGCACGAGTAAATCCTATGAAATCTTCTGCAAATACCGTTGTACGAATTTTACAAAATGTAATGGAAGAAATATCAAGGGGGTAACACACCCATGTTTATCAATATGACACTAAGACGAAATGAAGGACTAATTAGAGCAGCAGCTAATCTCCATCAAGAGGGGAAAATTCCAGCTAATACGTATGTAATTGATTTAGATTCACTTGAACATAACGTAAATAAGCTCAGTCTAACAGCACAACAGCATGAAATGAATTTATATTATATGACCAAACAAATCGGCCGAAGCGGCTTTGTTGGGCAAGTAATTGAACAAAATGGAATTAAACGTGCAGTAGCCGTAGATATTGATGAAGCATTTGAGCTCAAAAAGACCAATTGCGAGATTGGTAATATTGGACATATTGTACAGCCTAGCAAGTCCCAATGGAATGAAGTATTAACGTATTTAAAGCCTGAAGTAGTGACATTGTTTTCGAGCGAAAGAGCCAAGCAATTATCTGATGCAGCCCTTGCTTTAGGTAAAATTCAAAATGTAATTCTTCGAGTAATTAAGCCGGAGGACATGGTATATCCTGGCCAATTTGGCGGCTTCTTATTGGGTCAGCTGGATGGTTATTTGGATGAAATATTGAAATTAAAAGGAATTCGGGTCATTGGTATAACCAGTTTTCCAGTATTACAAATAAACGATGAAAAAGACGATTTCGCTTTTACTTCTAATATGCAAACCATTCAGAAGGCACGTGAAATCTTTGAAAATAAAGGGATTGCTGTTACTCATATCAATGCTCCTAGTGCGACAAGCTGTCATACGATTCCAATGCTAAAAGAATTTGGTGTCACTCATGGTGAACCTGGTCATGCGCTGACTGGAACGACGCCTTTACATGCGTATCGAGATGATTTGCAAGAGATTCCTAGCATTGTGTATACTTCTGAAATTTCCCATATGGATGAGGAGTACGCCTATACAATTGCGGGCGGTTATTATCCGCGTTCAAATATGGAAGGTGCATTATTTGGGAGTAATGGATCGGACGTACTAAACCAGCGTACAACTGTCGATCTAGTGTCACCTGAAAATATTGATTATTACGGCTGTTTAAAAAAACAAGATCAAATGAAGGTCGGGGATTCAGTTATACAAGCATTTCGAACTCAAATCTTTGTTACAAGGGCTCATGTTGCCTATGTAAGAAACGTGAACTTTCATAATCCCGAGTTAGTTTATTTTCAAAGAAGGGGGATGTAAGGAATGAGAAAAATGACTCTCCTTGTACTCGACGGATTCGGTATCGGGGCAATGGATGATTGTAAAATTGTCAAGCCTGAAGATGTGAATGCCAATACCTATAAGCATATACGAGAGGCCGTTGATTTATTAATTCCTACATTATATAAGCTTGGGCTTGGGAAAATAGTGGACAATGAGGGTGTTCCTGTTGCAGCATACGGTAAAAGTAACTTAGCACACCCAGGGGCAGATACATTTTTAGGGCATCAGGAGTTAATGGGAAGCAAGCCGAAAGAACCCAATAAGCGTTTAATGATGGATGTGGGGATTCATATCAAGGCTGCACTGGAAGCAAAGGGCTATGAAGTAAAATATGCAGTTGACCGGGGAACGGCATTGCTTGTTAATGGTTCAGTGGTTATTGGCGATAATCTTGAATCACAGCTTGGAAACATTATAAATGTCGTCGGTGATTTGAACCATCTATCGTTTGAGGAGCTTACTGAAATAGGGAAAATCGTTAGAGAAAATGTTGATACAAGCAGAGTGATTATTTTTGGCAATGAAAAGACAACAATTGAAACCATTCTATCGGTTGTGAAAGAGAATCATCCTGGTCAATGGGGAGTGGATAGTCCAAAAGCAAATGTATATGGTGAGGGGTATCGCGTACTTCATTTAGGCTATGGCGTTGATTACCAAAAACAATTTGCATACATGGCCGAACAAAACAACGTTCCCGTATACCGTATTGGAAAAACCGCTGACGTAATTCAGGCAGAGGGATTTAAAGACCCTGTGGTCAATACAAAGGACGTGCTGGAGACCTACCGCAGCTATTATAGAAACAGTGAAGAGAACGCTGTTTTTCTTGTAAATGTTCAAGAGACAGATCTAGCCGGGCATAAAGAAGACAGTCAGTGGTATAAGGAAGTATTAGAAGAGTCTGATCGATTTTTAGCATCATTTATAGAAGAAATGAATGATGACGATTTGTTAATTATCACAGCAGATCATGGGAACGATCCAACAATTGGCCATTCAAATCATACAAGAGAACAAACGCCAATATTGATTGTTGGTAAACATGTAAAAGCAGTTACAATCGGAACGAGAGATACAATGGCTGATATTGCAGCAACGATGGCGGATTTCGTAGGTGTTGAGAAACCTGAGTTTGGTAAAAGCTTTCTGCAGGAGATTTTGTAGAGCTTTATTAGAATCCAAATTTGATATTTGCCTTTAACGAGAGGAGTGCAGCGGATGAAACTTGTTAAAGTTAAAAACTATGAGGAATTAAGTGCTTTTGCGGCAGAAAAAATTCTTGAAAAAGTACGTTCTTCTAACAGGGTTTCACTTGGTCTTGCAACAGGAGGGACCCCTGTCAGAACCTATGAATTATTAATTGATGATTTTAAAAAGAGAAAGACTTCCTATCAGCATGTTCATACGTACAATTTGGATGAGTATGTAGGGATAGCGGCTGATGCTCAAACAAGCTATCAATATTACATGTTTGAGCATTTGTTCAATCATATTGATATACCGAAAGAAAATGTTCATCTTCCAAATGGTACTGCTGAAAATATTCTGCAGGAAACGCAAAGATATGAAGATGCAATCGATAAACTGAAAGGTGTAGATCTGCAGCTTCTTGGAATTGGAGAAAATGGACATATCGGCTTTAATGAACCAGGAACGCCATTTGATCGGACGACTCATGTGACAGAGCTTGAAGAATCTACGAGAGAAGCCAACTCCCGTTATTTTAATAGCCTGGATGAGGTGCCGACCCATGCTATTACCATGGGGATTGCAACGATTTTAAAAAGTAAAGAAATCGTTCTTCTGGCATCAGGAGAGAAAAAAGCTGAAGCCCTCTATCAAATGTTTAATGGAGAGATCAGCAATAATTGTCCGGCTTCTGTATTAAGAAATCATCCGAATGTGATTGTAGTAGCAGACGAACAAGCGGCATCAAAACTTGAAAAGCTCAGCACTGTCAGTAACTAATAATGCTATATGAATTGCAAAATAAGCCAAATTTACTGGACACCAGGGATTAGGCTTATTTTCATTTCATTCGAGTTTGTTCTATTGTTAGTATAAGCTATGGTAAGTATCTTTGTAGATTTTGGTGCTAGGTTACATGGTGCGGAAGGAGTTAGGCAAAGCGTCAAACGAAGACCCCGCAGGCGTTGATATACCGCCCGTGGAAAGTGAAGGCCTTAAATGGAATTCAACAGGCTGTTTTAATAGAGTCTTTCAACTAAAAAGCTCTCATTCATTTTTTGCACCGAGTTGATTAGAGCGGGCGCCTGAAGAGGAACTCACCGGACATGTTTAACGGAGTCTTATTATAAAGTGAAAGTGTCTACTAATTTAACTTATCTCTTTTAAAATCTGGAAAGGCGTGAATAGAAAATGAGCGAATCTATTAAATTTGATTTTCACACCCATCACCATCGCTGCGGGCATGCTAAAGGTACTACTCGGGATTATATTGAATCAGCTATTAAACAAGGATTTCATATGATTGGCATATCTGATCACTCACCGTATTTTGCAAGCGATGAGGAGCATCCTCATCCTCATATTGCTATGAGCAAAAAAGAATTTCCTTTATATATTTCAGAAGTTCTTCAGCTTAAAAAAGAGTATAAAGAAAAAATCGATGTATTGCTAGGTGTTGAATCTGATTTTTTTCCGGAGCACATTGAGCTGTATCGTAGGCAGTATAAACAATATCCCTTTGATTATATTATTGGGTCGGTACATCATGTTGAGGGGATTAACATTTTTAATAAGGGTCGCTGGGAAGGACTTTCTGCTAAAGAAAAACAGCAAACAAAAGAAACGTACTATCATCTTATCGAACGCTCTGCACGGAGCGGAATCTTTCAAATTCTTGGTCATATTGATGCAATGAAAGGGTTTTATCCTGCTTTTTCAACGATTCAGACCGACGCATTAACCCATACATTAAAAGTCATTGCACAGTACGATCTTGCAATAGAGATCAATACATCAGGCAAAACAAAGGATTGCGGTGGTTGGTATCCTGCAGATGATATACTCGAAATGGCCAGTTTTTATGGTGTGAGGGTTACTTTTGGATCAGATGCCCACGAAGCAGAAAGAGTCGGTGATGATTTTGAATTAGTAAGAGAAAGGCTCAAGCAAATCGGCTTTAAAGAATGGGTATATTTTAAAGAACAGAAAATGTTCACGATTGATATTTAACGAAGACTGGCTCGTTATTTCATGCTGGATGAAGGGAAGGCTGAAAATGTATCAGATAAAACAGTTAGATGATCAAAAATATGTACTATATGAGTTAACAGACGCGAAGGCTGATTCGTGGCTAAAGGTTGCTCCAGAGAGAGGCGGGATTATTACAAGCTTTGGAGTAGAAGGTGAAGAAATATTTTTCCTGAATAAAGAAACCTTCTACGACGCTGATGCAAACGTTAGAGGTGGTAATCCTATTCTTTTTCCGATATCAGGTCAGCTTAAAAATGGGAAATATGAATGGGATGGAATTGAATATAAAATGAAAAACCATGGATTTGCCCGTAATCTTTCGTGGGAGGTCGTGGAAACACAAACAACCGAAACCGATGGAGCCTCGATAACTTTGAAGCTTACGAGTAGTAAAGAAACGAGGCAATCCTATCCATTTGATTTCGAAGTCATTTTTACATATGTATTAAAAAACAATACGTTAAACATTCATCAGGAATACGTAAATAAATCAGATGAAAAAATGCCAATTTATCCGGGTTTTCATCCCTATTTTAAAACAGCTGATAAAAATCTTAACTATAAAACGGATGCTCAAACCTATCTGGATTATAATGATGGGGAGATTAAAAATGTAAGTGACGGTATCGATCTTTCTGGGAAAAAGGAATCCGTGGTCTTATTAGATGGGATGAAAAAGGAAATAGCGTTTGAGCTGCCTGAGCTAAACAAAAAAATTCAAATGACCTATGGAGAAGAATTTGCCTATGTTTATTTATGGACAGAGGAAGGACAGGATTTTGTTTGTGTGGAGCCATGGGTGGCAAAAACAGATGAACTGAATCGCAAAGAAGAGCTAATCTTTGTGCATCCGGGTGAATCGTTAAAAACGATGTTAACAATTTCAGTTATATAAACAGCAGAGAGAAGAGGGAGTAACAGCCTCTTCTCTTTTTATATGTATTTTTACATTTTATTTGCTGAGGATACTGTAATACCGGGAGCGTTTCCTAGCTTTTTCCTTTGTCGGACGAAGAAATCTTGCCGCGGCAAAGTCTGCTGAGATGTCAGCAGCAATTCGTAATCCATAACTTGTAAAGCAGGTTTTTAATTATTCCTTTTTAACTAAATTGCATAAATGAATAATCTCAGGCAATACTTTGTACTGTGTTAATTTAAAGGCTTCAAATGTACATCAATTTAATCGTCAGCATTAGGGCATTTTCGTGAGCGTTAACATGAAAGATGAAAATCTACTTTTCCTTTTGATTGGAGTGTTAGAAATGAAAGCTGTAACGTATCAAGGGCCAAATAATGTGGCGGTAAAGCAAGTAGACGACCCGAAAATTGAAAAGAAAGATGATGTCATCGTTAAGATAACATCAACGACGATTTGCGGATCTGATTTACATCTCTATCAAGGGAATATGCCGTTGCCGAAAGGCTATGTAATTGGACATGAGCCTATGGGCATTGTGGAGGAAGTAGGTCCTGACGTAACGAAAGTAAAAAAGGGAGACCGTGTTGTCGTTCCTTTTAATGTAGCGTGCGGACAATGTACGTATTGTCAGCATGATCTGACAAGCCAATGTGATAACTCAAATCCTCATTATGATTCGGGAGGTTATTTTGGCTATACTGAAAAATTCGGGAATCACCCAGGTGGCCAGGCTGAATATTTAAAAGTACCGTTTGGAAACTTCACTCCTTTTCTTGTTCCAGAATCGTGTGAACTGGAAGATGAATCCTTGCTCTTTTTATCAGATGTCATTCCAACTGCTTATTGGAGTATAAGTCATGCTGGTGTCAAAGAAGGGGATACAGTAATCGTTCTCGGGTGTGGTCCTGTAGGCTTGATGGCCCAAAAATTCGCTTGGATGCATGGTGCAAAAAGGGTCATTTCGATTGATCATATTGGCTACCGCTTAGATCATGCGAAGAAAATGAATAATGTGGAGATCTTTGACTTTGCCAAATATCCTGATATGGGAGAGCATTTAAAGGAAATTACTAAAGGCGGAGCAGATGTTGTGGTTGATTGCGTAGGGATGGACGGGAAGAAGTCTCCTCTTGAGTTTGTCGAGCAAAAACTGAAGCTCCAAGGAGGAACGCTTGGACCGATTCAAATTGCAACAAAAGCGGTGCGGAAATTTGGTACTGTTCAAATTACAGGGGTGTACGGAGGAAACTATAACAACTTCCCATTTGGCGCTTTTTTCTCAAGGAACATTACCTTGAAAATGGGACAGGCTCCGGTTATCCCAATTATGCCAATGCTATATGAAAAAATAATGAACAAGGAATTTGATCCAAAAGAGATCATTACCCATAAAGTCTCGCTTGATGATGCAAGCAATGCATATAAAATCTTTAATGATCACCAAGATAATGCCATTAAAATTGTATTAAAGCCTTAATTGATTTCTTTATCTACTCAAATAAACAGAAAAGCAGAACATTGAATTGGTCTGCTTTTTCAGCGTGTTGAATTTCTAACTTATGTAAAATAATTGTCACCTGAAAGCGAATTAAAGTGTGGGGTCGAATGACAATCGAGCACACATCTTGATTATGAGGTCACCTTTCCTTCTCTTTTTAGGAGAAACGGTTTGATTAATAAAGGAAAAATCAATGTAGGCACCGACAGAGCGAAGTAAGTGATCGATTGGCACTAGTTGAGTTGATCAATGGAAAGCATTTGACGATTGCGACGGGCGTTTTGAGGTTGTCTCATGATGGATCCTTCCTTCCTATTTCTTCGTAAGGAGGAAGGAAAATAAAGTGCCGGCCCATTCCGCGGAAAGCGAAGGAATGGGTCGGCACGATTTTTAAATTTTCGTTATGTTTATGGATTTGTTGACCACATGCCAGCTGTTTTAATGAAAACACGCGGGTTTAATTTAAGCTGTGCGACCATCAGTTCAGCAAGATCTTCTGGCTGCATTACATTTTCAGGGTTGCCGCTGATAAGATTTGTTTCGATTGCTAGATCAGTAGCAACTGTACTTGGCGTTAGTGCCGTAACGCGAATGTTATGCTTTCTTACTTCAAGCATAAGTGATTCCGTTAATCCAAGAACGGCAAATTTAGAAGCACTGTACGCGCTCGTTACTGGAGCTCCCTTTTGACCAGCAGATGAAGAAACGTTGATGATGTCTCCTACTTTTCTTTCAATCATATCTGGAAGAACGGCTCTAGTAGTATTATAAACACCCATTAGGTTAACATTTATAATATTTTCCCATTCACTTGCTGAAAGCTCGAGGAATCCTCCAAACTTAGCAATTCCAGCGTTGTTGATTAGAATGTCAATTTGGCCTAATTCAGATTTGATTTGATCTGCTGCTTGCTGAACAGCTTCAAGATCAGTAACATCTGCAACAGCTACAGAAGCTTTAACACCCAGTTCTTTCACTTCTGCTGCTACTTTTTCAAGATTTGCGAGTGTTGTACCGACTAATCCAACATTGATTCCTTCTTTCGCAAAGGCAATGGCAGTTGCTCGGCCGATGCCTCTTCCTGCTCCAGTAATCAACGCATTTTTTCCATTTAATGAAATCATCTTATCGCTCCTTATCCAACCAATTTTTAACCCCATACTATTATAGTCAATTTCAGCTAAAAAAGCTGAACAGAAAGACCGAGAAGTTTATTAGAGAACTTTCGGTCTTTCTGTTCAGTACAAATATTTAATTACTCAAGGTTAGCATGCTTCCCGTACATTGTATTGGAATCAAGCCCTTTTTTCTCCATGAAACGTAAAATAACTGCATCGAAGAATAGTAAAAGGGTTTGTTCGAAAAGTGATCCCATTGGCTGTATGGTTTTATAATCACTCGTCGATTTATCCTTAGGAGATCCAGGTAATTTAATGACTAGATCCGCTAATTCTCCAATTGTAGACTCAGGGAAGATGGTCACAGCAATAACTGTTCCACCTAAGCTTTTCGCTTTTTCGGCCATTGAGACTAAGCTTTTTGTTTCTCCTGAGCCGGATGCGATGATAAGAATATCATCTTTTTCCAGGTTAGCTGTAACCGTTTCACCGACAACATAAGCATCTAATCCCATATGCATCATGCGCATCACGAAGGATTTACCCATGAAACCAGATCTTCCTGCTCCTGCTACAAAGATTTTCTTTGCTTCAAGAATTTGGTTGACCAGCTGTTCAGCTTGTTCATCAGATAGTAAGTCTGCTGCTCGACTTAACTCATCAAGGATTTCGTTAAAATATCGAGTTGTCTGCATAATGAATGATTAACCTTGTTTGATTAGTTCTTGCATTTTAGCAGCTGCAGCTTTTTTGTCTTCTTGTCCAGTAATACCGCCACCAACGATTACTAGATCTGGTTGAGCTTTGATTACTTCTGGAAGAGTTTCAAGCTTGATTCCGCCTGCAACAGCTGTTTTTGCGTTTTTAACAACGCTTTTAATTGTTGCAAGGTCTTCGAAAGAGTTTTGGCCTTGAGCTTGAAGATCGTAACCAGTGTGAACGCAGATGTAGTCTACGCCAAGCTCATCAAGTTCTTTAGCGCGAGTTGCGATGTCTTTTACAGCGATCATGTCAACAAGGATTTGTTTGCCTTGTTTTTTCGCTTCTTCAACTGCACCTTTGATTGATGCATCTTCAGCCGCACCAAGAATTGTGATGATGTCAGCGCCTGCAGCTGATGCTTGGCTTACTTCGTATCCAGCAGCATCCATGATTTTAAGGTCAGCTAATACTGTTAGGTTAGGGAATGCAGCTTTAAGTTCTTTAACTGCTTTAAGTCCTTCGTTAATAACGACAGGAGTACCAATTTCTACTACGTCTACATGCTCTTCTACTTCTTTAACCAATTCAATTGCTTGTGGAATATTTACAAGGTCTAATGCTAGTTGTAATTTCATCTGTTTAACACTCCTAAAAATTTTTTTGTTGCAAGTAGTAATATACCCCGAGGGCTGATATTACTTTCAAAATAGGAACACCAATTGTTTCCTATCTCTGCACAGTTATCATTATAAGTCCTATAATATTATTTTGTAAGTACGCACTTTTATTTTACATAGTGATAAAAAGTATACTATTGGTTATAATAAGGGTGGAGGTGAAACGAATGTCTCGTATGGAAGGAAAAATGTTTAATTGTGAGAAAGAGTTGACCCTTTCAGTTATTGGCGGTAAGTGGAAAATGCTGATTTTATGGCATCTCGGAAAAGAAGGAACGAAGCGTTTTGGTGAATTAAAGGCCCTAATGCCTGGAATTACGCAGCGTATGCTTGTGAACCAGCTGCGAGAGCTGGAGGAAGACCTGATCGTTGAACGAAAAGTATATCCTGTTGTTCCTCCTAAGGTTGAGTATTCACTGACAGAACAAGGCCAGAGCTTGATGCCGATTTTGGATTCGATGTATAAATGGGGTAAAGATTATATGGATATCATCAACAGGAATAGCGAAGATCGAAGAGAATCCATCAAATAAGCAAAAGCGTATGAACCTAAGCATGTATATCATTAACCGAACTGTTTATTAAATACCGTATGTGGCTGCTTTTTTAAAAAGGCTGCTGCATGCGTTTTTTTTTATAATCCTTGAAGCGATGGGAAAATATTTTGATTGCCGAATAAAATAGATTATAATAAAAGAAACTATCTGAAGTTTCAGGCAGTTGTAAGAACTTATTTTTAAATGGGAAAATAATAGCGTAATTGTATAAAGAATTGGGGGATTTGCGAATGTCTGCTCTTACGATGATGAGCCCTTCTGAGGCTCGTGAAATGATTCGAAATAATCAATGGGTGAAGCCAACATCAGGTGTTTCTAACGGATTTATTCAGGCTAACTTAGCTGTGCTTCCAAAGGACTTGGCGTTTGAGTTTCTTCTTTTTTGCCAGCGTAACCCGAAATCTTGTCCTATCATTGATGTGACTGAGCCGGGATCAGGCATTGCCAGTCTAGCAGCGCCAAATGGTGATATTAAAACAGATATTCCAAAATATCGTGTGTATCGAAATGGAGAGCTTGTAGAGGAAAAAACAGATGTATCGGATCTTTGGGATGAGAATATGGTCGGTTTTTTAATTGGCTGCAGCTTTACATTTGAAGAGGCACTAATAAAAAACGGCATTCCAATTCGCCATAATGAGGAAAATTGCAATGTTCCAATGTATAAAACGAATATTCAAAGTGTAAAAGCCGGCCGGTTTGAAGGTCCGATGGTAGTAAGCATGCGCCCTATGACTGAAAAGGATGCCATCCGAGCTGTACAGGTAACGAGCCGTTTTCCTTCCGTGCACGGGGCGCCTGTTCATATCGGAAATTCTGAAAGCATTGGCATTAAAAATATTAACGAACCGGATTTCGGTGACCGTGTGACCATAAAAGAGGGAGAGGTTCCTGTCTTTTGGGCTTGCGGAGTCACTCCGCAGGCAGTAGCGATGCAAGTAAAGCCGGAAATCATGATTACACATGCCCCAGGACATATGTTTATCACTGATTTGAAAAACGAAAAGTTTTCTGTTTTGTAGGATAAAAATCGTTCCAAAATTTAATAAGATACTATAGTAGATAGCGTGTCTTTTTGCTGCGCTATTTTTTTTATGGTTAAATTTTCCCCACACAAGAACAAATTATAAGCCGAGTTGTTTGACTAACATACGGTGTGGAATGTAATAATATTTAAGTACCTTAAAGCGTTTCTTATTTAAGGTCTTAAAAAACAGTATTCTGCAAGGGAAAGGAAGTTTTTATGCCTACATTATTAGATTCGTTTCAAATTAAAGGACTTCAATTGAAAAATCGCATTGTGATGCCTCCAATGTGCCAGTATTCAGTAACGGAAAAGGACGGTAAGCCGAATGATTGGCATTTTTCACATTATACAAGCCGTGCGATTGGCGGCGCGGGACTGATCATCATGGAAATGACGGATGTAGAGCCTGATGGAAGAATCACGGATTATGATCTTGGTCTCTGGTCAGATGATCAAATTCCAGCGTTCAAAAAAATTATAGAAGCAAGCCAGGCTTACGGCGCAAAAGTAGGAATTCAAATTGCTCACGCTGGTCGTAAAGCCGAAGATGCAGCAGTACCTGTATCCTCATCAGCGATTCAATTTTCAGGGCAGTACAAGGAACCGCGTGAACTGTCTACTGTAGAAGTGGAAGAAATGGTTGGAAAGTTTGAAGAAGCATTTAAACGTGCGTTAAATGCTGGTGTTGATACAATTGAAATTCATGGTGCCCATGGTTACCTAATCCATCAATTCCAATCACCGCTGACAAATAAACGTACAGATAAATACGGTGAAGACAAGAGTTTATTCGGCGTAGAAATCATTAAAGCTGCCCGTCGAGTGATGCCTGAAGACATGCCGCTGCTCTTTAGAATTTCTGCAGTTGAGTACGCAGAAGGCGGCTATGATTTGGACTATGTTATTGAATTGGCAAAGCGTTATAAAGAAGCTGGTGTCGATGTATTCCACGTTTCTTCCGGCGGTGAAGGAGAAAGTGGCCCTGCATCAAGCGGACCTGGATATCAGGTTGATTTATCTGAAGGAATTAGAAAAGCACTGCATGTACCAACCATTGCAGTAGGCAGAATGGAAGATCCTAAGCTAAGCGATGAAGTCATCCGTGAAGGAAAAGCCGATCTTGTTGCGGTTGGAAGAGGTATGCTGAGAAATCCTTACTGGGCGAATGAAGCGTCTCTTCAATTAGGAGGAGATCCGCTTACGCCGGTTCCTCTGGCAGCAGCGTACAGTATACGATAAGAAATAATTTATAATTGAAGCTCCCTCAAAAATATTTGAGGGAGCTTTTATATGGAGATTATTTTTTATAGGCTCTGTTAACTTGCTGATTTCCGGTTCAGGCATTCACTTTCTGCAAGCGGTCCAAAGCTCCTTGGCTCAACGCTTGCTTGTGGAGTCTCGCATTTCTAAGAAGGAGTCTCCCACACCCGAAATAATAAACATCTTGACAAAATAAAAAATTATCTTTAACGCAGCATTTTTTAAAAAATCTCATATAAAATTTTACATTAATAGTACAAATCCTCTTTAAAAAACCTCTCTGCGTACGTTTTATTACCTTATTATTTATTCATCTCCTCATACAGTATATTTTTTCACACTATGTTCTTTTTTTATAACTAGATGTATATAAAGTGCGTACTTACGTAAATAAAATATACGTATTATACTTACTCTCACGCAAGTAATTGCGGAATTTGGGAATGCTAGTGCCTATCTATGAAGAGAACGACAACGATGGGATAAAGATTTTCAATAGACGAAAGTCTTAAAAATATAGTGCTGTAAAAAACATCAAGTGGAGGAATGCAAAGTGGAGTCAATGTCATTTGTATTGTTTGGGGCTACTGGGGATTTAGCAAAAAGAAAAATATTCCCAGCTTTATATAATTTATTTCTTGATGAGAAAATGCCAGAGGCCTATTCCATTATTGGATTAGGAAGATCATCTTTATCTCATGATGAATTTCAAACCCATGTTGAAGAGTCGCTTAAGACATTTTCCAGAAGAACTGTAGCGAATAATGCCGAGTTTGGTGAATTTATTAAAGCATTTCGTTATCAGCAGCTGGATGTGACAAAGCCTGAAGCCTATAAAAATTTGCTTACTTTTATTAAACAGAGAGAGAAAGAATTGAATCTTCCTGAAAACCGCCTCTTTTATTTATCGGTTGCTCCTGAATTTTTTGATGATATTGCCTTAAATATTAAAGAAAGCGGATTAGGAACAACGAAAGGCTGGAAACGCCTAATTATTGAAAAGCCGTTCGGTCATGATTTGGAGTCTGCTCGCGATCTTAATACTAAATTAAGCAGAGCATTTAAAGAAGATGAAATTTACCGTATTGATCATTATCTTGGAAAACCAATGGTTCAAAACCTTGAAACGCTGGAATTCGCAAACCCGGTACTTCAAGCGATTTGGAATAAAGAGTACATTGCCAATGTACAAATTACTGCAAGTGAAATCGTAGGTGTGGAAGATCGGGCAGGTTATTACGACCAGGCTGGTGCAATTCGTGATATGGTACAAAATCACATGCTTCAAATGCTGATGATGACAGCCATGCATCTGCCAAAGAAAATCAGTGCAGATGATATTCGCGATGAGAAAAGAAAAGTGATGGAATCTTTACGTTTATTATCGAAAGAAGAGGTCGGAGCTCACATTATACGCGGTCAATATGATGCAGGAGAAATTAAAGGTGAGCCTGTTGTTAAATATACAGTAGAGCCAGGAGTTGATGCTTTTTCTACAAATGATACATTTGTTGCGGCACGCTTATGGATAGACAATGATTTCTGGAAAGGGGTACCTTTCTACATCCGTACAGGAAAGAGAATGAAAGAAAAATCAACGCGTATCGTCATCGAATTTAAAAACACATTAAAGGATCTTTACCAAACAGAAGATCAAAAGACTGCACCGAATTTATTAGTCGTTCATATAAGTCCGAATGAAGGAGTTTCCTTCCAGTTAAACAGTAAAAACCCATTGAAAAATGGCATGATAGAACCTGTAACAGCTGATTTTTCACCGGTTACAAAAGAAGTGCCTGAAGCCTATGAAATATTACTGTTTGATGCATTGCAAGGCGATTCAACATTTTTTGCGCATTGGGATGAGGTCGAGCTATCGTGGAAATGGGTACAGCCCGTTTTGGAAGCATTCGAGGAAAACAGCATTCCGCTTCAAACGTACCCTGCAGGATCAATGGGACCAGAAGCATCAGACAAGCTGCTTGAAGAAAACGGCTTTCATTGGTGGTAAAAATCATTTTTTAATCGTGTAAGTTCTAGATAATGGAGAAAAATAAAAAAGTGGAATTTGTATCTTTTAGGAGGAAGTCAAGATGAAGGTTGGATTAATTGGATTAGGAAAAATGGGATTAAATTTAGGTCAAAATTTAATTGATAATAACCATGGAGTGGTTGCGTTTGACGTAAACCCAAGTGCAGTTTCAGAAATGGAAAACTATGGAGCAACTGGTACGTCAAGCTTAAGGGAGCTTGTTGAATCACTTGAAACACCACGTGTTCTTTGGATTATGGTTCCGCATGCTGTCGTTGACTCCGTGCTTACTGAAGTAAGACCATTATTAAGTAAAGGCGACATTGTGATCGAAGCTGGTAATTCTCACTATAAAGAGTCGATTCGCAGATACAATGAGCTAAAGGAGATAGGCGTGAGCTTTATGGATGCAGGAACATCCGGCGGAATGGAAGGAGCGCGCACTGGTGCATGCTATATGATCGGCGGCGATCCGGAAGCTTGGAGCGTTGTAGAAACAATTTTTAAAGATACTGCGGTCGAAAAAGGATTTTTATATGCTGGAAAAGCGGGAAGCGGACACTTCTTGAAAATGGTTCATAACGGAATTGAATATGGGATGATGGCGGCTATTGGAGAAGGATTTGAAGTACTGGAAAAAAGTGAGTTTGATTTTGATTATGAAAAAGTCGCTAGCGTTTGGAACAACGGATCCGTTATCCGTTCATGGCTCATGGAACTGACTGAAAACGCGTTTTCTAAAGATGCCAAATTAGATGATATTAAAGGTGTCATGCATTCTTCCGGTGAAGGGAAATGGACTGTTGAAACTGCACTTGATCTGCAAATAGCAACTCCTGTTATCGCGATGTCATTATTGATGCGCTATCGTTCATTGGACAATGACACCTTTACTGGAAAAGTAGTCGCTGCATTGCGCAATGAATTTGGCGGACATGCAGTAGAAAAGAGCGGGAAATAGCAGCAGCAAAAATTTTAGACATGAAACTTCAGTCATAAGACTGAAGTTTCTAAATGAAAGGGGAATGGAAAATGTCTATTTCGTTTGATTATTCAAATGCATTGTCATTTATGAAAAAAAGTGAGGTAGAGAATCTAAGTGAGTTTGTAAAAGTCGCTCACAATATGCTTCATGACAAAAAGGGGCCGGGCTCTGATTTTCTTGGCTGGGTGGATCTTCCTCTTAACTACGATAAAGATGAATTTGCACGAATTAAACAAGCCGCTGACAGAATTAAAAGTAATTCTGATGCGCTTATTGTGATTGGGATTGGCGGTTCTTATTTAGGTGCAAGATCTGCCATTGAAGCGTTATCCCATACGTTTCATAATCAAATGATTGATAAAACACAGGTTTATTTTGCCGGACAAAATATCAGCTCAACGTATATCTCTCATTTATTTGAGCTATTAGAGGAAAAGGATATCTCTGTTAATGTGATTTCTAAATCAGGAACAACGACTGAGCCGGCTCTTGCATTCCGTATTTTCCGTGAGTACATGGAGAAAAAATACGGAAAAGAAGAAGCAAAAAAACGTATTTTTGCAACAACTGACCGTGAAAAGGGTGCGCTAAAAAATCTTGCTGATAAAGAAGGGTATGAAACCTTTGTCATCCCGGATGATGTAGGCGGACGTTACTCAGTGCTAACAGCGGTAGGACTTTTGCCTATTGCTGTAGCAGGTCTTAATATTGATCAAATGATGGCAGGAGCAGAAGCGGCTGCCCGCAAATACAACAACTCAGATCTATCAACAAATGAAAGCTATCAGTACGCTGCTGTTCGAAATGTTCTTCACAGAAAAGGAAAAGACATCGAGCTGCTTGTTAACTATGAGCCATCTCTACATTATGTTTCAGAATGGTGGAAGCAGCTGTTTGGAGAAAGTGAAGGAAAAGATCAGAAAGGGCTATTCCCTGCTTCTGTTGATTTTTCAACTGATTTACATTCAATGGGTCAGTATGTACAGGAAGGCAAGCGCAACCTGATTGAAACCGTTCTGCAGGTGAAGAAGCCCCGTATTGAAGTAACGATACAAGAGGATCCCGAAAACATTGATGGATTAAACTTTTTAGCTGGTAAAACAATGAATGAAGTGAATAATAAAGCGTTTCAGGGAACATTGCTGGCCCATATTGATGGAGAAGTGCCAAATCTCGTCATTGAATTTGATGAAATGAATGAATTCACATACGGAGAAATGGTCTACTTTTTCGAAAAGGCTTGTGCCATAAGCGGGCACTTGCTCGGTGTAAATCCATTTGATCAGCCTGGAGTAGAGGCGTACAAGAAAAATATGTTTGCTCTGCTTGGGAAACCTGGATTTGAAGCTGAAAAAGCAATATTAATGGAGCGGCTGTCTAAATAATAACGTGTTAGAACATTGTTATGATTAATGGTATACTTTATATACTTATTATAATTATGTATAGTATAAGCAATAATATTGTGTAGGTAATATTTTGGGTGTTATAGTTGTACTTAGATTAAAAGAAAGAGTGCTGCAAATGTTATTGATGAGGATTAGCGCTCATTTTTTTGAAAAGGAGAATAAAACATATGAATCGTTTTACAATACCTAGAGACGTATTTTATGGAGAAGGAGCGATTGAAGCACTGAAAGATCTTGAAGGTCAAAAAGCTACGATCGTTATCGGAGGAGAATCGATTAAACAATCAGGCTATCTTAATAAAATTGAATCGAATCTAAAAGAAGCTGGCTTTGAAATTCAGCTGATTGAAGGAGTAGAA
>NZ_JXRP01000010.1 GCF_000829435.1 Jeotgalibacillus soli
AATCAGGCTATCTTAATAAAATTGAATCGAATCTAAAAGAAGCTGGCTTTGAAATTCAGCTGATTGAAGGAGTAGAAAACGATCCTTCTGTTACTACCGTTGTAAACGGAGCGAAAAAAATGGAAGAATTCCAGCCGGACTGGATTGTCGGCGTAGGCGGAGGTTCTCCCATTGACGCAGCAAAAGCGATGTGGGTGCTGTATGAAAACCCAGAGCTGACATTTGAACAAATTAAAGCACCGAACCCCCTTCCTGTACTCCGCAAGAAAGCACGCTTCGCCGCGCTTTCCACAACAAGCGGAACGGGTACGGATGTGTCACCGTTCTCTGTTATCACAGATCGTGACAAAGACGTAAAATATCCAGTTTTCGGCTATGAAATCACACCGGACATCGCGATTGTCGATCCAGAGTTAACGTATTCAATGCCGCCAAACATTGTAGCATACACAGGAATGGATACAATCACGCATGGTATTGAAGCTTACGTATCCCTCGCGCATAACCCGTTTACCGATCCATTGGCTATGCAGTCTGTTAAAATGGTTGTGGATAACGTAGAAAAATCATACGCAGGCGACAAGGAAGCAAGAGGCGAAATGCATTATGCCCAAGCGATCGCTGGCATGGCCTTCTCAAACGGCTTTTTAGGAATTGTTCACAGCTTGGCGCATAAGAGCGGTGCGATCTTCGGTATTCCGCACGGTTTAGCAAATGCTCTTTACCTGCCATACGTGATTGACTTTAACAAAAAAGCAGACGCCTCCCGTTTTGCAGAAATCGCAAGAATGCTTGGACTTAAAGGAAATACAGAGGGTGAACTGACCGATGCCCTAACCGAAGAAATTCGCCGCTTGAACCGTGCAATGGATATTCCATTAACGCTTGAAGAATTCGGGATTGACCAAAAGGAATTCGAAAAAAATCTGGATAAAATGGCAGCAGGGGCAGTTGAAGACCCTTGTACACCAGCTAATCCACGTGAAGTAACGGCAGAAGATCTGAAAAAGATTTATATCGCTGCCTTTAACGGTGATAAAGTTGATTTTTAATCGAAC
>NZ_JXRP01000011.1 GCF_000829435.1 Jeotgalibacillus soli
GTGAAGTAACGGCAGAAGATCTGAAAAAGATTTATATCGCTGCCTTTAACGGTGATAAAGTTGATTTTTAATCGAACATGAATAGAGCTGTCCCGTACGTCGTCCATGATGGACCGGCGTATGGGGCAGTTTTTTTGTATTTTGGAGACGGCTTGGAAATGTGTGCGCACGGCTTGGAAATTTGGAGGACGGCCTATAAATCTCACTGACGGCCTGTAAATCGTAAATTTAAATTAAAGCTTGATCGTTTTTAAAAAAATTTGATCGTTATAATAAAGATTAATAATTTGTAATAAGCTTTTATCAAAGTTCTGTAACGATTTAGATAGGATTTTTTCTTTTGTTGATGATGTCAAATGCTAATTAAGTTACTCCATACTAAGGGCCAGATTGCGGAATAACTTTTTAAATGGAATTGGATATTTATATTATAATTAATTGATATTGTGAAGAATTATACTTAAACTACGGTTCAGGTTAGTTGAAAAAGACGTTATGGAAAATTTAACATTAATATTATTCAAGGTTATGCTTATGATGGGTTGCTTTAATAAAAATATTGCGATTGATGAAAGGGATTTTTTCAATGACAGCTCATTATTTTATCGCTACATTAAAACCTATACCTGAATATCACTCAAGTGAAAATAATTATCCATTTCTAAATGGTGAAGCATATAAGGAAAGTTTGCCGTTTACCCTCCCGTATGTTTATGAAGTTTATGAACTTGGAGGAGAAGACATCGAATTAATTACATTTTTGGATTCATTTATGGGTATAGGGGACGTTGTAGAACGATATATATTTGAAGAAGGACGACAGGGTTATCCCTTATCACATAATTATCCAGAAGAGGCCAGAACAATTAATCTCTTTAAAAAAACCTACAAAGATCAATACGGTGAATATCAATTAGACTCAAAGAAATGGAAAGAAGAGCTTTCCAGACGTACTATTGCATCAAAACGAAGCGTGACTACATTCGTTAAATACTAGTGACCTGCTGCTTTCAAGGTTGTTATTGAACAAACGCGGCAGAAAAGTTCAATAAGCACAATTCTATTTCCACCGATACGGCATGCGCCCAAGGAATAGGTATTCACAGATGTTTGCCTATGTGAATAACTTACTGTTAAACCATTTTATTTGTGTGGGGGAATCGGTGTGGGATACTATGTGACTGTGGAATTAGGCGTAAAATTATATGTGGAAGATATAAATCCCGAGGGCAGTAAGACGATAGTGTTTTTACATGGTTGGCCATTAAGCCATAAACAGTTTGAGTATCAGTTTGATGTTCTTCCCTCAATGGGCTACCGCTGTATCGGAATTGACTGGAGAGGATTCGGAAAGTCGGATAAACCAATAAGTGGCTACAATTATAATCGATTGGCAGATGATATTCGTACAGTAGTTGGTGTACTTCAATTAGACAATTTCATTCTTGTAGGTCACTCTACAGGTGGAGCAATCGCGATTCGGTATATGTCCCGATATAATGGTTACGGAGTATCAAAACTTGTCCTTGTAGACGCTGCAGCTCCTATAGGCTTTACTACAGAAACTGCGAATAGATTACTTACTCAAGCGTTAAATGACCGTCCTAAAATGATGCGAGAAGTAACGGACACCTTTTTCTTTCAATATATAACAAGCCCATTCTCTGAATGGTTTTTTCAATTGGGGTTACAAGCAGCAGGTTGGTCAACAGCAGCAATCATAATTACACTAAGAGATGAGAAGCTTTATGCGGATTTGAAAAAAATACTTGTTCCTACCATCATCATTCACGGTGTTCAAGACAAAGTTATTCCATTTGCACAAGCTCAGGAATTAAACCAACAAATAAGAAATTCACAGCTTGTTCCGTTTCATTACAGTGGTCATGGTCCTTTCTGGGAAGAACGTGACAAGTTTAATCAGCAATTGAGGCAATTTATTGATTGATAGTCCTCTTCAGTTAAAGGGGGTAGTTAATGGAATAAGACATTATAAACAAAACGCTTAGAGATCTTTCACTCTGAGCTTTTTTTTATGCCAATTGTAATGTTATTTACTGTTATATACATTGATAATTCCGTTGCTAATTCTGTTTCGATTTTGCTCTCTAAATGCGTTTTTTTACTTTAAAACCGAACTACTTATTAACTTGTGACTCGAAAACGATAAGAAGCGCAATGTTTGCATTCAGAACTTACGCATGAATCAGTTTAAATATGACGGTATTAATATTGACGTGGAAAATTTGTATTTGATTGACCGAGACTTCTTTAGTCTGCTGATAAAACCCGAGGAAATAAAAGTAAAAAAGTGATGAATGGTCCTCTAAATCCTGAACTTGTTTAATTGTGAAGAATTATACTTAAAGTAACGGGTGCGATTGTCCAATAATAGCAGTCGCTTTCTCACTAACGGAGCAGTTTAGTTTAATAACAATAAATAAAAATTTCCTAATACAACATAAATGCATTATGTTGTATTGGAAACGCTCCCGATCTTCAGAATCTGGATCGTTTTTTGTGTAGTAAAAAGAATCCATAAACTGTTTAATTTTGTTATTTATTGGTCATTGTTGGATTTATAACGGACATGGTATATTTTATTGGGCTATTCAGAATATGAATGGCAATTTTCCATTGATTGGTGAAGATATATGAAGAAACCTATTAGATTAAGTATACAATTTCTTGTTTTGAGCTTACTAGCTTTTGCGGTAATTGGCACCTTCGTTGGAAGTACCCTTTCAAGCGTTTTAGTAAGCAAAAACAACCTGGAGAAGAATTATTTAATGGAGAATCAATACTACGCTCAAAAATTGGCTAGTACAACGGATTCTCTTTTTGATAATATGATTAAAAGCTTAACCATGGAGTCAGGAGAGGAAGAATATTCAACCGCAGATTCTAAAGAAATATATGAGGAAGTAAAACAGACGCTAGAATCTACTGATTTTTTTAACTCTGTATATTTTGTTGATCAAACAGGACACATCCGTGCATCAGCACCAGATAGAGGATTAGAAGGTACAGTCGCAAATAGGATCGGTGCAAAAGAAGCGCTGAAAAAGAAAGTACCCTTAATATCGGAACCTTATGTAGCCGTGACGGGGAAGCTGATATTGCTCGTTTCTGTACCTGTCTTTGATGATAGTGGGTCATATAAAGGGTTTATAGGTGGAACCATCCATTTACATGAAGAAAACAGCCTAACGAGAGTTCTTGGCCAACATCCAGAACATGAAAATGATTCGTATGTATATGTAGTCGATTCGAAAGGCAATGTTATTTATCATCCTGATTCTGAATGGATTAATGCTAACGTAAAAGAAAATGAAGTCGTAAAGCAAGTTATGGAAGGGAAAACGGGAAGTCAAGAAGTTATGACGATACAAGGTGTTTCAATGTTAGCTGGTTATGCTGCTTCTACAAGCAACTGGGGGATTGTCTCCCAAGCACCAAAAAAATCTGTTATAGAGCCGACGATTGAAATGGCAAAGCAAGTTAGCTTCATTGCCATTCCCTTTATGATTTTTGTTTTTGTGCTAACACTCGCCATGTTAAAAAAAATTGTAAATCCTATAAGAATGTTAGCCATTTACGCAAAACAAATGACACTAGATCCCTCATCGCCGACTCCGCGTATTCCCGACTGGTATTTTGAGTTAAAGGAATTAAAGCGTGCTATTTTAAAAAATGTTAATTTTTATGAAAAAAAACTGACGTATGCGGAGGGTGAATCAAATCTTGATCCACTGACTGGCTACTATAATCGCCGCTCTTTAGAAAAAAAGATTAGCCATTTAGGAATGTACTCCATCGTTTTGTTTGATATTGACCGTTTTAAAACCGTAAACGATCAATTCGGACATCAAGTGGGGGATGAGGTATTAACATACATGTCCGAATTAGCTAAAAAAGAAACCAGGGAAAGTGATTTGTGTTTCCGTATAGGTGGAGAAGAATTTTTAATTGTTCTCCCAGAAACGGATCTAGCATTGGCTCAAACGATTGCAGAACGAATAAGGAAAACAACTGAGGCCAAAATTAGTCCTACTGGAAAGCCGATAACGATTTCGATGGGAATTGGAAATTCGCCAACTACAGCAAGTGATTTTTCAGAATTATTCAAAGTGACTGACCAAGCTTTATACAAAGCGAAAGAAGAGGGAAGAAACAGAGTAATCATTGCAAATCGTTTAAACAATAATAAAAACTAGCGACCTTATGTCACTTACAATAAGAATCCAAAGCAACATAAATGCTTGATATGCTCCCCTTTAAGTAGACAGTTTTAAGAAAGCAACGCTACTATCTACTTGGAGGGGATTTTTGTATGGGGAGAAAACAAACGTATTCTGTAGAGATTAAGTTACAGGCAGTTGAACTCTATTTATCAGGCGAAATGGGTAGGTATCGACGAGTAGCTGGAAAATTTAATGTAGATGCGTCTCAAATTGTGAGATGGGTTAGGGCTTATAAACAAGAGGGAATCGATGGCTTAAAAGAAAAGCGCGGTCTTGTAGGAAGAAAACCAAAGAATCCTTCGGATCAAGAAAAAATTAAACGGCTGGAAGCGGAAGTAGCCTACTTAAAAAAGCTGTTAGAAGCCGAAAAGGAGAGATAAGAAAAAGAACGAAAATCCTTGAATATCAAGTTATTAAAGACATGTCTGCTTGTTTTTCGGTTGCCCTTCTTTGTGAAATTGCCGGGGTCTCAAGAAGTGTGGATACTATAAATGGCTTAGGAAAGGAAAGAACTTTTCTGAAAAACAAGCAGAGAACCAGGCCCTGCAAAAGAAGATTGTTGAGATCTTCAATCAGTATCGGGGAATTTTTGGTTACCGAAGAATGACGGTTTGGCTGAGAAAGATCCTTAAAAAGCCGATTAATGATAAACGAACCTACAGACTCATGAAGGCGCTTGGGATCCAGGTAAAGATCCGCAGGAAGAGGATCTTTTATGGTAGAAAAGAAGCATGCGTCGTATCAGGGAATCATTTAAATCGAGAATTTCACGCCACTCGTCCGAATGAAAAATGGGTAACCGACGTTGCCTATCTTCCCTTTAATCAAAAGCGTCTTTATTTGTCGGTTATTTATGACTTGTATAACAATGAAGTGGTGTCCTACAAATTAAGCCGGTACGATGACTTTCAACTCGTACAGGACACGCTGAAAGCAGCTGTCCAAAAACGGAAAGTAAAGGGGACTCTTCTCCACAGCGATCAAGGTGTGACGTATACCTCCCGTGCTTATCATCACCTTCTTGCGAAGCACCAAATGAGACTCAGTATGTCGAGAAAGGGAAACTGCCTAGATAATGCCTGTATTGAGAGCTTTTTTGGTCATTTAGAGGCTGAATGCTTTCACCTTCTGACATTTAATCAGGGTTCTGAGGTTGAGCAGGCCATAGATGAATACATAAAATTTTATAACACCGCAAGATATCAAAAGAAACAAAAGAACCTTTCTCCAGTTCAATTTCGAAGAAAGGCGATGTAGGCTTTTTAAAGGTGTCTACTTGACGGAGGTAAGATCAGGGTATTATGTTGCATTTGGAAATGAACGAGAAAACAGGCGTGATCCCTTGGTTATCAAGGAATCACGCCTGTTTTCGCTTGGATGCCGGTCTTTGAATACGACATATTGGATATTTATATTATATTTAATGTAACAAAACCAATGAAAAAAGAGGGGTTTTTATGGTTGCTAGAAAAAGGAAAAACAGCGTGGGTTCGATCTGAAGGTTCTCTACCATTAAAAGTTTGTGAAACAATGTACTTTAGCTAACGGGTGCGATTGTCCAATAATAGCAGTCGCTTTCTCACTAACGAAGCAGTTTAGTTCAATAAGTCCAACAAAAAACAGTTGATGTATTATTTAGTAAAACGTAATGGGGGGTGGCAATTTGACTGTGGAAGTTATGAGTTTTACCGAAAGACCAATAAAAGCTAATGAACTTATGAAACTTTATAGTGATGTAGGTTGGTGGGAAGAAAGAAAAGAACAAGATATTGAAAAAATGTTAAAACAAGAAATATCGGTTGGTGCGTGGAAAGGCGATGTTCTTATTGGGTTTGCAAGGGCAGTATCAGACGGTGATTTTAGGGCTTATATAGAAGACGTTGTAATACATAAAGAATTTCAAAAATCAAATATTGGAACAAAAATTGTATCACAATTGGTAAAGGAACTTTCTCACATTGATGTAATTAGCCTGTTTTGTGAAGAGGATTTAATTCCATTTTATGAGAAAAATGAGTTTAAATATAGTAAATCTCAATTTGTAATGCACAAAAAATAAGGATATCTTCTTCAACTATCGGGTGCTTTAGTTAAAGATCATGGGGTTGCTTGGGCAGCTCTTTTTTCTTATTCAACTAAAGGGCAGGTTAGTTGAATAAGGAAATGTTTTTCAATACTTGACTAACTTAAAGGAGGATGAATATGGTTAAGTACCACAGACCAAGAAAAATATTTTTAGATTTAGCAGTAACTTTAGAT
>NZ_JXRP01000012.1 GCF_000829435.1 Jeotgalibacillus soli
GGGGTTTCCCCCTGTGAGAGTAGGACGTCGCTAGGCACTGAGAAAGGACCGTTACCAAAAAAGGTAGCGGTCCTTTTTGTGTTTAATTTATTAATTTAAAGCTTTCTATTTTCAATAAAAATATTGACGGGGGAAAGAACTGTTTCCAAAAAATGCATTTAAAAATTGACTCTATAAAATAATGTTGTTAATATTCAGTCTATTGTAGGTTTTTTTCTCTGTCATCCTCATCCCAATAGTCTACTAATTTATTGAAATTTTCTTCGCTAAGACGATTCTTGACTTTGGTGGTTATTTACTTTTTTTATTTGATATAGACCTCTTACTCGGCCTTTGTCATCTGATTGTAAAACGATAATATTTTATTCCTTTTTCAGTTAACTTCTACAACAAAAAAATCCTGCAAAATGCAAAATTTTTGTCCAAACCCATAATTCCATAACTAGTAAATATAGGTTTTTATTAAAGTAGTGTAAATCTTAATGTTGGCATGACACTGAGCCTTTGCGGCCTAATTCTACTCCCAAGAACCCTGTTTAAATTATCCGTATAAGGAAACAATGCCCTCCACATCATGTAAAGGCTGTTTTTTGACTTAATAAAATCTTTGAGTATTTTTTATCAATCAGTGCTTGACCAATTTCAAGTGAATTAAAGAATGATAAGTATTTGGGAACAACTTCAACTTGCTAGAAAACTATCAAATTTATTAAAAATTAGGGGGAAGTGAATAAGGTGCCGTTTCCTGTATTTTAGAAAAAGTGTTCTCGATGTGGTTGAACTAACGAATGTGTGTCAATTACTTACGAGAACATATCATCTCTAAGTATTATGATTATCGGCACAATTTGTGATACACAATAGATTACCTTCTTTAGATTTGTCACTATCCCATTTCTATCTTTAATAGCATTTCTTTAAACACACTCTCTTAATACTCCACACACTTATTAGCTCAAACAAATAGCATGAATAAAAAGTACTGACGAAGTGCTTTTTATGAATAAAATGATCGTTATAGGAAGCGATTACGATTCAAAAATCCAAATGGCCAACACATTACTGCATAATGCAGCTATTCATATTAGAAGTTCAATATGCGCGCTTGCGCATTCTTATGATCAAAGAGCATAAAATGAGGAACTATCGGGAAAATTGTAGATGATATAGGTAATTAATAATGAGGTGATTTGATGAATCCAAAAGTAGAAGTCAGGAATGTTTCGAAGATTTTCGGCAAATCCCCTAGAGCAGCAATTGATTTACTGAAGCAAGGTAAATCAAAGAAAGAAATTTTGAAAGAAACGGGACAGACAGTTGGTGTTAATAATGTTAATTTTAAGATTTACCCAGGTGAGATTTTTGTCATTATGGGTTTATCCGGAAGTGGTAAATCAACCTTAATCCGCATGTTTAACAGGCTGATCCATCCAACGCTTGGAGAGATTTTTATTGAAGATGAAGATATCGTTAAGATGAATGCCGCCAGACTAAGGGAAGTCAGGCAAAAAAAAATCAGTATGGTCTTTCAAAATTTTGCCTTATTTCCTCATAAAACAATAGTGGAAAACGCTGAATATGGTCTTGAAATCCAAAAACTCCCTGTTAATGAACGGCGAGAAAAAGCGATGAGTGCGCTTAATGCCGTAGGTTTAAAAGGCTACGAAAACCAGCTTCCATCACAGTTGAGTGGTGGGATGCAGCAGAGGGTAGGCCTTGCACGGGCTCTCGCTAGCGATACAGATATCTTATTGATGGATGAAGCTTTCAGTGCTCTTGATCCGTTAATTCGGAAAGATATGCAGGATGAATTACTTGAAATTCAAGAACAATACAAAAAAACGATTATTTTTATTACTCATGATTTAGATGAAGCTCTGCGCATTGGGGACAGAATTGCTTTGATGAAAGATGGCAGTGTCATTCAATTGGGAACACCTGAACAAATTATGATGAATCCAGCAAATGAATTTGTCGAGAAGTTTGTAGAAGATGTTGACCTATCAAAAGTACTCACAGCTTCTCACGTGATGAAACGGCCAGAAAAGGTCGGTGTAGATCGAGGCCCAAGGGTTGCACTGGAGATTATGCGGAAACAAGGATATTCCAGTATATTTGTCGTTGACCGTAAGCAAAAATTATTGGGAGCGCTGACTGCTGAACAGGCACGCCAGGCAATTGACCAGAACAAATCTATTTCTGAAGCAATGTCAACCGATATCCCGACTGTTACAGAGGATGCATTACTTGGAGATCTTATGGATGTGATGGCAACCTCAAGTTTGCCAATATCGGTAATCGATGAAGAGAAAAGAATAAAAGGAATTGTTATTCGCGGAGCGGTAATTGGTGCTTTAGCAGGCAATAAGGATTCTTTGAATGAAATGGAGGGTAATTGATTACGTGAATATGCCAAAAATCCCGCTAGGAGAATGGATCGATTCACTAGTGAATTGGATAACCATTACGTTTACTGGATTATTTTCATTTTTAAACAGTACAATTGAAGGGCTATTAAATATCTTAGTTGATGTATTAAGTGCAGGTCCTCCTGTCGTAATAATGATGATCTTAGCCCTTTTGGTTACATATACGAGCAAATGGCCATTAGGAATATTTACGATCATTTGCTTACTGTTAATTGATAATCTTGGTTATTGGGAATCAAGTATTCAAACACTTGCCATTGTTATATTATCAGGAATACTCACTGTCGTAGTAGGGTTACCGATTGGAGTATGGTGTGCTCAAAGAAAATCAGTGCGAAACATCATTACGCCTATTTTAGATTTTATGCAAACCATGCCAGCATTTGTTTATTTAATTCCTGCCATCTTATTCTTTGGCATTGGAGTAGTCCCTGGGATTATTGCATCGTTTATTTTCGCAATTGCTCCAACAATCCGTATGACCATTCTTGGAATTCAAGAAGTACCTAAAGATTTAATTGAAGCATCAGATGCGTTCGGTTCAAATAGCAGTCAAAAATTGTTCAAAGTCCAATTACCTTTGGCAACTCCAACGATTATGGCCGGGGTTAACCAAAGTATTATGCTCGCTTTATCGATGGTCGTGACTGCTTCATTGGTTGGAGCTCCTGGACTTGGGGCGGATGTTTACCGGGCAGTTAGTCAAATCAACGTGGGTCAGGGCTTTGAGGCTGGATTATCCATTGTCTTCATCGCGATCATTCTCGACCGCATCACGCAAAACTTACGTAAACCAGCGTATGAACGTATCGTTAGCCGGAAAATTGTTTTTTCAATTTTAGCTATTCTTGTGGTGTTCACTGCACTCATCTCGGAGGTTAAAAATGAAGAAGTTGAGGAAGGGAATCCAAGTGGTGTCGGTGCCCAAACCGAATATGAAATCATCGGAATTGAACCGGGAGCTGGAATCATGACGCAGGCTAGAAACGCAATGAAAGATTACGGGTTGGATAATTGGCAGCTTGTTGAGGGATCTTCAGCAGCGATGGTTGCAGAATTGAAAAAAGCCTATGATCAAAAAGAGCTCATTATTATTACTGGATGGTCACCACATTGGATGTTCTCTTCTTTCGATTTGAAATATCTTGACGACCCGAATGAAACCTTTGGTGGATCTGAAGAGATTCATACGATCGTAAGAAAAGGTCTTGATCAGGATGCTCCCGGTGCTAATACTATACTCGATCAATTCTTCTGGGAAACAATTGATATGGAAGAAGTAATGGTCCAGATTGAAGAAGGGACGGATCCGGCTCAAGCAGCTGAAGAATGGATTGCTGCTCATCAGGACAAAGTAGCGCAATGGACAAACGGAGCTCAAGAAGGAAATGGTAACCCGATCAAGCTTGTTTATGTAGCCTGGGACACAGAAATAGCTAGTACACATGTGATAGGCAAGGTTCTTGAGCAAAATGGTTATAATGTTACACTGAGTCAAGTTGAAGTTGGTCCAATGTTTGCAAGTGTAGCCAACGGGAGTGCAGATGCAATGGTAGCTGCATGGCTGCCCAGTACCCATCTCGAATATTACAATACCTATAAGGATGATATCGTTGATTTTGGACCAAACCTTCAAGGAACGAAGAATGGATTAGTTGTACCTGAATATGTCGATATTGATTCAATTGAAGACTTAAAATAAAAAAAACAGGACTGTCTTCTAAATGGACAGCCTTAAAAGGTCATTTCTGTTACAGAGGCTGCAGCAGCTTTTTTGCTTCCAAGAAAGTAACAGCAGCACAGAGGAGAGAGTTCTGGATTACAGGTTTATGTAATGGTAAAGTCGCAGAAGTAAATGATGTTAGAAAAGCTTAATTTAAATATCGAGCCTCACTTGGGTAAAGTGGTCAAAACCTCTGTCCAATACGTTAGGATGTAGGTCTTTGTATTATCCTTAATAATTCTTTATTCTCAAATTATTCCTTTTGGGTTTTGGATAAGTTTGATTGGGAAAAGAAATCACTATAAAACCAAAGTTCAAATCTACAGAGGGGGAAATTAAATAATGGCTAATAAAAAGGGAATAGGAACTCATGAAGAAACGGTAGTTATCCCGGAGAAAGGAGATGGATGTTTTGCAGCAGAAGCTAATTCATTACGAAATTGAAGAGAAACGTCAACTGATGATTGATATGACCAAGAATAATACATTCACGAGCGAATGTGTATTAAAGGTATCTCACGAATTGGACACTCTAATTCTGAAGGTTCAAAAATTATACGTTGGTGGAGAACGATGATGATGTGTTTTAATTTTTTCAGTATTAACTTAAGATATGTAAGGTATTATCTGAGTTCCTCCATTTCCTTCAGGCCTATCCGTATACTTTAGAAGGTCTGTCTGGCAACATGATTGATTGTATAATCCTTTTAAGGGGAAATTAGTAATTAATAATATAGGCTTTTTAAGCTTCTTTAGCCTGTCTACCTGAAAAATAACCAATTCATGAATTTTAATGTTACATCCTAAACATGGTGGTTGGGATTTTCATATATCTGGATTTCGATCAAATCTCTTTTTGGGAAGTAGAGAGAATGCTTCATAAATTCATTTCTACCAGTGCCTTTAATTCATTAGAGAAAATTTTGAAACTCTAAGAGGGTTTCCACCAATCATATTGGTTTGGGCATCCTTATTGTATGAGAGGGAAACAGTTATCCTCAGTAATAATAGTCTATGTCCTTCATTTAAATACCAAATAGGTTTTTTATTGAATTTATCGGGATAGAAAGTAGAGTAGAAGATATCAAATTAATTTGTGTTAAAGAGAGTGAAAAGCATAATTAATACCCTAAAGTAGGCGATCATATAGATAGATTTATTGACGTATGTGGTCAGCCTGCAGCCGAATCAACCGAGGATCTTTATGTTTTTGATATTCCAGGATTCAATGCACGTCCAATGTGTTCTGTAGATAGCATCAAAAAGGTTTTTAATATTTCAAGTGCTGTTGCAGCGGATGAACATACTGCGATGGGGCTAGGGAAAAGGTTTTTAACAGAAGATGCTAGACAGTTAGAACGAAACCCCAAAGAAATTTCGGATTTGGACGCAGATGTTCCAGGATCGATCGAAAATTATTGGGTTACCATTGGAGGAGAAGAAAGTACCATCATGCTTAATGCGGATGAGACGGGAGTATTTACTGTACATCACTATATTTTGAAGCAATAACACGGGGTGAAATATAAATTTAATTATGTTGCATTAAACCACCTTAGATTTTATTCATCTAAGGTGGTTTATCAATTTTACTAAGCTGAAAATAATTGTGTTTTTTAAAATGCACCGCACGATACTTATAGATCCTTGAGCTTATACTTTGTGTTCTAGTGTTAATCAGTAGATTATAAAATAATTAAAAACTTTTAAAGCTGAATCGAATACATAAACTGTAATTTAAAAATTATAAGGGACTTTAACACTTTGAAATTCTTTCTATTTAGTAGTAACTCCGATACGTCATATTGGCACTGGAATAACTTATCAAACCGTCCATAACGCATTTACTGCCAATTACGACAATGTGTTTCACATTAAGAATTATATAATTTATGCCATTTTAATAATTGTATTTTACATTCATTATTTATTATAATAAGCAGATATGACGAAAGTAGGTGGATGCTACTAATGTTGGATATTTTAGATAATGTGAATATCTATCAATTAATCAATAAAATCGATGAAAATATATTTATAGCAAATGCAGACCAAAAGATTGTTTGGGTTAATGCAAGTGCAAAAAAATTATTGCTTAAGGTTGGACCACATGTCAGCATAACTAATCCTGATGACTTTATAGGGATGAATATTTCTCGTTTCCATGGAGAAAGACAGACCAAGATTTTAAAAGAAGGTCCATTTCCGCATGCAGCCCACATCACATTATTTGAAAAGTTTTCTGCTAATATTTTGGTGGATGAAATAAAGGATATAAAGGGGAAGCCATGCGGATTCATCCTTACCTGGAAAGATGTGACGGAATATGATGAAACCATCAAGGAAGGGCAGGATCTATTGCAAGAGGTTGACACGCCCATCATTGAGTCGATTATAGACTCCGTTATTCTTGTGCCAGTTATGGGGAGAATGAAAAAAGACCGGTTAGAATCCATGCAAAAGAAAATCTCAACCTATTGTTCAGAACACCAAATAACCAATTTAATTATTGATTTTACCTCATTTAAGTATTCGCTTGCCCCCTACGAAGTTGAGGGTCTGAGTAATCTGATTAATATATTAGAATTAATGGGTGTTGAAGTTTTTTTTGTTGGCATTGGGCCGAATATGGCGCAATCCATAATTCTAAAACAAATCAATTTTAATGTAGTCACTTTTAATTCCTTTAAACAGGCACTGAAACATATTATGAAGCAGAATGGGTACAAATTTGTTAAAGAACCTGCCAAATAGTTAGATACTCCTTAGTTGCTTATTGTGGAAATAATGTAAATTGAAAATAATTTTCAGCAAAGGATGAGCTTTAGATGAAGAACGGCTGCCTTAACAGGGCAGCTTTTTCTAATTGAAATGAGGACATCCTTTTTTCTTGCTTTTTTTAAAGATAAAATATTTTAATCATTACGCCCCCATAAAGAAGATACCTCATTAGCCTTACTTTTCTTTGATCTGGACCGCTTTAAAGCCATAAATGATACCTATGGTCATTCTGTAGGAGATTCACTGTTGCAGAAAATTGAGAACGTTTGAAATCTGTTTCTAAAGGTCGTTTTTTATTTCGAGATTGGGCGGAGATGAGTTTACCGTTTTGTTGGGAAACGTCCAAGATAAAATGGAACTTGAAAGGATAGTCCAATCTATACAGCAGAATCTAGCTCACCCATTTTACGTCGAGGACATTGAAATAATTTTTTCAATTAGTATTGGTATATCTTTATTCCCATCTAATGCTTCCAGTGCAGAACAATTACTCAAGCAGGCTGATTCAGCCATGTATCAAGCCAAAGAAGCAGGTAAAAATAATTATCAGTTTTATTCACTTGATTTAGATCATGAGTACACACATAAATTAATGATTGAAAATGGGTAGAGGAAAGCATGGGAGTCTCATCAATTTATTCTTCATTATCAGCCTCAAATTAATATAAAAACAGGAAGAATATCTAGTATTGAAGCGCTGATCAGGTGGGAAGATCCAGAAGTGGGGATTATCGCATCCACCGAATTTATCCCGATTGTAGAAAAGACAGGTCTCATTATACCGACTGGGGAATGGGTTCTTCGTACAGCCTGCCAGCAAATGAAGAAGTGGCATGATGCAGGCATTCTTCGCTGTGAATAGCGGTTAATATCTCACCTAAACAATTTCAACATAATAATTTTGTACACCTTATTCAACAAATATTGAAAGAAACCGGGCTCGACCCACGTTGTTTGGACCTTGAAATTACAGAAACACTTGCGATAAATCATATCGAAGAAGTCATGGAAAAACTATTGTTGTTAAATGAAAACGGGATCCGTATTTCCATTGATGATTTTGGTACAGGGCATTCATCTCTTGCCTATTTAAAAGATTTTCCGATACAAACATTAAAAATTGCACGCGAATTTATCCTAGACTTCCAGGATCCTGCAAACCAGGCTATTATTACAACAATTATATCTCTGGCCAAAAACTTAAATTTAACCGTGATTGCCGAAGGTGTCGAGACAGGAGAGCAGATACAATTTTTAAAACAACAAGGGTGTGACGAAGTACAAGGGTATTATTTCAGCAAGCCTTCACCCTCTTATGTTTTAGAAGAATCCTTTATTAGGTTGAAGGAAGTAGCAGCTAGTCTTGATCAATAACGGTTTCTCATTTGATTGAACAAAAAGGAAGTTTACTAATGTTGCTTTTGAATAAAGTTTGATTAAATTAATACTAATAACCTTGATATATGAACAAACAGAATGAGCGGGTTTTGAAAAAAGATGAGAGTATAAAATATTTTGTGTAAATAACTAAAAACATAGAAAAAGGAAGACCTTTTCTTGGAAGAATCAAGTCACCACAAACAAGATATTACCGAAGTTTTTCGTGCGCATTTAGAAACAGCTGTGAATACGCTGCTGGAAACAGAACGAACAGAATTCCTAGATTATGAAAAATATGACCGCATCGGTTTTAACTCAGTCCACTCACGCAATGGGGCTTCTTCACGCACATTTCATACGGAATACGGCGATTTGAACATCCAAGTCCCTCGTGATCGCAATGGTGATTTCAAACAACAGACCGTGGCACCCTATAAACGTTCAAATGATACGCTTGAAGCAACGGTTATTCATCTTTTTAAAAAGGGAATCACGATGGCAGAAATCTCGTCATTAATCGAAAAAATGTATGGGCATCACGATACACCTCAGACGATTTCGAATAGGACAAAAGCTGTTTCTGAGACAGTTAAAGCTCTTAATAATCGTACTCTGCACCAACGCTATGTTTGCGCTTATTTAGACGCGACCTATATCGCAGTGCGTCGTGACACGGTTTCAAAAGAAGCTGTCTAGATTGCAGTTGGTATTCGTTAGGATGGCTCAAAAGAAGTACTAGCCTATACCATCTCTCCAACTGAATCTTCCTACAATAGGCACGAGCTAGTAGAAAAACTAAAAGAACGTGGTATAGAAGACGTGTTGTTATTTATTTCAGATGGTTTAAAAGGCAGTGCAGACGCCATTCAAACGGTTTTTCCAAAAGCCAAATACCAGACATGTTTCGTTCATGTTGCACGCAATATCTCGCACAAAGTTCGCGTGGAAGATCGCCAAGCAGTGTGTGATGATTTCAAAAAAATCCATCAAGCAGTGAGTCGTGAAGACGGTCAAAAAGCGTTTGATACATTTTGTGACACCTGGAAAAAGACATTCCAAAAGTCGTTAAATCATTAACAGAAAATGCATATCTACTTACGTTTTATAGCTTCCCAAAAGATATTTGGCGCAGTATTCACTCGACAAATTTAATTGAGTCTTTTAATTAACAAATCAAGAAATATACGAAACGCAAAGAACAGTTTCCGAACGAAGAATCACTAGGACGTTTCTTAGAAACGCAATTCGAGGACGACAATCAACGCCTTGCCACACGCTGCCACATCGGGTTTAATAAGGCCCGTGCAGCGTTAGCAGAGATGTTTGAGAAAATACATGAATCGGCAGAATAAGAGGGACGCTCCGGCGTGAAATGTTGATGTTTAGGAAAGGGCTAGCCCTTTCCTAAACATCAACAAAATCAATCCTTCGAACCAGCCCATTTTAAATACAGCGTGATGATCTACCTGAAAAGGTTGTAAAGTCATTTACACAAAAATATTGACACTATCTTTTTTCGATAATTAACATTAATAGTAAACAAAATAAATCCTATATAGATAGATTATTTTACTGGAATGTATTCACATACGAAAATATAAGACAAAAAATTGTCTGTTTCTCCAAAAGCATCTTTTCTTCTCTCATCAAATTTTAATGCGACACTCATTAAATACTAGTCTTTTAAAGGTATCCTCCTAAGTAACCACATATTACGAGGAGGAAATTTAAATGAAGGTTATTATGATACCATCCGGTTTTAAAGAATGTCTTGACGCGGAAGAAGTAGCTTGCGCAATGGGAGAAGGGGCGAAACGTTTTGACCCGTTTATTAAAACAGAAATGATTCCCATGATCGATGGAGGAGAAGGTTTTACGAAAGCGATCGTCAAGATTAAAAAAGGTGAACTGATTTATAAAGATGTCACGGGTCCTGTAGGTGAAAGAATCAATAGCTATTACGGTATTTTTGCAGAAGGACATACGCGGACTGCTGTGATTGAAATGGCAGCTGTGGCAGGATTAAAGCTGGTGCCGCGTCATCAAAGAAATCCATTGAAAACCACCACGTATGGTGTGGGAGAATTGATCCTGGATGCTTTAAACGTAGGGGTAGATAAAATTATTATTGGTTGTGGAGATTCTGGTACGTCTGATGGCGGTGCAGGTATGGCCGAGGCGCTCGGCGTTCGCTTTCTTGATGATCAACAGCATGTGGTTAAAGTAAGGTGTGGTGAAAATTTAGTAAAAGCAGCAACGATTGATCTAACGCATTTAGATAAACGACTGTGTGATGTTTCCATTGATGTTGCTTGTAACTGGAAAAATGTATTGTGCGGAGAGCGGGGAGTGGCAAGAGTTTTCGGTCCGCAAAAAGGTGCTTCTGCCGAGCAGGTCGATAGGCTTTCAATGGCACTGGAACATTATGCGGATCTGATTGAAAAGTCAACGGCGATGGATATCCGTCATTCTCCAGGAAGCGGGGCATCGGGAGGACTAGGAGCCGGACTGCTTGCATTTACGGGCGCCAAGCTGCATCCGCGTTTTGATTTAATCATGGACTTTATCCAAATTGAAGAAAAAATAGCTTCTGCTGACCTTGTCATCACGGCGGAAGGAAGTCTGGATTTTCAGACTCCCGATGGCAAAATTCCCTGTGAAGTCGCACGCATTGCCAAAAAATACGGCATTCCTGTCATTGCCATAACAGGAACAATTGGGCGAGGAGCTGCACTTAATTATGACAGGGGAATTGATGCGTATGTAAGTATTATCCAAAAACCCGTAACGTTAGAGAAAGCGATGTTCAAAGCACCTCAATGGATTGAAGAAAGTGTGGAAAGTATCCTTCGTCAAATTACCATTGGCTTGAAAATGGCCGATCAAAAAAATGCTGGAGAAAGGATTGTATCATATGGCAAAGAGAGTAGACCGATATGAGAGACAAGAGAAAAAACGGGTTCTTCTAATCAATAGATTTTCCACCAGAACTTTAGCTATTTTAGCCATTCATGTTCTATTTTTTCTCTTTATTGTCATGGCGGACGGTCTGAATTATTCAGCAAAGGTCTCGCTATTTGCTTTTCTTTCTGCCATGACGCTCTGGATCACCACAAAAATCCCGGCTGGTTTTGTAGCCATTTCGCTTATTGTTTTTATTGTGTTCATGAAGGCTGGGGAGCCGGAATTGCTGTATCATTCATTCGGTGAAGACGTGGTATGGCTTATGCTCGGTTCTTTTGTGATTGGAGAAGCGATTAAAGAGTCGGGACTCGCTGAGCGGTTTAGCCACGCTATGGTGAACCGGGCAAAAAATAAAAATTTTATTGTGAGAGCTTTTACATACACGTTAGGCATATCAGCTTTTTTTATTCCGTCTACTTCAGGAAGAGCTGCCCTATCCATGCCAATCATCAAACAGCTGGGTGTTTATTTTTCAGATAAAGAAAGAGAGGTACTGGCTGTTTTAGCACCCGTCATTATCTTAATGAGCACATCTGCCACCTTGATCGGCGCCGGTTCTCATTTAATCGGAGTCGGTCTTTTGGAAACTGCGTCTGGAGAATCGATCTCATTTATCCAGTGGCTAATATGGGGAGTCCCTTTTACCATTACGATTACCCTATTGACGATGTATATAATTAAGTTACTGTTGTGGCCAAAGACCGCTGCTACGGACAGACAGTTGACATCTTTAAATCAAACTGCTGCCCAACTAAAACGGCCTATGTCCCTAAAGGAAAAAAAGACTGTAGTGCTGTTAGTTGCTTTGATTATCGGATGGGTGGCTGAAAATGTCCATGGATATGAAATCGCGTTTGTTACCATTATCGGTTCTCTTTTATTTATGCTGCCTCATTACGGAGTAATCAGCTGGAAGAAGGGGATAAATGCTGTTTCCTGGAACTTGCTTTTATTTGTGGCTGCCGCTACAGCTCTCGGAAAAGTATTGGTGGATTCGGGTGTTGTTGGCTATATTGAAAAAGAAATGATCGGGGTTCTGCATTTATTTATGGGCGTACCAGAATGGGTGATTGTGCTGTTAATTTTATTTGTGACTGTGACAAGCCATTTATATATTACATCACACACAACACGTGCTATTGTTTTTGTGCCTAGCTTGCTATTATTTGGGCAGACAATAGGTGCAGAACCAGCTGCTGTTGTCTTTTTAAGTTTAATCGGCATGAATTATTGTGTGACATTCCCTGTCAGTTCAAAAGCGCTGCTTCTTTATTATGAAGAAGGTGAAATCACCTATGATGCCCGGCATTTGCTAAAAATTAGCATCGTTCTTATGCCGCTTTATATGTTGGTTATGCTTCTATTTTACTTTACTTATTGGAAATGGACAGGACTATCCATATAAATTAAGTTGGAAAGATGGATAGTCATGATTCTTGAAGATGACAACAGCATGGGACGTGTTATTCAGCTTACAACAAGCATTGCAAAAAAGCGGCAATGAATTCCAATAGGGAAGCAGAAAGAACGAGACTTTTATTAGTTGTTTATTCTATTAATGTTATGGAGCTAATGTTTTTTCCTTATTAATAACAATACCATTTTTAGCATTGTAGGAATCACGATATAAATAAAAACAATATCAACTACCTGATAGCTGGTGACAGTAGTTAAGTCGGCATTGACTTCATATGCAATGATGCCCATCTGATCCAATCCGCCAGGAGCTAAACTTAAAAAACTTGTAATAGGGGATAAATGATAGTGCTGAGCCAGAAAGAAGCTAAATATTTCGGGATTAGTAACAGAAAGAAGTTTATCTTACTTAGCTAGCTACGGAAGGTTAGTTCAATTCGGGAATGTAAGTGGTCAAAGCGTTACCATACAAACAATAGATTTACACTTTAGTTGTCGATCTGTTCTTGGATTCAGTTTGGGGACAACTCGAAAGTATCGACCGGATTTGTTGCGTCATACAGCATAGAAAGTACTGGGTTATATAGAAGCCGGTAGTCTAAAAATGGTTATCACCAAAAAATTTAATCTTTTGAAGCCAAAGAAGCACACGAATTAATCGAAAACAGAAAAAGCACAGGTAAGCTTATCTTGTCTCCTTTTTGAGTTGACAATAGTCTGAAACATCCAAAAGATGCTGACAAATTATTAAAGAAGGAAAATTGATGAGGATATACAACCACAGAGGGAGTTGTTCTTTTTTAGGAATTATATTCTAAAAAATATATTTGATTGTTAGAGAACGCGATGACAAGTTAAGAACTATTATTTAGAGAGAATTCATTCTTAAATAACTGTCCAGTTCGTTCAGTAAACTAAAAAGCCCATCGAAGCGGCTATAAGCTTTTGTTTAACTATTGCCCCGTTTAAGACGTGGAGAAAAGGCTGCCAAGTTATTAGGCAGCCAGTTTGTTATATTCAATTCAATCTAAGATCTAAGCTAGAGCTTCAGCAAGAGTAGATTTAATGGATATTTTATCAAATTGTAGCCCTAGCTGAACGATCGTTTGAGCTATTTCAGGTCTAATCCCTGAAAGGGTCGTTTTAACACCGATTAAACTTAATCCGTCGACAAGATGGAAAATTTGCTGCGCAACCATCGTATCAATCATGACGACACCGGATAAATCAATAATAAGGTTGTTAACCCTTTTTTGGGAACATTGCTCCAGGGTATGTTCTAGAATGAACACCGATCTTCGTGTATCAATGTCGCCTACAAGTGGAAGCAATGCTGTGTTTTTATTAAGTATAATGATTGGGGAACTTAACTCTTGTATCATTTCCTGTTGGGCTAATAATTTTTGTTCTGCAAATTTTTGATGCTCTTCTACAAATTTAACCATTACATTATTAAAGACTTTAATAATCATGCGATTCCATATATTGTAGGTTTTACCGCTAATTTCACCTTCATGCAACGAAACAAATTCCATAATAAAATCAAGGTACTGATCTTGGACCCTGAAAAATTCTCTTATAGTAAAATGAATGGGTGTATTGTAATGCTGCTCATCTTGTGCAATGGATAGGATCCATTGCTGAAAATCGTTAAAGAATTTTCTTTCCTCTTCTATAAAAACCCCACAAAGATGTAAGTGAAAATCATAGTTTTGTTTTTTTAGTGTACTGATTACTTCAGGATCTGTAGATGCATATACTCCAGACGGATCACTTTTATCTAGAGATTCATACCATGCCTCTGTAAGATTTTTTGCCCTATCTAATAAAAATACGTGTAATTCTTTACTTCTATGCAAATGGACTCCCCCTGTTATTTCTTATAAAAGTTTAGTTGATCTTTTATGAGCTAATTTTAACCTATCTATTACCTTAAAGTCTTGTTAAATGACTAATTTTTGTTGGTTATCCAACTTCGAAAGCAATGTTGAACGAACCTGACTTGTCTTTTTAGTGGAATGGGAAAATTAAGAATAAGTTTTTAGGTAGGGGGATATAGCACTATTCTCGGTAAGCCTATGCCCATATGCTCGTTATTTCAATCAGGAATACTTGTAGCTTTGATACTCAAAGGATGATAACCCCATTTCTGTGACTTGCGTCTACAGCTGTTGGGATCCTGTTCTGTTACCCTATAAACGTATTGAACGTAAGCATAAAAACTGAAGATCCAACCATGGAAAGCAGTCAAATGGCTGTTATTTTTATCTCCTTTTTTCTATTTTCTTCCGCATCGTAGCAATTACGTGTATATCATCGGTTTCTCGTTGGATTGGCCTCGTACTCTTCCAAACGATCTCCCGTGATATAACGTGCCCTTGAAAAGGGGGCATCAAAGCTAAGGCTGGTAAAAGAAAAGGGGGAAAAAAACATAACTAAAAAACGAAATGTATACGAGATCGTCACAAACCGAATGATGAACAGCTAGAAAAAGTTGTAATCCTTGGACCAATGAGAATGTAAGCCAATTGGAACACACATAATGCTTATAGAGGAATCAATATAAGGTTGTTAGACCAAGGAGAATATGAAACATTTATGCAATTAAAAGAAACAGGAGGAAAAGTGAAAAAAGGCGAAAAGAGCCGAATCGTTGTTTTTTGGAAGTGGATTGAAAAAGAAAATAGAGAAACAGAAGAAAAAGAAGTGATCCCATGTTTGCGCTATGATTAGTGGTTGATATTAATAATACACAGGTCGAGGGGCTAACGAGTACAGGAGAGTCAGAAGCGTTTGAGTATGATCCAATCGGAAAAGCGGAATGGTTAACGGTTCTTACATGGTCGGGATTATACGTTCAAACCGGTGAGAGCTGTTTATCTCCCAGTATTAGATCTAATCAATTGCCCTCCTATTTGTGATTTTAAGGTTGCTAAAGAGTATTACAGCACGGTATTCCATGAAATGATTCATAGTACTGGGCACTCATCAAGGCTAGCCCGTACAGGAATTACAACTGCAGGCGTAACTTTCGGGGATGAAGTGTATTCCAAAGAGGAATTAGTCGCTGAAATGGTCGCAGCGATGTTGTGCAGGGTTGCCGAAATTGATAACAATATTATCGAAAATAGCGCTAGTTATATAAAGTCATGGTTAAGATAAAGGATGATTGTCGCCTTGTCGTACAGGCAACAGCCCAAGCACAAAAAGCAGCTGATTACATCCTAAATATAAAAATCACATTTGAATGAAAAACAACACACAGAGGAGAGAACTCCTCTGTGTGTTTGTTCTAAGCCGCCTAATGGCACTACTTCAGTATATTGCAAAGGAGGGTAAGGAGATCCCCCCCTTACCTATTATTTTCAAAAAACCAAGTATCTGATTTATAAAAATCTTGATATTCACTGTGTTTAATTTAATGAAATAATTGATAGTTGGAAACAAATAAAAATAACAGTCTTACTGATAGTGAGAACTTGAAATATGGTATTAAAAATCCCCTTACTTTTCCTTAGGGAATTTGGATGTACGATCCATTACAACGAAATTTATGTTTAGAAAAAATACAGAATATTTTTATTTTAAGAATAATAGAATTACATTAATTTAACGCTAGTGATAGAATATAAAAACCTTCAGCTCTTTTTTAACGATATTAATGGCATTGACTTAAAGACATGGATAATGGACAGAAGAATCTGTTCAGATGATCACGTGTCTCGAACTTCCGGATGATTTGATAGAAATACTATTGAAGGTTTGGGGCACAATTCAAATTCAATACAAAGTTTAATAGGGGAGGAAATCATATGCGCTTCGCAACCATTAAAAGAAATAATAACGAGATGGGGGCAATTGTCGTAGAAAAAGGGATCATTCTTTTGAAAGCGGTTAATAACACATTAGGGAAAAATTGGCACACTTCTTTACTTGAAATAATTCAATCTCGTCAGCTAGAAGAGATCATAGACTGGTATCAGATTGAGGGGAAAAGAGAACTCGAAAAATGTGAAGCTATTGCAATGGATAATGTAGATTATGCACCTTTATACCGCTTTCCTCGGAAAATTTGGGGAATTGGCTTAAATTATGCAGAACATGCTTCTGATCTAAGTGAAACAGCACCGAACACAGAACCAGCAAGCTTCATGAAGCCAGATACGACTATTATTGGTCCAAATGACGTAATTAAAATCCCTCTACAATCTGAGAGAACAACAGCAGAAGCGGAATTAGGCATCATTATTGGCAAGGAATGCAAAAATGTCTCGGAGGAAAATGCAAAAGACGTAATTGCAGGTTTCACAACGATAATCGATATGACAGCAGAAGATATCTTACAACGGAACCCAAGATATTTAACTCGTTCAAAAAGCTTTGATACCTTCTTTAGCTTCGGTCCCGAACTCATGACGAAAGACGAGGTAGAGGAAGTACTAGACTTACATGTTTCTACCGTTATTAATGGACACTTACACCGAAAGAATGTGATATCAAACATGACCTTTCGACCATGGAATCTCGTGTCCTTCCACTCGAAAGTCATGACTCTCTTGCCAGGAGATATTATTTCTACAGGAACACCTGGTGCAGTCGTGATTCGTGACGGTGATGTAGTAGAATGTCATATTGACGGTTTCGCGAAGCTTGTTAACCGTGTTGAAGATTTAAAACTGAAGAACAGTTCAGCTTGAAGACGTATACGATGATACAAATAAAAAGGAAACAGCCATAAGATATAGGGTTAGTCACACTGAATCATTGACAAAGGCACAAAAAAGTATAACGTCTGCAATGCTCCATCACTGCAGCAAGCGGCGTTTGAAACTCATCGAAAGTAGAAAGATCTACCGGTAAAAGGTGATACATAAAAGTAAAAGGGAGCTGTAGAGAATGGATTTAGGACTAAATAGGAAATCAGTGTTAGGTGATTTTCAGTGCAAAAAGTGCCCCTTTTTCATCACCAGACTTAGGATTAAAGCATGGGAAGCAGGGTAAGCCGGATAGCTAGATGGGGGCGATAGCCAAATGATATGGTATTATTTTCTCTCATACGGGCATTGACATATCGGCATCCTTTCTTACTAAAGGACTATTTTCACCTGCAAGTTTACGTTCCAGTTCGTAAACATCTTCCCAAAATTAATATAAGTACTTAATTAAACTTTGCCCACAAAACTATATTAACTTTACAACCAACTTTGTTGTTAGTAGGGGGAGAAACCAATTAAACTTTTATCATTTCAGTAGGTTTGAGGATTTTGCTAAGACTACTTACGATATTGCTCTATCCATTGAATTGGATAGAGAGGAAAAAATGAAACAAGTCACCTAACTGCAGTTGAACTAACTATACTAAAACAACCAATTGCATCGAATGTGATTTAAAAAATTATAAAATTAATGATTGAAAATAAAAAATTTTTTAATTATTATAAAAATAATTATAATTTTTATAATAAAGCTTGAAAGATGGTGCGCGAAATCAAAAAAAATGTAAAGGCCGAAAACACACAACAGCAGATTTTAGATGATCTTGATTTTGAAATTATTACACGACTACAAAAAGACGGAAGAACTTCGTATACGGAAATAGCCGAAGAGTTGAGAATCACAGTAGGAACAGTGAGAAACAGAGTTCAAAGGCTTACAGAAAACGAAATACTTAAAATCGTAGGTGTTGTGAATCCTTTTAAGACTGGGAATCCTTCAGTGACAATGTTTGGAATAAAAGTTCAACTTCATTTACTTGAAGATGTTATAAGTGAACTTGTGAAAATTCCAGAAGTCCGTTTTGTCGCAGCAGCGACTGGTGTTTATGATATATATGCAGAAGTAATCACATCTTCAAATGAAGAACTGTATAAAGTTTTTAAATCACAAATGAGTAAAATTGAAGGTATTGAATTAATGGATTCTTCGTTGCTCCTTGCTATTTATAAACAAACATATGATTGGGAAGTAGGAACATAATCGTACCCGTTTTATACTACATTATTTCTGAATTTTCAGAAATATGTTAGCGACACTTTGATAGAAAAGGTTAAAAAATTTAAATTCGTTAATAAGATTTAGGAGGGAAAGGATGAGTAACATCACAGCAGGCAGGATAACAGATTTTCTCCAAAGCAAACAGTCTGAAATGATTGAGATGTTAAAGATATTAGTAGAAAAAGAGTCGACTACGGTTGATAAAAAATTAAATGATGAATTGGGAGCCTATATCGCCGAATTATTTAGACAAATGACTGGCGGTAAAACAACAACAATTCAGAATGACCTTTATGGAAATCACATTAAAGGCGAATTCGGAAGTGGTACTGAACAGATTCTAATTTTGGCGCATTTTGATACAGTGTGGCAAAAAGGAGACATCCTTGAAAAAATCCCTTTTAAAATAGTAGACGATCAAGCATATGGTCCAGGCACTTTTGATATGAAAGGCGGCTTAGTTCAGGGCTTATACGCACTGCATGCACTTAAGGAGCTTAATGAAACGCTTTCTAAAAAAGTTGTGTTCCTATTTACATCTGATGAGGAATTGGGAAGCCCCACTTCACAGCATTTAATTGAAGAGGAAGCGAAAAAAAGTGTTTGTGTACTTGTATTGGAACCTGCTATATCGACAGAAGGAGCATTAAAGACATCCAGAAAGGGTGTAGGGATGTTTAAACTGTCTATCCAGGGCAGAGCTGCTCACGCTGGAGTGGAACCGGAAAAAGGGTTAAGCGCCATCCATGAACTTAGTAAACAGGTATCCTACCTGTACAAGTTAACAGATTTAAAAAAAGGGACGACTGTTAATGTAGGAACCGTTTCGGGAGGAACGACCATTAACGTAGTTGCTGCAGAAGCGAATGCGGATATTGATTTGCGAGTAAAGACACAGGCTGAATTCGACCGTGTCATTCCTATTATTAAAAATTTAAAACCAAATATAGAGGGACTTCAGGTTGAAGTTTCAGGCGGTGTTAATCGGCCGCCCTTGGAAAGAACAGAAGAAGTAGTTAACCTTTACAATAAGGCTAAAAAAATTGCAAAAGAAGATCTTGGTTTTACGTTACTAGAAAAAGAAACGGGGGGAGGAAGCGATGGAAACTTTACAGCTCCTTTTGCACCAACCCTTGACGGATTAGGTGCAGTTGGGGACGGAGCCCATGCGCTGCATGAGCATTTGTTTATTTCTGAGATGCCAAAAAGGAGCGCTCTACTTGCTTTGCTGCTTAAAGAATTGGGAAGCTAAAAAAGGGGGAAACTTACGTGGGGAAACATTTGAAATCTATACAAAATCAACTGATTGAGGAAGTTAATCAAGAACTTTTAATGGAGTTTACAAAAAACGTTGCTTCAGAGGTTCGCTTATCAGGAACGGAAGAAGAACTTCGTGCTTTTGATTATGTGAAAGCCAAGCTGGAGGAATTCGGACTAGAAGCAGAGTTAACTTTAAGTGATGCATATATTAGTCTGCCTGGAAAAGCATTGCTGAAAATAGAAGGCAGGAACTTTCCTTCTATTACCCATTCGATGGCTGTTTCGACGGGCGCTGAGGGGTTAGAAGCTGAAGTCGTTTATGCAGGAAAATCGATATCAGCAAATTATGAAAAGCAACCGGTAAAAGGGAAAATTGTTCTATTAGATGGCCTTGCCATACCTGGTGCAGTTCTTGAAGCACAGCAGGCTGGAGCAAAGGCTTGTATTTTTATTAATGCTGAGCATACTCATGAAATGATTGTATCACCTGTATGGGGGAACCCAACCACTGACACCTTTATTCTATTACCTGCTATACCAGTTATATCTGTAAATTATCATGATGGCGAAGTGATTAAAGAGATCGTTGAAAATAAAAATTCCACCAAAGGATGGCTTCATACAATTGTTGATACTGGCTGGAGAAAAATACCTACACTTACTGCTGAAATAAAGGGCAATGTAGAACCAGAGAAATTTGTTTTGTTTAGTGGTCATATTGATTCTTGGCATTATGGGGTAATGGATAATGGAACCGCAGATGCTACGATGTTGGAAGTGGCGAGGATACTATCCAGCCATAAAAAGAAGCTTCGCCGTACGTTAAGGCTTGCCTTTTGGTCAGGACACTCCCATGGACGTTATGCTGGTTCCGCGTTGTATTGTGATGCACATTGGGAAGAATTGCACGAAAATTGTGTTCTTCATATTAATGTTGATTCTGTTGGAGGCAAAGGGGCATCAATATTAACAGAGGCCAATTGCATGGCGGAAACAAGGGATCTTGCTAAACGATCGATTAGGGAGTTAACAGGCGATGAGTTTGAGGGTTCTCGCTTTGGTAGAGCTGGGGATCAATCGTTCTGGGGTCCAGGAGTTCCTTCACTTTTTATGGGATTATCGGAACAGCCTCAGTCAAACAACCCGGCATCAGAAGCATTTTCTCAATTATTTGGCGGTGGTAAAGCAGGAGGATTTGGCTGGTGGTGGCATACAACCGAAGATACAATAGATAAAATTTCACCTGAAAATCTTGAGCGTGACTGCCAAATTTACTTATCAATCGTGTATGAGGCATGCTCTGCTGTTTTGCTGCCTATCAATCAAATGGCAGCCGTCAATGAGCTTGATAAATTTATTAAGGACTATCAGTCAAAAGTCGAAGGAAGATTGGATTTAAGCCTTACTTTAAAACGTACCGATAAATTGAAACAACTCATTAACGAATTAATGAATCTAGCAGAAACACCACTGTCAGAGTACGAGATTAAAGAGTTTAATGAAACGATAATGTCCCTTTCTAGAATCTTAGTTACTCTTAATTATGTACAGGGAGACCGCTTCCACCATGATCCTGCAATGAAGCTATCCCCACTGCCGCTGCTGTCAGGCACTGAAAAGCTGGCATTACTCCAAGAAGAAGGCCATGAATTTAACCTCCTTTTAACCGAATTAAGAAGGAATCTCAATAAAGTCAACTATTCATTTTTACAAGCGATACGTACAGTTAAAAAATCAATTGAAAAACTTAAAGGCTGATAATATTAAAACCTCTGAAATAAGTATGTATTATTGATATTTGGAATAAAAGGAGGAGAGAGATTGTTGGCTGTGTTAACTATGATTATAGAAATAGAGCTTGGAGAACGACGATAGTCTTATGAAAAACCGGAATAACTGAATACATTTTTTGGAAAATGACGGTTTAATACATTACAGAAGAAAGAGCTGGTGTTCATTACTCCCTTCTTTTTAAAAGATGATTGGTAAGAATTTATTCTGGATTGGGGTGAATATATGTAAGTGGAAAATGTTAATCGTTTAATAGATGAGAATAAACAAGATTACCTTAATGATCCGTTTCGTTTGTTGAAACAACTCAGTATAAGTGCTCAAAATATTGGTATGACAGAATGTAAGGATGTACTTACTGAGCTGATGCAAGAATCCGGTATCATTACAAAGGGGTTTATAAAACAGATGGGTATTCAATTGTATATGGAGAAGTTATCTCTCTGGAGAATAATTTTACTATTCTCATTTATGCTCATTATGATGTGCAGCCTCCTGAGCCATAAGAGGAATGGAATAGCCCGCCTTTCGAACCTGAAATAAGAAATGACAAGATATACGCAAGGGGTGCAGGTGACACCAAAGGCCAGTTAATGGCCCATGTGTTAGCGGTCAAATCCCTTCTTGAAGCAAACGGAAAGCTACCTGGTAATGTGAAAAATGGTGTTTGACGGGGAAGAAGAAAGCTTAAGTAAAAACTTCGAACCTTTTGTTAGAAAAATAAGGATTTGTTAAAAGCCGGTTTAGTCTATACATCTGATGGTCCACTCCATAGTGATGGTATACCCATGGTAATGTTAGGATACTGTGAAATGCTGTGTATCAATCGCCGCAGGTTTTCTCACATATTTATAGAAACCCTCTATTAATACAGGCCCGTCAGAAGACCGCATAGATTCCAATATCTGGTGTTAAAGTAAAGTGCCTTGGAATGGTAGAGCCCTCAAGAACTCCTCTTTTGACTTGGAAATTGTACAAATGATCATTCAGGCAATCAGAAAGTCATATGATTGGAACCAATTGTTATGCCAGCCATTGGCGAGACATTTCCAGACTACGTATTTACGAAGATTTTGGGACTGCCTTCTGTCCTAGTGCCATATGCCAACGCAGACGAAGATAACCATTCGCCAAATGATAATATAGGTATAGAATATTTTTTAATGAAATAAAAGCAATATGTCAGGTATTAACCGATTTGAAATCAATTGGTAAATCATGATAAAAAAGTAGAAGGGGGCTTTCAATAAGCCATCTTCTGCTTTTTTAGTTCTGGCTAGCATTCGATGAGTAAAAGATTCCGTGAATTAGATAACACCCTAACTATTTCCAAACCAACCCTAAAAGAACCCTCTTCATACTTATACTTGTATCACAAATAAAAAAATATATAGAAGTTTCCTGAAAAGTTTATTTTTCTAGCTCATCTCCTAAACTTGGCATAGTTCTTGCATCTATATTTGAAAACAAAAGGAGGGATTAAATTGAAGATAGTGTATGTACTTCCTGGACCGATTAGCAGAAATGAACAAGGGCGTCTAGAAATGGAGAGGCGATTAGAAATCCTTCGGTCCTATGCTGCACCAGCTACTATTGTTGATATCGTAGATGTGGAAGAAGGCCCAGCTTCAATCGAATCATTGTATGAAGAGTACTTAAGTATCCCAAGCACTGTGGATTTGATGCTGGAAATGGAGAGAAAAGGTTATGATGCGGCCATATTAGGATGTTATGGTGACCCAGGGCTAGATGCAATCAGAGAAGTGACAGAAAAAATGGTGGTAGTTGGTCCCGGAGAAGCAGGGGTGATGGCTGCTGCTATGTGTGGATACAGATTTTCCATCATAACCGTAACAAACAGCATTGTAAATCCACTGCATCATTTAGTGGAAAAAGCAGGAGTTGGGAAAAAACTTGCTTCCGTTCGTGCTATTGAAACACCGGTTCTTGAGTTGGCAAATGATCGGGAAGGAACAATCCGTAAACTTGTTGAAGAGGGAAGAAAGGCGATTACGGAAGATCGTGCAGATACTCTAGTGTTAGGGTGTATGTCTATGGGGTTTCTTAATGTAGCTGAAGAAATGACAAAGCAATTAGGAGTTCCGGTCATAAATCCAGGAAAAATCTCTTTGAAAATGGCAGAAGCACTTGTTGGTGCCGGAATTAGCCATTCGAAAGTTGCTTATCTGACTCCTCCAAAGCTTTCATTAGGGAAAGTCAATTCCTCAGCTGGACTGTTGGTGAGGAAAGAAAGTTCTACTTCATCCTAATAAAACCTAATCATTATACCAGAAAATAAATTCACCAAAAGAATATTAATAAGGGGGAGAACTCTTTGAGAATTGCCAAGATTGAGGCAAAAGTTATCCGAACACCCTTGAATGTCAGTTTTAAAACATCATACGGAGATTTTCCTTCATATCAATCCCACCTGATTGTACGAATAACAACAGATACTGGGCTAACAGGATTAGGAGAAGCATCAGAGCTGCCATTTTTCACTGGTGAAACAGCAGAAACGATGAAGTTGTTAGTTGAAAAAAATCTTGCACAGGCCATTATTGGAAAACCTATTTATTCCTTAAAAGATCTTCATCATATCATGGGGAATGTCGTTGGCCAGGCAACAGGGGCCAAGTCGGCTATTGATATGGCATTATGGGATCTTCAAGGGAAAAGGCTAAATACCCCAGTGTTTGAATTAATGGGTGGCGAAAATAAAGGGCCAATCCGTGTCGCCTATGTTTTAGGAGACGATTCACCAGAGATTATGTCTAGCCTCGCCAAAGAGATGACGATCAAGGGATTTGATACAATCAAGATTAAAATAGGAAGTGACTTTAGGAAAGACATTGAAGCCGTTGAAGAAATTCGCAAGGCAATCGGTCCTAACGTGCATTTAAGAGTAGATGCCAATCAGGGATATAACGTAAAGACGGCAATTAAGGTAATCAATGAGATCCAGGAATACGATATTGATTATGTCGAACAGCCAGTTCAGGGCTGGGATATTGACGGATTAAAACAAGTAAGAGAGGCTACTTTCATCCCGATTATGGCGGATGAAAGTGCCCACACACTTAAAGATGTTTATCAGCTTGCTAAACATCAAGCGGTCGATCTTATTGGAATCAAACTGATAAAATGCGGAGGAATTACACCTGCTGTCCAAATCGCCCAATTTTCAGAAGCAATTGGTCTGCAATGTGTTTTAATTAGCCCTTGGGATACACTGCTTGCAACAAATGCAAGTCTGCATCTTTCCACTATATTGCCGGGGAATTTTTCCCATGAAATGGTAGGTCCGTATTATTTGAAGGATGATCCTTTTGGAGAATTAGTAGTGAAGGGGGAAATGGAAATCCCTGATGGCAGTGGATTCGGAATACAGGATATATTCGATGATATAACAGAGGTGTAAGAGAAGTGACTAACAGACAGTGGTTTATCGTTATTTTTGTCAGTTTTATTCACTTTCTCGCTTTCTCACACCGTATGGAGGTTGTTCCTTTCCTAGTTGATCTAAAGAATCAGTATGGTGTTGGTTATGCAGAAGCAGGCGGTCTTGTATCTGTTTTTCTACTGGGTTATGCTGTTTTTCAGATTCCAGCTGGTACGCTTGCAGACAGATATTCACCAAGGGGCTTAATCATTATTGGGTTAATCACAATGATGATTTCTTCAATTATATTTTCATTGACTTATTCATTCTATTTGGCTCTAGTACTACGGTTTATTATGGGTGCTTCATCTGCAATGCTTTTTTCGCCAGGGATCAAATTGATATCCACATTTACTCCTAAAGAAAAACGCGGAGTAAGTATTGGCGTATTAGAAGGAGCAGCAGGAATGGGAATGCTGTTAACCTTAACTGTCTTTCCGATCTTTTCTGCACTGATAGACTGGCAATGGTTATATTTGGTTCTCTCGTTTATGCTTTTACCGGTATTGTTTTTGTTCTTAGTGGTTCCCATGAAAGACAACGGTACGGAAGGTAAACAAGAAGAAGACATGAAACCGGGCAGCTTCTCGGAGTTACTCAAAAATAAGAAAATCCAGCGTTTGTTGGGGATTGCTTTTTTTGGTCTATTTGGTCTATATGGTTTCCTCGCATGGATGCCTACCTATTTAGAATCTTCATTGGGGTACACAAAACAAGAAACTGGCTGGGTAATGGCAATCATGATGGTGGCACAAATATTTGCAGCCCCGTTATCCGGCAAGTTTTCTGATTTCCTTGGACAAAGAAAGTCAACTTTACTGATAGGGAGTATCTTAATGGCTGTTAGCTCTTTATGGCTTTTGCTCCTGGATGATTTTTGGATATATATTGTGGCAGTTGTCATAGGAACCGGTATTTCATGGTCAATGGCACCCATGCTTGCACTGGCGACCGAAATCGTGCATGTGAAAATTGCGGGATCCGTTATCAGTATAATGAATACTGTTGGCCAGATAGCTTCGGCTATTTCCGGGTATGTTTATGGAATGCTTTATGATATATTTGGCAATTTCCAAATCATTTGGGCAGTGTGCTTAATTGCTTTTATTTTAAGGATAATATTTACACTTGGTGAACTCGAAAACCATCAGAATAACGAGATAAAATCTAGAGAGCCTAAAGCATCTATGTGAATTTTTTCTTTTGAAAGATTATTGAAAATTAAGAATTTTAATAATCTACGACGGTCAGGCAGATGATACGCTTAAGTATGTAGCTTCTTGCGAAATATTAAGTCTAAGGGGGAAAGAGTAAAAATGAAAAAAGTTTTGATGCTTCTATTAGCCATTTCGTTTCTTTCTGTGAATGCTGTTTCAGCTGAAGAAGCAACACCAATTTTAAAGACTGGCAATATTAATGTTTCTTATGAGGATGCGGTCAATGTAAGGGAAGAAATTACTATAGCAAATGCAGAAACGATTCCCGATGCAAAACTAGAGCACATTGTAACAAAAATTGAAAGTGCAAAACTAGAAAATTTGATTATCACCTCGAATAATAAGCACCTGGAGTACCAAACACAGGAAGGAAATTCTGTAGATAAAATTTATGTGAACCTTCCGGATGAGATTCAAGGGGATTTTACTTATGAAATCTCTTACCAATTACAAAACGTTGAAATAGAAAAAATTCCTATACTTGTTCCAGCGTTTAGTACAGATGGGAATGGAAACGTTATATCACTAAATATAGATCTGCCTGAAGGGATCTATATTCATGAATCATTTCCAATTATTGATTCTGGAGATTCCGGATCTGTAGAAGAGCAGATGATGAATATTCCAAGCTTTGTTGGTCTTGAAACAGGTGCTTCGCCTGCAGGATTTTTTACTACCTCAAATATTTATACTATTTTCGGATTAGCAGTTATTTTGGCCATTATTTTGGCCTGGCTTTTGAATGAAAGAAAAAATAAGGCAGGTGAAGCGGCAAATGTTTAATCTTGGAACTCCTTTTACCTTATTTATTATTTATACAATTGTCTGGATTGCAGGATATTTCATGTGGGCTGTAAAAAGTGAAAAATAAATTCTAGGGAGGGGGAGGGGAATGGGAATGTTTGATGTTAGTACTACATTTTATGTGGTTTTAGTGTTATATTTCGCAGTCATTCTTGGAATAGGCATATGGTCTGGAACCAAAAACAAAGGAACAGAAGATTTTTTGGTGGCTGGAAGATCAATTGGTCCATTAGTAGGAGGGGCCGCATTTGCTGCTACTCAAATGAGTGCAGGTACGTTTGTAGGGACTCTTGGAGTACATTATTTAACTGGTGGAAGCTTCCTTTGGATTTGGTGCGGTCTTTGGTTTGGCTGGCTGGTGGCTGCCACACTTGTTGGGCCAAAATTTCAGGCATTCAAAGGCTTGACTGTTCCTGATTATGTGGGAACAAGATTTAACAGTAAAGCTGCGCGCGCAATATCAGCTTTATTAATCTTAATTGCATATACAGTCTATTTGACAGCGCAGTACCAGGCTGGAGGCAATATTTTCCAAACTCTTTTCGGAATTCCATTTATCTGGGGGGCCGTTATTACTGTAAGTATTACATTGCTATATACAATGATCGGCGGTATGCGTGCGACAGCTTATAGTGATTTTGTTCAAGCAATCATTATGGCTGGATGTTTCTTTGCAGCCCTTCCATTGCTTTTTAATCAGGCAGGAGGAACTGAATTTGTCGGGAGCTTCTTATCTGAATTCAGTCCTAATATGTTAAGCTGGCATTTTGGATTTAAAGAGTTGCTAGGCTTTGGAGCAGCATTTGGGTTTTCCATGGCGGCAGCACCATATGAATTAGCAAGAATGTATACTCTCAAGGATCGTAAAACCGTAAAATTGGCAATTGGATACTCCTTTATTTTCCAGGCGGTAGTTGGAATTTCTGTTGCTGCATCAGGCATGGCTATCCGTTCACTTTATCCGTATATGTCAACACCGGATATTGCATCAACAATCATGGCAATCAATATTCTACCGCCAGTTGTTGGATCACTCATTATATTAGCAATACTTTCAGCGATCATGAGTACAGTTTCTGGAATCATGATGGTATCAGCTTCGGCATTTTCACATGATTTCTATGCAACAATGATAAAGCCGAATGCAACAGAACGGGAAAAAATGAACGTCAACAGGCTGGCCGTTTTAATTTTAGGAATAATCCCTATATTTCTAGCATTAAAAAAGCTCGATATTGTTCAATTTATTGTAATCCTCCAGGCGTCTTTAACAGCCAGTTTTTTCTTTGCAACAGTTATTCTTGGCCTTAACTGGAAAAGAGGAACGGCTGCAGGAGCTATAGCATCAATGATCGGCGGATTCTCTACTGCATTAATCTGGTATTTAATAGGCAACCCATTTGGGCTCAATGAAGTTATTCCGGGAGTATTTGTAAGTTTTCTTTTATTCATTGGGGTTAGTCTTATTACAAAACCAGTTCCAAAAGGATCATTGCAGCCCTTTTTTGAGGATGAAGCTGTTTAGTGGTTATGACTCAGTTGGTTTTGATGCAATCCCCTACCGAACCCTAAAACTATGATTTCGTCAAGAAAGATTAAAATATGAATAAAAAAATTAGAATAGATCTTCATTATCAAATAAAAGAAAGAGGTACAAAGAATGGAAGACATAATCAATAAAATAGTGGAATCTATGAGTGATGAAATTGTAGGATTCTTGCAAAATCTCATTCAGATTCCGAGTGAAAATCCACCAGGGAATTATGAGGAAATATCGATATTTCTTCAGAATGAATTAAATTTATTAGGCTTTGAGACCAAGGTGGTCAATGTACCTGAAGAGGAGACTCATAAAGCGAAGCTGACAACACCTCGCCAGAATGTCATTGCAATAATGAAGGGAGAAGGGGGGGGGAAAAACTTAATCTTTAATTCGCATATTGATACCGTTCCGATTGGCAACGCTGACCTTTGGACATTCCCTCCATTTTCTGGAACGATTGCAGATGGTAAAATTTACGGAAGAGGAGCTACAGATTCAAAAGGAAGGTTAGCTGCGTATATTATGGCAGCTGTTGCCTTGAAGAGGTCCGGGATTTCATTAAAAGGTGATATTATCATTGCAGCCACCTGTGATGAAGAAACAGGTGGCGTATTAGGAGCTGGCTACGTTACGAAACAAAATTTAGTATCTGGCGATATGGTTGTCGTTGAGGGATACAGTAATCACATCGTTCGAGCAATGGCAGGCGTCCTTCAGCTAAGAATAAAATCAACGGGTGTTCCTGCTCATGCGGCTTTTAAATGGAAAGGGAAAAACGCAGTTGAAAAAATGGCAAAAGTCATTCTAGGGCTTACTGATTTACAAAAGCAATTAGAGAATGAGCCTTCAGAGATTGAAGGCATGAGATATACCACGGTTAACGTTGGAATGATCAACGGTGGAACCAAAGTCAACGTGGTGCCAGGCTCATGTGAGATAGAAGTTGATTTTAGAGTCATTCCTGAGCACCCCCTTGTTGAAATTTATAATAGAGTAACGACAATGATAGAAAAGCTTCAGCTTGAAGATCCGGAAATGGATATTCAGGTTGAGAGATTACCAGACTTTCAAACCAACCCAACGGTTACCGAAGAGAATTCATCGTTAATAAAAGAATTGCAATCCGCGATTAAGGAAGTAACGGGAAGAACTCTGCCTGTAGTTGGGATGCTGGGGCAATCCGATACTCGCTGGTTTATAGAGCAAGGCATACCAGGCATCAATTTTGGACCTGGCACGAGTGACAATAATCTACATAGCTATGATGAGTTTATGGAAATTGAAGATCTCATACAGACAACAAAAATATTAGCTGTTCTTGCCAAGAACTATTGCGTGGCTAAGCAGTTTGTTTGAGAGGTTCTCGTACAGTAATAGCAATTGTGTACACAATTGCTATTACTTATAAAGTGGTTCTTTATATCATGGTATTTGCAGTAGGACTTGATTTAATCCCTTTTATAATGCAGCACTTTCTTCAATTGATCCAATTATACAAACTACGTTGTTGAGGTTGTTGGGGCATCCGGAGGGCTTGGATCTGCGCAGGTAGAAATAGCTGTAGCTGCTGGCGTCATAGTGATTGGAACAGCAAATACAGAGGGGAAATGTCAAAAGGCTCGTGAAAAAGGGGCAATTGAGATGTTTGACTCCAAAGATGACTGGGAAACGGAAGTTTTAGTCTGGACAAATAATCAAGGAGTTTTCGTTGATTTTGATGCAGTAGGAGCGCCGACCATTCGCCATAGCTTGCGATGTCTTGAAATTGGTGGCAAATTAGTTCTTTCCGGAGCAACTGCGGGAGATTCACCAGACCTGAGCATAAGGGAAATTTATCAGCGGCACCGTAAAATACTCGGGGTGCCTATGGGGAATTGGGAAGATTTCCTGTAGGTAACTGAACTTATGTGGAAAGGTAGGTTATTCCCGTCCATCCATAGGGTTTATATGTTGGATGAAATTGCTGAAGCTCAGCATGCGTTAGAAGAACGACAGCAGTTTGGAGAAATCGTCATTAAAATGAGCTGAAATGAAGAATTAAATTTACAACAGCCTTTCCATAGGTTGTTTTCTATTTTTTTTGAATATTCTTATTGATTAAACAGTGGAATAACTTTACAATACCCTATATTAAATCTTTTAGGGGGATTAGGTTGCCAAGAATATTAGTACTTACTAAAGATGATCGAACCTTTAAACTGTTCAATGACCAAATTACTGCTTTTTTCCAGGGGGAAGTGACAACCTTATCCAGCAAAGAGCATGAAAATGATGAAGAAGCAGACTTAATTCTTTTATCCAACAAAGAACTTCTACTCGATACATACCCCTCTGATAAAGTTTTAATAGCAAGACGGACGATCAATGTTGCCAGGCTGGAAAAACTTATCTCTTTGCCCCAAGGGAGTGAGTGCCTTGTTATCAACAATTTAGCTGACACTGCATCAGAAACAATAGAATTATTGGAGAACTTTGGTTTTAAGTTTAAGTTCTTTCCTTATTTTCCGGGATTAAAAAAATACCCCAAGATTGATATCGCGATAGTACCTGAAGCCATTGAAATGGTACCTAAAGACATAAAGAATATCATTAATATTGGGCTGAGGCCTTTGGACTTCTCCACTTTAATTGAAATAGCGCTCATATTAAATATTAATATTGATCGAGCGAATATCCAATCTGCAAGGTATATACAGGAAATTATTAGTTTAAGCAGACAGCTTTCATATTCCTTCAACCAAGTTAGCCATCTAAATCAACAACTGGATGCTATCTTAAATACTGTACACGATGGAATTCTGGCTACAGATGCGGGAAAGAACATAATAAAAATCAACAACTCTGCAAAAAAAATCCTCGGAATAAACAGTTCTGAAAAAGAAATACTTGGCAGGAACATTGCTGATATACTGCCAAAGCTATCAATTAACAGTGCAAGTACAAAAGATCAGGTCTCTGGCGAAAATCATGTTATCTCTTTAAATGACAGGAAAATAATTATAAATAAAAGCTCCTTTGAAGTAGAACAAAAAAATATAGGTGAAGTGACTGCATTCCAGGATGTTACAAGAATACAGCAGTTGGAGAGGGAGATTAGAAAAAAAATACAAAGTAAGGGCTTTTCTCCAAAATATTCAGTTGGTGATATCATAGGGCAAAGTCCAAAAATTAGAGATATCCAGCTTGTTATGCATAAAATAGCGAAAACGGATAGAACAGTCTTAATTTTGGGTGAAAATGGTACTGGCAAAGAATTATTTGCTCATTCAGTTCATCAGCTTTCGTTACGGAAAAATGGTCCTTTTATTCCTGTCAATTTTGCCGGCTTGCCCGATTCATTGGCAGAAAGTGAGTTGTTCGGGTATGAAGAAGGTACTTTTACTGGAGCAGTAAGGGGGGGCAAACAAGGACTTTTTGAATTAGCTCATAATGGGACGATTTTCCTTGACGAAATTGGTGATGCTCCTAAAAGCCTGCAAACATTGCTTTTGAGAGTGTTACAGGAAAAGCAGGTAATGAGAGTTGGAGGAAGGAGTATTATTCCAGTAGATGTGCGAGTAATTGCTGCAACCAATAAGGATTTAAAGAAGCAGGTCGAGGAAGGAAGCTTTCGAGAGGATTTATATTATCGCTTGTTCGTACTTCCATTACGCATACCATCGCTTAAAGAAAGAAGAGAAGATATACCTGATTTAATAAATCACTTTATCAGAAATTTCTCTTCTGCTATACCCGTTATAACCAGTGAAGTAATGGATACTCTGATTTACTATGATTGGCCTGGAAACGTAAGAGAGTTGGTGAGTGTTGTTCAATACATGACAACCGTTATGGAAAACAACATAGTTACAATGGAAGATTTGCCTGAGCAATTCAGGTATGAGGAAAAGCCACCTCCGGAATCGGACGAGCTTGTGGTTCGATTGGTAAAAGAATGGGATTTGGTAGATTTTTATACAATACTTACCTGTCTGCTTGAAGCGAAAAATGAGCGGAAAAGTATTGGAAGAGGTAAAATCGTTTCTTACTGTTCTGATAAAGGAATACTTCTAAGTGACCAACAGGTTCGGCACAGAATGGAAATATTAAGAGATTTAGGATTAATTTATTCTGGAACAAAAGGACAAGGGAGCAGAATATCTCAATTGGGCTTAAGTACATATCCAATAATCGAGAAGACAATGAGACAAAATGAGTTATATTTTCAATTGTAGGTTGTGGGCTGTCCTTATAGGCAGCCTTTTTCATCCTAAACAACCCTAATGACAGGGTATTTGTTTAAAAAAAGTCCCATATTTTTTATTCTATAGATTGAAAAAGTTGGCACACAACTTGCATAAATAATTAATGAGAAACAATTGTATTAGAAAGGGGAAAATAAAAATGACAAATGCAACAACTAATGCCCTGGAGAAAATTTTGCTTGATGAAATTAGTACTGAAGTGCCCCAAGCAGTTCTTGAAAGATTCAGTACATTGGTGCGTGAGTCTGGTAGTGAGGATGAAAAAATTGCAGCACGATTTTTAACAGATTATCTGGATAATTGGGGGGTACCACATAAGGTTCATCAGCCTGATTTATATTTGAGTGTTCCCAAAAGTGCCCAATTAAAAGTGACATCACCAATTGAAAAAGAATTCCGCGTCAAAACGCCGGCTTTTTCTGTTATAACGGGAGATCAAGCCGTTAGTGGGGAGCTAGTCTATATATCTACTGGTTACGCCAAAGGAATTAATGATATTTTCGGAACAAAAGTACCAGAAAATATCGGGAATATGGAAGGGAAAATTATCCTTACTGAAGGATATCCTATGCCAGGAAAAGTTCAAGAATTTGCTGAAATGGGTGTAAATGCAATGATTTTTATCAGCCCGGGAAATAATATTCACGAGGGGATTTGTACAACCATCTGGGGAGCGCCTGACTTGGATAATATGAATAATGAACCGAAAATTCCGGTGCTCGCAATTAATAAACCCGATGGAGAAGAACTTAAGAATCTAAGCAAAAATGATAAAGTGACTCTTGAATTTAAAACTTTTCTAGAGAAGGGTTGGTTCACCTGTCCAGTTATTGATATTTTTATTGAAGGAACGGAAGAACCAGAAAAATATGTACTTCTGCATGGCCATATCGATTCCTGGCATGAAGGTATCGGTGATAATGCAACAGGAAATGCTTCCTTGCTTGAAATGGCCCGTATTTTTTACAAGCACAGGGACAAGTTAAAGAGGAGTATTCGTATAGCTGTTTGGCCGGGCCATTCAACTGGAAGATATGCAGGTTCGACTTGGTTCGTTGACCAATTCGGGTTAGATTTAGACAAGAACTGTATCGCTCAGGTTAACTGTGATTCTCCTGGGTGCCGTTGGGCCACTTCCTATGAATATATGATGTGGATGAGTGAGGTAGATGAATTTTGTTCTAGTGTAGTAAAGGATGCAGTTGATCAGCCTGCTAAAGGTACAAGACCTCTTCGTGCGGGAGATTACTCCTTCAATAATATTGGGATTACGTCATTCTTCATGCTTTCTTCCAGTATTCCAGAAGATGTTCTAAAGGAAAAGGGCTACTATCCTGTTGGAGGATGCGGGGCAAACATTGAGTGGCATACTGAAGAAGATTTAATGCATGTGGCCGATATGGACATTCTTGTTAAGGATCTGAAAGTATACATTACAGGTGTTCTACGCGCAGCAAATACGACTGTTCATCCATTTAATTTTGTTGGCACGGCTGAGGAATTTGACAAAACAATTAGAGCTTATCAAGACGCTGCTAGTGAACATTTTGACTTTACTCCGGCATTAGAGGAAACTGCAGCACTACGCCAGGATTTAATATCTTTCTATGAAAAAGTAGATATACTGAAAGATCAGGGAATTTCTGAACCGGAAGTAAAGAAAGTAAACGAAATTATAGAGAAACTGGCAAGGATTATGATTCCAATTAATTTCGCTAAGAAAGGAAAGTTTTGGCATGATTCTGCCTTAAATGTGCCTGCTCTTCCGGATATTGCTCCGGCTCTGAACTTTAATCAATTGCAGGAAGGCTCACATGAATACAGAGTTTTAAGAACACATTTAACCCGTGGCCAAAATCGCGTCATCTGGGCGCTGCAGCAAGCACGTGAATTACTAGTTTAAAAGAAATAACTTTAAGAGTGCCAGCATTATGCCAGCACTCCTTTTTTAAGTCTGAGAAAGAACTGTTAACTGTTAGACAGCCAGTTTTCTAATAGAGTAAAATGGATGATGGTATTGTAATTTACTCATCTTGTGCCAATGTGATGATCCAATGCTGAAAATCGTTAAAGGATTTTCTTTCCTCTTCTATAAAAACTCACAAAGATGCAATTGAAAATCATAGTTTTGTTATTTAGTGTATGTATTACTTCAGGATCTGTAAATGCATATAATTCTGACTGATCACTTTTATCTAAAGATTCATTTCATGCATCTGTAAGGTTTTTTGTTCAATCTAATAAAAATCTAAGTATTTCTTTCCTTCTATGAAAGTTGAATCCCGCTGTTATTTCTTATAAAAAATTTAGTTTATCTTTTGCGTTCATGGGACACTAGGCTATGTAAGCCCGAGTGAATACAAACAGTCGTCCTTTGAAAAAGTTGTCTAATTTAGTGTTGACAATCCATATTAGGTGTTGTAAATTTTGCCTTTTGTAATATAAGATTAATCATCCTATTGAGTTAATTCTTCCATAATAAACTTGATCTTCGTATTCATTTTCTTTCCTCACATGGTCAATTAATATCCCTTCTTTTTTCATGCCTAACTTTTGCAAAACTCTTCCTGAAGCTGGATTTGAATGAAAGTAACGAGCAAATATTTTATGATATTGGTTTTCATCAAATGCAAATTGTAATATCGCTTGTGCTGCTTATGTAGCATATCCATTTCCCAAAAATTCTTCACCAATCCATTGACATAAGTCCAAATTACTTCCAAAAGTTATACTTTTCAATCCTCAATTACTAACCGCATCACAAAATGCTTATTATACTTTTATATAAAAAATGCAATACAGAAAATGGTTTGATCCATATAAAGCGTCATTGCTGCTGCTAAGCTTTCTGGTTTATACGTTCTAAGGGCAACTAACTCTGAAACGACTGCAACTTTAAATGGGATGAAGTCGCTGAAAAACCGTGGGAGGAACACCAAGCGATCGTCCCCATGGAACGGTATTTAGACAACCTGAAAAAAATTATAACGGATATCCATCAGAATGATATTACTCCAATCATACTCACTCTGTCCCATTGGACCCGGTCTGCTATTATAAAAGCATATCCGAGAGATATAGCCCTGCTATTAGCCACTGGATCAGTAAGGTGGGAGGTATAGAACATTGGCATGGCCTTTATAATCGCATCTTAAATAGTCTTGTAGACGAATTAAACGTAATGAAAATGGACGTCAGGGCAGCTTTCAAGCAAGCAGGTGATCTGGAGGATTTGATCAGTGATGATGGCATCCACCTTACAGCGGAAGGCTATAAAGCTCTTAGTATGGAAATATATCAGAATCTTACACAATGGACAAAGATCGAAAAGGTACAACACATTTAAGTGTTGTGTCATTTTTTTTTAACCCGATTTTCATGCAGAATTGAGGAATGTCTTTCAGAGGCACCATTATATGCGGTAAATAATCAAGAATAGGCTTTGGTATATCAGGTATTATATTATTTATTTTTTTAAAATCAGAAAAATTTCTAAACCTATTATCACTCCCACTATTTTCTTGTTTTCACCTACCAGTTGTAGTTCTTAGTTATCAGGGAGAAGAAATTCCTTTGTTTCTGCCTCAGATGTATTTTCTTTGTACTTTATTGATTGTGAAATATGATAATTATCACCATTGTTTTAAAGAATAAACTCACTAATCTAACAATTTAAAAACATCTTGTATCGAGAACGCTTACAATAATACAATTAATTGTGAAAAATTTCACAAAAAATAACAAATAAAATTTTATCAGGATGGTGTACAGTTTGGAAGGTTCAACAATACAAAAATTAGTAGATACGGCCGTTAATAAAAGAGACTTGCTTGTTCAGCAGCCCAGTCACTATATGGTTCGAGCAATGCTTGCGGGAATGTATATCGGGATGGCGGTGGTTATGGCTTTTAGACTTGCCCAGCCTTTTTATGAGGCCGGTTCACCTGCAACGTATATGATTAATGCTATCTTTTTTGGTGTGGCTTTTTGTATGATTATATATGGTAAAACAGAATTGTTTACCTCAAACACGATGTTCATGACTGTTGGAGCGATGAAAAAGGCGACATCGTTTATGGATACGCTCCGTGTTTGGGGAGCTTGCTACGCAGGTAATTTAATAGGGATTCTCTTTTTTACGTGGCTAATCATGATGACGGGTCTTTTTGCTGCGATTAATCCGAGTGAATCCTATTTAATTAAAGCAGCTGAAACAAAAATGAATTTACCTTACTCAGAAATGTTCTTTCGTGCTGTACTTGCAAACTGGATTGTTTGTTTAGCAGTATGGATTCCGCTGCAGGTTAAAGATGATATCGCAAAAATTGCGTTAATGATCTTATTTGTCTTTACCTTCTTTATTTCTGGTTATGAACACAGCATTGCAAATATGTCGTTGTTCGCAATCGCTCTTACATCACCGCATACTGCGCTAATTACTATACAGGCAGCTATTGAAAATCTTGTCATCGTAACACTCGGAAACATTATCGGCGGAGCCTTCTTCGTTGGCGCCCTTTACACCTACTTGAACACAGCAAAAAAAGAAATGCCCCATAAGGAATCGGTTTCGGCGAAAACCACAGCTCAAAAAACTTTGTAGCACTCCTTGCACTCAATTTGACATTCAAAAAAACAAAACTGTATTGAATAACCGTACAGTTTTGTTTAAGAAAGAAATACCCCCCTTTAATAAAAAATAATGGACTTAGGTCAATATTTTACACACAAAAAAGTTAACTTGTTAAGCCGATTGATTTAGCTGATCTTCGACTTCCCGCGGGGTTCGGAACTGAAGCTGACGATGAATTCTACCAGCCCTCAATAATCTGGAATAAGGCAAGCGCGGCTGAATCATCATCTAAATACGTTTTGTGATGCACATCTTCTTTTGTTAAAAAAGATGCTGTGCGAATGACGTATAATAGTAATCTTTATGTGAGATAGTCTTTTAAATATTTTGCAGGAAACATTCTTTTTTTAGCGAATTATATGCTAAAAGGGGAATGATAAAATGCCTGAAGTTTATAGTGATTTCAGAAAGTTACTACTAACAAATAGTAGTCCGGCATATAGCCCATTTTATAAACTGATTAAAAGCGTTGGGAAATTTTATGAAGAGGATGAAATTATTTATTCTTATGGTAACACTAGTGTTGCATTAAAGAAAATGTATAAATCACGCTTTGCGATCGAATTGTTTTTCAATTGGATAAAGCAGCCTCTCAACATCAAAAAGTTCTACGGTCAAAGTGAATGGGCGATTCAAAATCAAGTGTTTATCGTACTCATTGTTTTTTGCCTCCACGTGCTCGTTCAACTTGAGACAAAAAGCAAGCGCAAAACCTTACAAATAGCCGTTATCTAAGGGCTGCTTTGTGGGAGCCGGCACATATTTGGCTTCGGAAAATTGAAGGAAAAGCCATTCCTTAATAAACAAATTGTCGTCGTTTATGCATAATTGTAAATACAATCCAAATGGATAGAGCCACCTTTATTGGGTATTTACCTTTGACAGAAGATTCAGTCATTATGTAAAAAAGCACGCTCAATTTAACGTGCTAAAATAAAAATATTTCAACGCTATATTTTACTCAACTGGTCACAGATCTATACTGTTTTACTCTTTTAATGCCTAGTAAAATTGAAATTACTTCAGGTTAAGCCCAATCATTATTAAGAACAATTTCTGTGTGTTTGAATTGGTCCATGATATGGAAAATGCTAATCCTGAGATTGCTCCTTTACTCGCAAGTGAAACTCCTAAAGAAATCTTTTTCTTTAGATTTTGATCCCTCACTTCAGACATCCCACTTATAATTATTCCTCCAAGAGCTCTATCCGCACAATTCAGCAAATACTCTAATACAATAGAGCCGCCTGTTGAATACCCGGATATGAATGCTTTTTTTATTTTTGGCTCTGTTATTGTTTAATGTTGATATTTGATACCTTGGGTTAAACGTTATGTTGAACCTTCTTCCTCTGTCGGTGGTCGTCTAATTAACGAAATGCGAGAAACTCGCTTTAAGGAAGGGTTTGTATGCTCTCATTGTGCGTCTGGAGACGTAGTTATGTTTGGAAAATATAATGGTCGCCAACGTTATCGTTGTAAGTGTTGCAGTCAGACATTTACTGATACAACAAATACTGTTTTATACCGAACACGAAAAGGTAACGAGTGGATTACATTTGTTGATCGTATGTTTAAAGGTTATTCCCTACGAAAATCCGCCGAAATCGTATGGGTTACTTGGGTTACACTTTTTTTATTGGAGACACAAACTATTAAGTGCCTTAAAACAATTGGATTTTGAGCAATTCGAAGGTATTTTTGAAGTTGACGAGACTTATTTCTTGTACTCCGAAAAAGGTAAGCGTGGCATTTCTGACAGCAAACCTCGTAAGCGTGGGGGAAAATCAAAACATAGAGGTATTAGCCACGAACAGGTGAACTAAAGCAACCGTCTCCAAAGTTGCTTGTATGGGTCGAGTTGTGAAAACTAAGGTTGATAATATAATTGGGTCTAAACTTTCAACAGAAAATGTGCTTGTAACAGACGCTTGGAGAGCTTACAAAACCTATGCAAAAGAAAAGGGAATAGCGCATTATCGAATTAAATCGAATGATGGGAAGCACGTTATTAAAGGTTTGTACCACATTCAGAATGTAAATGGGCTACATTCTCGTATGAAACAGTGGTTAGACCGCTTTAAAGGTGTGGCTACAAAATATCTCGATAATTACCTTTCTTGGTTTTTGTTCATTGATAGTCGTAGTAGTGAAAGTATAAAACACAATATCAAAGAATTCTTGTTAGCATCATTTGTATTTGAAATTACAGATACTTATGATAGTTTGCGTCTATCAAAGTTTAGTGTGTAACACTTGTTATTTCAACGAATGAAAAATATGGGGGGAATATAATGAAATATATTTATGCTTTTGAAGGTATAGAATAATATGAAAAACATCAGGATACGATACAACTATTTAATGAGAAATTGAAGGAATACCAACAGGTACTCGAAAACGAATATGCTTTGAGGGATTTGCCATAGGGAATTTTATGGACTAATGAAGAATTAGCCACTACTGTGTTCTCTGAAATACCTATTCCTGCCTATACAAATAAAAGTTTGATATATATGTCGCCAGATATAGTAACGTGGAGAAATATCCTTGTAAAACAATTAGACGGCAAAGAACTTCCAGATGTTCGAAAGTTTTACGAGAATTTTTCCGAGAACCAAGTATTTATCATATTAGCACACGAACTAACACACCATTCAGATTTATTTTTAGATGAGTTTGAAGACGAAAGAGAAAATAGTATTTGCTTCGAGGAAGGAATATGTTTTTATCTACCTCGAAAAATACTATTAAGCGAGAAAGAATTTAATGAAATAACTTTTACAGAAATGAAATTAGTAGAAATCTTGGAAGATAAATACGGAAAACATTCAGTAGATAACTTTGGTAGTAGTTCATATCAATGTAATTTATCAAGTATTATGTTTGATTATTGGCGAAGTTATATCGCTGTGAAGCATTTAATAGAAGTTCGTGCGAACAATAATCCGAATGCTGTGTTTAAGGAGTATCATAATTGGCATAATGAAGGTCGAAAAGTACCTTTAACACAGTATTTTGGATTAAACTCCTTCTTTGATTAACATATTAAAAATTTATTAAAATTAACGAAAACCTTCGTAGCATTGGTTTCCGTTAATTTTGAAAAAAACAACATTATAATTTAACAGAGCCTAATATTAAAGCCCTTTGGCTGAGGGCTTATTTTTGTTTTGAGAAATTCAAGGTCCAAACATAACACACTGCATCAAATAACTTTCTTCAAAAGCATTTCTACGTAATTCCTCACTCTCATAAAACATATCACTAAAAACATCCAACATCATTAAGACTTCAGTGTGTTTCTTTAATTGGTCTATCGTCGATAAAAAGCTAAACATGTCTCCGTTTTTATTCGTTACATGCAGGTAAACATTACTTATAGTATATAATCCTTCATTGTACAAAAATTCATAGGTTACTTTAACCGAACAAAAATTAAAATGTGTTTGGATTTTTTTCTGCAATGGCATAGTTTTGCGGATGACTGTTTTGAAAATAGTTGAATTCCCTTGGGGATCTCTCCTATCAGTGGATTATTGTGATTTGTGCATTAGACGAGACCAACGTAGAATTTAGATAAGTTTTTGTTGCAGAGGTAAGGGTATAATGGATCAGTTACAATATACCTAATTATCTGATAATTATCAATGATATTATTAATTTTTTACAATTGGACGGAAAGTGTAAAGGATAATATGAGCCCCTTTCAATTTCAACAATTGGGCCAGATTGTGGAATTACTTCTTCAAATAGAATTGGATAAAAATAAGTGAGATTGTGAAGATTTATACTTAAACTAACGCGGCAGTTTGTTAAAGAAGATGTTACTATCATAGATATAAGGAGGAGAGAAAAGTGATTCCGACATTAGAGACAAAAAGATTGTTATTAAGAGAAATCTCAAAAGAAGATGCTGGCAGTATATTCTCTTGCTTTTCCAAGGAAGATGTTACACGATATTATGGACAAGAAACATTGAATAATATTGAACAAGCTGAAGCTTTTGTTGATTTTTTTTTAAATAGTTATAAGGATAAAAGAGGAGTACGTTGGGGAATTAAGTTAAAGGGACATCAAGGGATAATTGGGACTATTGGCTTTAATGCTTGGTCTCCAAAACACAAACGAGCAGAAATAGGATATGAAATACATCCTGAACACTGGAGAAAGGGCTATACCTTCGAAGCTGTATCTAGAATTATACAATATGGTTTTGATGAATTTGGTCTTACTCGTATAGGGGCAGTTGTGTTTATGGAAAATGAAGCATCTATTAAATTGCTAACTAAAGCTGGATTTGAAAAAGAGGGTATTCTAAGGGATTATATGTATCAAAATGGAGAGGCAAACGATACATATGTTTATTCAATCCTTAAAGATAATAGATAGCACTTGCAAGGTGAAAGTTTGTGAATAAATGTACTTAAAGTAACGGGGGCGTTAGCTGAAGATCGGAGCTGTCTTTAAGGCAGCTTTTTCTTATGGAACTAACGAAGCAGGTTAGTTGAAGAAGATATTTATACCGAGTATGAATAATGATAGATAAAAATTAAGTGATCTTCCTTATAGCTTTATGTGTTTTCCACTAACTGAGTAGTATAAAGTACCAAAGAATGATATGATTTTAGATGGCCGTTAACCATTATAGCTGTGGAGGGGAAAAAAATGAAAAATAAGTTCTCTAATCTATGTAAAGAGAGCCATGGTGCCCATATTTTTTATTATGTGACCGAGGAAGAAACCTATTTAAATAATATTGTTTCCTATATTGGTTCTGGTATTGAACAAGGAGATCACATTTTGTTGATAGAAAGTGAAAGATTACTTACCTTGTTAACACAGAAATTAACAGCAGTTTTAACCCCAGAAGAGCTTACACATTTACATACCATTAATAACTTCGACTACTACTTTTCAAGTGGAAGTTTTCATCCTCCCGCAATTTTCGAATATCTCTCTAAAACGTTAAAACCTTTCGTTGAAAATGATATTTCATATCGTATTTGGGCCCATGTCGAATGGAGCGAAAAAGAAGCAATTCTTAACTTATTAGAAGAATTTGAAAAAGAAGCGGACAGATTGGTGAATGATCAGGAATTATGTTTAGTCTGTGCTTATGATGCAGTAAGAGTACCAGACTCACTAAAAACTGCATTATTGAAATGTCATAAATACTTCCTGACAGAGGATGAAATTATCCCTTCTAAGTTATATGAGAATAATTTAGTTAACAACAAATAATGAGATTCTACTTATTGTTTTTATCATTTAACTACTTTTTCATGGTCAAGTAAAGGATGCTTGAGTTGAAATTCGGAGCTGCTCTTTTAGGCGGCTTTTTCTTGTTGAACTAAAGAGGCAGGTTAGTTGAAGAAGGAAATGTTTTTCAATGCTTGATTAACTTAAAGGAGGATGAATATGGTTAAGTACCACAGACCAAGAAAAATATTTTTAGATTTAGCAGTAACTTTAGAT
>NZ_JXRP01000013.1 GCF_000829435.1 Jeotgalibacillus soli
AACACGGAAGTTAAGCTCTTCAGCGCCGATGGTAGTTGGGGGTTTCCCCCTGTGAGAGTAGGACGTCGCTAGGCACTTGAAAAAGAACTGTTACCGAAAGGTGGCGGTTTTTTTGTGTTTAAATTTTATTACGTAAATAGGCAAACCTTTTTGAGGGTATTCATTACATTGTCGTTTTCTATTTATTGCAGATAGGGGGGCAAAAGTGTTTAAAAAAACAGCTAAATGTTCAAAATATGACAAAGAAATTCAAGGGAATGAAGAGGGTTTAAGTAAAAATACGTTATCCTGAAAGAGAAGAGATGACTTAAATTAAAGCCTTTACAGCGAAAATATATTGCGAAAAGTGCTGTGATGATAAGAAAAAACAAAAATAAATAAAACTAAGGTAATTGTGAATAACATTCCAGAAAAAAGATTTCACTTTCAGAAAATCCACCGAACCAAACAAAGGTCATCTGCACACGACTTTCCCTGTTCCTAAAAGAATAATCATTCAAGAATTCTTCATTCAGTACAAGTTTACTTTTTCCCCAACCGGGTAATACATAAAGAGTGCAAACCAATAACCAAAAAGGTGGAATGCGAAAATGTCTAAAAATGTATTAATGGTTTTAACGAATACGAGTGAAATTGATGCGGATCATCCAACAGGGTTATGGCTGTCTGAGTTTGCAGAGCCTTATGTAGAATTTAAAAAAAATGATTTTAATGTGACAGTTGTGAGCCCAAAAGGCGGAGGGATTCCGATCGATCCCAATAGTTTAGAGGACGAACAGCCGGAAGAATGGAAAAAAGCACAGGAAAAGCTTGAAAAGACTGAGCTGCTTTCAAGCGTAGTGTTTGAACATTTTGATGGGATTTTCTTGCCGGGTGGGCATGGAACAATGTTCGATCTTCCAGAAGAGCCTCATTTACAGGATGGGCTTGCTCACTTCGCTGAGAATAATAAGGTCATTGGCGCGGTTTGCCATGGTCCAGCAGGTTTTGTTGGAGTTGAATTGTCTGACGGTACGCCATTAGTTAAGGGGAAAAAGCTGACTGCATTTACAAATGCTGAGGAAAAGGACACTGGTCTTGATGAGTTAATGCCATTTCTACTTCAATCAAAGCTTGAAGAAGAAGGTGCTCACTTTGTAGCGCAAGGGAATTGGGCAAATCATGTGATGATAGATGGGAAATTTATTACCGGTCAAAATCCTCAATCTAGCCAAAAAACAGCGGAAGCTTTTGTTGCTGCATTAGGTTAATAATAGAACCAATAAAAAAGAACGCGGAGCCATTTCCGTGTTCTTTTCTCTTTTGAATTAATTTTGCTGCAAAAGTAATTCGAGTGTTTCTTGTATTTTTGAATCTTCTTTAAATGAAATGAGGTCTGTTGGTGCTCCTTGAACAGCTTTAACAAATACACTAATAATGCCAGGTGCTGCTTTCTTCTCTCTATCTTGAATCAGTGCAAGAGGAGAATAGGCATTCCCTTCTTTTAGTTCAGCCCAGTGATCAAGAGAAAGGACACCATTATCACTATAAATACGATAAAAAAGTTCGTCTTTATATCCAATGGGGCTGAGTCCGTTAATTAATACTTTAACACCGTTTGCCAGTGTTCAGTGTGCGATGATCCCCTCTTCACTTAGGTTTTATCAACTGGATAATCAACGGCACTGTCTACATCAACTATGTTCCCAATAAGCTCCTGTGTAAGCTGTAAAAGGTGCGGGTAATTTCACGAATAAAGCCGCCTTGTTCTCTTTTGGCAACCCATTTATTTTGCTGCCAAAAACGAGGCCGTTGTTCAAAGTGCATGGTTAGTTCAACACGTCTAATGGTGCCGATAGTGCCATTATATAGTTTTCTTTTAGTAATGCTACTTCCTTTAAACAATGTAAAGGAAAGTGAATAGCGTTGATCTTATTTGAATTCAAGGAAGCATCTGCCATTTCTCTTGCTTCTGCTAGTGAGTGGGCTAACGTTTTTTCACAAAGGACGCGTTTTCCGGCCTTAAAAGCTTTTAACGTGAAAGCGCCGTGCCACTTTGGAGGAACGGCAATATATAAATACTATTAATTTCAGAATTTGCTAGGAGCTGATCAATAGAGGTATAGTGCATTGCACTATATGAATAGTTACTAGAGAGCTCTTCCATCCGTTCTTCATTTGTATCACAGATCGGTGCAACCTTTATATGAGAGTGTAAAAGAAGTTGTTTAATTATAGACGTTCACCAATTGCGCCTAAACCGATGATACCTATTTTAACCGGGGTGTCATTGGAAAATCACCGCTTCAATTTTATTTTAACTGTATTACAGCATTTAGAAAATTGAACAAGAGAAGAGGAGATATTTTCACAATAATACATTTTTATTAAAAATTACGAATGTCCTTTACAATTGATCCCTGTACTAGTAGGATTGCACTTGAGTTCGAATGGATAGAAAGTTTTCTCAAGAGAGAAACTTCTTTATTCAAGGTGAAAAGGAGGAACAGTTTTGCTTGAAAGTGGATTAGTCATGATGGCAATTATCTTTGTGATCAATATATTTTATGTCTCCTTTTTTACAATGCGTATGATCTTAACGCTAAAGGGGTACCGTTATATAGCAGCAGCAGTTAGTATGGTTGAAGTGGTAATCTATGTAGTGGGCTTAGGGCTTGTTTTAGATAATCTAAATGAAATTCAAAACCTGGCAGCATACGCAGTGGGATATGGACTTGGTGTGATTATTGGCATGAAAATTGAAGAAAAGCTGGCTTTAGGCTATATTACCGTTAATGTAATAGTGATGGATAATGGTATCAACCTTCCTAAGCAATTACGTGAAAAGGGCTATGGGGTAACGGATTGGGCAGCAAACGGATTAGAAGGAGACCGCATGGCCATGCAAATTCTTACACCAAGAAAATATGAGTTAAAACTTTACCAGATGATTAAGGAGATGGATCCAAAGGCATTTATTATTGCTTATGAACCGAAGACCATTCATGGTGGCTTCTGGGTTAAAAGTGTTCGCAAAAGCATGGCAAGGGAGCAGGCAAGATGAGTGAAAAAAAGTGGTTTGATGTAGAAGAAAATGAAACCATTGATGATTGTCTTAATCGAATGGCGGCGAGCGGCTTTATGCCAATTCGTCGGATAGAGGAACCGATGTTTCAAGAAATAACAGAAGGTTCCTCTGTAAAAAGAGTTCCAATTCGGCAAAAAATACGATTTCAAGGGATAAAAAGCGAACAATGATTATAATGTTATAATTATTGTTCGCTTATAAGGTTGACGTGATGATGTCAGCTTGTTATGATGATTATAGTAATTTACTGAAACGAATAATGCATTTCGACCTCATATAATCTTGGGAATATGGCCCATAAGTTTCTACCTAGTAACCGTAAATAACTAGACTATGAGGGAAAGTGATGCCTTGGATTTTCTTTACCTAAATTGGTAGGTATAGGGATAAAATTCGGAACCCAGGTGAACAACTTTCCTTCATATAAATAGGGGAATTTGTTGACGTGGGTTTTTCTTTTTTGATCCAGCTTCAGTGGCTAGCCCCTCGAGGTCATAAGCCACAATGCCCCAGCTGGCAAAGAACGCCAACCAGTGCATTGCGTCTTATGCTTGTCGGGGATGAGCGAGCCACTTCAGCTTTTCTAGTGATCCAGCTTCAAGCGGTAGCTGCTCGAGGTCACAAGTCAAGCTGACTTATTGGCAAAGAGCGCCAATTAGTCAACTCGCCCTGTGCTTGTCGCAGCTGAACGACCGCTTTCAGCTTTTCTTATACAAACGGCGAATTTTGTCGTTATTAAACGTTATTGGAGTGAGATGATGACGGCAGTAGTTGGAGTAATTATGGGTAGTACATCGGATTGGCCGACGATGAAGAAGGCTTGTCAGGTTTTAGAGGAATTAAATGTACTATATGAAAAGCAGGTAGTGAGTGCGCACCGCACTCCTGATCTCATGTTTGAATATGCCGAAAGCGCCCGAGAGAAGGGGCTGAAGGTTATTATTGCAGGAGCGGGAGGCGCTGCCCATCTTCCTGGTATGGTGGCTGCTAAAACGACCCTTCCTGTGATTGGTGTGCCGGTTCAATCAAAGGCTTTAAACGGATTGGATTCCTTATTATCCATTGTTCAAATGCCTGGAGGAATTCCTGTTGCTACGGTTGCAATTGGAGATGCGGGAGCTACAAATGCAGGTCTTCTAGCTGCTCAAATACTGTCATCCTTTGATCCGGAACTTGCTGAACGAATTGCGATAAGAAGAGAAGCTAGCAAAGAAAAAGTGCTTGAAAGCAGCGGTGAACTGTATGAGTAAAGTATTGCCAGGTCAAACCATTGGAATTATTGGTGGTGGGCAGCTTGGAAGAATGATGGCTTTGGCAGCAAAGGAAGCGGGGTTTAAGATCGCAGTACTTGATCCAACCAAAAATTCTCCATGCGGTCAGGTAGCAGATATTGAAATTACGGCTGCATTTGACGATCGTGATGCGTTAAAAAGACTGGCTGAAGTCAGTGATGTCATTACCTATGAATTTGAAAATATCGACGCAGATGCCTTGAAATGGTTATCAACGATTGCAGTTGTTCCTCAAGGATCAGAAATCATCCGGATTACGCAGGATCGCCGTTATGAAAAACAAATGCTTGAGGCCGCAGGTGTACCAGTCGCACGATATGAAATCTTTGAACACGAACATGAAATATATGATAATATAAAAACGTTCGGTTTTCCGGCTGTTTTAAAGACAGCGACCGGGGGATATGATGGAAAAGGACAGGTGAAAATAAATTCCGCTGCAGATCTTACAGAGGCAGCAGAGCTTGTTCAAAAAAATGGCCCTTGTGTAGTAGAGGCATTTATTGATTTTACGAAAGAAATATCAGTCATTGTACACCGGAATCAAAACGGACAAACAACGACGCTGCCAGTCGGAGAAAATATTCATGTGAATCATATCCTTCATAAAACCATCGTTCCGGCAAGGATCTCTGATAGTGTTTCACGGCAGGCGCTTGAACTAGCGGTGAAAATTGCGGATAAACTTGAATTAGTTGGTACACTTGCAGTCGAAATGTTTGTCACAGCTGATGATAAAATCTTTGTAAATGAATTGGCGCCAAGACCTCATAATTCTGGTCACTTTTCAATAGAAGCAAGCCTGACATCACAGTTTCACCAGCATATACGAGCAATTGCAAACTGGCCGTTAAAAAGCACAGAGCTGCTCAAGCCGGTCATAATGGTCAATCTATTAGGCCAGCATATTGAGCCAATTTTACATGCAATTGACCAGTATCCTGATTGGTCCATTCATCTGTATGGAAAATCAGAACCGAAGCATGATCGTAAAATGGGGCATGTTACGATTTTAACGAATAATATCGAACAAACTCTGAATGAAATTGATGAATCGCAAATTTGGAAATGAAGAAAAAAATCGGAGGAATGACGACATGATCGAACGCTATACACGTCCGGAAATGGGCGCAATATGGACTGAACAAAACCGTTTTCAAGCTTGGTTAGAGGTAGAAATTTTAGCATGCGAGGCTTGGGCAGAGCTTGGAGACATCCCAAAAGAAGACGTGCAAAAGATTCGAGTAAATGCATCATTTGATGTCGATCGTATTAAAGCCATTGAAGAAGAAACACGCCACGATGTGGTTGCATTTACACGTGCCGTTTCTGAAACACTTGGTGCGGAAAAGAAGTGGGTTCATTACGGACTAACATCTACTGACGTAGTTGATACGGCTCTATCGTATCTATTGCGACAAGCAAACGAGCTTCTATTAAAAGATCTTGAAAACTTTATTGATATTTTAGCAAATAAAGCAAAAGAACATAAATTGACGGTGATGATGGGGCGTACGCATGGTGTACATGCCGAGCCGACAACGTTTGGCTTAAAGCTTGCACTTTGGCATGAAGAGATGAAGCGTAACTTGGAACGCTTTAAAGCAGCAGCAGCGGGCGTTGAATTCGGTAAAATGTCAGGTGCAGTTGGTACGTACGCAAACATCAATCCTTTTGTGGAAGCGTATGTGTGTGAAAAGCTCGGTTTACAAGCGGCGCCAATTTCCACACAAACATTGCAGCGTGACCGTCATGCGGATTATATGGGAACACTTGCATTAATCGCCACATCAGTTGAGAAGTTTTCTGTTGAAATTCGCGGTCTTCAAAAGAGTGAGACTCGTGAAGTGGAAGAATTCTTTGCAAAAGGTCAAAAAGGTTCATCTGCAATGCCGCATAAACGCAATCCAATTGGATCTGAGAATATGACGGGCCTTGCACGTCTAATTCGTGGCTATATGCTGACGGCTTATGAAAATGTACCACTTTGGCATGAGCGCGATATTTCTCACTCATCTGCAGAGCGTGTGATCCTGCCGGATGCGACAATTGCGCTTAATTATATGTTAAATCGTTTTGGCAATATCGTTAAAAATCTAACGGTATTCCCTGAAAATATGAAACGCAATATGGACCGTACGCTCGGCCTAATTTATTCTCAGCGTGTACTGCTTGCGCTCATTGACAAAGGGCTATCTCGTGAAGAAGCATATGATACGGTTCAGCCAAAAGCAATGGAAGCGTGGGAAAAGCAGGTTCATTTCCGTGAGCTTATTGAGTCTGAAGAAGCCATCACCTCTAAACTATCAAAAGAAGAGATTGCTGACTGCTTCGATTACAATTATCATCTGCAGCATGTTGACACAATCTTTACCCGTCTTGGCTTAAACGAATAGCTTATGTTAAAGTCCATTGTTGATTTTTGAACAGCGTTAATTGGAGCGGATACGCGAGACTCCTGCGGGCTGAAGTGGGACAGGTGAGACTCAAGCAGGTGCGCCTGCGACCTGAGAGGCTCACCGCCCGCCCCGCGGAAGGCGAGCGCTTGAAGTGGAAATCAACAGTCACGTTGAACTAAGCCAAAGGAATAAAAATCGGGTTGGTGAGGATATTTAGTCTCACCCCGGCCCCTTTATTTTAATAATCGTGCCAATATTATGACTTTCAAGGAGTGACAAACACATGGAAAAAGGCCAGCTGCTATATGAAGGCAAAGCGAAACGTTTGTATTCAACAAGTGAAGAAGGAATTCTTTGGCTTGAGTACAAGGATTCCGCAACAGCCTTTAACGGTGAGAAGAAAGCGACAATTGAAGGCAAAGGTCAGCTTAACAATTTGATTACTAGTCTGCTGTTTGAAAAGCTAAAGGAACAAGGGATCGATTCTCATTTTGTTAAAAGATTATCTGATCACGAACAGCTTGTACGACATGTGGAAATTATCCCGATTGAAGTGGTCGTAAGAAACGTGGCTGCTGGTACATTAGCAAAACGAATCGGCTTAGAAGAAGGACTGCCGCTTAAGCAAACTATCGTTGAGTGGTATTACAAGGACGACGATTTAGGTGACCCTCTTATCAATGAAGATCACATTGCGATCTTGTCGCTTGCTTCACCAGAGGAACTTGTAACGCTGCGTCAAAAAGCGCTTGAAATTAACACATTTTTAACTTCATTCTTTAATGAAATTGGAGTGGACTTAATTGACTTCAAGCTGGAGTTTGGAAGAGGCAGCGATGGAGCCATTCTATTGGCTGATGAAATTTCTCCTGATACTTGCAGACTTTGGGATTCAAAAACAAAAGAAAAGCTAGATAAAGATGTTTTTAGAAGAGATCTTGGCAGTTTAACAGATGCATATAAAACGGTATTCACACGATTGGGAGGCGTTTCATCATGATGAAGGTAAAAATTTATGTCACGTTAAGAGAAAGTGTACTAGATCCACAGGGAACTGCAGTGAAAAGCTCATTGCACGCTATGAACTATACAGAAGTTCAAGATGTTCGCATTGGTAAATACCTTGAAGTTACGATGGAGCCAACTGAACGTCCATTAGATGAAGTTGTGAAAGAAATGTGCGAGAAACTTCTTGCTAACACGGTTATTGAAGACTTTGAGTATGAGGTGGAGGAGGCCGTCACACGATGAAATTTGCTGTGATTGTATTCCCAGGCTCAAACTGTGATATTGACATGTATCATGCGATTAAAGACGAGCTTGGCGAAGAGGTTGAGTACGTTTGGCATGATGCTGAGGATTTAAGCGGATATGACGGGATTTTGCTGCCAGGCGGCTTTTCATATGGCGATTATTTACGCTGTGGTGCCATTGCACGTTTTTCTAACGTAATGAAAGAGGTTGTTAAGGCTGCAGGGGAAGGCAAACCAGTTTTAGGTGTATGCAATGGTTTTCAAATTCTGCTTGAAGCCGGCCTATTGCCAGGTGCAATGCAGCGGAATACCAATTTGAAATTTATGTGCCGCACGGTTGGCTTGCGTATTGAGAATAACGAGACTATGTTTACAAATGGCTTTGTACCTAATGAAACAATCAAGATTCCAATTGCTCACGGAGAGGGAAATTATTACTGTGACGATGAAACCTACGAACAGTTAAAAGAGAACGGACAAATCGCTTTCACCTATGCAGGTACGAATCCGAATGGAAGCCGTGGAGATATTGCAGGAATCATCAATGAAAAAGGAAATGTTCTTGGGATGATGCCTCACCCAGAACGTGCCGTGGATGCGCTGTTAGGAAGTGCAGACGGACTTAAACTGTTTCAATCAATTGTGAAACATTGGAGGGACTCAAATGTCGTTACTGCTTGAACCAACTGCTGAGATTATTAAAGAAGAAAAAATATACAGTCAAATGGGATTAACGGATGAAGAATTCCAAATGGTCGAGAACATTTTAGGGCGTCTTCCAAACTATACAGAAACAGGATTGTTTTCTGTCATGTGGTCAGAGCACTGCAGCTACAAAAATTCTAAGCCGCTGCTTAAAAAATTCCCTGTTACTGGCGAACGCGTATTACAGGGACCTGGTGAAGGTGCCGGAATCGTTGATATTGGAGACGGACAAGCGGTAGCATTCAAAATTGAAAGCCATAACCATCCATCTGCAATTGAGCCATATCAAGGTGCAGCAACAGGTGTGGGAGGAATTATTCGAGACGTATTTTCGATGGGAGCAAGACCAATCGCTGTGCTAAACTCTCTTCGTTTTGGAGAATTGCAAACCCCTCGCGTGAAATACTTGTTTGAAGAAGTAGTAGCAGGGATCGCAGGCTACGGAAACTGTATTGGGATTCCAACAGTAGGCGGAGAAGTTCAGTTTGACGCTTCTTATGATGGAAATCCGCTTGTTAACGCGATGTGCGTTGGTTTAATTGACCATAAAGACATCCAAAAAGGTCAGGCAAAGGGTGTCGGCAATACAGTCATGTACGTTGGAGCGAAAACGGGCCGTGATGGTATTCACGGTGCGACATTTGCATCGGAGGAATTGAGTGACTCTTCTGATGAAAAGCGCCCGGCAGTTCAAGTTGGGGACCCATTTATGGAGAAGCTCTTGCTTGAAGCATGTCTTGAGCTAATTAAGTCTGATGCGCTGATCGGTATTCAGGATATGGGTGCTGCAGGACTCACAAGCTCTAGTGCTGAGATGGCAAGTAAAGCCGGGTCTGGTATTGAGATGAACCTTAACCTGGTACCACAGCGTGAAACAGGCATGACAGCGTATGAAATGATGCTGTCTGAATCTCAAGAGCGTATGTTAATTGTAATTGAAAAAGGACGCGAGCAAGAAATTGTGGACCTTTTCCATAAATATGATCTTGATTGTGTGTCAGTTGGACATGTAACGGATGATCATAACCTTCGTCTATTGCATAATGGAGAAGTTGTTGCGGATGTTCCGGTAGATGCTTTAGCTGAAGATGCACCTGTTTACTACAAGCCATCAAGTGAACCAGCATACTATCGTGAATTTAAAGCAATGGAAAATGTTGAGCCAGAGGTAGAAAACCTTGAAGAAACACTTAACCAATTACTTCAGCAGCCAACCATTGCAAGTAAAGAATGGGTTTATGACCAATATGACTATCAGGTTCGTACAAATACAGTTGTAGCGCCTGGATCAGATGCTGCTGTGCTTAGAATTCGCGGTACGGAAAAAGCATTGGCGATGACAACGGACTGTAATTCACGCTATTTATATCTTGATCCTGAAGTTGGAGGCAAGATTGCTGTAGCAGAAGCAGCACGTAACATCGTCTGCTCCGGTGGTATTCCGCTTGCAATCACAGATTGTTTAAATTTCGGTAACCCTGAAAAGCCGGAAATCTTCTGGCAAATGGAAAAAGCGGTTGATGGAATGAGTGAAGCATGCCGTGAGCTTAATACTCCTGTCATTGGAGGGAACGTTTCGCTATACAATGAAACGAACGGCACCGCTGTTTACCCAACTCCTGTAGTAGGAATGGTTGGTCTAATTGAAAACCTATCACATATTACAACACAAGCGTTTAAAAAAGCCGGCGACCTCGTCTATCTAATTGGGAAAACGAACACAGAATTTGGTGGCAGTGAATTGCAAAAGCTTGTTCATGGCCGTATTTTCGGACAATCGCCTGCCCTTGATTTAGAAACAGAAAAACAACGTCAACAAGTGCTATTGCAAGCAATTCAACAAGGACTTGTTCAATCTGCCCACGATCTAGCAGAAGGTGGCCTAGCGGTTGCCCTTGCAGAATCTGTCTTTGGAACAAATGGACTGGGTGTGGATGTTGATACAACTGGCTCGGCAGTAACAGCCCTATTTAGTGAGACACAATCACGCTTCTTGGTATCTGTTTCAGCAGAACAAAAAGAGGCATTTGAAGCGGCTGTAAGCGATGCTGTTCAAATTGGTACAGTAACAGATTCAGACACACTTGTAATTCGCAACGAAGGAAATACAGTTATCCAACGCTCAGTCAAAGAATATGAGAAGAGCTGGAGAGGAGCTATTTCATGCTTGCTGAACTAAAAGGCTTAAATGAAGAGTGCGGCGTATTTGGAGTTTGGGGTCATGAAAAAGCGGCACAATTAACCTACTATGGTCTGCAAAGCCTGCAGCACCGTGGACAAGAAGGTGCCGGTATTGTTGTGTCGGACGGAATGAAGCTTACCGGATATAAAGGTGAGGGACTTGTCACTGAAGTATTCAGCCAGTCAAAGCTTGATGAATTAAAAGGCTACGGAGCTGTAGGCCACGTTCGCTACGCAACTGCTGGAGGCGGCGGATATGAAAATGTTCAGCCATTGCTTTTTCAATCCCAAACCGGGGGCCTTGCACTTGCTCATAACGGCAATTTAGTTAATGCGAATGCATTGAAGCACATGCTGGAACGTCAGGGAAGCATTTTGCAAACAACCTCTGATACAGAAGTGCTGGCGCATTTAATTAGAAGAAGCGGCTACGATGAGTTAAAGGAGCGCGTGAAAAACGCGCTCACGATGTTAAAAGGTGCGTATGCATTTGTCATCATGACGGAAAATGAACTGATGGTCGCGTTGGATCCAAACGGCTTGCGCCCATTGTCTCTTGGCCAAATTGGAGATGGATACGTTGTAGCATCTGAGACGTGTGCGTTTGATATTATTGGAGCGGAGTATATTCGTTCTGTTGAACCTGGAGAAATTATTATTATCAACGATGAAGGAATGCGTTCAGAACGTTTTACGTACGCGACAAATCGTTCAATCTGTTCAATGGAATATATTTATTTTTCACGACCAGACAGTGATATTGATGGGATAAATATTCATAGTGCCCGCAAACGTCTAGGCAAGCAGCTGGCTGTAGAATTTCCTGTTGAAGCGGACGTTGTAACAGGTGTTCCTGATTCAAGTATTTCCGCTGCGATCGGGTATGCAGAGGCAACGGGCATTCCGTATGAAATGGGCTTGATTAAAAACCGCTATATAGGACGTACCTTTATTCAGCCTTCTCAAGAACTGCGAGAGCAAGGCGTGAAGATGAAGCTGTCTCCTGTGCGCGGTGTTGTAGAGGGAAAAAGAGTCGTTATGGTCGATGATTCGATTGTACGCGGTACGACAAGCCGCAGAATCGTCAACATGCTTAAAGATGCTGGAGCAACTGAAGTGCATGTAATCATTAGCTCACCGCCTATAAAGAATCCATGCTTTTATGGAATCGATACAAGTACGCATGAAGAATTAATTGCTTCTAAAAATTCTATAGAAGAAATTCGCAAGATTATTGGTGCTGATTCATTAAGCTTTTTGAGTGTTGATGGCTTGGTAAATGCCATTGGTCGTCAAGATACCGATGAAAACCGCGGGCACTGTCTTGCATGCTTTACAGGGAAATACCCGACTGAAATCTATCCAGATACGTTGCATCCATACGAGAAAGAGCTTATTCGCTAGGGGGAAGAAAGATGTCGAATGCTTATCGCCAAGCTGGCGTTGATATTGAAGCAGGCTACGAAGCTGTAGAACGAATGAAAAAACATGTGAAAAGAACAACACGTCCAGGTGTAATGGGACCGTTTGGAAGCTTTGGAGGCATGTTTGATCTGTCATCACTAAATTACAAAGAGCCTGTACTTATTTCAGGAACAGATGGAGTAGGAACGAAGCTTCGTCTTGCCTTTGCAATGGATCGCCATGATACAATCGGTGTCGATTGTGTTGCGATGTGCGTCAATGACATAATCGCTCAAGGTGCAGAGCCTCTTTATTTCTTGGATTACCTGGCTGTGGGAAAAGCAGTACCTGAAAAAATAGAGCAGCTTGTCAGGGGAATTGCAGATGGATGTGAACAGTCCGGCTGTGCATTAATTGGCGGTGAAACGGCAGAAATGCCTGGCATGTATGAAGAGGACGAATACGACATGGCAGGCTTCGCTGTTGGAGCCGCTGAGAAGAAGGAAATTATCACAGGCGAAGGAATCGAAGCGGGCAATGTATTAATTGGTCTTCCTTCAAGCGGTATTCACAGTAATGGCTATTCTCTCGTACGTAAAGCCTTGCTTGAGAAAAAAGGCTACTCTCTAGCTGAACCACTTGAGGGCTGTGAGCAGCCGCTTGGCGATGTGCTGCTCACACCAACAAGAATTTATGCCAAAGCTATTTTGCCTTTGCGTAAAGAAATTGAGATTAAAGGAATGGCTCATGTGACGGGCGGAGGATTTTACGAAAATTTACCGAGAATGCTTCCTGACGGCTTGGGTGTATCGATTAACCTAGGCAGCTGGCCGGTCCAAGAAATCTTTTCGGTGATTGGAGAAGCAGCTGAAATGACGACAGATGAGCTGTTCCATGTCTTTAATATGGGAATTGGCTTTGTTGTGGCTGTACCTAAGGATGCTGCTCATGATGCACTTAAATCTTTGCATGCACGCGGAGAAGCAGCCTACATCATTGGTCAAGTGACGAAACAGGAAAACGACGAGCGTGTTACATTTGTAGATTCAGCTCTCTAATGACAGATTGTAAAACCAGGAGGCTTATGATGAAGAAAATAGCTGTGTTTGCATCAGGAAGCGGCAGTAATTTTCAAGCCATTGTTGATGCCATTGACCAAGGAGAACTAGCGGCCAAGGTCGAACTGCTTGTTTGTGATAAGCCGAATGCTTATGTTGTGGAAAGAGCTCAAAAGGCTGGCGTGGATGTGCTTACGTTTCAAGCGAAGGAGTTCTCCTCCAAGGAAGCCTATGAGCGTGAAATTGCTGAAAAACTGGCAGAGAAAGAGATTGAGTGGATTGTACTTGCAGGCTTTATGAGACTGATAGGAACGGTTCTCTTAACGAAGTATCAGAATCGTATCATTAACATTCACCCTTCTCTTTTGCCTGCTTTTCCTGGGAAAGACGCAATTGGACAAGCAATTGATTACGGGGTAAAGATCTTTGGTGTCACCGTTCATTACGTAGATGAGGGGATGGACACTGGTGCCATCATCTCTCAGCAAGTGTTTGAATGTGAAGATGAGATGACCCGTGACGCAATCGAAGAGCAGATTCATAAAATCGAGCATCAGCTTTATCCATCTACATTGCAGATGCTTTTTACTGCAGGTGCAAAGGATCCATCTTTACAACAGAAGTAAGGCGGATAAGAGAGACAATGAATGGAGGATTTTTTTGTTATGACGAAGCGAGCGTTAATAAGTGTTTCAGACAAAACAGGCATTATTGAATTTGCAGAAGCGCTTCAATCCCTAGGCTATGAAATTTTATCAACAGGCGGAACGAAGAGCCTGCTTAAGGAGAACAATGTTGAAGTAACGGGGGTTGATGAAGTAACGGGATTCCCTGAAATATTGGAAGGAAGAGTGAAGACTCTTCATCCATCCATTCACGGAGGATTGCTTGCAAAACAAGATAATGAATCACATCTTAAGCAGCTTGAAGAGCAAGGCATTAAGCCGATTGACCTTGTGTGTGTCAATCTGTATCCTTTTCAGCAAACCATTGCTAAATCAAATGTTAGCATTGACGAAGCAATTGAAAATATTGATATTGGTGGTCCAACGATGCTTCGTGCGTCTGCAAAAAACCATGCATATATTACAGTAATTGTGGATGCAGCTGATTATGGTACTGTCATTGAGCAGCTGCAGCAGGATGGTAAAGTGGATGCTGAAACTCGACGCAAGCTTGCTGCAAAGGTTTTCCGCCATACAGCTGCTTATGACGCGTATATTTCACAGTATTTGACGAAGGTAGCAGGAGAAGAAAATCCTGAGCGCATGACGATTACATATGAGCGCAAGCAGGATCTTAGATACGGAGAAAACCCACATCAAAAAGCGGCATTTTACCGTAACCCGCTAGGCTCTGAATTTTCAATAGCTCATGCTCGCCAGCATCACGGCAAAGAGCTTTCTTATAATAATATTAAAGATGCAGATGCTGCCCTTCAAATTGTAAAAGAATATGATGAGGCGGCTGCGGTTGCGGTTAAGCATATGAATCCATGTGGAGTAGGTACGGGATCAAGTCCTTCAGAAGCATTTGAAAAAGCGTATGAAGCAGATCCAACCTCTATTTTTGGAGGGATTGTTGCTTTCAACCGAGCAGTGGATGGAAAAACAGCTCAAAAGCTCGTCGACATTTTCCTTGAAATCATTATTGCGCCTGCGTTTTCGGAAGAGGCGCTGGAAATACTTAAGTCAAAGAAGAATCTACGTCTTTTAACGGTTCCTTTCGATCGTCAAACGGATCACGAGTATGTATATACTTCAGTTGAAGGCGGCTTGCTTGTTCAGGATCAAGATAGCTTTACACTAGAAGATGCAGATGTTCGCGTTGTGACAAAACGTCAGCCTACAGATGAAGAATGGGCCGCAATGAAGATGGGCTGGAAGGTAGTGAAGCACGTTAAATCAAATGCAATCGTCGTTTCTGACGATCAAATGACACTCGGAATTGGAGCAGGTCAGATGAACCGGGTAGGAGCGGCTGCCATTGCGCTGCAGCAGGCAGGTGAACGTGCTAAAGGAGCAAGTTTAGCATCCGATGCGTTCTTCCCGATGGATGACACGGTAGAAGCTGCTGCTAAAGCGGGAATTACAGCGATCATTCAGCCAGGAGGCTCTGTGCGCGACGAGGATTCGATTCGCAAAGCGGACGATTATGGTATTGCAATGGTCTTAACGGGCGTTCGTCACTTTAAACACTAATATAATCCTTACTAAAAGCGTGAAATGTTCCATGTCAAAAGCATCACACGCAATCATTCATGTCCATGTCAATGAGGCTGACTCATAAGTTTTGAGTCAGCCTTTTCCATCATAACCGTAATCAATAGGAGGAATGAAAAATGAATGTACTTGTAATCGGAAGTGGAGGAAGAGAGCACGCCATTTGCTGGACGCTTGATCAGGCTCCTTCTGTAGAAAAGGTTTATTGTGCACCGGGAAATGCCGGGATTTCTCAACATGCAGAATGTGTGGCAATTGGTCAAAGTGACCAGCCTGCATTAATTCAGTTTGCTAAAGAAAATCAAATTGCCCTTACAATTGTCGGTCCTGAGCAGCCATTATCGGAAGGAATTGTCGACGCCTTTCAAAAAGAAGGACTTGCGATTTTTGGTCCAACACAAAAGGCAGCCATTATCGAAGGCAGCAAATCATTTGCGAAGGATCTAATGAAAAAATATAATGTCCCAACTGCCGGGTACGAAGTGTTTACAGATGCAGAAGAAGCGAAAACATACATAAAAGAACAAGGAGCACCCATTGTCATTAAAGCAGACGGACTTGCAGCCGGAAAAGGTGTAGTTGTAGCCATGACGGAAGAAGAGGCGCTTTCTGCAGTAGAAGATATGCTTGTCCATGGTCAATTCGGTTCTTCCTCCCGTCAAATTGTCGTTGAGGAATTTTTGGAAGGGGAAGAATTTTCTTTTATGTCACTTGTCCATCACGATACCATTTTGCCGCTTGAAATGGCACAGGATCACAAAAGAGCGTTTGATGGAGATCAAGGACCGAATACAGGAGGCATGGGAGCATACTCACCTGTTCTTCAGATGACGAAAGAGATCACTGCACAAGCACTTGAGACCATTGTGAAACCCGTTGTGGATGCAATGATACAAGAAGATCGATCCTTTACCGGTGTTCTGTATGCAGGACTAATTCTGACTGAGAATGGACCTAAGGTCATTGAATTTAATGCCCGTTTTGGTGACCCTGAAACACAGGTTGTCCTGCCGAGATTAAAATCAGACTTTGCTCAAGCTGTCATTTCTCTATTAAATGGAGAGGCTTCTTCTTTAGAGTGGAGCGATCAGCATGTAGTAGGTGTTGTACTTGCTGCCAATGGATATCCAAGAGACTATGATAAATATATTCCACTGGATTCTTTCGAGGAGACAAGAGATGATACATTAATCTTTCATGCAGGAACAGAACGAAAAGAAAATAAGCTTGTATCCAATGGTGGAAGAGTTTTGCTTGCTGCAGCACAGGGAAATACAGTAAAAGAAGCGCAGCAAAAAGTATATGAATCTCTTACTGGATATAACACGGAAGGGCTTTTTTATCGCAGCGATATCGCGCATCGTGCCATTTATATAAAAGAATAAGAAGCAGATGAAGGAGGATGGTTTAAAAAACCGTCCTCTTTTTTTATCAGTAAAGTCTTATCATTATTCAATTATCACTGTGAGAAAAAGCCTAACAGTGAGATTAGTAGTTTCAGGTCAGAGGGATAGGGTCTTTAAAATAAATAGGTTTAGAGATGCCCTATTTCAATATATACAACATGCATTTTGGTTCATTACTTCTATATAAATCACTCAATCCTCTACATTACTTCTATCATCGATCCTATCCAGCAAATTTCTTCTCTCTAAAGATCATCATAGGTCTTTATTAAGAAAATGCACTTATATAACTAAGAGTATATACTTTTCTTTATAAAGAACATTAAAAAGTGTATTTTTAAAAATCATTAGATAAATAGAGTATTCAGTAGAATAATTGAGGTAATTGTTCTTAATATGAAAAATTTAATCCTTTCCTCGTTTTTTTAATGTGTATATATCTATTATAATAGAATGCATAAAGTTCGTAATAAAGAACAATTAATTACCTTAATACCCATGAGGAAAGGTTTAGCGGAAATTACGCATGAATTAAAGCCAGGTAGGGGGAGATGAAATCATGTAACCATCCATATAGAAATTTTAATAATCCTTCATTGGTTTATGTTTGGCGCAAAAAATAGCCATAGACTAATTAGCACTCAATAACCGGCTATATGACGATTAGATCAATTGAGAAATGAGGAGGAAAATGAAGAAAAAACATTGCTATAGATGTGAACGATTTTCATATAGTAGTATCGATTCAGGAGTCTGGCTTTGTCCTACCTGTGGTGAAAATTTAGTACTGCAACCTCCTATGAAAGCTATCTCATACATTGAAATTAAGATAAATAAACTTAATGATAATCGACAAAAATACCTAGATTTGTATGACAAAAAAGAAAAGTACGTCGAGAATTGTTGATTATATCAAAATATTTAGGTATAAACTACTATATTCATCATATAAGCAGAATGATAATATTAAGACAATTGACTTATAGTAAATCGATTATAAATGGACGTTGAATGTTGTTGAGCTTGGGGGTGTTACAACAGTAAAAGGCAAACCATTTGAAAATTTGGGACGCAAAGCTATCAGGTCTAAGGCATAGAGAGAAAGAATGCTATGACGGCTGGGCCGCCTGAAGTACTATCAGTATTTTGGGAGGGGAAATTATTTGGGTCAGCAACAGGAATTGGATATGGAGTGGGTAGCATTAATCAAGGAAGCTTTAGGGGTCGGGATTACTGAAACAGAAATCTATGATTTTTTTAAAGGAAGCGCTCGTGAAAATGATTATAAAATTAGAAGAATTTGTGCCAGGTAGCTATCTTAATTTTAATAATGTTTAAATGACCTGAGCAGCGACAGCGGCCAGGTCATTTTTGATTGATTCGCCATTTATTAAATTCAATGAATTCTTTAAACTGTTCTTTAGAAATGCCAGACTCCATTGCTGATTTTGCTAAGTTCATCCAATCGGTGTCAACATTGTTTGGTGAATTATCAGGGTCTAGTAGCGAATTTACCGTTACTCCGAGGACGGGTGCAATTTTTTCTAAAAATTGAATAGATGGATTTTGCTGTAGATCTCTTTCTAATGAACTTAAATATGATTTCGCTACACCAGCTCTTTCTGCCAGCTCCGATAATGACATCTTTTTCTCTTTGCGTAGAGATTTTACACGATCTCCAATCATAGCACTCACACACCTTGAATTTTAATGAATTATAATCCACAATTTAATATTAACACAACTATTTCCTTTGGACACTATAACGCACAAAATAATTCATGTATTTTATCTTTTTTTGTCGAATACATAAAAAAAATAATATATGTACTCGTCTGACGCTCTACAGTTAAAAACGCTAAAAGGAAATCCCTTTTAGCGAACGAAAACAATTATTTCCCTGCTTCGAAATTGGTATTTTTCAGTGCATCATTTATTTTTTCTTCATCCCAATTAAATGCATCGTCCATCCAGTTGTTTTTACGTTCCCAAAGTGCAACGATTGGACAGTAATGTAAGAATCCTTCCGCCACTTTCATCGCACCAAGCATTGCAAGCATAAGATAAGACTGCTTCCACGGCTTTCTTGCCATCCTCGCCGTCGCAAAACTTAATAACGAGAACCCAACAATCATGCGAATAAAAGAATTTATACTGCCAATATTTTGATTCATTGTACGATCTCTCCTCTTTTGAACTATTTGTGAAAATGTAATTCTTTTATACGGTAACGGATAAAAATATGGTACGATAAAACTATATATTTAACGTGATCAGCGAATGCGCTGTCGCGGTAAATCGTTTATCTATATTGCAAGCTGCCAAGGGGGACAGAACGAGATGGAACAGCGATATCCATGGAAAATACAACAATTACGACATCACACGAATATTCTTGATGGTACGGCTGCACCTACTTTGGTGCTAAAGAATGCAAATTACTTAAACTCATCGTTAAAAATGTGGCAGCAAGGAAACATTTGGATCCATCAGGATCGTATCATTTACACGGGATCTCTATTTCCTTTAAATACAAATAATTGTGAAGTGATTGATATGACTGAAAAGTGGATTGTACCTGGTTATATTGAGCCGCATGTTCATCCGTTTCAGCTTTATAATCCCCAGTCATTTGCTGATTATGCGTCTCAGACAGGGACTACAACTTTTATCCAAGACAACTTAATGTTGCTTTTATTATCCAACAAAAAGAAAGCGCTTCCTTTTATTCAGCAGTTTAAATCATTGCCTTTGTCCTTCTATTGGTGGGCTCGCTTAGATGCTCAAACGGAGATGGCAGAAGAAGAGCATATTTTCACCAATGGAGAAATACATGACTGGCTTGATGATTCAAGTGTGCTCCTGGCCGGAGAATTGACGAGCTGGCCTAAATTGATCGAAGGTGACGATCTCATTCTTAGTTGGATTCAAGAAGCGAAGCTCAACCAAAAAAGAGTGGAGGGCCACTTGCCGGGTGCTTCTGAGAAGACGATTGCTAAAATGGCGTTACTTGGTGTTACAGGTGATCATGAGGCAATGACGGGTGCAGAGGCCTGGTCGCGTCTTCAACAGGGACTGGCGGTTACGTTGCGCCATTCCTCCATCCGTCCTGATTTACGTAAATTAATAAATGAATTAAAAGAAAAGGGACTAAAGTCATTTGATCAGCTTATGATGACGACAGATGGCTCAACGCCTGCTTTTTATCGTGAAGGAGTAATGGACCAATTAATTGCAATTGCGATAGAGGAGGGCGTTGACCCAATTGAGGCTTATCATATGGCATCTTATACAATTGCGCGTTACTACCAGCTTGATCATATGCAAGGAATGATTGCAACTGGCAGGATTGCAACATTGAACGTGCTTGAAGATTCACGCCAGCCAACACCTGTATCTGTAATGTCAAAAGGTGTATGGATGAAAAAGGATGGGATTCGGACAGCACAGTTGCCAGAAACGGATTGGACAAGCATTCCCCCGCTTGTAATTGATTGGGAGCTAGAAGACGGTGATATGCAATTTTCAATGCCATGTGGGATTGAAATGGTCAACAATGTGATTACAAAGCCTTATTCTATTCAGTTTGATGCCTCTAGGGACGAGCTTTCAACCGAGCATGATGAGTGCTTCCTCATGCTCATTGACCGATATGGCAAATGGAGGATGTGCACATTATTGAAAGGGTTTGCACAAAATATCGGCGCTCTAGTATCATCTTTTTCCAGTTCGGGCGATATAATTATTATCGGGAAAAGGAAATCGGATATGATGATTGCATTTAATCGTATGAAGGAGCTTCAAGGAGGTATTGTCGTTGTTGATCATGGGGAAGTCATTCATGAAATAGCACTAGCGATTGGCGGGGTAATGTCGACTGACAACATGGAGAAAGTGATGGATCTTGAGGCAGGATTAAAGGAAATTTTGAATGAGCGCGGGTATGGACATGACGATCCAGTTTATACACTCCTGTTTCTTTCTTCTACTCATTTACCTTATATTCGAATTACACAGCGCGGACTGTATGAGGTTAAGAAGAAGACGGTGTTATTTCCAACAATTATGCGTTAATTTTGGTGATAGGATAAAACGTTACTCTTTCTGACGATAATACGTTAAAATGAGAAAGTAAGGAATAGTGAGGTGCGCATAGTAATGAAATATTGGCTTATTGCGATCCTGATGGTCCTACTTGTCGTTGGCTGCACCCCAAAGCAGGAAGAGAGTACTGGTCATTCTCCACCAGAAGAACAAACTGTTCCAGATTCGACCGAGGCCGTCTATCCTTTAACAGGTGAAGCAATGGATAGCGATTATTCACAGCGAGCGATAGCGGTTGTGTTAAATAATCATCCTAAGGCACGTCCTCAAAGTGGACTTGAAGAAGCTGATATTGTATATGAAGTATTAGCAGAAGGCGGGATTACACGCCTTTTAGCGATCTATCAAAGTGAATTACCTGAGCGTATTGGACCGATCCGCAGTGCTAGAGATTACCATATTGATTTAGCGGCAGGTTATAATAGTTTTTTCGTTGCACATGGATATAGTCCTGAAGCTCTAGCCATGTTGGATTCAGGTGTTATTGACCATATAAATGGTATTAAATATGATGGTCAGCTTTTTTTACGTTCTTCAGACCGTGTCGCCCCCCATAATTCATATAGTGGAGAATCATTGATTCGAGAAGGTGCTTTACAAAATGGAGTCTCTTTAGATGAATCACCGAAGTCAATGCCTTTCATGGATAATAAAGATGTAGCAGGTGATACTGTCTCTTCTTTTACGGTCAGCTATAATGATGATCCTTCTTATTCGAGTACATATCAGTACAATTCATCACAAAACAGATTTATACGCTATAATAACGGCGAAGAAACAATCGATGCAGAGACGAATAATTCCATTGCGATCTCAAATGTACTAGTTTTGGAAGCGGATCACGAAATCGTTGATCAAGAAGGCCGGTTAACGGTTGATCTCATCTCTGGCGGAAGAGCTTTACTATTTCATAATGCGAAATGGAAAGAAATATCTTGGAGAAACGTAGAAGGACGAATGGTTCCTTACGATAATGGAATACCAGTTCCTATGACACAAGGAGCGAGCTGGATTCATATTATTCCATCCTCCGAAGGCTTTAGCTCGTTAGTAACAATAAATGAATGAACAAATGAAAAAGGAGATTTGACCTAATTATGCAAATAGACAAACTACGTGGTAAAGGACTGGATCAGTTATTTAACGCTGTTCTATCCTTAAAGGACCTAGAAGAATGTTATCGATTTTTTGATGATCTGTGCACGGTGAATGAAATTCAGTCCCTTGCTCAGCGGCTTGAAGTAGCTCGCATGCTTCGCGAAGGTAAAACGTATCACAAAATTGAAACGGAAACAGGAGCAAGTACAGCCACCATTTCCCGCGTAAAACGCTGCTTAAATTATGGAAATGATACTTATTCAATGGTGCTTGCACGTGTTCACAAGGAAGAAGCTAGTGAAGAAAAGTAATCGATATAAAGAAGCCTGCTCCTATCTGGGAGCGGTTTTTTTGTGGCGTGAAAAAGGGCGATTAGTAGCTGGCGTCCTGTAAATGTGCGAGCACGGCCAGTAAATTTCTCTGACGGCTTGTAAACGCTGTCTCCCTCGAAAATTTCCCTCAGCGATGCCCTCGAGGTCAATAGCGCCGCTGTCTATTCGGTAAAGAGCGCCAATTTAGGTAGCGGGACTTATCTATTTCAGAGCTGAACGATCCATTAAGCATAGCTAAAAGAGAGATGATCGGCTGATGGCCTGTAAATGTGCGAGCACGGCCAGTAAATTTTTCTGACGGCTTGTAAATGTTCTGCGACGGCTTGTAAACACATCCCCACGGCTTGCAAATGCTGTTTTCCTCGAAAATTTCCCTCAGCGATGCCCTCGAGGTTAATAGCGCTGCTGTCTATTCGGCAAAGAGCGCCGAACAGTGCAGTTTGTCTTATGCTTGTCGGTGCTAAGTGAGCCACTTCCGCTTTTCGACTTTAAACGAATAGCTTGGGGGTGCTATAATAGTACGGGCTATGGATAGGATCCAAAATGGCAGCAATGAAATGGAGGAAGTACCAGATGTATGACGTTCGAGAGTGGAAGCACGTATTTAAACTTGATCCGAATAAGACGATTACAGATGATGATTTGGAAAAAATTTGTGAGTCTGGAACGGATGCAGTATTGATAGGGGGAACAGACGGTGTACAATTAGATAACGTCTTGGATCTAATGGCGAGAGTACGTCAATATACTGTTCCCTGCGTGCTGGAGGTGTCCAATCTTGAATCAGTTACACCAGGGTTTGATTTGTATTTTATTCCAACTGTGTTGAATTCAAGGGAAGCAAAGTGGATTACGGGGCTGCATCATGAAGCGCTCAAGGAACATGGTGATTTAATGAACTGGGACGAAATTATGGCCGAGGGCTATTGTATCGTGAATCCTGATTGCAAGGCAGCATCATTAACCAATGCCAACACTGATTTAAGTACAGATGACATTATTGCCTACGCACGAATGACCGATCGATTATATCATCTGCCGATTTTTTATCTTGAATACAGCGGCATGTATGGTAAACCAAGCGTTGTGCAAGCTGTAAAAAAAGAACTGAAGCATTCTACATTTTTTTATGGCGGAGGCATCACGTCAAGAGCAAAGGCAGAGGAAATGGCTGCGTATGCAGATGTAATCGTTGTAGGAAACTTACTATATGAAGATTTGAACGAGGCTTTAAAAACAGTTTTATAAAAAGAATGTAATCAGGCAAGACATGATTTATAATAAGAACAAATGTTCTATACGGTGGTGAGGGAATGCAATTTTTAACAGATCGTTTGCTGAAAGGAATGAACCCTGAGCAAGCAGAGGCAATTAAAATAACGGAAGGCCCTTTATTGATAATGGCGGGGGCAGGATCTGGAAAGACGCGTGTGTTAACTCATCGAATTGCCTATTTGATGATCGAAAAAGGTGTCGCACCCTATAATATTTTAGCGATCACATTTACCAATAAAGCAGCGAGAGAAATGAAGAACCGTGTAGGAAACATCCTCGGCGGGGCAGCCGAAGATGTTTGGATTTCTACTTTTCACTCAATGTGTGTACGCATATTACGCCGCGATATTGACCGCATCGGCTTTAACCGCAATTTTACCATTCTAGATACGACAGATCAGCAATCAGTTGTAAAAAGTATTTTAAAGGACAAGAATCTGGATCCAAAGAAATTTGATCCTCGAGGGATTTTAGCTGCGATTAGTTCTGCAAAAAATGAACTAATCGGACCGGAAGAATTCGCTAAGGATGCAGGAAGCTTTTATGATCAGACGATCAGTGAAGTGTTTACGGAGTATCAGCGTCGTTTGCGCAAGAACTCTGCGCTTGATTTTGATGATTTAATTATGCAAACCATTCAACTGTTTGAGCGGATTCCAGAAGTGCTTGAATATTATCAGCGTAAATTCCAATATATCCATGTGGATGAGTATCAGGATACAAACCGTGCCCAATATATGCTCGTAAAGCAGCTGGCGTCCCGTTTTAAAAATCTTTGTGTCGTTGGTGACTCCGATCAATCGATTTACCGTTGGAGAGGAGCGGATATTGCCAATATCCTTTCCTTTGAAAAAGACTATCCAAATGCCCAGGTGATTTTGCTTGAGCAAAATTACCGTTCAACGAAGAAAATTCTAGAGGCAGCCAATGAAGTCATTAAAAACAACTCAAATCGCAAACCAAAGAAATTATGGACTGATAACCCGGACGGACCAAAAATCACCTATTATCGTGCAGACAGTGAGCAGGGAGAGGCACAATTTGTAGCTGGTCAAATTAATGAAATGGTAAAATCAGGGAAACGTAAACGTTCGGATATTGCGATTTTGTATCGTACAAACGCCCAGTCACGTGTGATGGAGGAGGTTTTAATGAAATCCAACATCGAGTATACGATTGTTGGCGGTACGAAGTTCTATGATCGTAAAGAAATCAAAGATATCCTTGCCTACTTGAGGCTCGTTGCAAATCCTGATGATGATATAAGCTTATCGAGAATCATTAATGTACCAAAACGTGGAGTCGGTTCTACGTCTGTTGATCGTATAGCTAATTATGCCCGTGACAACGACCTGTCGATGTATGAAGCGCTGGCATTAGGAGATTTTATTGGAATAAGCCCGAAGATTACGAAGACAGTCATTGAGTTTCGTAATTTTATGAATAATTATACTCAAATGCAGGAATATCTCTCTGTGACAGAGCTTGTAGAGGAAATTTTAGATAAATCAGGCTACCGTGAGGCGTTAAAAGCAGAAAAAACGATTGAATCTCAAAGTCGTTTAGAGAATATTGATGAGTTTCTATCTGTAACGCAGGCTTTTGAAGAAGCTAGTGAGGACAAGAGCCTCATTGCATTTTTAACAGACCTTGCACTTGTCGCGGATATTGATCAATTAGACAAAGAGGAGACATCCTCAGAGCTTGTAACCTTGATGACACTGCACTCCGCAAAAGGCCTTGAGTTCCCAGTTGTATTCCTTCTTGGGTTAGAAGAAGGGATATTCCCTCATAGTCGTTCGTTGATGGAAGAGGATGAGATGGAAGAGGAACGCAGATTAGCATATGTTGGAATAACACGAGCGGAGGAAGACCTGTTTATCACGAACGCGCAAATGAGAACACTGTATGGGCGAACAAACATGAATCCGGTATCTCGATTTATAGCTGAAATTCCTGAGAACTTAATTGATGAGCCAATGAAGCAGGAAATCTCATCCTCATCTAATCCATTTGGTTTGGGCAGTACTGGTTCATCCTTTAATCAAAACCGTCCACAGCCTCGTAAGCCTGTCACACGCCCGGCACCTAAAACAACTGGCGGCAATGAGATCGGATGGAGCGTAGGTGATAAAGCGGAGCATGGCAAGTGGGGAACAGGAACCGTGGTAAGCGTTAAAGGTGAAGGGGATTCAATGGAGCTTGATATTGCTTTTCCTAGTCCGACAGGTATTAAACGGTTATTGGCTAAGTTTGCTCCAGTTAAAAAAGTAATGTGATGAAAGGAAGAATGAATATGGATCGTTCATCTGCAGAAAAAAGAGTGCGAGAACTTCACGATCTACTTAGCCAATATAACTACGAGTATCACGTTTTGGACAAGCCTTCTGTACCGGACGTTGAATACGACCAGCTATTGACGGAGCTAAAAGAGCTTGAAGAAGCTTTTCCAGACCTCCAGTCTCCTGATTCGCCCACGCAGCGAGTAGGAGGAGCAGTGCTCGATCAATTTAAAAAAGTGACCCACCGCTCACCAATGCTGAGTTTGGGAAATGCATTTAATGAAGCGGATTTAAGAAGCTTTGATCGCCGTATTCGTGAATCAATGGGCGATCACGTTTCGTACATCTGTGAATTGAAAATCGATGGTTTGGCAATCTCTCTTCGTTATGAGGATGGTTTGTTTGTTCAAGGTGCAACAAGAGGTGACGGGACAATAGGAGAAGATATTACAGCAAATCTTCGAACGATACGCTCGATCCCTCTTCGTCTGCGTCAGCCATTTTCAATTGAAGTTCGAGGAGAAGCATTTATGCCAATGTCTTCTTTTCTGGCCTTGAATGAAGAAAAAGAAAAAAACGCTGAAGAGCCATTCGCGAATCCAAGAAACGCAGCTGCCGGATCTCTCCGTCAGCTTGATCCGAGAATTGCCGCTTCAAGAAACTTGGATATATTCCTTTATGGCATTGGAGATCCAGGTGAAACGGGAGTTGAGTCGCAGAGTGAGGGACTGAATTTACTCAGTGAGCTTGGCTTAAAAACAAACAACGAACGCCGCGTCTGTCCGACGATTGATGATGTGATTTCATATGTGCAGGAATGGACCGAAAGGCGTGCAGAGCTCTCCTATGATATTGATGGAATCGTCATTAAAGTGAATTCACTTGCGCAGCAGGAAGAGCTTGGTTTTACAGCGAAAAGTCCGCGATGGGCAATTGCTTATAAGTTTCCTGCTGAAGAGGTTGTAACGATTATTCACGATATTGAATTAAGCATTGGCAGAACGGGTGTCATTACACCTACTGCCATTCTTGAGCCAGTGAGAGTAGCAGGAACGACAGTACAACGTGCCTCCCTGCATAATGAGGATTTGATCAGAGAAAAGGATATTCGACTTGGTGACCATGTCATTATTAAAAAAGCAGGAGATATCATTCCGGAAGTAGTGAGTGTGCTGAAGGATCGTCGTACAGGTGAAGAGAGAGAATTCCAGATGCCTACACAATGTCCGGCATGTGAAAGTGAGTTAACCCGACTTGAAGGTGAAGTGGCATTACGCTGTCTAAACCCAAAATGTCCCGATCAAATTCAAGAGGGGCTGATTCATTTCGTTTCGCGAAACGCCATGAATATTGATGGCTTGGGTGAAAAGGTTGTGGCTCAGCTTTTCAGAGAAAAGCTGATTGAAGATGTTGCGGACTTGTATAGACTTACTTTTGATCAGCTGATTGCACTTGAAAGAATGGGAGAAAAATCTGCAAAAAACCTCCTTGAAGCAATTGAACAGTCAAAAGAAAACTCGCTTGAAAAGCTGCTGTTTGGATTGGGAATCCGTCATGTAGGAGCAAAAGCGGCCAAGACCATTGCCCAGTACTTTGAAACAATGGATGCTTTAGCTCATGCTTCTGTTGAAGAATTGTTACAAATTCATGAAATTGGTGACAAAATGGCCGCCTCGATCGTCTTATATTTTGACAATGAGGATGTTAGAGAGCTTCTCGCTGAATTGAAGGAAGTCGGTGTGAACCTAACCTATAAAGGACCTAGGCTGCAGAAGGTGACAGATACCAATTCGCCTCTTTACGGAAAAATAATTGTACTAACTGGGAAATTAGTACAATTGACACGCAATGATGCGAAAGAGAAAATAGAGTCACTGGGCGGTAAGGTGACAGGCAGTGTCAGTAAAAAGACGGACTTGCTTATTGCAGGTGAGGATGCGGGATCCAAACTGTCCAAAGCACAGGAGCTTGGAATTGAAATATGGGATGAAAATCGGCTTCTGGAAGAAATTAGTGGACAAGAGGTGTAATACAAATTATGAAAAAATGGCTAATTGCAGCAATTGGTACTTCTTTTCTTGTCAGTGCATGTTTACCATCATTTCAGCAAGAGGATGAAATAATACAGGAAACAAATCCGGAAGAAGCGGAAAGCCAAACGGTAATTATTCCAAATTTCCAGATTTCTGACGAATACTATAAAACTCTTTTGCCATTTGAAACGTCTCCATCCAGAGGGATGGTTGTGAATAATGTGCATACTCAGTACGATATTGCGGAGCTTGAAAATGGTTTGATGAGGATTGCTCAGGGAGAATACCCCCCAGATAACTACTTCTTTCGAGAAGGAAAGTATTTAAATAGTGAGTTGATCACCAGCTGGCTGGAGCGAGAGTATACGGAAGAACAGCTTCAGGAATATGAAATGGAACCTGAAGAGAATATTGGCTTAAACCCAATTGATAATGGCGGGGGTTCAAGAGAAGAGCGTGCGAGAAATAGTCCGATTTATTTGGCACATATCCTTGAGCATAACTATTTGACGAAATCAGCTGAGGATGAGAGCAAGGTGCGTCTTGGAGGTGTTGTTATTGGACTTGCGCTGAACTCAGTATATTATTATCGAAATGATAATGATCCATTTGGTCCAACTTTTGAAGAACCCATTGCACAAGAAAAAATTGAAGAAGAAGGTAAAAAAATCGCTGCAGAAGTCATTCAACGTATAAGAGCAATGAGTCAATCGGAAGATTCTTCTGAGGATATGACTGAATTAACGGATATTCCGATCACCGTTGCATTGTTTAAGCAAGAACCTAGAAGCTCGGTCGTACCAGGTAATTTCTTTGCTTATGCTACGGCTGCAGGGGGATCTAATACATTAGAGGACTGGAATAACGTCAATGAAAATCATGTACTGTTTCCGTCTTCAGAAGCGAACGAGCGATATCGTGAAGATGAAACTTATTTTCTTAACTTTAAGCAGGATGTAGAATCATACTTCCCTAATTTTAATAGTGTCATTGGAAGAGGCTTCTATCAAGGTGACCAAATGTCTATTTTAAACATTGAAATCCCGGTCCAATTTTATGGAAAAGCCGAAATTATTGGATTTACACAATATGTAGCTGGACGAATGATTGATATATTCCCAACTTACTACAATATCGAGGTAAGTATCACATCAGTAAATGGACCAGAAGCATTGATTATTAAAGAACCTGATGATACAGAACCATTTGTTCATATCTATGATCAATAAAAAAAGAGGGTGTCCCAAAAGTATAAAGCTTTTGGGCACCCTCTTTTTTCCAAGAAAATAGCTCTATAAAGTTAGCCTGTTGATTTCCGCTCCAGGGACTCGCTTTCCGCGGGCGGTCCGGGAGCCTCCTCGGCGCATTCGCGCCTGCGGGGTCTCCCGTTGACTCGCTTCTCCCGCAGGAGTCTCGCCCCTTCCACTCCAATCAACAGGGTGCAAGAATCAATATCAGCATATAAACTAAGGTAAAAAAAGAAGAAAATCATCCTTTTTGGTGTAATAAAGTCACCACAACCTACTATACGAGAAAGGAACGATTTTCTTATGTATAGAGAGTAGAACACGAATCAATTAACACTTCCAATGGAAATTCAATCACATCTTTCATGCGTTCGGATCGGAAGCCGGAATCAAAAGTACAGAAATCGAAAAATAGACGTTGAACCCGTCTTTGGACAAATTAAACACAACCGAAAGTTTGACCGGTTTTCTCTAAGAGGTCTATCCAAAAACACCACAGATTGGGGTCTTATTTGTGTTGCCCATAATTTGAAAAAATGGGATGAACATAGACAAAACAAAGTTAAGATAGTGAAAGTTTGAGGAGAATATCTTCTCAAATTTTCTATAAATAACCTGAAAACAGAAAAAATGCTTACAAGACAAAAAAACTGATTCAAAAGAGTCGTCGTTCAACGATCTTTTGAGTCAGCCTCTTTTTTATAACAATAGGCTATATTAAAGATAATTATTGATTTTCGCACTATGTTAATTGGAGCGGCTGTGTAATACTCCTGTTTAGAAAAAGGGAGACCTCGACCCCGCAGGCGTAAAGCATCGAGGAGTGACGGACCCGCCCGCGGAAAGCGAATGCCCTTCGCTGCAATTAACAGGCAAGTTGAACAGCGTTTAGCGATTAGGACGGATTTTCCAAATATCCTTCGCGTATTCAGATACAGTTCGGTCACTGGAAAAGAAACCGGACTGGGCAATATTGTGAATGCTCATTTCCAACCAGCGCTTTCTATCAGCATAGGCTTCAGCTACCCGTTCGTGAGAGTCCTGGTAAGAAGCAAAGTCTTTTAATAAAAAGTATTGATCGTTCTCCATTAAGAGTGAGTCAGCGATCGGTTCGAAATCATAATAAGCATCCTCAAAAAAACCAGAAGTAAGCTGGTCCACAACCTGCTTGATTCTGCGATCATTATGATAATAATCGTGAGAATGGTAGCCGCCGTGTCTCTCATATTGCATGACTTGATTTGCTTTTAAACCAAAGATAAAAATGTTTTCCGGACCTACTAACTCAGCGATTTCAACATTTGCCCCGTCAAGTGTACCCAGTGTGACTGCCCCGTTCATCATGAACTTCATATTGCCGGTGCCGGATGCCTCTTTACTGGCTGTTGAAATTTGCTCACTTACATTCGTAGCAGGAATGATTTTCTCTGCGAGAGAGACGCTGTAATTCTCTAAAAAAACGACCTTTATATATTCTTTAGTCAAAGGATCATTGTTTACAATTTTGGCTACAGAATGAATGAGTTTAATGACTCGTTTGGCAAAATCATATCCTGGAGCCGCCTTAGCACCGAAAATAAACGTTCTTGGGTGCGGGCGATAGGATGAGTCTTCCTTCATCCGATTGTAAAGATGCATAATATGCAAAACATTCATAAGCTGGCGTTTATAGGCATGAAGCCTCTTAATTTGCACATCGAAAATGGATGTTTCATCGATAACAATATTGTTTCTCTGATGAATAAGAGCAGCAAGCTCCTGTTTGCGATTTAGTTTTATTTGGTTGATTTCTTCTTGAAAGGCAGCATCAGCAGCAAATGGTAAAAGCTTCTTCATTTGTTCAGTTTCTGTGATCCAGCCGATGCCAATTGCACTGGAGATCGTGTCTGCAAGCCCCTTGTTAGATTGAATCAGCCATCGCCGATGTGTGATTCCATTGGTTTTATTATTAAATCGATAAGGATAAAATTCGTTGAAATTACTCATCTCACGCCGTTTTAAAATTTCAGTATGCAACTTTGCTACACCATTTACACTGTGGCTTCCCACAATGGAAAGATGAGCCATCTTGACATACCCATGAGCTATAATGGCCATTTGTTCGATGCGATCCCAATCTCCAGGATATTCATCCCATAGCTCCTTACAGAAGCGTTTATTAATCTCCTCAATAATCATATAAATACGAGGGAATAATGGCTTGAAGAGATCGATGGACCATTTCTCTAATGCTTCAGAAAGAATCGTATGATTTGTATAGGAAATCGTATTTGTGACAATCGGCCAAGCTTCCTCCCAGCGCATTCCCTCTTCATCAATTAAGATTCTCATCAATTCTGGGATGGCAAGAGCTGGATGGGTGTCATTGATATGGATCGCAACATATTCGTGAAAATGGTAAAGGTCACCATGATTTTTTTTGAAGTCACGAATAATGCTTTTTAAACTAGCGGTCACTAGAAAATATTGCTGTTTTAAACGCAGAATTTTTCCATCGTTGGACATATCATTCGGATAGAGAAATTCGGATATTTGTTCGGTTTCTTTTTTGTATTGCATAAAGTCTTTATGGAGGGGATAGTGCTTGGAAGGCTCTGCCCCCCATAGGCGCAATGTATTAACATGGTCCGTATTAAAACCAAGAACAGGAATGTCGAATGGAACGGCAAGTACGGTTTCCGCGTGATCATGAACAAATTGGAGCTTTCCATTTTGTTCAACCCACTTTACGTCACCCCAAAAAGGGACTTCAATCGCTAGATCGGCTTTTCGAACTTCCCATACATTTCCGTTGCGCAGCCATTGTTCAGGCAGCTCAACTTGGTAACCATCAATGATTTTTTGCTCGAATAATCCATGCTTGTAGCGAATGCCGTAGCCGTGTCCAGGCAGTTCAAGAGAAGCCATTGAATCTAGAAAACAAGCTGCCAGCCTGCCGAGTCCGCCGTTTCCTAAGCCTGCATCGGCCTCTGCTTCCTCAAGATCTGAAAGCTCTACCCCCAAATCTTTTAACCCTTCATCTACTACATCGCGTATTCTTAAATTAATGAGTGTACTCATTAAGAGTCGGCCAAGCAGAAACTCGATGGACAAATAATAGACTTTTTTATGGTTCCCTTGACGAGATTCCTCATTGGATGCTATCCAGTTCGTACTAATATATTCACGCACCATCAATCCCAAGGTATGATACTGATCGCGGCTGGTTGAATTACCGAATGAAACGCTTGCTGTTTGTTCTAAGCGTTGTAGAAAAGATGCTTTAAATACTTCTTTATTTATAAACAATTGCTAGCGCCTCCTCTTAAGCTTAGAATACAGATCAAAATATTGTTTGGCTGATTGTGCCCAGCTGTAATCTCCAGACATGGCATTCTCCATTAATAAAGGCCAGAGGGTTTCATGGTTATAAAATGAAAGCGCACGTTTGATCGTATTCTTCATGTCATGAGCATTATAATTTGTAAAAGTAAAGCCATTACCCGTTGAATCGAATTCGTTTAAAGCTTGAACTGTATCGTTTAGTCCCCCCGTTTCTCTCACAATTGGAATCGTTCCATAGCGGAGAGAAATAAGCTGACTTAATCCACATGGTTCAAAGAGGGAGGGCATCAAGAAAAAATCAGCTCCTGCATAAATGCGGTGAGCCATTGCTTCGTTAAAGCCTATGTATACACCTGCATTGCTTGGGTAAGCACCAGCCAAATGGTTGAAATATCCTTCAAATTCTGGATCACCGCTTCCAAGAACGACTAATTGGACATTTTCTTCTTCCAGCAGCTCATGCATCACTCTTTTGACAAGTGAGAGCCCTTTTTGCTCGGTTAGGCGGGTTACCATCGCAATAATTGGAACATCCTCTGATTGAGGCAGGTCAAATTCTTTTTGAAGCGCTAATTTATTTTGTTTTTTCATTTCCAATTCTGAAAAACTGTAGGGCTCAGCAATATGCGGATTATTTTCTGGATTATAGCTGTCTGTATCGATGCCGTTAATAATACCCTGAAGCTTAAAGGATTGCTCTCTAAGAAGCCCGTCTAGATTTTCACCAAAGAAGGGTGTTTGAATTTCATTTTTATAAGTTGGACTTACGGTTGTAAGAGCATTTGAAGCTAGAATGGCCCCTTTCATAAAACTAACAGCGCCATTAAACTCTAATTCACCAGAATGAAAGTAACCATTGTCTAAATTCAGCAGATCCTCAAGAACACCTTGTGGAAAAAGACCTTGGAACTGCAAATTATGGATTGTAAAAACTGTACGGATATCGCGATAAAAATTATCATGACGATATTTACGGTCCAGTAAATATGGAACCATACCGGTATGCCAATCATGGCAATGAATAATATCCGGTTTAAATGGAATTACTGGCAGAGCTTCTAAAATAGCCTGGCAAAAAAATGAAAAACGTTCCCCATCGTCATAATGACCATAAAGTGAATCGCGGTAGAAATAGTATTCATTTTCAATAAGGTAATAGGTAATGCCATTATATTCTAGCTGTTCAACTCCACAGTATTGATTACGCCAGCCCACCTGTACTCTGAAAGATGCAATCTTTTTTGCTTTTGATAAGAATTCTGACGAGATAAACCCGTATTTAGGCATGATCACTCGTACATCAGCATCTAGCTTCTTTAGTTCTTTTGGAAGGGCCCCGGCAACATCGCCGAGACCTCCTGATTTAACAAAGGGTGCGCATTCTGAAACCGTAAATAAGATTCTCACTTGCTCACCGCCATTTCACGAACAGCCCCTTTACGAAGAACAAGCGGCTTATCTGATGTCCCTTTAAGCGTTACCCCATCCTGGATGCGAACATCCTTATCAAGAATGACATATTCTAAATGGCAATTTTCACCGATTTGGCTTTTTTGCATAACAATACAGTTTTTTACAACAGAATGATTTCCGATTTTTACGGCACGGGATACGATACTGCTATCCACACGACCATGAATAATGCCTCCATTAGCGACCATTGAATTCGTTACAACGGATTCAGCACTATAGCGGGTAGGAGGTTCATCTTTAACCTTTGTGAAGACTGGACGATCAGTCGAAAATAGCTGACTCCATATTGAGTGGTCCAGAAGATCCATAGAATGCTTGAAGTAAGCATCGATCGAGTCCATAACGGCTGCATATCCGTGATGCTCGTATCCGCCAATTTTGTAATGGTGAAGAGGCTGTGTGGCAACATCGGAAATACTAATAAATTGTGAATTTTTTCGATTCTGGATTAATTCAATGAGCAATGATTTTTTTAGGATATACATTTCAAGTGAGCGGCTGCTTGTCGTGATTTCTGTAATATCATTATCCTGAATTAAATGCTCAGCCAATGCCTCATTTAAATCAATACTTGCAATTGTGTAGCTGTTCGCGATTAAAATATAATCCTGATGGCTTCTCTCGAAAAAGTCGAGATGCTGTTCAAGGCGGTCAAATGACCCAACGTTGCTGTTCTCATTCGGTTCGAAGTAAGGAGGGAAGAAGAATAAGCCATCTCTTTTTCTGTCGAGATCCCAATTCTTCCCTGAACCGATATGATCCATTAACGATCGATATTGATGTCTAGGGAAAATAGCAACACTTTCAACCCCTGAATTCACCATGTTGGATAGAATGAAGTCGATAAAACGATAGCGTCCTGCAAAAGGAATGGAAGCAACAGAGCGGTTAAGTGATAAATCCTGAAGTCCTTTTACTGAAGTAGCTGCATCAATTACGCCAAGTAAACGGCTCATGCGGTCACGTCCTTTCTAAGTTGTTCAATCATTTCATTCGTTACTAAGATAATTTCATCAGAGCCTTCCTCTGGCTTAATTGTAATGCCATCTGGAATAATGATCCCTTCAGGAATAATGGCCCGCTCTACCGTTGCATTTTTGCCAATGACGGCATCAGGTAAAACGACTGCCTGATGAAGGGAAGCCCCTTCTTTAATTTCGACCCCTTGGAAAATCACAGAGTGGTGAACGGTTCCCTCGATATAGCAGCCTTCGTTTATAAGTGATTCTTTTACTACAGCCTGTACTGAAAGGTATTGGGGTGGCTGATTGGGGTTACGTGAATAAATTCTCCAAGAGTGGTCAAATAAATTCAGTCCTGGGTTATCTTCAAGTAAATCCATATTTGCTTCCCATAAGCTTTTCACGGTACCGACATCTTTCCAATAGCCTTGAAACGGATAGGCGATTAGCCTTTTATTTTCTTTTAAAAACAGAGGAATTAAATCTTTTCCAAAATCATGGGTGGATTCTGTATTGATATTGTCCACATCAAGATATTTCTTTAGCTGTGACCAATTGAATATATAAATGCCCATGGAGGCTAGGTTGTTTTTTGGATTTTTTGGTTTTTCATCAAATTCAAGAATTTCTAACTCACTGTTTGTGTTCATGATGCCGAAGCGGCTTGCCTCATCCCAAGGAACTTCAACTACTGAAATCGTGGCATCTGCTTCATTTTGAATATGGTAATCAAGCATTTTTGAATAATCCATTTTGTATATATGATCCCCTGATAGGATCAGCACATATTCAGGGTTATACTGCTCAAGGTAATTCATGTTTTGATATATGGCATTTGCTGTTCCGGTGTACCATTTCACACCTGTTGATTCAGTGTAGGGAGGGAGAACCGTTACACCGCCGTTGCGACGATCCAGATCCCATGCACTTCCTATACCAATATATGTGTTTAATACGAGGGGCTGGTATTGAGTCAGTACGCCGACTGTGTCAATACCGGAATTCGTGCAATTGCTTAGTGTGAAATCAATAATTCTATATTTGCCTCCAAAAGGAACCGCTGGTTTGGCAATATTAGTAGTTAATGAATGCAACCTGCTTCCTTGTCCTCCTGCTAGTAACATCGCCACACACTTCTTTTTTACCATTGTGTTGTCACACTCCTCAATGTAGTAGGTTAATAAAATTTTGCACAATCATTCTTTATTTAGTAGGCTTCCAGACGGTTATCCCTAAAGGAGGGATATGGATGGATAAGGAATGATCACGACGGTGAGCAGGAGCTGCTTGAGTGTCGATTTTTACCAAATGGTCCGTTCCCGTTCCGCCGAAGGATCCTTCGTTACTATTGAATATTTCTTCCCATCTTCCTTCAAAAGGTGCACCGACTTTGTAATCGTTATATTCAATGTTAGTGAAATTACAGACAATCATTAATGTGTCCTTTTTTCGTTTTCCACGTCTAATGAAAGAAAAAATACTTTGTTCGGCATTGTCTGCATCGATCCACTCGAACCCTTGAGGATCATGGTCCAACTCATAAAGGGCTTTGTTTTGGTGGTAAAATTCCAGAAGGTTTTGTGTGTATTTATGCATCTGAGAATGTGATTCATAATCGAGAAGGAACCAATCCAGTCCTTGAACAAATTTCCATTCATCAAATTGGCCAAATTCAGCTCCCATAAATAGTAATTTTTTCCCCGGATGGGCCATCATAAAACCTAAAAGTAATCGAAGCTGTGCAAATTTCTCCCAATACTCTCCAGGCATCTTATGTAAGAGAGAGCGCTTTCCATGCACAACTTCATCATGAGAAAGTGGTAAAATGAAATTCTCTGAGTAAGCATACACCAGAGAGAAAGTCATCTTATGATGGTGATCTCTTCGAGCGAAGGGAGGCAGCTCCATATAAGACAACACATCGTTCATCCATCCCATGCTCCATTTGTAATTGAATCCAAGCCCGCCTTCATGCACAGGAGCCGTAACATTTGGCCAATCCGTTGAATCTTCGGCCATCATTAAAAATTGCGGATTTTCGTCGAATACTGCCGTATTTAATTTCTGTAAAAATTTCACTGCGTATGGGTTTTCGGTAAGAGGCTCGCTGTTTGCCCAATAAAGCATATTGGCAACCGCATCCACTCGAATGCCATCAATGCGGAAATGCTCCATCCAATAAATAGCGTTTGAAATTAAAAAGCTTTGTACCTCACCTTTTGTTAAATTAAAATTTGCTGTTCCCCACTCCCAATTTTCCCGATCACTCGTCTTGTCGTACTCAAAGGCCGGTTCTCCATCAAACATATAAAGTCCATGTGCATCTTTGCAAAAATGCCCGGGAACCCAGTCCAATAAAACGCCGATATCTTCCTGATGGCAATGATCAATAAAGTACATCAAGTCATGAGGGGTACCAAAGCGGCTGGTAGGAGAAAAATATCCTGTTCCCTGATAGCCCCAGGAAGCATCAAGAGGGTGCTCTGTCAGCGGCAACAGTTCAATATGGGTAAAGCCGCGTTCTTTTACGTAAGGGATCAGCTCGTCTACAAGCTCACGATAAGTAAAATAGGAGCTATCTTCTTTTTGTTTCCATGAATTTAAATGGAGTTCATAGATTGAGAGAGGACGTTCGTAAATCGGTTTCCTTCTTTTTACTCGCTGGCGATAGCGCTGGTCTCCCCATTTATAGCCTTTTAGATCATAGACAATCGAGGCTGTATTTGGACGCAGCTCAGAAAAAAAAGCAAACGGATCAGCTTTTAACAATTTTGTACCTGAACGGGTGATAATTTCATACTTGTAGATTTCACCTTCGAGGCTTTGATCAATGGTCAAAGTCCAGATCCCTTCCTCGTTTATTTTTTCAAGTCTGTGTTCATTTCCATTCCATTGATTGAAGTTACCTACCACAGACACTGATTGCGCATGAGGAGCCCATACTGTAAATCGAGTAGAAATATGTTTACGCGTTTTAAGCAAATGCGCACCAAACATTTTATGAGCTCGATGCAAGGAACCTTCATGAAATAAATGGACATCATAATCGCTTGGAGCAGTTATCATATGTTTTCCTCATCCTTTCGTAAGATTGTATAGTACTTATTCAACAGGAAGAGAGGAAATCCCTTGAAGAATTCTAAAAAAAAAATGATCATTCCTATAATTCATTATAATTAATAAATACTATATATAAAAAATATTTCATACCTTATATTTCGACATATAGAAGAAACTCGTCGAAAACAAGTCGAACGGTTTACATAATTTCCGGATCATAATATTAATATCGAATGTAAACGTTTAATAAATGTAGGTAAATTAAGGATGAAAAGGTTGGGATTCAGGAATGACTACCTATTCTCATACCCTAATTAAATAAAAAAGAACCGCTTTTCAGCGATTCTTTTTAAAATTATTTATTTGATTCAATTTCATGAATTTTTGTAAACTCATCAAATCCTTTTTGAACTTCCTTTTTAGGCCCTCCTGTAAGCTTACTTACTACAATTACAGCAATTAAGCTTAGGATGAAACCAGGGATCATTTCATACATAAGATTCGAAAGACTTTCAATGCTTATCCATACAATGACTGTAACGGCACCAACAATCATCCCTGAAAGTGCTCCCCAACGGTTCATGCCCTTCCAGTAAAGACTTAGCAGAATAGCAGGACCGAATGCAGAACCGAATCCTGCCCACGCATTCCCTACTAGACCAAGAATCGTATCGCTTGGTGTTAAGGACATCAAAATCGCTATAATGGATACGAGTAAAACTGATAAGCGTCCAATTAATACCAGCTCTTTATCTGTAGCATTTCGCTTAATAAACGTATTGTAAAAGTCCTCTGTCAGCGCACTTGATGTAACGAGAAGCTGGGAGGAGACCGTGCTCATAATCGCTGCAAGAATTGCTGCAAGCAAGAATCCGGAAATAATCGGGTGGAACAATAGTTGAGAGAAGAAAACAAAAATGGTTTCCGGATCAGCGAGCGTCATGTCATTTGATGTGATATAAGCAGCTCCTGTAATACCGGTAAATACTGCACCAAGGATGGCAATAATCATCCAGGACATCCCGATGCGTCGAGCTGTTTTTAATGCTTTTACATTTTTAATGGCCATAAAACGGACAATGATATGAGGCTGGCCAAAGTAACCAAGACCCCAAGCCATTAAACTTAAAAATCCTAGTATAGTTGTTCCTTGGAAAAAGCTTGTCATGGTTGGGCTGATTGTATTTAATGTATCAAAAGTTGGCCCAATTCCACCCAGTTCCATAAATGCTACAACTGGAACAAGAACTAGCGCAAGAAACATAAGAATTCCTTGCACAAAATCAGTCATGCTTACCGCAAGAAAACCACCAAAAAGAGTATAGGCAATCGTAACACTAGCCGTAAGAAATAATCCAACCCGATAATCGAATCCGAAGGCGCTATCAAATAGAACCCCTCCTGAGACCATCCCCGCAGAAGTGTAGAGGGTGAAGAATACGATGATAACAATGGCGGAAACAAAACGTAAAATTTTCGAGGTATCAGCGAATCGGTTTTCAAAGAAATCTGGAATCGTGATTGAGTCATTTGCAACCTCTGTATAGGTACGTAATCGAGGGGCAAGAAATAGATAATTTAAATAAGCGCCAATCGTCAAGCCAACAGCAATCCATATTTCAGAGAATCCTGAAACATAAAGTGCCCCTGGTAAGCCAAGAAGCATCCAGCCGCTCATATCAGAGGCACCTGCTGACAAAGCTGTTACCCCCGGTCCAAGCTTTCTTCCTCCCAGCATGTACTCTGATAGGTCACCTGTTGAATTTTTGTAGCCGTACCATCCAATCGCAAGCATGGCGATAAAATAGATCCCCAGTGAAATATAAACTTCAAATCCAATTTCCACAGCTGACATAAAATCTCTCCCTTCAATTTTTTTGTGTCTCTGTATCTATTGACACGGTTGTTGATTAACCTAACAAATAAATAACGATAAGACAAGGCGATTAAACTGGATTTCCTTTAAGGGATTGGGCTGAATGCCCTATGAAGCCGGGACGCATAGCAAATCTTCCGGAAAATAAATTAAAAGTATTCTGAATATAAAGTGAATAAAAACCAGCAAAATAAAAGGCGTAAATAATCGTTTTATATTTGATGTTATTCCAGTATTTTTTTCAAAGATGTGTGATCATAATAGAAGAGTAGAAATCTCAACTTTAGTCTTAATCCGGTGGGATAAAATATCATTCATTGAGGAAATCAAAGCAATTTCTTTGTTTTAATTGCTCAATCATGAACATAATAGAAAATGAGTGTATAATGATCAAAAAATGAAATATTCTTGAGGTGGTAATAGATGTCAGAAGGTAAGCGTACAGTCGATGATTATTTGCAGGATGGTATGTACGGTGCAAAGGAGACGTTGCCTAATGAACGGAGATTGTATTTAGGTACGATCAGAGAGCGAGTCGAAATCGTATTAAAGCAAAATCAAGTCCGCGAGTCCACCGTCTATCCAGAAATCGAACAAGCATTGAAACGTTACCCGGATCTTCATTTATATTTAAATGGAAACATGAATTATCGCTTCTTATCTAAATACGTTCAGTTAGCATCTGCATTAGGCAGATCCTATACGATGGTGACGAATAAGGAGCATAATTCTGAGTTTGGATTGGTCGCTGCACATGCTGATGCAGCGGAAAAGGAAGTCATTGAAGTGCCGAAAAGGACTGCTGGATCTGAGGAGCTAAAATCATCCGGAGGCTTCTTTAGTCGTTTGTTTAAGCGCAATAAATAGAAGAGCTACTTTCTTCTATTAAAATGCGTATTTTTAAAAAATAGTTTTGTTAAAGTCCATTGTTGATGTTTGCAGAGCGTTGATTGGGGCGAGCACCTGAAGCGGAAATCAACAGACTCGTTTAAATAGATCTTGAAGGTGCGCTATCTAGGCAGTTGCCGAGTATAGCGCCTTTTTGATATGATTAACAGTATTGTGAGTGTTCGAACATATCCGGAGGTGAATCTCAATGACGAAAATTACAAAAGACGAAGTAAAACACGTAGCTCATTTAGCTCGACTATCCATTACAGAAGAAGAAGCTGAAAAATTTGCTGGTCAATTAGGTGCCATTATTACCTTTGCTGAACAGCTTAATGAGCTTGACACAACAAACGTTCCACCAACAACTCATGTGCTTGATATGAAAAATATCATGCGTGAAGATAAATCAGTAGACGGCCTTCCACTCGAAGACGTGCTGAAAAATGCACCAGATCATCAGGATGGTCAGGTTAAGGTGCCGACAATACTGGAATAGGGAGGGAATATGATGGCTTTATTTGAACATAAATTAGCGGACCTGCAGGAGCTTCTACATAAAAAAGAAATTACCGTTACGGATCTTGTAAAAGAATCATATGCGCGTATTTCAGAAGTTGACAGCAAGGTTCAAGCATTCTTGGCTTTAAACGAAGATCGTGCATTAGCACAAGCAAAAGAGCTGGAATCAAAGCTTGGACAGACCGATAACGGTTTGCTTTTTGGCATGCCGATTGGTGTGAAGGACAATATCGTAACGAAGGATTTACGTACAACCGCTTCAAGTAAAATCCTCGGAAATTTTGACCCGATTTATGACGCTACGGTTGTTAACAAGCTGCAAGCAGCGGATGCGATTACAATCGGAAAGCTAAATATGGATGAGTTTGCAATGGGTTCTTCTACTGAAAATTCCCATTTCCAAAAAACGAAAAATCCATGGAATCTTGAAACGGTTCCAGGCGGTTCATCAGGTGGTTCTGCTGCAGCTGTAGCGGCTGGAGAAGTTCCGTTTTCACTTGGCTCTGATACAGGCGGATCCATTCGACAGCCGGCTTCCTTCTGTGGAGTAGTTGGACTTAAGCCGACATATGGCCGTGTATCCCGTTTCGGTCTGATCGCATTTGCTTCTTCCTTGGATCAAATCGGACCCATTACACGAAATGTAGAAGATAATGCGTATATGCTGCAGGCAATCGCAGGACTTGATCCAAATGATTCAACCTCAGCAAATGTAGCTGTACCTGATTACAGAAAAGCACTTACAGGCGACATTAAAGGCTTAAGAATTGCCGTGCCAAAAGAATATCTTGGCGAAGGTGTCAGCGAAGAAGTGCGTCAATCCATTCTTGCTGCATTAAAGGTGCTTGAGGGATTGGGTGCAACGGTTGATGAAGTATCATTGCCGCATTCTAAATATGGTGTAGCTACTTATTATCTTCTATCATCGTCTGAGGCTTCAGCGAATCTTGCCCGCTTTGATGGTATCCGTTATGGCTACCGTGCAGAAAATGCCGAAAACCTTATCGATCTTTATAAGAAAACACGTGCGGAAGGCTTTGGTGACGAGGTTAAACGCCGTATCATGCTTGGAACATACGCACTTAGCTCTGGTTATTACGATGCTTATTACAAAAAAGCGCAGCAGGTTCGTACATTGATTAAGCAAGACTTTGATCAAATCTTTGAGCAATACGATGTAGTAGTAGGACCTACGACGCCAACGCCTGCATTTAAAATCGGCGAAAACATCGACGATCCATTAACGATGTATGCGAACGATATTTTGACAATCCCGGTAAATCTTGCGGGAGTTCCTGGTATTTCTGTACCAGCAGGCTTCTCAAAAGGCTTGCCATTAGGCTTGCAAATTATCGGAAAGCATTTCGACGAAAGCACTGTATACCGCGTTGCCCATGCATTTGAGCAGGCAACAGATCATCATAAACAACGACCAGGATTGTAAGGGGGGACAGACATGACGAACTTTGAAACCGTCATTGGACTTGAGGTCCATGTAGAATTAAAAACAGACTCTAAAATGTTCTCACCTGCACCTGCTCACTTTGGTGCGGAACCGAACACAAATACAAACGTTATTGACCTAGGCTACCCAGGCGTACTTCCGGTCATTAATAAACGCGCGGTAGAATGGGGCATGAAGGCAGCACTTGCTCTTAACTGTGAAATTGCAGAGCATACGAAGTTTGACCGTAAAAACTATTTCTATCCGGATAATCCAAAAGCCTATCAAATCTCCCAGTTTGATCAGCCAATTGGAGAGAATGGCTGGATTGAGATCGAAGTAGACGGCTACAAAAAGAAAATTGGTATCACACGTCTGCATTTAGAAGAAGATGCTGGCAAGCTGACGCATACAGATCAAGGATATTCACTGGTGGACTACAATCGCCAAGGAACACCACTGATCGAAATCGTATCAGAGCCAGATATCCGCACACCTGCAGAAGCGTATGCCTATTTAGAAAAACTGAAAGCCATTATCCAGTATACAGGCGTATCTGATTGTAAAATGGAAGAAGGCTCTCTTCGCTGTGATGCCAATATTTCGCTGCGTCCAGTAGGACAAGAGGAATTCGGTACGAAAGCGGAGCTTAAAAACCTAAACTCCTTTAACTTCGTAAAAAAAGGTCTTGAGCATGAAGAGATTCGACAAGAGCAGGTGCTGTTAGCAGGTGGAGAAATCCAGCAGGAAACACGCCGCTTTGACGAATCAACAGGCAAAACTCTTTTAATGCGTGTAAAAGAAGGATCGGACGATTATCGTTATTTCCCTGAGCCGGACCTAGTAGACATGTATATCGATGAAGAGTGGAAAGAGAGCGTTCGCGCCTCCATTCCTGAGCTTCCAGATGCACGTAAAAAGCGCTATGTTGAGGATCTTGGTCTTCCAGCCTATGATGCAATGGTCTTGACGCTGACAAAGGAAATGTCTGATTTCTTTGAAGCAACGATTGATCAGGGAGCTGACGCCAAACAAGCCTCCAACTGGCTGATGGGCGAAGTATCGGCTTACCTTAATGCTGAGCAGAAGGAATTGAAGGATGTTGCACTTACTCCTCAAGGTCTTGCCGGCATGATCAAGCTCATTGAAGACGGCACGATCTCATCTAAAATTGCGAAAAAAGTTTTCAAGGAATTAATTGAAAACGGCGGCGACGCACAGAAGATTGTGAAGGAAAAAGGACTTATCCAAATTTCGGATGAAGGCGCACTATTACAGTTCGTTACAGACGTATTGGATAATAATCCTCAATCCATCGAAGACTTTAAAAACGGTAAAGACAGAGCGATCGGCTTCCTTGTTGGTCAAATTATGAAAGCCTCAAAAGGACAAGCCAATCCGCCGATGGTTAATAAGCTTTTGCTTCAAGAAATTAATAAACGATAAGTTAGTGATTACAGTAAGGCTGTCCTTTTTATGGGGGCAGCCTTTTTTTGGTGTGTGAGAGGAAGATTTGGGCACAAAAGTGTGACTCTGGCCCATAAATGCTGGACTTATGCACTTAAATAGATCAATTTATTTCCATAATTTTCTGGCTGATTATGAAATAATTTGTTATCTTTAATCATCTTAGGTCTTCTTCCGCAGCCAGAGCATCGGCTTTCGTTAGATGAACCGTACCAAATGGATGTTCTGGAGGAGCATATATTGAATAAAGCTTTAACGGGATCGTCCCTGTATTGGTTACATTGTGCCATGTACCAGCAGGGATCATAATGGCAGAATCATCGAAAACATTTCGTGCAAAGTTTAAACGATCTTTTCTTTTGCCCATCTGAACAATCCCTTGACCTTGTTCAATACGTAAGAATTGGTCTACATTAGGATGAATTTCTAAACCGATATCTTCACCAACATTAATACTCATCAATGTCACCTGTAAATGTTCTCCTGTCCATAAAGCGGTGCGGTAGGTATTGTTTTGCTTCGTAGCCTCATTGATATTGACGACAAATGGTTTCGAACCATAATCTCTTAACTCAATTTTATTTCGTCCATTTGGTGATTGAGTCCAGTAATTAGGCTGCCTTACATAATTATACATTGGTACATTAGCATAATAAGGATTTTGTTGATATTGGTATGGATATAGAAAAGGAGCATAGTACATCTTTTTCAATCCCTTCAAAGATTTATACCCTTATCCTATGCACGATGTAAGGGAATGTACTTATTGTCTGAACTCAGCAAGCCCCCAGCCAAAAACGACCATCCCCCATCCCCCATCCCCCCTAAAAATCATATTTCTCGATTAAATTGTTCGGATGTGGCATTCTTAAAGGAGCTTACAAGGAAAAAATAACAGAGGTGATGACCATGACAACATTAAACGAATGGTTTGAAAAAGGAATTACGCCTGAGGAGTATATCGCTCAGATGCAAACACATAAAGAAAATCTTGAGCATGTGCTAAAAACCTTTACATTACCAGAAGAGGAGTCATTTTTTGACGCGCTTTCATCTAAGAAGCTGCGTGCTATTGCTATTACCGAGGACTGGTGCGGCGATGCCATGATGAATGTTCCCGTACTGATCAAGCTTGCAGAAAAAACAGGCATGGAGGTTCGGATGCTTCTGCGTGACAGCAACCTTGAACTGATGGATCAATATTTAACAAACGGAACAGCTCGTTCCATTCCGATTTTTATCTTTATTGATGAGGATGGACAAGAAGTCGCCAAATGGGGACCGCGTGCTGCTAAAGTACAAGCCTTTGTAGATGAAACACGTGCCAGCTTACCGGCTAAAGAGGATCCGGCTTTTGAAGGTAGTCAGCGTCTGGTATTTACAAAAATGGTTGCTGCGTTTAAGGAACGTGAGGATTTTTGGATGGCTGTGTATGAAGAATTAAAGAACACTTTGGACAAATAGACGCGTTATTTGTGAATATTTTACTATTGAATATAGAAATCTTTGCTCAAAAAAGGTATGATAATCTGAGATGAAGCAATTAGTCGGGCAACCGGCTTTTTGTTTTGCGTACGTTGGGTCAGGCAAATGAATCCTTTGATAGTAGGCAAGAATATGCGTCAAATAAAATACGACATCAAAATGGCTCGCCAAGAGTTATACTATTAAGAGTAGGATGAGGAAAAATGAAAAGAGCTAGAATCATTTATAACCCCACATCTGGAAGAGAGTTATTTAAGAAGCAGCTGCCGGATGTATTAATAAAGCTGGAAGAAGCAGGGTATGAAACCTCTTGCCATGCCACGACTAGTGCTGGTGATGCGACAAAAGCAGCCGAGATCGCGGTTGAACGCAGGTATGAGCTAGTCATTGCTGCAGGCGGCGACGGCACATTGAATGAAGTCGTGAACGGGTTAGCGGAGAAAGAATACCGCCCAACATTAGGACTAATTCCGATGGGAACCACCAATGACTTTGCACGCGCCTTACATATTCCGCGTGATATAGAAAAGGCAGTTGATATTATTCTTCGCGGAGAGACCATCCCTGTTGATGTAGGCAGGATGAACGAAAAATATTTTATCAACATTGCTGGCGGAGGCCGAATTACCGAGCTGACCTATGAGGTGCCAAGCAAACTGAAAACGATGCTTGGCCAGCTTGCGTATTATCTGAAGGGAATCGAAATGCTGCCTTCCTTTAAACCGTCTCATGTACGGATTGAATATGATGGAAAGGTATATGAGGGAGAAGTGATGCTGTTTCTTGTCGGCCTTACGAACTCAGTAGGCGGATTTGAAAAGCTAGCGCCGGATTCCTCGATCAATGATGGCTTGTTCACCCTAATGTTTTTGAAGAAAACGAATTTGGCTGAGACGATTCGTATTATTTCATCGGCTCTTCGCGGGGATCACCTAAAGGATCCGCACCTTGTATATGTAAAAGCGAACCATATAAAGGTCACAGCCAATGAAAAGGTTCAGCTAAACCTTGACGGTGAATACGGAGGACTGCTTCCAGCAGAATTTCTAAATCTGTATCGCCACCTAAATGTATTTGTTCCAATGGATCAGCTTCGTGAGCAGGACCGGGTGGATCGTGACCAAAATGTGGTGTTGAAAAATCACATCACGGATTAAAAAAGGATTGCTTTCCTATTTAAAGGGAGCAATCCTTTTCCTTTACGCTAATTATGCAAGCCACTCAACCGCATTATCCTGATCATCGGCCAAATAGTCTTTTAATTGTTTAATAGGTGCCCACTGGAACTGGAAATGCAGACCGCCATCTTCTCCATCTCCCGCTACAATATGCTCCCATTCATCATCGGTTTCAGTTGTCACTTCAAGATGAAAAAAGTTTCGCTCGTAATATTTTTCGCGATCCTCGGCATAATACATTTGTTTATGAAGCTTGCCAAGAAGATGAAGCTCCTCTCTCGTAAGACCGCATTCTTCCTCTACTTCGCGGTAAAGCGCATCAATTAACAATTCGGTATCCTCAACTGTCCCGCCTGGCACTTGAAGACCGGCTTCAGGATGATCGCGGTGTTTAAAGACAAGCAACTCTCTACGACCATCATTTTCTCTTGTAATATAAGCCAGCACTTTTCGTTTAACCAATGGTGATCGTACCATTGAATCATCCTCCTTTAGTAATTTATTTAATGAATATTCGGAATGAAATGAATAGTTTCTCTATTCTACATAAAAATGGATTATATTTCAAGATGTTCATGTGAATATTTTCTAAAATCATATATACCCGTATATAGAGGTTTTAATCTCCTTTACCCGAATAAATATGCTACAATGAACAGCGATATTAATACATTGAACGGACTAAACGACAAAGGAAGAGTGAATATGACAAAAAAACACGAGGGATCACCCCCCGTTCAAAAAAACGATCTTGTAGAGGTTGTAATAGAAGATTTAACCCATGAAGGCCACGGCGTCGCTAAAGTAAATGGATATCCACTATTTATACCCAACAGCCTTCCAGGTGAAAAAATAGAGGCAAAAGTCGTCAAAACAACAAAAAACTACGGCTTCGGCCGCTTACTAGAATGGCATGAAAAAAGTCCGGACCGCGTCACACCGCCTTGTTATATTTACGATCGATGCGGAGGCTGCCAGCTGCAGCATCTTGACTACGATGCACAGCTGAAGGCAAAACAAAAACAGGTTAAGGACGTATTAACGAGAATCGGCAAGCTCCCAGACGTCTCGGTCCACCCGACACTCGGCATGGAAGACCCCTGGCGCTACCGCAATAAAAGCCAGGTACCAGTCGGCACGCGGGATGGCAGCATCATCGCAGGCTTCTACGCAAAAAGAAGCCATGAAATCGTCGATATGGAAGAATGCATTATATCAGGGCATGTAAGTGATCAAGTTGTTCAGCTCGTAAAAGAAAAAGCCAATCAGCTCGGCATCCAGCCATATGATGAAATCCGTCACAAAGGCATTCTGCGCCATGTCCTCATTCGCTACGGCAGAACATCAGGTGAAGTCATGGTCGTATTCGTCACACGTACAAACGAGCTCCCGCATGCAAACGAGCTTGTAGATATGCTGAAAGAAAACATTACAAGCTTAACCTCTGTTGTTCATAACGTAAACAACCAAAAAACAAACGTCATCATGGGCAATAAAACAACCGTCCTATGGGGAAGAGAAGTCATCTACGACAGCATCGACGACATCCAATTCGCCATCTCGGCAAGAAGCTTTTACCAGGTAAACCCTGTTCAAACAGAAGTCCTGTACAAAAAAGCGCTTGAATACGCCCAGCTCACAGGAGAAGAAACCGTCGTAGACGCCTACTGCGGTATCGGCACCATCTCACTCTTTCTCGCCCAAAAAGCGAAAAAGGTATACGGTGTAGAAATCGTCGAGCAGGCCATAGAAGACGCAAAGAAAAACGCCGAACTAAACGGCATCAAAAACGCGGAATTCAAAGCCGGCCCAGCAGAAGTCGTCATCCCAAAATGGCACGACCAAGGCATCAAAGCCGACGTCATCGTCGTTGACCCACCGCGCAAAGGCTGCGACGAAGCACTGCTGTCTACTATTATTGAAATGAAACCGAAGCGGGTCGTGTATGTGTCGTGCAACCCCGGGACTCTTGCGCGCGACCTTCGTGTATTGGAGGATGGGGGATTCAGGACTGTGGAAGTGCAGCCAGTGGATATGTTTCCGCAGACGAGTCACGTGGAGTGCGTGTCGTTGATAGAATTAAAATAGAAAATTCAACAATTTTGAACGGATGGATCAGCTGGGTTCTTTAAATCGATAATGGATATTAGCTGTTCCGTCTGTATTTATTTCAATCTTATCAACTAAAATGTGAAGTAATTCAGGGGTAACTGTTTGTGAGTCTGCAAAAGCAGATAAATTCTTTTTAAACTCCTTTAAGTCTTTTTCAATATCTTGATGTTCAAGTTCTTTAATTAGTTTACTGTTTTCAGTCTCTAAATTAGTAATTACATCATTTACAGTGTTTATAGCCATTTGATAGTTACTGCTTGAAATAACTTCGTTGGAGAGGGCGATGAATAAATTGGTTTTATCTCTCTTTTTCGCTTCTAACTCACTGAAGTTATTTTCAATTATCTCTCGCATCTTTTCTTTATTTAAGGTTAATTCTTTTATTAGTGTTTGGTAGTAATTATCCTTATTTGATAGAAATATAAAAGTTCATGTTTTAAATATGGGGGTTATTGAAAACTCTCCGACGGGTAGATTAATTTTCACAAGTTTCTCTACGCTTGCTGAGTTTGAGAAAGATATGAATGTAGAACGAACTCAAGAAGGAAAAATATTAGCCAAGCAGAAGCCTGATTTCCGAGAGGGGAGACCGAAAAAATTTTCAAGGAAACAAATTAATCATGCCTTATCATTATTAGAAAAACACTCGTATAAACAAGTTGAAGATATGAACGGGATTTCAGTATCTACGCTCGTTAGGGCTAAGAAGGAAAGTAAAGCGGACCGAATCATGAACTGACTATAGGTGAAAATAAAGTAGTTTATGCTGATGATGAACCTACAAATGCTACAGTAAACAGACAAGAATTTTACAAAAAGTAAATCCTGATGCTGTTGCTTTTCGATGGGAAGAGTTTGATAATTGGAGTCAAACGGAGGCTGATTCAAAAACAAGCAATAGCGTAATGGTTACAATTCCACCAATAGGGCGAATTCAACCTTCGATAACCGTTTCTCAATCAATGCAAACGATGAATGAGTCGAAATATACTGTTAACATTAGTGATGGTGCATTTAGTATCGAAAACGCCGACTTACTAGACATGTTAGATGCTATTGATGTAGATGAAGAAATTGGTCTCCCTCTAAGGGATGGATCAAAAGGGATAGAATTAGCGAGTGTTATTCAAGATGGCCAAATTGGTTACGACCTATCTATGAATAACCAACTGCAATTTGAATTTAAATTGATCTTGGCCATGCCAAGTATCAATTTAGTTCCAGGAATATCTACCGGGATGTCAATAGTCATTAACTTTACTATCGACCCTGAATGGCCAACATTTGTAGAGCAATTTAAAGGTGTTTTTGAACCTGCAATGAATTTTGTTGTATCTAATGCTGCTACAATTATAGGAATTATCGTGTTAGCAGCAATTATATGGCTTGGATTTTTAGGTGTAGCAACATTGGGAGGAGGCGCCGCAGCTGCAGCCGTTATCTTATTTCTATACCATAGAGGTTTAGAAGAAGATCCAGATATGGCTCAAAAAAAAGTCGCCTTGAAACTCAAGGCGACTTTTTTACAATATAATATTGGTTTTTTTTATTTCAATCTCTTTTTTAAAAGTGAGCATAAGCTTAGTAACTGAAGAATTATCTTGTTCGTCGCCCTCAATAAATTTTGGAAGAACCAAATAGTCTAATTTTATTTTGTTACGAACAAAGAACAAATAGTTTGTATTAGACTCAACTATGTAGATTTGATTTAAAGGAATGACAATTTCTCTTCTTCCGACTACTATATAATCAGAACCCAACTGATAAGATAGAGAGAACTTATTCGCTTTTTTATAAAGACGAGAACCTATAAACAGACTCATTAAATAAGCAAAACCATACCAGAATAAAATTAATAACATAAAAAAAATTATGGCTAATATAAAACAAGAAAAAAACCCGTATTCTCTAGTTTGAATAAATAGATTTACTGAGAGAATCATAGCACCTAAAGATACTAAAAATCGAATTAATCTGTACTGAAAGCTTCTTCTAAACCATCCTGCTAGATCTCTTTTTTTACTGCAAAATTCATGCTAATTGTATCGATCTCGTAAACACCTTCTAATATATAAAATCTATTTATTAAAATTATTAGTTCATATAATATATTACTTTTATAACCATTGCAAAATGATGTTAATTAGAAACAGAAGGTAGAGTAAAGTCTGATATCTTGTCTCCTAATGAAAATTTAGACATTGAAAATCCCTCCTTGTTAATTTTCGGATTATGTTAAGACACTTTTTATAGTATCTTGATTTTAAAATTATTTATGTAAGGGACATTACATTAACAAAAAATGTTCATTTAGTCATTGAATTCTTTTACTGGATTGTCAACACTAAATCAGACAACTTTTTTAAGGGACGACTGTTTGTATTCAATCGGGTTTACATAGCCTAGTGTCCCATGAATGCACAGCTTGTTAAACCAGTTGACATTATTGAATCAGCCGGAGATACTGTTTTTATTGAGGAGAATACTCATTCTGCAAAAAGGAAATAGCCTCTTCACACATAAGCAACTCCGCATACTTCGCTTGCATATCAAATAGATTACTTTCATGCGGTTCTTTTGCTCGGTCTCCAACTGCATCTTTAATTACAAAAGGAATAATCCCGTTTTGGACAGAATCAACTACACTAGCTCTTATACATCCGCTAGTAGTAATGCCTGTTATAAATAAAGTACTAATTCCATTGGCGATTAATAAGGATGCAAAATTAGTTCCGGCAAAAGCTGAAGCATATTTTTTTACAATTAACGTTTCATTACTCTGGCGCTTTAATCTTGGGTCAACTTCTAGTAAAGGAGAACCGAGTTTTAAATTAGATAGCGAAGGAACTTTTTTGAACCATATCCCTGCTTCATTTTCATTTCCATAACCAACTACACAAAAGAAAATAGGTACATTCTTTTCCCTAGCTTTATCAAGCAATTGAGAGGTCCGAGATAGTTCTTCAGAAAAATCACCAGCCAGAGGGGATTGAGTGGGATCAGTAAATCCGATTTGAAAATCAACAACTAGTATACCTACTTTTCCCTCAATTTCAAACGCTCCGTTAAAGCCGGAATTTTCGTATTTTTCTATAATATCTTCCTTCATCATTTTTATCCTCCTTTATCTTACCCTAAGCTGAACTAGATTATTTATAAATTAAGGGATTCCTAGAGCCGATACTATCGAACTCAGATATTTTATTAATATTTTTAAAGTAAATGAACCCGGCAAGTGTAGCTTTAAAATAAAGTTTGATCAAAAACACCTCATAAACCCACATCTTACGTTAAATTAAAGGTGTGTAAGTACAAGAAGAATGGACATTTTCTGTTAAGAAAGGGGACCTTTTTTGCAACGTTTTAATAGATATTTCCTTGTATAATTAATTAATGATACGTTAAATCTTAAATGAAGAATGTCTGAACTATACATTCTTCAGCCTCTATTAATTTGTTTATCTCTTTAAATTCAATTTTTAATTCTCTATATATTTTTTTCCAAAAGGAAACTGCAGGGAGATTATTAACAAGTTCTATTACAAAGTATTGACCCTTTTTGTTATCAAATAACTCTTTTAATGCCTGGATTCCTAAGCCCTTACCTTTGTACTTATTCAGTATAAAAATATCATTAATTGAGTAATCATTCTCTTTAATTAAAAATGGCCTTTCTAAAAGAAGCATAAATCCAATAATCTCACCTTCAAACTTGATGAAGTACGGAGAAATACCATCAGTTGTCCAAAATGAATTTAAATCCTCATAATCAAAGAAACCTCTTTCATCAATATTAAGGTTTGGCGTAAACCTGGAGAGATCATGAAGATAATAAGAATATAGATTATGCAAAACTGTTTTTTCGTTTTCTGACACTTCCTGTAGTGTAACTGACATATAATCACCTCTTATTATTTATCTTAATTGCAGCAAATTTGATTTATACCGTAATACCTAAACGGAAATTAAAATACATCACACTCACTTATCCACTATTTTATATATGAACTTTGAGAAAGTATCCGACAACCGTTTGTTTAAAGTATATTGTCCTTCTTACACATCCACTCCGTACTTTGAAGATAGCTCTGGAGATTATGGAAATGGCGGAAGCGTGGGGTCGCCGCCTACTTTTAACTCAGGTGGGGCAAAAGTATTCTTAGATGCTGGACATGGCGGATCTGACTCAGGTGCTATAGGTCATGGGTTGCTGGAGAAAAACGTTAATTTATCAATCACTAGATTGGTAGGGTCAATCCTGGAATCAAGAGGAGCAAATGTTTACTATCGTAGAATTTCTGATACCTTTTTATCATTAGACGGTATTGTTAATATGGCTAATAGCTCTGGTGCTGACTTGTTTATCTCTATTCATGCAAACGCTCAGGCAAATTCGGCCGTTAGAGGAACAGAATGTTTTACCTACGCTGCTACTCAATCAACTCGAAATCTAGCTGCTAGTATTTCTGCCTCAATGGCAAATGCAGTTGGAACTCTTAATAGAGGGGCTAAGGTAGATAACTTTAGAATAATCACATATACGAATATGCCGGCAGTTCTTGTGGAAACTGGCTTTCTAACAAATAGCAGTGATGCTCAATTTTTGCGAAACAGACAAGGAACGATCGCTCTTGCAATTGCCGATGAAATTACGAATTATTTAAATTTGAGTGATTCTCCTGAACCGGCACCTGATCCTGATCCTATTGATCGAGTAGAGAAGGAACAAGAAGCACGTGAGAAGCAATTTAATTTGCTAAGAGATTTGTTTCCTATCTTAAGAGAAGTTGATTTCCCTTCACTGAGAGTAAGCAATAGTGTGACTTTAACCGTTCCACCAATAAGTCGAGTTCAACCTTCAATAACTTTTTCAGAATCAATGCAAACGATGAATGAATCAAAATATACGATTAACATTAGTGACGGGGATTTTAGTGTTGAAAATGCCGACTTACTAGACATGTTAGACGCCATAGATTCTGATGATGATATAATACATCGAACACGAACAATGCACCTTCCCATTAGCGAATTGCCCGGTATAGCGAACATTCCATTCGTACTGTTTGGCAATCTTCGTTTTCCGTTGAATGACTCTTTTTCGATGATGCCGATAATACGAGCACTCCGATTTTTTTGATGTGGTTTCATGTACAATCACACTCCCTGGGTAGAAGCTCAGCCTCCAAAAGTACCTAAAGAAGAATGTAACTTTTATAGGCTGAGTGTGATGGCAGCTAATAGGGATAGAAGGTACAATCTATTCACCTCTTATAAATGATCATCTTTTATTATATGATATTGTTGATGGATATGGTTGATTTTTGATTGGCGGTGGGATTGACGAAAATAGCGAACATCCTCATGTTTGGAAGATTTATTTTAGCTTTTGTCCTGGGGATATTTGGTCAGGGTATTGCATATTTTCTAAGCGGAAATATAGTAAAAATATATCCCATATACTATTTAACGACATTAACAATCCTAAGTGGTTTCTTGAATTTGGTTGCTTTAGTATTACGGGTTATAGCTTTTAAAAAGCAAAAAGATTCTATTTTTCCTTATTTTTAGTGCGATGGGCATACCGATTTTTCTTTTTTTACTATTTGTTTTGGCTATGTAGTGGGAGTAGTTTTCATAATTGACATCAGCCCTTTTTTTATGATATCTTGAATTGAAGATATTTGAATTATAACTAATTAGCATCATTTTCAGTCAAAACTTATCTATAGCTAAGAACAAAGAACTCTCATTTTAAACTATACATCCACAACCAAATGGAGGAATACTAAATGAATCAATTAAAAGGGATTCACCACGTAACGGCGATTACGAGCAGTGCAGAAAAGAACTATGAGTTTTTCACATATGTTTTAGGCATGCGTTTAGTGAAGAAAACTGTTAACCAGGACGATATTCAAACGTATCACTTATTTTTTGCGGATGATAAAGGGAATCCAGGTACAGATATGACGTTCTTTGACTTCCCTGGCATTCCAAAAGGCGTACATGGGACCAATGAGATTTCAAAAACATCGTTCCGTGTACCAAGTGATGCAGCAATGGATTATTGGGTTAAGCGTTTTGATCGTCTTGAAGTAAAGCATTCTGGAGTTAAAGAACAATTCGGCAAAAAGACGCTTTCTTTCGTCGATTTCGATGACCAGCAATATCAATTGATTTCTGATGAAAACAATGAAGGCGTAGCTGCAGGTACACCATGGCAAAATGGACCAGTCCCTCTTGAATATGCGATTACTGGTTTAGGCCCAATTTTTATTCGTATCGCTAATTATGATTATTTTAAAGAAATGATGGAAAAGGTTCTTTTGTTTAAAGAAATTGGTCAAGAAGGGTCATTCCATTTGTTTGAAGTTGGTGAAGGAGGAAATGGGGCGCAGGTTGTTGTAGAATATAATGCGATTCTTCCTCAAGCCGTTCAAGGCTTTGGTACCGTTCATCATACGGCATTCCGTGTTGAAGACCGCTCTGTTCTGGAAGAATGGAATACACGTATGCAAAGCTTTGGACTCCAAACTTCTGGTTTTATCGATCGTCACTTTTTTGGATCCTTGTACTCAAGAGTTGCACCGCAGATTTTATTTGAGTTCGCAACAGATGGTCCAGGATTTATGGGAGATGAGCCTTATGAAACGCTGGGAGAAAAATTATCATTGCCTCCGTTTTTGGAACCAAAGCGTGAACAAATCGAAAAATTAGTTCGTCCGATTGATACAGTAAGAAGTACGAAAGAGTTTACGAAAGAATACTAAAAGAAATCGCTGCGTTAAAAAGGATTATGCCGACTAAGGTATGATCCTTTTTTGCGTTGTTTCTAAACCTGTACATAAATCATACATTTAATGGTTATTTTAAAGGTGAAACCATTTTAGGGAGGATTTTATTGATGAGCGTTAAATCGTTTTCTATCGCATTTCTAATCATATTTTTGCTTGCAGGATGCAATCCTTTCCGAGTAGATGAGGCAGTGGATAACAACGAAAATCCTGAAGTTGAAAAACTTGTGGATGATGAGAATGAAATAGAAGTAAGTGAATAACTCATGCTCAGTTAAGAAAGAGGACCAGCCCAATGGAAAATGGAAGCACATATGATTTTTGTAGAGAAATTACATGATACGCAGAAAAAAGACACCTCAAATAAAGGCTATGATATCGTTCATTGTTGATATTTGCACGATGTTGATTGGAGCCGGGGTGTGAGAATCCTGCTTATAGAAGCGAATCAACGGGAGACTCCACAGCCGCATCAGCACCGAGAAGCGTAGGATCGCCCGCGAAAAGCGAACACTCGTGTGCTGCAATCAACAGGCAAATTTAACTGAGCCAATTTATAAGATTAAATGCTCTATGCTGCGCATTTCTGAAGTTTTGAAAAGCTAATTCCCCAAAAAAATACACAGCACTAGATGACGATTATTCATATTTTTTAATACTTATTTTATACTTCTTTAACTTTTTACTAACGGTAGATTGGTTTATATTCAGGGCTTTAGCAATTTGGGTTGTTGTATTGTAATGACTAGCAACATGTTCAATGATTTGATGTTCTATTGCTTCCAGTGTGCTATACAAGTCAATTTTATCGTTAAGGTTAATTTGAAAAGGAAGTTCCATGTCAACCTTTAAATGGGTGGTTGATTTAAGGTCTAATAAATTCGAAACGTCTCGAGCGGTTATTTGGTCTGATCTCGATACGATTAATAGACGCTCTACAAAGTTTTTAAGGTCACGGATATTTCCTTTCCATTGATGCTTCAGCATTTCAAGCTTCGAACAGTCTGAAAGGGATTTTTCTGAATTGTATTCTAAATTAAATTGCTGTACAAAATGCTCAGCGAGGATTGGTATGTCCTCTTTTCTTTCGCGGAGAGGCGGCACCTCAATAGGGATTACATTTAAACGGTAATACAAATCTTCTCTAAATTTTCCTTCTTTAATTAATGTTTGAATATTACGGTTGGCTGAAGCAATTATACGTACATTGATCTTTGTGGTTTTTACACTTCCAACCTTTCTTAACTCGGATTCTTGTAAAACACGAAGTAATTTGACTTGAAGTCCAAGGGGCATCTCCGTAATTTCATCTAGTAGAATGGTTCCATTATTTGCAGCTAAAAACAAACCCTCTTTTCCTTCTTTAACTGCCCCGGTAAAAGTTCCCTTTTCATAACCAAATAATTCAGATTCCAGCAAGTTTTCGGGGATTGCCCCGCAGTTTATTTTTATAAAAGGCTGGGTTGATCGGTTGCTCCATTCATGTATCATAGATGCTATGATTTCTTTTCCTACTCCAGACTCTCCAGTAATGAGTACTGAGCTATTATATGGAGCTACACGCCTTACCTGGTCAACTAGGTTCTCCATTACATTACTTGAATAGATTATTTTTTTGTTTATAGAGCGTTTTTTTCTAATAGTTTGGAGTTCCTTTTGGTAGCCTTCTGCAATCTCTTTGATTTCTTTTAACTCATCTTGCAATCTAGTTACTTCTGTAAGGTCGCGTGATGCATTAACAACTCGAATAATATTCCCCTTCTTATCAAGGACAGGTGTACCAACCACAAGCAAGGTTTTTCCGGTTGAAGTTTTTTGGATAGCTGAAATTTTGCGTTTTTCTTTTAATACCATAGAAGTAACTGATGGATAGAAAACTTTTTGTTTCTCAAGATCGAAAACATTTAATCCGATAAATTCACTTCTTTTTTTACCCCATAATTGTTCACAAGCAGAGCTTACTCTAAGCGTATTCCCTTGTGCATCTGAAACAAAGATTACATCATAGGAAGAATCAAATAACACCTTCAAATCGGTAGCTATTTCTTGATACTCTTTAAATTTCTGTATTTCTCCATCCTGGTAAATGACGAAAACCCCGGCAAAATACCGGCCTTTTCCGATCGGTACCATACGTGTGAAAGTTGAGTCATGATCAGATAAATTACCGCTCCACGATGTTTGAGTATCATATACTTCGTTAAGAACTTGTTGAAACTCAGCGCTTGGTTTAGGGATTTGAGTACTCAATTGTTCATAGACAGTTTTTTTTGAACGATCAAAAAGCTGATAGGAGATACCAAAAACATCTAATAATTCTTTATGCGATGACAGACTAGCATCCAATAGTGGATCACCTCTTATTCAGAATAGAATAATAATTAGGAATTTTGTCATAATTATTACATGCTGCCTGCTTGAAAGACAATAGTCTTATGATGCATTTACAGGAAAAAGTATGGCAGTTACAGGATTTTATGGCGTTAATTTTTATTTGGCATGAAACTTGCAATATAGAAAATACAACTACATAAAAATAGAATAGGAGTTTAAGATGATGAAGAAAACAGTAAAAGCAGCTCTCGTTCAATTTTCACCATGGTCCATGCATGAGATGGACAAAAATATTGAGTATATCAATTCACAAATTGAGAATCTGGCTCAAGAAGGAAATGAATTAATAGTTTTTCCTGAAATGAGTGTTACAAATTTTTTTGAACATCATGAAAATGGCAAAGAAGAGTATTGGGATTATGGAGCAATATCAGTAGAAAGCAAACAGCTAAAGGCTATTGAAACAAAGGCTGCACAGCACAATTGTTATGTCATAGTTGGTTTTGCAGAAAGATCGAATGTGATTGGTGTAATCTTTAATTCTGCAGCACTAATAGGACCAGAAGGGATAATAGGAGTTACCAGGAAGATACATTTTCCAGGGATTGAAAAGCAGTATTATACTACAGGAGATCGTATTGATGTTTTCGATACACCTATTGGAAAGATAGGCATTTGTATTTGCTATGATAGCATGTTTCCAGAAATCACAAGAATTTTAGCTGTTAAAGGAGCCGATATTATTGTGATGACTTCGTCCATTTGGGAAGGCGGAGAAAAAGGAGGAATTGGTTCCCCAACATACAAAAAAAGCTATTGGGATCACCTGCCTCCAGTTAAGGCAGTAGAAAATCAAACATTTGTCATCGCGTGTAATGGAAGCGGCTCTCATCTCATTGGAGAAGCGCTTGGGAAATGGTCTAGGATGGGATTAAGCAAAATAGTAAGTCCTACCGGAGAAATTTTGGCTTCGATCGATCATAATCAGGAAGCGATTTTATCCGCTGTTCTAGATGAAAGGGATCTTGTAAAAGCGCGGAGTCAATATTCTTTTTTAGCTGACCGAAAGCCATATTTATTCCAAGATCTAGCTGGGAAACATAAGAATAGTTTTTAGCCATTAAAGGGGGTGAAACTTAAAGGGGTTCTCTGACTTAAAATTACTGAATTATTAATAAAATTGATAGATATTATTAAAGGAGGAATTATCTTGATTAGATTAGGTGTTGACGTTGGAGGAACATTTACAGATTTAATTTTAATTAATGAAGGAACAGATCAATCCTGGGTTCATAAGGTGCCCTCAACACCATCGGATCCTTCAGAAGCAGTAATAAAAGGTGTTACAGAGATTTGTGAAATGGCAAAGATTCAACCCTCTAAGATTGACCAATTTTTTCATGGAACCACTGTTGCGACAAATATTGTTTTAGAGCATAATGGCGCAAATGTAGGAATGATTACTACTGAGGGCTTCAGAGATATATTACACATTGCAAGGCACAAGCGTCCATACAACTTTTCTTTATATCAGGATCTTCCGTGGCAGAAATATCCATTAGTAGAAAGACGAAATCGTTTGGTGGTCCCTGAAAGAGTATCAGCAGCAGGAGAAGTAATAACGTCTTTAGATGAAGAAAAAACAAGAGAGCAAGTACGAAAGTTAAAGGATGCAAAAGTAGATTCAATTGCGGTCTGTTTTGTGTTTTCATTTAAAAATCCATCACATGAAAGCCGTGTTAAGGAAATAATTCAAGAAGAATTTCCTGAAGCTTACTTGTCTATCAGCAACGAAATATTACCCCAATATAGAGAATATGAACGTTTTAGTACAGTAGCATTGAACGCTTTCATTGGTCCAAAGGTAAGTCGCTATATCAAACGGCTGGAAGAAGTGCTGGACGAAATGGAAGTGAGTACAAGTGTTCATCTCATGCAATCAAATGGCGGGATTGCCACTTCTGAAGTAGCAGCGGAGAAGCCGATTAACTTACTCCTCTCGGGTCCGGTTGCGGGGTTGATTGGGGGAATTAAAGCAGCTAAAAACGCTGGATTTGATAATGTTATTACTCTTGACATTGGAGGCACATCTGCAGATATCGGTGTTGCGCCAAATGGTGAAATGAGAATGCGGCATTTGTTAGACACTCGTATCGGAGAATACAATGCGATGGTTCCAATGGTTGATATTGATGCTATTGGTGCTGGCGGCGGTTCAATTGCCCATGTAGATGAGGGTGGCATCTTTCGAGTAGGACCACAAAGCGCAGGGGCTGATCCAGGACCTGCCTGCTATAACCGCGGGGGGGCACTCCCAACCTCAACAGACGCGCAGGTTATACTTGGACGTATACACGCCGACAGTAGTCTTGCAGGCGATATGCAAGTGGTTGCTGAGCTTTCTGAAAAAGCTTTTGAAGAGCATATAGCACAAAAGCTGAATATGACCTCGCTAGAAGCTGCAGCTGGGGCGCTGAAAATTATGACACATAATATGGTGAACGCCATTGAAATGAACAGTGTACGTAAAGGGTATGATCCACGCGACTTTACGCTAGTGGCAGCAGGAGGAGCGGGTCCTTTATTCGCTTGTGATATTGCAGAAGAATTAAATATACCGAATGTTGTCGTTCCGCCATATCCAGGAATTACAGCGGCAATGGGACTCCTTGCAAGTGATATTGCATATGAGAAAGTTCATACACTTTGGGGAAGTCTAACACACCCTGATGTACCCAATATAAGCTCTGTAATTGATAAACTCGAAAAAGAATCATATAAAGCATTAAAAGAAGATGGAATGAGAGATGACCAAACGGTTCTGCGTCGGGTTGTTGATTGTCGTTACTCCGGACAAGGATACGAGCTTCGTGTTGATGCACCGGAGGGAGAAATTAATGATAGCTGGGTAACTGAGGTTATTCAAAGATTCCATCAAGCACATCTGCGTGAATACGCAAGCCAATTCCCTGACCAAGAAGTCATTGCGATTAATGTACGGGTAATTGGAATTGGATTAGTAAAATCTGAAAAAGAACAACTATTTGTTACCGAAGGACAGGAAATGTTCTCCATAGATGAATATCCACAGTATCCAGTTTATTTCTGGAACAGTGACCAGCTAGAGAAAGTTCAAACTCCATTTATCATACGTAATGACATACCTATTGGAACATCATTGTCAGGACCTGCGGTTATTCAACAAAAAGACAGTACGACGATCTTGCCGCCGGATTGTACTGCTAGCTTTGACTCTTATGGCAATATTGTAATTGATATGCGTCAAAAGATTGAAAAGAAATTTCAAGCATACGCATCAATATCAAAATAAGTATTTCTGATCGTCATATAAAAATGTTTCCGAAGCAGGAGCTTTTATCAAAATATTAACCGTATAAGAGAAGGGAGATTGAAAAATAGATGACTAACAAAATCTTAACTACTGATATTGATCCTGTAACATTAGGGGTAATTGCTGGGTCATTTAGTGCAATAGCAAAAGAAATGGCTTTAGTACTTTATCGTATGGCCTACTCGAGTATTATTCGTGAATCGGAGGATTTAGGGGCAGGGTTATTTGATCCAGATGGCAATGAATTATGTGAAAGTGATTCAACCCCAATGCATATCGGCTCATTACCGGGCTATATTCAGGGTGTTCGGCATTTTTTAGGCGACAATATTTGTGATGGCGATATTATCTTGCACAATAACCCTTACTATGGGGCGTCGCATACACCTGATCTAGCCATTATAATCCCCATTTTTTATGAAGAAGAACTTGTTGGATTTGCAGCAAATACAGGTCATGTATTAGATGCTGGCGGAATGTCTCCTGGACTAATGGTTGATGTTGTAGATGTATATGCTGAAGGAAAGCATTACAACGCAGTTAAGCTGTATAGCAAAGGCGTAAAAAACGAAGATATGTGGAGACATATCTTTGAGAATGTGCGAACACCAAAAGAAAATAAAGGTGATGTCGAAGCAATGATCGCTTCTGCTAAGCTCGGTAAGAAGCGTTATATTGAGCTTCTTAATCGTTACGGGCGAAAGACCATTCAAGCTGCAGAAAAGCGCTGGATGGAATATTCAGAAGAGATGCTGCGTAAGGAAATTGAAAAAATTCCTGATGGTGTCTATAAAGCACCAACAGGATGGTTAGATGATGATGGAAGGAATTATGGTGAAAGACTAAGAATTGAGACAAGTGTCAAAATTGAAGGCAGTGACTTAACTGTAGACCTTACAGGAAGCTCTGACCAGGTTGAAACGGCATACAATGTTCCGTTCTCAGGATCTACTTTGCCGGCAACCTATACGATTGTACGAGCTATTTTACTGGATGAAGCGAATTCAGATGTGTTTATCCCGCAAAACAGTGGTATTTTTAAGCCGATTAAAGTAGTGGCACCATACGGGAGTATATGGAATCCGAAACATCCAGCCTCTTGTACAGCAAGGATAAACCAAGTACAACGCCTAGCAGATCAAATTAACCTGGCTTTGTCAGATGTTTTGCCCGAAAAAACAACAGCAGGAAATTCAGCGCACGTACACTTTAACTCTTATGCAGGAATAAAAGAAGAGTCGGGAGATTATTGGGTGTATATCGAGGTTAACGAGGGGTCTTACGGCGGACGTAATGGCAAAGACGGACTAGACAGTGTAGATAATCTAGTAGCCAATACTCGAAATAACCCGATAGAAGAATTAGAAATGAGACTTCCAATGCGCTGTACACGTTATGAACTAAGAGATGAAGGTGCTGCAGCAGGGAAATGGAGAGGAGGCATAGGGATTATTAGAACATGGGAGTTCTTAACCGATACTCTTTTTACTGGTGAAGGTGATAGACATACAGATCCTCCGAGAGGTGTGTTTGGCGGTCAAGATGGATTAACTGGATCGATGATTTTAAATCCAGACACAGAAAGAGAACAAAATCTTCATGCGAAACTGACAAATTTCAAGATTAGAAAAGGAGACATACTAGAAATTAGGACACCGTGTGCGGCAGGGTATGGTGACCCGTTTGAGCGCAGTAGTGAACAAGTGCTAGAGGATATTCTGGATGATTATTTAACCATTGAAAAAGCTGAAAAAGTATATGGGGTAGTTATTCGCGAGGATTTATCTGTTGACCTGGAAAAAACCAGCAAGATTAGAGAAAAAGTAAGCAGCTAACTTTATAGAAGGCTGCAGCTGATCTATAAGATTGGCTGCAGCTTAACAAAACAGGGGGCCAACATAAAAAATTAATGTAAAATATTATCTGAATATTCAGAAATAAATACACGTCATTAACATTCTAAAAGAAACGTAATAAAGGAGGCAGTTTAATGTCTAAAGTGAAAAGTAAAAACCATTTATTGGAGGAATCCATTCTACCGATTAAGAATACACGCCGTTCAATTGGAATGCTAGGCTATTTTATGATATGGACAGGTATGGTAGTAATGATTGTAGCTTACCAATTTGGTGGTAACGCGATTGCTGCCCATCCTTTAGTTACGAGCCTGCTAGTTATATTTTTTGCATACTTTTTAATTGGTGCCATTATGCTGTTGTCAGCGGACATTGGAACGGAACACGGTTTGTCATTCGCCGTTTTTTTACGTGCACCTTTCGGGATTTATGGGACACATATTCCGGTAGTATCGAGGGGAATAGTCGCGGCAATTTGGTTTGGGATTCAAACATATCTTGGAGCATTGGCGTTAAATGGTATATTTCAATATTTAACAGGATTTGATAATTGGTTCCTGTGGTATGTAATTTTTGCTATCGTGCAGATCTTTAATACAGCGCTTGGAATAAAAGCTGTTGAACGTTTTGCTGATTTTGCGGCCCCGTTATTAATAGGTATTTCTGTTTGGATGTACTTTTATTTGGATGGAATGGTTGTCAACGAGGGAGAAAATATTTGGACTTTCGTGGGTTCAATGGATACCTCGCTATTTGTAATTTTTATGGCTAATTTTACGTTATGGACTGCGCTGGCAGTTGATATCCCGAATATCTCACGGTTCTTAAAAGTTAAAACAGGTACAAAATCATTTGTAAAACGAAATCGAAATATCTTTGCCGCCCAGTTAATTGCTCTTCCTATTTTCTCGACGTTTATGGCTTTTATTGGTGCAGTTGCTTTTGTTGCTACGGGGGATTGGAATCCAATAACAATTATCCAGAGTAACCAGACGGGATTTGGGTTAATCGTATTATTGAGTCTTGTTATACTAGCTCAGTGGTCTACTAATAATGCAGCGAATCTGATACCAGCTGCACTTGCGTTTGTTAATGCCGGTGCTCCACGTTTGAGCTATACAATGGGCGTTATTATTGCGGGTCTTGTGGGCACCTTGGCAATGCCGTGGTTAATTCTTAATAACCTTAGTACTTTTTTGGGGTATTACGGAGCTGCATTATCCGCAGTTGCAGGGATTATGTACTGTGATTATTATCTCCTTCGCCGCCGCCGATTAAATGTTCCAGACTTATATAATCAAGATGGTCAATTTCGCTTCATGAAGGGATTCAATCCAGCAGGCTTAATCGCTTGGGTAATTGGTGGAGGGTTTGCCATATGGTTTATACAATTTTCTTATTTAGTGGGATTACCGCTTGGTTTTGTTCTGTATTACATTTTAATGAAATCGTGGATCCTAAAAATGTATCCTCAACAAGAAATAGAATCAAATTTTGATGATCGTTATTTGGCAACCAGCGTCAATAAGGAATGGAGCTATTCTGATGAGGAATTTTACCATGTAGATGTTGCTGCCGATATAAAAGACGACTCATTGTTGGTGAAGGAAGAAGGCCTCATATAGTATTTAATTGGGAAAAGCTCAAGGGGAATAAACAGTTGTTTTTTCCCAGTAATACTCTCAACGTGTATACATCTTTCTCAGGTATTTGGTTAAAGTAATAATCACTCTTAATCATTAAGGAGGATAGATCATTGGAAAACGAAAGTACACATGAGTTTGTTGAGAAGCTGCATGATACACAGAAAAAAGACGCGGTAAATAAAAAGAGGCAGGGAAACGGTCATCCCGAAAAGAAATTGCCAAATAAAAAGGAAAATTAAATAACATGAATCGTTAAAATAAACCCTCAAATGCAACAAAAAGTAAATGATAGTAAAAAAGAAGTTCAATTCATGTGTGAATTGAACTTCTTTTTATTGGTCTAAAATTTAAAAGGCACCAAATTCACCAAAATACCTTCCACATACTTATCCACTGTTTTACCCACAATTCTATTTTCCCTTCTTTAAGTAGTCCGGATAGAAAAGAAAAATTAGTAAATAATACTTTTAAGTACTCAAATCATACATAAAAAGGAAGTTTTATTTGTGTGTTTTTACAAAGAAGATTTAATTAATATGATTGTTCCAGATAAACCTGATCCGCCTGCTGCAAGAGTTTTACAAAAAACACTGGGCGGTCGTTTTGAACCTTATTCTAGGATCTACGGGTGTTTTGCAAAAGACAAGAATTTATGAAATGAGTTCAAATAAATCGTTCAGGGAAACTCTTGCTTTCCTTATAGTCCGCGACAATGCCCACCAAAATGCGTTTGCAAAAGCGCTGGAAACCCTGGGTTTTGATTGGGCAAATCTCTTCCCGGTTCCAAATTATGATATTAACAAATATCCTGAATATAAAAAGTATGTAGAAATGGGATTCCACAATGCGCAGTTCAATTTCAGGTTGGATAGCATAAGGATTGGAGAGGTATTCCAAGGAGAATCGCCTAGTCGTAACAAGGGAGAATTAAAGGTTGTGGACCCTCCAGCTGGATATCCAGTTCCAGAACTGCCTTAAATGCCAAATGAACATAGTCCTGGATTAAACGATTTAAATGCTTAATCAAATAATTTAATATGTAAGAAAAAGAGCTGTTGAATGATACAGCTCTTTTTCTTGATTTACAATAATTTTCCCGGTTAAATTTCAATAATAATAGGAAGGATCATTGGCTTTCTTTTTGTGTGGGAATATAAATATTTTCCTACCGATTTCTTTATATTCTGTTTGATCACATTCCATTGGTGAAGGTTTTCTTTTTGTAAGTCGTTAACGGTTGATTTCACTAAACCATTAACATTCCTTAGGAGGTTCTCAGAATCTCGTGCATACACGAATCCACGAGAAATTGTGTCGGGTCCGGAAATAATTCTCCTTTCCGATTTACTTAGAGTTATAACAATGACTAGCATCCCATCCTCAGAAAGCTGTTTGCGGTCCCGTAACACAATGCTCCCAACATCACCCACACCTACCCCGTCCACGTAGATATTCCCTGATGGTATCTTCCGAGTCTGACGTGCAGTCATGTTCTCAATATCAACGACATCGCCATTACCAATGATAAAAGTGTTTTTTTTCTCCACCCCAATGGATTCAGCCAACAAACGGTGCTGGTGCAGCATTCTAAATTCACCATGAATAGGAATAAAATATTGCGGTTTCATCAGTGTAAGCATGAGTTTTAATTCTTCCTGATAGGCATGTCCGGAAACATGCATTCCTGTTACACTTCCCGATCCATAAATAACCTTTGCTCCTAGCAGAAATAGATTGTCTATTATACGCGAAACATTTCGTTCATTCCCAGGTATTGGAGATGCTGATATAATTACTGTATCTTCAGGTAGAATGTCTACTCCCCTATAGTTTGAGCTAGACAGACGTGAAAGGGCGGCCATCGGTTCTCCTTGACTTCCTGTGCATAGGATAGAAACCCTTTCCGGCTCCAATTCATTGATTTCGTGTGCATCAATCAGCATTCCATCAGGAATCTGTAAATAACCGCGTTCCATAGCAACAGTTACTACATTCACCATACTCCGGCCAAGCAGTGCAAGCTTACGATTTGTCTTTAGTGAAGCATCAACTACTTGCTGAACGCGATTAACATTTGATGCGAAGGTAGAGATAAAGACCTTCCTTCGGGCTTTCATAAAGGCTTCCTCGATATGATCACCAACAATTTGTTCCGACGGGGTAGAACCGGGACGTTCTGCATTGGTACTTTCAGATAAAAGAACCAAGACACCTTTTTTGCCGATTTCAGCCATTTTATGAATGTCGGCATACTGGTTATTCACTGGGGTTAAATCGAACTTGAAGTCCCCTGTATGGACGACTGTTCCTTCTGGTGTGTCAAAGACAATACCCAGACAATCGGGAATACTATGACTGGTTTTGAAAAAGGTTACATTGATCTCCCCGAAATAACAAATAGATTCTGAATCAATCTGGACCAGCTCGGTATCACCGAGAAGTCTATGCTCTTTTAATTTTAATTCAATTAAACCTAGTGTGAACCGCGTGGCATAGACAGGTATATTTAATTTTTTTAAAAAGTAGGGGATACCTCCAATATGATCTTCATGCCCATGAGTCACAATCAAAGCGCGGACTTTATCCTTATGTTCCTGCAAGTAGGATATATCGGGTATTATTAAATCGATTCCCAATAAACTTTCATCTGGAAACTTAGACCCGCAGTCAATGATCACGATATCATTCGAATATTGGATTGCATACATGTTTTTACCAATCTCATTCACTCCCCCCAAGGCGAAAATAGATAATATATTCTCTTTTTTGGTCAAACTAATACCCTCCCATTTTCTATAATATTCTTAGTATTCCCTTTTAAATTTCTTTTATATATGAAGGAATAGCTGTATTTCTGGTATGAATAACTGCAAAATGCTTTTCTAAATAGGATGGCAGCTTGATACCGCTTACGTTCTCTTTTATGCAAGGAGATCTGTACAAAAAAACAGCGTAGGTCTTTTTAGTAACTTAGGTAGCCCTTTAATATCAAAATTTTCCTTTTGCGTTTTGGATAAGTATGATCGGGAAAGAAACCACTGTGTTACCAAATCCAATTACAAGAGGAGGATTTCTAATGACGAAAAACAAAAATGAAACAATGAGTCGTGAAGAAGCGGGACGCAAAGGTGGAGAAGCAACATCAAAGAATCATGATAAGGAATATTACCAGGAGATCGGTGAAAAAGGCGGACAAGCAAATGCCAAGTCACATGACAAAAAACATTTTCAAGAAATCGGCAAAAAGGGCGCAGATGCTCGGAATAAAAACTAGTTTTTAAGGACAAGGATATTTTTGGGCTTGATTCAGAAATAAGGGAGGGACCATCTCAACAAACGATTACAGAAAATATTCACTGCATATTAAAAAAATGTGAAGAATAGTGGTGTACAAAGGATTGTTAATAAAAAACGAACCTTTTGTGCGTACAGGAGAACTGGTGACCATTCAGTTTGATTGCGACGGCCAAGTGTTTTATTAGTTATGTAAGAAAAAACAGAGATATTTTTTCCTGTGAGTGAGCCGATATAGGTAAGGTTTAACGGCCTTGAAGCTAAAGATTTTGGCTTTAAGGCCGTGCATTTTAATTTTTAAAAGGAAAATGGACTCTTTATGAGCTTTCTCCTCTTCTATCTTTATTTATGTCTTTCCCGGCCTCATTTGCTTTATTCAACTCATGATTATACAAAACCTCTTGCATGCCTGTGAGACCATTTTTTTGTTTTTTTCTGATCCATTTTCAATCCTCCTTTTAATATACTTAATGCTAGCCTGCCAAAGCAGCAAACTCCGCAGGAGATTATCCTTATTCTTAAATATTTATCAAACAAAAGTGGATTGATCCATTGGAATACAGTCGGTGGATCATGTATATAATTTCAAACCATAAGGCAAAATAAAAAAGTTAAAAAGAAGAAAGTAATCAAATTGTTAAGTAACGATTCTCGTAAAGAAGGAAATCCCTAGGTTAGAGGTGAAAGTGCCACTTGATATACGGCTATCCCTCCTTCCATATTTGGTTATGCCGAGATTTTTTCTGTTATCTTAGCTAATCGCAGTAAAATTTTAAGCATGTAACTTTTACAAATTGTCTAAAAAAATGCGAAGAGACCTAATTTTGAACTACATGGGAGGGAAAGGCAATATGGAAGAAAAAATTGAAATAGGCGATATCTTAACATTAATTGATGAGAACGATCAAGAGCAAGAAATTGAAGTGCTAGGCACGTTAAGCCTTGACGGAATGGATTATGCTGCAGTTGGGTTTGTGGAAGAAATTCAAGGGGAAACGGAAGAAGATATCGATGTTTTCTTTTTAAGAATTGAAAATGAAGATCAATTAACTGTTATCGAGGATGACAACGAATTTGAAAAGGTATCTGCCGCGTTTGAAGAGGCTGTAAAGGAGTAAAGAAAGATTTGAAAAGAGGGGGGAGTTCCTCTCTTTTTTTATTTATTTCAGTGGATATACGTACATATACGATAGACAGGCATCACTGCGGGACTATTCGCCCAATAAAAAAAGTGATCTTCATTTGAAGAATCACATTCATTTTATATATAGCACTGATAACCAGAGTATCTCAATGAGAGATTTCATCATATTCCTCTGTTAATTCATTAAAAATTTCCCTTTGCTTAGTTGTACAAGCTGCTTCCTTTGAATATGAATGCAAAGAGATCGTTTTAACGGAGGCTATTTAATGAATTCAATTTTTACCTATATCTTTTTAGGTGTATCTCTTGCTGCTCCCATAGGTCCTGTTAATGCTGCCCAATTAGACACGGGAATTAAAAATGGATTTACTCATGCTTGGGTGTTTGGTCTTGGCGCTTTAGCAGCTGACGTGATGTATATGATCTTGGTTTATTTCGGGGTTGGCCAATTTATCGACTCGGCTTTTATGAAAACGCTCCTCTGGTCGTTTGGATGTTTTGTTCTTTTGTATACAGGCATTGAAAATTTACTTGCCGTACATAAAATTGAAGTCAATATGAGATCCGGGAAAAAGATCCGTCTTAGACGATCACTTTTATCCGGTTTCTTTATGTCGCTATTGAACCCACTTACGATTCTTTTTTGGTTGGGGATCTATGGCTCTGTCCTTGCTGAAACATCCCAGGTGTTTACAGGCAATCAACTCTTTATTTATAGTATGGCCATTATCATTGGTATTCTTTTATGGGATTTAACAATGGCCTTTCTGTCCAGCGGAGCACGCAGGTGTCTATCTGTGATGCTCTTGAAAGTTATTTCTGTTCTTTCTTCGTTAGCCATGATTGGGTTTGGGATATACTTTGGCATACAGGCTTATCATGCGCTTTTTTGATTGAATTAAGCAGGGCTTTCCTCGGTCTCTTCCTTTTTCCATCTATTACGCAACATTACGACAACGATTACAATCACAGTGATGAATGCTAAGCTGATAAAAAATCCAGGGCGGCTTGTTGGGTGAAAGAGTGTTCCGCTAACAGCTGAGAAGACAAGAATCATTCCAATCACCCTTTTCACTTTGTCCCCGGAAGAGGGTGCAATTAATCTATGGTACATCATTAAAATGAAAAACCAGTTATACAGCAGCATTAATCCTGCAGCTGTGGTTATATACTCGTACACTTTTCCGGGCAATAGTAAGGATGTAACAATGGAAAGTATAAGTCCCACGGAAGTTAAAGCAACAGCAGGCAAGGGGACCTTTAGCTTCTTTTTCTTTTGTTTACTGAATATTGCTGGAGCATCCCCCTCTTCAGATAAGGTGATAAGAATAGTGGTAACTGAAAACAGAGAAGCAGCCATCGTTGAAAACCCGGCAATAATGATTGCACCAGTAAACACATACGGGAAAAAATCGAGATTATAGCCCGCTAATGCTTCAACAAACGGGCTTTTGTCCTGCTGAAACGATGTCCATGGAATCAGTAATAAGGCTAAAGAAAGAGCCGTAAAATAAATCATAGCCAGCAATATGAGCATTACTTTTCCCGCCTTAGGGGCATCTTCCTTTTTTCGAAGATTAATAGCCATAACCCCCATCACTTCGATTCCTCCATGAGCATAAAAGGCGAATATAAGAGCACTCCAAAATCCTAGCCCTCCATTAGGGAAAAACTCATGAACCGAATAAGGAAGCCCCTCTTTTGAACCTCCGTCAATTGTCCCTGTCAGTGCTAAAATGGCTATCACAATAAACATAAAAATAGCGGCTATTTTTGTCACGGCAAAGACACTTTCTAACTTCCCAAAAGCTTTTGTACCTATAAAGAGAACAAGGAGGCCACAAACAGCAAAACCCGATGCAAACACCCATAAAGGAATATCAGGAAACCAAAATTTAGACAAAAGTGAAATTGCCGTAAGCTGGCTGCCGATGATTAATATTTCCGAGCACCAATAAACCCAGCCACTGCTAAACCCGGCCCAGCGTCCATATGCTTTTTTTGCATAGGAACGGAAGGATCCTTTCTGCGGATCTTTTGCGGACATTTTTGCAAGCGCTTCAAATACAATATACGTTCCGCATGCAGCCAACAAAAAGGCGATGACCACAGAAGGACCTGTCATTTTAATTGCAATACTTGATCCTACGAAAAACCCTGTGCCAATAATACAGCCTACCCCAATAAGGGATAATTGCCACCATGCAAGTTTCCCTTCATTCGCATTGCCGCCGCACGCCTTCTTCTTCATTTTCGCACCTCCATATAAGGATAGGTTGTCACAATTAAATGGAATTTATGTTTAAAAGATGATGGAAACAATCTGTTTGAAATGCTTATTACTGAATAAAAAGAATGCGCATGGAAACCATACATTTAGTTAAAAAAAAAGATAGAGGTGCGGTTGTGAGAGAAAATGCTGAAAAAGTAGGTGTATGGTGTATTGTAAGCATGGCTTCTATTCCACTTGTAATGACACTTGGCAACTCCATGTTTATACCGGTGCTGCCGATACTGGAAAGAAAGGTTGGGATCTCTTCCTTTCAATCAAGTATGATCATTACAAGCTATTCAATTGCTGCCATTTTTCTTATACCAGTAGCCGGTTATTTGTCGGATCGTTTTGGGAGAAAAAAAGTGATTTTACCGAGTTTAACCCTAGCACTGCTAGGAGGCCTGATTGCTGGATTTGCATCCTGGAAATTGGAAGCCCCTTATACGTGGATTATTATAGGAAGAATTTTACAGGGGATTGGTGCTTCTGGGGCTTTTCCGATTGTATTGCCTTTAGTAGGGGACCTATACAAGGATGATGATGAAAAAACAAGCTCGTGTTTAGGGATCATTGAAACGTCGAACACAGCAGGAAAAGTACTAAGTCCAATCCTTGGTTCATTATTGGCAGCTTTTTTATGGTTCTTTCCTTTTTTTTCTATTTCTATCTTTAGTTTTATTTCTATCATACTTATTTACTTCTTTGTTAAGGTGCCAAAAGACAAAAACGACCCAATAAAGATTAAGGAATTTCTTAATAACACAAAAAAAACTTTCAAAAGTGAGGGGAATTGGCTGTTTACCGTGTTCCTTGTTGGAACATTTGTAATGCTGGTTTTATTCGGGGTGTTATTTTTTCTATCTGAAAATCTAGAAATGGTTCATGATCTGATGGGAATAAAGAAAGGATTTATTTTGGCCATTCCACTTTTTGTCCTCTGTATTACTTCTTTTATTACTGGCAGAAAAATTAAAGGCGTTTTACCGACAATGAAAAAAATAATGATCTGCTGTTTGATTGTCTTATCCGTCAGCGTTTGCTTTGTTGGATACACAAGTGAAAAATTGATTCTTCTTTTAATTGTCACCAGTATTGTTGGCATGGCTATAGGAGGGTTATTGCCTGTGCTTGACGCTATCGTCACAGAAAATATTGAAAAGGAAAAAAGGGGTACAATCACATCTTTTTATAGTTCTGCAAGATTTATCGGAGTAGCTGCAGGTCCTCCGATTATGTCACTTGTTATGAATGATGCAGATGCAGTCAATATCAGTTATATTACAGCTGGTGTGCTGGGACTTCTTTTTTTACTTATTGTGATAAAGTTAATTAAAGTTGAAGAAATTGAAAACTAATGCATAAGAACCCTTCTTCTATCTGAATATCCAATTAAATAAAATGGAAATTAAAAAAATATTTTATTCTTAATGAATTCGGGTATAGAGACATATATAGCTGTTCCAATGAAATGACTGGACAGTACTATAATTCGAATTAAAGGATTTTCTTTGAACAGAAGTAAATTGGCCATTTATTTTTTGTTTTCAGGAAGAGAAACAAAAATAGGAGGGTTCTTATGGCTGACAACTATCAATATATCGATAAACTGTCAGGAGAAGAGTTGTTTCCAGAAGAGATCTATTCGGAATGTGCAGATTCGAAGGCATTTAGAAAAGAAGGTGACAGCAACATTATCGTCTTTCGCAGCTGTGATAATGTTATCCAGACAAAAAAACCGCCAAGCCTCTATAGCTATACAGCCCATCATCCTGATTTAATTGAATTAGCACTTCAACTTGGGGATAAAATATGGTTTTTGGAGCTGACGGATCCGAAAAAAAGAAAACAATAATAAAGATCTTATTAATAACGAATCCCGTTAAATAGGACAGAATATTTTAATTTTTCTTTTTATTCCCGTTTGAATATGACCTGATGGGGTATTGTGGGAATGTATGCAATAAAAGATAGAGGGAGGACTTTTTTTGGATAATAAGAAAAAGAATGATTTTACAGGAACGTCCGCAGAGGGTGCAGGAAATTCGCATGATGAACGTACTGGTACTGGGGAATCAATGGAATCCCTAACGAATCGGCAGGGCCATCCGGTAGTCGATAATCAAAATGTAAGAACCGTAGGAAACAGAGGTCCTACTACTTTAGAAAACTATAATTTTATAGAGAAAATTTCACACTTTGACCGGGAACGAATTCCTGAAAGAGTCGTTCACGCCCGTGGAGCAGGGGCGCACGGTTATTTTGAAACGTATGGAAAGGCCGGTGATGAGCCGGTTTCTAAATACACAAGGGCAAAGGTTTTCCATGATGCAGGGAAACAAACGCCTGTTTTCGTCCGTTTCTCAACGGTAGCAGGGGCGAAGGAATCGCCTGAAACAGCTCGTGACCCGAGAGGATTTGCGGTTAAATTTTATACCGAGGATGGCAACTGGGATCTGGTGGGGAATAACCTGAAAATCTTTTTTATCCGTGATCCAATCAAATTCCCGGATATGATTCACGCTTTTAAACCAGATCCAGTTACAAATGTTCAAAATCCGGAGAGAATGTTTGATTTTGTCTCGCAATCTCCAGAAGCGATCCAAATGATTACCTTTCTCTTTTCGCCGTGGGGTATTCCAGCGAATTATCGACAAATGCAAGGGTCGGGTGTAAATACGTATAAATGGGTGAATCAGGAAGGTGAAGCGGTTTTAGTGAAGTATCACTGGGAGCCGTTAAAGCAAGGGATTCGAAATCTTACGCAAAAAGAAGCGGATGAAATCCAAGGCAAGAACACGAGCCATGCGACACAGGATCTTTATGAAGCAATTGAAAGAGGCGATTATCCTGAGTGGGAGCTTTGCGTACAAATTATGAGCGATGACGAGCATCCAGAGCTTGATTTTGACCCGCTTGATGATACGAAATTATGGCCAACAGATAAATTCCCATTTCTTCCTGTCGGGAAAATGGTGCTGAATAAAAATCCTGAAAATTATTTTGCGGAAGTGGAGCAGGCTGCATTTGGAACAGGTGTCCTTGTAGATGGAATGGATTTCTCAGATGACAAAATGCTGCAAGGCCGAACCTTTTCCTACTCAGATACACAGCGCTACAGGGTAGGAGCGAACTATCTGCAATTGCCGGTTAACGCTCCAAAAAAACGTGTAGCGACAAATCAGCGTGACGGGCAAAGCGCCTATTATGTAGATCATGCTCCTGGTCGTAATCCGCACGTAAATTACGAGCCATCCGTCCTTGATGGATTAAAAGAATCCGAGCGACCTGGCAAAGAACATCAGCCGCATTACAATGACAGACTTATAAGAGAACCGATTGATCGTCAAAATAATTACGGACAAGCGGGTGAAACCTATCGGAATTTTGAAGAGTGGGAAAGAGAAGAACTCATCAGCAATCTCGTGAGTGCTCTTAGTGTTAGCCATCCAACTATTCAGGAAAAAATGATTGAACATTTCACTCAAGCGGATGAAGACTACGGAAAACGGGTAGCAGAAGGGCTTGAAAAAGCGAAGGCAGAAATGGAAAATGAGGAAAAAGAGCATACAAGCTCGATTGAAAGTGAGAGAGCAATGTATAACGCTCAACGTAAGGGACATAAGGCAGATCCTTATTAAAAATTAATCGTGAGCGTGGCTAATAGGCAAAGCCGATTTCAATTTACATTGAGATCGGCTTTTTTATGATTCGATTAAAATCTATGAGCAGATCAATAATCGCAACATATACTATTACATTTCATCTTTTAAATCGACATGAAACACGTATGATAGAAGGGAAAGGGGAGGTGAAGTCAATTGAAGCAATAAAAAAGTTATTATCTAGCCATCTCTTCAAAACCATTACCTTAACCCACCCTGAGCAATTATTTAAACCATATATCCATACATATGAAGAGTTCCCCAATAGGATTTTATCCTTAGAAAAAGAAGAAGTATTAGCGATGTTGAAATAAAGGGGACGTATATCAAGAACGCCTACTCTTGCATTTCAGTTTCGTATTGATAAGAGTTTGCTTGCAGCGGAGCATCATCATAATCGACAAATACCTTTTCAATACCCATTTCATAAGCTGTTTATGAAGGTGATTATAAGGCTGTTTTGTTTGACTTTAGCGCTACGGGAAAGCTTGAAAAGGAAGGCATGGAAAAATTACATGACCTTTTTGAAAGTCTTTTTTTATATTGGGGCTCCTATATTAAAAAGTGATTAGTGTCAAACCGCGTCATGCGAAGGTATTGCATGAATATGGGCAAGTGTGGACGGTTGGATTTAAATCGTCCCTAAAAAGCATCCTGCACAAATATTTTAAGTAAAAAGAACTTCTTTGAAATGATAAGTCTTTCAAAGAAGTTCTTTTTATATGCCGAAAAATAATGAGAATCATGTTTGAAAATGTATAAATTAGGCTATATGGAAATAGAGAGAAAGAAGGATTAAAGACCTGCTATAGGCAGGAAGAAATTGTAATTCAGGAGAGTGAGTAACTGATGGTTCTTATGTTAAAAGAAGAGGAAAAAGTTGAGATGGTCATGATGCCGAATCTCCAATTACATAACCAAGTTCGATTTGCGAATATAAATGAAGCATCCATTTCATTAAGCGAAGCGTTGCATGATGCTGACATTTCGACTGAAAAGAAAAAAGAAATAGACCGAATTATTTCAGCGATTGAAAAAGAGGTAAACACGAGTAGACCGAATAGCAGTGTATTGGCTTGCATGATGAATGCGATGCAAAAAAAGATGAGTGGAGTAACATTTACCCCGTCTATGAAAGATATGTATAAAAAATGGGAAGCATTTGTAGAACCGATTATTAAAAATCCTCTTTCGTAGTTGTGATACCTTAAGCACTCTTTACTTCAAATTTTTTTGGAGTAAAGAGTGCTTAATTATCTTATGTTTAAATTTTTTCGAAAAATTTTTTTTGCAAATATCAAGAAAATGCAGTATATAGCAATTGTGAAATACTTTACAATAATTTGATCGACAAAATGCTTTTAGCCTACCTATTTTTTTAATTTTAATTGTGAAATACTTCACAAAAAATCAAATATAAAAGGAGCGGATCTTATGTCTGAAAAAGAATTTACTAGTCCAGGGAAATATGTTCAAGGAAAAAATATGGTTGAAAAGCCTGGAAAATATATTCGGGGGCCGGGGAAGAAAGCTTTAGTCATTGCAGATGAATTCGTTTGAAAGCTTGCTGGCAATAATGTGGTGGAAAGTTTAGAACAAGAAGGCGTATCTACAACAAAAATCGTATTTAATGGAGAATCTTCTCTTCAGGAAATAAATAGAATTACAGAAATAGGTAAAATGGAACAAATAGATGTTGTGATCGGAGTAGGCGGAGGAAAAACAATCGATACCATTAAAGCAATAGGAGATGATTTAAAGGCAAGCCGAGTGATCATTCCTACGGTTGCTTCATCAGATGCGCCAACCAGTGCATTATCTGTTATTTATTCTTCTGATGGTATATTTGAAGCGTATAAATTCTATAGTAAAAACCCAGATTTGATTCTTGTCGAAATTCAAATTATAGCAGGAGCACCACCTCGATTCCTTGCTTCTGGGATTGCTGATGCTCTTGCAACCTGAGTGGAGGCAAGAGCGGCCATTGGATCAGGTGCAATTAATATGGCAGGAGGTTTGCCAACCATCGCAGGGAAAGCGATTGCTGAAAAATGTGAAAAAGTGCTTTTCCAGTATGGATTACTTGCTTATGAATCCGTTAACAGCCAGATTGTAACCCCTGCTCTAGATGCCGTTATTGAGGCAAACACGCTATTAAGCGGACTCGGATTTGAGAGCGGCGGATTGGCAGGAGCTCATGCAATCCATAATGGCTTTACTGCAGTAAATGGAGATATTCACCACCTTACACACGGTGAAAAAGTAGCATACGGAACGGTTGCGCAATTGGTTCTAGAAAACAGACCAATGGAATAAATTGAACGCTATATTGAGTTTTATCTTTAGCTGGGCCTTCCTGTTACCCTTGAGGAAATTAAATTAAAGGATGCAACGAAAGAAGAGCTATACAAGGTGGGAGCTGCTGCAACGCAGGAGAATGAAACGATGCATAATTTGTCATTCGCTGTCACTCCAGATGACGTTGTACAGGCTATAATTGCTGTGGATCAGTATACAAAAGCGTATAAAGTCCGCGTTGGTTGGCAGGAATAGTTAACGGGTTGGAAATAGAACTGTCTCTCTTTTATAGAGGCAGTTTTTAACTTGGTACATAGGAGCGATGATATTGAAAACGATATTGCCAGTACCTGATCAGCTGCGAAATTTTTTACAATTAGGGGATGCTGTTATTATCACGGATAGTGATCAAATGAAAGAAATCACCTGCATTTAGATTCAAACTATACAGACAACATCATTCATTCCAGTATATTGCACGATATCGGGAAGGCAGGTATCCTAGAAGGAATATTATACAAGCCAGGAAGTTTAATGTCCTATGAAAGAAACATTATTGAAATGCACCCCTTAATTGAAAGGATATGTTAAACGAAATTTCCGCTGGTATTCAACATGACTTCATTCAAAATCTGGAGGTAGCAGAAAATATTATTTTATATCACCATGCAAAATGGGATGGAAAAGGCTATCCCTTCACAATAAAAGCTGAGAAAATTCCTTTTGAAGAAAGGATCGTAGCGGTTGTCGACGTTTTTGACGCTTTAACAAGCCGCAGACCTTATAAAGATTTTTGGACTAAAGAAAAAGCGTTATCTTACATAAATGAACAGAAGGGGAAGTGTTTTGATCCATCCATTGTCGAAACGTTTATTGAAATCATGTAAATAGAAAGAGGCTGTTCCAGCAAAAGCGGCGATACGTCGACTGATGGAACAGCCTTTTTGTGATTCCACTACACTACAAAACGGGCTGCCGTCAGCAAAACAAGCAAAAACCCGACAATTATGCTGTAAACTGCTCGATTTCTGTTCGTTTTTCTTCTAATTACGCCATTTATAATGGCAAAAATTCCGATTCCAATGGCAAATATATTAAGTACTATTTCACCTTCTATAAAAATGAGTGATCCCATTGTTAATACGGAAAAAATAACGAACGAAATTTTTAAGATCAGCAGCTGTTGTTTTTGAGCTCCTTGTTCCTTTTTAACGATCGTAAACACCTCGTTTTTTAAACATTATACCACGTGGATTTAGTAAGTAGTTTTTTAGAGATGTCCGGAAGAAAAACAAATGATTTTTATCCAATTAAAGCATAAAAATTACTATATGAAGAAAACTATTTCCACGTTTGGTAAAGGAGGAAAGAAAAAGGTGACGGCTGAGTATGAATACATTGATAAGCTGTCAGGGAAAGAATTGTTTCCAGAAGACATTTATTCCACGAGCTTACATGTTAAAGCATTTAGAACGGAAGGGAAAGGTAACTTCATTATTTTCCGCAGCTCTGAAAACATTATTCAATCGATTTGCCTCCAACATGCCATATTTATTCTGCACATCATCCAGATTTAATTGAATTAGCAATTCTGTTGAAAGATAAAAATTGGTTTTTGGAGCTTACAGATGATCAAAAAATTGTGTTTTTTGTGCTGCAGCAGCATCCTGCAGTGGCCAATATTACGATTCTGTAGAAACACTGCTTGATGGGTCGTTCTTTTTTTTACCCTTTCTTTTGTTGTAAAAGGTTAATAAAGGTGTTTTAAACAAAAAAGCAATAAATGATAAGCATACAACAAGTTCAATAAATTCCATTACTAAAAAGGGATTAAATTCATTATATAAGGATGGTTTTGGATCCAGTCCTAAAGAGACATCCAGTAATAAAGAAAAGCTCATTAACGAGATCAGCATCAGCATTGTTATACCGAGTATTTTTATTTTTATCACTCCCTGCTTTGTTCATATTTTTTTCAAGTTCTTAAACAGTTATGCGCAAAAATAGTTCTTATTTTGTATATGCACATATCTGAAAGGCAATAATGAATAAAAAATAAAGAAAGGTATATTGCCAATGCCTTCATTTTTTAAACGACATAAAAGGAAGAAGATTGACAAGGTACATAACAACAAAAAGGAACAAACGAAAAAGGAAGATAGTAAAGAGAATTCCAGCCAAAATGCTGCAGGTCCCCTTAACCGGTCATTGGCTGCGAATCTTGAGGTCATTAAACAAAAAACAGGGAGCAGCCCGGATGTGATCATACGCAGGTTAATGGTTGGCGGTGGTCCTCCTGTTGAGATTGCTATTGGATATGTGGAAGGACTCGTAGAGGAGCAATCAGTTAATGATTTTTTAATAAAATCGATTTTAAACAATGATGACATCGAGGTAAAGAATGGAGAAGAAATCTTAAACAAAATTGAAAAAGATATTATTGCACTTGGGAGCATAGAGCGTGTAAACGATTGGGAAAAATTATTTCAATCGATGCTGTCCGGCAAAACCATTATTTTAATTGATGGATCTAGTGAGGCTATAAGCGCCAATACAAGAGGCGGTGAAAAGCGATCGATCCTTGAACCAAGTACACAAAATACCATTCGGGGTTCAAGAGAAAGCTTTACAGAAGCCATCGGGACCAATATCGCATTGGTCCGGAGAATTATCAACAATCCTAATTTATGGATCGAGCCGAGGAAACTTGGGACTATAACACAAACAGATGTATCAGTTATGTATATAAATGGAATTGTTAAGGATGAAATTGTTGAGGAAGTACGTAAACGTCTGGATAATATCAAATTGGACAGCATCCTTGAATCAGGATACATCGAACAGATGATTCAAGATCAAACCATGACCACTTTTCCCACCATTTTTCATACAGAAAGACCGGATATGGTGGCAGGAAATCTCCTTGAAGGCAGGGTTGCGATTTTTATCAATGGGACTCCATTTGTTCTGTTGGCTCCTGCAGTATTTATTCAATTTTTTCAAACGCCAGAGGATTATTATATTCGCTCTGATATTGCAACGGCTACTCGCTTCTTACGCGTAATAACTTTCTTCATTTCATTGATGGGACCGGCGATTTATGTTGCTGCAACAACCTTTCATCAAGAAATGATTCCTACTCAGTTCTTGCTCATAATTGCAGCACAGAGGGATGTAGTCCCTTTTCCTGCATTTGTTGAAGCGCTTATTATGGAGGTAACGTTTGAAATATTAAGAGAAGCTGGTATACGAATGCCCAAAATTATTGGTCCTACAATATCAATTGTTGGTGCGCTTGTGATCGGACAAGCATCTGTACAAGCCGGAATCGTTTCGCCGGCTATGGTCATTGTCGTGTCCATCACAGCGATTGCAAGCTTTGCAACTCCTTCTTTTCCAATGGCCATTTCCATCCGTTTGATTCGTTTTCTTTTTATGCTATGTGCAGCAACATTTGGGTTTTATGGAATTGTACTTGCATTTATTACACTGCTTGCACATTTATGCGGTCTGCGGTCATTTGGTGTTCCGTATATGTCTCCTCTTACGCCTTTTATTCCTGAAAATGCAGGTGATACCATTTTTCGGAGACCTTGGTGGGACTTGAGAGAAAGACCGAGACTAATTGGCAGCAAAAATACTGTTCGAAAAGGGAATAACCAGAAACCGGAACCGCCTGCAGCGCGTGAAATGAGCTCGAGAAAAGGTGATGGGGATGAGATATAAAAAAATACTTCTATTTCTATTAATAATATGCATTACCACCATTTCTGGCTGTTGGAACAAAAAGGAGCTAAACGAATTATCAATTATTTCAGCCCTTGGAATTGATAAAAATGAAGAGGGGGAGTATGTAAAGACATTTCAGATCATTAATCCAAAAAACGTAGCAGGAGCATTGCAGGGAGGTGGCGGCGGACAAGGGCCTGCTGTTACTGTTTATTCTGCTACGGGTAAAACAATTCTTGATTCTCATTATATGGGCTCCACAAAAATTTCCCGAAGACTTTATATGGCGCATACCAATTTATTAGTGATCAGTGAAGAACTGGCAAGAGAAGAAGGAATCATCAAAATATTGGATGCCTTTGAACGTGACCCTGAAATCCGACCCACCACAACCATTGTCATTGCTCATGAAGCAAAAGCAGAAGATATCGTTAAATCGTTGACAGCAATCGATAATATTCCAGCTGATAAGGTTGTGAAAACGCTGGAAACATCAGAGAGGGTTTGGGGTGGGGAATTAAAAGTGACGCTTCAAGGTGTCATTAAAAAGCTTACAGATTCGGGTACAGACCCTTTAATCACAGGAGTTCGCGTAATCGGAGACCCGGAAAAGGGCAAGAAAATTGAAAATATTCAAGCGTCTGAATTGGATGCCACGCTAGAAGCGGATGGACTGGCGATTTTTAAAAATGGAAAATTAATCAATTGGCTGCATGGTGATAATGCCAGGGGAGCTGTATGGGTACTGGATAAACTAAAAAAAACCATAGTGAATCTTGAATGGGAGGGAGTTAAGGATGTTATTGGTTATCAGGTAATGCGACAAAATACAGAAGTTTCAGCTGCTATAAAAAATGAGCAGCCTGAAATTACTGTACATGTTCGTGCAGAAGGAGATATACGCGAGGTGAGAAATCCGGTTAAGCTGAGTGACCCTGACGTATTGAGGAAGATCGAGAAATTAGCGGAAAAAGAAATTAAGCGACAAATAGAAGGTTCGGTTGAATTTGCAAAAGAAAATAAGACCGATATCTTTGGATTCGGTGATGAGGTTCATCGCTCCTATCCTGACGCGTGGAAAGACTTCGGGAAGGATTGGCAGGAAACGGTCTTCCCGGAAATAAAAGTCGATGTAAAGGTTGATGCCTTTATACGGCGCACAGGATTACGAAACAATTCTTACCTCTCTGATTATGAAAATAGCCATTAATGAAAAGGAAGTGACAATCAGTGGAACAAGCGAAAATAAGCGCATATCAGCTGTTTGTCTTAATTGTCATGTTTACGGTAGGGAGCGCTTTAATGCTTCCACTTGCAAGTGAAGTAAAACAAAGTGCCTGGCTTGCTATTCTCTTGGGAATGGGAGGCGGGTTTTTGTTGTATTTGATCTATCATGGCCTCTATCAATATTACCCTAATATTCTTCCGACGGAATATGTTCAAAAGCTGCTTGGAAAAACGTTTGGAAGAGTTCTTGGGTTTATCTATATTCTTTATTTTATGTATCTTGCTGCCAGGGTACTAAGAGACTTTGGAGAGATGCTATTAACATTTGCTTATGAAGACACTCCATTATTTATTGCAAATGCATTGTTAATCATTGTCATTGTCTATACCGTTCGCAAAGGGATTGAAGTCATTGCAAGAACAGGGGAATTGCTATTTGTCCTCGCGGGGCTGCTTGCGATTAGCGGCTTAATCCTAATTATTGCTTCAGGTGTGATTGACACAGCGAATTTAAAGCCGGTCCTTGAAAAAGGATTGGGAGCACTACTAAAGACAACTGCTACTCAAACGCTTTACGTGCCTTTTGGAGAAGTCGTCGTCTTTGCGATGATTTTGCCTTATTTAAATAAATCAGAAAAAGCCAAACGCGCTGGTTTATTAGCATTGACACTCAGCGGGGTTACCCTGGCTTTGGTTGCGGCAATCAATATTAGTGTTCTCGGTGTAAGCCTTTTATCACGATCACAGTTTCCGCTTCTATCCTCCATACAAATGATCCAAATAGCAGGATTTTTGGAACGGCTTGACGTTTACTTTATGCTTACCTTAATTATCGGTGGTTTTTGTAAAATTGGTATCTATACGTACGTGGCCATTATTGGTACAGCCGATTTGTTTAACATTAAAGAATCATCCCAGCTGTCTTTTCCAATCGGGCTGATCATTTTACTCTTATCAATCATCATTGCAAGCAATTTTTCTGAACACATTCAGGAAGGGCTGCAGATCGTTACACTTTATATTCTTTTCCCGATGCAAGTGATCATCCCTGTTTTATTGCTTGTGATTGCTTTCTTTAAAAACAGGAAAAAAAACAATAATTGAAGGTTGTGTTGAGCTAGAACAAAAAAACCCCTTTTATAGGGTTTTTTTGTTAACAGTCAGCTTTATAGTGGTGAAGCGGGGGAGGAATGAGCCAGCCTTTTTCTTTATTTAATCGTAGTATTTTTGCACCAAGAGCAGCTTTTTGCATATGCATTTGTCCATACATGAGCGCGATGTCTTCTCGGATGGATTGCCCCATCATTGTACTGCAAGCAATTAAACCAGCAGCTGCATCTTTTGAAATGGCAGCCGCAATCTCAGGGTCTTGAAATCGAGCTCCAACCGGAATATTTTCTACTTGAGCATTTGGCCGAGACGGAGGTGTAGGTGGAAGACCGACTCCGTTTTCCTTTAATAATGCTTCAATTTGCTCGATTTCCTGCTGGGCTAATCTTAGTCCTTCTTCAATTAATTTTTGAAGATCCACATCACCAGTATGATTAATGAATGTTTCGTATCCTGCTACCATTCCTTTAGAAGCCAATAAATAAGACCAAGCTCCATATACCTCTCCATAATGCATTGGCTCGTCTTTTTGATTTCCACTTAAAATGCCCATCGTAATCCTCCATTTTATCTTTTTTAATTTGTTTATAAAAGTTATGTTCATGTTTTATGTTCTTTATTTGTCTTTTCTTCTTAACCCTAAAAGTCCCGCAAGACCAATTAAACCAATCCAGCCCCAATCTGTGTCATCATCATTTGCATCAGTTTGAACAGCGGTGTCCGGATTTTCATCTGTATCATGTTGAGCATAAGCTGGCACCCCTGCAAGCATTCCAGTAATGGTAATACAACAAACTAAATAAAAAATTTTGTTGGCCATCGTTTTCCTCCTTCCAAATCATAGTCATATATAGATTGTCCATTTGGGAGTAGATAATTCAAAAAAATGAGAGAGAATCATTTTTTTGAATTTATTTTCAAAAACAAAAAAATCATCGTTGTTTCTTTATGGAACCCGCAAATAATTGAACGCCTTCCTAAAGAAGTTCCGGCCTATATTACAACTTATAGCTATACAGATCATGTCATAAAACAGCTGAAGGCTTTACTAGAAGGTCTGATTAGCTTTAAAGGGAAATCATCAGTGACATTGCTGGAACAAGGAAGCTATACGTATGAACAATTGAATACGAATTACTAGCTTTCAAGAATATGATAAAGATCCAAATCAGCTAATTTCACTATGGAATAAAAGTTTAATGAGTACGTTTCCGCTGACAGAGGAATTGTTTAAGCGGAATATAATGAATAGCTGGTTTAATCCGTCTGGCTCCTTACCTTACTATGTATCAAATCAGGAGGTGATTGGTTTTCTTATTTCTAAAGGACCAAATCAAACGGAATTTTTCAATCAAGATCCAAAGCGAGTATGGCTGAGTTCCTTTCTTGTCGACTAAGAGCAGAATCTGCTCGAAACCGATTGAATAAGTTTGCATGGAAAGTGGGACAGCGCTGCATCACAGTGCTGCTCCGTTTGGTAACTTAATGTCGAACCATACATTTGGAATTCTAAGCATCCGAAAGACTGGAACAAAAAAATGCGGAAATTTATTGGTCATAATGCCGGAGAAAACCCCTAAAACAGCACTGCCAAGAACATCAGAAGGATAATGATGTCCTACCCAAATACGGGATAAGCCTGTCAGTCCGGCAAGTCCAAGCATGACGGATCCAAGCCGGCGTTCTTTTAGAAAAATGGAAGCAGCAACCGCAAAAACAAGCAAGACATGTTTACTTGGAAAAGAAGAATTCATCTTGGAAGGAATAAGTATACCGACACGGTGGTTCATAAAAGGGCGCGGTTTGTTGTAAAAAAACCTAATGAATGTGTTAAGAAACAAGGGGAATAAGAGTGAAAGGATTACGTTTTTTGGCGCTTGATTTTGCAGCCATCTGACCCCTAAAATAGCCATAAATACATAGCGGATTTTATTGGAAATCATGATCATCAGTGAATCCAATGGAGAATAACGCCCTGCCAATCCATTTATAAAATGAAATAATTTAATATCCATCCAATCTCTCCTTATTTTAAGATGTACATAATATACCCAAGGAGAAAAGGAATCATGTAGAGCGTGTTCTATGAAAGAAGCCAACCAGGATTCTGGTTGGCTTTACAAGATGTTGAAATTTAAAAACCGTGCGGCCCATTCCTTCGCTTTCCGCCGACGAACGCGAGCCTCCTCATGCAGAAGATCGCTGCACTGCAGGGTCTCTCTCAATCGTTTTTCCTACGGAGTCTCCAGAATGGGCGGCACTTTATTACGACTGCAAATCAAAAGGCTAATAGAAAGAAGTGGAAAGTAACGATCCACCTTAATGGGACAACCTCAAAACAGCAATCGCAATGGTTTCCATTGATCAGCTCGTGGCAATCGATCACTTTCTTCGCTATATCACCTAAATTGATTTTTCCTTCATTGATTAGACTGTTTCTTCTTATTGCAATGAAAATGGCGCTAATCAATCCCACCAGTTCTTTAAACTGAATTGCTTCATTAAAATTACAATGTGCCCATCAAAACAGATGCGACGATGATCGAAGCAACGGTTACTGTCGTAAATCCTCCAATGAGAAGCGGAGAAAGAATCTGGTCGAAAATATACTTTTCCTCTGCTGGCGTTCTTCCAGTCGTTCTGCTGATTTCTTCACAGATGATATAATCAGCTGGAAATCCGAACATGGCGGTTAAGGCAACAGGGATGCCTAAGTTTGGATCCCATTTGAAGATTTTGGAACCGATATATCCTCCCAAAATAATTCCTGCAGCACCAACAGCTAAGATGAGCGCGACGATAGGCAGGTTAGCAACGAAGTCAGAGAATGTTACTGCGTTCATAGAAGGCAAAACAACGAATATGATCCCGACCATCGTAATACCAAATGAATTGGCTCGCTCCATCATCTTATCTCTAAAAACTCCAGTTAATAGTCCGATAAAACCAATTGCTAATGACCATAAGCTATAATGAATGCCGGTTAAGTTTCCTAAAACGACAGCAATAGCTCCGCCAACAAACAACATGAATAATAGAATAACAGGTGTTGCGTATTTATCGCTTATCAAGTATTTCTTTTCTTTTTTATTTTCGCTGCTATCGGCTGCTGCGGCTGTTTCAGTGAATGCGCCTGCAGTAAACTGATCTCTTACTTTAATAGCATATTTTTTCAATAAGTTTGTAGCTAGCGGAAGTCCAACAAAATATTGGAAGGATAAAACGAGCGCTGCTACTGTGATAATTGAAGTAAGTCCTAATGATTGCAGTTTCTCTGAAGTAATAATAAAGGCAATAATTCCTCCTACTAAGGGACCTACGCCTGAAACAGCTGTTTCATAGCCGCTGATTGGTGTAACCACTGCGAGAACAAGAAGGGATGCAAACACAATGCCAAGCAGTGAAATAAGGACGGCTTTGTATTGTTTCTTTAAAATGGTCATAGGAATAAGTGTTCCCATGTGAACAATCGCTGGTGCGACAATAAGTGCACCAAATACAGAAAGAGTAGAGCTGTCAATAATATCTGTAGGAAAAAGGCCTGTCCATAAGGCAATTAAATAGCCCATAAAAACGATAAAGAGCATTGGTACTCTTGCTCGAGTAGCGATGGAAATAATTTCGCCTACTACGAGTAATGCTAAGACGAGTGCAGCGGCTACAAGTGGTTGATCAAACATTGATGTTTCCTCCATTTATACAAATGACCTTTTTAAGTTTCATTTGGTTATTTATTTTGTGTTTTTTACAAGCTTGCCTCCGACAAAAACCTGTTTAATATTATTTGTGTCTAATAGCAGTTTGATATTTTCTAGGGGATTGCCGTCTACCACAATTACATCTGCATATTTGCCTGCTTCAAGAGAACCGATTTTATCGGCCATAAACATCGCTTCAGCAGCAGTTTGAGTAGAAGCGACAATTGCTTCCATTGGTGTTAATCCAATTTCATTCACAAAAATGTCCAGCTCTTCAGCATTTCCTCCGTGGTCAACAGGATCGCAGCCTACAAAATCGGTGGCGCCAGCAATTTTAACGCCTGCTTTGTAAGCACGCTGGACATTTTCTTTATGGATTTCATAGTACATTCTTGCTTTCTTTAGACCGAATTCAGGCACCCCAAATTTATGTCCTTCGTTGACAATTCGTTTGACGATCGAGAAGGTTGGCACTAGGTATGCATCTTGTTTTAGCATCATTTCAATCCCTTCATCGTCAATCAAAATGCCGTGTTCAATCGTCTTAACGCCTGCTTTTAAAGCATTTTTAATACCTTGTGTACTTTGAGCATGGGATGCAACATATGAACCAACTGCCTCTGCTTCATAGACAATGGCTGAAATTTCTTCCACTGTAAATTGTGGAGAGCGAGGATCATCCTTCTCGGAAAGAACGCCGCCGGAAGAAGAAATTTTAATAAAATCAGCACCTGCTCTAAACTGTTCGCGTGCAGCCTTGCGACACTCATCGACGCCGTCACATATGCGGAAAATATTCATTTCTGGAGGAAGCATGTGGAAATCGCCATGACCTGCTGTTTGTGACAGCATTAAATGAGAAGTGGAGATTCTAGGTCCATTGTAGATCCCTTCATTTACAAGCTGTCTCATATAAACCGCTACTGGACTTCCTACGTCGCGAACCGCTGTAAAGCCAGCATTAAGAAGCTTGTCCAAATCCTTTAACGCTCTTCCCATCAGCATTTCACGCGGCTCAAAAGCAGCCATCGCAAGATTTAGATTTTTATGGCCGAAAAAATGCATATGGGCATCAATTAAGCCCGGCATAATCGTTTTACCTGTTACATCAATAACTTCAGCATTTTGTGGCACTTGAATGGAATCTGCTTCACCAACAGAAACAATCTTGTCATCCTCGATTAATACACCGCCATTTTCAAGAACATCGCCTTTTCCGTTGATAATGAATCCACCTGTTAAAAAGATTAGATTGCTCAAATATTCTACATCTCCTTTACTATTATCAGATAATTATTTATTTTTGAAATTAAGGATTTATTCTATAACATACAGGGAAAAAGTCAATATATCTTATGAGAAAAAATAAAAACATTTAGAAAGTATAAATATTAATAATATTCTGATAAAATTTCCAGAAAGAAAAAAAGCGTTTATTTTAATTTCTGCTGGTGAAAAATAAGGGGGGAATTGTAATTAAAATATGAAGGTAGGACGGAGCGATCATGAGTTTCTTTTCTTCTTTGCAAAAAACAGCACAGTTTCCATTTCACATCTTTCATCTTAGTTCCAATAGATTTGCCAAATGCTTTTACGAGCTAAAGGCGTTTTCTCAGCGTGAAATAAATGAAGAAATGATAAGGGAATGGAAGGATGAATTAAAGATTTTATCGGGAAGTAAACCCGTCAACTCAATGTTGCCAGAAGAACAAGAGCTTGTGAGAGTGATTAAAAATAAGACTGAAAAAGAAAATATAAACAATGTTACACGAACAGAAGCGTATGTTTCTTTTTATCGGAATCATCCAGAAATTCATTGGGCAATGCTTGCTCATTTGGTATCGCGAAACGGCGGCTGGAACATGACCGATCTAAAGGGGAGTTTATTAACAAATATCCTCTCTGCCAAAGTAAAATCGGATTTTTTTATGTTTCTGGAGAGTGCCAATGCTTTTATTTTTCATGATGCCTACCCGCAGCTGCTTTTGTATGAAAGAAGTAAAACGGATCAGCGAAACTATTTTCATCTGCTTCAGTATTTTGATGTTTCAATTTTTATGAAGCCGGTATGGGATTCTTTTTTACAAGAGCAGGATTCACAGCTTTTAACCATCTCGCTCATTATCAATGAACAGCAATATATTGAAAAACGTCTTGTCCAAGATGATTATTTTATAACGAATGTGTTCAATTCCGTGTTTTTTGAAGGACAGGAAATGTTTCATTTTACAAATGTCATGTTTCCTTATCGATCCTCTGCCGAAAAGGTGGGGCTGATCGGATTGAATGTAAGCCATTTTGCTCCTGTGGAGAAAAGAATCGAACTGGGAAAACGACTTTACGCAATGTTATTTGAGTTACCGTCCGTTTTTAGGGATGTAATGAGGTTTGTGGACGCTGTACCGCACACAGGCTCACGTGCTGACTATTGGCCGCATGTATTCACGGCAGAAAAGTCAGGTTCCCAAATATATAGTCCATATTTAGCAGAAGCTTGGGATACTGTAAATCATACATTTATCGAGAATATCGATTGGTACAACGATGAGAATGTCTTTCTCCATTTCTCACGAGTAAAGCGACCAAAAAAGTTTGAAATTACGCTTGAATATTATAAATCAATTGGAAAAATACAAGCAGGTGCCAGCGTTTTGGAGAAAGGGAAGAATCTGATCTAATAAAAGATTGATTCTTATCTCACACAAAGGGCTCAACGTGCGTGCTGCTTTTTCTTGGTTTGGATAATTAATGGGATAGTATAAAGTAGGAAAATCAAATATTACTTTTTAGGTATAAAAATAACTCCAATATATGTGCCGATAATGCTTACAAAGCGTTAATTGTAAACTAGGCTGGAAAGGATAAAATGAAACGTTCATCCGCTGATTTTGTTAGAAAAGCTGTTTACATTTATAAATAAGTGCTTTATAGTGAACTTGTACAATTTGAATATTCAGAACTAGGGGTGTCCAATCAGTTGGGCTGAGAGAGAAACGCGTGAAAGTTTCTTAACCCTCAGGACCTGATCTGGTTCATACCAGCGTGGGGAAGTTAGAATCTACTTGATAAATGGCGTACGGTCATTTATATAGTTATGCTAACGGCAGCCGGGTCTTTAATAAAAGACCCGGCTTTTTCGTGCGTAAAATGGATTAGATTTTGTCCTTTTTAATCAACTTAAAAAGGAGAGAATGAAATCATGATGAACAATTCATTAAATGACATGAACGTTTCAATTATGTCCAGCTTTTCAGGAAGCAAAAAAGTATATGTCGAGGGCTCAAGACAAGATTTGAAGGTACCAATGCGTGAAATAAAGCTTAGTCCAACGACAGGAGCTTTTGGAGATGAGGAAAATCCTCCTTTGCGTGTATATGATACGAGCGGTCCTTATACGGATGTCGATCAAACCGTTGATATTCGCAAAGGTCTTGAACCGATACGACGACATTGGGTACTGGAAAGAGAAGATGTTGAAGAATACACAGGTCGTGATATAAAACCAGAGGATAATGGCTATAAAAAAGATGACCCGCGTGCTAATTTAGAAGTGTTTCCAGCACTTGAACGAAATCCGCTCCGTGCTAAAAAAGGAAAAAATGTTACGCAGTTGCATTACGCACGCAAAGGGATTATTACGCCTGAGATGGAATTCATTGCGATTCGTGAAAATGTCGAGCCTGAATTTGTGCGTGATGAAGTAGCTAGAGGACGTGCGATCATTCCTTCAAATATTAACCATCCAGAAAGTGAACCAATGATTATTGGTCGGAATTTCCATGTGAAAATTAATGCGAACATTGGAAATTCCGCTGTCACTTCCTCCATCGAACAGGAGGTTGAAAAGATGACATGGGCGACCAGATGGGGAGCAGATAACATTATGGATCTTTCAACCGGTAAAAATATACACACTACAAGAGAGTGGCTGATTCGAAATTCACCAGTACCGGTTGGCACAGTACCGATTTATCAAGCACTTGAAAAAGTGAACGGTGTGGCAGAAGATCTAACCTGGGAAGTATATCGCGACACACTAATTGAGCAGGCTGAACAAGGCGTTGATTATTTTACCATTCACGCTGGTGTGCTTATGCGCTATATCCCGTTGACCGCTAAACGTGTGACTGGGATTGTATCAAGAGGCGGTTCCATTTTGGCTCAGTGGTGTCTTGCTCACCACCAGGAGAATTTCCTTTATACACATTTTGAAGAAATCTGCGAAATTATGAAAGCGTATGATGTTTCATTCTCATTGGGAGATGGACTTCGTCCAGGATCTATTGCAGATGCGAACGATGAAGCGCAGTTTGCTGAGCTTGAGACATTGGGTGAGCTGACGAAGATTGCTTGGGAGCATGATGTTCAGGTGATGGTGGAAGGACCGGGACATGTTCCTATGCATTTGATCAAAGAAAATATGGACAAACAGCTTGAGATTTGTAAAGAAGCTCCATTCTATACATTGGGTCCTTTAACAACTGATATTGCGCCTGGCTATGATCATATTACGTCTGCGATTGGCGCTGCAATGATCGGCTGGTTTGGAACGGCAATGCTTTGCTATGTGACACCAAAGGAGCATCTTGGACTGCCAAATAAAGAGGATGTACGTACAGGTGTTATTACGTATAAAATTGCCGCACATGCTGCTGATTTGGCGAAAGGTCATCCAGGTGCTCAAAAGCGCGATGATGCTCTATCGAAAGCAAGATTTGAATTCCGCTGGAGAGACCAGTTCAACCTGTCTCTTGATCCTGAAAGAGCCATTGAGTATCATGATGAAACACTGCCGGCAGAAGGAGCGAAAACAGCTCATTTCTGTTCAATGTGCGGTCCGAAGTTCTGTTCGATGAGAATTTCTCAGGATATTCGCGATCTGGCAAAGGAAAAGGGACTTGGCTTTGGAGAGGTTATTGATGAGGGAATGAAAGAAAAAGCAGAAGAATTTAGAAAAACTGGCGGGGAAATTTATCAATAAAAGCTGGAGAGGAGCATTCGATGAACCGCGCGATTCAGATTAAAAATGATATCTTTCAGCTGCAGAATCAACTTGATCAATTAGAAAAAGAGTTAAAAAGCTTGCAACACAATTGTGCTCATGAATTTACGAGACATATTCACAGTCAGGAATGCATTAAATGCCAATTGGTTGAGAGTTTGAACTGGTAGGATTTCAAGGCAGCCGTTATAAGTCTAATTAGACTTATGGCGGTTGTTTTTTTATATAAACTGTACAAAAAAACTGCATAACATTTAATCCTAAATTATCGATCTACTATACTGATAGCATCTAGTTTTATCATTTTTGAAGGCCGTGTTAAAGAAAATTGTTAGCCTTCTCACTATATTGATTGGAGCGGAATGCGAACGTCTGAAGCGGAAATCAACAAGCTAGTTTAACAAAGTCTTTTTGAAAAAAGAAAACTTTTTATGCAGCTTCTCAGTCTAATAATTAGGAAGTGCCTTGATCGGAAGGAGTGTCAGACGTTGGCAGATGACAAGAGGATAAAAGAAACAATTGCTGAAGATGATACAGCTTTTTTAGAAATCCTCCACACCCATAAGATTGCTTTATATAAAACGGCCTTAGCGTATTTAAAAAATGAAGAAGAAGCACTTGAAGCCATATAGGAAGTAACTTATCGAGCTTATCGTTCTATTCAGACTCTGCGGGACCCAGCATTTGCTAAAACATGGCTAATCCGCATTATGATTAATTATTGTCATGATCGTTTAAAAGCGAAACATTCGGGGGGAAGCTCTTACAGGTCTATGGAGGATATAGATGTTCATGGATTAAAGCTGCCGGAAGAGTCTTTTGTTAATCCATTGAGCATTAAGCTAAATTCCTATCCGCCGTGGATTGAAGAAAAAATAAGAATGAAAGTCAAATAAAGAAATATAACAGTTTCTGCTAGTTAGGGGCTGTTATATTTCATTTACGGGGTTTATACAATTAATTGAGGGGTAGCTAACATAAGAGAAGAATTCTAATGGGGGCGATGTGATTGATACTGACTAGCTCAACACTTTTAACAAAGGAAGATATGCAAAATGATAAGGCTTTACCTGATTGGGTCGTAAAGGAATACGCTACCTTTCATCGAACGGTCACGGATCCAACATTCCCTTGTTATTTTGGCATGAAGGCTGAAAATAAAGGCGAGCTCAGATATGCATATATTTCACAAGACGATTGGTCAAATTTGCCGAAAGCAGTCGAAGCTTTTTTAGCGCTGTTTGAGGAGCCGCCATTTACTCGGCATGGATTATTTGTTTTTGTGGAACCATTTGAAAGGGAGGGCGTCTTGGACGATTACAGAAAACAATTTTGGGAAATTCTTCAGTACCTTCATGAGCATGATGAGAAGCCATGGCCGGAGGATCATCCCAAAGACCCTGAACATTTCCTATGGGATTTTCATTTTAATGGTGAACCAATTTTTGTTTTTGGCAATGCTCCTGCGTACAAACAGAGAAAAACGAGACATTTGGGGAATAGTCTAATACTTGGTTTTCAGCCCAGAGTGATTTTTGAAGGGCTAAAAGGAACTGAAAAGGGAGGCATCATGTCCAGAGAGAAGGTCAGGGAGCGTGTAGAGAAGTGGGATCAGCTCCCGAAGCATCCTGACATCAGTCATTACGGTGATCCAACACATAATGAATGGAAGCAATTTTTTATTGGAGATGATAGTGAGCCGATCAAAGGTAAATGCCCTTTTCATCATAAGGATGGCTAAAGTCCTGAAAATTAGATAATACGATGGTCAAATCATGAAGTCTTTCATAAATTGAGAGGCTTCTTTTGGAGGATATTTACAAATATTGAATTTGGACAAATAAGTTTAACATTACATAACTATGTGAGGAATTTTTATAATTAATTTTATAGAATTTTTCTAATTTTTAAAATGAAAACGCTATCTAATTTTTAATAAAAAGTAAATAAAAGGATTTATTTTTAGGGTTCTTCTTACAAAAATAATAAAAAATGCTTTTTTTATACAATTTCTATATGAGAGATTGATTATTTTAAAAAAAATGTTGTTAAACCTCTATTTTTAAATTATAATTTTGAGTAGATTTAATTTTCAGAATTAAGGGGGGCTTTATTTGGAGGATTTTTTAGGCTGGTTTAGTGGTTTACTTTGGAGTACACCAATGCTGATTTTTTGTTTGGGAGTTGGATTATTATTCTCGATCCTGACTCGTTTTTTACAGGTGCGTCATTTTAAAGACATGATCAAGCTTATGTATGAAGGAAAAGGCTCGTCAGCAGGGGTATCTTCCTTTCAGGCATTAACGCTAGCACTTTCTGGTCGTGTTGGTACAGGTAATATTGCCGGGGTTGCAACGGCAATTGCTTTTGGGGGACCAGGAGCCGTATTTTGGATGTGGACGATTGCTTTTATTGGTGCAGCAAGTGCGTTTATTGAGTCAACATTGGCTCAGGTGTATAAGGTGAAGCAGGATGGTCTGTATCGTGGTGGCCCGGCCTATTATATTGAAAAAGGGATTGGGTGGAAATGGTTTGCCGTGATTTTTGCATTCGCTGCACTTCTTGCGATGGCTCTTTTAATGCCGGGTATCCAATCAAATTCAATTGCACAAGGAATGGACAACGCATTTGGTATTGATCCAGTCATTACAGGTATCATATTAGTAGCTTTATTAGCTTTTATTATTTTTGGCGGAGTTAAACGAATTGTGAATGTCGCTCAAATTGTCGTGCCTTTTATGGCGATTGGGTATGTCCTTATTGCATTAATTATTATGGCGGTAAATATTACTGAGGTCCCAGCTGTATTTTCACTTATAATAAGTAGCGCTTTTGGGGCGAATTCAATATTTGGTGGAATTCTTGGTTCTGCAATTGCCTGGGGTGTACGACGAGGAATTTACTCAAATGAAGCTGGTCAAGGAACAGGTCCACATGCTGCAGCGGCAGCAGAAGTATCACATCCCGCAAAACAAGGACTTGTACAGGCCTTCTCTGTTTATATTGATACGCTGCTGGTTTGTTCAGCGACTGCTTTTATGATTCTTTTTACAGGCATGTATAATACTGAGGCCCCTGATGGTACCTCTCTTGTGAATAATCTTGGGGATGTCGAAGCTGGTCCTTACTATACACAGGCAGCCATTGAATCTGTTCTTCCAGGGTTTGGCGCAAGCTTTGTCGCAATCGCATTATTTTTCTTTGCTTTTACAACGATTATGGCTTATTACTATATGGCAGAAACAAATGTCGTTTACTTAATGGGTGAAAGAAATAAAAAGTGGGCGATGCTGCTTCTGAAGTTTGTCATTTTAGGAGCTACCTATTATGGAGCAGTCAGAACAGCAGCAGTAGCTTGGGTGTTAGGGGATATTGGCCTTGGCTTGATGGTATGGCTAAACCTAATTGCTATTCTTATTTTGGCTAAGCCTGCACTTCGTGTTCTTAAGGATTACGAAGAACAGAAAAAACAAGGGCTTGATCCTGTTTTTAACTCCACAAAAATGGGCATTAAAAATGCCGAGTATTGGGAAGACGGATATAAGAAAGAAAACGAAAAAGAAAATGCCTCATAGGATTTGAACATGGGACAGAAACCGAATAAGGTTTCTGTCTTTTTCATAGAAACTCAAATTTTTTTCGATGGCTGCTGTATAAATGCCCCCCCTCCTATAAAAGAGACAGGGCAGGTGTCAGATATGATTATCCTTGTATTTCTTTGTTCACATCACTATACTCGTTTTCTTCCATTTCTTTATGTCCAACTTGTGCTTCCGGCAGTGTAAATTGCTTTATGGCGTCTTAAAGCTCCTCTGCCATGTCGGCAAGAGCAGCTGCTGATGTAATAACTTCTTCCATTGAGGCGAGCGTTTCTTGCGCTGCTGCACTAACGCTGGTTGAATGATCATTGGTCTCACGAGCTATATGCGTCATGTTCGTTACTGTTTCGGTGACGTGACCGATTTTTCAGCAACCTGTTGAGCTGTATTATTCATTTGTTCAATTTGATGTGAATTTTCTAACAAAAAATGATTTTATGTCCTTTTCTGTGGAAAATTGAAAAAACCACTCTCATAATAAATTGAGAGCGGTAGGTAGTATCGTTCTTATTGAAAAGGTTATTCTGCAGGCAAATGTTCTTTGCAAAAGGATTCAATCATGGCCAACTCATCCTCTTCCAATTCAAAATCCAACACTTGTGAAGTTTCTCGATCAATGAGGTCATATTTTATTAGGCTTGCGACTTGATCTTCAACACGGTAGAGTACTTTTATCATAATTCCACTCTCCGTATAAAGCTCGTCATCCTCAGGAACTTCAATGTCAAGAAGATATTCATAACGATCCCCAGTTAAAATTCCAAATGGATCATTCAGTGTTTCAATTGTGTAATTAGTAATATTTATCATATCGTCTTCCTCTCTTGTCTTATAAGACCATTATACAGAAAAAATAAGATAAATCATTTTTTTTGAATAGTACAAAGAGAATTCAAATCAATCTTGTTTCAAAGATATGTCCTAGAATTTTCATTTTTCAAGGTTCTCCTTTCTTCCTTATTTCATGAAATTATTTCTCATTCAATGATACAATCACAAAAGGAGGTGGATAGCATGAGATTAAAAGAGAAAAAAATTATTGCACTTGTGAGTCCTGATTTTGAAGATTTAGAGCTTTGGTACCCTGTTATGAGATTACAGGAAGAGGGTGCTGTCGTTCATCTAGTCGGTGAAAAAAAAGGTGAGACCTACATCGGTAAGTATGGTGTACCAGCCCAATCTGATTATGCGTTCAATGAAATTAAGGCAGCGGACTACGATGCCATTTTAGTTCCGGGCGGATGGGCGCCGGACAAACTGCGACGCTATCCGGAAGTGCTTGAAATGGTGCGTAAAATGGATAAAGCACAGAAACCAATCGGTCAAATTTGTCATGCCGGATGGGTATTGATTTCAGCTGGAATACTTAAAGGACGTCAAGTAACAAGCACTCCTGGAATAAAGGACGATATGGTAAACGCAGGTGCGACCTGGCATGATGAACCAGTAGTGGTGGATGGACATATTATTTCTAGTCGCCGACCGCCTGATTTGCCACCTTATGCAAAAGCATTCGCTGATGCTTTAGCAAATCAAAAATAAAATGAAGAAGCAGTGCATGGTGAATCATACACCATGCACTTTTTATAAAGAACAAATCGTGTATGATTTTCCTTTGCAATGTTATAGTCTATTCTATTTCCTTTATAATATGCTCTCTCCTTATAGAACCAAGTGAATCTCTTAAGGTAAAGCTTCTGGGCTTTATTTCAGTAAAGCGAAAATGTTTTTGCTATACTTAGAATAAGAATTTGAAAAGGAGTGAGCCTGTGGGGTTTACAATTGATGGATTGATTCTATTAATGTCTTCGATGCTTATTATTGGAGTACTGGCCACTAAATTTTCCTCTCGCTTGGGCCTGCCTTCCCTTGTATTTTTCTTAATCGTAGGAATGATTTTAAGTGAATTTGTCTATTTCGAAAATGCACGTTTCACCCAGTTGATCGGGATTCTCGCCTTAGTTATTATTTTGTTTGAAGGTGGAACCCAAACAAAATGGCACAGTATGCGCCCCATACTAGGCGCCGCTTCGTCTCTTGCAACAGTTGGGGTTGTGGTTACTTCGGGGGTCATAGGCGTAGCAGCGACGTTTATTTTAGATTTAACGTGGCTTGAAGGAATGCTGTTTGGTGCGATCGTTGGCTCCACGGATGCAGCAGCCGTTTTCTCGGTACTGGGAAATAAAAATATTAAGCAAAGGCTCACATCTACGCTTGAAGCGGAGTCTGGCACAAACGATCCAATGGCTGTTTTCCTGACAATCATGTTTATTGAACTTATTCAATTTCCTGACACATCTGTATTAAATTTAATTGGTGATTTTTTTCTCCAAATGGGAATTGGGCTTATACTTGGTTTGCTATTTGGTAAGCTTACAGTCGAAATCATTAATCGAATCAATCTAGATTCTTCTGGATTATATCCAGTTTTAGCCCTTTCATTCGCTGTTCTTACATACGCCATTACAACCTATGCAAACGGCAGTGGACTATTAGCTGTTTACGTGATGGCGGTAGTAGTTGGGAATGCTGATTTAACATATCGCTTTTCGATATTGCGATTTAACGAAGGCTTTGCTTGGATGATGCAAATTGTCATGTTCATCTTATTGGGTCTGCTTGTATTCCCTGAACAATTAATTGGTATCATTTGGGAAGGGGTCATCCTTGCAATTATTTTGATGGTCGTTGCACGTCCGATCGGCGTTTTTCTCAGTATGCTTGGAATGAGATACAGCTTGAAAGAAAAAGTGTTTATATCATGGTCTGGTCTTAAGGGTGCTGTACCAATTGTGTTAGCGACCTATCCCATAATAGCAGGCATTCCCAATTCGGAATTAATCTTTAACGCAGTCTTTTTCGTGGTCATTATTTCAGCTCTTGTTCAAGGAGGCTCACTCTCATGGATTGGTAAGCGCCTTGGATTAACAGGTGAGGAATTACCGTCAAGTAACTATAGTCTTGAACTTGTTACATTAGGGAAGACAGATTCAGAGATGATTGAAGTGACGATACCAAAAGGTTCAACTGTCGCAGGACAATCTCTTATTGATCTTGTGCTGCCCGATGACACGCTAATTACAGCCATTATACGTGACCAGGAAATTGTTACTCCAACAGGTCAAACGCTAATTGAAGAGGGAGATACTCTTTATGTGTTAACGAAAAAAAGAAGCCGGGACCTTGTGAAAATGAAATTCAATCAGAAAAAAATTGAGCCTCAAAAAGAACAAGAAATTGTATAATGATTAGATGCTTTCTGTTTTGTGCAGAGAGCATTTTTTCATGGACAGGGCTAAATACCTCATCTGTAAAATATTCCTGATATATGGTAAAGTTTTAAAGTAACTATTTTGAGTTGCAAATTATTATAATGAAAAATCAGAATGTTAGCCTATTAATTGATTGCTCTAAAAAGGAGACCGGGTTTAAATGCGCCGAATACTCTCATTTTTAACGCCATACCGTTTGGCGATTATCATTGCACTTTTTTTAATGCTAATAGAGCTCACGGTTGAACTCATCCAGCCCTTACTTATTGCTCATATTATAGATGAGGGAATTCTTAAAGAAGATTTATCGGTGGTCCTGCTTTGGGGAGGTGTGTTAATTGGTTGTTCATTTATCGCTTTTTTTTCAGGGGTCGTGAACTCCTTTTACTCCTCTCATGTTAGCCAGAGCTTTGGCTTTGACGTTCGAAAATCTCTTTATGACAAGGTACAGGCCTTTTCATTTACAAATTTTAGTCAGTTTCCTACCTCTTCATTAATCACCAGACTAACAAATGATGTAACCATGCTTCAAAATACCGTGTTTATGAGTTTACGCATTATGATGCGTGCGCCTCTTTTAGTCATCGGCAGTGTCATTATGGCTTTTTTTGTAAGTCCGGGTCTTGCACTTGTGTTAGTGATCGCAGTGCCTCTTTTAGTCCTCTTTTTAGTGCTCATTATGAGAAAAGCGGGAGCATTATTTAAAGCGGTTCAGCGACGAGTCGACCATGTAAATAATGTGATGCAGGAAAACCTGGCAGGAATTCGTCTAATCAGAGCTTTTTTGAGGGAAAACCATGAAGTAACGCGTTTTAAACAATCAAGCGGAGCGTTGATGGAGAAAACGGTATCTGCTTTTCGACTCGTCGAGGTCACCATGCCTATTATCTTGCTGCTGATGAATGCAAGTATTTTATTCATTCTGTGGTTTGGCAGTGTTGAGGTATCTGCAGGTCAGGCAAGTGTTGGGGATGTTGTGGCCGTTGTCAATTATGCAACGAGAATGACTGGTGCTCTTTCCATTGTAACGATGATTATCATGGTGTTTTCGCGCGCTAAGGCTTCGGGTGAAAGAGTGAGTGAAGTGCTTGGGAGTGAAATTGATGTCATTGATAAAGAATTAAGTGAAGAACACACTATTTCAGAAGGAAGTATTTCTTTTCAAAATGTTACTTTTACATACCCTGGTACAGAAGTGGAAATCATAAAAAAACTTTCCTTTCATGTTAATCCTGGTGAACGAGTTTCAATTTTAGGAGCGACCGGATCTGGAAAATCTACTTTGTTTCAGCTTATTCCTAGGCTTTATGATATTGATCAAGGAAAAATATTGATTGATGGCTGGGAGAATAGTTTCATAAAACTTGAGCATTTACGCAAGCAAATTGGATTTGTTCCCCAGGAAGCGATGCTGTTCACAGGAACCGTACGTGACAATATCATGTGGGGGAATGAGCATGCAACTTTAGACGAAATTAAAGAAGCAGCCGCCCGCGCTCAGATTCATGAAGCCATTATGAAATTGCCGAAGCAGTATGATACGGTAGTTGGGCAGAAGGGAGTTAATCTTTCTGGCGGACAAAAGCAGCGGCTGTCGATTGCGCGTGCGCTTGTACGAAAACCGGTCATTTTATTGATGGATGACAGTACGAGTGCATTGGATATGAAAACGGAAGCAAGACTGCTTGATGAATTGAGTCAATTTTCGTGTACGACCCTCATGATTACCCAAAAAATCAGTACGACGATGGCATCAGATCAAGTCCTGCTGCTTGATGATGGAGAGATTATTGCTCAAGGTTCACATCAGTCATTGCTGAAATCGTCTAAGCTTTACCAGCAAATTGTTGAATCCCAGGTCGGAAAGGAGGCGTTGACGCTTGTTGAAAGAGGTCATTAAACCGTTTCGTTATCAACGCCGAACTTTAGAGGAATTGGGTGAAATAAGGAAGCAGGGAAAAAATAGTGCACAGGATTTTGGTGGAACGTTAAAGAAGATATGGCATATTCTTGCCTTGAATAAAGGAAAGCTGATACTTGTCCTGCTAATGGTCACCATAAGCTCAAGCATGGTGCTGTTGGGCCCATTTCTTGTAGGAATGGGGATCGATGATTTTATAGTTAATAGAGACCCTGCTGGTTTGATTACTCTAATTTGGGTGCTAGCCATTATCTATATTATCCATTCATTGTCTACCTGGTTTCAGGCAGCGTGGATGATTCGCATTGCTCAAAATACGGTTTATACAATGCGAACAAATCTTTTTGATCATCTTCATAAGCTGCCCATTCCTTTTTTTGATAAGCGGCAGCATGGAGAGCTGATGAGCCGGGTAACCAATGATATGGAAAATGTCAGCTCGACGTTAAACAGCTCTGTCATTCAAATTGTTTCGAGTGTGCTGACCTTGATCGGAACCGTCTGTGTAATGCTTTATTTAAGTCCGCTGTTGACGTTTATTACCATGCTCATCATTCCAGCCATGTATGTTGGAATGAAGTGGATTACGAAGAGAACGAGCCGATTATTTAAAGAGCAGCAGCGTAATCTAGGGGAATTGAACGGTTATATTCAAGAAACCATGTCAGGACAACGCATTATCAAAATGTTTTCCCAGGAAAAAAGGGTTATTCAGCAATTTGAGGAGAGAAATGCCCGTCTTAAGCTTGCTGGATTTTGGGCGCAAACCTTTTCAGGATTTATTCCAAAATTGATGAACTTTCTAAATAACATCAGCTTTGCTATGATCGCGCTCGTGGGTGGAATACTTGCTTTAAATGGAAATGGTTCTATTTCGATTGGCGTCATTGTTATTTTTGTAGAATATGCAAGGCAATTTACACGACCTCTAAATGACTTGGCCAACCAGTTTAATACACTGCTTTCCGCTGTGGCTGGTGCTGAGAGGGTGTTTGACATTATGGATGAAGAAGAAGAGCGCAAGGACGAAAAAAATGCGATTGAGATAGACCAGTTGTATGGACGAGTGGAATTTTTAAATGTGTCATTTGCTTATGAGAAGGGAGAGGACACAGTTTCTGACATCAGCTTTAGCGTTTCTCCAGGGGAAACTATCGCATTTGTAGGACCTACGGGCGCTGGGAAAACAACGATGATCAATTTGCTCTCACGCTTTTATGATGCAAATGAAGGAGTTGTTTTTATTGATGACAGGGATATTACGACGATTAAGAGATCAAGCTTCAGACGTCATATGGCCTTTGTACTGCAGGATTCTTTCCTGTTTGAAGGGACGATCCGGGAGAATATACGGTACGGACGATTAGATGCCTCGGACGAAGAAGTGGAGAAGGCGGCTGAGCTTGCGAACGCGGCAACATTCATTCGAAGGATGCCAAAGCAGTTCGACACACTTATTCAAGCTGACGGTCAGGGAATCAGTCAAGGGCAGCGCCAGCTATTATCCATAGCTAGGGCAATTCTCGCAAATCCCTCAATCCTCGTCATGGATGAAGCAACTAGTAGTATTGATACTATTACAGAAATAAAAATTCAAGAGGCACTTCAGCGGTTAATGAAGGGAAGAACAAGCTTCGTCATTGCGCACAGACTGAACACCATTCAAAACGCAGATCAAATCCTTGTTCTAGACAATGGCCAACTGATTGAACAAGGAAACCATGAAGAACTGCTCAAGCAAAAAGGCTTCTACGCAGAACTCCATAACAGCCAGCTGCGGGGGAAAATAATGCTTTAGTTCGTTGAAGGGGTCTGACCCCTTCAACGAACTAAAGCGCTCGGAAACTCCGGTGTACAGGAGTTATAATTTTTATTTCAGCGAACAAAGAGAAAAATCAAAGCAATAGAACGAACAGCCCGGTACAATTTATTCCGGGCTGATTTATGTCCATTCGAGTACCTGGTCGTCTTCGTCGAATTCAATGATAACATCGGTAACACCTTTTTGTGCATAGATAAGGAGGGCAAGACGATCTTTTATTTCGTCCGCTTCAGAGATTGTCAGTGTTGGATCTATCTCTATTTCAAGCTCTACATGGAGATGTTCCCCTTCTTTTATGACGCCTAGTCGTTGAATATCTCTTACAGCCTGGTCTGCTCGTACAATTCCAGCAATATGCAATCGCATTTCATCATCCGTTTCCCCGATTGCACCGCGTGCATTTTCAAGAAATACTCTGCCAACCACGTAAAACATCATTAATCCGATCATAATTGAGACAATTCCTTCGATTTGAAGAAAATCAGTAAAGTGGGCAATAATGATGGTCAGAATAGCTAAAATACCGCCGATTGTTGCGATTAAATCCTCCATAAAAACGAGATCCGATAAAAACAAAAAATTGATTTGCTGCGTCTCCAAACGAATGCATCATTTCCGCAAACATGGCCACATTACCAGTTAATAAGAAAGCACCTGCCTTCAGTAGCCAGATAATGGTATTCACGATGGCTGCCATAAAAGATGATTTATTACCATTATTTAGTAATCGAATAAATTCCCCCATAGTGTGCCACCTGTTGTTTTTCTTTCAATCACCCTTCTAATCAAACATGATGAATAGAGCGGATAGATCATTCCTATCCTATATTTAAAAGTGTTCGCTCAAAATACGGTAAACATGCATTACCTCTGCACCACCTCTATCCAGAGAACAGGAAAAAACCATATACAGCAGGAGGTAGATGGGGCTTTCGTTCGCTAAAGGGGCCTGACCCCTTTAGCGAACGAAAGCGACTATCACTGGCAGTCAAAGGGTGGTACAATGGTGAGATGGGATGCTGTATGAGAGAATACGGCGTTTGAGTTGAGAGATCGGAGAGTGGACGATAGATGTTGAATCGAACGAAAGAGATTTGGCAGGAGGCTGGCTTTGGTGAGCTGACTGCTGTACAGGAGCAGGTAATTCCTCTTATGCAAGAAGGAAGAGATGTGCTCGCTGAATCACCAACAGGAACAGGGAAGACGTTGGCTTATGCCATTCCTCTTATTGAAAGAATGGATGTAACGAAGCGTTTGCCGCAGGCAGTTATTTTAGCTCCATCAAAAGAGCTGTCTATGCAAATTCTCGATGTAATTCAAACTTGGGGAAAGCCAAGCGGGGTGAGAGCAACCTCTATCATTGGCGGGGCGAATGTAAAGAGGCAGTTAGAAAAGCTGAAAAAGCAGCCGCATATCATTGTCGGGACACCAGGGAGAATTCTTGAGCTAATTAAGCAGAAAAAGCTAAAAATGCATGAAGTAAAGACGGTTGTGCTTGATGAAGTGGATCAGCTTTTCCTGCCGGAACATACAACTGCCATAAATGACTTAATTAAAAGCACCCTGGCAGATCAGCGGCAGCTGGCTATGTTCTCTGCAACACTCCCGCAAGAAACTGAAAACCAGGCAAGATTATTGATGAAGGACCCAGCACTCGTTCGTGTGGATCGTTCCGCTGCGCTATCAAGTAAGGTGAAGCATCAGTTCATGGTCTGTGAAGCGAGAGATAAAATGGATTGGGTGAGGCGCATTGTCCGTATGTCTTCGATGGAAGGCGCGAAAACACTGGCATTTTTGCGTGAAGTGCGAGACGTAATCATTACAGCTGAAAAGCTTACCTATAAGAATTTGGAAATTGCTCCGCTGCATAGTGACCTTGATAAAGAAGAACGTGCCGCATCCATGAGAAAATTCCGTAAAGGTGAAGTGCCGTTAATGCTGGCGACGGATGTTGCAGCCAGAGGTCTTGATATTGCCGATGTCACCCATATCCTTCATATGGATGTTGCAGAAGATCTGGAACAATATATTCACCGGTCTGGCAGAACTGGAAGAGCGGGGGCAGCAGGCACCGTGCTCTCTCTTGTAACCCCGCAAGAAGAAAAGCAGCTAAAGCGCTATGCAAAAGAGCTAGGGGTAGAACTTGAGAAGGTCACTGTATACAGAGGAAACTGGCAATTGGAGAAGCAATAAAAGAGATAAAAAGCATGATGCGCATAATTTGGAAGATATTTTCCATTATTATGCGTGCGTCATGCATTTTTTTATGCTATTTGACTATACTCATTTAGTAGTCATTCATATAAAATATTTTTATTTGGCAGCCCCAGAAAATCATGCGGAGCTGTTAGCCCAGTTCCCCTAACCGTACAGGTGATTTTCCTTCAACAAGTACCGTCGCCACAAATTAAGAACAAAAATAGGCGTTACTTCGTTTGATTTCCCAATTTATTAAAAATCCTATTAGTTCTATAAGATTGTATTTATAAAGATCTTCATTCGATTTAAATCGATCGACTGCTTTTCTGACGGACGTCTATTCATTTTCTGTCACATCAATTTTTAAAAAATACATGAAGTATTGGCGTATATAAGACCATTCTTTATATCCTCCTGTCTGAATCCCGAAAAAAGCGGCCAGACCAAGCTTTTTCGTCCAAAGGAATACAGTTCGTTTAACTCCGAGTCAAAGGCAATTGATATATGGTTGTATTTTGCATGAGTAAAAGATTGAATAAGGCGAGTGAAAAATGTGTGAGTATTCGTTAATAACAAAAAAATAGCTTTATTCTCCGTAGGCATGATCCACCTCCAATGATTAATGCACTTATGTATTCTAAATACTCTGTTTGGTTAGCCGGCATATCACTTGCAAAAGTTGTGAAAAAATTTGTTTTTTATTATTTGATCCCGATGCACGGCATCTTGACTTGGGTGCAAATAAAAATGTAGCTGGAGGATGGGAGTGAAATACGGCGGAGGTCCGTTACTCAATCCTTTCTATCGGAATATTCATTTTGATTTTATGGATAATTAAGGATATTTTATCTTTTGCAACCGTTCCGTTAAGTGAGTCGCAAACAGCGAGTGGTCAATCAATCCAGCAGATTAAGATTGAGAGCTCCTCGATTGATCTGAATGTTATTGAGGGAGAACAAAGTGACGTCATTGCAGCTTTTTCAGGTACTGTATGTGAAAATGATCAAAAACGATATGAAATTCAATTGAAAAAAAAACAATGGGACACTAGAAATTAAAGCGGTTCATAAAAGAAGCAGCTTTTTGGGAGGAGGATTTTCCTTCGAAGCCTTTTGATCGAAGGAGGTCATGACCGTTGAGATACCGGCTGAATCCTATTCATCAATTGAAGTGAAGACCTCATCTGCAGATCAGGAGACAACGGACCTAAAAGCTGATCGTTTAACGTTTGTGTCGACTTCTGGAGATATTACATTAGATGGTATTACAGCTGCAGATAGTGTAGAGATGAAATTAAGCAGCGGGGATGGATCGCTTAGTGAAGTTCACACAAAAAATCTGACAGTGGATGCTTCGAGCGGAGATATTGTGCTTTTTGATAGCGAATTACCCATTATTACTCTCTCAACTAGTTCAGGTGATATAGAATTAAACCATGTAAATGGAAAAGCAACACTTGAGTCTTCTTCTGGAAGGATTGACATTTTACAGGAAAACCTTGACAATGAATATATTATTTCATCGTCAAGCGGGAATGTGGATTTACAGCTTGATAATAGACCTAAGGCTCTTTCTGTTGATTTTCAAAGTTCTTCTGGAGAGGGTGAAGTGAACATTTCAAACCTAAATGTAGAAACAATGACAGATCATCACGTTTTGGCTTCTATTGGAAATGAAATACCATTAATTGATGTTCGGACCTCTTCCGGTGGCTTTGACCTTGGAATTATGAACGAGTAAATAAACGTTTTGTTAGTGTATATAGTGTAAATAAACGGAAAGCTGGGGCAATTACACACCTCGGCTTTTTACTTTGACAGCTTTTCGGATGCATCTCTATTGAAAGAAAAGGAATGAGCAGGTAGATCGATGGATCGTTTTCGTTTAAGAAGAGACATGTTTTTGGAGGGGGAGAGATCAATGAAGGGTCAGCGATTGGAAGATAGACTTAATTGGTTAGCTGATGTTACGACAGAGGAGTTAGGTCAATCGATGACAAATGGTGATCTTACCTCAGAAGAGCTCGTTCGATTATATATGACGCGTATAATGGAAGATAATCAAAAAGGACGATCCATAAGAGCGATAGCTACACTGAATCCAGAGGCGATAAGCATTGCAAGAATGTTAGATGCAGAACGCAAGAATGGGATTATCCGAAGTCCGCTGCATGGTGTTCCAATTCTATTGAAGGATAATATTAGTACGGCTGATCATATGCCGACTAGTGCAGGTTCATTAGCTTTAGCTGAAAATCGTGCAAAGCAAGATGCTCATCTTGTTCAATTAGTAAGAATAGCTGGAATGGTTATATTAGGAAAAACAAATATGACAGAATGGGCTAATTTTATGTCTGAACGAATGCCTAATGGCTACAGTTCAAGAGGAGGCCAGGTGTTAAATCCTTATAATCCTGGTGTATTTGATGTTGGGGGTTCAAGCTCTGGTTCAGCAGCAGCTGTAGCCTGTGGTTTTGCACCGCTTGCTGTCGGAACAGAGACCACAGGATCGATTTTAAACCCTGCATGCCAAAATGGGGTGGTCGGTATAAAACCAACAGTGGGTACAGTCAGCAGAGCAGGGATTATTCCGATTTCCTATACGCAGGATACAGCAGGTGTATTTGGAATAACGGTGAAGGATGCAGCACTTGCGTTTGCTTCAATTACAGGGCATGATCCTGGAGATCCTGCAACTGGATCATCTCCATGGCCGGAGCCTACAGCATTCATTTGGAAAGATCAAAAGACGAATGCTATAAAAGGGAAAAGGATTGGCCTTTTGCATAATGAATATTATCCAGAAGCAACAAAAGATCAAATGAAGATTTTTAAACTAGCAGTAGAAAAACTTAAATCACTCGGTGCAATTATTGTAGAGGACATCATACTGGCATCTCACGGTGAACAACTAAATAATCAGGTGCTGATCCATGAGTTTAAGGTAGGGATAGAAGCCTATCTCCAAGATTATGGATCCCGCAGCAATATTCAATCGTTGCAGGATATTATTAATTTTAATCTCAACCATAAAGAGCTTGCGTTAGTATATGGCCAAAGTGTATTAGAAGAATCAAATAAGACAAGTGGTACATTGACAGAGGAAGCATACCTTGCTGCATTGCAAAAAGATCATTTAGCATCAAAAGAGAATGGACTAGACGAGGCGATGAAGCTGAACCAGGTTGATATTCTATTATCCCCTCATGATCATGGAGAGGAATTACCGGCAAAGGCAGGATATCCTTCAATTGCCGTACCAGCAGGGTTTTCTGAGAGAAATGAACCGATCGGTATTACGTTTACAGGCGGGGCATTCAGCGAGCCGATGTTAATTCCGATTGCACATGCTTTTGAGCTGGCGACAAAGCATCGGAAAATGCCAAGCAGCCATGTTTAGTCTGAATAAATATAATAGAAACGCGGTGGGATTTTCCTAATCGGATGGAATCATTGATAGGAACAAATTCAATATGCATCCGTTTACTCCTTCAATTTAACAGGTGAAATGGTAAATCGATCTACTCATATTTTTTGATTGTTTCATTTGGATATAATTTCAGCAAATGAAAAATGCTTCCGGAAAGCCTGGAAGCATTTTTGGTTCCTAAACGTTTATATGACTGAAGGATTCAACATGAAAAAGTCCCATGTCCGTTAGCTTCAGTGAGGGAATTACAGGTAAGGCGAGAAAAGAAAGTGATAAAAAGTGATTAAAGTCCGCATTCGGTGATACAAGCTCGAGTCCATGATGGACTGAAGTCATTTCATTTGCAGCAGCTTCATATTTTTTTATCGACATAAGACCTGCAAGCTGCAGCTCCATTTGACCGACAATCTGTGCATCTTTTACGACAACAAGCCCTCCCTGAATTTCTTTTAAATGATTCATTGCGAGTAGGATCGCTTCATCTGATGTACCTGCTGTGATCATATTATGGGAGTCGTGTGCGACGGTTGATGCAATGGCGCTGTTGGCAGTAAGCTTCAAGCCTTTCACAATCCCAGTTCCAACAGTGCCAAGGGAATGATGACGTTCAGCGACCACAAGCTTTTGTAAATCATGCTCAGCTGATGGAAGGAAATATCCTTCCTGGTCCGTTGGAACGGTCTCTTTAAGATAGCGAGTAATGATCTGGTTTGGGATGATTTCGATGATATTTGCTTTCGACTCAGCAGGCTTTATCTGAATTTGTGACTGATCAAGAGGCAGCATATTTACTGATTCAATACAGCCTTCCAAATGCTCGGTTGTATAGGCCCATTCATTTATTAGTTTCTGATTTTCAGCGATTAATTTTCCATCCTTGAAGACCTTATTAATTTTCACTTGATTAAGGTCGTCTATTATGAGCAAATCGGCTTTCATCCCTGGGGAAACGGCTCCGCGATCATGAAGATCATAGCCCTGGGCAACATTTAATGTAGCCATTTGATAAGCGATTAATGGATCCAATCCTAGTCTTATGGCCTCTTTAACGGAGTGATTGATGCTGCCTTCATTTATAAGCTCATCTAGATGTTTATCATCTGTACAAAATGAAAAACGATGTGCATTTCGTTCGTTGATGGCTTTAATCAGCTCAGGAAGGTTTTTTGAGCCGGATCCTTGTCGAACCATTACCCTCATTCCGAGTCTTACACGTTCAAGTGCTTCTTCAGCCGTTACGCATTCATGGTCATTACGGATGCCAGCTGCTAAATAACCGTTAATTTCAGTCGTTGTTAACCCTGCAAGGTGCCCGTCTATTTTAGCGTGATGGCGGTGTGCAGCCTGCAGCTTGTTAATCATATCAGGGTCTGCATTCATGACAGCAGGATAATCCATTACCTCAGCAAGTCCAATGACCCTCGGATGCTCGTAAAAGGGCTCTAAATCCTGTGCGCGTATTACGGCTCCTGAATGTTCAAATGAAGTGGAGGGAACACATGAAGGCAGGACAAAGAATATATCCATTGGAGCATGCTCAGAATTTGTAAGCATATAAGAAAGACCTTTTGTACCTAGTACATTCGCAATTTCGTGTGGATCTGTAATGATCGTTGTGACACCATGAGGCAGCATCACCTTTGCAAATTCGGAGGGTGTAAGTGTCGAGGATTCGATATGTATATGTCCGTCTATAAAGGCGGGTGAGACAAACTGTCCTTTGGCGTCTACTATTTCATGACCTTCATTGTAATCACCAATGGCAGCAATGACACCATCAATAATGGCAATATCTCCGGATGTGATTTCTAGTGTGTATACATTGATAATTTGTGCGTTTTTAATGACTAGGTCTGCAGGCATTCTTTTTGCAGCGACAGCTATACGTCTGGCTAACTCATTGTTTGTTGGCGGCGTTATTTTTGTCAATATGATGACTCCTCTCAAAATAGCATAAAAGCCCGTGTCCATTTATGACCACGGATCATTTTAAAAACACTTCATATGCGGAGCCGGCCTTTCAACAAGGTAAGGGATTATAAGCTGATATTGTTCCGTTCGAAGTGTGTAAATGGTTAATTGTGAATTTTAGACTAGAGTGAATCATATGTCAATGAACATAAAATAATTGGATAAAATGAAAGATTCATAACTAAAGGGCATTTAGCTAATCTGGTCTCTATTTTCACGATGCATGTCGATTGGACTTTAATTATCAAGGCTTGGCTTATCTTCTGTTGATCCCTCGGCAGCTGCTGCTATTAAAGCCGACACGATTATATTTGCTGTTTTTTTATATGGATGGTTAAGCAAAGAGTTACGCTTTATCATGATCCATTGATGAGATGGATCGCTTTATTAAACGCGCGGGAATTATCTGCTTATACATTCTTTTTCCCGCTGGCTAATATACTACTAATAAATTGATGGATCAAAAACGTTTGTCAAATTCCATTTTATTGTCAAATGATAGGTATGCGCCTTACCAGGTGTTTTAGCTATCATTTGCTACCCGTTTTTTCCTGTATCAATTTCTGGCCTAACTATTATAGGAGAATTTGTGCTTCTAAGCTTTATCCTTTTGTTTACTAAAAATTGTATAAAGTTGAGATTAATATTTTGAATTTTTTGTCATATTTTTGCGGAAAAAAGGGAAATAAATTTTTAATTTTCCTCTTTACTCTACCTTATGAGGGGAGTATGATTGCTTTCATGATAAACATTCTAGATCGCTTAATTCCTGTGTTTTGGAAGCGGAGGATCCACTAAGGCCGATATTCGGCTAGGGGTGAAATCTTGTTTTCTGCAAGATGGGGCTACTCTCATGGTCCTAATCCGACAGCTAACTTCGCAAGCGTGTTAAGAGAGGATGAAACTTGTGAGCCGTTAGTGATGACCACAGGACATTTCCTTGTGGTTTTTTTGTTCATTTTACATGTAATCAATGGTGATTAGGTAAGATAGGAATAGAAAAGGATGATGATTCATCATGAAAAAACAGTTTGCTGTATTAGGTTTAGGCAGCTTTGGCGGGCATTTAGTGGAGGCATTTCATGAGATTGGTGCAGATGTATTTGCAATGGACCGAAATGCTGATCTTGTGGATCGCTATAGTGATATTGCCACCCATGTTATCCATGGGGATGCACAGGATGAACAGCTGCTTATGCAAGCAGGCATTCGCAATTTCGATTTAGTCGTGGTGTCTTTTGGGGAAAATATTGAAGCAAGTATTCTAACGACCATTATCTTGTCAGATTTGGGCGTTAAAGAGATATGGGTCAAAGCATCAAGCTTGTACCATCAAAAAGTATTAGAAAAAATTGGCGCTACAAGGGTGATTCGTCCAGAACGTGATATGGCTACAAGGATCGCTCATCGACTCACATCTGATCACTTCATAGACTATATCGAACTTTCCGATGTCCATTCAATGGTTGAAATTAAAGCGACACCTAAAATCTGCGGAAAATCGATTGCAGGTCTTAATATTCGTAACCGATTTGGCTGTAACATCGTTGGGATTTATCGCGCGCATGATATGATCATTTCTCCAACAGCAGAAGAAAAAATTTTGGTAGGGGATGTACTGATTGTGATTGGTGAAAATCGATGCTTGCATCGATTTGAAAAACAAGGAGTGTAACCCATTTGAAGAAGAAGCGTTCATTCTCACCACCTCAATTATTAATTGGATTATTCGGTGTCAGCATCCTGATCGGCACGTTTCTTCTTAAATTGCCAATCGCACATACGACTTCAATTAGCTGGCTCGATGCTCTTTTTACAGCGGTATCTGCTATTACGGTGACGGGTCTTGTTGTGGTGGACACAGGGACTGTCTATACACTCTTTGGGCAGTTTGTTATTCTGGGACTCATCCAGCTGGGTGGGTTAGGCATTATGACATTTGCCGTTCTTATTTTTCTAATGCTTGGACGGAAGATTGGTTACAGAGGACGGTTAATTGTTCAGCAATCACTCAATCAAAATGACGCAGGCGGCATTATCCGCCTAGCAATACGTTTAGCTGTTTTTTCCTTTATCATTCAGTTTTTTGCGATTGGTTTATTATCCACTGTCTGGGTGCCTGAGCTTGGGTTATGGAAAGGTCTTTATTTCAGTCTTTTTCATGCTGTATCAGCTTTTAACAACGCTGGGTTTGGGCTGCTACCTGATAATTTGGTGGCTTATGTAGGAAATCCAATCATCAATCTTGTCATCTCAGGGTTATTAATATTAGGTGGAATAGGCTTTACGGTATTAGTTGATATGTGGCGTTCCAAAACAATTCGTCAATGGAGTCTTCATACAAAAATAATGATTGTGGGAACTATTGTTATCAATGCAGTTGCAATGCTTTTTATCTTTTTTACTGAATGGAAAAATCCGAATTCAATAGGGACGCTTCCTTTGAAGGATAAGCTATGGGCATCCTATTTCCAAGCAGTTAGTCCGAGAACAGCCGGCTTTAATACAATTGATTTGACGGGTCTGGATGATGCAACGATCTTTTTTATGATTGTTCTAATGTTTATTGGGGCAGGAAGCGCTTCAACAGGCGGAGGAATCAAGCTCACTACATTCATTATTATTTTACTTGCAACGCTGGCTTTTTTCCGCAGCAAGCATGAGCTTACGATCTTTAATCGAGAGATCAGACAAGAGCTGATTTTTAAATCATTAGCCATTGCAATGAGCAGCGTATTGCTGGTCGTCGGTGCTTTATTTATCTTAACGCACACAGAGCATGATGTTAATTTTTTGACAATCTTATTTGAAGTTGTGTCCGCATTTGGAACGGTTGGGTTATCGTTGGGAATCACAGCTAAATTGACGGTTTTTGGGAAAATAGTCATTATTATCGTCATGTTTGCAGGGAAGCTTGGTCCATTAACACTTGTCTTCTCCATTACGCGTCCGGATAAACGTAAAATTAAATTTCCTAAAGGTGATGTATTGGCGGGATAACAATAGCAAGAGAGCTGTTTTTACGTCAACAAATGGCGTAAAAACAGCTCTCTTGCTATTGCCGGATTGAATATATGGAAATGCTTATTTTATGTAAAAAAAGTAGGAGAAACAGGCTCCATTTGCAGCTGACTGCTAGGCAGCGGTGTAAGAAGAGCTTGCAATGCTTCTTTGGACGATCGAGCTGACAGCCATGCGGTATAGTCATCTGGCTGTAAGATTACCGGCATTCGATCATGAACAGCCGACATTTTATCGTTTGGTGTTGTTGTAATGATGGTACAGCTGCGTATGAGATTGTCTCCATTTCGCCATGATTCCCAAAGCCCAGCAAAAGCGAATACAGAGTGTTCAGCAGGATGAATTCTGTACGGCTGTTTTATTTTTGGCGTTTTTTTATGCCATTCATAAAAAGCAGTGGCTGGTATAATACAGCGTTTTGATTGAAATGCGTTTCGAAAGCTCGGTTTTTGATGCACGGTTTCTGCTCTGGCATTAAACGTTTTATAACCGATTTTTGCGTCCTGTGCAAAGGAAGGGATGAGTCCCCATTTAAACGAGACGGGATATCTAAGTTCATTTACTTCAACAATCGCCATTACGTCCTGAGAAGGGGTTATATTTTGACTTGGCGTATAATGAAAGTCGTCTCTCATAATAAAGTGAAAATGGGTCTGCAGATCAGCAAACGCTTCTACTAATGAAAATCGTCCACACATAATAACCTCTCCTCTACTCCTTTAAGCTCCTTGCCGGAGGCAGCATTTGAAGCATGGAAGTCGCAAAAAAGATTAGTGATGCTTCGTTCCATGCACTCGGAGCAGGCTGGCCACGGTAAACAAGAAGACATTCCTCCACCAGCTCGTGAAAAGCTCCCGGCAGTAGATTCACTGCCCATTCTCCTGCTTCTTTCTTAGAGGATATGACTCCTTCTTGAACGTAATACAATATTCGGCAAAGATTTAATACATAATAAACCGGATCCTTTAAAATATCCTCTTTGACATTTTCAACATCTCGTAAAATTGAATCTAAATAGCGCTCTTCAGATACATAGCCAAACACTTCAGGGATCGGCTCACCATATAGACAGATACCTCGTTCTTTTATCATCATAAAATGAGCCACCAAGTCATAATCAACGTCTGTATCAAGTGCTCGGTAGGGAACAGTCTCATAGTGTTTTCTCAAGGATTCGCTATAATGCAATTCAAAAGGTGTAGGGTAAGGAATCAGCTTTGTATGCTGATGCAGCACGATGCTTACTTCGACTCCTCTTAATGGAACTCTTGGATAGGTAAGCAAACGTTCAATGATTGCATGCTTCATTTTACTTGTTGGAGCCTGTTCCACAACAACCACTAAATCTACATCACTTCTGCTAATATGATAGCCGGTCATGGCTAGAGAACCATGCAGATAAACACCAGTTAAAGAATCTCCGCATTCTTCAGCAAAAATGTCTGTCAGTTCTTCCAGCATTTGATCAACATTCATTCGTTGGTCAACTCCTTTACTACAATACTTGTCTTATCGCATATATATTTTCAAGCAGGATGCTCTATGAATCATACGGTATGATTTATTTTACCATAGTAAAATATAGACTTTAACTAATATACGATTGTAAATAAAAAGTAGGAAGGGATAGTTATTCGATAATATTGAAAAATTATACTTTTTACTTTTTAAGGGAATTCGTTGATTTACTTCGAATGACGAAGGATAATGAGAGATGTCAGAATTAATAGATTTAAGGGGCATTTACAATGAAGAAAAAATTAATGGCGTTTGCTCTATTTGCAGCGATGGTTTTAGCAGCTTGTTCTGCAGATAACGAGCTGAAGAGTCACAAGCAGACACTGACAATGAAACAGAAGAAACAGAAGAAACGGCAGCTGAAGAAGCAACAGAAGAGCCGGCACTTAATATAGTTGGAGATGAAGTAGAATTTGGTTCTGCAGTTGTAACAGTGACAACTACAGGGGTGGTACAAGCACTTGAAGAAGCGGATCGTGTATATGAAATCGTATTTTCTGTTACAAACAACGGCGAAGAGGATCTAACGCTTACCAGTGAGCAATTTTCATTTGCTAGCCTGGAGGGTGAAATGAAAGAAGAGTACGCAGCAGAAGGAGCTTTTGAACTGACTGTTCCAACGGGTGAGACAGCTGAAGGAGCTATACGGTACGTTGCTTCACAAACATCGGCTTTTGAGCTGATTGGGACAATTAATGAAGAAGAGAAAACATGAAGACTACCTGGTATTACCACATTGGACTAATCCTTTTTTCCATTTGCTGATTATTTGATTTTTTCTCATATTGACAATACTCCGACATTCTAGTACATTTATCATAATTAACTAAATATTATGGATTCTTATTAAGAGAGGTGGAGGGACAAGGCCCTGCGAAACCTCAGCAACCTTCAGTCTTGCCTATTATTGTGCAAATGCTGAAAAGGTGCTAACTCCAGCTTGTCACAGTGATCTTTAAAAGGATTATGAATACGACAAGGAAGATAAGAAGAGTTGTGAACGGTTCTATTACAGGTCTTCTTATATCTATAGGAAGACCTTTTTGTATACAATTTTTTTGGAATGTTTAGGGTGACGATAAATAAGGGGGGAAATAAATGAAGCTAATAGACGCACTTCAAGAGCGTATACTTATAGCAGATGGAGCGATGGGGACATTGCTTTATTCATATGGAACGGATCAATGCTTTGAAGAGCTTAATTTATCAGCAGCAGAGCATATTCAGCAAATTCATACTGCATATATTCAGGCTGGGGCAAATGTCATTCAGACGAATACGTATGCTGGAAACTATCATAAGCTCGAGCGATATGGACTTGAGGATTATGTGAAGGAAATCAATCGTGCAGGCGTTAAAAATGCTCGTCAGGCAGCCCTTGCAGATACTTTTGTGGTTGGTACAATTGGTGGCATACGAAGCTTGAATCCACAAACTGTTAAACTAGAGGAAATTAAACGAAGCTTTAGAGAACAGCTTTACTGTTTATTGCTGGAGGGCGTGGATGGTATTTTACTAGAAACCTATTATGATTTGGAGGAATTATCCACTGTCGTATCGATCGCACGAAAGGAAACAGATATCCCCATTATTGCACAGGCTTCCCTTCAAGAGGTTGGAGTTCTGCAGGACGGCACGCCTATTACAGAGGCATTTAAGCAGCTAGAAGACTTGGGTGCTGATTTAGTTGGGCTTAATTGTCGCCTTGGACCTTATCATATGCTGCGAACGTTAGAGGGAGTGCCGCTGCCTAAGCATGCTTTTCTCTCAAGCTATCCAAATGCAAGCCTCCCGTCCTATTCGGATGGGGCGCTTCAATACAACAATAATGCGGAATACTTTAGAGAGGTAGCACATTCCTTTCAAACACAGGGTGTTCGATTATTAGGAGGCTGCTGCGGTACAACCCCTGATCATATTCGGGCATTTTCCGAGGCGCTTAAAGGAGCAGTTCCTGTTTTGGAAAAGGACGTATATATTCAACAACCCAAAATTGAGGTATCTAGCCGTCGCATTTATGTTCCCGAGCCTCTTCAGAACATTGTTACGAAGCGATCCTCTATTATTGTAGAGCTCGATCCTCCTAAAAAGCTGAATATAGATGCTTTTATGAAAGGAGCAAAAGCACTGAAGGAAGCTGGAGCTGATGCAGTAACGCTTGCTGATAACTCGCTGGCAAGTCCGCGTGTATCAAATGAATCTCTTGGCCATTTAATTAAAGCGGAGCATGATGTCCGTCCGCTTGTTCATATTACCTGCCGGGATCGCAATTTAATTGGATTGCAGTCCCACTTAATGGGACTTCATACACTGGGGCTTCATGATGTGCTTGCTGTAACCGGAGATCCTACAAAAGTAGGGGATTTTCCTGGGGCAACCTCCGTCTATGATGTGTCTTCTTTCGAACTGATTGAAATGATCCAGCAGCTGAATCGGGGAGTTTCCATGTCAGGTAAGGATCTTGGGGAGTCCACTTCATTTTCCATAGGTGCAGCTTTTAATCCAAACGTCCGGTCTGTTGAGCGTGCCGTGCTTAGGATGGAAAAAAAGATTAAAGCAGGAGCTGATTACTTTATGAGTCAGCCTGTATTCTCAGAGGAAAAGCTGCTAGAAGTATACGAGTATGTAAAAGACATAAATGCACCTTTATATATAGGCTTGATGCCGCTAACGAATAGCCGAAATGCAGACTTTCTTCACCATGAGGTACCTGGTATCAAGCTGTCAGATCAAGTGCGTGAGCGAATGGCAACGGTAGCCGGGGACAAAGAACGTTCTTCTCAAGAAGGTCTTGCCATTGCCAAATCACTTATTGATACGGCATTGGAGCTATTTAACGGAATTTATCTAATTACACCTTTTATGCGTTACGATCTAACTGTAGAGCTAACGAAATATGCAAAGCAGCAAGCGGCAAAAAGAGCTGGAGGAGTTAACCATGTATCCAACATCATTCACTGAGCAACTTGAAAATCGCATTTTAATAATGGATGGAGCTATGGGTACCATGCTTCAGGAAGCAAATTTAACGCCTGAGGATTTTGGCGGGGAAGAATATGACGGCTGTAACGAGTATTTAAATATAACGGCCCCTCATGTAATTGAACGAATACATGACGCTTATCTTGGAGCAGGAGCAGATATCATTGAGACGAATACGTTCGGTGGAATGAGTATCGTACTGGACGAATACAATCTTGGTCATCTTGCTTATGAAGTGAACAAAGTAGCTGCACAAATAGCTAAACGCTCAGCCAGCAAATTTTCTACAACAGAAATGCCACGTTATGTTGCGGGAGCCATGGGCCCAACAACGAAAACACTGAGTGTAACAGGTGGAACAACCTTTGATGAGCTGACCATATCTTATGGGGAACAGGCGCGAGCATTAATTGATGGTGGATGTGACCTGCTTTTGCTCGAGACAAGTCAGGATTTACTAAATGTAAAAAGTGCATTTTTAGGCATTCAACAAGCATTTGATCATACCGGCATCACCTTGCCGATCATGATTTCAGGCACAATCGAACCGATGGGAACCACGCTGGCTGGACAGTCTATTGAATCATTTTATATAAGTATTGAACATATGAACCCTATTTCTGTAGGCCTTAACTGCGCTACAGGACCTGAATTTATGCAGGACCATATCCGTTCTTTATCCGATTTAAGCAATACGTTCGTTAGCTGTTATCCAAACGCAGGTTTGCCGGATGAAGAAGGCCACTATCATGAAACAGCTGAATCCTTAGCCAAAAAGCTTGCAGGCTTTGCGGAAAAGGGATGGCTAAATATTGTTGGAGGCTGCTGCGGTACAACACCTGAACATATTCGTGAGCTGTCAAAAGCAATGAAAAAATACACACCAAGAAAAGTGGAGAAAAAGGAGATTCACACGGTCTCAGGCATAGAACCATTAGTCTATGACGACCCCTCTATGCGTCCGCTTATGATTGGTGAGCGTACAAACGTCATTGGTTCAAGGAAATTCAAGCGCTTAATTGCAGAAGGGAAAATAGAAGAAGCATCTGAAATTGCACGTGCTCAAGTAAAAGGGGGCGCCCATGTCATTGATATTTGCCTGGCCGACCCGGATCGTGATGAGCTTGAGGACATGGAAGTGTTTATTCAAGAGGTTGTAAAAAAGGTAAAGGTTCCTCTTGTAATCGATTCAACGGATGAGGCAGTCATTGAGCGAGCACTTAAATTTTCTCAAGGGAAAGCCATTATTAACTCCATTAATCTTGAGGATGGGCTTGAGCGTTTTGATGCTGTGATACCGCTTGTGAAGAAATACGGTGCAGCGGTTGTTGTTGGAACGATTGATGAAATAGGGATGGGAGTTACTGCCGAAAGAAAGCTTGAGATCGCCAAAAGGTCCTATAAAATTTTAGTAGAAAATTATGGATTGGCTCCGACGGATATTATTTTTGATCCACTCGTATTTCCTGTCGGAACAGGAGATGAGCAATATATTGGATCAGCAAAGGCAACGGTGGAAGGAATCCGTCTTTTAAAAGAAGAGATGCCGCTATGTCAAACGACGCTTGGGATCAGTAATGTCTCCTTCGGCTTGCCGCCAGTCGGCCGTGAGGTGCTTAATGCAGTTTTTCTTTACCACTGTACACAAGCAGGGCTTGACTATGCTATTGTAAATACGGAAAAGCTGGAGCGGTATGCTTCAATATCAGCTGAGGAAATCGCAATGGCAGATAAGCTATTGTTTGACACGACGGATGAATCGCTAGCGACCTTTACCGAATTCTACCGTGGCAAGAAAAAGGAATTAAAGTCGAGCATGCCTGATATGACGCTAGAAGAGCGCCTTGCCTACTACGTTGTCGAAGGTACTAAAGAGGGACTGCTTCCTGACCTGGAGAAAGCCTTGGCAGAATATGATGAACCATTGACCATTATTAATGGTCCATTGATGACAGGAATGAAAGAGGTAGGCCGTTTGTTCAACGACAACCAGCTAATCGTAGCGGAAGTGCTGCAAAGTGCAGAGGTGATGAAAGCAGCGGTAGCATTTTTAGAGCCTCATATGGAAATATCTGATAAAACTTCATCCAGGGGGAAAATCCTGCTAGCCACTGTTAAAGGTGATGTTCACGATATTGGGAAAAACCTTGTCGATATTATCTTAAGCAATAATGGTTATGAAGTTGTTGACCTCGGAATAAAGGTCACACCAACCACATTGATTGAGGCCATTAAACGTGAAAAACCCGATATTATAGGGTTATCAGGTCTTCTTGTGAAATCGGCACAGCAAATGGTCATCACAGCTGGGGATATGAAGGAAGCAGGGCTTGCTCTTCCAATTCTAGTCGGCGGTGCTGCTTTATCAAGGAAATTCGTCGATACGAAAATTTCACAGCAGTACGATGGATTAGTGCTGTATGCCAAAGATGCGATGAATGGATTAACTTTGGCAAATCAACTTCAGGACGAACTTGAAAGAGAGCAGCTTGTAGAAGAACGTCAGCTAAAACTAGAAGCAGTGGCCAATGCACTAGCGATGCCTGTTTTGGAAAAAGCACCAGTAGCGGTTCGAACACGATCAAATGTGTCCACAACGGCTCCCGTTTTCACGCCTGCTGACGTTAAAAGGCATATTCTTACTTCTTATTCCGTTGCCCACGTGGAAGCCTATATCAATCTGCAAATGCTCATTGGGCATCATTTAGGTGTAAAAGGGAAGATCTCTCGTCTGCTAGAGGAGAAGGATGAAAAAACCTTGAAAATTAAAGAGGTAGTGGATAGCTTGCTGACTGAAGTAAAGAAGGAAAAGCTAATTCAGCCTGCTGCTGTGTATCAATTTTTCCCTGCGCAGTCAGATGGAGACGACGTGATCATTTACGATCCGGCTGATCAATCAACGATCATTGAACGATTTACATTCCCTCGTCAGCATAAAGAACCGTTTTTATGTCTTGCTGATTATTTGAAAGCAGTCGGCAGCGGCGAGATGGATTATGTAGGGTTTTTCACAGTTACTGCAGGACGCGGTATTCGTGAAAAAGCGCAAATCTATAAAGAACAAGGCCGTTTTTTAGAAAGTCATGCCTTACAGTCACTGGCTTTAGAAACAGCAGAAGGCTTTGCAGAGCTTATTCACCAGCAAATGCGCGACCGCTGGGGCTTTTCTGACCCAGTTGACTTCACCATGCAGGAGCGCTTTAGTGCGAAATACCAGGGGCAGCGTTTCTCATTTGGCTATCCTGCTTGTCCAAATCTCGATGACCAAGAAAAGCTCTTTAAGCTTATTCGTCCGGAGGAAATTGGGGTCGAATTAACCGATGGCTTTATGATGGAGCCTGAAGCATCAGTGTCTGCGATTTGTTTTGCTCATCCGGATGCGAGATATTTTAATGTTTTATAGGTTGAAAAGCGGCTCGTAATTGAGTCGTTTTTTTTGCGTGGGGATCTTGAATTTTGGTGATCTTTATTGCAACTGAAGTATCAATAGGCTTAGCTTGTGAAAATCTCAGAGAAATGCTGAAAATACTTTATTCAATCAAGAATGTTTTTGGCAATAGTATTTTAATCGTAGTCCCTTTGCCGGGCTTACTTTTGACTTCGATCGTTCCTTGCTGATTTTCGATGATACGTTTACATAGCGTGAGTCCTTATCCTGTTCCCTTTTCTTTAGTTGTATAAAAAGGTTCGAATAATTTTTTCTGTCTTTCTTTTGAGATACCAACTCCACTGTCTACAACTTCTATTAGATAATGCACATCTCATATTTTTTAAGGAAAACATTGATGTGTATGTATGGTTATGTGGTTGCTTCAGTAGAATTTTGTATAAGATTAATGAGTACCTGCTTCAATTGATTCGGATCACAATGAGCTATGATAACTGTATCAAAATGTAATTTTATTTGTATATTACTTAGATTCGATTGAGGCTCCATAAAAAGTATGACATTTGAGATGACATGTATAAATTCGTTAAATATACAAAAACTTCTCTATTATCGTTTAAATAGCTTTAGATATTAATGTATATTAAATAAACACATTTAAAAAACGAGACGTCGACAAAAGCGGCATCTCGTCTTCCTCTTTTTATTTATCGTTCCCTTTTAAGAGAATAAGCTCAAAAATTTAACTTTAATCTGCAGTTCTTCGTCTTTCGGTTCTTTCTTGTTAAATTCTATTATTGTTTCTGATTACCGCGGACTTCTGTCTCCAAAGTCAAGCTCGTTTATCCTTTTTATGAAAAAGTTGGAAAGCTTGAATTATGCGGTCCTCAGCTGATTTCCAAATTCATATTAATAATGCGTCACCAAAAGTACGCCAAGCGTGTGGCGAAAACTCCTATTGCCGTCGTTCATAAACGAGAAAATAAGGATCTATTCTTTTCCGTTTATGATCGTAACTACAGGTTACGTAAAGAACATTTCTGCTGTTCCTCTATTAGTACAAGCGTTTCTGAGTATAGTTGGCGGCTGGCTGTTGAAAAGAGTAGAGATCAAACGGTTGAAAGCAGAAGTCCTTCTGGGGCTCTAAGCATGGCCACTTCTTTAATCAGTGTTTCGTAAATTAACGTAATGGACAGACGATTTTCACCCAATGTACGTATTAAATCGATGGTTTTCTCCTGATTCTTATAGGAAAGTTCAGCAAGAAGAGGCGGGATTGCAATGCTTTGCTCAAGAATATCTAAAGGAATACGAAACTCTGTTTGATTAAATTTTAAATTCTTCAGGTCTTGCATGAAAAATTTCTTTTTTTGTGAATTATGTGATAGCCAATATCGATTACCGTAATATGATACTTTTGATGAAAATAGATCGGGTCTAGAGTAGACTAGTTTCCCGCCCCATTTACGAACTAAGTCAATTGTCTTCTCTTTTTTTTGATAGGACAACTCTGCTAACAACGAAGAAATGGCTATATGGCGTTCAAGAAACTCTAAATCGATTGGAATCCCTTGACCATGATTCAAATTCTTCCATTCTTTTAAAGCGTTCATAACATTCTCCTCCTATTTTAATATAATTCTAACTACTAACTTTTAATCTTTTTCTTTATCTAAAACCTGTCTACCCTCCTTGCTTTTATCATCTCACTACTTGCTAGAGAGATAACACCGACTCTTTTCCTATTTCACCCAAAAACTGTACGAGGGATTTCGCTACAATTAGACCTTAAAAGTGCAACTTATCTGTTTTCCGTTTAATATCGTCAATCCCTCGACAAGAATCTATGTAATAAATGAAACAAAGAAGAGAAAGAGAAATTCCTTTATTTCATATGAAGATCAGTTTATCCATTAATGATCATTCTTATTACGAATTATATTGATCGGCAGTGTGCCTAATTGATCTTTATTTAGCAGGTCATCATGATATTGCTTTTATTGGGTGAAAAAACTTCTAATTGGGTGTACAATAACAGCAGATGCAATTTCCGCAAGGGGAGCCATTATGGCTGAGAGTGAGCTTTTTTAGTTCAGACCCTTTGAACCTGTAAGTTAATGCTTACGCAGGGATGTGGATGGAAACAGGCGCGTAAAGCAATGTCTGGATTTCTATCCTGGACATTGTTTTTTTATATGCATTTTACGGTCACTGGATGATTGACAGTAGGATACAAAATAAAAAAGCAATGGTTTATCCCCTTCGTGCGAGCTGCATCATTTTCGCAAAAGGAGGAAGTAAAATGGAAAGATCAAAGCTTTTATTTATGTTAGAGGTTGCTATTTTTGCGGCTATTGGCGTTATATTGGATAGACTTTCATTCTCGGTATGGCCGCAGGGTGGTTCTGTAAGCTTTGCGATGGTACCTATTATTCTAATGGCATTACGATGGGGATTGAAAGGAGGTCTATTGACCGGACTGCTTGTTGGGACGATTCAAGTTGTAGTGGGTGGTGCCTATATAATTGATCCTATTCAAGGAGCACTTGATTACCCAATCGCATTTACAGTCGTAGGATTTGCTGGTTTATTTGCCGGTCCAGTTAAGACGGCATTGATGAATGGGTTAACAAAAAAAGCAATCGTTTATATCGTTCTTGCAACACTTGTTGGTACTGCTCTGCGTTATGTGTGCCATGTATTGTCTGGAGTTGTGTTCTTTAGTGCAGGATCGGCAGCTGTGCCTGCGTTAAAATATTCACTGGTTTATAATGGAACGTTTATGGGACCAGCCTTTATCCTAACGGCAATCGTGATTGCTGGTCTGCTCTCAACGGTCCCTCGTGTAGCAACGAAACAAAATATTCGAAACGCCTAATATGAACCTGTCTCCGATTGGAGGCAGGTTTTTTTATATGCAGGACTTAAGATAGGTAATTTAGGGAGTGCTCAAAAAATTAGCGCTTGAATAATCAATCTAAGCGGTAGTTGATCGTTAGTCTACTTTAAAAAATTATTCTATTTACTTTGTTAAATGTTTATAATAAGCAGTCGATATTTAATAGAGAGGGTAAGAAACCGCTTGTAAATACATACTTTGATAGCAAGAAAGGAACTACTTCATATGAAATCAGTAAAGATAATGATCGCAATACAGACACTTGTGCTGATTGCTGGAGGAATTGTACTAATATGGCTGTTTGACATAATTGGATTAGGTAATCCTAAGACACTGGTAGCATATTTAATAGGGATCCTCCTTATATTTTTGATCGTACGTTTCTTTCAAGTTAATTTCCTGGCTATTGATATTAAGCTATTAGTGGATCATTACAAGGAATATGAAAAGAATTTCGAGGAGCTCTCAAAAAGATTAGAATGGCACGATTTTACGATGGAGCTAGTAGATGGTGAAGTGATGTACAAAGCTAAAAAGACTCGATCCTTTACTTTCTTCGGAAGCAAATTAGGCTATAAATATTCGAAAACAGGCTTGGAAGAGTATTGGAGAAATAATCCTTATTCAAAGTTAAGATGATTTCCTAGACGCTTGTATAATAAGGGCTGTTTCAAAAGTCATTTAGTTTAAGTGACTTTTGAAACAGTTCATTTTATTTTTTGACTTGGTAAAACGTGTCTGTTGAATTCAACTGCAGGCGCTTGTTTTCCGCGGGGCAGGCCGTGAGCCTCCCAGGTCGCAGATGTCCCTGCTTGAGTCTCACCTGTCCTGTTCCAGCCCGCAGGAGTCTCGCGTATCGCTTCCAATCAACGCCGTGAAAATATCAACAATGGACTTGAACATAGCTTATTTTTAGGAAGTTGAATCGTATACTCCTTACGTTTTTCTTTCCTTTTCTAAAACTCTCTTTTCCTACACAAAATCTGCTTTTGCAAACAGTATGGCATATATAATTGTAAAAATCAGATAGGTAATTGCAACAATATACAAAAACTATAGCTGTTCAGGACCTTGAACAAATAATAACGATAAAACAAAAGGAATTCTTAATAAATCAATCGTAATAATTAGTTTTTTCTTCTGAAATCGATCTGCCAGCTTCCAGCCGATTGGAGCGAGAAATAAAAAAGGTACCATGGCGTATGATAGCAAATAAAAATCCAATAGCAGTCCTTTAACCGTCATCTGATAGAGCAATGTAAGAAAGGAGACCTGAATAAATCAATTTCCAATCCCGTTTACGACTCCTGCCCCAAAAAAACTGTTGATCATTTTTTTCTGCTTCCAAACAAACCAGTTTGTCATCATTTCACCTTCTGTCGTTGTCCAATAATATAGATAAACATTTAATTAGATGTTTGTGACACTAGATATTATTATTGTGAGGCGTATTAAATTTATAAATCTGAATTATGATATTATTTGTACAAATCATGTAAAAAGAGGAAAGAGTAGATGAGCAGAGCTGAGAAGAGGGTAAAATTAGAGTTAGATAGAATTGTTTTTATCGGGGGAACCTTTGAAGAACATTTGGACCTGTTTTCGCTTACAGCAGGAATACTAAAGGGGAAGAAAATACTTGATTGTCCAGCAGGAGCATGTTCGTTTACAGCAGTCGGCATTCAACACGGAATTGATGTTACAGAATGTGATATTGCCTACTACCATGACCAAGAAGACCTGAAAATGAAAGGTTATCAGGATGTAGATCATTCGATGATACATAGGGAAAAAGCAAAAGACAATTACGGTTGGAATTATTTCAAAACGATTGAGGAATTAAGAGAGAATCGCTTACGTGCAGTTAATGACTGCACGAATGATATGAAGGAATGAAATGATCGATATGTGCCAGTTACTTTACCTTCTTTACCATTTAAAGATGATGAATTCAATATTATTTTATCTGCTCATTTTTTATTTATATATGCGTATCGACTAGATTACGAGTTTCACTTGAACACAGTAAATGAAATGTTAAGAGTGTCAAAAGAGGAGATAAGAATCTTTCCCTTAACGGATTTGGAGGAAGACAATATGAACATTTAGAAAAGCTGCTTGGCTATCTCAAAAAGAAAGGTTGTACTGTTGAAGAGATACGTGTTCCATATGCGTTTCAAAGGAATGCAAATGCTATGTTGAAGATTAAAAAAAGGTAAAAATAGCGAATAAAATGATTGGAGGATCTCAATTGCAAAATCTGACCCTTTTAAAAGAGCATATCCTGCAGCTTGAGGAACGATTGCTAAAGCCTGAAATTCGTACTTCCCTGGAAGAGCTTGATAAGCTATTAGCAGAGGATTTTTGTGAATATGGAAGCTCAGGAAATGTGTGGAATAGACAGGATTATTTTGGTGAAGGAGGGGCAGGAGTGGTGAAGATGACATTAAGTCATTTTGAAATGCACACGCTTGCAGAGGATACAGTTTTTACTACGTATCGAATATATAATGAAACAAAAGATCAGCATACGCTTCGCAGCTCAATATGGAAAAACAATAATGGTCAATGGCAAATGGTTTTTCACCAGGGAACACCGACTGCATAGCTTTAATTTATGCTCGGAACAGCCCATTGTTGTTTGTTCTTTTTCGCACATCTTTTAAATCCGACTTTTCAGGTATGAGCACATTATTTTGAAATGATATCTATCCGTGCTAGGATCACAATGTGTTTACATATTTCTACAATTAGGGAGGGATTAAAGTGAAGCTGTCTACGCAAATATTCGTTGCCTTAATAACGGGTATAATCGCAGGATTTATCATCAATCTTACAATGGCAACAGATTCCGTTGCATGGCTGGATCAAAACGTTCTAACACCTGTCGGACAAGTATTTTTACGTCTTATTCAATTTGTTGTGGTACCAATTGTTTTCACTTCCTTAATCATCGGTTTAACGAGTGTGAAAAGCTCCGCACAAATGGCTCGTTATTCTGCAAAACTGGTTAGTTTGTATGTTGCTACAGCCATTGTGGCACTTTTTATTGGGATGGGAATGTCAGCAATTCTGCAGCCGGGAGAGACCGTATCACTTGCTGGAATTGGTTCCGCACCTGAAGCGACTGAAAGCCCGTCTTTAATCAATTGGCTTGTCAGTCTTGTGCCCATTAATCCATTTGAAGCGTTGAGCACGGCAAACCTGCTTCAAATCATTTTTGCGGCCTTGCTTATAGGGATTGCAAGTAATCTAGTTGGGGACCAGTCAAAGCCTTTTGTTTCATTTATTCAAAGTCTTCATTCTATTATCGAGAAAATTATTTCGATTGTTCTTCGTGCTGCGCCAATTGGTATATTTGCCCTTATTGCTTCTGTTATTGCAACTCAAGGACTTGATCTTGTGGCACAGCTTGCACTTTATGTGATCGGTCTGATCGCAGCCATTTTTGTTATGATTGGCTTTTACTATTTAGCCTTGCTTGTATTTGGAGCAAAACCGAATCACTTTTTCAGAAGTTTTTCTCCGGCATTCTTCTTAGCTTTTGGGACAGCAAGCTCAAATGCAACGCTGCCGCTATCGATGGAAAACGCGGAGAAACGATATGGGATGCCAAAAGATTTAGCCAGCTTTTCAATTCCTTTTGGAACGGCGCTAAAGCGTGATGGAGCAGCAATTTTACAAGGGTTTAATGCCCTTTTTGTTGCACAGCTTTTTGGTGTGGACATTACCTTATCGTTAATTGTTACGGTTTTTGTCAGTGCGTTGATTGTGTCATTCAGTACAGCGGGGGTGCCAGGTGCTGGAATTATTATGATGACAACCGTTTTAGGTGCTGCAGGACTGCCGCTTGAAGGAATTGCCCTTGTCGCTGGTGTTGACCGGCTGTCAGACGGATTTAGAACCGCTTTAAATGTGGTTGGAAATACATCCAATGCAGCGCTATTGCAGCGTTGGGAAAAAAGACAATAGAAAAATCCAGTGTGAGCAGTAAGCACTGGATTTTTCTATTGTCCAATTTAAGGATAAAATATAAAAGTGATGGGTATTAGATGTAACGTAGTCTGACCACTATGATATGATAAAGAGTATAGACATTTAAGCAAGGAGAGGAACGACAGAATGATTGTTAAAACAGAAGAAGAGCTCGAAGCGTTGAAAAAAATCGGGCGCATCGTTGCTGAAATCCGCGATGAGATGAAGGTACAGACGAAGCCGGGTGTGACAACAAAAGAGCTTGATGAAATAGCAGGTAAAAGATTTAAGGAATATGGAGCGATCTCCGGACCGAAGGGTGAATACGACTTCCCAGGGTTTACTTGCATCAGTGTCAACGATGAAGTAGCGCATGGAATTCCAGGCGGCAGAGTAATACAAGATGGCGACCTTGTGAATATAGACGTTTCAGGTTCACTGAACGGGTATTTTGCAGATACAGGCATTTCTTTTCCAGTAGGGAATGCTGATCCAAAGCTTTCAAAGCTATGTAAAGCAGCTGAAGAGGCATTTACAGAAGCCATTAAAAAAGCGCGTGCCGGCTCAAAGAAAAACCAGCTCGGAAAAATCGTTTCACGTGTTGCAAAACAAAATGGCTTTACAGTCATTACAAACTTAACCGGGCATGGAGTTGGGAAATCCCTTCACGAAGCGCCTGATCATATATTAAATTACTTTGATCCATGGGATAACGAGCTATTTCAAGACGGAACCGTTATTGCCTTTGAACCGTTTATTTCAAGTGGAGCAGATCATGTTATAGAACAAAATGATGGCTGGACGTATAAAACACCGGATAGCAGTCTAGTTGCTCAAATTGAGCATACAATTGTCATTACAAAAGGTGAGCCGATCATTATTACGAAATAAAAAGAGAAGAGGTGAAAAAATCGCCTCTTCTCTTTTTTACGTCATTATCCTTCGTGTGTAACAAAAGCAGGAAGCTCATCCTTAAATGTGGACCAATCCATTTGCATTTCTTCATCGGTTAATAAGCAGCTGTCCAGTGCCTGGGTGATTTCTTCTTTATCAAGTTCAATGCCGATCCAAACGAGCTCATTCATGCGGTCACCATAAATAGGATCCCATTTTTTTCTGAGATCTGCATCTTCTGCAAGTGAAGCTTCTTGTTCAGGAGCAGGCATTGCCGCTACCCATTCACCCGCTCCTTGAAAGGTGATCGAGGCACCGGCTTGAGAGAGAAGTCCGGCCATATTGTCTCTGCTTGCTAACCAGAAAAATCCTTTTGCACGGACAATTTCTGCAGGAAGATCTTCCAGCCACTGTTTAAAACGTTCTGGATGGAGGGGACGGCGTTTACGGTAAACAAAGGAGCTAATCCCGTACTCATCTGTCTCTGGTATATGCTCTTCATTCAATTCTTTTATCCAGCCGGCAGCTTGGCTGGATTGATCAAAATCAAATAGATTCGTATGAAGAATTTCATTCAGTTCAATTTTCCCAAAAGTAGAAACAATAATTTTTGCATCGGGATTCATTTTAATTAAAAATCCCTTTATTGTATTCAAGTCTTCTTTAGAAACCAAATCTGTTTTATTTAAAATAATGACATTGGCAAATTCAATTTGATCAACAAGAAGATCTGATACATCGCGCTGATCCAGTTCATCGTCTGTTTGCTGACGCTCGAACAGAGTTTCTCCGCTTTCATAATCAGTCCAAAAGCGATATGCATCTACAACCGTAACCATTGTATCTAGCCGGGTAGAGGACGTCAGATCAATACCAAGCTCCTCATCCAGATAAGTAAATGTTTGAGCAACTGGAATGGGTTCTGAAATACCGGTTGATTCGATTAATATGTAATCGATATTGCCCATCTCTACAAGTCTTTCAACTTCTTTCATTAAATCATCGCGAAGGGTGCAGCAAATACAGCCGTTTTGAAGCTCAACAAGCGTTTCCTCTGTTCGGCTGAAATGCCCGTTCTTGACAAGCTCTGCATCGATGTTAATTTCACTCATATCATTTACAATGACGGCAACACGAAGATTTTCTTTATTGGCCAGTACATGATTAAGTAATGTGGTTTTACCGGCTCCAAGATAGCCGCTTAATACTGTTACAGGAATTGACATGGTGATCCTCCTAAAAAAGAATTATTACGATTTATAGATTAAAAATATAAAACGTAATTATTACGATTTATATAATAGTATAAAACAATAAAAATGTCACGTGCCTGACCCTGCATACTTTAAGGCATGTAGGGTCAGGCACCGAGTTAGTTAAGGGCTTTTTTTCGCTGCTGAATAAAAATAGCTGCTGCCAAAATAAAAAATGAAAACGCAGAAGGAATGGAAATATAAGAGGACATAAACAGCATGATAAGCACAGGAGTGCCTCCAGGTGCATTCAATGCATCAATTTCATCTATTCTCAGCAGGAAATATACAATTACTCCTATGGAAAACAGGAGGAAGATCGTATTCGTTATCCAAACCCATTTCATTTTATTTTTCCGTCCATAAATGATGGATAAAATCATCAAAATTGGCCCGATTAATAGCGTTATGAAAAACATTGCAAAAACAAAATTTCCGCTCAAGTTATAGCTCCTTCTCCCGAGATACGGGATATTAATTGTTCTTTAATGGTACCAGAATGATGAATAAACGAAAAGGCAACGCTACTCGATGTAAAAGAAAAAGCTCCCCATTACCCGAGAGCTCACCCGTCAACACCTAGAATTTAAGTTTACGAGAACTAAAATTCAGCTTTTTCTGTTTGCGGCGAAGCATGAAAATCCCAATCATGATCACAACGGATAATACGTAAGCTGTAAACACAATAACAGATGCGTTTTCTTCATTTTTAACGCCAATGCCAATAAAAGCCCAAACGAAAACAAGAGGATACACCCAGTCATTTTTATGATAGCGAATGTGAAGGGCCAGCGCCGCTGCGAACAGCAGTAAAATTACTGTCCACAAGATGTCTGATATTCCCCAGCCACTCCAATAATAATAGGTTAGCGAGTAGCTTATGTTAGCAATCATTGCTACACTGACCCAGCCAAGATAAACAGAGAACGGCAGTCGATCAAAGAACGTCATATCTTGCCGCTGGATGGTTAGATAAAGAAGGGTCAGGGTAGCCAGCAGTCCGATCATGATGAATACAGAGCCGGCAAATACCTCATAATGCCACATGAAAATCCATATGATGTTTAATATACAGCTAATAACAAATAACGCAGAGGTTTTTCGGTACACATCACGGTCTCGCTGCCATTTTAGTGATTGACGAAGCACCCAAACGAGTAATAGAGCATAGATAATGGCCCATATTGAAAATACATAGCCTGCCGGTGTAAAGAATACATTTAAACGGTTTGATATTTCTCCTGTTGTCTGGCCATTGATCGGCAATATATTAGCAAGAATATTTAAGAGGATGACACTGATCAAGGCGATTAAATTGATGTAAAACCGTTTCATAAAAAAACCCCCTAAGTGTATCGGAATAAAATCGTTCCCATCTAGTGAAATATTCTTTTTTAGCAATAAGTCAATCAATTAAATTATTCTTTGCTAACGCCATTCGAATCTGAAAATAAGAAATATGATCTGGCAACGCTTCTTTGATTGATTTGAGCTTCGGTTCTGCCAATGTTTCTCTAACGGCAAGCACCTGTTGCTCGATTTCCGGTTCAAGCCATTTCTCAAATGGCAGTGGATTTCCTTCCTTAAAAGACTTAACTAGGTGATTCTCAATTGTTTGGACAGATAAGGCACGGCTCTTAGCAATTTCTAGAATTAATTGGCCTTCCTGCAGCAAATTATACGTAAAAAGATGACTAGGCTGGTCAGCAGGAGAAACGACCTCAGCTTCTTTTTTTACAGAATCCACTTGGATTTTAGAAGGTGCTTGCACCCCATGTTTTTTAACATGTTCTTGAATTACCTCTATAAATGCATCTCCATATTCAATAAACTTTCTTTCCCCTACCCCTTTTATCGACAGTATTCCTGATTTTTCAACAGGATAAGCGGTTGCCATTTCACGCAGCGTAGCATCTGAAAAAATCAGGTAAGGAGGGACACTATTATCTTTTGCCAGCTGACTGCGAAGGGTTCTAAGTTCTTCAAATAATGTACTATCATATTCAGCTTCAGCGGTTTGGACTTGATACGCAGATTTCACCCAAACCTGTTCTGCCCCTTTTAACACAGGGAGCGCTCGCTGACCAAGACGAATGGTTGGAAATTGTCCGCTTTCAAGCTGCAAATATCCGTCTGAAATCAAATATTGAATAAAGTCACTAATCTGTTTTTCTGTATATTTACTGAGCATCCCATATGTTGAAAGACGATCCAGCTTAAAATCAATCACCTTTTTGCTTTTGGAGCCCTTTAACACTTTCGCCGTAAGCGTAGTACCAAATCGTTCCCCCATTCGTTTCACACATGATAGAACGATTTGTACGTCTCTTGTACGATCGATTTTTTCACGATCATCCCGGCAGTTGCTGCAGTGGCCGCAGTCCTCTGTCATCTGATTATCCTCAAAGTATTCTAAAATGACTCGAGGCAGGCAATGATTGTTATGGCAGTAATTGACGATTTGCTGTAGCTTCTGGTATTCAGCCGCTTTTTTTTCTTCATTGACGATTGATTGTTCAATAAGGAATTTTTGCAGCATCACATCCTGAGGGCTGAAGAGTAAGAAACAATCACTCGGCTCGCCGTCTCTTCCGGCACGTCCAGCTTCCTGATAGTAGGATTCCATGTTCATAGGCATTTGATAGTGTAAAACAAATCGAACATTGGATTTGTCAATTCCCATGCCAAATGCATTGGTGGCAATGATGACTTTTTTTTCATCAAAAATAAACTGTCTTTGTGCCTCTTCGCGAACAGCTTCCGGCAATCCGGCATGATAGCATGTAACAGAATGCCCTTTGCTATCCAGCCATTTTGTAAGCTGGTCCGCTTCCTTTCTAGTAGCTGTGTAGATGATTCCAGTGTTTGATTTATTTTCTTGCAGGTAGCTTGAGATGAATTTTTGCTTATCTTCGCCTTTAAGTACATGAAAAGATAGATTGTCCCTTGCAAAACCAGTATTAACAATATGGTCATTTTCAATGGTTAACAGCTGGGCAATGTCCTGAATAACATTATCTGTTGCTGTTGCGGTCAGTCCCGCCAGCACTGGGAGATTAGGGAGCTTTTTTAACGTCTCTACAATGGAGCGGTAACTAGGTCTGAAATCATGTCCCCACTGTGAAATACAATGGGCTTCATCAAAGGCAATCAATGAAAGCTTGATTAAAGAGATAGTTTGAAAGAAGGAGAGAGAATCAAACCGCTCAGGGGCTACATAGACAAACTTGTAGCTGCCTTCTCGAATATCATGCAGTCGCTCTGTTGCCTCCCTTGACGTTAATGAGCTATTTATATAAGTAGCAGCAATGCCGTTTTCCAATAAGGCATCTACCTGATCGCGCATGAGTGAAATAAGCGGTGAAATGATGACAGCTGTTCCATCGAGAAGAAGACCGGGAATTTGGTAGCAAAGAGATTTTCCTCCTCCTGTCGGCATGAGGCCAAGCGCATTTTCACCGGACAATAATGATTCAATTACTCGATCCTGTCCAGGGCGAAATGAGTCGTAGCCAAAATAGGTTTGCAGCGCTTTTTCAGCTTGCTGAAGCATGGAATCATCCTTTCATAGATAATCAATTCTATAAGTCTACCATATAAGGATGTGCTGTGGATATTTGAAAGCGATGGGAAATGAATGATATAAAATGAAGCCGTTAAAAGAGAATGAGAAAGCTAATAGATATGTAAGAGAATAAGAGAAAGTATAACTGTTTCGAATGACGAAATATTGTGGTATAGTGGGTTTGTTCAAGTTGTCAGAAGATAGAGAATTTTTATTTGAATATATATAAGGAGGAGAGATAAATGGCAGTAACTACATACCCGCAGCAATGGGATTTGGACGTGTTTTTTAAAGGTGGGAGTGAATCCCCCGAGCTGCAGGAGCATTTCAAGAAATATGAGGAGCTTACAGCAGCCTTTGCAGAAAATGTAAAAGGATTCTCAACACCGGAATCCACCAATGACCTTAATCAGGTGAAAGAACTTATAAAAGAAGCAAAATCAGTTTCGAGTGGAGTTTGGCAGTCAGCAGCCTTTATCAGCTGTTTGGAAGCACAAAATACAAAAGATGTGCAGGCGAATGTTCTAAGAGGAAAGGTTACGTCTTTAGGAGCAGTGTTTGGGACGGCTTTCACAGCGTTTCAGCAAAAGCTTGCCGCGACCCATGAGGAAGTATGGGAATCACTTCTTGCTGATGATGAGCTGAAAGAATTTACTTTTGTCGTAAATGAATGGCGTGAGCGATCGAAGGAAAAATTGTCTGAGGAAGAAGAAGGATTAATTCAAGCACTGGCTGTTGATGGTTATCATGCATGGGGACAAATGTATAATACCATTATTTCAACGATGAGCATAAACGTAACAGTAGATGGTGAAGAAAAAACATTATCTGTAGGGCAAGCGAATAATCTTTCCTCCCATAAAGACCCGGCAGTGCGAGAAGAAGTGTTTCAAAGGCTGGAAGAAGCATGGAAGGAAAAAGAGCAGCTTTTTGCTGAAACGATTAATCATCTTGCCGGTTTCCGCTTGAATGTATATAAAAAGCGCGGTTGGGATGAGGTGCTGAAGGAGCCTCTTGATATTAACCGCATGAAGCAGGAAACGCTGGATGCAATGTGGGGAGCTATCACAAAGAATAAGCAGCCGTTTGCTGACTTCTTAACGCGTAAAGCTCAGTTAAATGGAAAGGAAAAGATGAGTTGGGCACATTTAGACGCTCCAGTTGGCAAGTCTTTAAAAACACTTTCTTATGACGAAGGAGCCGCTTTTATCTTAAAACATTTTGCTAAGTTTGGACCTGAGATGGCGAAATTTGCAGAGGTAGCTTTTGAGAATGGCTGGATTGAAGCAGAGGATCGTACTAATAAACGACCAGGCGGCTTCTGTACAGGCTTCCCGCTGGATGAGCAATCTCGTATCTTTATGACATACAGCGGCTCAATGTCCAATGTGGCAACACTTGCTCATGAGCTTGGTCATGCTTTCCACACGTATGCATTAAAGCCAATGGATCCATTAAACCGCAGATATGCAATGAATGTAGCTGAAACCGCTTCTACCTTTGCTGAAATGATCGTAGCTGACGCCGCTTTGAAGGAAGCGGAAAATGATGAAGAAAAGATCTCACTGCTTGAAGACAAGGTATCCCGCAGTGTAGCATTCTTTATGAATATACATGCCCGTTTCTTATTTGAAACCCGTTTTTACGAAGAGCGCAAGCAAGGAACAGTGCCGGCAAGCCGTTTAAACGAGTTAATGGCTGAAGCGCAGCGGGAAGCCTATGCAGGTGCTTTGGATGAAGTACATCCAACATTCTGGGCATCTAAACTGCACTTCCATATTACGGGTGTGCCGTTTTACAACTTCCCATATACATTCGGCTACCTCTTCTCGCTCAGCATTTACGCAAAAGCGCTTGAAGAAGGCGCCAATTACGAAGAAAAATATATGGCACTTCTTCGTGACACAGCCATTATGACAGTCGAAGACCTTGCCATGAAGCATTTAGGTGAAGATATTACACAACAAGCATTCTGGGAAAAAGGAATTGCACTCTGTGTTAAAGACGCTCAAGAATTCATGGAGCTAACAAAATAATTCCCCCCTGTTCGCTGGGCAAACGATCGCATCACAAAGATCGCATGCTCAGCGAACATTTTTATAGTGGAAAGCCTGCAGATATAGGATGATTGAGTGCTTTCGTTCGCTAAAGGGGTCTGACCCCTTTAGCGAACGAAAGCACTTTAGGCTGAAAAATAAGCAATTTACCTATCGACCTTTTGAGGTTTAGTCGGTACACTATGTGTAGAGTTGAAGCGTCGACAATGAAGATAATGGAGAGAATAATCATGATTTTATTAGAGAGTGAGAGGCTTTATTTTCGGCCGTTAACCACACAGGACGTGGATCTGGTGGTGGAGTTGATGCTTCGTAATCGTCATTTCTGGACCATTCACGAGCCGCGCCACCAGGATGCTTATTATACTCGTGAGGTTCAGTATGAAAAGCTTGCTGAAGCGGAGGAACAGCTCAGGCTCGGTAAGGAATATAGCTGGGGGATTTTTTTGAAGGAGTCAAGCAGGCTCATTGGAAGTATTTCCATTTACTCAATAAGAAGGCTGCCTTTCTCATCAGCGTTTGTTGGCTATTCGCTTGATGAATCAGTGACGGGACAGGGGTTAGGAACGGAAGCAGTCAATGCTGTATTAAGCTTTGCTTTTCGTGATTTCGGTTTACATCGAATGGAGGCACTTGTTTCACCAAAAAATATGGCTTCCATGAGAGTGCTGGAAAAGGTTGGCATGATGCAGGAAGGAAGAATGAGGAAGAATCTTTTTATTAACGGAAAATGGGAAGATCACTTCTTATATAGCATGCTTGAGGAGGACTTTTGAAAGAGCAAGGCCCCATGGGAGCGCTATATTGTAAGACCATTCCGTTCTTTTCTCCGCTGGGGATGGTAGAAAACGAAATGAATAAATTAGGCAGAGCCGGCACCATCAGGAATTTTTGATGGTGCCGGCTTTTTTTTGCTGCTTTTCATCATTGGTTGCACACTCCGCTAAGCCTCAGGTCTGATCTAAAAATAAAGCCGAGGCGCGTGTTCGGGATATTAAGAACACGATAAGATAAGACCATGATAAGAAAAAGGAGGAACAAAATAATGAAAAAGGTTGGTTTATTTATAGCAGCTGCAATTGCTGTTGCGGTATTGCTTTCAAACCTAGGCTCACTTTTAGGCCTTGTGATTAGTTTAGCTGTTCTCTATTTTGCAGCTAAGGGCTTTTTAAAAACTTCATCAGCATTTTCGAAAGTGCTATGGGGTGTTGTTGCGATCGTTGCAGCGATCACGGCAGTAGCAAATATTCCAGCCATTCTTGGGCTTCTCGCCATTTATGTTTTATATGTAGTCTATAAGAAATGGAACAGCACCAAGCGTGAGGCAGTGACAGAATCAAGAGATCCATTCGTTCATTTTGAAAAACAATGGGCCGAGCTTAGCAAAAAATCAAACTAAAAATGACTTAAGGAGAGAGACTAAATGACAAACCTTCTAACCCGTCTAAAAAATACGATTCAAGCCGATCTTCATGAAGCATTGGATTATAAAGAGGGGAAAAATCCGGTTGCTGTGCTTAACCACTATTTACGTGAATGTGAAAAGGAAGTAGAAAAAGTGGGCAAGCTTGTGGATCGACAACAGTTATTGAAAGAAGAATTTACGAAAGAACAACACGCTTCCAGGGAAATGGTTCAAAAGCGAGACCATCAGGTGCGAGTAGCAGAACAAGCAGGTGAAACCGAGCTTGCCTCCTTTGCACTTCGTGAACTTACTTATTACATCGAACGTGAAGAACGCTTATCCTTATCGATCGAGGAAGTGAAAAAGCAGCTTCTGGCGTTAGAACAAAAACATGGTGAGATGAAGCATAAGCTTAAAGATATGTACATCAAGCGATTGGAGCTAATGGGCCGAGAAAATGTTGTAAGGGCAAACCGCAGAGCAGACCATGTACTTAGTGAAAAATCAAATTCAACAAGCGGGAATCGTTTTGATGAGATGGAGTGCTACATTGATCAGCTGGAAAAAGGACTGCAGCATCGCTATAATGAACACACAATTGATCAACGAATTGCTCAGCTTGAAAAGGATTTGAATGAAAAACAGCTTCAGAACTAACAAAAATCAGAAGCGAGAGGAGCTAGTAAAACTGGTTTCTCTCGTATTCTATTAAATTCAATTGTTATCAGCGAATAGAGAAAGTTACAATAGAGGATGAAGGCATCAGCCAATAACCAGAATCGGTTTCTGATCATTGGCTGGTATCTTGATGTGAAAGAAAAGGAGGGAAGAGGGATGTTCAAGCAATGGAAAACAGATGCAGTGTCCTTTTGGGTCTTAATTGGGCTGGTCCTGCTATTAATAGAAGTTTCTTTTTTTGATGGAGGAAAGCTTTTTTCCCTCTTTTTTTCAGTCTTATTTATTTATTTTGGAAGAGCAAAATTTCATCGTTTATATGGGAAGATCCTTTTCGGATTAGGGATTATTTCATTGGCGGTCGGTGTCATTACGATGTTTACGATTAGGTTTTTATTAATAGCGCTTGCGATCTATTGGATCCGTGAGTATCTCCAGTCAAGAAAGTATCCTAAGGTTATTGCACTCGCTATTGAAGAGCAAAGGGACGAATTGAGAACGGAAGAGCTTAAGTTTGAACGGCAAAAGCTTTTGATAAATAAATGGGTGGGCAATCAGCAAACACCCTCTTCAAGCTATGAATGGCAGGATATTCACATTCAGAATGGTATAGGCGATACGACGATTGATTTAAGCAACACAGTACTGCCAAAAGGTGAGTCCGTCATTTCAATCAGGAGCAGTATTGGGAAGATTACGCTGCTAGTTCCTTACGAGCTTGATATTGCCTTACGTCATTCAGCCGTGATAGGAAATGCATCTCTGTTCCACCATATGCCAACAAGGCTTTGGAATGAAAGCGTTCAGTATGAAACCGAACAATATAGGGAAGCGGCGCAAAAAGTGAAAGTTGTCACTTCTGTATGGATTGGTGATATTGAGGTGAAGCGCGTATGAGCATATTGACGAGAATGATGGCACAGACGGCAGGATTAACCATCGTCATTTTAGTTTTTAGCTTTGGACTTTATCTGTTCTTTTTTCCTCCTAGAACGTGGGGAACTCTTTGGGCCACTGAAATTATAGATATTCCAATTGGTTTGTTCATTGTATTCGGGAGTGTAACATTGGCAGGAGCGTGGTCCATTATTCAGGGGGTAAGCATACGTAATCAGATACACTATGTTAACCAGCAGCTGACAGATTTGGAGCTTGGAAGATCTACTGTGCAAGGGAATCCTCCCTCCATTCCAGAGCTGCAGCAATTATCTGAACGGGCAAATCATATTCAGTCCATCATTAATGAGCAAGCAAAAACAGCTCAAAAGCTTGCAAGTGAAAAGGTTGAAAATCAAGAAAAGCTTATACAGGAAATGGTCTCACAAGAGCGCAACCGTCTTGCCCGTGAACTGCATGATTCGGTAAGTCAACAGCTTTTTGCGGCATCCATGATGATGTCAGCAGTGAATGAATCCAAAGATTCAACAAATGTCAGAGAAGCAAAGCAGCTGCAAATGGTTGAAGAAATGATTCACCAATCGCAGCTTGAAATGCGTGCTCTTCTTCTTCATTTAAGACCCGTTGCGCTAAAAGGGAAGACGCTAAAAGAAGGAATAGAAGAGCTGCTGCTGGAATTACAGCATAAGGTTCCGCTTGCTATCGCATGGAAGACGGAGGATATGAAGCTGGCAAAAGGAATTGAAGATCATTTGTTTCGTATTCTTCAAGAATCGGTATCGAATACACTAAGACATGCGAAGGCTACCATGCTTGATGTTTTATGTATTCAGCGGGATGGCTATGTCATTCTTCGCGTGCAGGATGATGGCAGCGGATTTAATGTTTCAGAGGGAAAAACAGGATCCTACGGACTTCAAAATATGAGAGAACGTGCAATTGAAATTGGGGGAACCTTTAAACTCATTTCATTGCCAAACAAGGGAACAAAATTAGAAGTAAAGGTTCCATTTGAATCAAGGAAGGAGGCAAAGCATGATTAAGGTATTATTTGTTGATGATCACGAAATGGTGCGAATTGGTGTCGGCTCCTACCTGTCTGCTCAGTCCGATATTGAAGTGATCGGAGAGGCAGAAGATGGCGGTATAGCGGTTAATATGGCGCTCGAGCTGCGTCCGGATATTATTTTAATGGATCTTGTCATGGAGCAAATGGATGGAATTGAAGCAACACGACGTATTATCGACGCTTGGCCGGATGCGAAAATTATTATTGTGACCAGCTTTTTAGACGATGAGAAGGTCTATCCAGCACTTGAAGCCGGAGCGACAAGCTATATGCTGAAAACATCAAAGGCAAGTGAGATTGCGAATGCAATACGAAAAACCTTCCATGGAGAAACCGTGCTTGAGCCTGAAGTGACAGGCAAAATGATGAAGAAAATGAGGCAGGGTGACAAACGTCCACTTCATGATGAATTAACCGCACGTGAGAGGGAAGTACTCCATTTAATGACAGAAGGAAAAACAAATCAAGAGATTGCAGATGAGCTTTTTATTGCACTTAAGACGGTGAAAACCCATGTCAGCAATATCCTGAGCAAGTTGGAGGTTCAGGATCGCACTCAAGCTGTGATCTATGCTTTTAAACACTCACTCGTTCAGTAAATTAGCCGCTTGCTTCGTTTTACCATTCTGTATTTCGGGGTAAAGAATAGAATACTAATCCTGAAAAGAGTGATCGCTATGAATTCTTTTTTAAAGACGAATGCAAAAAACTGCAGATGGATGTCAGAGCCTTCCTCATGGTCATTAAAAGAGGAGAAGCTGGTACTGACAACGGAGGAAGAAACAGATTTTTGGCGCAAAACACATTATGGATTCGAACGAATGAATGCCCATGTTTTTTATCAGGAAATTGTCGGTGATTTCGAAATGGAAGTTGCCTTGAAAATGGAGGACCCCTCCAGCTTATACGATCAGGCCGGATTGGTTGTTATGGTATCAGAAAATTGCTGGCTTAAAACCTCATTAGAATTCAGAATGGACGGACCATCCTATCTTGGTTCGGTCGTTACAAATAATGGGTATTCAGACTGGGCAACAAGAAACTATCCAAGTGCTTGGGCGGCTGCACCTTTAGCCTTTAAAGTCAAACGGACAAATGGCGATTATCAAATCTGGGCAAAAAGCAAGGCAGATGGAGAAACTGGACAATATGAGCAGCTTCGGATCGCAAGACTTCATGAAGATGATCATGATCAGCCAATCAGAATTGGTTTATATGCATGCAGTCCCTCTAAGAACGCTTCTTTTACCACAACGTTTCACTCTTGGAAGGTTCAAATGGAAGTGAAATAACGTCTTAGAAGAGAGAGTTGATTTTCTCTTTTCTTATATAAGGTCCTTCAAAGATTAAAAATAAAATAATCCGGAGACTAATTTTCTATCATGTTCGATTTTGAGATACACATTAGAAATTAGTAGATGAAATTGTAACAGAATTGGTCCCCCGATTAACTGGTTTATTAACATCAGTTATTGGTACTTAAAATGCTCAGGGCATAAAAGTTCTGAGCATTTGTTTATAAATAGATTTACTCAATAAAAGTCAACCTTAAATAATTAAAAACCCTATCCCTTTACTTTTTGATTATCACTTTATCAGTCTTTCCTCAATAAAGTGTAAACTTAAATTTCTCTGGCTTTTTTACATAGCTTCCGATAATAAAGGCACATTCAGTATAAAAAGTGTATTCGGTATCTGATCCTAAGCTCATTTTATTATCCGGATACATAAGTTCATACCCGCTATGCTTGCCTTTCCCAAATTCTTCTTCGCCACATTTTTTTGCATTCTATTATTTTCGAAGAATTTTTCATTTAAACTCCTCCATTAGAAATATGTGAGCCCACTCCCGATGTAAATCCTAATATTATTACCTTTTGACTAGTTGAATACCGATTTTAATTAACGTTCTTACTATAATTACGAATAAGTTGTAAATTGGATTCATCTTCTTCATATTACCTGCTTTATTAGTTGAATAACGCTTACTTAAGTTTTAACATATGAAATTCGTAAGTTGACAAAAACTTTGGGCATCATGCAGTTTCAGCTGTGAAATAATAGGTTGAATAGCTTAATTATTATTCGTGAATATTGATAAATCAATAAAAAAACAGTCCAATTCATATGCTAATTGGACTGTTTCTTTGCATGTTCTTACTTGTTTTTTATTCTTAAATCAAACCTATTACTAATTTCCGTCTCTGGTTTAATTTATATAACATAAATTGGTTTAACTTGACCGTAGTAACCATGTTACATACATAAAATACGTGAGGTAATGTCATCCTCATTGGGAATGTGTTTGTTAAATTGCCTTAGCTTGAGTTTCTTCGTCCGGTTTTTCATCCTCATTTAATTCAGCTTTCAACCGATCAAGAACTATTGTATAAACATCTCTTCTTGCATAATAATTATGTGGTTTTTGCTTTTCAACCTCAGCCAATCGGGTCATTAGAGTGGCTTGTTCTTCTGAAAACAGGTTTATATCATGATCAATATTTTCATTTTCCAAATCTTCATACATGTTTTTGAGTTCTTCTAGAATAATAAGTTGAATTTTTATTTCGGATATTTTTCTTTTTTCATATAAAACCTTCTCTTCGTATTCCTGGATTTGTCCGTTTGTTAAATCTAATAATTTCTGCACAATCGTTATTTGGTATTCCACTTCATTAAACATGACCTGACTCCTTTCCTTAATTCGTTGTTGTACACCCGAAACATAGAAATGAAATTTTACTTTTGTTTATGAATACCCAAATTCATATTTATGTACTCGTATCATTTTTAAAAAAGATCGACCGTGATTTTTCTATCGTTTTTCACCTTCGCTATTTAAGCGTAAGGATTTGATGAAAAAGAATAGATTAAAAGCCATTCTTTTAAAAGAAATGAACTTATTCGCACAAGTTTAAAATTTATCGACTTTAAGCTCTCTGCAATGCAATCCGATTCATTGAAAACCCCCTCTATCTACTATGATAGAAGGGGATTTTCTGGACCTATTTATACACTTTTCAAGACTTCATATCCATCCTGTATCAGATCCAATTTCCCTGTGCCTGGGTCAATAACGAGTCCGTGAACAGGTATATCCTTGCTCATAAGGGGATGATTTCTTACCATATCAACGCTATTCTTCACGCTTTCGTTTACATTATCAAATCCCTTTAACCACTGGTGAAGATCAATTCCTGAATAGCTTAATGTATCAATCGTTTTTTGTTTAATTCCACGCTCTAGCATTGTTTCAATCAGACTTTGGCTGTTAAGCGCGCCCATTCCGCAATCATGGTGCCCAATAATAATGACCTCATCTGCTTGGAGAGCATAGACAGCAACGAGAAGGCTGCGCATAATACTTCCAAATGGGTGAGTGATCACCGCGCCGGCATTGCGAACAATTTTTACGTCACCGTTTTTCATATTCATTGATTTTGGTAATAGCTCGACCAGTCGAGTATCCATACATGTTAAAATAACGAGTTTTTTATCAGGGAATTTCGTGGTTGTAAATTCTTCATACCGTTTTTCTGATACGAATTCCTCATTAAACGTTAGAATGTCAGTTAAAAGTGTCATCATTAAACCTCCTGTATAAGATTATGTATTTGCTCTATTGTAAAAAAAGAAAGGACATCTGTCGACTTTAACGGATATCCTGAATGTTAAGTATTCGTAATTTAGCTTGGTGATTGTGCTTCAAATAAAGTAAGAAATTCTTCATAGCCTTCTGCTGCAAGGTCTTCAGCAGGAATAAAATGCAGTGCTGCTAAGTTCATGCAATACCTTAGGCTAGTTGGCTCAGGGCCGTCCTCAAACACATGACCAAGATGCGAGACAGCAAATTTACTTCGGATTTCTGTGCGGAGTCCCAATAATCCTAAATCATACTCTTCGACAATATTATTGGGAGCTAGAGGCTGGGTAAATGATGGCCAGCCTGTACCGGAGTCCTATTTATGTGTTGAGCTAAAAAGAGGCTCACCCAACACGATAGCATCATGATAAGATGGATTTTTCCTCCGCTCCGCCTGTATAGCCTGAGAAGGCATTTCTTACACCTTCCAGCTACTCAAATGGCGGTTCCATACACCAAAAGCATCCTCCGGCAAACGTTGCCACTTCCTCATTAGGTAGAATATTAAAGGACTGAAATGGTTTACTGCCAACAAAACGTCCCATTAACTGATCAGAAAAAGCAATGGTGCCCAAAACAAAAGCAGCAAGGCTGATACCTAACCACTTTTTTCACACGATCACCTCCGCTCAATATTGATAGTATTGAAAAAATTTAAAAAATCAATTTCTTTTTTTAACAATAACATATTTAGGAAGAAAAATAGAGCGCTAATGCTTTATTTAAAAACGGAAAAGGAAACGAAAGGTTATATATAGAATACTTACCTATAAAGGATTCATCTGTTTAATGTAAATGACGAAAGAGCATCGTTTTGTCAGCAAGTCGCTTTGTCACAGCTGTACAACCACTTTCCACTTTTTAATGGACTCCGAATTATTGGGAAGGGAGCGTGTGGGATGGAGAATATTGAGATAACACATAAATCGAGCTTTTGTTTTGTTGGAATAGGATGGACAGGCACGTTTGAGGCAGCTGCTCATGGAGATATTCATCGTTTGTTTTATCGATGTAAAGAAACACTGCAGGCAAAGGGATTACTTGAAGGCAGAACGGATCTAATTGGTTTGTCCTACAGTGATCGCCAGAATGGCTTTACGTATTTTCTGGGGATTGAAGCGGATCAAAAGCTTCAGGTTCCCCGAGACATGCACAGTATAATAGTTCCTTCCTACGACTTTGTCACGGCAAGTCATAGCGGTCCGCAGGCATGGAAAATCTATGAGAAACTAAACGGCTGGATTCTTGAGCAGGGATATCACTTAAATCATTATGGTGGTTTGAATCATATTGAAGTATATCCCATTGACTATGACCCCTACAGAACGAGCCTCACCTTTCAAATTGGAATTCCAATTAAAAAAAGTCGGCAAAGTGTTGAATAGGAAAACTTAGAGACATAGTGAATTAAAGGTAAGCAGGTAGACAAAATGAATCATAATGAATGGGGAAATACTAACTAAAGGTATTTTCTCTTTTTTTGACGAAAGGTTTGCAGAAGAATGGAACCATACCTATTTTGGTTCGAACGGAAGAATCTTGACATATATGTTGTACGTTGTATAAGATGACAACGTACTTATAAGTACAGACAGAGGTTCATAGTAGCAACCCTCTATAAAAAACTATGGTTCATTGGAATCAGCGCTTCATTGAATCAGACAAGAGGGATGAATTGTGCAGTGTGTACACGTCCTTTTTTTGTGCGATCAAATGCAGCTGGCTGATGAATAAAGGAGGAACTAAAATGTCTGGAAGATCAGATAAAGAATTAGAAGGCGTTACGTTATTAGGAAATCAAGGGGTAAAGTATTCCTTTGATTATGCTCCGGAGGTATTAGAATCCTTCGATAATAAACATCAAGGAAGAGACTACTTTGTAAAATTCAACTGTCCTGAATTTACATCGCTTTGCCCAATCACAAGTCAGCCGGATTTTGCGACGATTTATATAAGCTATATACCTGATGTGAAAATGGTTGAAAGTAAATCGCTGAAGCTTTACCTATTCAGCTTCCGCAACCACGGCGATTTTCACGAGGACTGCATGAACATTATCATGAACGACTTGATCGAGCTAATGGACCCCCGCTACATCGAGGTATGGGGCAAGTTCACGCCTCGTGGCGGAATCTCCATTGATCCTTACACCAACTACGGCAAGCCAGGGACAAAATACGAGGAAATGGCCTTCCACCGCTTGATGCATCATGATATGTATCCGGAGACGGTTGATAATCGATAAGAATTGACCTTAGAATACATGGGAATTATCAATTTTTACATGTTGACACCCCTCGTACTAAACGCTAAAGTATTACTTATCTTAATAACCGAGAGATGTTTATTTTAACTTCTACATTGGATAGGGCTTTAGCATACCGTTAATAATTTTTATTGATTGTGTGAAAAAGCAGCCTACAAAGCATAAGAAGAATAGAAATAAGGTAAATCGGTATATTTCTTGGCTAGGAGACTAGGTGGGGAATATACCGATTTTTTTTTGTTAAGGAGGAATTTTTATGATATCAAAAGGATCGATTGAAGCGGAGATTAGTAAGGCATTAACCCAATGGGAAAAAGATTATTTGGGACGCGGATCAGTATCTGTCAAATCAGATATTTTGCGTAATATGATTATTGTGACATTACGTGGTATTTTAACGCCTGCTGAATATTCACTTTGTGAAACAAAAGAGGGAATGATTTCAATAAAAAGGATGCGGTCTGATTTGATTGAATCAGGCATTGAAGGTTTAAAAGAGATCATCTTGAATATAACCGGAGAAGAAGTGAAAAGCTTTCACACAGATATCAGCACTCGCGATGGAGAACGGGTGATGGTGTTTAAATTATATAGTGATTATGAGAATAAATTTACAACGTAAAAGGTACATTAGGAAAAGGGAGATCTTCAAAAAACAATCATGTTAGTTGAAGATAAACCGGCAATACCAGGATGAATGGATTTTCCCATTCGTCCTGGTATTGCCGGTTTTTTTATTGAAAAGCTATGTAGGAGTCTATTGCTGATTGTTGTACGGCGTTGATTGGAGCGCCTGAAGCGGGAATCAACAGACACGTTTAAAAAAGTCATTGGAAACGAGCGGGAGGAAAGAATATGTCAGAAATCATCATACAAAATTTGTTATCGCCAGTCGTGCTGTTTTTTGTGTTAGGCATTATGGCGGCTTTAGTTAAATCAGATTTAAAGATCCCAAGCGGTTTAAGCGAAGGGTTAAGCATTTATCTTTTAATTGCGATTGGACTGAAAGGCGGGATTGAGCTATCCCAATATTCCATTGAAGACGTTATTCAACCAATCATTGGTGCACTCATTTTAGGAAGTATCATTCCCTTTATTACACTTTTTATCACGCGTCTGATGAAAATGGATCTTAAGAATTCAATTGGTTTGGCGGCCACCTTTGGATCTGTCAGTATCGTAACCTATGGAGCGGCGATCTCTTTTATTGAAAAGAATGGAGTCCCTTATGAAGGATTTATGAATGCGCTAGTTGTGATTATGGAGAGCCCTGCTATTTTAGTTTCATTATTGTTATTAAAGGTGCTGGAGAATAAAAAGAATGAATCAGCCATGACGATCCGAAATGTCGGGTTTGTCTCCGGATCGGCAAGACTTTTTGATAAGGAAGTGTTGAGAGAAAGTCTGTTTGGGAAAAGTGTGTTATTGCTTTTGGGCAGTTTAATCATTGGATTGATTCTTGGAGACCGTGCCGTACCGATGGTTAAACCGCTGTTTATGGATTTATATAGCAGTGTGTTGATTTTATTCTTACTGAGTATGGGGATCACCACAGGACAGCGCTTGCCAGAGGTAAAAAAACATGGGTTAAAATTGCTCTTATTTGGCATGTTCACGCCGATATTATTCGGCGCTTTAGGTGTTTTAACAGGGCACTTAGCAGGTCTTTCTTTAGGCGGAATTACATTAATGGGGGTATTAGCTGGAAGTGCATCGTATATTGCAGCTCCGGCAGCATTAAAAACATCTGTGCCAGAGGCAAATCCATCTATTTATCTAGGCTTGGCATTAGGCATTACATTTCCATTCAATCTTATTATCGGAATACCAGTCTATTATGAAATGGCTAAATGGATTCAATAGGAGGGGCTATTATGGAGAAAACAATTGAGAAAAAGGCTTTAGTTCTTACAGGATTAAGTGAAAAATCACATCATTTATTTCCTGCCATAACGAATAGAAGCGTTGACCAGCTCGTCATTGCATCTAGTTTTGGAGCCATCATTTCACAACCATATGGCTGTATGGTTCGAAATGTTATTTTTGCTGTTTACTCAGAAAATATAGAAGAAATTTATATTATTGTGGAGAAGGATAGCAAGGAACATACGGTTACGGGAGATGAGATTCTTTCGAAAATCCAAGAAGCCGGCATTACAAAAGAAACGATCAAAACAATTGAGTATATTGATGCAGCAGGATGCAATCTATCAAATTGGCTGGCAGGGAAACAAGACGTGAAAAAAATAATAACCGAAAATATTGAGTTGATTAAACATCACCCATTACTTCCAAAAACATTGTCTATTTATGGTTTTATTACAGATGCTGAGACAGGTGAGTTTGAGGCAAATGCTTGAAAGGAAGAAAAAGAGGAATACTCAAGAGAAAATTAATCATCGTTATATAAAAGTTTAATAAAGGAAGGTTCTAATAGGACGTGTATGAACGGCTTACAAGAACCCCCTCTTTTTTCTGCCATCACCAGTCTAGTCTGGAACATGGATTATTTTCCGAATGACAATATAAATACAAGGAAGGGTGATAAAAAGGAGGGGCAAAGGGCCAATCAATTTGTAAGCAGGTCGTTAGATGAAATCTGTTTTGGTCAAGAATTATGAAGGAGCATGCATTATTTTTAAGCTTGGGTTTAACCCGGATGATAAGAAATTAATTGAGGAAGCAAAGCAATTCATATTCGTTTTTGAAAAAATAGAAGAGCGGTTAAGTAATTTTTCGGTAAGCACTGATCCACAGAGGATACAAGCGTTTAATAATCAGGTTTATCAAGCTGTGGCATCGATTTGGGCTTATAAAAGAAAGGTTTTGGGACTGATTTTACGGTGTGAATTACGCTCAAATAATTATGCGCTGCTGGTCGATCATACAAGCAGAGAGGCAGCTTATTTTGCCAATCGTTTAAAAGAACTCAATGAAGGAAAGATCAATACAACGCCGGATGCGATCATTCAAGAAATGTTTTCTTTCTTAAAATCATGGCAGACCATGCCAAATTTATTGGTCATTTTTTAGATCGGAGTGAGAGACAGTTAGTTGAACAGGCAAGGGCTTTTAGCAGCGATTTTGATCATTTAATGTTCCAGGCCCTGGATTTGGGTCACATGAGACAGGAATCAGAAGCGCCGCAGCTATTGGATCAATTTTTAGATCAGAACAGGGTTTCAATCGTGTCATTAAGGGAATTTAAAAAGACAGCAAGAGACTTAATTGAAGCATGCCGTATTAAGAGCAATATTCTTCCTTTACTTGCGGATCATGTTTTTAGAGAGGCAGGAAGATTTATTGAGATTATTGATCTATTTGAATCCAGCTTAAAAAGCAATTAATCATAACGAATTACATATAGTCTTCAACAATCCTGTTCTTTTATGAGGGGATTGTTTTTATGAAAGGATTTTACTCAATTTAATAAATACCATTTTTTAACACGGTTAATTCTTCCTTCTAATGAACATAATGGTGGGGAAAACAACCATTATGTTTGGAGGGGCTAGTGATGAAAAGTTACAGATATTCAGCAGTGACGGCGATGCTTTGTTCTGCTCTATTCTTAGCAGCATGTGCAGGCGATGGAGCAGACAACTCAGCCAATGTGAATAATGATACAAAAGTAGAAGGACAGGTAACCGGGGATGGTTCATCTACGGTTGCGCCCATTATAGAAGGCATCGTTGAAATATACGCAGCAGAACAGCCGGATGTCAAAGTTTCATCTGGTGTTTCCGGAACGGGTGGAGGCTTTGAAAAATTTATAGCAGGTGAAACGGATTTCTCAAATGCATCTCGAAAGATAAAAGAAGAGGAAGCTGCAGCTCTAAAAGAAGCAGGGATTGACTATACGGAGCTGGAGTTAGCGTATGATGGAATAACAATTGTTGTAAGTCCGGAAAATGATTGGGTTGAAGATTTAACCATAGACGAACTAAAGAAAATATGGATTGAAGATGGAACAAAGAAAACATGGGCAGATATTCGAGAAGGATGGCCGGATGAGCCGATCGAGTACTACTCTCCAGGTACAGATTCTGGAACATATGATTATTTTAATGAAATCGTTCTTGGGGAAAGTGATATGGTGCGAACGGCTACATTGTCTGAAGATGACAACGTACTTGTTCAGGGAGTCAAAGGATCTCCTAATGCAATTGGCTACTTTGGATATGCTTATTACCAGGAAAATAAGGATGCATTAAAAGATATTCCAATTGATAGCGGTAACGGTCCGGTTGAACCGACCCATGAAACAATCCGAAGTGGGGACTACTCTCCGCTTTCCCGTCCATTATACGTATACGTAAAGAACAGCTCGATTACAGAAAATCCGGCTGCTGCAGATTTTATTACGTTTACAATAAATCATGCAGGTGAGATGTCAGAAGCGGTTGGCTATGTAAGCTCTCCGCAGGAAGTGTACGATGAGGATTTAAAAGCAATAGAAGCATTAAAATAAACTAACTTAGAAAACCCGTAATGGAAATTTTCCATAACGGGTTTTTACTTTTCGTTATTAAAAGGGATATTAAATGCATTCAAGCTGCGTGTGATCATCTGGTTATGATCTTTTACCTTGGATAATAATTGCAGCGTTTCTCTTAGAAATGTAATTGTTCCTTCCATATAAGGACCTTTGTTTAGCATAATGCAGTCAAATTGACTGGCAAAGGATAAATCGGCCAATTCAGAACGTGAGGGGATGCTTTTTTTTGCTAGTGTTTCTAATACTTGTGTGGCCAGTATTACGGGGATATGAGCAGCCCGGCACATATTCAAAATTTCTTGCTGTACAACGGCCAGCTGATTAAAACCAATTTCTATCGCTAAATCTCCTCTGGCAACCATAATACCAAACTTAGGAAAAGTTAATCCCTCTAAAAGCAGATTTGAAAAGTTATAGATGGCCTCTTTGGTCTCGATTTTTGCAATTACAGGTAAATCAATCCTCTTAAAGTGATGTAATAATTGCTTTAACTGCCTTAAATCGCGTGGATGATGTACAAAGGACAGTCCAACGATGTCAGCATGTTTACTAATAAAAGCCAAGTCTTCTTGATCTTTTATTGTAAGGGCTGGAACAGTTAAACTCACGTTCGAATCAGGTAAATTAATCCCTTTATGCTCTTTTATTTTCGTCATAGTATCCGGAGAAGTAATGTCAATTTCAAGTGAATTTGTTTTCCTTTGAATTACTTTACCTTCAATTTTCCCATCATCAATAAAAATAAAATCATTCACTTTAACATGTTCAAATGCTTTAGGCAGACTGACAGAAATACCAGCAGGCTGTGCAAGAGTGGCTGGATGGCCTTCCTGGTTATCTAAGTAAACTGATAAGCGGTCCCCTTTCTTCACTGAAATATTTAAAGGAGTTTTTTCAATGTTATTTACCTGCAATTCTAATTGGCAGCGATCATTTAGAAGACGTGTATTTGCATCAATAAAGGCTGACTTACCAATTCTGACAATCAAATGCGCCGGGGAAATGTCAATAATGACAAGCTTTCTTTTGCGCTTTCTCGCATCATAAAAATAGAGAAAATTACCCTTCTTTAATTCGTGAAATCTGACATGGGGGTGAACGGAAAGAATAAAATCATAGTTGCTATTCGGGAATTCCTTTGTTGAGACCGATTGTAAACTAATCAATCCTATTTTCGTTTCCAACGGTGTTCCGTATGGATCTTTTTTTACTTTTATGTGTAATGGATAGTCGCCCTTTTTTATTGGGCCTACTCTGATTTTTGGGCCGGCTAAATCCATAAAGATTTTACAATGTCTGTTTTTATAATGCCCTATCCTCCTTAATTCCTCTTCCGCATGTCTTACGGCTCCAATTAGTTTCCCCCATGCAGCAGCATCATGATAGGCACAGTTTATTCTGGCAATGGTCATGCCATTAAGCAAAAAATTTTTAATAGCAGAGGAAGAAATCATATTGACGTCAAGTGTCACCATAATGTGGGGCTGTTCTGGAGTTATATTTTTTCCGAAAAGATCTTCTGCACGTTGCTGGGAGAGATAAGATCCATTGTGGTGGTCGTCACTGTCTAAACTGGATACTGAATTCATCCCTAAATTTAGGCAGGTCGTTTTCATGCTATTTAAGACATCCTGAGTAGAGGTAAGCATAAACCCTCTTCGATACAGTTCCTTTATTAAATAGGGATCAGCTTTTTCTTTGTAGATTAGAAATGAAACTAAATTTTGGGCACTATATTTAGCAGCATCATTAGGGTAGAGAAAGCTAATATTCTTAATTTTAGTGAGTATTCGTTCATATAAAGCCAATACTTCATTACGTAATAGTTCGTGAGCACTGTTGGTCATGCTTTCACCTCAACTAATTTAACAGTTTTCTTTATGGAAAATGTGTTTGATGAAGGGCGTGGATTTTATGAGTAATTTTTAATGGAACATGATATCTGTGCCGTTTATGGGGGTGTAGGAGTTAGAAGATGCCGTATAGGATCGACCTTTATATATTTATTCACTTTCTATCATGAGTATGATTGACCGTTGTAAGAGGTGATAGTGGATTAGAAAAGGAGTGAAGAAAAATGGAAAATGCTCCTCCGTCCTTTATTTCTATATTGAGGGAAGAGAAATTTATTGATGCATATAATCAAACTCTCTCACTGTAGGATGTATTATACAAATCTATTTATATTGAAACTAAGTATGGAAAAGCTCATATTATTATGGCAGGACCTGAGGATGGGGCACCGTTAATTTTGTTTCACGGCTTTCGGTTTGGAGCAATTATGTGGTATCTAAAGGCGGCTAAACTAAATGCGGACTTTCAATTTTTTGCGATCGATAATCTTGGTGAATTTAATAAAAGTACAAGCAGCAAATCCTTTGTGGAAAACAACAATTCATGGCAATAAACAGTATAAAAACCACTCCATGATTATCAATCATTTTTGCAAATGGTTTGTGACGAAAGGAAATACTGTCCATGATCAATTGTTTAAACAATAGGGATCATCCATTTCAAATGAAATCACATCATTCTGCCTGCCTCCAATTGTTTTTTCTGAAGATGAACTGAAAAAAATCACAGTTCCTGTACTGCTGATGATTGGTAATCGGGAAGTTATTTATAATTATAAGAAGGCGATGAGCAGGGTGATTCGACGTATTCCTCATATTAAAACATCTATTATTTGCAATGCAGGTCATATTATCAATTGAAAAAGCAGAGATAGTAAAGGATCAATTGATTTATTTTATTAAAAAATCTGTTAATAACTAGAAAGTTGTACTGTGTCACATTATTGTATATCATTTTAGTTAGATGATAGAAAGATACGAGTACAGGGGGAGCAGTTCTATGTCGGATTCGATAGCGCGTATACAGGTGGATACAAATGAATTTGTTTGGAAGAAAGATGAAGGCTTATTTACGTTTGATGGAGCTCCAGCTCTGCTGTTTTGGGACTCGGCAATTGAATTGTTTCTGAAAACGATTGAAGAAGTTTCAGGGAGTGACGTAACGACAACTGTATTTGAAGCCACAGGCTACCGTATGGGGCATTTAGTGAGTACATACTATAAGGATATATATAATATTGAAGAAATCCTGGAGCATTACAGTAGTATATATCGAAATGCTGGGTGGGGGAACGTTAAAATTGCTTATTATTCCCTTGAAGAGAAAAAAGTCGTTGTACAGCTAAAAAACAGCTGGGAACACAGGATTTTTCAATCAATGGATAAAAATCAGGCAGGTGTACTTTTGCCAAGCCATTGGGCTGGTGTTTTTAGCGGGCTTTTTCAAGAGGATATGTGGTATAAGACAGTCAAAAGTCAAATAAATGATGAGGGATATGATGAAATTGAGATTACTGCATCATCAACTACTCCATCAGGAAACATTCATAATTTAACTAGACAAAAAGAACAAAAGTATATTAATGAGCTGGAGTCCGAGGTTTCACAAAGAACAGAAGAATTATCGTCACTTGTTAAAGATTTATCTTCTCCTGTAATACCAGTATTGGATGGAATCCTTGTTATTCCATTAATGGGCAAATTTAATGAAGAGCGTTTTGAGGAATTAATGCAAAAAGCACTGTTTGAATTTACCAGACAACAGGCTGAATACCTACTGTTTGATTTGACTGGGCTAAAGTATTTTGATGAATATACCATTCAGGGACTGCAGCGATTAATAAGTGCTATTCGTTTAATAGGGGGGGAAAGTATCCTTGTAGGTGTATCTCCTTCTTTTAGCATTCAACTAATCAATTCCAACGTGGATATGCAAGGCATCAATTCCTTCGCCACACTTCAGCACGGTGTTCAATATGCACTTGAGCAAAACGGATATGCCATTACGAAAAAAAGATAATTTAAAGCATTGGGCTGTCCCGAAAGTCAAGGATTCATTGACTTATAGGACAGCCTTTTCTCAATGAAAGTTAACGGGGGAGCTTGTATTAAAGGAGAATGATTTTTTCATTGAATAGATTTTTTGAGCAAGCTTTCTGTGTGGGTTGAAAAAGTTTTGGCATAGATGCTTTCTTTTTCAAAGAAATATATTGTACAATTTGGAAAAAACAGATAATCTTTATCTATAATCTAATTTGGATGTGGTAGTATTTTCGACATAACCATACACTTTTTATTTAATCTATCTTTACTAATCGTTCTGCTGTTTTTTTGTTTAATTTGGATTGAAAGGTCTCAGATTCAACGATTGTATCAGGTAACGGCCATTGGATACTTTATTTTATCACTTTTAACCTGTTTTATTTTTACATACGAATTAACAAGCGGTATGCAAATGGATTTACGGAATATTCCAATTGTTATCGGCGGTCTCTATATGGGGCTTGGCCCATTACTCGCTATTATCTCAATCATTCTTAGTGGATTTAGTGGATTTGATGATGAATTTTCAGCAAATATGCTGTTTTATGGATTTTCAGCGTTATTATTGTGGCTTGTTTCCCCTTGGTTTATCAAGCAAAAATCGCCCCATCGAATACTGTATGCGGTATCATTAACCATAATCATGAGCTTTATTACATTAATTTATATGGAATTCTCCTATCCCCTTGATCAAAAGCTTGATGTTTGGTTTGCTTATCTCTTGATCCCTGGTACTGGTGTTGCAATGATTTCTTATATTATTGAATTTATTTCTAAAAACTTATTGATACGGGAGCATTTAGTTAAGTCGAAAAAATTAGAAGTGGTAGAGCAAATGGGTGCTGCCATTTCACATGAAATCAGAAATCCTCTTACGGTTGCACAAGGCTTTGTTCAGCTTTTGCAGGAAACCTCCACAAATAAAGAAACACAAAACAAGTACCTATCTATTATAAAGGCAGAGCTAGAGTCGGCGGAGAGAGTCATAAAAGATTATTTGACCTTTTCTAAGCCAGCACTAGAGTCGATCGAAAAACTGATTATCCAAGATGAGCTTACCCATGTGCTAAAAATACTTCAGCCGCTGGCAAATGGAAATTCCGTGAAAATTTCAACTGAATTTACTCCGAAAGCCATGATTCAGGGTGATCGTCAGAAATTTCATCAGTGCTTTTTAAATGTGCTAAAAAACGCCATTGAATCAATGCCAAATGGCGGGGAGTTAGTTATAGAAACAGTAACTACTCGAACTGATGTCATTATCCGTGTGAGGGATAATGGAATAGGGATGACAAAAGAACAACTTGATCGTCTTGGAGAACCGTACTATTCTACGAAGGGATCGAAGGGAACTGGTTTAGGAATGATGGTTGTATATAGTATTGTTCGCGCAATGAAAGGGAAAATTGAGGTGCAAAGTGAAGAGGGAATGGGAACTGTTTTTCAATTTTCTTTCCATCAATTTATTCCCGAAAAAAGCTTTGATTGAAGCCTGTTGATTAGATTATTAAGAAATATTGTTAGAGCTGACCAAAAACGGTTGGCTTTTTTGTGGTTAAAATGGATATTTTTAAAAAACATAATAACCGCACATCATGTACATTCTAGGACGGTAATAAATAAATTCTAGGAGGAATCAGCATGACAGTAATTAGTGATGTTAAACAAACCTTTGCTGGACTTAAAAGTGCACAAGCAAGCTTTGAACAATTTGCGCTTGCAACTGACAATCAACAAGCAAAGCAGCTTTATGAACAAGCTGCCCAGCAAACACAATCAATTGTTGACAGTTTTTCTCCACGCATTGAACAAATTGAACAAGAAGAACCTCAATATACACAACAGTAATGATAAAAAAGGTTGGTTATCCTAACCAACCTTTTTTATCTAATTATGGATAAAAAGAACTGGTTATCAAATCCTTATATAAGGAGGTGGTTGAGGCATGGCAAATAATAAGAAAAAACAATTAACGCCAGTGCAGCAAGAATATCAAACATTTCAAAAGGAAAGAGAAACGAATCGTCCTGTCTTGAAAAATTGTATTAAAGCATTTATTACAGGTGGAACCATTTGCATAATCGGGCAAGCCCTTCAAATATTTTTCCTTTATTATTTTGATTTCACGGAACAAACTGCAGGGAATCCAACAGTTGGTACATTGATTTTTATTGCGATGCTTCTTACCGGTTTTGGGGTCTATGATCGGCTTGCTCAATTTGGAGGCGCGGGGTCGGCTGTTCCAATTACGGGATTCGGAAATGCGGTGATCTCTGCTTCTATTGAACACAGAACAGAAGGATTTGTGCTTGGCGTAGGTGGAAACATGTTTAAATTAGCGGGATCTGTTATTTTATTTGGCGTGTTTTCTGCCTTTGTGATAGCGGCCGTTAAAACAGTATTTATACAGTGGGGTGGTTTGTAATGTTGAAGGGGCATCGCACATGGGAATTTGTTCAAAAACCTGTCATACTCTCCACTGGGACAGTCGGAGGGCCGTTTGAAGGAAATGGAGCAATAGCTGAAGATTTTGATCTTTTGCATTCAGATCTATGGTTGAATCAAGATTCCTATGAAAAAGCACATAGAGTTTTACTAGAGGAAGCATGTCAAAGGGCGATCGAAAAAGCACAGATCCAACAGGAACAGGTTCAGTTTTTCCTTGGGGGGGATCTCATAAATCAAATTACTCCTACAAGCTTTGCTTTGAGAACACTTGAAATCCCATATTTAGGCTTGTTCGGAGCCTGTTCTACTTCTATGGAGGGACTTGCTTTGGCGGCATTTATCGTGAATGCCAAGGGTGCCGATTACTTGCTGACAGGTGCATCAAGCCATAACGCTGCGGTGGAAAAACAATTTCGCTACCCAACTGAATATGGGGGACAAAAACCTCCTACAGCCCAGTGGACAGTGACAGGTGCAGGCGTGGCGTTATTAAGTGATTCAGGGGAGGGGCCGCGTGTCACATCAGCCACAGTTGGTCGAGTGATTGATATGGGTTTGACCGATCCGTTTAATATGGGAGGAGCAATGGCTCCTGCCGCAGTTGACACCATTGAGTCACATTTAAAGGAACGAGGCATCCAGCCTTCTTACTATGATTTGATTGTCACAGGAGATCTTGGCCATATCGGGCATGAGATCGCATTTGATTTACTGAAAAAACATGGCATACAAATAAGTGAAGAACAGTTTCAGGATTGCGGAATGATGATTTACAGAGAAGGACAGCCGGTTCTTGCTGGTGCGAGCGGTGCAGGATGCTCTGCTACAGTGGTCTATGGACATTTATTAAATCGGATGAAAAAAGGTGAATTTAAACGAATGCTTGTTGTTGCAACAGGTGCATTATTATCACCCGTAAGCTTCCAGCAGGGTGAGACCATTCCATGTATTGCACATGCGGTGTCCATTGAATTTGATGGACGTCAATAATTCAAAGAAAAAGGAGGGGCCAAGATGACGGTTGCATCAGATGTGAAACAAAGTCTTGCTAGTCTTAAAGGAATTGAGGCAAGTTTATCAAGCTTGGCTATACGCGCCCAGGATGAAAAATCAAAAAAAGCATTCCATGAATCAATGGTGACTGTTAATGAAATTGTAGAAGATTTGAAACAGCAAGTCGGTAAATTGGAACGGGAAGAATTTGAGTATAAAGGTTTTTAAAAAAGGAGGTGTAATACTGTGCCAGCTTGGTTAGCCGGAGTGCCGGAATGGCTTGATGTTGTGATACGGGCTCTCATATTCCTTATCGTGTTATTTTTAATAACGAAATGGCTCGGTAAAAAACAAATTTCTCAGCTGTCCTTTTTTGAGTACGTTACAGGTATCACGATTGGTAGTATAGGTGCAGAGCTTGTAACGGGACTTGATCGAAATATTATGCACGGAATTATCGGAATTACGACCTTTGCAGCCATTCCTTATTTAGCGGGTATTATTTCTTTAAAAAGTAAAACCTTCCGGGATATCGTCGAAGGGAAAGGCTCTGTTTTAATTAAAGATGGAAAGATAATGGAGGATAATTTAAAGAAAGAGAAATATTCAACGGATGAATTATTGGAGTTACTAAGGAAAAAAGATGTATTCCAGGTCTCTGATGTTGAATTTGCCGTATTGGAGCCGGCTGGTGATATGAGTGTTATGTTAAAGAAAGAAAATCAGCCTTTGACGCCAAAGGATATTAACTTACATGTGCATTCAGGCAAAGAGCCTCAAACAGTCATTATGGACGGTGAAATCTTAGATGAACCGTTGTCAACAATAGGGCGAAATAGAAAATGGCTGAAAACAGAGCTTGAGAAACTGGGCGTTACAATAGAAAATGTATTTTTTGGACAGGTGGATTCTTTTGGCCAATTAACGGTGGACCTTTTCGATGATCAGCTGGAAGTAGCAGCTCCTCAAGAAAAACCTTTGCTATACGCCACGCTGAAAAAATGCCAGGCAGACTTAGAGGTTTTTGCTCTAAGTACAGAAATAAAAGAAGCGCAGAACATGTATGCTAAGAACAGTGAAAAGCTGCAAAATGTAATCAATAATTTAACACCTATCTTAAAGGATTAAAGCATTCTAACGAGCATTACAGCTAATACGAGGTCTGGTATGAAAGAACAGGCCTGCTTACATAAAATATTGAAACCATTTTCTGTACCAAATATTCTTTCATGTAAATGAGAAAGGGGAAAAGTGATGGAAGTGATTACATTCTTGTGATTTATGGGAATATTCCATATAGTTCAATCATATTATTTATAGAGCGGAATAAGAGGTGGAAAGAGATGAGTAATGGATTGGAGATTCGCGCGTTAATTCAATCACTTATTGCAATTTGCCGTGCGATTACTCATGCTAAAATGCAAAATTGGCTTAGTCTGTCCTTTTTTAAGCAAAAGCATGTAACCAATTACATTCAGAGATCTCTTTTCCATTTCTTGCAATCGACAATGAAAGACAAGAGGTGTGCCCGGAACACACTTCATCAATCGTGTCTATTCGTTGTTAGCCATGGAGGAAAAGCATCCTCTATGGCTATTTTTTATGGGAAAATAGCTGTGAAAAGAGTTTTCATTACCGATTTGGAAGGAAATGAAAATGGTTGTTTGGCAGGTAAATCAAATGATGAAGGGCTGGGGTTACTGCTTCTTCAGCGTCCAGAAATATTACTACTGGATGAACCAACGAATCATCTGGATATTGAATCGATCGAATGGCTTGATGAATTCTTAAGAGATTATCATGGAGCTAGAATAGTCGTTTCCCACGATCGCTATTTTCTTAATCGTATGTTCACAAGAATTGGATGGTGGAGTAATAGAAAGCTCCAGGTAATGGAAGGACCATATGAATGGGCATTTACCAGGCGGTTGGCGTTACAAACAAAAAATTCAATCGTTTCACATGAAACAATAGGGAAAAATTCAAAAAAAAGTAATTTTAAAATAAGCTCAAACGACTCGGCCCTTTCGAACGAGATGTCGGAAGAAAAGCTGCTGGAGTTGCTGGAAAAGATTGAGCAGGAATTATAGAAGATTGATTCGGAGCTTGAGTCTGAACAAGATCTTAATAAAGTCCAAAAACGCTATGAAAAATGGGTTGCGGCTGAAAATGCTTATAATAGCTTATATCAACAGTTAAGTTTATGATGCTTTTGTGCAGTTAGAAAGAAGATGAAGGACATCTATCAAGGAGAGGATGTCTCGGTAGAATTTGTATGATTTATGAAGGAACAGTCTGTTTCAGGGGGGGCTTGAGCATTTCCAGGCCGTTAATTACGATTTACGAGCCGTGCTCATCATATTTTTGCATGCTGACCTTAAAATTTACGAGCCTTGCGCCCCAAACTATAGCCGTTATTTTAATTTACAGGCTGTGCTCCCGCATTTGCAGGCCGTCCTCCAAATTTCCAAGCCGCGCGCATACATTTACAGGCGGTGCGCACACATTTCCAAGCCGTTACCAAAATACAAAAAAGCTGCCCCATACGCCGGTCCATCATGGACGACGTACGGGACAGCTCTATTCACGTTCGATTAAAAATCAACTTTATCACCGTTAAAGGCAGCGATATAAATCTTTTTCAGATCTTCTGCCGTTACTTCAC
>NZ_JXRP01000014.1 GCF_000829435.1 Jeotgalibacillus soli
TTCTACTCCTTCAATCAGCTGAATTTCAAAGCCAGCTTCTTTTAGATTCGATTCAATTTTATTAAGATAGCCTGATTTTTTAATCGATTCTCCTCCGATAACGATCGTAGCTTTTTGACCTTCAAGATCTTTCAGTGCTTCAATCGATCCTTCTCCATAAAATACGTCTCTAGGTATTGTAAAACGATTCATATGTTTAAAACTCCTTTTCTAAAATGTAATAAGTTACTTGTGATTCTTTATAAGTTTCGTGTCTCATATATGTTCAATCAATACAATCTATCATACATACTAGGATTATATTATGTAAGTAGGCACTAATTTTTGTTATAGTATCATAAAGTAGACTAATGGATGAGGAGCGGTTTGGAATGACAACAAAATCATTAACCAAAAAAATAAATAACCCTTATTATGAAAAAGAATTAACCCTTTCTGTCATTGAAGGGAAATATAAATTGATCATTTTATGCAACCTTGGATTAAAGGGAGCAAAACGATTTACTGAGCTGAAAAACCTAATTCCCAATATTACTCAGCAAATGTTAACGAATCAATTAAGAGAGTTTGAGAAAAATGGGCTGGTTCATAGGGAAGTATTTAAGGTGGTGCCGCCGAAAGTGGAATATTCATTAACGGAGCTGGGGAAAAGCCTGTTGCCGGTATTAAAAAAACTGGATGAATGGGGGAAGAATAAACTGACACCAGTAAAAGATAAGACGTTTTATTGTGAAAAAGAACTAACATTATCAGTAATAGAGGGGAAATGGAAGCTCCTCATTTTGTGCCATTTGGGATTAAAGGGGACAAAGCGCTTTTCGGAGCTGAAGAAACTAATCCCGAAGGTTACACAAAAAATGCTGACAAACCAGCTGAGAGAATTAGAGGGCAGCGGATTGGTACACCGCGAAGTTTACCCTGTTATCCCCCCTAAGGTAGAGTATTCTCTTACAGAAACAGGGCAGAGCTTAATGCCCGTCCTAGAACAGCTTGAAGAGTGGGGAAGGAACTATGGAAAGAATATTAAGAAAAAAGAGCAAATCGTATGATAGGGAATAGCAGGATTTAAATAATGGTGAGCAGGTGACGAAAATGGAAGCAAAACTAGATCAATATATTCAACGCTACCAGCATGAGAAGGACAAGGAAGCTCTTCAGTATTTGAAAGAACAGTGCTGGCCAATCGTGGAAGGTCTGATCATAGAATTAACGAAGGAGAAATACCCGGAAAAAGATGATCTGTTGCGGGAAAAAGGAATGAAACGTTTCCCTTTCATCATGAGCAAATATCAGGTAGAGGTTCAACTTCCGATCGAAACCTTTCTGCGAAATACCTACCGATTTTATTTTCAGCAGGTGCTTAGAAAACAAGGATGATTCATGTTTTAACATGCATAATAACTGGTATCCTATCAAAAATAAAAGGCTCAAGCATTGTTCGAACTAAACAATGCTTGAGCCATTTTCATTTATACTTTCTCAGCTTCCATTTTAAATGAGATATCCTCGGCTAATAATGAAAATACTTCGCTAATATATGATTCTTCATCAAACACAGAGGTTACTTTATTTTCCTTAGGTGAAGCAAAGGGAATGGTAGCAATCACTTGGCTATCAAGCTCTGTGGCTAAAGCATCACCGCCGCCTCGACCGAATAGATAGTTCTTTGAGCCGTCCTGTTCCTCGTAAAAGGCCATGTTTTCAACGACGCCTAAAATGGTGTGTTTCGTATGCTTCGCCATTACACCGGCTCTGGAAGCGACGAATGAAGCTACATTATGAGGAGTTGTTACAATAATTTCCTCTGCTTGCGGAATCATAGCCGCAACATCAATCGCTACATCGCCAGTTCCAGGCGGTAAATCAAGAAGAAGGTAATCTAATGGTCCCCAGTGTGTATTCACAAGAAAATTGCGAATCCATTTATTCAGCATAGGACCGCGCCACATAACAGGGTTATTATCGGCTGAGAAAAAGCCCATTGACATAACTTTTACCCCGTTGCTCACGACAGGAATTACCGTTTGATCGATCATCGTCGGTTTTTGTTTAATTTTCATCATAGCTGGAATACTGAAGCCATAAATATCGGCGTCAAGAATACCTACTCTTTTTCCCTGACGTGCAAGTGCCACAGCAAGATTAATCGTCACTGTTGATTTACCTACGCCGCCTTTACCGCTTGTAATAGCAATAAATTTTACGCCTGAATCAGGACGCAGCATATCAGGCATACCAGTATCAGTGGTTGCTTCTTTTTTAAGTGATTTGGTTAATTCAGCGCGCTCTTCCGGTGTCATCGTTCCAAAGGTAAGGGAAACAGATGTGGCTCCCGCATCTATTATGGCTTGCTCGACGTCGTCATGGATTTTTGCTTTCAATGGACAGCCTGAGATGGTTAATACCACTTCTAGTTCAACATTTGTGCCCTCAATAGCAATGTTGCGCACCATGTTTAGTTCCACGACGCTCTTATGCAGTTCAGGATCCTCTACATGTTTTAAAGCCTCTAGTATTTTTTCTTTTGTTAGCATCAAATGACGCCCCTTTCAAAATGATCAGCATAATGATATTCATAAATATATCCTAAAAACCGAAGTTTTTAGGATATATCAGGTGCTTATTATTTTAGTTCTTTACCCATGCCCTTTAGGAAATGAATTCCAAATCCAATGGCACGGTTTGCATCAGGATCCTTCAATACTTTCAAGAGATCCATTACGCCTATTTGTTTCTCGCTTTGTACGAATTCTTCACCATGCTGTAAGCCTGAAACCACACTGCCAACGAGCTTCGTTGTCACTTCGGCATCGACATTCGTTAATATACCAGCGGCGCCCATTAAATTGTTAATCATATTGGTAATCGGTTCACGGCCCACTTGATCAACAGCAATTTTTGCGATTTTTTCCTTTGATTGAAGCATCGAGCTTGCTGCCTCTAAAGCGCCTGAATTATTCAATTCACGAATAATATCAAGTGTCTTCGTTAATGCATCGTCATTTTGAGCTAGAAGAGCGGTTAATTCTTCTAGCTTTTGCTGTTTTATTTGTTCTTCAGTTTGTGCGTTTTTTTTGATCATTGTAATCGGTAATGCCATTGATAGATCCTCCTATCATTTATCCGTTAAATGTACATATCCTGGACGATTCCATTTTCGTTCAACTTCAACCCCGTTTTGCGGGTAGCGTTTTTTGCTGCGCGGACTTGTAGCAGGAATCTTAATTTCACCGTCGACATTAATTAATTCCATACGGACCTTCGTTTGCTTATATGCAGGTGTATTAGTACGTGTATCTACTGCTGGTCCTGTTAAGAAATTAATCGCTTTTTCTCTGTCTACAGAGTTCATAGGAAGGAATAATTCCTTCTCTTTGACGCGATCGGTAACGATAACGTTCAATTTAAGTGCTCCAAAAGGTGAGATGAGGCGGACCAAAGAACCGTCTTTTACACCACGTTCTTTTGCCAATGCTGGTGAAACCTCAACGAATACATCAGGCACCTTTTTTTGAATCCCTTTTGACTTGTTTGTCATATTTCCTTCATGGAAATGCTCCAATATACGGCCATTGTTAATGTTAAGATCGAACTCTTCAGGGAATTCAGCAGGCAGAACCCAATCTGAAAGGGCGAAGCGTGCTTTTTTATCAGCAAAGTTGAATCCATCTTCATAAAGAAGCGGAGTGCTTTTGCCGTCCAAGCTGCCCCAAAGGAAGCTGTTCCAGCCTTCAAGTACTTCATAATTTGCTTCACCAAATATTGGAGAAAGACTCGCCATTTCTGCAAAGATTTCACTTGGATGTGAGTAATTCCAGTCTGCACCCATACGGTTTGCAATATCCTGGACAATTCTCCAGTCAGCTTTTGATTCCCCAGTAGTAGGAAGAGCTTGATACAAACGCTGAACGCGGCGCTCCGTATTGGTAAACGTTCCGTCTTTTTCTAAAGAAGGAGCAGCTGGAAGAATGACATCTGCATATTGGGCTGTCTTCGATAGGAATATATCTTGAACGACAAGGAAGTCAAGGCTTGAAAGAACATCATGAACATGGTTTGCGTTAGAATCAACCAATGCCATATCTTCTCCTACGATGTACATCCCTTTCATCTCACCCTTATCAATGGCATGCAGCATTTGAATATTATCTTTACCAGGCTTGCCGCTGATAGGCACGCCGTATGCTTTTTCAAACTTCGTACGAGCAATGTCATCTGTAATATGCTGATAGCCAGGCAGCCAACCAGGAAGAGATCCCATATCACAAGCGCCTTGCACGTTGTTATGCCCGCGAAGAGGATAGGCACCAGCACCCGGACGGCGATAGTTGCCTGTTGCTAGAAGTAAATTCGAAATAGCAGCAGACGTGTCGCTTCCGCCTGTATTTTGTGTAACACCCATTCCCCAAAGAATACAAGTTCCGTCAGCATCACGGATCATTTTTGCCACTTCAATCATCGTTTCTTTCTTAATACCTGTAATTTCTTCTGCATATTCTAGTGTGTATTTATCTAACACTTGCTTAAAGTCTTCAAGATATAAAACATTTTCATCAATAAATTTTTGATCATGCCAGCCGTTATCGAACATGTATTTCGTAACTGCCATTAACCAAACCTGGTCTGTCCCTTGTTTTGGACTCATGAAAATATCAGAACGCTCGGCCATTTCATTTTTTCGCAAGTCAGAAACAATTAGTTTTTGACCATGCAATTTATGAGCGCGTTTCACGCGAGTAGCAAGTACAGGGTGACCTTCAGCAGGGTTTGCTCCTACAATAATAACGAGACCAGCTGCTGCAATATCTTTAATCGTTCCGGCATCACCGCCCATACCTACTGTACGGAATAAACCGTCTGTTGCAGGGGATTGGCAATAACGGGAACAGTTATCTACATTGTTTGTTCCAAATACTTGACGTGCTAATTTTTGGATCACATAGTTTTCTTCATTCGTAATTTTTGAAGAAGAAATGAAGCCTAGTGCATCGCTGCCGTATTCATTTTTGATCCCGCCCAATTTACTTGCTACTAGATCAAGTGCTTCATCCCATGTAGACTCAATGAATTCTCCATTTTTACGGATTAAAGGCATTGTCAGGCGTTCTTCGCTGTTGACGAAATCCCAGCCGAATTTTCCTTTAACACAAGTAGAGATCGCATTAACTGGACCTTCAGAAGGTTGAACTTTTAAAATTTTTCTTCCTTTTGTCCATACATCGAATGAACAGCCAACACCGCAGAATGTACATACCGTTTTTGTCTTTTTCGTACGGGTCTCACGCATAGCAGCTTCTACTTCAGAGACTGCAAAAATACCGGAGTAGCTTGGCTCTACTTTTTTAACTAGCTCTACCATTGGCTCAAGAAGATCCGGTTTGATCGCCGTCATAAAACCAGCTTCACCCAGCATAGATTTTTCCATCAGTGCATTACATGGGCAAACCGTGACACATTGCCCGCAGCTGACACAAGAGGAATTGTCAATGGAAGTTCCGTCATCCCAGACAACGCGCGGACGATCTGCTTCCCAGTCAATCGAAAGTGTTTCATTTACTTGAAGATTTTGGCATACCTCAACACATTGTCCGCAAGCGATGCATTGATTAGGATCATAGCGATAAAATGGGTGAGACATATCTACTTCTGTAGGATCCACTTTTGGTTTGTATTCGTATTTTTGATGCTCAATTTCCATCATTTCTGCCGTATTATGTACCTTACAATCTCCGTTGTTATTGTCGCAAACGGTACAATAAAGCAGATGGTTTTCTAGTAACCGATCCATTGCTTCTGTTTGTGCTTCTTTTGCGCGAGTGGAAGAGAGGTCAATATTCATATTCTCTATTATCTTCGTCGAGCACGAACGAGTAAGCTTTCCATTTACCTCAACCATACATGTATCACAGGTTTGAATAGGATCAACCTCTGGAACATAGCAAATTTGAGGGTGTGCGATCTCATTTTGATTGATCACTTCCAGGATCGTTGCACCAACCGGAGCTTCATACGATTGTCCATTAATCAGGACATTAACTGTTTTGTTGTCCATTACGATACCTTCCTTTCGAACATAAAAAATCCACCATGCTAACAACCTTTACTATAAAATAGAGAAAGGTGTTTTCATAGTGGAGTAGTTTAATAGCAGTTCTTACTATACGACCAGTCCAATAATTAACGATTCAAAAGTTTATAGAATCACAACAGATAATCACTATTTTGATTCCATCTACTATAACACTCCTATTATAGCGCTTACTTTACAAATAAACAATAAATTCTAAATAACTATTAAGTTAAAATTATAATAATGTTACTATATTTTATGGGATCATTAAGTACGTTAATTTAATTATTGGGGATGATTAGGATATCTGCTAAAATACACGGTTTCAACGACATCATTCGAAAATTGCGAAAAGATTTATTAGGAAAAGGTCCAGAGAGAATTCATACGGTATTTGTAGAAAACATGGCGATTTCCACCTTATATGGAAATTTAACACCGACTGAAAAATTTATCGGGCGAACAAAAGAAGGCAAGGAAATGGTTCACCTGGCAAGGACTAAATTAATTCAGGAAGTATATGCCAACATGCCCCCTGAAGGGTTAGAAGAAATAGTAGAAGCAAAGCTCGTTCATTTGTTTTCTGACTTTAAGGTAGAGGAGGATATCGCTGTTTCTGTATTCGTATTCGACAAACCAATCGAATAAATAATACGGAATGTATTTAAATAAAAGTGTTGCGGTCTTATTTTTCTTTTGATAAAATAGGAATCGCTTACAAGTGAACTTTCTGTGAACATACAGCTAATGAAAAATAGTATTCAAGTCCTGCTCATTTTTCATTTTATAAAACATGATGATTGACGTTCCTGCAACGAAAATGTGGGAAGGTTAAGCAACATTTTAAAGAGCTTATGACAATAGGCTTTTTGAATGTTGCTTTTTTATTTGAAGTTTTTGCAGCTGGATGATATGCCCCGAGCATTGCAGAATGGTTTGAAAAGCAAGATAAAAGGGGGAAGCTATAGTATGAAAAAGGGAAAGAATCGCTGGTTAATCGCTTTATCTGCAGTGGGAATCCATCTTTCAATTGGATCTGTTTATGCATGGAGTAACTTTACGAATCCATTGATTGAGGAATTTGGCTGGTCCAATCAGCAAGTACAGCTAACATTTAGTATCGCTATTTTATTTTTAGGATTATCAGCAGCGTTTTTAGGTCATTTTGTGGAAAAATACGGGCCGAGAAAAGCAGGTTTACTAGCAGCAGCTTTCTTTGGCGCTGGTATTACGGGTGCGGGATTTGCTGTTCAGTTAGGCTCTCTTCCGTTGTTATATTTATCCTATGGAGTGTTAGGTGGAATTGGTCTTGGAGTTGGATACATCGCTCCTGTCTCAACGCTAGTAAAATGGTTTCCAGATCGAAGAGGCTTAGCAACTGGGCTTGCGATCATGGGCTTTGGGTTTGCTGCCGCAATTAGCAGCCCGATTATGGATATGCTGATTAAATCTGTTGGTATTGCGAGTACGTTTTACATACTAGGTATCTCATACTTTATCGTTATGCTATTCTCTTCTCTTTACTTGGCAAAGCCGGAAGAAGGCTGGCTGCCTGAAGGCTTTAAAGATAAAGTGAACAGTGGAAAAGTTAAGTTGAAACAAGATTTAGCGCAATTAACAGCTAATGAGGCGGTCAAAACAAAACGTTTTTATTACCTTTGGATTATGCTTTTCATTAACATTACATGCGGGATTGCCATTTTATCAGCAGCTAAACCGCTTGCTGAAGAAACCATTGGGCTTTCGACAGCTGAAGCTGCTGCTCTAGTTGGTGTTTTAGGGATTTTTAACGGACTTGGACGAATCGGCTGGGCTTCCGTTTCTGATTATATTGGCCGTACAAATACGTACACTACATTCTTTGTCTTGCAAATCGGCTTATTTTTTATGCTTCCACAAACGAGTACAGCACTATTGTTTCAAGTAATGCTAGCTGTTATCTATACATGCTACGGTGGAGGATTTGCTTCAATTCCAGCATTTATTGGAGATATTTTTGGAACAAAGCAGCTTGGCGCCATTCATGGCTATATTTTAACAGCATGGGCAGCTGCAGGGCTTGCAGGTCCTTTGTTTGCCGCTTGGGTTAAAGATACGACAGGTACGTACGCAGCTAGCTTAACCGTATTTGGTGGATTATTTATCGCAGCATTAATTGTCTCAATTTTAATCCGATTCGATATTAAACGCTTGTCGGAAAAACAAAAACAAGAAGAAAAATTAGCGTCGTAATTTTGTTTATAACATTATTAGCATATAAAAGGGGCTGTGCTCATCTGTCAATTAAAAACGATAGATGGAACAGCCCCTTTTATTTATGAATTATTAAAGATGATAATTAACTAATTCCAGCCCCTCTGGATACGAATCACGCCCTGTCGTATCGATGGAGGCTTTTCGTTTTGGGATTAAACCAAAATTAAGTTCTGCATAGAGGATCCCTTCTTCGTCGTATAAAGGACCGGCTAAATATTCTCCACTTGAACCAATAATGGCACTCCCCCAAAAAAGTCCCAGCTTGCAGCATGAAGAGATGATTGTTCACCTTGCTCTTTTGTCACATAGTAGGAAGATGCAATGACAAAGCACTGACCCTCCGATGCGTAGGCTTTACTCGCCGTTTCAATGACTCCTTTATTTGAACGTCCACTTGGGAAGTCCGGCTATCCCGTCCATGAAGCACAATGAATCTGTTCTCCTTGTGAAATCAACGAATATTTAAGAAGTGGCTGCAAATGTTCATAACAGATCAGCCCGCCGACACGTCCACTTGGTGTATCAACAACTTTTAAGGTGCTGGCATCACCTCTAGTGTGAAATGATTTTTCACGATTACTTGGAAATAATTTGCGATGTACATTTAAAATCTCTCCATTAGCACCGATTGTAACAAGTGAGTTATATATTTCCATCATAATGGTCAACAACTTCATTTATCCCCGTTACTACGGTGACCTGAAGGTGTTTGGCAGCCTCACATAAAGAATTAAGGTGACCTTGTCCGGTTGTGTAAGAAAGCTTTTTCCTACACCTTCTTCTCCTTGTATAAAGATAGGTGTATCTGTTGGTAGGACTTTTTCTGCTAGATGTATAACCTTTTTCATTGCTTTACTTCGATGGATTACCTTTTGGTTCATTCCTTTTCTAGTCCGCAGGTTATCAAGTTCTGCCTTATATTCTCCAAGTGAATTTTTTGTAGAACTCAATTCTTGCTGTAAATTTCTAACTTCTGTAATATCAAGAGAAAAATTCACTATTCGTTTGAAATCACCTGAGGCATTATATACTGGAATGCCAGTAATCATTAAACGTTTGCGGGTCTGTGTAGTTTGGAACGAGGTTACCTTTTCTTTCCGTTCAATGACTAACCTGGTCACAGAAGGCTTAAAGACACCATCTTTCTCTAGCTCATACACACTTCTCCCAACTAATTCTTCTGAACGGATCCCCCATATTTCTTTGGCGGAGGAGCTGACACGTACGGTTTTTCCGTTATCATCTGCGATGTAGATGACATCATAAATATTCTCTAAAATCGCTTCCATATCAAGTAAGGTTGAATCCACTGATTGACGATGTGGGTCGGTATTCACACCGTAGATGGCTGTATCTTCAAAATGAAATAATAAATAAAAGGAAAATTGATTCCATGAAAATGTTTCCGGGGGAGATTGAAAGTTAAACTTTGATTTTTGATACCCAATGACAAATTTAATTAAATCCGAAGCATCTACATGTTTACGCTCTAAGAGATCAACCATATGAGGATTATATATAGGGGTGATTCGTTTTCTTGAAAATGAAACTACAGGTGTTTGGATGATCTTCACTATACTTTCTTTTAGATTTGATTCTAACTGCATGACAGTTTCCTCCTAACTATATAACTGTGAATTTTTTATAAGGATAATAATGTTCTTATTTTGTTGTAATTTCTATATTAGGGGAACATTTAATTGGTGAGCAGAGATAAATAATAGAACATGATTTTTGCCCTTGTGCCTTTTAATAATAAAGAAGGTTTTTGCAGTTTTATTTATTTTTTATATCTCACTTTTTGTTTTATAAATGTGTTATTGACGTCCTTACATCCTCATGTTACCCTTATTCGTAATTCAAAAAATATTCTTACAATTTGTGTAATGAACATTTAGAAGAAGCATGATAGTGAAAACTCCATAAAATGTGGAAGTAGGTTCCTTGAATGAATAAGTTCAAGGATTAAAAGGGAAGCTCGGTGTAATTCCGGCACGGTCCCGCCACTGTAAAAGGGGAATTAGTATACAAAAAACCACTGATCCAATTGGGTTGGGAAGGGGTGTAGCTAATATTGATCCTTGAGTCAGGAGACCTGCCTATTTCGACAACACTGTTAAACCTACGGGAGATAGGGAGGTGTTAGAGAAGCGGACCAATCAAGGGTGCAGTGTACCCTTTACTTAGGCATTTCTAACGTTCTTTATGATCGTTGGGAATGCCTTTTTTGTTGTGCCAGTAATACATAAAAATGGAGGTTTTAGAATGAATACGTTAAAAACAAGTTTATTAGGCTATCCGAGAATTGGAGAAAATCGTGAATGGAAGAAAGCACTGGAGGCCCACTGGGCAAAAAAAATTAGTGAAGAAGAGCTTCTGCAGCAAACGGAAGAAATTCGTTTGAAGCATTTACAAAAACAAAAAGATAAAGGGATTGATCTGATTCCCGTAGGTGATTTTACGTTATATGATCACGTCCTGGATACAGCTGTGATGTTTGGGCTTATCCCGGATCGCATCCAAGCTTCTGGAGCAAAAACGTCTCTTGAAACGTATTTTGCGATGGCTAGAGGAAATAAAGAAGCTGCTGCCAGTGAAATGACAAAATGGTTTAATACTAACTATCACTATATTGTTCCTGAGTATTCAAAAGGGAAAATGAGCTTGAACGAAAATAAACCGCTTCAGGCATATCGTGAGGCAAAGGACAAGCTTGGCATTGAAGGGAAGCCAGTTATTGTTGGTCCATATACATTTATAAAATTAGCAAAAGGCTACGAAGACAAGGAACTGCCTCAGTTTATTTTGGAGTTGCTTCCATTATACGAGCAGCTTTTGAAAGAGCTTGAACAGGATGGGGTAAAGTGGGTTCAGATTGATGAGCCGATCCTTGTTACTTCCATCACGCATGATGAAATGAAAACAGTAGAATTTATTTATAAAAAACTGAATGAAGCGGCACCTGATCTCTCCATCATGCTGCAAACGTATTTTGACGCAGTAGAGTGGTACGAAGAGGTTATGAAGCTTCCTGTACAAGGCATTGGTCTTGATTTTGTGCACGGTGGAGAAAAAACATTGGCAAGCCTGAAGGCATATGGATTTCCTAAAGATAAAGTGCTTGCAGCCGGAGTAATCGATGGACGAAATATTTGGCGTGCAGATTTGAAAAAGAAATATGACCTGATTCAAACGATAACAGCCATTGTTCCTAACGAACGCCTATTAGTACAGCCATCGAGCAGTCTGCTTCACGTCCCTGTGAATGTACGTAGTGAATCACATTTGGATTCAACGGTACAGTCTGCCTTAGCGTTTGCAGATGAAAAGATTGAAGAGCTTGTACAGCTTGCTGAATCTGTGAACATAGGTGATCAGGGGAAACACTTATTTGCTGCAAATGAAACCGCCATTCGTACATTAGCGAAATCAGAAGCTAGAAATCGATCAGCTGTTAGAGAAGCAGTAGCCTCGATCACAGAAAAAGAAGCACAGCGTACTTCGGATTTTGATGTAAGAAATGAAAAACAGCAATCAAAATGGGATCTTCCGCTTCTTCCGACCACAACGATCGGAAGCTTTCCGCAGACGAAGGAAGTCAGAAAAGCACGCCTAAGCTATAAAAAAGGCGAGTGGAGTGCAGAGAAGTATGAAGGATTTATTGAAGCTGAAATCGAAAGATGGATTAAACTTCAGGAAGAACTAGGATTAGACGTACTGGTCCATGGAGAATTTGAACGAACTGATATGGTCGAATATTTTGGTGAAAAGCTGAACGGTTTTGCCTTTACGAAAAATGGATGGGTGCAGTCATACGGGTCTCGCTGTGTGAAACCACCGCTGATTTATGGTGATGTTGAATTCGTTGAGCCGATGACGGTAAAGGAAAGCCTCTTTGCACAATCCTTAACAGATAAGCCTGTTAAAGGAATGCTTACAGGACCTGTTACGATTTTAAATTGGTCCTTTGTACGTGATGATATTCCGAGAAGTGAAGTGACCTATCAGCTAGCACTTGCGCTAAGAAAAGAGGTAGAAGCACTTGAAGAATCAGGGATTACGATGATCCAAGTTGATGAACCGGCACTTCGCGAAGGGCTGCCGCTGAAAAAAGAAGCATGGGATCAATATTTGAACTGGGCTGTTGCTTCGTTTAAAATTACTACCTCTTCTGTAGAGGATACAACACAAATTCATACACATATGTGCTACTGTGAATTTCATGATTTCATTGATCCAATCAGAGATTTAGATGCAGATGTCATTTCAATTGAGACATCACGGAGCCATGGTGAGCTTGTATCATCCTTTGAAGATCATGCATATCATAATGATATAGGTTTAGGTGTTTATGATATTCATAGCCCGCGTGTGCCGGATGTTGAAGAGATGGTTCAAATGATTCAACGAGGGTTAAGTGTACTTGGGCCAAAGCAATTTTGGATTAACCCGGATTGCGGTCTGAAAACAAGAGGTGAATCAGAAACCATCGATTCGCTGAAAAACATGGTTGCAGCTACAGCCAAAGTGCGACAAAGTTTAGCGCAAAAACAGGTTTAAATATACCCGATCTGAATGAAAAGAACCTGTTGGAGGCCCTAACAGGTTCTTTTTCAGGTTTAACACGGGAGATCAATTTCGAAATGAAGATTTAATAATGATCGATTATAGTAGATGATCAGATTCAACATCAGTGTAAATTCCAATCAAAACTACTGCAGGTTCATCTCCAATGTTTTTTACATAATGCGGTACACTTGCATTCCAGCTAAAAGAATCTCCTTCTTCCAAAATCACCGAGTCCTCTCCTTGCTCAGCGATGATTCTTCCTTGCAGTACCAAATGACATTCTTCACCCTCATGTGCATGTGCATCGCCAGTTGATGCACCAGGAGGAAATTCAACACGCATCATACGTAAGCCGCCTTTAGAGGATAAATGCTCAATTTTTAAATTTCCTTTGCTTAAAGTTGTACACTTTCGTTCATCTTTTTTGACGACACACATTTGCTGTTTTTTTTCTAGCAGCAAATAGGGCAGCGGAACGCTTAAAAATGATGAAATGGTTTGCAGTGTGCTAATGGAAGGGGAGGTATTATTATTTTCTACATTGCTTATAAAACCTTTTGAAAGCCCGGTTTCTTCGGACATTTGGGCAATTGTGATCTTTTTTCTATTTCTTATTGCACGGATTTTTGAACCGATATCAATGCTCATGATTAACCACCTCTAAAGTTTCTTAATAGAAAACTTATATTCATATTAACGAATTTATTGTTGACAATCAACACCAAAAATTGTTATCTTATAAAAAACAAAGATTCTTATAAGGAATATTTAGTTGAATTTAATATTAAAGGAACGATAGTAAAGATGAGAGTTTAATATATAATGATCGACTAATTCAAAGGAGCGCATGAATCCATGATCAGCACAAAAATAGATAGTAAAGTTTTGTCCATATTGGAAGAGAAAATACAGCTTATTAAATCGGATGTAGGAGCTACTTACCTCGTAGGACCCATTCGATTACCAGTGAACCTGGATGGGGAAACTGTTGTTTTCCAATGGTACAGCTGGCTGCAGTGTGAGGAAGTAGCAGATAGCTTGGAAGGAATTATTGAAAAACTTTCATCCTCTAATCTCGCAGATTTTCAGCAATCCAGTGTACTAGTGTATGGCGATTTTAAAGATGCAGACGAAGCATTGATCCGTATGCATTCCATTTGTCACACAGGTGATATTTTTGGCAGCAAACGATGCGACTGTGGTTTTCAATTAAAGCAATCGATGAGAATGATTGTGGAACACGGTACTGGAGCGCTATTTTATCTTGCCAATCATGAAGGCAGAGGCATTGGTTTGTTCAGTAAAGCAATGGCTTATGTTCTTCAGGAAAATGGCTACGATACAGTAGAGGCTAATTTAAACCTTGGATTTGTTGATGATTCCCGCGACTACAGCGATGCAATTCAAGTATTAAAAGCATTAAGAACCAAGCCGGTAACGCTGATTACCAATAATCCGAAAAAATTAGAGGCCTTACAGAGTTCAGGCATGAATGTAGCTGGGAGAACACCTTTATGGGGAGATATTTCCGAGTTTAATGAGAAATACTTAAAAACGAAAATTGAACGCTCTGGACATATTGGAGAAAGCTCTTAATTGAGGAGCGGGAACGTTGATGTGGCAGCTTTAGAGGGAAGGGAATAAAAGTAGAATTAGATTGAACACAATCTAATTCTACTTTTATATGATAAATTAGTCCCGAAGTGCGGATAAATTTGGGGCGAGCTTCGATAAACTACTTTAGACATATAAAGCTTCAATTTTAACAGGAATGAAGGGTGATGAAACCATGAAAAGTCCGTTGTCGTACAAAATTGTTCTTCCAGCCAAAATGGAGGAAGGAAAAAAGTATCCCGTGATCTATGCCATGCATGGAAAAGGAAGTAATGAGGATGATATGCTCGGTTTAACACAGGAGCTTAAGGATCAATTCATTCTTATTGCTGTACGGGGATCGCTTCCGGAAGGGTTTGGCTATGCTCATTTTACGATAAAAGGGATCGGAAACCCGGACAGAGCATCCTTTGATCAATCAGTAGAGCTTTTACAATCCTTTATTCAGTATACAGGTGAAACGTATCCAATTGACCAGCAGCATCAATATTTATTTGGCTTCAGTCAAGGAGCGATTTTGGCCATGACCCTTGCGTTAACAATGGGCAATCAACTTAAAGGAATCGTTGCGTTAAATGGATATATTCCGGGCTTTGTGAAAGACGAATATCTGATTCAATCAATAGAAGATGTCTCCATTTATATTTCACACGGGGAATTTGATCCTATTTTTCCGTTAACGTTTGGACAAGATAATTACGAGTTCTTTAAAGCACGCAGTCAGAACGTACGATTTACTTCCTATTCTGCCGGACATGAGGTTTCGCGTGAAAACTATGAGGATTTTATTAATTGGCTGTTGGAAGATGCAGCGAATTAAATTAAGGAGAGAATGTTATTAATTTAGCATTCTCTTTTTTAGTTGCTTATATCCGTTTTTTCTAAGAGAATATTTTGTATCATATTTTTTAAGTTGTCTGATGTGATTACCATTCTTTCCTTTTCTTTTCATTTATGGCTTTGTTAAATGTGTGTGTAGATTTCCGCTGCAGACGCTCGCTTCCCGCTTCAGTCCGCAAGAGTCTCGCGCCTTCCGTTCCAATCAACAATATTCTATAACATAGCTTGTTTTTAAAGGGATTTTCCGAATAAAAAGCATCAAAGGACTATTCTTTAAATCTTGTTACAACATGTAGATGATAATGATCCTAGCTCATTAAAGATACCGCCATTTTGAAAAACAGTAATGCCGTCAGGGTTAAACAATCTTTTTATTCCCTTTGAAATGAGAATCGAGACAGGCATCCTATGATTTGCTGTTTCTTTGTCTAGATCCTCTAATTCATTAAAATGCTAATTTGGGGAGAATCAATGTGTGCTCTTCATTAAATGGCTCGTGGTCCAGAACACAACAGACAAAATCATTTTCACATACAACATTTACTGGATATCGTTTGTTGGCTAAACCATAGCCTATGCAGTCTTTCATTTTTTCACCTGCTTTTCTAGGAGATTATTAATTACTACAAGAATTGGTTATAAACTATAAATTTCTTCTAGTCCCAATTCAATAGAGCATTTAGACTATTTCATTGAAAAAAATATTTTAGTATGGTAAAACTAACAGAGTGATCTTGAATAAATAAAAATTTATTCTTTTTAATAAAAATTGAATATTTACTACCCTGGGGGGGCTTGGAAAAGCTGAGAGAGACGTCTAGTCTTGACCCTTATTACTTGATCTAGGTAATGCTAGCGAAAGGAAGAGGTATAGCGACTGATAACAAAATCATATCCCATCAGGATTTCATTCGTTGTTTACAACCACTTCTTCCTACAAAGAAAGTGGTTTTTTGTTGCAAAAAATTATAGGGAAGGGGATCTGGATGGATAAGAATCTATCAATCTTAATTAAACAAGTAGTCGATAGAAAAGAAGAACTTATTGATTTAGTGAAGGATTTAATTTCCTATAAGACACCTGCACCCCCAGCCAGAAATACGAAGGACGCACAGGAATTTGTTGCAGGCTTTATGAAAAATCTCGGTTTTACCATTGATACGTGGGATGTATACCCGAATGATCCAAACGTCGTTGGTGTTTTAGAAGGAACGGACTCAGAGAATTATAAAAGTCTTATCATTAATGGCCATATTGACGTGGCAGAAGTAGATGAAGCTGAGCAGTGGGAAGTCGATCCCTTTACCCCTGTTGTAAAAAACAATGCAATCATAGGGCGTGGAGCTGCAGACATGAAAGGCGGTCTGGCAGGGGCGATGTTTGCTTTTCAGCTATTACATGATGCAGGAGTTAAGCTGCCAGGGGATATCATATTTCAATCAGTCATTGGCGAAGAAGTAGGAGAAGCGGGTACGTGGGAATGCTGCAAACGCGGCTACAAGGCTGATTTTGCGGTCGTCGTCGATACAAGTGACTTACATATTCAGGGACAAGGCGGCGTGATAACCGGGTGGATTACGGTGAAAAGCGAGAAAACCTTCCATGACGCTACGAGAAGAAGCATGATCCATGCTGGTGGAGGACTTTCTGGTGCAAGCGCCATTGAAAAAATGATGAAGGTGATTGAGGGATTGCAGGAACTGGAACGCCATTGGGCTGTGACCAAGAGCTACCCCGGGTTTCTGCCGGGAACCAACACGATTAATCCAGCTGTGATTGAAGGGGGAAGACACGCCGCTTTTATCGCGGATGAATGCCGGCTATGGATCACTGTTCACTATTACCCTGATGAATCACATGAACAGGTGGCAACAGAAATAGAAGAGCATATTCTCGGGATCGCAAAGGCGGATTTGTGGCTGAGAGACAATCTGCCGACATTTGAGTGGGGCGGTACATCAATGATTGAGGATCGCGGTGAGATTTTTCCTTCACTTGAAATTGATCCAAATCATGCAGGTGTTAAGCTATTGGCGAGTACCCATGAGCATATCAGCAAGCAACATGCGATTATTGATGTGTCCCCTACAGTGACAGACGGAGGATGGCTCGGAGAAGCCGGCATTCCAACGGTTATCTACGGTCCGGGTGATTTAAACAACGCTCATGCTGTCAATGAACAAGTATCGATTGAACAGCTGCTGGAGTACACAAAAGTCATATTAGCATTTATTTATGAATGGTCTTTTACAAAGAAAAGTTCATAACTGTACAAGTTTTAATAATAAGCTATGTTAAAGTCCATTGTTAATTTTTACACAGCGTTGATTGGGGCAGATAGGCGAGACTCCTGTGGGCTGAAGCGGGACAAGTGAGACTCAAGCAGGTGCGTTTGCCACCGAGGAGGCTTACTGTCCGCCCCAAGGCAAGCCGTGCTGCATCAACAGACATAGTTAATAAAGCCTAATAAAAAGGAGTGAGAAGCAGTGAAATTCAGTCAACAATTACATGAAAAGCTTCAGCCAATCTGGCGGCAAAATCATCATCATCCTTTTGTGGCAGAAATGGGAGAAGGGACGCTTGATCCTGAGAAATTCCGATTTTTTATGGTTCAGGATTATTTGTACTTAATCGATTATGCTAAATTATTTGCGATCGGAGCAGTGAAGGCGAAGGATATTGAAACGATGGGGAGATTTGCACGATTGCTCGACTCGACAATGAACGAGGAAATGTCACTCCATCGTCAATATGCAAAGAAGTTTGGCATTTCAGAGGAAGAGCTTGAAAATGCAAAGCCATCTCCCACTACTTTGGCCTATACACATTATATGATGGGAGTTGCTCATAATGGATCGATTGCTGATTTAGTAGCAGCCGTTCTACCGTGCATGTGGAGCTATTGGGAAATTGGGAAGGAACTGAATCAGATTCCTGGCGCAAGCGACCATGAGCTTTATGGAGAATGGATTAAAATGTATAGCTCTGACGAATTCGGTCAGCTTGCAGAGTGGTGCATTAAGCTTTTAGATGATCTAACGGCCGGTAAATCAGAAAAAGAGCTTACTGAGTTGGAAGAAATTTTTCTAAACACAACGAGGTTTGAATACATGTTCTGGGATATGTCCTATAAAAAAGAGATGTGGCCGTTCAATGAGTAGGTCTGTTTTACAGCTTCGTGAAGTTTCATTTCATTATGAAGGGGAGCGGGATGAAGAGAAACTTTCGATTTTTCATACTCTTAATTTATCTATCAATAACGGGGAATTTATTAGCATTGTAGGACCGAGCGGATCGGGGAAAAGTACACTCTTTCGTTTAATTACAGGGCTTGAGCAGCCGGCGGGCGGAGATATTTTACTAAATGGTGAGATCAGAAAAGATCGGTTGGGAAGTGTTGGGTATATGCCTCAGCAGGACTTGCTTATGCCATGGCGATCTATCTTGGATAATGCAGCTTTACCGCTTGAGTTAAAAGGAATCAAAAAAGCAATGGCACATAAGCAGGTCATGGAACTGCTTGAAGAATTCGGATTAAAGGGCTCAGAATATCGTTATCCAAGTGAGCTATCCGGGGGAATGAAGCAGCGGGTCTCCTTTATGCGCACTGTTTTAAGCGGCTCTAATCTTATGATATTAGATGAGCCGTTCAGTGCGCTTGATGCGATTACAAGAATGGCCATGCAGGAATGGCTGTTGGAGCAATGGGAAAAGCGGAAAAAAACGATTTTATTTATTACGCACGATGTTAATGAAGCATTATTTTTATCAGACCGCGTTTTCGTCTTTTCAGAAATACCCGTGCGTACTTTGCAAGAGGTAAAAGTACCTCTTGAGCGCCCGCGAAATCTTCGGGACTTAAATAACCCTGATGTCATCAAGCTAAAAGATCATCTGATTGATCAGCTGCGAGTGAAGGTGAAACCATGAAGCAGTGGAGAGAATACCGAGCGGCCTTTATTCTTATATTGATAATGCTCTGCGCATGGGAATTGGCTGCGAGATTGGCTGAGCTGCCTTTTATTTTTCCTTCACCCACAGGAATGCTAATAAGGCTTTGGGAATTAAGAGAGGTTTTATTATTTGACCATCTGCCTGCTACGCTCTCCACAATCATGATCGGACTCGCGATATCAATTGTATTAGGAGCGGGATTAGCTGTTTTGATGAATGTCAGCAGTACAGTTGAGAGAGCATTTTATCCAATTCTGATTTCTTCTCAAACCATTCCGATTATTGCGCTTGCACCTATTTTTGTTCTATGGTTTGGCTATTCCATTTGGAGCAAAGTAGTAGTGACCGTGTTAATTACTTTTTTCCCGATTACCGTCAATACATTTGACGGACTGCGTTCGGGCAACAAGGCATTAAGAGAATTGCTGTTAACAATGGGAGCAAATAAAAGAGAAATTTTTATGAAATTGAGTGTTCCGTCCGCGCTCCCTTACTTCTTCTCAGGATTGAAGGTGGCGGTGACGATGAGTGTGATTGGGGCGGCCATTGGCGAGTGGCTTGGAGCACAGGCGGGCTTAGGCTATTTTAGCCGGAGAATGATGACGCAATTTGACGGTGCTGGCGTCTTTGCTCCAATTGTTTTATTATCTGCTGTTGGTATCGTCCTATTTTTAATTGTTGTGTGGTTAGAAAAAAGATTATTAAAATGGAGGTCAAAGGAATGAAGAAGCAATTACTATTAAGTCTATCGTTGTTAATGATGCTGATCCTTGCAGCTTGTGGAGGAAATGATTCAACAAGCGGTACGGATTCTGGAGCTGAATCAGCTGATGAAGGGTCAAATGAAGAGGAGCTATCAGAGGTTACGGTCATGCTTGACTGGTATCCAAATGCTGTTCATAGCTATCTTTATGTAGCGAAAGAAAATGGTTATTTTGAAGAGGAAGGGGTAGATGTTGAGATTCAGTTCCCAACAAATCCGACAGATCCTCTTAATCTGGCAGCAGCTGGCCAAATTACACTTGGTTTTTACTATCAGCCTGATGTTGTAATGGCACGTGCCAATCAAGATGTCCCAGTTAAAGCGATTGGAGCCATTGTCCGCTCGCCATTAAATCATATTGTGATGCTTGAAGACAGCCCTATTCAATCACCGAAGGATCTAGAAGGAAAGACGGTTGGTTATCCTGGAATTCCGCTGAATGAAGCACTGCTGACATCAATGGTTACCTATGATGGAGGCAATCCTGAGGAGGTAAACATGGTAGATGTAGGATTTGAATTAGGTTCTTCAATTGTAAGCGGTCAGGCAGATGCAGTGATCGGTGCGTATGTAAATCACGAAGTTCCAGTACTAAAGCATAACGGGCATGAAACACGTTATTTTAACCCAACAGATTATGGTGTTCCAAGCTATTATGAGCTGGTTGCAGTAACGAGCGATCAAACGTGGGAACAAGATCAAGAAGCAATCGAAGCCTTCTGGCGCGCTGCAACGAAGGGCTATGAATTTATGACAGCAAACCCTGACGAAGCACTTGAAATTTTATTAGCAAATCAAGAAGAAGCGAACTTCCCGTTAATTAAAGAAGTGGAAGAAGAAAGCTTATCCATTCTAATGCCAAAGATGGAGTCTGAAGAAGGGTTTGGAAGCCAAAGCGAAGAATCCTGGCAGGAAACAACGGATTGGCTGCTAGAATCAGGATTGATTGAAGAAGCACCTCCAGCTGAGGACCTTTTTGTGAATATTGTAGAGTAATATGAAGAGAAAAGCGGAAAAATTCGTTTAATCAATAACGAGTTTTTCCGTTTTTTTCGCATTCTTGATGTGAAAAGGATATGCTTCTATTAAAGCAGTACAAAATACTAGAGAGATAATAGATCCAGTAGGAGGCCGGAAACGTGAAAGGTCTAGCAGCAGAATTGGCACAAAAACAATTAGATGCGTATAACAACAAGGATATTAGAGAATTTTTACAGGTGTACAGTGAGGAAGTGGAGATTATGGAGTTTCCATCCAATAAAATCATGTACACCGGCATCGATAAAATGAGAGAAAGATATTCGAATCTATTTGAAAATAATCCGAACCAGCATGCAGAATTACGTGCTCGGATTGCTCACGATAACATTGTCATTGACCATGAGTTCATAACGGGAAGAGCAAACGGGATCGAAGTAGAAGCGGTTGCGATGTATGAAGTGACAAATGATAAGATTTCTAAGGTATGGTTCATAAAGTGAATTCACTTGTTTGTAACCCTTAAAAGAACATTGTATTCTTTCTGCATGATATGATTTCATTGTGAAGTCATAAAACAGAAACGTTAGAAGGGATAAACATGGATAAAGATATGTTGTGGTTGAAGGCAGAAGCGTTCATCAATCAATTTTATACAGAGCAAAATGCACCTCCAGAAGAACGTAATAGCAGGCTTTTTCAGGTAAAGGAAGAGATTATTCGCAATGGAAGCTATAAGCATTCCTATGAAGAGCTTGAGTTTGGAGCAAGAGCGGCCTGGAGAAACAGCAATCGATGTATTGGACGTTTGTTTTGGAATCATCTCAATGTATTTGATGCAAGGAGTGCATCTACAGCGATTGAAGTACGAGATGCTCTACTTCATCATATTGAATACGCCACGAATAAGGGGAAGATCAGGCCAACGGTTACGTTATTTAAACCAAGGGCACAGGAAATAGACCCGGTTCGAATCTATAATCATCAGCTCATTCGCTATGCTGGCTACAAAAAAGCTGGTAGTGAAATTATTGGAGATCCACATTCTATTGAATTTACTGCCTTTTGTAAAGCAATGGGATGGAGAGGGAAAAGAACCTCTTTTGATGTCCTGCCGCTTGTGATTCAAATCGATGAACAGGCTCCGGAGTACTTTGAGATTCCATCATCTCTTGTCATGGAAGTTCCCATGACTCATCCAGAGCTTGAGTGGTTTAAGAAATTAGAATTAAAGTGGTATGCTGTCCCAATCATATCAGAAATGAAGCTGGAGATTGGCGGAATAGAATATGTCGCTGCCCCTTTTAACGGTTGGTATATGGAAACGGAAATTGGAGCAAGAAATTTTGCTGATGAGACAAGGTACAACCAGCTGCCCGTTGTAGCGGAGAAAATGGGATTAGACACGCGGCTTCAATCAACTCTGTGGAAGGACCGTGCATTGCTTGAGCTGAACGCAGCCGTGCTTTCTTCGTACAAGGAAGCTGGGGTCAGTATAGTTGATCATCATACTGCAGCCAGCCAGTTTAAATTATTTGAGGAGCAGGAGGAAAAAGCAGGACGAGAGGTAACCGGTGATTGGACTTGGCTTATATCACCGCTTTCACCAGCAACCTCACATGTTTTTCATAAAGACTATAACAATGAATGGAAAAGCCCGAATTTCTTTTATCAGCCTCGTTTTTATGAAACGAAAGAAACGAAACATGTTCAGTCGGCTTGTCCTTTTTCTACGACGAAATTAAGTGAATAGTAATTTATGCCGGCTTATTAATAAGAGCAAGAGCCGCTTCTCTCGTTCAGTTTGATGACAAAAAAATTGCTCATTATAAAAAATGGGACTGCGCATTCTTGTGTTGTCTCTGAGGGTTGAATATGTTTAATGATCACAATTTTGAGAATCGACTTTTATAGCATCATTAGGATTCAGACCTGACCTGATAAAGTAAAAAAATACGCCGCCTATCATAACGATACATCCGACAAAACCAACAGTGACAACCCATAAGTAAGCCACAAAACCCCTCCTTTTTTGATGTATATGCTGTATGTAGGAGGGAATAGGACTGTTGTATATAAATAGTTTACGAAGGTGCATAAAAGCATAACTTTGGCCCATAAATCCCATAAACAAGAGGTACTCCTTCTTTTCTGAATCAATTATTCCGCGATGTCATGTTAAAAACGTAAAAAAATCCACCAAGAGAACCCTTTTTGGTGGTTTTATTATAATATTATGATTGTTTATGTGTACGATTGTAAAATTACGGATATACCGGCAGCTAATGCAAAACCGGCCAATATCCAAGTGTAAGGGAGTGCTGCTTCATCTGCCATTCCGGTATTGGGCATTTAAGTCGGCATTTCATTTCTTCCAAAATTCTCAGGAAATTGATCAACAATTGCAGCAGACAATCCTTCAGCAGGCATCGTCATATGAGCGTATGCTTCGCAGATGGAGCGATAAGCAAGTTTCATAATCGAAAAGGCATAAGAGTCAAAAGCCATTAGTAATTGATCCACATGGACGGCTAATCCTTCTTTAAGAGCTGAGTTCCAAATTTCTAGAAACTGAGATCCGCCCTCGTCTCCGTATACAGAAGAGACTGCAGCGGCCTGGTCAAAATCTTCTGGGGAAATTAGATATCTTCATCATACTAGAAGCAAAATATATCACGATTTTCCTTACAAAGCATACGAAGAATTTTCTTTGTTAGATCACTAGTTAAATGAAACATTTAAAAGTAACCAATACGTAGGCTGTTAAACATAAAAAAAACAGCCCATATCCTTTTGGAAATGCGCTGTTAAAGCCTATTATTTCATTGCTTTTTGAAGTTTATGAATCACAGTGAGTGATTTTCCTGTTCCTATGGCTACGGATTCTAACGGGTTTGGGGCAAGATGAACAGGCACAACAATTTCTTCACTCAGCCATTGCTGAACACCATTTAACAATGCACCGCCTCCAGTTAAAACAACGCCTCGATCAACGATATCACCACTTAATTCTGGCGGGCAATTTTCAAGGGTAGCCCGTATTGCTTCTAGGATGCTTAAAAGTGATTCCTGGATAGCATGCTGAATTTCTGTTGAATTAAGTACAATGGTTTTTGGGAGCCCTGTAACGAGGTCGCGTCCTCGGATATCCATTTCCATCGTTTTATGTTCGATCGGCGCGTGCCCGATTTCGATTTTAATTCGTTCCGCAGTTCGTTCACCAATTAAGAGGTTGTAGGACTTGCGAATGTAATGAATAATATCATCGTCCATTTTATCCCCAGCTACACGTATTGTACTGCAGGAAACCACGCCGCCATATGAAATAATGGCTACTTCGGTTGTCCCGCCGCCGATATCAACAACCACATTGGCTACAGGTTCTCCGACTGGCAGATCAGCACCGATCGCAGCTGCAACAGGCTCCTCAATTAAATGGACATGCTTTGCTCCGCTGCTTTTAACAGCATCGTGAATGGCACGTCGTTCAACTGAAGTGGCACCGGAAGGCGTACATACGACAACACTTGGTTTGCGCAATGAAAAGCCTAATTTTTTTGAAATGGCGGCCATTATATGTTTTAGCATTTCTGTCGTAACATCAAAATCAGCGATTACTCCATCTTTTAATGGACGTACAGCAACGATATTTCCAGGTGTTTTACCAATCATATTTTTAGCATCTGTTCCAACTGCCAAAACCTTCCTTGTGTTGACATCGAGTGCAACAACAGAAGGCTCATTCATTATAATACCTTTGTTTTTACTGTAAACTAGTATATTTGCAGTACCCAAATCGATACCTATTTCTGCGTTCGATAGCATAAGTAACTCCTCCGTTGTCATCTATTATTAAACAGGGCATCATTAGCTCCTGTTTGCTATTCCATATGGCATATGTGGCTTAGTGCTCTTCAGCAACATATTCGCCTGATGATTGCCTAGTATACTCTTCCGTGTAGTATAGACTATTTTCAGAGGGAAGAGGAGAGGGGATTATTGGATAGAAATGAATATTACAAGGAAGAGTGAATTGCTACAGAAAGATGACAATAGAAAACATTTGATAAGATAGGGTTTTAAGCGTTAACAAAACAAATATGTAGCTTATAGCTGTAATAAAAGATTAATCAACTTGTAATTTAAAAAGCCAGTTCCATGAAGAGGAACTGGCTTGATTTATTAAGACTTTGACAACGTGAACAGCTCTAGCTGCTGCTGCATTTCATAGGTCATACTATTCAGTGTTTGAATGTTTTGTCTCATATCCTCTAAGGATTTTAACTGTTCATCTGTAGACGCTGAGATTTCTTCAGTCCCAGCCGCCGTTTCTTCCGATACAGCAGAAATATTCTCAATGGCAGAGATAACCTGTTCTGTACGTTTGGCTGATTGCTCCATGCTATCAGCCAGGGTGCCAAGCTGGTTATGAATGAGTTCTACTCGTACAGAGATAGTCTGAAATGATGCCTCTGTCTCAGTCATAGATACAACTTGCTTTTCCGATAATGATTGACCGGTATTAGAAGCTGCCATAATACGATTGATTCCTTGTTGAATATTTTGTACCATTATCGTTATTTTCTCTGTTGCGTTGGCAGAGTCCTCTGCCAGCTTCTTCACTTCATTGGCTACAACAGCGAAGCCCTTTCCTGCTTCTCCAGCACGCGCAGCTTCTATTGCTGCATTCAACGAAAGAAGATTTGTTTGCTCGGCAATTTCTTTAACAAAAATGGCTGCTCCCCGTATTTCTCCTGTATAAGCGGCAAATTGATCAATCGATTCTTTAATTGCTTTTGAAGATGATGCAAGCTCATGAGCATATTGCTGCTGCTGATTAAGCGTGCTCCGTCCGACCTGAACAGACTCAAGCGCTTGAGTTCCTTGAATCGATGCTTCTTCACTAATCTGAACACTTTTTTGAAAGTCTTGATTCATTTGTGCCATTAATTCAGCAGTAGATTGAACATCCTCCGAAATAGATTGACTGCCTTTAGCCAGTTCTTCTGTTGAAGCGGATACCTGAGAGCTGCTCTCAGAGATATTCTCCATTTTATGAGAAACGTCATTTGCAAAGCCTGTTACACGATCACTGATTTTTTCAATTGAAAAGACTGTTTGTCTTAAGTTCAAGATCATGTCATTAAACGATTTATTTAGAAGATCAATCTCGAATTTTGATTTACTCTTCGATTCAGTTGTCATGAGTTCAACGGTTAAATCTCCGCTCGCGACCAGTCTGGCGTTTTTCACCATACGGTTCAGTGGTGCCGTTATTCTTCTTGAAATAAAGTAAGAAACACATAGAGTGACAATAATAATAACGACAATTGCAGTTAAAGAAAATTTAACAATAAAGGATATTCTCTCTTGAGTACCCGCAATACTGGCATTATACCAATCAATTGTTTGGATTTTTAAAAGATGTACATCATTGACGATCCCAGACACTCTTATTGACTGACGATTTGCCTCTGTGTTGTTACCTGTATCCAAAGCTTCTCCAGCATCGAAGGAGAAAGCATCAAATTTAACAGATATTCCTTCCAACTGAGTACGCTGTTCTTCGTTTGCAAGAATAGAAGTTAATTGTTTTAAGCTCTTTTCCGTTTCCAGAATTAAATTTTGTGCGCTTAAACGATTTCCTTCATTTGGATTTAAGGAGAAATTGGCTAATGCTTGCTGGATAATAACGAGGTCACTATTTAATGATTCAACCTCAAGCATGACGTCAACATCCGTTTCTGAAGAGGAGGTCATTGTGACCATTTGATAAATAATAAATGTAACAATGGCTGTCGATAGAATAAGTGGAATAAGCGCTAGTAGAAATAGGTGATTTTGTAGTTTCATTAGGGTGCGCTCCTTTATTCTTTCGTCTCTGGAACAACAATTTCACCAGAGATAATTTTCTTTTGTACATCCTGCAATAAAGCCTGGCCGGTCGCATCTAGTTGTGCCAGTCTTATTTCGGCTAAACCGACTCCATCCTCTGCAAGACCAAGCTCAAATGCAGCTTCGTCAATATTTCCTTGAACAAGAGAAGAAACTAAATCGTAAACGACTACATCGATTTTTTTAAGCATGGAAGTAACGACAGCCTCTTCCGCGATAAAAAACTGGTCACTATCCACTCCTGCTGCAAATACGCCGTGCTCTTGAGCTTTTAAGATGGCACCAACACCAGTGTAGCCTGCAGCTGGATAAATAAAGTCAGCATTCTGATCTATTTGCTGCTGGGCGATATTGCCGCCAAGCGCTGTATCGCCAAAATCACCTGCGTAATTTGAGAGGACCGTGATAGTAGGATTAGCAAATTTGGCTCCTGCAATATAACCTTGTTCAAATCGATGAATAACAGGTGCGTCGACTCCGCCAATAAACCCTATAACACCAGATTCACTTGTTAATGCAGCCACAACGCCGACTAAAAAGCTGCCTTCCTGTTCTTTAAATGTGACGGACACGACATTTGCGACTTCTGAGTAGCCATCAATCAACAAAAATTGTTGTTCTGGATTTTCTAGTGCTACTTTTTCAATTGCTTCTTGAACAGAAAAACCTAGACCGATGATCAGTGTCATATCTTGTTCAACTAATTCGTTCAGCATTTCTTCATAATTCCCCTCGGGTGCTTCACGGTAGTCAAAAACAATATTTAAATCTGTTCGGGCGCGTTCCAAACCTTGAAAAGCAGCATCATTAAAGGAACCATCACCAAGTCCAGTATCAGACAATAAAATACCTATTTTTGCATCGAATTGTGTTCCTTGCGGTTGTTCTTCCGAAAACAAAGAACAGCCAGCCAACATAAATGCCATCATGATCGCGGCTATTAGCGCACTGAGTTTCTTCATCTATTTTTCCCCTCACATTCCATACAGTTTATTAATCTGCAAATCTTCATGATAAAAAAGAACTATAAAATGTAAAACAACATCCTACTAATATACTAATATATCGTATTGGTTTACAATTTATTTATAGAAAACTATGAAATTTCATAAAAAAATTTCTTGATATTTTGTTCGAATTTTCAAAAAGTAAAGGGTTTGAAAAAGGGAAAAGAGGAAAAAATTTTTTAAAACGCAAAATAAAAACGAGCCCAATGACACGATTAAGTACAAACAGTCGCTAGAAAATGAATAACATATGAGCGACAATTTGTGCGTGCAGTGGATTCGTTTTAAGGATCTGAAATGATTTATTGCTGATTTTTCGAAAAAAACGCTGCGAGCTCCATGCTGTGCATCTTACGTGCTTTACGGTGGCTTGAGCGGTTTACAGCAGTTTCATTTAACCATTTTTCTTCTTCTGTTTCTGCAATGATTTGTGGGATTTCAGCAGGTTTTCCATCAGGGCCAAGTGCAACAAAGGTTAGAAAGGAAATGGCGGCAACGGATTGTTCTCCGGTCAGCAGTTTTTCTGTCGTGACACGGACAAATACCTCCATAGAACTGCGTCCAGTGTAGGTAACAAATGATTCTAATGTAACAGCGTCACCAACCCGGATTGGCTGTAAAAAGTCTACAGAATCAGTGGAGGCGGTTACGACTGGCATGCGTGCATGCTTTGTGGCTGAGATTGAAGCCACGTTATCAATATAAGCCATCAATTTCCCTCCAAATAAGGTTCCATAATGATTGGTATCAGGGGGTAGGACGTTGCTCGTTTGAATTGTTCGGGTTTCACTCATCCTTTTTTCTTTTTTCATATCAATCAGCTCCTCATTGCTTCGATTCGGTGTCATCATTTTAAAAAAAGACATCGGCGCATGGCCAATGTCTTATGGTTTTGGATCAATTTTTTCTGCATCCTTGGCGTTAAGTGGGATACGTAAGAAATACATAAGTGCTCCGCCAACAAGTCCGATCAGTGCAACAAATCCTAGTAAAATCACTGTCATTTCAGCCATCGGTGTTAGCCCCCTTTCAGAAAATGACCTATCTTCTTCATTTACCCTAGTATAAATGAAGTTCACCCTAAAATGCGTGTTTTTTTGATAAAACTTTTAAAATTTTGATGCTGTTAACCTGGCCTGTTGATTTCCGTGACAGGCGTTCGCTTTTCTAAGCAGGAGCCTCACACCTTACGCTCCAATCACGTAGTGCCAAAATCAATGATCTCTAACATAGCCAATTTTTTAAAAATAGATTCTGATGAATGAGAATCAAAACATCAGAATCTTTCTTCGGTCACTGATTAAAAAGCCCAATCTCCATCACGGAATACAGGCTCGCTCGTACCGTCTTTATGGATACCGTCAATATTCATTTTGTTAGAGCCGATCATAAAATCGACATGAGTAATACTGCTATTGAGCCCTTTTTCAGCAAGCTCTTCTTGTGACATTGTTTTACCGCCTTCGATGCAAAATGCATAGGCACTGCCAATCGCAAGGTGGTTTGAAGCATTTTCATCAAAAAGAGTGTTGTAAAACAGCACATTTGATTGCGAAATCGGTGATTGGTGAGGGACAAGAGCAACTTCTCCAAGACGGTGAGAACCTTCATCCGTTTCAATTAATTTTCTCAAAATATCTTCGCCTTCATCAGCTTTTATGCCTACAATCCGGCCGTTTTCAAATGTTAATGTAAAGCCATCAATAATATTGCCGCCATAGCTAAGAGGCTTTGTATTCTTAACGTAGCCATTTACACCGTCTTTATGAGGGACTGTAAATACTTCCTCTGTAGGCATATTGGCCATAAATGTATCGCCTTTTTCATTCACACTTCCAGCCCCTGCCCACAGGTGACCTTCTGGAAGATCAATTGTTAAATCAGTGCCTGCAGCAGTGTAGTGAAGCTTGCTGTAGCGTTTATTATTTAGATAAGCAGCTTTTTCATGAAGGGTTTCATCATGCTTTTTCCAAGCTTGAACTGGGTCAGCCTGGTCAACACGTACTGCTTTAAAAATAGCTTCCCAAAGGGCTGTAACAGCTTCTTCTTCTTCAAGGTCAGGAAATACCTTTTGTGCCCAGCCTTTTGATGGAGCCGCAATGACCGTCCAGCTGACTTTGTCAGATTGTATGAACTTGCGGTATTGCTCTAATGCTTTTCCAGCAGCGCGTTGAAAGGAAGATATACGTTCAGGATCTACCCCTTTAAGTAAATCAGGGCTGGAAGACACAATGTTCATAAAGGCTGCCCCTTGCTTAGCAAGTTCTTCGCGCTCAAGTTTTTTCCACTCGGGGAATTCGCTAAATGAATCTGATGGTGCCAGGTCATATCTTAGACGCCCTACTTCATCATCTGACCAATCGACAAATACTTGACGAGCCCCAGCTTCATAGGCTTTCTTGGTTACAAGTCGTACAAACTGTGCATTCTCAATGGTAGCGCCTATGTACAACAATTGATTTGGTTGAATGTTAACGCCAACCTTAACTGCTAAATCAGCATATTTTTCTAAAAGCTCCTGTTGATTCATTTGATTAGCTCCTTTTATATAGGTAATATCACTTTCTATATTTTATCAGGTGGCTGAGAAAAAACCAAAAATTATTAAAATCACTGAAAATGTGGATGTTTTGAATGAAAATACTCTTATTTATCTCGAAATTCATCTATAATTAAAGGAACAGGTTTGAAGGAGTAGGTAAATGTGGACGAACTAGTGCATGGTCAAAATGAAAAATTTATCGAAAACCGCTTATCCTATTTACTAAAGGATCAGGCTTTACTGCATATAGTAAAAATACAGAGAATGGATGATGCATCTAATTCAAAGGTGAGAAATGATCAGTTTTGGGATCGGGTTTCCTACCTATCACCTTATCTTTCGATGTCATTTGTTTTAAATTCTAATTCGAAAGTCGTAATATTTCCAGGGAAATTAAAATTGCTAGTTAAGCCTTTTGTAGAAGAGATTGAGAGAATTTTTGAAGATAAAGTCATTTATCAGATAACCGGCGCTACAATCGAAAAAGGACATGAGAGACTCCTGCCGTATAAGCTTTCTAATCCAGAATGGGTAAGCACGAATACAGTTGAAGTGATAATCCCTCGTGTACAAGAAAATAAATTATTCATAACATTTATTGATAATGATGAAGTGATTCAGCTCTTTTTGCAGGATCATCTTATTGCAAGTGATTGGGATGAAATCGAATTGGACCTTGAATGGTTCAGGGATGCGCAAAGCTTTTTCAACTCTGGCCGTTTGGAAAAGAAGGGGAAGCATCTTGTTATCCTAGATGGTGTGCTGCAAAAGATGGACGGGCTTAAGGTACTCAAATGGATTCGTGAGCGATACGAGCACAATTTGGTAGAGGTTGTGATGATTAGTAAAAGCTTAAGTGATCAGGAAATTGTTCAAGCTTTCGAGATCGGAGCTTTTGATTACATAAAAAAACCGTTCAAAATTGAAGAAGTACTTGCAAGACTGAAACGTACAGCCAAAAGGATGCTAGTATGAATGTTACCTAAAGGAATCATTGCGTCTCATTAGTAATATGATAAAAAGCTTATTACATGAGAATGCAGATGTATTCCATACGTAATAAGCTTTTATCTATTTAGATCATTAAAGCGTTACGAACAACGTATACAGGGGGGATGATCGTGAATATTGTTTGGCTCAAGCGAGATCTTAGACTTCGTGATCACCAACCCGTTCACGAGGCTGTGAAATATGGGGAAACGCTCTTCATCTATGTGGCCGAGCCTTCTATTTGGGGCTCAGGTGAACTCTCTGTTCGTCACTTCCATTTTGTCTTAGAAAGCCTTGCATCTTTGAAAAAGAGAATTGAAGAGCGGGGTGGAAAGCTTCTTTTATTTAAATTTGAAATGGAGCAGGTTTTGCAAAGTCTGCTGGAAACATACGGACCCTTCAAATTGTTTTCACATGAGGAAAACGGAACTTCCGATACTATGGTTCGAGACGAGCGTGTCAGACGATGGATGAAGGAAAAGAATTTAGAAATGATAGAGTTTCAGCATTTTGGTATAACAAGAGGGAAATCTTCGCCAAAACATTTCCAAAAGCAATGGGATGAATTTATGAGTAGTCCTTACCTGCCGCAGCCGAAGAAAATCATGTCCCCTGATCGAGTTCCGGAAGATGCTATTCTAACGATAGACGAGTTGAAAAGCTTTGAGGAAAATCTTCCCGGAACCCCTATTAAATATGGACAAGTAGGTGGGGAAGAGGAAGCAATTGATACGTTAAAATCGTTTTTCACCAATCGTTATCAAAACTATCTTACTCATCTATCAAAACCTTTGCAGAGTACAATTTCTTCAAGCCGGCTGTCTCCTTATTTAGCCTGGGGGAATCTATCCATTAAAACTGTCGTACAGCAGACAAGAAAAGCATTGCTGGAGCCGATGAGCGAAGAAGAAAAACAGCAGCTGCTAGCGTTTAAATCTCGTCTTTATTGGCACTGCCAAATTGTATGGCACCTTGAGGATCATCCAGCAATTCATGAGCAGGCGTTCAATAAGTCTTTTGATGACATTCAGCAAAAAAGAGACGAAGAGCAGATTAACCTGTGGTACCATGCACAAACAGGTATTCCAATGGTTGATGCAGCAATGAGAGCCCTGCATCAAACGGGATGGATCAATTTTGATTTAAGAGCCATGCTTGTTTCCTTTATTTGCAATACGCTGCAGCAGAATTGGCGAGAGCCGGCGAAGCTATTGGCTCAATTATTTTTAGATTACGAGCCTGGCATCCATTGGAGACAAGTGCAAATGCAGACAGGTGCAAGCGGGAAAAAGGCGATTCGCAACTATAATCCAGTCAAAATGGGGAAAGAGCACGATCCAAACGGAGAATTTGTAAAGAGATTTGTTCCTGAATTGAAAAATATTCCTAAAAAAGCAATTCATGAGCCGTGGTTAGATCCTGGTTTTTTTGGATTAAAATATTTTTCTCCAATAGTAGATATTAAAAAAGCGAATATAGAAGCAGCAGCATTACTTGCAAGTATTAGGGTGAATACTGGAAAGAAAGAGTCAGTGCCGTATCAGCCTGAGAAAGATCATAGTCCGGAAGAAGAAAAAAATAGATCACCAAAAGCGTCTAAAAAAAATAAGAAGGAGAGTCATTCAGAACAATTGACCTTATTACTGTTTGAGGATGAATAAGCTGTTCGTTGCAGGAATCGATTTATCCGGTCCATCGAATCATCGGGATACGGTAATGATAAAAAGACCAACTGCCAAAAATTCATCATTGGTGCTCCAGATGAGGATATCTCTGTGACATTAAATAAGATACCCTTTTGGTCTTTGCTGTTAGCTATTCTTTGTGAATAATATGTGTTTGCATTCTCAAAATCTTTTTTTGTTTTCTTAAAACCCTTAAAGTAAAAATGAAAAGCTCCGATATAAAGAGAGTAAGAATTTTGTGAATGTAGGTGAATGAATTTGGATCGCTCCTCGCTGTTTGGTATTTTACTGGCTCTCGTAGCTGTTGGATTAGGAATGGTGTTGAAAGGGGTTGACCCGTCCGCACTTCTTAACGGGCCAGCTTGGATGATTATTATTGGTGGTACAGTTGCTTCTGTTATGATCGCCTTTCCAATGTCTGAATTGAAGCGTGTACCAGCGCTATTCGGAATTTTATTTAAAGAAAGTAAATCAACGGATGTAAAAGAAGTGATAACCATGTTTGGAGAATGGGCCGAACTTGCGAGAAAAGAAGGACTGCTGGCGCTTGAATCGAAAACTGGCGACATTGATGATTCTTTTTTGCGTAATGGACTAGGGTTAGCAATTGATGGGCAAAATGCTGACTACATAAGAGATGTATTGACAGAGGAAATTGATGCAATGGAAGATCGCCATCAATCTGGCGCCTCCATTTTTTCGCAGGCTGGAACATATGCTCCAACACTGGGTGTTTTGGGAGCGGTTGTAGGGCTAATTGCAGCTTTAGGAGATTTAAATGATACTGAGGCATTAGGAAAGGCTATTGCAGCAGCATTTGTTGCTACTCTTCTAGGGATTTTTACAGGCTATGCATTATGGCACCCATTTGCCAATAAGCTTAAACGGAAATCGACAAAAGAAGTAATGGTTAAAAACATGATGATTGAAGGTATTTTATCCGTTTTGGAAGGAGAAGCACCTAGAATAATCGAGCAAAAGCTCGCTTCTTACTTACCTGCTAAAGAGCGTGAAAAGCTTTTGGAAGAAGGCGGGGCGATGAACAATGGCGAGGCGTAGAAAAAAGAAAAAGCATGAAGATCATATCGATGAGTCCTGGCTGCTTCCATATTCCGATTTATTAACACTTCTTCTCGCCCTGTTTATTGTGCTGTTTGCCAGCAGCAGTGTGGATGCAGATAAAATGGAACAAATGTCGAAAGTATTCAGTGATATTTTTACGAGTGGGACAGGTGTGCTCGATTATACGAATATTGTGATTGAAGATGATGCAGGCAGTCAAAATCAAGATGCCATAGACGAGGTGGATAAGGAGTCGACGCTTACACCGGAAGAAGCGCTGCTTCAACAATATATAGCAGAGCAATCGGAGAGAGAGTCGGCTATGGCTCAGGATCAAGAAGAGCTAAGAGAAATCAAAGCTTCAATTGATTCATATATCCAAGAAAACGAGTTAGGCGATCAATATGCTACCCAACTGTTAGACGAGGGACTATTATTAACGATTCGTGACAGTGTTCTGTTCCAATCAGGATCGGCAACTGTTCAGCCTTCCTATCGAGCGATTGGGGATGAGGTTGCACGTTTATTAGAATTCGATCCTCCTAGAAGTGTGATTATTTCCGGCCATACGGACAATGTGCCGATCGGAAGTGCGAATTTTAGCTCAAACTGGGAGCTTAGCGTGATGCGTGCCGTTAACTTTATGAAAATTATTATTGAAAATCCAAATCTTGATCCGCAATGGTTTAGTGCAAAAGGCTTTGGAGAATATCAGCCAATTGCAACAAATGAAACGGAAGCAGGACGGGCTCAAAATAGGCGGGTAGAGGTCCTTATTTTGCCGCGTGTAGCAAATAAAACAAACGATGAACAGTAAGAATAAAAAGAGGGTGTCCCAAAAGTATAAAGCTTTTGGGCACCCTCTTTTTTCCAAGAAAATAGCTCTATAAAGATGGCCTGTTGATTTCCGCTCCAGGGACTCGCTTTCCGCGGGCGGTCCGGGAGCCGCCTCGGCGCATTTGCGCCTGCGGGGTCTCCCGTTGACTCGCTTCTCCCGCAGGAGTCTCGCCCCTTCCACTTCAATCAACAGGGTGCAAGAATCAATATCAGCATAGATATGACCGTCCAAAGCCTAAGTCTGTTATGGCTGATTCTGGTTATGGCAGTGAGGAAAACTACGTCTTCTGTGAAAAGGAAGAAATCAAGGCCTATATTAAGCACAGCACGTTTGATAAAGAATCCACGAAGAAATGGAAAGAGCAATTCGGACGAGTTGATAACATGAGTTACGATGATGAGCTTGATGAATGGATTTGTAAGAATGGCAAGCGTCTAACTTCTCAATATGATTCCCGAAGAAAATCTGACAATGGGTATGAATCAATGAAAAGAACCTATCTCTGTATGGAGTGTCAAGGCTGTCCGTTTCAAACAACCTGTGCTAAAGAAAAAATGGGATGAACATAGACAAAACACAGTTAAGATAGTGAAAGTTTGAGGGGAATATCTCCTCAAATTTTCTATAAATAACCTGAAAACAGAAAAAATGCTTACAAGACAAAAAAACTGATTCAAAAAGAGTCGTCGTTCAACGATCTTTTGAGTCAGCCGCTTTTTTATGTTGCTGGTTTGAATAGCAAAGAAGCTGGATGAAGTTGAGTCGAGTTAGCTGAAAATCAAATCCCGTTTAGCTTCTAAAATTGAGGGAATATGGAAAGCGTATTCTATTTACTCATTTTTTAGGAGGAATTCATTTGGAAGATTTGTTGAGTTGGATTGCGCGTTTTTCCGGATGGCTATGGGGCATTCCATTGATTACAGTGTTATTAGTTTCAGGTATTTATATGACGATTAAGATTGGTTTTGTTCAGTTTCGGTATCCTTTATACATATTTCAACAAACTTTCGGCAGTGTTTTTAAAAAACCAAAAGGGGAAGGAACAGTTACACCATTTCAGGCACTGACGTCTGCTCTTTCTTCTACGGTTGGTGCTGCAAATATTGTGGGAGTCCCTGCAGCTATTATGTTTGGAGGACCGGGGGCTGTTTTTTGGATGTGGGTCATCGCGCTAATTGGAATGGCGCTGAAATTTTCAGAAAGCGCACTTGCTGTTCATTATCGTGAAAAAAATGAAAAAGGCGAATTTGTAGGCGGGCCGATGTATTATATGACAAAAGGTCTTGGGATGAAATGGTTAGGAATCTGGTTTTCCTTTGCTCTTATGCTTGAATTAATTCCAAGTATTATGGTACAGGGGAATTCCCTTGCAAGTACAGTAGAGGAATCATTTAATATTCCAGCTTTATGGACAGGAATCACTGTTGCAGTCTTGGTTGGAATTGTTGTGTTCGGAGGGATTAAGCGAATCGGAAAGGTTACACAGGTATTTGTTCCTTTTATGGCATTTATTTATGTAGGTGGAGCACTTATTATTTTGTTTATGAATTTGAATATGCTTCCTGATTTCTTTTCATTAATTTTTTCCAATGCATTCTCGCCAGCACCTGTCATTGGCGGTTTTGCCGGTGCTGCAATTGTGGATGTAATCCGCTGGGGATTTGCCCGTGGTCTCTACTCGAATGAAGCAGGTTTGGGTACTTCACCAATTGCACATGCTGCAGCACAAACGGATCACCCGATTCGACAAGCGTTTTGGGCGATCATTGGAATTGTTGTGGATACATTGATCATTTGTACGGCGACAGCTTTTGTCGTGCTATCTTCTGGTGTTTGGATGGAAGAGGGAGCGTATGAAAACACTGGAGCGTTAACGACTATTGCCTTTTCTAGCTATTTTGGACAGGCTGGCAGTATTCTTGTTACGCTATCATTAATCTTTTTCGTCCTCTCTACGATTCTGGTCGTGATATTCTACGGATCAAAACAAGCAGAATTTCTGTTTGGATTAAAAGCGGCATATGGGATTCAAATTGTTTATCTTATTGCCATTGTGTTTGGAGCTGTAGGTGCTGCAGAAGTTATTTGGGGTTTACTAGACATCATGCTTGCAGCCATTCTATTGCCAAATATCATCGCAATATTACTTTTAAGTAATAAGGTAAAAGAACTAAATACGGAGTTCTTTACTTCAGATAAATATTATAAGAAGGATGTCGGTAAGAAATAGTAGAGAAGCATTCATATTGCAGCTAATTAGATAAATATTCGCGTTCAGCACATTGCTGGACGTTTTTTTAATGATTTGAGTTTTCTTTTCTGCTGGAAAGGATAGACAAGAAGGAAAAGGTGGTGAGGTTGTGAATGAAGACAAATGTATTTATCAGCGGTGGAGGAATTGGCGGGCTGACCCTTGGTGTCAAATTAGCAAAATGCGGTATTGATGTCATCATAATTGAAAAGCTTCCAGGACCTACACCTGTATATAAGGGAGAGCTCGTCCAGCCGAAGAGTCTAGAGATTATTGAATCATTCGATTTGCTGAATAAAATGCTTGAACATGGACATAAACTTAAAAAAATCGATATAACGGAGCTTGGGGAAAGTCTTCAGCCATTGGATGACTCTGTCATGGACTACGGGATGCTGTCAGGGGAATTTGATTATGCCCTTATGATTCATCATGAAAAATTCAAAGAAATCGTACGTAATTTGGGCAACACGTATAAGCATTTTCATTACATTTCTAATTCAATTTGCAAAGGATATGAGAATGGCAAGGCGGTTGTAGTAGACGGTAAAACGAAGAAAACCCTTTATTATGATGCAGATTTTTTTATTGGGGCTGAAGGACGTGCTTCTGTTACACGTACTTCAATGGGATTAAAAATAAAAGAAGAAACTTATAAACACCACTTTTTAACGGTTACGTTCCCACGACCAAAGTCTTTTGTCAGCGGGAAAATTATCTCCTCCTATAATAAATTTCTAGGATTGTTTCCTCTTCCAAATAATGAAGTACGATCTGTTTACTTAATTCCAGCAGGAGATTTTAAAGAGATTCGAAATAAGCCAATTGAAGAACTGCATCAATTATATCTCGACCTTTGTCCAGAGCTAGACGGGTATATTCAGAGAATTACAGAATGGAAAAAAATTCAGCTCATGATCCCGGTATCTTATCATCTATCAACGTATTTAAAAGGCAATAAAGTTGTTATCGGAGATGCTGCACATGCGGTTCATCCCATGGCTGGGGAAGGAATGAATATGGCTATTCAGGATGCAGATATTTTAGGAGAGCTTCTATGTGATATGTATCGTCAAAATGAGCTCAACCCAAAGCATCTTCATTGGTATCCAAAGGTAAGGCAGCCGCGAGTAAATAATCAAATTAGCTTGAGTCATCTCTCGGCGCTGGCATACTCTTATCATTTTAAGACGGTAAGCTGGTTTCGAAGAAAAACACTTGTGCGTATGGAGAAGGATAAAATTCTCCATTACAAGCAGATGCTGAATATTTCGGGCTTAGGAGAGTGGAAGGAAAACGTGCACGACAGGCTTGTCCAAGGCGGATTTATTCCTTTAAGGAAAAGAGACATTTCTGAAAAAGAAAAAGCAGGATATGTCTATACGGCAGACGATGATTATCCTTGGAAAGAGGAGGGAATCAAATGATCAATGAAGTAGCTAATATGTGGAAAGCAAGGACTTGGATGAAAAACAATGTACCGTTTTTATATAGCTGGCATGCCTACGTCGGCTTCGAGCTTAATCTTTTCGAGGCTTTTAAAAGACCGGTAAGAATAGAGGATGTTTCAGATGCTTATGATCTCGAAATAGAATTATTGGAGCAATGGGTAGAAGTAGGAATAGCATTAAAGCATTTAAAACGTGATGAAAGAAGCCGAGTGAAAATCGTTCGAGCATGGAAGCTCCCAGGGGCTAATAATGGTAGCCCTTCCTCAGGTGATCTACTAAAAGAAATGATGGAGCTGCATATACCGTCGCTGCTTTCGTATCCAGAGCTGATGAAAAATAAAAGCCGCCATCATTTTAACTCGGAAAAACATGCCCCTACTGTTGCAAAAACATCAACACTGCTTGAACTGCTTGCATTTCGCATAATTGATCGAAATGTAAAGCAGCATAAGATTTCCACAATTTTAGATATTGGGTGTGGGGAAGGTGGATATCTAATTAAATTGGCTAAGAAATATAAAGAAATTGATCTCGTTGGGGTAGAAATAAATGAAGACGTTGCACAAAGTGCAGCAGAAGCAGCACAGCCTTACGATAATGTGGAAATTGTCCATTCAGATATAGAAAACTATAAACCTGATCGGTTTTTTGATTACGTAATGGTTAATAATCTTCTTCATTATTTTGATCCAGAAGAAAGAAAAGCTTTTTTCTCTCGGTTACATAATGTGGTCTCTCATAATGGAATCGTAACGATCATCTCACCACTTCAAAAAGCAAAACATGGACAACAATTTTCAAGTGCATTTAATAGTTTCTTTCTTACGTTCGACAATCTTTATCCGGTTCCTTCAGAAAAGGAATTACGAGAGTTAGTTAAGAAAGCAGGCTTCAAGGTAAAGAATGTTTCAGCCATTATTCGAGAAGGCGGCTGGTTTATCGTAAAAATCCAAAAACAAGCATAAAAATGTTTAAAGTAAATAAGTGGTGGTATCATATAAAAGCAATCAATCATATTTAAGGGAGATGTTTTCTTTGGCTAAAATTGCGACACTTGTAACGAATTATTTTGAGGATGTAGAATATACGGATCCTGCAAATTCTTTTAAAGAAGCAGGTCATGAGGTCATCACGATTGATAGCGAAGCAGGAAAACAAGTGACAGGAAAGCAGGGGAATGACACCATCACAATTGATCGTTCAATCGATGATGTCAAGCCCGATGAGTTCGATGCACTGTTTATTCCGGGTGGTTTTTCACCGGATCTGTTAAGAGAAGACGAGCGTTTTGTTTCATTTGCTAAACAATTTATGGATGATAAAAAACCTGTATTTACCATTTGTCATGGTCCTCAGCTGCTTATTACAGCAAAAGCACTTGAAGGAAGAACAGCAACTGGCTATAAATCAATAAAGGTAGATATGGAATATGCAGGTGTAAATTATAAAGATGAAGAGGTTGTTGTATGCGGCAACCAGCTTGTAACAAGCCGTCAACCTGATGATATCCCAGCATTTACACGTGAAGCACTTAAATTACTATAAAAAATAAAGAACCCGCTAGCAGCGGGTTCTTTATTTAAAAGTCGATTCATTCTTCTCGTACAACAAAACCCTTGTATATTACGAAATAAAGTAGCTTTACAAAATTGAAAACAGCTAGCGAAAAGGAAGAATCAAGCTAGCTGTTTTTATGTGCGGCGAAGTTTTCCAAGTTCTTCAGCAATTGCCTGCATCTCGCTAGGGCTGAAGTTTTCCCGTTTCATCACCATCGTATAGAGATCATGCAACTCCTCATACATTTCATCGTCAAAATGAGCAGCTTTTATTGCACCTGCATTAACAATACGAAGTTTGTCTTTAATTCGCTCAATCATATAGGCGGTATTCTCTGTAGATTTAACAGTCAAGTCCATTTTTTGCGTCATTCCCTTCACCATTATCCTATTTATCTTTCCATGCTTTTCCCGATCTGTCAATGCAAAGTGAGGAGTGGACAGAAAAGAGTAGCGCTAAGGTCAATTTTTACAAGCATTATTCTTGAAAAAATGTTTTGCTTTATGAAGTTAAGGTAAAATATAGATTATAACATACACAATAGGAGGGTGCGATGTGATCAAAGTTCTCTTCGTTTGTCTAGGTAATATACGCTCACCTATGGCTGAAGCGATCTTCCATGATATGATTAAGAAGGAAGGCCTAGAACATAGAATTGACATCGATTCTGCAGGTACAGGTCACTGGTATATAGGTAAGGCGCCTCACCGGGGTACACTTGAATTATTGAAAAACAAAGGGATTTCAGGTGAAAACCTAAAGGCACGGCAGCTCGAGCGTAGGGATCTGGAGGAATATGATTACATAATTGCAATGGACCAGAGTAATAGGCAGGACATAGAGAAGCTGGCAAGAGCAGCGGACAAAAAACCTGAATGTCTCCTGTTGCTTGAACTTATTCAAACATACACGACAGACGTTCCTGACCCCTATTACTCAGGGAATTTTGAAGAAGTGTTTGATCTTCTTCAAGAAGGATGTGCCTCTTTGCTTGAACATATAAAGAAAAAACATAAAAATCAATTGGAGGGAATGTAATGTCAAATAATAAATTAACGAAGGGAATTTTAATTGGAGCATTTCTGGGAGGAGCACTTAGCTTAATCGACCGTGAGACACGCCGTCAAACCTTTGAGAATGCGAAAAAAAGCGGACAAGCCATTTCTGATTTTACAAGCAATCCAAAGGAACTGGCGAATCGGGTAAAAGTAAAGGCTGATCAGCTTAGAATTACCGCAGAACAGCTTCAGGAGGATTTTGAATTTCTGTCAACTAAGGTGAATGAAGTGAAAGAAATGACACCGAAAATAAAAAATATTATTAACGAAACGAAAGAGACCTTTGAATCATCTGGAGAAACAGTTAAAAAGGTATTTGAGGACGATGAAGAAAAGACAGCAAGTATCGAAAATTCTCAGCCATCTGCTGCTCTTGAGTCACGAAACATAGGTGATGGAAAAAAGACCTTTCCGAATCCATAATAGGCAGGGGGGAGTTAATGAATAACCAAAAGAAGATGCGATCAGATAATAAGAAGGACCCTTCATTAGAATTGAATAAAGCATCGCTTCCTGATCATTTGAATAAGATGACAATCGCTGTGCATGAAGGAGCGCCAAAGAAGGATTTGAATTCGATTGGCGGTTTTTTTAAGGAATTATTAACCCGGTTCCAAAAAAGTGACACCCCGGGAATGGCTGCTCAGCTCGCTTACTTTTTTCTTCTGTCTTTATTTCCGCTCTTAATCTTTTTAATTACGCTTGTTCCTTATTTGCCGATTAGCCAGGAGGAAATGCTTAGTTTGTTTGAAGAATTTGCTCCTGGTGAAACCATGACTTTAATTGAATCAACTATTTCAGAGGTTGTATCCAGTCAGAGCACTGGCTTATTATCAATCGGGATATTAGGAACATTATGGTCCGCGTCAAATGGAATGAATGCATTAACACGATCCTTTAATCATGCTTATGGAGTGGATGAGACCCGTTCATTTATTGTTGCACGCGGTATGGCGATTGTATGGACGATTGCGATGATCACGGTTGTTATTATCGCGTTGCTTCTTCCCGTTTTTGGAAAACAAATTGGTGAATACTTATTTTCAGCAATTGGCTATTCAGAGGAGTTCATTTCAACCTGGAATGTTTTGAGATTCGCGATCACGCCTTTTGTTCTTTTACTGATATTTATTGGGTTGTATGCATTTGCCCCAAATATAAAAATTCGTTTTATTAGCGTATTACCAGGGGCTGTTTTTGCCGCTCTCGGATGGGCATTGACGTCATTTGCTTTTAGCCTGTATGTTGGAAACTTTGGAAATTACACATCGACCTATGGAAGCATTGGGGGAATAATTGTTCTAATGATTTGGCTCTATCTGTCAGGAATGATTATTATGATAGGCGGGCAAATCAATGCCATTATGGCTGAAAGAAAACGTCAAAATGCATAGGAGAAATAATCGAGAAAGTTAATTTAAAGACTATGTTAAAATCATTGTTGATTTTGGCATGGTGTTGATTGGAGCGTAAAGCGTGAGCCTCCACAGGCGCAAGCACCGAGGAGGCCCTCAGACCGCTCGCGGAAAGCGAACGGTTGGAGTGGAAATCAACAAGCTAGTTTAACAGAGTTTATTTTCAGGGTAGCCAATCTTAAAAGGCCAGTTCAATAAGTCAATGCTGCATTCATTGACTTATGTGGACTGGCTTTTCCTATAGATAAAATCTAACCAAATTTTAAGGGAAGACATATTTAAATACGAATGAAAGGATAGCATCATAATTTTCATTTTACAAACCCATGAAAATGGACTACCTTTTTACTTATTAACTCGTAGCAAATAATGTATAATGTAATGTAGTGAATGGAAGAAGGGTTTTCTAAATTTCATTTTATGTAGATTTAAAGTTGAAAGTGAGTGTTCATAATGGGCCGTAAATGGAACAATATTAAAGAAAAAAAAGCGTCAAAAGATGCCAATACAAGTAATGTATATAATAAATTTGCACGTGAAATTTATGTAGTAGCTAAGCAAGGTGAGCCGGATCCAGAATCCAATCAGGCTTTAAGAGTTGTACTCGAGCGTGCAAAAACATACAACGTACCGAGAACGATTATAGAGCGTGCGATTGAAAAAGCAAAGGGCGGTTCAGAAGAAAACTATGATGAACTTCGTTATGAAGGCTTCGGATCGAATGGATCGATGGTCATTGTAGATGCACTTACTAATAACGTAAACCGTACTGCATCAGAAGTGAGAGCTGCATTTGGGAAAAATGGCGGTAATATGGGAGTAAATGGATCTGTTGCCTATATGTTTGATGCAACAGCTGTAATCGGTCTCGAAGGAAAAACAGCAGATGAAGTGCTTGAAGTATTAATGGAGGCAGATGTAGACGTACGCGATATTCTTGAAGAAGATGAAGCGGTTATCGTTTATGCAGAACCCGATCAGTTCCATACAGTGCAGGAAGCCTTTAAGAATACTGGTGTAACGGAATTTACAGTAGCAGAACTAACCATGCTCCCTCAAAATGAACTAAAACTTCCCGCGGACGCACAAGAACAATTTGAAAAAATGATTGATGCACTGGAAGAGTTAGAAGACGTTCAACAGGTTTATCACAACGTGGATTTTGGTGAATGATTGTCTGTTGCGGATGAACGAATCGTATATAAAGCTTGAATATGCACAAGCTCCTTGTGAGATTGCTTGCTGCATCCCTGATTGGAAAATCCCCCAGAGATTATACGGTCTCTGGGGGATTTGTCTATTTCCTTATGCTCTTAGCAAGCGCAATCCATTTAATATAACAAGAATTGTACTTCCTTCATGCCCAAGTACACCAAGAGGCAAGTCAACGGCCTGCATAAAGTTTGATATAACTAATAGAAAAATAATAGATAGGCTAAAAAGAACATTTTGCTTTACAATTCTTTTCATTCTTCTCGATAGTCGAATCGCTTCAGCAATACGCGGGAGATCATTTTTCATTAAAACAACATCTGCTGTTTCAAGTGCAACGTCCGTTCCTTCACCCATTGCAATTCCTACAGAGGCAGTGGCAAGGGCAGGAGCGTCATTGATTCCATCGCCAACCATCGCGACAGTTCCATATTGTTTCAGCAGTTTTTTAAGCTCGGTTACTTTTGTTTCTGGAAGACACCTTGCAACATAATGGTCAACATTCGTTTCAGCTGCAATCGCTTTTGCCGTTGATTCACTGTCACCAGTTAGCATGATGGTTGTAATGCCTGCTTTTTTAAGCTGCTCGATCGCTTCTTCAGTCTCTTTTCTCACCGTATCTTTTAAGGCGATAAAGCCAATAACAGTCCCATTTTTCTCAATAAAAACAACGGTTTTTCCTTCTTGTGATAAACGGTCGGTCACACTTTCCTGAAAGCTTTCAAGTGTATGTTCTCCGAACCATTCAGCTTTCCCAATTTTCCAATCAGCCCCGTTTAACGTTGATTGTACGCCAAACCCTGGAATATCCTCTACTGCTTCCGGTGAAGTCAGTGCAACGTCATAGTTATTTTTAATGTACATGACAATTGCCTGTGCAAGGGGATGATTGGACTGATTTTCAATAGCAGCTACTGCTGTTAGCACTTCATCCTTACGTTGATCAGAACGAATGACAAGATTGGTGACTTCTGGTTTTCCTTTTGTAAGCGTTCCTGTTTTATCAAACGCGATCGCTTTTACTTTGTGGAGATTCTCTAAATGTACGCCGCCTTTAAATAGGATCCCTTTTCTGGCCCCATTTGAAATACCGGATAATGTTGCCGGCATAATAGATGCGACAAGCGCACAAGGAGAAGCGACAACCAGTAAAACCATCGCCCGGTAGAAGGTTTCCTGCCAATCCCATCCAAGCAAATAATGAGGAAGAAACATCATAAGTCCAACGACTAGAAGTACAGCTTTAACATAGCGTCCTTCAAACCTTTCAATAAAGAGCTGAGATGGAGATTTTTCACTTTGAGCGGTTTGAACAAGCTGAATGATTTTTTGAAACATCGTTTCATCGTTATTTTTGGTCATGCGGATGGTCACAGAGCCTGATAAGTTAACTGTACCTGCAAAGACCTCATCACTTAATGATTTGGAAACAGGGATGGACTCACCTGTAAAGGCTGCTTCATCAATCGTTGTTATTCCTCGAATAATCTCTCCATCTGCCGGCATACGCTCCCCTGGCTTTACGACTAAAAGATCACCTATCTTCAAGGCTTTAATTGATACTCTTTTCTCCTCTCCATCAACCAGCTTCCAAGCTTCTTCGGGCTGAATATCCATCAAGGATGAAATTTCCTTTTGACTCTTATTCATGGTGTATGTCTCAAGTGCTCCGCTGATAGCAAAAATAAAAATTAAAATGGCGCCCTCTACCCAATACCCGATGATGGCAGAACCAACGGCAGCAAAGATCATCAGCATCTCCACGTTCAACTCTTTATCCTCAATTGTTGCCTGAATGCCTTCCTTCGCTTTGGCGAATCCCCCAATGACAAAGGCCAGGAGATAGAGCACGATTGAGAGTGTTTCAGCATGTTGATAGCCTGCATACCATGCAAACAAGATTAATACACCGCTGAATAGAGCCGCAATAAGCTCTGCGTGCGGTTTAATTTGTTGTAGCATTCCCGCTGATTGAGCAGAGGGAAGATAGGGAGCAGCTTTAAGTTGAGATTGCATTTTTCATCACACCTTTCTTTTATGAAAAAACAAATAAATGATAATTGAGTTTTTTAATTGAGAATAATAATCAACGTCAATTCATTGATAAAGAGTAATAATAAGCTGTTCTAACGGACATTAGTGTAATTTATTAATAACACTTATTAATTTATAATAATTATAATTTGATATTATATTATCATGAAAAGGGATGGGTGTATAGAATAATGTACTAAAAAAGTCACAACAAAGTGTTGTGACTTTTCTAAGAAGATAACTCTTTTTTATTATTTTGAATGAAGGAAAAGATCCATAAGCATAAACATATTGTGAGAAGCATGCCGCTAATTAGATAGAAAAAGCTAGATCCTCCGAGCCATTGAATCGTGATTCCACCTAAAAATGGTCCGCTAATGCTGCCGACGCTAAAGGCAATACCGCATAATATGTTTCCGCTCGGTAGAAGATGCTTAGGCAATAAATCGGTCATGTAGCTGATTCCAAGAGAGAATGTTGATCCGACTGCCATTCCAGCAATAAAAAATGTGATAAACAATCCAATTACAGAAGTGCCGGCAATCCCAGAGCCTATAAAGCAAACTGAACCAATAAGCAATACTGTCATCAGAACCCGATGTCGTCCAAGCTTATCACTTAGTATACCGAGGGGGAGCTGAAACACGATGCTGCCAATTGAAAAAGCCGGAAGAATAATCGCGATTGCATTAGCCTCAACACCATTGCGAAGTGCATAGATCGGAAAATTCCCATGTAGTGATGCCTCAAGGAATCCGTAGCACATTGGGGGCAAAAAGGCGACCCAGGCATATTTGGCTACTTGTCCAAAGCGTTTAAAGGTTCCAAATATAGAGGCAGTTCCAATATCACTTTTATCTGGAAAATCATTTTTCAGTAAAAAGACAAAGCCCCAGGTAATTAAGGTCAAAATTCCCGATAGGATAAATGGGAGTGAACGCTCGATTTCTACAAGGGAACTCATTGCAGGACCTGCGGCAAACCCGAGAGAGAAAAATAATCCATATAAGGAAATATTCCGTCCTCGGCGATGCATAGGAGAGAATGAAGTAATCCAGGTCTGAGTAGAAAAATGCAGCATTTGATCACCTACTCCGATCAATAAACGAAGTAAAAACCAAAACCAGAAATGCTGCCACATTGGAAAAGATAATAATGAAAGCCCTACGATAAAGCCGCCAACAAGAATAATTGGCTTATAACCAAATCTTCTTAATGGTGCCTCCATTAACGGCGCCGTAATCAAAATTCCGATATAAATCCCTGTTGCATGAAACCCGTTCAAAGAGGATGAAACGCCATCCTGCTCGAAAATAATGGCAATTAGGGGGAGCAGCATTCCTTGTGAAAAGCCTGAAATGGCAACAACACTAATTAAAATCCAAAAACGAACTGTGCTCGACACGTGCATAACAAAAAACGCTCCTGACTAGGGTGAACCCATAAATGTAAGCATGATCATAGTCATATTCTATGTAAACGTATATAATTTTACTATAGTTTGTTGAATAGGAGAAGGAGTGGGATATGATGGAATTCACCATGCGAGAAGGCGGTTTTTCAACAGAGTTTGCATATGGAAAACTAGATATTTCAGGAAATGAAGAATATGGCTTTCGACCATATCAGCTTTTAGTGTCGTCTGTTGCGGTTTGCAGCGGAGGTGTACTAAGAAAAGTATTAGAAAAAATGAGGCTTTCATTTGAAGATATTAAATTGACTGCTGATGTTGAACGCAATCCAGATGTTGCTGATCGCATCGAAAAAATTCATTTGCATTTTATCATTAAAGCTGAGGATTTGGACGAAGGAAAAGTAAAAAAAGCGTTGGAGCTAACGAGAAAGAATTGCTCAATGGTTCAGTCTGTCATTGGCAGTATTGATGTAACAGAAAGCTTTGAAATCATATAAAGCAGCAACACAAAAACTCGGTCCAATTCTTTCAATGAAAGATTGATCCCGAGTTTTTATGTTTTTAAGTAAATTTGAATGTCATCGTTCATAATACCGCACTATTTCTAAATAAGCGCTCGTCATCACCTCTCCTTTTCTATTGGATTGTTTTTGATTTAATACAACCCTCCTTTGATTAAGCTAATTGAAGTATATCATATAAAATAAGAAGTGTAAATATTCAAAATAAATAAAATTTTGTTTTTTGTTATTTTGGCTGTGTTAAACGTGTTGGTTGATTACAGCACACAGGCGCTCGCGTTCCGCGGGGTGGGCGGTGAGCCTTCCAGGTAGCAGACGCATCTGCTTGAGTCTCAACTCTGTTCCGCTTCAGCGTGCAGAAGTCTTATACACCCGCTCCAATCAACGCTGTGCAAAAATCAACAATGGACTTTAACATAACTATTATTTGAAATAATCAAATGAAAGAAAATATAAAAAGCTGCCATAAAGACAGCAGCATGTTTATGGCTTGCGCTGAGGCATCCAGACGCGATTATGGTTGGTTGTTTCAGGAAATGTATCTCCAGCTGCAAGATGAATTTTTTGAGGTTTATTTACCGTACTGCCAGACTCGCCGATCTCTACATAAAACCCATTGTTTGGCGCCTTTTGCCCCGGTTTAAATTGATGGTTCTGACCCAAGGTGATCCCTCCTTTGTAATAGCTGCATGTTTAGTTTTTCCGTTTTTAATGAGTTTATGAATGATTCTTTTATGACAATAAAAAAGGATAGATGAATGACTCACCTACCCTCTAAAAAGCATTATACAGCTAAAGTCCTTGACGATCTCTAAGCTGCTTAAATTCACGTGTGAGTAAGCCTAAGCTATCTTGAAATAACTGCTTTTCGTGTTGTAAAATCAGCATCTTTGTAATACATATCCTTCACTAGCAGATTTGGCCCCAGACATTGAACCGCTGAACAATGGCAGTTCATGCTTTTCGCTTGTTTGCTTTCGATCCAACGGTCAAATGACTGTTGAAGGTCGTCTGTTTGAATATTTCCAAGTGGAGGTGTGTCCCCAAAATCAGTCACAATAACTTCTCCGCTAAAAATATTAATATTTAAACGTGATCGTCCATCAGGATCATTTCTTACCGTCACATTTTTTGTGGAATACAGGCGTTTTAGCAGCTCCTGATTTTCTTCATTCATATCGCATGCATAAAATGGAATTGTTCCAAACAGCATCCATATATCCGGGTCGCGAATGTCGAGCAAGTGTGAAATGGCTTGTCTTGTTTCAACTAATGAAAGTGTTTTGAGAGAAGAAGCAAAATCACTTGGATACATTGGATGGATTTCATGTCGCGCACACTTCATATCTTCAACAATTTCTCGATGAATATGTTCAATATATGGAAGTGTTTTTTTATTTAGCATGGTCTCAGCGGATACCATTACTCCTGCATCACTTAAGGCACGGCTGTTGTCAATCATTCGATCGAACAATCGCTGGCGCTGCTCGCGGGACGGCTTGCGTTCCATCATTGCAAAACCTGTATCGATAAATTCATCGACCGTTCCCCAGTTATGAGAAATATGGAGGACATCCAAATACGGAATAATCGGATCATAACGATCAAGGTCAACTGTTAAATTAGAGTTAATTTGGGTTCGAATGCCGCGATCATGTGCATACTTTAAAAGAGGAGCAACATATTGCTCAACTGATTTGCGTGACATCATCGGTTCTCCGCCCGTTATGCTGAGTGAACGTAATTGTTCGATTCCGTCCAATCTTTTTAAAATCAATTCAAGCGGTAATGCCTGAGGATCTTTAGGAGACAATGTATATCCAACTGCGCAGTGGGCGCAGCGCATATTACATAAAGTTGTCGTCGTTAATTCTATATTGGACAGAGTCAAATTCCCAAACTGCTTTATATCTTCGTAAGCCTCCCACGGATCATACTGCGGTGTGATCGGGGTTGAGGCATGTGTTGAGGTCATAACGGTATCATACTCCTTCATTCTTTCTGCAACATGCTCATTATCAAGATTAACGTTTGATGTGTCAACAAAAGCCAATCCGATTGCTCAAAATAAGTTAATTCCTACTAGGAGGGTTGCACGTATTGCGAGAATCCGTTACCATAACAGCATGCGTGAAAGGAGCGATAGCAATGGGAAATGCCATACATGATAATGACTCACAAGTGCTGTATTTAAAACAGCGTTTAAATATGTTTCTTGAAGTTCTAGAATCCGTTGATCCAGAAAGCGCGGAATTGGAAGATATAGATCGTATGATTCAAATGGTTGATGATTTGGAATTAAAAGTTCAGCAGTTTAAGAAGTCATAAGCAGAAAGAGATGCCTGATGAAAAGGTATCTCTTTTTATTTTGGCTGTGTTAAATATGTCTGTTTATTGCAGAACTCAGGCGCTCGCTTTCCGCGGGGCGGGCGGTGAGCCTCCCAGGTCGTAGTCGTCGCACCTGTCTTGCTTCAGCCCGCAGGATTATCGCACACCCACTCCAATCAATCAACGCTATGCAAAAATCAACAATGGACTTGAATAAAGCTTTTATTTTATATACGTCTATGTGAGGGTTGAAAATGACAATTTATATTTGCATATGATTATAACAAATGGTATGGACTAAGCTTCTCTCTAGCAAATTCTGTACAAATATAATAGAAACCGTTTTCAAATCATCTTTTTTTCATCTGCTTAAAAAGGTATAATAGAAACGATAAACACTTTACTGCTGTACCTAATCAAATGATTGTGAGGAAATAGGAAGGGGCTAGACTGGATGAATACGAATGTACTGGAAAACAGCTTGTATGAATTAATCGTTGAAACATCAACCAATTTACCAAAGGATGTGCGAAGAGCAATTCGCGCTGCAAAAGCCCGGGAAAATGCAGGAACAAGAGCTGCAATGAGCTTGGCGACCATTACGCAAAATATTCAAATGGCAGATGATAACGTTTCACCGATCTGTCAGGATACAGGTCTGCCTACGTTTAAAATTAAAACACCAGTTGGCGTAAATCAAATGGAAATAAAGAAATCAATACATAGCGCGATGATCCGCGCAACAAAAGACGGCAAGCTTCGTCCAAACTCTGTAGATTCACTTACGGGGGAAAATAGTGGAGATAATCTTGGCCTTGGGGTGCCGGTTATTAAGTTCGAACAATGGGAAAAAGATGATATAGAAGTGCGTTTAATCCTTAAAGGCGGCGGCTGTGAGAACAAAAATATTCAATACAGTCTTCCGTGTGAGTTGGACGGACTCGGCAGAGCAGGCCGTGATTTAGACGGAATTCGTAAGTGTATCATGCATTCGGTTTACCAGGCACAGGGTCAAGGCTGCAGTGCAGGATTTATTGGAGTGGGAATCGGAGGGGACCGTTCTTCAGGCTATGATCTAGCGAAGGAACAGCTTTTCCGCTCAAACGATGATATCAATCCACATGAGGATCTTCGTAAGCTTGAAGAATATATAGTGAATAATGCAAATGAGCTTGGAATCGGAACTATGGGCTTTGGCGGTGAAACCACATTACTTGGCTGTAAAATAGGTGTGATGCACCGTATTCCAGCAAGCTTCTTCGTTTCCGTGGCATATAACTGCTGGGCATTCCGTCGTCTTGGTGTATCACTAAATGCCGAGACAGGTGAAATTGTGGATTGGATGTACCAGGATGGAGAAAAAATCAGTTTTGGTGAAGAAGAACAACAGCCGTCACAAACACCTGAAGAAGCACCAACTGTTGTAACACTGCAAGCGCCGATTTCGGAAGAAGACATTCGTAAGCTAAAAGTGGGAGATGTCGTACAAATTAACGGCATGATGTATACGGGACGCGATGCGATTCATAAGTATTTAAGCACCAATGATTCACCGGTAGATCTTAACGGTCAGGTTATTTACCATTGTGGTCCGGTTATGCTGAAGGATGAAGCAGGGAATTGGCATGTGAAAGCAGCGGGCCCAACGACATCGATTCGGGAAGAGCCTTATCAAGGTGATATTATGAAACGCTTCGGTATTCGTGCAGTAATAGGAAAAGGCGGTATGGGACCGAAAACACTAAAAGCTTTGGAAGAGCATGGCGGTGTTTATTTAAATGCCATTGGTGGAGCGGCTCAATACTACGCTGACCGTATTAAATCTGTCGAAGGCGTAGACTTAATGCAGTTTGGTATCCCTGAAGCCATGTGGCATTTAAAGGTGGAGGGCTTTACTGCTGTTGTGACAATGGACGCACATGGCAACAGCCTTCATAAGGATGTTGATCAGTCCTCTTTAGAAAAGCTTTCCCAGTTTAAAGAGCCTGTATTCAGTTAATTTTTATTACTTATCTGTTCGGGAGCACTCAGATCTTTCTGAGTGCTTTTTTAAACTGATATAACAGCATATGCTATTTAAGGTGCATGTTGCTTGTTGTGCTACCACATAACCGTTCAGAAGTTGAACATCTTATAAATCAAGGGAGGAGTGTGAAGATGTTACAGCATGGTAAGGCTCTTAAATGGATATTTGCTTTTACATTGGCAATAAGCGTAATGTATCCTATTTCAGCACAGGCAGAAACAATGCATTGGGGATTTCAGCGCGGGAAAAATGGAGAACAAGCCAATGCGGGTCCCAAATACGAGGCAATATTAAAAGAAAATGATGCCGTCTATAAGGGTTCCCCCGATGAAAAAGTACTGTATTTAACCTTCGATAATGGATTTGAAAATGGCTATACGGAGAAAATTCTTAATGTATTAAAAGAAGAAAAAGTACCAGCTACGTTCTTTCTTACAGGACATTATTTACAAAGTGCCTCACCTCTTGTAAAAAGAATGGTGAAGGATGGACATATTATCGGAAACCACTCCTGGGGACATCCGGATTTGACCACAATATCAAAAGAACAAATGCTTGAAGAATTCGCAAAGGTAAAGAAGAAAACAGAGGAATTAACCGGTCAAAAGGAAATGATGTTTATTCGTCCGCCAGAAGGCGTTTTTAATGACTTTGTCTTAAAAACGGCAAAAGAAGCAGGGTATACTCATATTTTTTGGTCTGTTGCATTTGTTGATTGGCATGCGGATCGACCAAAGGGTGCTGATTATGCGTACAATGAGATCATGAAGCAAATCCATCCAGGTGCTGTCATTTTGCTTCATACAGTATCACCTGATAACGCTGGAGCACTTCAAAAAGTGATCCAGGATTTAAAAAAGCAAGGATATGAGTTCAAGGACTTGAATCATTTACTCAAGAATCAACCATCGTAGAATATAGACAAGATCATCAAAGCTAAACGCGGAACAAGCTTCTGCAATTTGCGGATGATCTTGTTTTTTTCGTTTAAAAAGATTTGTTCTCTTTAAAAGGTAGTAATTTAACTTAATTTATACTATATTTTGAATAACAGATATTTAAAGAGGGGCATGTAATGACAGAGCTGTCAATGAAGAAGGAATTAGAAGCATTAAAAATTGAAAACCAGTTATTGAAGGAACTACTATCACAATTTCCGCAAGCCATCGATCATTCTTCAATACATTTCAGTCACCAGACAGAAAAAATGATGGAAAATCAATTACATCATAACAACGGGAGGAAAATGGACTTTTCAATCACTTCCGATATGTTTGAGGTAGCAGAAAGTATTCTTTACGAAATCCTTGATCATGTACCACATCATATCGTGTTTACAGATAAAAATGGAATCATCTCCTTATGTAATCTGCAGGCTGCAAGAGATTTAAAGGTTGAACAAAGGGATGTCATAGGCAAGCATATTCGTGAGCTTTTAAAATTACCGGATGAGAAAATCATTATTCTTGAAACGGCTAGAACGGGAACGGAAGTAGTGAATAAAGAAGTTCTTGATCGAAATTACGGGATTATTAATACAAGAATTATTTATGATGCAGACGGTTCAATTAAACGAGTAATAGGAACCTTTCAATTTTTAAACCGCTTTAAGGATGCGGAGAAACAGGCTCTTGCTGGAAGAATCGCAGCAGGAATTGCCCATGAAATCAGAAATCCTCTAACGACTGTCAGGGGGTATTTACAATTTCTGCAGGGGAGTGTAGATAATGAAATCTCCGACCTTTTTGAATCCTTGCTGATCCCTGAAATTGACCGTGCCAATAAAATCATTTCTGATTTTCTAAGAATTGCCAAGCCTACAAAAACAAAAAAGGAATTCTTTCAGGTTGAAAAGTTTTTTAATGACCATCTCGCCAATTTTTTAAATAGTGAAGCACTCCTATACAATGGAAGCATCAACTATGATATTAGTCCAGATTCTGCCAGTCGTTTTCTCGAAGGAGACAGCGATGAACTAATTCAAGTCTTTATTAATTTGTTCAGAAATTCTTTAGAAGCGAATCAGGATCAGCGTTTAAGCATTCAAATTAACGTGAAGCTTGTTGAAAATTGGTTGAGGATTTCATTCAGAGATAATGGTAAAGGAATAAACCCCTCAATTCTTCCCTATATATTTGACCCATTTTTCACAACGAAGGATGAAGGAACAGGACTTGGGTTATCGGTTTCGAGAAAAATCATTGAAAATCATCATGGAATCATGGAAGTGGACAGCAGTAAAGAAGGGACTATTTTTACAATTTTACTTCCTGTGGAAAAATAAAGCGACCAGCTGACTATATAAGCTGTTCGCTTTATTTTAATTGAATTAAGGCTGGTCTCATGATTCATGCTATAATGGCGAAAAAGGTTGGCGGGAATGAAATGTGGCAAGAACGTGTGAAAATTAAGGGACCATATGCTTTTAATCGTGTAATCGAGCGTCTTTTGATTGATCCACTGAACGCTATCGATACTGAACAAATGATGGTGAAGATGCCCTTTGATAGTGGACGGCGTCAGATGATCAGCGTGCAGTCAATTGGAACAAAGGATGACCCGGAATTTATTGTAAGAGGGAGCTTTAAAGAAGATCAAGAAAAGGTGTTAAATTATGTGTTTGAACATTTCCAATGGGACTCTCCATTAAGTGGAATCAATCAACATTTCGCACAGTCTTCTCTTTCTTCCATTTTTGAAGAGCACAGCGGAACGCCTCTTGTATTGGAATCATCTGTTTACAGCAGTCTTATAAAGAGCATCATTCATCAGCAACTAAATATGGCATTTGCGAGCGTGCTTACCTATCGTTTTGTGACAAGTTTTGGTGAACGATTGGAGGATGTTTGGTTTTATCCGACACCTGATGTTGTTGCGTCTCTCAAAGTAGAAGAATTACGAGCATTGCAGTTTAGCCAGCGAAAAGCCGAATATGTCATTGGGGTAGGGGAACGTATTGTACAAGGACTCCTCAATGTAGCTTCTTTTTCTAGTTTAGAGGATGAAGAGATAAAAAAACAGCTCGTAAGCATACGCGGTGTGGGCCCATGGACCGCAGAAAATGTGCTATTATTTGGACTTGGGCGATTAAATGTTTTCCCAATGGCGGATATTGGGATTCAAAATGCCATAAAGAAACAATTTAAAATGGACCGAAAGCCCACCATTCAAGAGATGGAGCTATGGAGTAAGGAATGGAATCCTTATTTGAGCTACGCATCACTCTACTTATGGCGGAGCATAGAAACAGGGAAGTGACACAGTTGAGTGAACAGCAAGGAGATATAAAAATAAAAGAAAAGCAGCAATTCCCTCTGACCATTAAACGTCTTGGGATCAATGGTGAAGGAGTCGGCTATTTTAAACGACAGGTTGTCTTTGTCCCGGGTACTCTGCCTGGTGAGGAAGTCGTGGTTGAAGCAACAAAGGTTCACACTAAATTTGCTGAAGCCAAGGTTATGAAAATCAGAAAAGCTTCACCGCACAGGGTAACTCCTCCGTGTTATGTGTACGAAGCATGCGGTGGGTGTCAGCTGCAGCATTTGGAATACTCTCAGCAGCTGGTTGAGAAAAAGGATCTTTTAATGCAGGCACTTGAACGTCATACAAAATTTCGTTTGGATGATCTCAATATTCGCGGCACCCTTGGCATGGAAACCCCTTGGCATTACCGAAATAAGAGTCAATTCCAGGTTGGCAAGCAAGGCGAAAAAGTCATTGCAGGCTTATACGGACAGAACTCCCATCAGTTAGTTGATATCAAAGAGTGCATTGTGCAGCGCAGTGAAACGAATAAAGTCATTCAGGTCGTAAGAAAACAGCTCGAAAAGCTTTCTATACCTGTCTACAATGAACGAAAAAGAAAAGGCTCTGTACGTACGATCGTGACACGTGTAGGCGTGCAAACGGGAGAAGTTCAAATCGTGATTGTTACGGCAACGAATGATTTGCCAAAGAAAGAACAACTGATCAAAGCTCTGCAGAATAAACTTCCAGAAGTGAAGTCAATCATGCAAAACATTAACCCTTTATCAACTTCTTTAATCTTTGGTGAAAAAACAATTCTTCTGGCTGGGAAAAAAACAATCGAGGAAAAGCTGGATGGATACAGCTATCATCTATCAGCGCGAGCATTCTTTCAGCTTAACCCGCTTCAAACGGAAAAGCTGTACAATGAAATTAAAAAAGCCGCGGATCTAACCGGCACAGAAAAACTCGTGGATGCATACTGCGGATCCGGAACAATTGGTCTGTGGTTATCTGAGGGGGCTGGGGAAATTAGAGGAATGGATGTCATTAAGGAATCCATTGAAGATGCAAGAATCAATGCTAATAGCTATCATCTTAAAAATACCCGCTATGAAGTCGGTACTGCAGAGGAATGGATGCTGAAATGGAAGCAGGAAGGCTGGAGACCAGATGTTGTTGTGGTGGATCCTCCCCGTACAGGCTGTGACCCATCGCTGCTTAAAACCATTTTAGCTGTAAAGCCAAAGAAGTTTGTCTATGCGTCATGTAATCCATCAACACTTGCCAAGGACCTGATGATGCTATCAACCCATTATAAAATAGAGTACATTCAGCCGATTGATATGTTTCCACAAACTAGTCATGTGGAAAGCGTTACGAAGCTGGTGTTAAAAGAACAAGCAGGGAGCCGATAGGGCCCCTGCTTGTTTCATGTGAAATAAAGTTAAAAATGAGAATGTAGTCTTGCAGCTATGAGTGAGAAAAAGCATGGGAAATGGAATACATAAACGACTAACTGTAATAGTATCGATGATGTTTGATTATAGCTCTGTTGCGTATTTGTTCAATTCCTTACTCATTTTTTCAATCTCGTCAATAAACGAGGAAATTTCATCTGTTGAAGATGCCTGATCGCGTCCAACAGCCACAACTTTTTCGATTGATGCTGTGATTTCATTGATTGACTGCTGCATATTTAATAATGTGTTTTGAATTTTTTCCGTTGAGGAAACGGTCTCATTAGACAATTTACGTATTTCTTTTGCCACTACATCAAAGCCTTTTCCCATTTCACCTGCACGAGCTGCTTCAATAGAAGCATTTAACCCTAGCAGATTGGTTTGATTGGCAATTTTTTTAATAAAGGTAATGACCTCATCTGTATTCTTCATTTCATTAGATGCGTGTGTGGACTGCTCAAGAAGTGTAGAACTAATTTCAGCTAGCCCTTCAGAACCCTTCGCTATATTTGTAATTCTTTCATTTGCATTTGTGATCGATGAGACAATCTGGTCAGAGATATTTAGCAGTTTCTTTTCGTTTTGTCTTTGTATTTGAATCGCAAGCGCTCCTACAACCTTATTGCCATCCATAATAGGAGTAGCAAGCCCCGTAAAAGAGAAACCAAAAAATTCAGCAGGAATTTCTTCTTCAAGTGACTTATTAAATCGTATGCAGTCCGCAAGCGGCTCTTTTGGGTTGATTCTTAGCCCAGGTTTTGCTCCTATATCAATTTTTCTGCCTGGATAGTAAGCTAGCCATTCTTCTCTATTTGTAAGGCCAATGGCAAGATCAGGCAAAATAGCACTGATTGTAGGGATCACTTGGAGAAAAGCGTCTAATTTAGTTGAGATTATATCTGTTGAACGTAAACTATTTATAGATAAATTAGTCATAAGGTCATCATTCCTTTTTACTATTATTGTTTCTTGATCGTATCATCCTTTTATACAAATCACTAATTAAAATGCTCTATTTGAAATTAAACTTTGTAAACTATTTCAATCAGATGCTTTTTAACATTTTAAATTTACAATTTAATAAGCAATAAGAACTATCATGATCCATTGTACACGTTGTTGAAAAGGGAAACGGTCAAAAATTTTAATCTCTTATTCATGATGGTTCCGATACGTCCATGTAACCATTGCTGCTATAGCAGGATTAATCAAGTATATAATTTTTAATTATGTGGACAATAAGCATATCAATTGAATCATCAAAATTAACTGTTACTATGAAATGCTACGATGCTTCATTTAATTACCAATATCGCCTCCTGGGAGTACGTACATGCAATGCATTAACAGCTATATATGGTAAAATGATATTAGTTTGAATCATTTATTGTCTTGAAACGGGAGGGGACAATAGATGTGGTTCATATAAGATCATCTAATAACAGCTTCATAGCTTATTTAACTGAATCAAGAGCTCTTTGTATTTTTATTCTTCTGGAGGTAGATCTTCTTTGACAATTGAAATACTAATTTTACTTGTATTAATTGTGATTAATGCTTTTTTTGCAGCATCTGAAATTGCACTGATTTCATTAAATGACAATAAAGTAAAAATGATGGCTGATAGTGGGGATAAAAAGGCCATTATGTTACATAATCTTCTTTCTGAGCCGAGCCGCTTTTTAGCTACCATCCAAATTGGTATCACACTTGCTGGTTTTATGGCGAGTGCGTTTGCTGCTGAAAGCTTTGCTGGGCGGTTAGCGTCTTTCTTGTATGAAATGGGATTGCCAATTTCAGAAAGGCTTCTAGGCACAATCTCCCTTGTGGTCATTACGCTTGTTTTGTCATATTTTACATTGGTCTTAGGTGAGCTAGTACCGAAAAGGCTTGCTCTTCAAAAGGCGGAAGCTATTTCAAGGTTTGCAGTTGGTCCACTTACCTTTTTATCTAAAATTTCTTCGCCGTTTGTTAAGTTACTCACGTTATCAACCAATTCAGTTGTAAGACTATTTGGTGTAGATCCGAATGCTGAAGATGACAATATAACAGAAGAAGAAATAAGAATGATGGTGGATGTAGGCAAAGAGCGCGGTTCTATTCAAGAAACAGAAAAAGTCATGATTAATAATATTTTCGAATTTAATGATAAAACCGTGTCTGATATTATGACGCATCGTACAAAGATTGTCGCCATACCAATTGATTACACGTTAAGACAAACGGTTCAAACTGCACTTGCAGAAAAATACACTAGATTTCCTGTGTACGAAAAACAAATTGATAATGTTGTGGGAATCTTGCATGTGAAGGATTTAATTCAGTTTGTAGACCATTCTGATCAGAAAGTGTTTAATCTGAGTGAAATGATGCGTGACCCTTTTTTTGTTCTTGAAACAAAAAGAATAGATGCTTTGTTTACTGAAATGCAGCAAAACAATGTTCATATGGCCATATCAATCGATGAATATGGCGGTACGGATGGACTTGTAACAATTGAGGATGTTATTGAAGAAATCGTAGGGAATATTTTTGACGAGTATGATGCACCAGAAACGAATATAGAAGAAATAGACCAGCTTGATGAACATACTTACCTAATCGCTGGGACAACGAATCTTTATGTGGTAGAGGATTTATTGAAAATTGGTTTGCCCATTGAAGAATTTGACACCATAAGCGGTTTCGTTATTGGCCAGCTTGGCTATATTCCAAATGGAGAAGATCATCCGCGCCTTGAATATCAAAATGTCTCTTTTACAGTGGAAGAAGTGTCTGACCGGAGAATTATTTCAGTTAAAATATTTGTAAGTAAAAACGAAGACGATTAATTATTTCTATACAAATCTCTTCTTGGACCACTCGGTGGAACAGGAAGGGATTTTTATTATATAACAGATTTTAGCAAGACGTACTCTTTCTTCTAGTCTTAAACAGGTGGATATTGCAAATGAACAAAAAAAGAAATAATAATAAAATAGCGATTCAACAGAATACACAGAAGCTGCGTGAGCAAACAATATTTAAAAAAGAGGATCGCTTTAGATTAAACGAACCTCTTTTCACGTTATGAATAGATCTCCTCCAGCGCTTCATGAAGTGTCGGATAAAGAAAAGTGAATCCATGCTCTTCCAAAACTTTTGGCAGCACTTTTTGACCTTCTAGCACAAGTGAGCTTTTATCACCTAGTGCAAGCTTTAAGGCAAAGCTTGGTGCTGGGATCCAGTGTGGGCGATTCAGCATTTGGCCTAATGTCTCGCCAAATTCTTTCATTCGCGTGGGATTTGGCGCTGTAACATTAAAAGGTCCTTCAATTTTATGGTGCTCCAGGACAAATAAAATAGCTCGTGCTACATCTTGATAATGAACCCAGGAGAGCCATTGTTTGCCGCTTCCAACAGTACCGCCGACCATAAGTTTATAAGGCATGGCCATGCTTGGTAAAGCTCCGTCTTTTTTACCTAATATAATGCCGAAGCGTGCACATGCTACTCTGACGCCTTCATCTTCTGCAAGCCTTGCTTTTTTCTCCCAATCAATGACTGTTTCTGCTAGAAAATTATGTCCCTTCTCTGTTGAAGTTTCTGTGAAAATTTTTGTTTCTGAAGGAGGATAATAGCCGACGGCACTGGCATTTATCAGGACAGAAGGTGTTATATCAAGTGCGCGTATAATACGTAAAATTTCGCCAGTTGCTTCCATCCGGCTATCATAAATGCGCTTTTTCTGGTCATCATTCCAGCGTCCATTATTGATTGATTCACCTGCAAGATTAATAATCCAATCAATCTCCTCAAGCTCTTTTTCAGGCTGGGCATTTTCAGTAAGCCACTCGACATAATGCACTTGCTTTGTTGAGTCATATAAATCAGGGTTTCTCGTTAAAATGTAAACCTCATGCTGTTCTTGTACTAGTAAATTTGTAATTGTCTTGCCAGCAAACCCGGTTCCTCCGGACAATAGGATTTTCATTCGTCATCCCCCCTGCTTATTACTGTTAATATTACCTGTTTGAAGATGAAAAAGCTTCTTTTAAGAGGCTGAGAGAAGATAATCTTTAATTAATGGGAGAATTCCAGCTAGTTAGATTTCATAGATGGTTAAAGATGAAGAGGTAAATGTGATAAAGTAATAGTGAGGTGAGTGAGATGCCGATCATCACTAAAATTACGGTGCAGAAAAAAAACAAAGAACGTTACAATATATTTCTTGATGGAACGTATGCATTTAGTGTAGATGAAGAAGTGCTGGCACGTTTTCGGCTTTCGAAAAATAAAGAGCTGACTGATTTTGATATAGGTGAAATTGAATATGAAGATGAAATTAGAAAAGGGTTTAATAAGGCCCTTTTCTACTTAAGCTATCGTATGCGCTCTGAGCATGAAATTGTCCTGTATTTGCGAAATGAGCATGAGATGGGGGACGCCTCCATTCAGGAAACATTGCATAAATTAAGGGAGTATGGCTACGTTAATGATGAAGAATTTACGAAAGCCTATGTGAACACACAGCTTCGCACATCAGATAAAGGCCCCCAGCATTTACAAATGGCGCTGAAGGATAAAGGGGTTAGCCCAGGTGTGATTGAAGCTATGCTCGAAACGATTCCTTTTGAAGAATGGCTGGAGCGAGCAAAACAAGTGATGCAAAAGGTTATTCAAAAAAACCAAAAGCAATCTGAGATGCAAATTAAAAAGAAAACACAGGACACTTTAGCGAGAAAAGGGTATTCTGGCATTATAATAAGGGAGGTTCTTTCCTCCCAAGCAATTGATCGGGATGATGATGAAATGTGGCAGGCGATTTATACACAAGCACGAAAAGCTCATAATAAGCTTGTTAATAAATATGAAGGCTATGAATATACACAGCGCATGAAGCAGGCGTTATTCCGAAAAGGATTTCAAATGGATAATATTGAAAAAGTGATTGATCATCTTGCTAAAGAGGAGTAGGGAAGGAAGGTTATCATTAAAATAAAGGATAGGCTGTCTCCTTATGTAATGAGCAGCCTATACCTCTCTATCTTTTTGATTCAATAATGATTTCATCCTGATCATGCATATTTTCAACAATAATATCAGCGACTTCTTTTGGTGTTCGAAAGATTTCTGGGGAGTCCACATGTGTTGAGCCTTCCCAAAAAGGTGTATTCATACCGCCCATATAGGCACGGACCACGCGAATACCAAAAGGCTTAAGCTCTTGAGCTATGCTTTCTGAAAAACCGCGCAAGGCAAATTTACTCGCGACGTAACCTGATTCATTTACTTTTCCTCGAAGAGCGGCAGTAGAGAGAATGTTAAGGAACATGCCGGACTTTTCTTCTTTCATATAGGGAACTAAAGCTTTTGTAAGCGCCATGGGTCCTAACACATTTGTGCGAAACATAAGATCCCATTCCTCCATATCCATGGATTCAAGGGAGCCGAAGTATCCGACACCTGCATTGTTTACTACCAAATCAATTGGAAGCATTTCTGAATCTCTTAATTTATTGATTAATTCTCTTAATTGTTCAGGCATTGTAACATCACATGCGACACTTGATGCTGTGCCATTGAGTGCGTTGATACTGGCTTCAAGCTCCACAAGAGGCTTTACTCTCCTGCCAACCAGGATCATATGATAGCTGCGGCTGAGAGATAACGCTAGCTCTTTTCCTAATCCTGTACCAGCTCCAGTAACTAATGCAATCGGACGTTTCATTTTTTTGTGCCTCCATTCTTTGTTTTAGCATAATCATTTCGTATACTAATAGTAGAAATGAGGTGCTGTTAATGTCAATAGAGAAACGTTATAGTACAATGTCAAAGCATGAATTAAACCAGGAAATTGCTGCATTAAAGGAAAAAGCCCGCAAAGCAGAACAGTTAGGAATTGTGAATGAATTTGCGGTTCTTGAACGAAAAGCAATTATGGCTCAGGCGTATTTGCTTGACTCTAAACAATATAAGCCGGGAACTGTGTATGCAATCCTAGGAGATCCGGGCAGTTATTTTAAAATTGATTATCTCAACGGCGTTTTTGCTTGGGGGTACCGCTTAAGAGGCGAGAAACAGCTGGAAGCACTTCCAATTTCTATGCTTGAGCTGTCAGGTGAAGACCACCAGCAGGGTTGATCAGTACAGCAATTTATACATAATCCAGGCATATCCATTTCTATTTGAAATGGATATGCCTTTTTTATGAATGAACGTCTAGCGATTTTGGAGGTTAGGGTTTCGAACAGAATACGAGGCAGAGCTTGTATTTTGATCCAGTCTTTTCATATTAACAGCAATCATGGGCCCAATAACACAAAGGATAAGGTTTGTAATGATGATTGCTGACCAGACGCGCCATTCCCATACATAACCAAGTAAATACGTACAGACACTCCCTCCAAGATAATAAATGAATAAATAGAGGGATGAGGCGCTTCCTTTTGCCTCGTCAGCTTTCATACTAACCCAGTTCATCACCGCAGCGTGCGAAAAGAAAAAGCCAAAGCATAGCAGTGCGAGTCCAATTAATATGACGAATAGGGAAGCCATCCACGTAAGTAATATACCCAATATCATGATGCATAGCCCCAGCATAATACGTTGGGGAATAGCCATAAATGTGTTAAATTTGCCGGATAAGGTTGAACTAAATGTACCAGCCAAATGAGTTAAAAATAAAAAACCCATCCGGCAGTAGATAATTTGTACGGCTTATCTTGAAGGTAGTAAGCTACATAGTTGAAGATCCCCCATAAATACGAAAAAAGTAATTCCAGCCATATAGTAGGCTTGTCGTACGACTGTTGATTTTAACTGTGAAATTAATTCCTGATGTGCACCTGTGATCGAAAATGGCTTTGGTGTGAAGTGATTTGATTTCGGTAATAAAATGACGAATAAAATAAAGCATATGACCCCGATCAAACCCATGAATAAACATGATGCCTGCCAATTCCATACATCTGCTACAATACCGCTTATGATTCTTCCGCCCATCCCGCAATTGTATTTCCGCTTATGAAGATTCCGATTGCTACGCCCATTGCCTTTGTGCTAAATTCGTCGCCTATATAAGCATAGGCAATAACAGGAAGACTGCCAAGTGCGATCCCCTGTATGGCTCTCAGCAGCAGCAGTAAAGTGAAAGTAGGAGCAAAACAAAGGGCGATCGATAATAAGGATGTTGCTATAAGTCCTATGGTTATAAGATTTCTCCGGCCTACTGCATCTGACAGGGGACCAAAAAATAATAAGGAAAAGCTTAATGTCAATGTCATAATCGACACGGATAAACTAGCGATCGCAGATGAAACATTAAATTCAGTCGAGATTAAAGGGAGGATTGGCTGTATCGCATGCAAATTCGAAAAAACCAAAAAAGCTCCGATACTTAAAGCAAAGGAAGCCGCTTTAAATTTTACGGTATGTTCTTGTATGCAAGGATTATCTTTCAATATAGCTCCGCCATTAATGTGAAAATTTACTATATATTAAGTATAGAGTAATGCCTATGGCTCAACAATCTTTATATTCAGAATAGTACAAGTGCAGCTGTATAGTAGTCATATGGATATTGGATGAAAGGTTTTTGTTCAGATATAGGATAAGTGATGGGTGAAGAATTTATTTTCCTCGAGCACGCTAACCATGCATCTGAGAAGAAGTTATTGTATAATGGTGGCGTTTAAGGGCTTCGCCGAATACTTGCTCTTAACAAGAGGAGGAGACGAGACATGAAAGATTACCATGATCGATTAGTAGAACAGCTGTTAGAACAAAATAATACGTTAAGCGTTGCTCGTGCTCGTGTCTGGGTTGAACTTCTTTGGTCAGACTTTGAAGCAACATATGCAAAAGCAGGTCACGAATATAAAGGGCATGAAATGACGGAACGTGTTGTAAGTCAATGGATTAATAATTATGGGCCGCGCCTTCACGAATTTGCATCATTGAACCCTAAATACGTCAATTTATTAAATTCTGATCAAGATCCATTACATTAATGACAACGGAAAGGCTGACGCATCCATTTTTTTGATGCGCCAGCCTTTTTTGGTGGAAAACAGTGCTTATCCTATTCGTTTGGCAGGAAATCAAGCTTTCTTTGCAGCTTTTCTTCACTGAAGATCCATCCCGTATAGGAGCTTAAGATATTGAGGTCTTTATCCATCTGAACAACGGCAACAAAAGGATAATGGTCGTTGCTTCGGTAGCGTAAATCAATAAAGCGTACTTCATATTGATCATCTGACTCAACCAGCTCCCACCGGTAAATGGGCGAGAAGGAGAGGAATGCTGATATATTTTTATCCGTTTTCGCTTTATTTAATACGTCTGTTTCAGGTACCGGAATTCGTTTGAATTTATCATGAATTGTGATGGATCGGCCATAGGCTCTTCCTACATAAAAGTGCTCCTTGGTTTCTGCAGCAATTCGCCACTGGTAAAACCTCATTGTAGGAGCGATAATGATATTCTCGGCTTCTGGAATGGTACTTTTAATTGAATGTCTGACTGCTGACTGCAGCATAAAGCGCAAAACATAATAGACAACAATGATGCCGTACATTGTTAGGAAAGTCGGAACTGGATCAACACCGAATCCCCAAATCATTAGACCAACAATATGAATGCCAAAAATAAACGGATCAAAGGTGTTAATGATACCTAAAGCAATCCACTTGGATGAAAATGGGCGCAGCGCCTGTGTTCCGTACGAATTAAAAATATCAACAAACACATGTAAAAATACCGCTAAAAATGTCCAAAGCCATAAATGTAAAAGATTCGCTTCAGGGAAAAATGGAAACAGTGCTCCGGTAATGGCAATTGGCCATAGAGCTACAGCAGGTATTGAGTGGGTAATTCCGCGGTGATGTCGTATATAAACAGCATTGTTTCGCAGTTTTAATATGGTATCTGCATCAGGGGCTTGTGAGCCAATTACTACTGCAATGAGAACACTCTGTGCCGTGGCAGGGCTATTTGCCACAATAGGATCGATCATGGCCAGACCGCCTAAAGCAAATCCCATTACAATATGAGTTCCTGTGTCCAAATGAAACCCTCCATTCTATGAATGTTGTTTTCTCCATAATCTAGTGTAAAATTAGATCGGATTGTTCTCATTATCATAAACAATTGTATGAAATGCAATGAATAATCCGTTACAATCACAATAAGTATTTGACATAAAAGAAGGCGTATGATCACTATTCCCATTTTGCAAGATGAAATAACATATTCGGAGGTTTGCATGAGTGAAAAGTTAAATGAACAGCTTGAAAAAGTAAATAAACATAAATTTCAGCAGGATTTAATTGGATGGTTTGAAAATGAAATGCGGGATCTTCCGTGGAGGAAGGATCAAGATCCCTATCGTATATGGGTTTCGGAAATTATGCTTCAGCAAACACGTGTTGATACGGTAATCCCATTTTACAATCGTTTTATGGGTCAATTTCCAACGGTAGAAGCTTTGGCAAATGCTCCAGAAGAGCAGGTTTTAAAGGCGTGGGAAGGTCTTGGCTACTATTCACGTGCAAGGAATCTACATACAGCTGTAAAAGAAGTTCATGAATGTTACGGAGGCAAGGTTCCAAAAACGCCTGAAGAAATTGCTTCCCTAAGGGGCGTCGGACCATATACAGCGGGTGCAATACTAAGCATTGCTTATGACATACCGGAACCGGCGGTTGACGGTAATGTGATGAGAGTATTTTCACGCATTTTATCAATATGGGATGATGTTGCCAAGCCATCTTCAAGAAAGGTGTTTGAAGAAGCTGTTCGCCGCTTAATTGATGAAAATAATCCATCTTATTTTAATCAGGCTCTTATGGAGCTTGGTGCGCTTATTTGTACGCCCACTTCACCTTCATGTTTATTGTGCCCAGTTAATGAACATTGTTTAGCATTTGCAGAAGGTGTTCAGTCTGAATTACCGGTGAAAACACGAAAAAAGTCAACGAAGGTAATTGATCTTCTAACCGTTATGGTCCAAAATCAGGAGGGACAATGGCTTGTGACCCAGCGTCCTTCGGAGGGTCTGCTTGCTAATTTGTGGCAATTTCCAAGTGTTGAAAGACAAGGGCATGAATCCGTCTCACGTGAGCTTGAAGAATTTTTGTTAACAGATATCGGGGTTACTGCTGAGGTTTACGATGAACCTTGGATGAAGCAGGATCATGTGTTTTCACACTTAACATGGAAGATGTCTGTCTATTACACGGACAAGCTATCTGTATTCGATGACGCTCCCATTCTTCCAGAACGTGTTGCGTGGAAGACAGCTGATGAAATTGAAGGTCTGGCTCTTCCGATTTCATACAGGAAAATATGGCGTCAGCATTTAATCGACAATGAGAAAAATGATGAGATAGGGGAGAAGTAAAGATGTCAAATAAAGTAGCACTGGTTACCGGCAGCAGCCGAGGGGTTGGAAAAGCGATTGCCCTTGCACTTGCTTCAAAGGGCTATGATATTGTTGTGAACTACGCGAGAAGCAAGCAGGCGGCACTTGATACGGCTGCAGAAATAAAACAGCTGGGCAGAAAAGCAATGGTTGTTCGTGCGAATGTTGGAGATGTAGAAAAAATCAAAAAAATGTTTCAGGAAATAGAAGAAAATTTCGGCAGGCTGGATGTATTTATTAACAACGCTGCTTCAGGCGTATTGCGACCAGCTATGGAGCTTGAAGAACCCCATTGGAACTGGACGATGAACATCAATAGTAAAGCTTTACTTTTCTGTGCTCAGGAAGCGACAAAGCTAATGCCAGAAGAGGGTGGAAGCATTGTGAGCATCAGTTCTCTTGGATCGATTCGCTACCTTGAAAATTATACGACCGTTGGAGTTTCCAAAGCAGCGCTTGAAGCATTGACACGATACTTAGCAGTGGAGCTCGCTCCACGAAATATCGTTGTAAATGCAGTGTCCGGTGGAGCCGTTGATACTGATGCCTTGAAGCATTTCCCCAATCGTGAAGAGCTTTTAGAGGATGCAAGAAGTAAGACTCCAGCGGGAAGAATGGTCGAAATCAACGACTTGGTAAAAACTGTAATGTTTCTTGTATCAGAAGACGCCTCAATGATTCGAGGGCAAACGATTATTGTAGACGGCGGACGTTCTTTGTTAGTGTGAAAATTTATTGTATAGACTCACTCCGGGGTGGTTACATTAACTAGCGTGGAGGTGAGAAAACAATGAACAAGCAAAACAAAAATGCTCAAGCAGGTAACTCTAAAATTGCGAATAGCACAGCAAGTGCAGGCCAAAACTTCACAACTGAATTTGGTTCTGAAACTGCAGCAGGTACGAATGTTCAGGAAGTAAAACGCCAAAACGCTCAATCAGCTGGCTCTAGTCAGGCAGCAGGTGCTGGTCAAAACTTCACAACTGAATTTGGTTCTGAAACTGTAGCAGGTACGAATCTTCAGGAAGTAAAGCGCCAAAACCAACAAGCTGAATCAAAAAAAGCGCAATCTTCTACAACACCAAATCAAGGTCAAAGCTAAATCATTGTAATAACCAAACCCATTCCTGTTTGCAGGAGTGGGTTTGGCATTTATTAAGAGGTGTAGTACAAATGAATGTGTGGAGTAATACATACTTGAGGTCTGTTTTTCGACAAAACAATCACTTGCCTGACAATAGTAGTCAAAGGGATTTCAACGGCAATATCGAATCTCTAGTAGTCAGGAGGGATTGTGTTGAATTTATTTAAACAGAAGGTCAATGATCAAATTCAGATTGCTGAACAGCTTTTGCTGCTGCAGGATGAATTTGATCAGAAAAAAAGAATGCTGAATATGCTGCACACACTTGAGATAAATGAGTCAGCAGCCTATCTATCAGAACATCTAAGTGAACTTAATTTACAGCTAAAGGAAGCACAAAAAAAGTTTGATGAAAAAATGAATGATGTACTACAAACCCACAGATCATAAAAAAATGTAAAATACTTGAGCCCCGTTGTCTCTCGGTGGCTCTTTTTCGCGTGAAAGGGTATAATGGTAAAATACAGAAGCGAGCGGTCCCCAAAAATCGGGAAATATAATTGAAGCTTTAATAAAGGCAGGCGATGGACGATGACGCTACCAGCTGAAGGGAAAAGCATACAAATACATAGCTATAAACATGACGGTCAAATCCATCGTATCTGGCAGGAAACGACGGTTCTTAAAGGAACGCGAAATATTGTAATCGGTGGAAATGATCGTACCATTGTGACGGAGTCAGATGGACGAACATGGCTTACGCGTGAACCGGCAATATGCTACTTTCATGCGGAGCATTGGTTCAATATCATTTGTATGCTGCGTGAGGATGGAGTTTATTATTACTGTAATATTAGCTCACCATTTGTATATGACGAGGAAGCGCTGAAATATATTGACTATGATTTGGATATTAAGGTTTATCCAGACATGTCCTACACATTATTGGATGAAGATGAATATGAAGAGCATCGTAAGCAGATGGGATATCCTAATGTAATTGATCATATTCTGCAGCGGAATGTGGATAAGCTAATCAGATGGATTAAGCAAAGAAGAGGACCATTTGCTCCGGATTTTATTGATGTATGGTATAGTAGATATTTATCTCAAAAACGATACCGCCAAAAAGATTAAAGAACTTCTTTTACCTGTTGGTGAACATTCAACAGGTTTTTTCATGCTTTTACTACGCAAGGAGTCGATTATCATTGGATAGTATTAAACGCTATATGGCTTTTGTTAAACCGTACAAATGGCTAATAATTCTCACACTTGTTATAGGAATTATTAAATTTGCCATCCCTTTATTAATTCCAGTCCTTATTCAACACGTCATTGACGACATAATAAATAATCCGAATCAGGCAGATTCAGATAAAGTCTCATCATTGTATTGGATCATTGGAATGTCTGTTATATTATTTGTTATTTTACGTCCTCCTGTGGAATATTACAGACAATATTTTGCTCAATGGACAAGTAATAAAATTTTGTTTGATATTCGAGACCAGCTTTTTTCCCATATGCAAAAGCTGAGCTTTAAATATTATTCAAATACAAGAGCTGGCGAAGTCATTTCCCGGGTTATTAATGATGTTGAGCAAACAAAGAACTTTGTTATGACCGGGCTGATGAACTTGTGGCTTGATATGGCTACGATCCTAATCGCCATTGGGATTATGCTCACCTATGATGTAAAGCTTACACTTGTCGCGATTATTGTGTTTCCTTTATATGCTTTTTCTGTCCAATACTTTTTCGGTCGTTTACGTATACTCACGAGAGACCGCTCTCAAGCGCTTGCGGAGGTTCAAGGGTATTTGCACGAACGCGTTCAGGGAATGAGTGTTATCAAAAGCTTTGTAGTCGAAGATCATGAACAAAAACAATTTGATGGAAAAAATGGCAATTTCCTATCAAAAGCAATTGATCAGACAAAGTGGAATGCAAAGGCATTTGCCGTTGTGAATACAATAACTGATATAGCCCCGCTTATTGTTATTGGCTATGCCGGCTACAGGGTAATAGAAGGAGACTTATCATTAGGTGTAATGGTTGCGTTTATCGCTTATGTTGAGCGTTTATACAATCCTCTTCGCCGGCTTGTGAACAGTTCAACGACATTAACACAATCCATTGCCTCAATGGATAGAGTATTTGAGCTTATTGATGAGAAATATGATATTGAAGATCGCCCGAATGCAAAAGAAGTAAAAAATGTAAGAGGTGAGATCGTATTTGATCACGTATCATTTGCTTACGATGAAAATGAAGCAGATGTATTAAAGGATGCCCATCTGCACGTTCAGTCAGGAGAGACCATTGCATTCGTTGGTATGAGCGGGGGAGGTAAATCAACCATCGTCAGCTTAATTCCGCGTTTTTATGATGTTACAAAGGGACGAGTGCTGTTGGATGGGACAGACATTCGGGATTATAAGGTGAGAAGCCTTCGTAACCAAATTGGAATGGTTCTGCAGGACAATATATTGTTTAGTGAATCGGTTATGATGAATATCAAAATGGGGAACCCGGAAGCAACAGAAGAAGAAGTGATACAAGCAGCCAAAGCCGCTAATGCCCACGACTTTATTATGGAGCTGTCTGAAGGTTATAACACTAAGGTTGGGGAAAGAGGAGTAAAGCTTTCTGGAGGACAGAAGCAGCGTGTGGCTATCGCACGAGTATTCCTGAAAAATCCGCCTATTCTTATTTTGGATGAGGCAACATCAGCACTTGACCTGGAAAGTGAGCATCTCATACAAGAAGCGATTGAAATATTAGCAAAGGATCGAACGACCTTTATCGTGGCGCATCGATTATCAACGATTACACATGCTGACCGAATTGTTGTCATAGATCATGGGCAAATCGCCGAGAGTGGTTCACATCAACAGCTTATGAAACAAAAAGGCTTGTACTATAATCTATTTCAAGTACAGCAGCTTGATCAAGATTAAAAAACCAGAATGGGAAGGCACATGCCTTCCCATTCTGGTTTTTACTTTTAATCGATTTCCCTTTCAGGAATGACAACTTCATTTTCTTCGTGATGATAGGACTGAAGGCTTGCGATAAGGGTGTCAAGATGTGCAAGATGTTCCTCATATTCAAGCATGGCAGACAATACATGCAGGAGATGGTATCCATTGTTACCTTCCTCATCTCTCGCTTTATTGACTTCTGTCATAAAAATATCGGTTACTTCTTTATGATCCATACAAGTATGGTTCAACTGATCATTTTCATTTGTCGTTTTAATTTTCCCGACAAATCGTAGAAGTAATTGCTCATGATAGCTCATTAAACAATCAAGCTGCTCCTGAATAATCAATTGTAAAGACTCAGGAACATGATTAAGCTCATTTTCAAAACGATGAAGTCGTTTTAGTATTTCAAAACTTCTTCGCATGCTTGAAATCATTTGTCTGTAGACAACGAGCTTTCTCGTTTTTGCTACTGAGTTGCGTTTGAAATATCCGCGTTCTTCTTTATACATTAAATAGGTCTGGTCAATTTTAATTAAACGCTCTTTAAACTTTTCAATATCTTTTTTAAGAAGTCGATGTTCAGTTGCTCGACGTGTGCTTAAGCGAACCCACTTTACAATATCATCTGTCGTGGTAGAAATTTTATAGAAAAGCTTTGTTTCATATTTAGGTGGCAGAAAAATGAGATTAACAATGAATGAGGAGAACACCCCAAGCATAATCGTCGCAAATCGTAACAGTGCAAATGTAATAAAATCCTCATTTTGCACTTCCATAATGGCGATTAATGTCACCAAGGCCAAACCGATCGTACTTTCAATACGCAATTTCAAAATAATGGTGATGGTAATAACAGCTGCTAAACCAATAATTACAACATGATTGCCAAAAAGCAATACGAAGAGGACAGCAACAGCAGCACCAATCAAATTTGCTTGAATATGCTCTAAAATTGAGACAAACGAGCGATAAATGGTTGGCTGTACGACAAAGACGGCGGCAATCCCGGCAAAAATAGGGGATGGAAGTTGCAGCAATTGAGAAAGAAATAAGGCAAGGACAATGGCAATTCCCGTTTTTAATACTCGGGCACCAAGCTTCATGTAATAAAAAGATCCTTTCTTGACGTTATAAATCCACGTTATTCATTGCCTGTGTTTCTCACATCAATATGTGATGAAAACCGTTCAGGCAATAGTAGTAATATACCTTGCTTCCATTGGGACTGCAATAGAGAAGCAGTAAATTCTTTGTATAAAAATCATGTATTTTATTTCATTTTTCTAAAGAAAAATCCGATTAATAGTGGCTTTACCTTCTATACAAGGGAGTAAGCCTTTTCATTTATTTGACGTTTTGAAGTAATAAAATGAAAACAAAAAAAGAGGATAGCCTTTCTATTATGTTCTTTACCTCTCTTTTAACTCAATTATTTAATCTGCATAGATGAGCTAATCGATCTAAAGCTGTACATTACATTGAACAAACATGCTTCCATTCTACTGTTGATAAGAAAAACACATCAGTAGATCAGGTGTTTGGAATACTGATTAATAAAAAGGTATTTGCTGCTAATATCGGTCTCAAAACAGAAAAAAATAAAGATCTGCATGAGCAAGAAGACATGCAAATCTTTATTTTAGTCAATAGTCATTTGATTTAAAGGTTTTTAAAAGCGTAGTCAACTGCTTTAAGCGATTGAATTACATCTTCTTCCGTGTGAGCAGTTGTTAAAAACCATGCTTCATATTTTGAAGGAGCCAGATTAATCCCCTGTGATAGCATCAGTTTAAAAAAGCGTGCGAAGATCTCTCCATCAGTCGCTTCAGCCTGCTCGTAGTTTATAATCTTTTGATCGGTAAAATAAATCGTCAGTGCCCCTTTTAAACGGTTGATGGTAATCGATACATCATGCTTGGCTGCTGAAGCTAGGATTCCCTCTTCAAGGATCGCTCCGAGACGGTCCATTTCTTCATAAACGCCTTCTTCTTTTAATACCTCTAAGCACGCAATCCCGGCTTGAATGGAAGCGGGATTTCCTGCCATTGTTCCTGCTTGATAAGCAGGCCCGAGTGGAGCAACCTTCTCCATAATATCAATTCGTCCGCCATATGCACCGATCGGCAAACCGCCGCCAATAATTTTACCCAAAGCTGTTAAATCAGGTTTAATATTTAATAAATCTTGTGCTCCTCCGTACATAAAACGGAATGCGGTAATAACTTCATCGTAGATGACAAGCGCTCCAGCTTCGTGTGTTAGGTCATTAATTTGCTGTAAAAAGCCAGGAAGCGGTTCAACAATACCGAAGTTCCCCACAATCGGTTCAACCAAAACCGCAGCAATCTCATCGCCCCAAGCAGCTAATGCTTCTCTAAAGGGTTCGATGTCATTAAAGGGAACGGTAATAACTTCACTAGCAATATTTTTCGTTACCCCGGCAGAGTCCGGTGTTCCGAGAGTAGAGGGGCCTGAACCGGCTGCCACTAATACAAGATCAGAATGACCGTGATAGCATCCAGCAAATTTAATGATTTTATCTCGTCCTGTATATGCACGTGCTACTCGAATGGTCGTCATAACAGCTTCAGTGCCGGAATTTACAAAGCGAATCTTCTCCATGGCAGGCATTGCCTCTTTAAGCATTTTGGCGAATGTTACCTCGTGCTTGGTAGGCGTTCCATATAAAATGCCCGATTCAGCTGCATGCTGAATGGCTTTTGTGATGTGGGGGTGAGCATGTCCCGTAATAATCGGTCCATATGCTGCCAGGTAATCAATATATTGATTACCATCAATATCCCAAAAATAGGCACCCTTCGCTCTTTCCATCGCAACGGGTGAGCCGCCTCCAACCGCTTTATATGAACGGGATGGACTGTTGACCCCACCAACTATATGTTTTTGCGCTTCTTCATGAAGTCGCTCAGAATTTGAAAAATTCATTATGTCTCCTCCCAAGTTTTACGTCATAGGTATTGTAATATGGACAACTTGTTTGCGCAAATAAAGGAGGTTATCAAGTGGGATGGATTATCTTAATCATTGTGATTAGCATTACTGCATATGCAGTTAAGCACCTTTTAACAAGTACATGGGAAGGACAGGTTTTCTCCTTTAAAAATTTTCTCTTATTGACCGTAACCTACTCCGTTTTATTAATAGGCTTTGCAACAGTATTCACTGTTTTTACAATGGAAGGAATTCAAGTTATGCAGATGGTCGGGGGGGTTTCATCGTTTTGGGAGCTGTTTTCAACGGCTACTTATTTTAGCGGAATGATGCTCTTCTCTGTTGGGAATGGTGAAATTATCCCTGTTGGAATTGGGAGATGGATTACATTATTAGCCACTTTCTTAGGGCATGCTCTTCCTGTAACGGTTGTTTGGACACTGATTTTTCAACGTGCCCCATCCGGTTTAAAGTAGTCTTAAGTTGAACTCTTACCATCAATTCAGTATGCTGAATAATGACAAAGCAATCTAAGGAGGGCATTCACATGGCAGTTGTTGGAGAAAAAGCACCTGAATTCTCACTAGTATCACAAAGTGGAGAGACCGTTTTATTGGCTGATTTTAAAGGGAAAAAGAATGTGATTCTATACTTTTATCCGAAAGACATGACACCAGGCTGTACAACAGAAGCGTGTGACTTTCGTGATCACTATGAATCATTTGCCTCATTAGACGCAGTCATTTTAGGCGTTAGCACCGACCCTAAGGAAAAGCACCAAACGTTTGTGGATAAATATGACCTGCCTTTTTCTTTATTGGTTGATGAAGATCATGCTGTAGCAGATAAATATGGCGTTTGGATATTAAAGAAAAATTTTGGCAAAGAGTATATGGGGATGGATCGCTCTACCTTCGCAATCGATAAAGAAGGAAAGATTGCGGGTGAATGGAGAAGCGTCAAAGTGAAAGGTCATGTAGAAGAAACACTTCAATTTGTGAAAGATAACTTAAATTAATGTCTAGAAAGCAGTTCGTTCAATCTGAACTGCTTTTTATTATGATCAAATGTTTTATTTTTAGAATCATGTGAATATTTCCAGTAGTTTGGATTATTTAAAATATCTTTTTTCTTATCTATAACTCTATATAATGTTTTTTGTTTGTTTATCCAGTAATTGTTACAATATTTATAATCTTATACATTAGGAGGCCGTTATGGATACAACAAAGAAAAGAAGAATTTTTACCAAAGCTCTTGACGGAGTCGAGCGCATTGGTAATAAGCTTCCTCATCCGATAACGTTGTTTTTCGCTTTTGCTGCACTCGTTGTCTTAGTGTCTGCACTAGGATCCGCTTTAGGCTGGTCTGTTGAAAACGTAGAAGGAGAAGAAGTACAAGTATTTAATTTGCTTAGCAGTGAAGGGATTTTATACATGTTCCAATCTGCTGTTTCAAACTTTACAGGATTTGCTCCGCTGGGAACAGTTCTTGTAACAATGCTTGGTATTGGGATTGCGGAGCGTACAGGGTTAATCTCAACAGCGCTAAAAGCACTGGTAACCTCTGTTCCGAAACAATTACTTACTGCAGCGCTTGTATTTGGTGGCGTAATGTCTTCAATGGCAGCGGATGCTGGATACGTCGTTTTAGTTCCGCTTGGTGCTGTTCTTTTTGCAGGGTTAGGAAGACATCCTTTGGCTGGTTTAGCAGCAGCATTCGCCGGAGTTTCCGGAGGATTCAGTGCAAACCTGCTTGTGACGTCGCTTGATCCGCTGTTGGGGAATTTGACGATTGAAGCAGCAGCTACAATTGATCCTGCCTACGCAGCTGATATGAATATTTTAATGAATTATTACTTTATGATTGTTTCTGTTTTCATGATTACGATTGTCGGTACACTTGTTACTGAAAAGATAGTTGAACCGCGTCTTGGAACGTTTAAAGGAAATGCAAACGACGATGAATCAGAAGATTTGAAAAGAGTAACACCGCTTGAGAAAAAAGGTCTTTGGGCTGCGTTTTTCTCAATCATTATTACGAGTGTATTTGTTGCTCTTCTTGTCGTTCCTAGCTGGGGGGCCCTAAGAGCGGGAGCAGAAGAAATACTAGCTGCACCATTCTTCCAGGTACTAGTACCGATTCTATTTATCTTTTTCTTAATCCCTGGCTTTGTTTATGGTGTTGTGACCAAATCAATTAAAAACGATACAGACGTTGCGAACCAAATGTCAGACACAATGGCAACGATGGGGATGTACATTGTGCTGGCGTTTGCGGCGGGTCAGTTTGTCGCTTACTTCAATACAAGTAATCTTGGCTTGATTTTCGCGTATAATGCGGCTGATTTCTTAAGAGATGCTGGATTAGACGGTATGCTGTTAATCTTGGGCTTCTTGTTTATTGTTGGGATCATCAACTTATTCATCGGAAGTGCGTCAGCGAAATGGGCATTTATGGCGCCAGTATTTGTGCCTATTTTAATGCACCTAGGATATGCACCTGAGCTAACGCAGGCATTGTACCGAATTGCAGATTCAGCAACCAATATTATTTCACCGTTGATGCCATATTTTGCGATTGTGATTGCCTTCGCTCAAAAATATGACAAGAAGGTTGGAATCGGGACGCTGGTTGCAACCATGGTGCCATACTCGATTGCTTTTTCAATCGTATGGACAATTATGCTATTAATCTTTATGTACACTGGTATCGACCTTGGTCCAGGTGCAAATGTATTCTACAATCAATAAATTCTATCCCTCTCGTTTCCTTTTGGAAGCAAGGGGGATTTTTTTTAGGTGTATTTAAAGAGCTTATGGTTAAATAGATTGTAAGGGGGATTTGTTAATGAAGATACTTTTTTCTTTCGTACCTAATAATGAAATCCAGAAAGACTTGATCGAACAATTTCCGGACGCTTCATTTTCTTTTCGCCGATTGAGTGAAGCGGGAGAGCTTGTATCTGAGGCTGAAATATTCGTTACATACGGAGAGGACTTAACAGAAGAAAATATTTTAGGCTTTCATAGGTTAAAGTGGATCATGGTCGTATCCGCTGGTCTTGAGAAAATGCCGTTTGAACAAATAAAGGAAAGGAACATTCTTGTAACGAATGCACGTGGTATACATGCTATTCCTATGAGTGAATTCGCATTTGGATTTATGCTTCAGTATTCCAAGAGATTTGCTGAAATGCACGATCAGCAAAAAGAACAAAAGTGGAACAGAAACCTTCCGCTTAAGGAATTGTACAATTCCACCCTTTTGATTCTGGGGACTGGAGCCATTGGTACGGAGACGGCCCGTATTGCTCAAGCGTTTGGGATGAAAACGGAGGGGGTAAATAGTGATGGAAGAGCAATTGAGCACTTTGATCAAACCTATCCGATAGACAGGCTAAATAAGCCCTTGCCAAATGCAGATTACATTCTTTCTTTTCTCCCAAGCACAGAGGAAACGAAGCATTTACTGCAAAGTGAACATTTTCATTTAATGAAAGAAAGTGCTGTATTTATTAATATGGGCCGTGGCAGCCTTGTTTCGATGGAAGTGCTGTTGAATGCATTAAGAGCGAAGGAGATTGCATATGCTATGTTAGATGTAATGGAAGAAGAGCCGCTGCCAGCTGATCATCCTCTGTGGAATCAGGCTAACATCACGATAACACCTCATCTTTCAAGTATCTCAAGTGAATATATTCCTCGTGCATTGACAATTTTCAAACGAAATCTGCATGCGTATCTAAATGGAGAAGATCACTTTCAGAACATCATTGATTTAAACAGAGGGTATTGAAATAAATTCAAAAATTGCATGGAAATAATCTAAATGTCCTGTTGATAATTTGCTAAAACCCTTTAAAATAGCTGTAGAGATTGACAAAATCAACTGTAGGCGAGTACACTATTTATAAAGATTATAAAATAATACTTTATATAGAAAGAGGGTGCATGACGGTGTCTGAAATGCAATTAAGAGATGCATTAGATTCACTAAAAGGGACTGGCGTAAGAATCACTCCTCAACGTCATGCGATTTTGGAGTATCTAGTAGGATCGATGACACACCCAACCGCTGATGATATTTACAAAGCGCTTGAAGGGAAATTTCCTAATATGAGTGTGGCTACGGTGTATAACAACTTACGCGTTTTTAGAGAAGTTGGTCTTGTTAAAGAATTAACCTATGGAGATTCTTCTAGTCGCTTTGATTTTGTCACAACAGATCATTATCACGCCATTTGCCAAAACTGTGGAAAGATTGTTGATTTCCATTATCCAGGATTAGATGAAGTAGAACATCTTGCATCCCATGTAACGGGATTTAAAGTGAATAATCACCGCATGGAAGTTTATGGGACATGCCAAGACTGCTCTGCAGTAAAAGAAGCGCACTAATTGTGTGCTTCTTTTATTTTCTTTTTTAAATATGTAACAGATCTTTCGATTGCTTATAACTTATTTACTTCGCAAGTTATTACGGATAATTTTTGCAGCGCTTACGCGAATGTATAGCCTGTTTAGTAAAACATTCGAAAATAAAATTGCTTGACGCCAGATCCTTATTTATCCGTGGGGAAGTTTATAATGTGTTTTTTGATATCCAAGATTTCGGGTGAAGTGAAAAGGAGTTTATGTATCTCCGACATATGTTTACATGGCCTTGTTTTAGGATAATTAATAATCACAGAAGATGATCCTTTAAGCTAGCAAGTAAATTCAAATGAATAAGATATTTCAAAAGGAGCTGTTTATGGTGAAGAAATTTACGATACTGTTTCTTTCATTCTTAATTGTGACACCAGTACTGTTTCTGGGTGGAGAAAAATTAAAAGCAGAAGCATCGGGAGATTTTTTGCTTAGCGAGGGATTGCCTCCATTGGGAGCAAATGATCCGAAATGTATCCCTGATGAAACACATCCTGATCCGATTGTACTTGTTCCAGGAACCTTTGAGTCAATGGATCGAAATTGGGCGAACCTTGCCCCTTTGCTTAAAGCAGAAGGGTATTGTGTTTATTCATTAAACTATGGTTATACGGCTGCAGGCTATGGTACAGGTCCGATAGAAGACTCTGCAAAGGAGCTGAAAACCTTTATCGACAACGTCCTTGCTCATACAGGAGCTGAAAAAATCTCGATTGTCGGACATAGCCAAGGAGGAATGATGCCGCGTTATTATATTAAGTTCCTTGGAGGTAATAAAGTGGTCAATGATTTAATTGGTCTCGTTCCTTCTAATCACGGCACAAAAGGGGTTATAGGGCTGAATGCAACATGGACAGTCACAGATCTTGCTGCCTGCACCGCATGCAGGCAGCAGGAAACGGGTTCAGAGTTTCTGGAAAAACTTAATAGAGGTAATGAAGCACCAGGAAATGTATCTTATACGGTGGTTACAACCCGTAACGATGAAGTGGTTGTTCCGTATACTTCCTCTTTTTTGAAAGAGTCGAAAAACGTGGTCAATATTACATTGCAGGACTATTATCCTCTAAATCAAACAGAGCATCAGCTTATTGCTTATGATGTGAATGCTTTTAGTTTTGTTTTCGATGCACTTGCACATAAAGGTCCGGCAGATCCAGCTCGATCAGTAGCTCTATTTAAATAAAGGGAATGTGAAAGAGTTGCGAATTTTCTCTTGATGCTCCTTTTTGTGATATGAAAAACATAAATATAAGGGGGGACACTTGAAGAAAGAAGGAAAAAGTCTCTATTTACAAAGTAAAACACCGTTCATTTTGAACGGTGTTTTACTTTACGTAATTTAGAGAAATGCACTATTGCAGCTTTATTTATCTATAGTATGAACGATATTTGATTAAGTTTGCTTCGTTTGTCTGCTTTTCTTGTTGTAGTCTTCATCAAACTCTTTTCCTTCAAGCTCAGGATCAAGAGTTAATGGTTCACGACAGTGCATGCACATGTCTACGCGACCAAGTATTTTTGTAGGTTTATCACAGTTTGGACAATTTACTACCACTGCCCTCGTTGACAGCAGGCCAATCCAGAAGTAAACGACCATACTAAATACAAGTGAAAGCATTCCTAAAATAATGAAAATCAGCATGACAATTGGGTTGCCGCGGAAGAAAATCCCTGCATACATAATAATAAAGCCTACGAATATGAGAGCGAGTGCAAACGATCTAATTTTATTTATCTTATTTGAATATTTTTTTGCCATCATTGTCCCCCCTGAATATTTAATATATCATAGATATTTGTTAGCTGTAGATGCAAATGGTGACGTTTTGATTACGAAAACTTTTATAAGAAGGAAAATGGCTTTTTGTGTCGAATGAATTGAGTAAAAGGATTATAGAGTGAAGGAGTTTATTGAATATGGAAGACAAACTGCGTCCAATTTATCAAGAACGAGCTAGCCAGCCAAACACATTAGGTGTCATCATTATGGAGAAAAAAGATCGCCAAAGTCCAATCACTGATACATTTGATACAATATTATTTGTCATTGTTAAAGAAGCGGATGAACCTGTTTTTATGAAGCACTATACATACGAAGACCGTAAAGCCGCTATGCATATTGTAAGCGAAGATCAGCTTAAAGAATGGTTATTGCTAGGAAGCAATCGAAAAGTCACTGAATGGCTGTTATCTGGCAGAGTGGTCTTTGACCGTAATGAATATATAGAAAACTTGAGATTAGAGCTGAGAGACTTCCCTTTCTATGGAAGAAAAATCAAAATAGGTATTGAGTTTGCTAAGTTGATTCGCCGTTATATGGATGGAAAAGCATTTTTCGAATCACGCCATTTTTTAGATGCTTATAATCATATTGTCCATTCACTTCATCACTTAGCCAGACTTGCTGTTATTGAAAATGGATTCCATCCAGAAGTCACGGTTTGGAATCAGGTAAAGCAGATTGAGCCTGAGATTTTTAAATTATACGAAGAGCTTGTTAATAGTGAAGAAACATTGGAAAAGAGACTTGAGCTTCTTTTTCTTGCAAGTGAGTTTCTTATCCATTCTAGGACAAAAATCGGAGCATCCCATTTGATAGAGGTGCTTGATACAAGAGAGCAGTGGAATTTTCAAGATCTTCAATCCCACGAAGAGCTTGTTTACTATTCTGTTGATCTGGCAGTAATGATTGAATTCCTAATTGAAAAGAACGTTATATCAACTCGTTCGATTGAAACAAAAGGGCAAGGGATTTATCATCGATATTATTCTGTGAAAAAAAATAAAAAAACACTTGATCTTTAATTAATCCCTTGTTATTATAAAGAACGTCGCTGCTAAGCGATTATGACATTCGAAAATAACGATAAAAAAGTTGTTGACATAAAGCAAAACATTATGTTAATATAAGAAAGTCGCTTGAGAGAGCAACGCAACCAAGAAACACCTTGAACCTTGAAAACTAAACAACCTAAAACGTCAACGTTAATTCTTGATTTAAGTAACATTTAAGA
>NZ_JXRP01000015.1 GCF_000829435.1 Jeotgalibacillus soli
TTCCCATGCCGAACACGGAAGTTAAGCTCTTCAGCGCCGATGGTAGTTGGGGGTTTCCCCCTGTGAGAGTAGGACGTTGCTAGACTTATTATTCCACAGTAGCTCAGTGGTAGAGCAATCGGCTGTTAACCGATCGGTCGTAGGTTCGAGTCCTACCTGTGGAGCCATATGGAGAGCTGTCCGAGTGGTCGAAGGAGCACGATTGGAAATCGTGTAGGCGGCTACCGCTGTCTCAAGGGTTCGAATCCCTTGCTCTCCGCCAGAAAAACTTTAACTTTGAAAGGCCCGTTGGTCAAGCGGTTAAGACACCGCCCTTTCACGGCGGTAACACGGGTTCGAATCCCGTACGGGTCACCAAAACAATATGGAGAATTAGCTCAGCTGGGAGAGCATCTGCCTTACAAGCAGAGGGTCGGCGGTTCGAGCCCGTCATTCTCCATTCAATAGTAATAGTATAGAGAAGGATGCTGGACTTGATCCAGCTCCACACTCTCTTTATTCCACTAACTATTGAAGAAAGAAAATGAACATTGTATACTATTGTCGCGGGGTGGAGCAGTTCGGTAGCTCGTCGGGCTCATAACCCGAAGGTCGCAGGTTCAAATCCTGCCCCCGCAATTATCAAGGTCCCGTGGTGTAGCGGTTAACATGCCTGCCTGTCACGCAGGAGATCGCCGGTTCGATCCCGGTCGGGACCGCCATT
>NZ_JXRP01000016.1 GCF_000829435.1 Jeotgalibacillus soli
TGGAGAATTAGCTCAGCTGGGAGAGCATCTGCCTTACAAGCAGAGGGTCGGCGGTTCGAGCCCGTCATTCTCCACCATCTTGCCGGTGTAGCTCAATTGGTAGAGCAACTGACTTGTAATCAGTAGGTTGGGGGTTCAAGTCCTCTTGCCGGCACCAGTCTTCAATTTAATATGGAGGGGTAGCGAAGTGGCTAAACGCGGCGGACTGTAAATCCGCTCCTTCGGGTTCGGCAGTTCGAATCTGCCCCCCTCCACCAATTTTCATAGGGGCATAGTTTAAAGGTAGAACTGAGGTCTCCAAAACCTCCAGTGTGGGTTCGATTCCTACTGCCCCTGCCAATTAATTTGAATTATGGCGGTCGTGGCGAAGTGGTTAACGCACCTGATTGTGGTTCAGGCATTCGTGGGTTCGATTCCCATCGGTCGCCCCATTTATTTAAATTAGAATTAATGGGCTATAGCCAAGCGGTAAGGCAACGGACTTTGACTCCGTCACGCGTTGGTTCGAATCCAGCTAGCCCAGTTTTGCGGAAGTAGTTCAGTGGTAGAACATCACCTTGCCAAGGTGGGGGTCGCGAGTTCGAATCTCGTCTTCCGCTCCATTTTATTTTTATTTATGGCGGTATAGCCAAGTGGCAAGGCAGAGGTCTGCAAAACCTTTACCACCGGTTCGAATCCGGTTACCGCCTCCATATAATTTATGATATAATAATAAATGTCTTAGATGACATTTGACGTGCCGATGTGGCGGAATTGGCAGACGCGCACGACTCAAAATCGTGTTCCTTCGGGAGTGCCGGTTCGACCCCGGCCATCGGTATCAACTCATCGCTTGCCAATGCGATCGAAAAAAAGTTCCTTACACTATGTAAGGAACTTTTTTTAGTTCTCTTCAATGTGATTTTCTTGAAATGGTCATTAAGGTTATTTCAATCAAAGTATGTTTGGCTGTCTGGGGGAAATATAGTCCCTTTGTTTCTACGCCTCTGAGTAATGTTGATTTTGACGGGAGCATTCATAGTTGTATATGTCAACGCAAATATGTATATTTTTGCTTGTAAGATGAAGCTCTTCCAAGGTCAATTGACCTTGAGAGGCACGTATTTCATCTAATAGTTTCATGGTTGCTTCTACCTTTCCTTTTGTTCGTGGGCGTCCGGCTATGTATGGTCTCACTTTAAATCCAAAATCCTTCGCGATCTGTGTGAACTTTGCATTCACTTTTCCAGAAGAGTATTCTGTTCGAGCCTCATCCATCACGGTCTTCATGTTATCTATAACAATTTCAGTAGGGATACCACCAAGCGATTCAAATGCTTCTGTAAAAAAAGAAAGTAATACACTTTGCGATTTAGAGATGGTTAAACAAAAGGAACGGAATCTTGAACAGGGAAGGAGTAAGACGGCTACATTCACTTCTACAACTTCCCCATCTTTTGTTTCATACTGAATACCTCCTTCCAATCTAACTGTGCTTGTTTACCAGGTGATGTTTCAAAACGAACAGTACCCGTAGGTTAGAAATCCGTTTCTCTTCCTCAAAATACGTTTTAAACTCTGGTGTGCGTGCTATGTATGTACGAAAAGCAGAGGTGGAACACTCCAACCCGTGATTGTCTTTTTTAAATACTGGCAAAGTACACGACGGTGATAAAACACTTGCTTGGAATCCTCAGAAAGCAGGGCCGCAATGACCTTACAATACTGATCAATTTTAGATGGCTTCTTTCTCTTTCTTTTAGGTACAAATCCATTTAAATATTTGTCAACCGTTCGACGATCCACGCCTAATTCCTCAGCTAATTTACTTTTGTTTATTTTCATTTTTAAATACTCCATTAGTTGTTTAAATTTTGGCAAGTCTGTAAGACTCTTAATCTCAAAACTAGTTTCAACATTTAGCGCTAGATACATACCATTCACCTCTAGAATAGCATGAAAGGATTTATCAACTTTGTACATATCTTTATTCAAACGATATTGTACATATTTAAATTAGCATTTCTACTTTGCGCTATGTAAGGAACGTTTTTATTTGTCCTCTTATACATATTCACTTAAAAATATCATGTGCTATGGATTCTAAATCATATTGCTGCTGGAGTATGTGAATAAAAATTTTCTATTGTAACTATTACTAAAAAAACTATTCATCCATTGCGCTGTTTTGTTGAAATCGTTAGGGCTGGATCAATGTCAGCTTCTGTAAGTGTGACCGACCCTCTTGTTCTTAAATTAGTAATTATATGTAAACAAAATGAATATGAGGAAATACGTTTAGATCTAGTTTTAATTCTAAAAAATAATTTTAGTAAGCAGGAGATGTTACGTGGAGTATTGGTGGGAAATTGTACTAGTTTGCATCATCTCTGTTTTTTGTTTTTCTGTGTTGTGATTGCTGTTGATAGGGGACATTTTTCAATGCAGAGCTAGAGGGGAATGTCTTTGATGATAAGAAAAAAGTCAAAGTATGATTTAAATACAAAATGCATGTTCAGGAAGAAATGGAAAACAGCCTTTTCACATGAGCTGCGTTTTCGAATTAAAGCTTGGATTGAGTAGGTGTAACAGTAGAAACCTATCATACCCTAACTTAAGAACAAATCATCGTTTTTTTGGCCTTATTTCATATAAAGGTTTTTAAAATTTTTTGGCACATTTCTTGCAATATATTTTATTAGGGGGGACCTGTTATCAATGAAATGATAACTGATTTTGATTTGTCTAATTTCAACTATACGTTTGTGCAATGGTAGACGGTCTATTTGAATTAGCAATATAAGTTCAAAGCAATAAGTATTTAAGGAGGAAATTAAAATGGTCATTAAAAATGATAAAGATATTTTATTCAAATCTATTGAAGAAATAGGGGGTTTATATCGGAGTAAAGAGTTATCGCCCGTTGAAGTGATGGAAGCAACACTGGATCATTTAAATGACTCTGAGCCTAAACTAAACGCCTTTATTACCGTAATGGCTGAAGATGCATTGAAAAAAGCAAAGGAAGCTGAAACTTCTTTTGTAAAAGGAGAAACAGTCGGCAAATTACATGGAATTCCTGTCTCAATCAAAGATATTTTTATGACTAAAGGTATTAAAACGACAATGGGTTCCCGTATCTTGAATGATTATATTCCAGAGGAGGATTCTGACCTTTATACAACGCTAAACCAAACTGGTGCCATCATATTTGGAAAAGCAAATTTGCTAGAGTTTGCCTATGGTTCTGTGCACCCTGATTATGGTCAATGTAATAACCCCTGGGATATAAATAGAACGGCTGGAGGGTCTAGTAATGGATCAGCATCATCCATTGCTGCTGGGATTGGTTTTGCATCTTTTGGAACAGATACAGGAGGATCGATTCGGTTGCCGGCATCTTTTTGTGGAATTGTGGGATTGAAGCCTACTTACGATACGATATCACGTAAAGGGCTGTTCCCTTTGTCGGATTCATTGGATCACATTGGACCATTAACAAGAACCGTTCGAGATAATGCGATTGTCATGGAGCCTTTTTTAAATAAGGATTTAAACTATGAATCAATTTTTAGTGGATCTATTAAAGGATTAAAAATTGGTGTCATTCGTTCCTTAACTGATTCCATCACTGATCCAGAAGTAAGTCAAGTAGTGGGGTCTTCATTAAAAATACTTTCTGACTTAGGGGCGGAAGTTGTAAGCATTGATATTCCTGGTGTTGATAAAGCATTAGAAATAGCTTTTCCGATTCTTTTATCAGAAGCTTCCCATTATCATAAGGAATGGTATCCCAAATACGCTGATGATTATGCAAAAGGAACTTTATTAAATGTAAAAGAAGGATTTAATATCACAGCGGTTAAATTTTTAGAAGCAGTACAAAAGAAAAAGGAGTTTGCAAATAAAGTTAACGCGACTTTCAGCGATGTGGACCTGCTAGTGTGTCCTACTTCTCCTTGTCCAGCAACTGAAACGGATCCATCTTTTGAGGATACCAGTTATGATTTTACACAAAGAACAATCCCGTTTAACGTTTCAGGAAATCCTGCCTTGAATGTTTCCGCTGGTTTAACATCAGCTGATCGATTACCTGTAGGGCTTCAATTTATTGGGCGTTATTATGACGAAGCGACGATTTATCGAGTTGCAGATGCCTTTCAAGTAGCCATTGGAGGATTTACAAAACCGACGTTTTAAAGATTGTTCATTGGAATCAATTTTGGAGGTGGACATATGATATCAACGATTCGGCTTGCTGCTGTTGGTGATATTACATTATGGCAAAAACCTGGAGAAGAATTATTTCGGTCCGTATGGGATTCTGCGGATGTGCGTATCGGAAATTTAGAAGCACCATTGACAGATAGTTTTGGTGCTCCTGCAGAAAAGCAGGCTCGATTATATCAACCGATAGAAGCTGGAGAATGGATAAAAGAATTAAATCCAACGGTTGTAGCACTCGCAAATAATCACACCATGGATTGGGGGCCTGAGGGACTCTTTCAAACATGTGATGAATTAAAAAATATAGGTGTAAAGTTTGCAGGCGGCGGCCGCAATATTGATGAAGCCATTCAGCCAGTATACGTGAATGTCAAAAATCATAAAATTGCTTTTCTATCCTGTTCTGCGACTCTTCCTCCTGGGTTTCAAGCGTTAAAGAATCGTCCGGGTATAGCTGGAATAAGAGTAAGGACTTCCTATGAGATTGAGCCAAGTATTGACTATGAGCAACCGGGTACACCACCGTGGGTGAAGACGGTACCATACGAAGCTGATTTAATAATATTAGAAGAAGCGATTCAAGAAGCTTATCAAGTAGCAGATTTTGTAATCGTAGCGATTCATTGGGGAGTACCACCTCAATGGTGTACTCCGTTTCAAGGATTGATTGCTGAGTATCAGACAGTAGTAGCCCAACGATTGGCGGATGTTGGTGTGGATTTAATTATTGGACATCACGCTCACGCACCTTATGGAATGGAGATTTTCAAAGGAAAAGATGATAAAGAAGTACCTGTTCTTTACAGCTTAGGTAATTACATCTCTCATTACGATTATATAGAAGGGATACTGGATCTTTCTTCCATGACCATGGCTCACTTCCCGCCAAGTCAACCGGAGAACCGTCAAACTAGTTTGGCAAATGTTGAATTAACTTCGGCTAATGGAAGGCTAAAAGTAGAGAAGGTGAAAATTCAACCAGCAGTATTAAATCCAATTGGTGAAACAGTTGAAACAAGTAATGAGCTAGCTTTAGAGATAGCAAATCGATTGAATGACTTTTCAAACCAACGCGGAGCAGGAACATTCATCGAAGATAATCATGTTGTTTGGAAAAATACAGAGTAAGAAATTTAAACATGATATAAATATTTGTAATATTTTGTATTAAGAAGGATGTACTGCCACCATAAATTATAACAAGGCTTATTCAAGTAGATATATAGATTATGCTCAATTATTTTTTATAAAAATGATTCATCATCACTTTTTGTGATTTAACGTAAAATGGGAAAACACTTTAGACTTCCTCGCAATAATGTAAGTTAGCCAACAAACAGTAATAGGAGGTTTTTACGTGTTTTCCGTGCTACTAGAATTGCCAGAATTTGAAGTTATTAAACAAGAGATCGTCTCTACACATTATGTTGTTCATGTGAAGAAAAAAGCAGACGAGGAAAACAGCTACCCTCTCCTTCATCAGGATTTTGTTGGATGATAGTTGGTGGAAAGGAAGCCGAAAAAGGATAAACTGTGAGTAGCTTCAAACTAGCTAACTTATTGCCGGAATTTTTTCTGAATCACAAACAATGGTGAAGAGACATAAAAATAGGGGGCATAAAATGAGTACATTCTTAGGGTTATCGCTATCAAATTGGATGATATGGGTGTCTATGGCAGGATTTATTGGTGGTTATTTCATCATTACAGAAGTGATCACTAAACGAGAGGAGAAAAAATAATGCTCATAGTCATAGTTATCCTATATATGCTTTCCGTAATTTCAATCGGTTTCTATATGAAAACTAGAATACAAAACGAAATAGATTTTCTCGCTGCCGGAGGGAAATTGGGGGTTTGGGTTGGCGGAGCTACTCTGGCGGCCACTCAAATGAGTGCAGGTACTGCCATAGGTTCGGTTGGTTTCCATTACCAAGTTGGGTATAATTTCGCATGGATATGGTTAGCTATATGGGGCTCTTGGATGATCATGGCTCTTTTCATTGCTCCAAAAATGAAAGCTTTTTTCAATTCTACTAAAGCTTTAACCATTCCTGATCTTCTAGGAACACGATTCGAGAGTAATGCGATTCGAGTGATTGCAGTATTAATTATGATGGTATGTTTTGGGATGACCATTGTGGCCGAATTGGTTGGTGGCTCTTATTTATTAAATATTGTTTTTAACATTCCCATTACAGTAGGTGTTTTAATCATAGCAGCTGTATTTATTACTTATACAGTTATAGGTGGACTATTTGCGATTGCCTATACGGATCTTTTGCAAATGCTGGTGTTCACAATTGGGTTTGCGATCGCTGTACCATTTGTCGTATCTCATGCAGGCGGTTTTAGTGCGTTAAATGAAAATCTAGCTTCCATTGATCCAAGTCTTATAGCAAATGGAATGCCTTCATCTGTATTAACAGCAGTAGCCATTTCATTTTTCATTATGATGCTTGGTTATCCTATAATAGCGATTCGCTTCTATTCAATAAAAGATAATAAGACGATACGACGTGCGGTCGGAGTGTCATTTATTTTTCAAGCGATTATTGCCGTCTCTATTGCCATACTAGGAGTAAGCGCAAGGGTTATTTATCCTGATTTGACATCTCCGGATCTTGCCAGTTCGACGATTGCAGTGGATCTATTGCCTCCAGTCCTGGGGGGATTACTAATTGCTGCTATTCTAGCGGCAATTCAATCTACAGTCAGTGCCGTATTGTTAATGCTTGGGAGTGGAATTTCTCATGACATTATGAAAGTGGTTATGAAAAAGAACCTCTCAGATAAACATCAATTAAAAATCACGCGAATTGTCGTATTAGTAATGGGAATTTTGCCAATCCCTTTTGCTCTAAATCCTCTTCCGCTCATTCAACAAATTTGGATAAATGCAGCTGCTTTAATCGGATCTTCCTTTGCAGTAGCCACCTTGCTAGGCCTTTATTGGAAACGTGCGACTACTGCTGGGGCCATTACCTCTATGGTTGGCGGGATAGGTTCTGCAATTATATGGCTCTACTTAGGGAATCCATTCGGAATTGAAGCCGTTTATATTAGTTTACCAGTTAGTCTTTTTGGGATGATCATCGTAAGTCTTTTGACAAAACCTGTTTCTAAAGAAGCGCTGCAACCATTTTTTAAAGATGAAACCATAGAAGATAAAACAATTGCGGGATAAGAATAATAGAACAAAAGGAGGCTGAGCAATAGTGTCAGCCTCCTTTTGTTTTTAGAAAAGATAATCTTGCGAGGCTACTATAGACAGAAAGAACATCGGCGTAGGAACGATTGTTGGTACTCGGAGAATACGTAAGTGTATTTAACAGTACAGCAAATTAGAAGGAGGATGGAAATTTTGCGGGACATAGGCTTAATTTATAAAAAAAGAAGCCGCCCATCTCAGACTGACTTGCACTCTGGGACGAACGACTTCTTAAGCCTAATATGATTTTATCAAAAATTAAGTTGAATAACAATTGCATTTATATCCAATTTTTCATTGGATTAGAATAAAATACGAATTTATCATCTGACACATTTAAAGAAGCAGTGATCCATTTTCTTCATTATTTTAAAAAGGAGATTTACTTTTTACTTTATGTCCTTCGCAACAATTTGGACCGATTTTAAATGGTTAAGATTCCAATAAAGAGTTTCACCACTTCCGGTAATTAACTCAACAATAGGAAGAATCAAATCCTGTAGCTTGCCAATTTTTTTTGCGTCTTCTCCGAGGTCGAAAATGACAAGGCTGCCTATGTGTTTTTTTAGCTGGTCTTCGAATGTGTCAGCAAACATTTCGTTTTCCATGGTCTTAGAAATTATTGGTTTATCTAAGGAATACGGTGTTTGACTCATGTGGTAGGGTATTAACCATTTAAGATGGCTAAGAGGGATTAACATGTTTTTATAGACTGGGGAATATAAAACAAGGTAATCATTGAGGATGTTTGTTATATATCCATATAATGATTGATGGCCGGTGATATAGATATCTACAAATAATCCTTTTGCATTGTTTAATATTTGTCCAAATGAAATCGTTTTAATATCTTTATTAATAGGTGCTTGATTAGATTTTTGATAATTCGTTTCCGTGGAGACAGATTGACTTTGCTTTATAAACTGTATATGTGTGAAGGGGATATAGTAATATTGTTTTCCATCATAGATGACGAGTATATCTGTACCGGATTCAATGAGTTTCCCTGTTATGGATTTTTTTGATGACAATTCAATTTCAATAATCGTTCCTGTTAGCTGACTGAGGTTAGTCATTTATTCCCCCCCTTTAATATAAAATCAGAGAAACCCATAAATTAAGCGATATTAACGTAATGAGTAATGTGATCGGGATGACTAATAATGCAACTTTAAAATATTGAGACCAGGAAATTTGAATCCCGTTTTTCTTTATTACAAACATCCAGAGCAATGTTGCAAGTGTTCCCATCGGAGATAGAAGGGAGCCGATATCGCTTCCAATAATGATGGATATATAGGATACTTGCAGCGTCTGTAAATCCAATCCCATATCGGTAATCATGATCGTTCCAAGCATGACTGCCGGTAAATTATTCATTATATTTGATAAAAAACTAATAAGAAGCCCAGCGATAAAACTAGCGTGCATTAAATTATCCTTCATTGGATCTTCTAGCCATTGAATGATGACCGCTGTAATTCCAGTATTGTTTAAAGCGTAAACTGTGACATACATTCCAAAGGCAAAAACAAGAATATGCCACGGGGCTTTCTTTAAAATATCGATGACGCCAATTCCCATTTTAAACCATCTAATCGTGATCAAAATGACGGCTCCAGCAATCGCAATCCATTCGATGTTTACGCCCAGTGGAGAAAGAATAAAGTAACTTCCTCTGATTAATATAACGATGAAAATACAAATTTTGAATAAGGTCCAGTCAATATGTCTATTAAAGCTAGATTCCATCGATAAAGGGTGTTCTTTAGGTCCTTGAGGTGGTCTGGAGTTAAGAAGTTCGATTGAATGATCTTTAAAAGAGAGTATTTTTTGAGGGAGATCTTTTCTAAAAAGCATGTACAGCAGCAAGCTCAGAGTAGATATGCCGACCATGGAGGGAACAAAGGCTAGGTTAGTATATGAGATTAAATCTAAACCTACCATTTCTAAACCAATTAAATTAGCGATATTACTTACCCCAATTGGTAAACTGGAGGAGGTGGCAATAAAAACTCCCGTAAACAAGTAGGGAAGCTTTTGACGGGGTTTTTAGTTCAGCATGGTGACAACATGGATAATAATTGGGGTAGTGATGAGAATGCTGCCATCATTGTTAAAGAAAATGGTCATTAAAAAACAAAGTATCATTGTATAGACAAATAATTTGATTCCAGATCCATTGGCTTTGTTGACGATATTATAAGCTGCCCACCTAAAAACACCGATTGTCTCCAAGACGATACACATAATAATGGTTGAAATGATTGTAACGGAAGGACCGCTTACAATCGTAAGTACTGTGAAAATATCACTAACAGGAACAACACCACCTATAAAAAGTAGTATTGCTCCGCTAATTGCTGGAATTGCTTCGTTAATTCCTTGAGGTCTCCACATGATAAACAAAGTCGTTAAAGCAAATATCAAAAATGTATAGGTGACTAGAATATCAGACATTTGATTTTACCCCATTATCTCGGAAATCTAATAAATTTTTTTCATGATGTTTAACTGTCAATTCCATTTCTTTCATGGAGGGTGTTAACAATTTATAAAAATATAAACTTGAGAACATAATGAATGAAAAAATAATCATTTCCTACCTCCCTTCACAAGGAATTTTTTAACAACAAAAAGTGTTCCTTAGTCTTGATCATAGTATGAAATAATGTTCTTTTTGGATTTATTATCGTTTTTCTTGTCTTTATTTTTATTCTTGTCTTTGTCTTTGTCCTTGTCCTTGTCTTTGTCCTTGTCTTTGTCTTTGTCCTTGTCTTTGTCTTTGTCTTTGTCTTTGTCTTTGTCTTTGTCTTTGTCTTTGTCTTTGTCTTTGTCTTTGTCTTTGTCTTTGTCTTTGTCTTTGTCTTTGTCTTTGTCTTTGTCTTTGTCTTTGTCTTTGTCTTTGTCTTTGTTTGATTCTTGGTCATCCTTAACAAGATTAATGCTGAAATTTTTCAAGTGCTGAATAGGTACTCTTATTAACTCATTGTTAACAGCAACTAATAAATGATCCTCATTGCTTTCAACCAATAACCCTTCAAAGCTTTCTGGACCTTTTCGATTTAATTTTATCCATGAGTAATTAATGTTCTTAAACAAATCATAAAGTTTATCAGCAGAAACATGATCTAGCACGATCATTAGCTCAGATAACTGAGTATTGACTCCTTGTTCTTGAACTTGTTCCCCATCTTCCCCAGCTTCGTTACTACTTTCACTTTCGGTCACTTCCATGTTGAATGTACTTAAGCTTTTAATATGCTGAGTGTTATAGAAAATTAATCCTTCATCTCCAGTCTGAAGAATTAAGAAATCATTTTTAACATCTATCAGTTTTCCTTTTATGGATTCTGGTCCGCCTCGATCGATCTGAATAGTTTCATCCTTTAGAGTGGAAATTAATTCATTAAAAGTATTGGCATGTGTTGAATCGTTTTCAGAATTTAATAAGGCACTAAAACGAATCTGTGAGTTTTCACAAATGCTTTTTATGTGATGGAGACAGTAGTAAATGATTTCGTTGTCTTCTTTTTGCAGAACGAGATAGTCTTCGGAAACGGCTATTATTTTTCCAACACTAGATTCTGGTCCACCCTTATAAATTTGAACAACTTTCCCCGTCAAAGGTTCTAAATATTTCTTTTTCATGTGTTCTTCCCCTTTCTAATTCCCTTTAAGTATCATGAAGTGAAAATGTGCAGATAACCCCTTTATACTTTTAGTGAATTTATACTGTTATTTATATGTCAGTTGCTGATTAAAGTGTTTGGATGATTGATTCATTTTTAAAAAGCCACTCTCCGTTTTATCGGACAAAATCAAGTCGATAATTGATAGCAATAAAAGTTGGGGAGAATAGACAATAGGGATTCCGTTTTAATAAATGAAAAAAATTTCTCTTATTATACTTGCAATTCATGGTAAATCAATATAAAATAAGAACAAACGTTCGATAATGTCTGAGTGGTAAATAAAGAGTGAGATTTATTAGATAAAATATATATATGCTGTTGCTGCCGGTTACTAGAATAAATTGGGAGGCGTTAGTATGTACGTAGAATGGTCGGATAACTTACAGGTGTTTTGGTCAGGGGATAATGGTCTTGATTATATAGCAAGCAAAGGTTCGTCGAGCATTTACGTATATACGGGTGATTTTTTATGGGATCCGCCTGTACAGGTTATTGATGGCAACAGACGGATCAAATCGGTTGAAGACTTTGATTACGTCATGAGTAACGGGAAGAAGTTCAAGACTAAATACGCTGGAGCTAGGGAGGCAGCAGTGTGAATGTTCTAGAAGAAGCAATCCAGCAACTGAAATCGGAAGGTTATTCTACTGATGATATAAAGCTTGCGTTGGAAAAAGCGCTGGATGGAGCGAGTAACCAATCAGTAGAAAAAGAGGTCCAATTAAGGCAGAGGCTTGCGCGGTAGGGGTTATTTTTTATCCGCTAGCCTCTAAACTTAAAGTACTTGATACTAGTAAAAAGATCATTCCGGTGCAAAGAAAATGATTTTTTTCAACAACCTTTGAATGAAGAGAAAGTTGATTAAAAGCTTATTGAAATTGTGATTAGATTATGCTAAAAAGAAGAGATTGATTAACTGTTGGACGAGTGATCGTGGAAAAAATTATTGGAAACAAGAGATTAATAAGCTCATAAGTATAATTGAAAAATGCCTATTTATTAATTTTTTTGTCGTAAAGTGTTGACGATTTGTTAAAGAAATGATAAATTTATTTATGTTGCTGATGCGGGTGTAGTTTAATGGTAAAACCTCAGCCTTCCAAGCTGATGTCGTGAGTTCGATTCTCATCACCCGCTCCACAATACATAGCCAACGCAGTGTTTCGTTGTATAAACGAAGCATTGCGTTTTTTCTTTGTATGAAAAAAACGAGTATTCTGAAACACTCGCTGGTTTGTTAAGATTTGGTTGAAAGAATGGAAAAGTCGCCAATTCCACCGTGAACTTGGATAAACATGTCCATTAAGGACCTCGTTAGTTTTTGCTGTTCTATTAATGGTAAAGATGGTCGTAAATAGATGATTTGGATTGCTTCGTGTGTATTCACTGTCACTGCCGTACGCACAGAGTCAACAAAAGGACTGCCAAATGGACCGATATCATCAGCAGATACAAGAAGGCTTTCCAAGGAGTTAGAGCGCCCGTTCAGCCCATCATACGTTTCCTGTGACTCTCCAAGGCGAATCTCGATATTCCCTTGAATTTTTGAAGCATCATAAAGACCAATTGGAGATTGATATTCAAGGGAAAAGAAATTATTAAGGTCGATGGCAGAATGTATGCTATCTAAATAATTTTGTTTTTTTATACGGCGATAAAGTGCTTCTGCGCTGTGACGGTAACGGTTCGGATCCTTGCCAAGCGATTTGAATATTGATCGCCATTCATGGATTCCTTCAAACTCGGTTACGCTTTTATCCTGAAGCTCAAAAAAGATCGATTCTTGAAACAGTTGCAATCGGCCTTTAATCATTTGCGGTGAATCACCTACTTCAATATTACTATAGTGGATCACGCCGAAGGAGAGCGGGATTTCTGTTTGTTGTAGAAATGGATGGATTGTAATCTCCATGTGAAATCAGCTCCTTTATTAATCTGATCATAGTTTATCATAGAAAATACATTCCCATAATGCTTGAAACTTAAAATGATAGAAGGGAGGAGAACCTGATGGATTATACGACTTTAAAGCAGGAAATCATTGATCACAGTAAGTCACTTGGTATTGATAAGATTGGTTTTACAACTGCTAATTTATTTACTGAATTAAAAAATCACCTCATCCGTCAGGAACAGCTTGGGTACCAGTCAGGCTTTGAGGAGAAGGACATCAATAAGCGAATAGATCCTTCTCTCATTTTTGACCACCCCCGTTCGATTATATCGATTGCTTTAGCCTATCCATCGAAAATGAAGGATGCGCCAAGGAGCGTGAAGGGGGCAAGAAGAGGGATCTTTGCACGTGCTTCGTGGGGGACTGATTACCATACCGTCCTTCGTGACCGATTGACCAGGCTAGAAGCCTTTATTAAAGAGCGAGTACCTGAAGCTCGTTTTAAATCCATGGTCGACACAGGGGAACTCTCCGATCGAGCGGTAGCTGAACGGGCCGGGATTGGCTGGAGCGCTAAAAACTGTGCTGTTATCACGCCGGAATTCGGCTCGTATGTGTATTTGGGCGAGATGATTTCAAATCTGCCATTTGAACCGGATGAACCAATGGAAGACCAATGCGGATCGTGTAATAAATGTGTGGACGCATGTCCTACCGGAGCGCTTGTCCAGGGAGGACAGTTGAATTCACAAAAATGCATCGCCTTTTTAACACAAACGAAAGGCTTTTTGCCTGATCAGTATCGCGAAAAACTGGGGAACCGTATATATGGCTGTGATACTTGCCAAACCGTTTGCCCCAAGAATAAAGGAAAGGATTTTCACTTTCATCTGGAAATGGAGCCGGACGGTGAAATAGCCAAGCCTTTATTAGAACCACTCTTAACAATGAGCAATAAGGAGTTTAATGAAACGTTTGGTCATGTATCAGGTTCGTGGAGAGGGAAGAAGCCAATCCAGCGCAATGCCATCATTGCATTGGCACATTTTAAAGAAGAGAGTGCTGTACCAACACTAATTGATATTATGAAAAATGATGTAAGGCCGGTCATAAGAGGCACGGCTGCATGGGCAATTGGAAAAATCGGTGGAGCTGAAGCCTCTGATGCTTTGATCGTCCAGCATCGGCATGAGAAAGACGAGGAAGTACTGGAAGAGATTAAAAAGGGTTTAGCATTTTTTTAGTAATTTTTCATGTATGTCTCCTGTTCGTCGTAGGATGAATGTGGAGGTGTCTCAAATGGCATATAACCCGGAAAAAGCTGTCTCATATGCTGAGCGTTGGTGGAATAGTTACAACCCTGCCTATCCGAAATTTGAAGTGGATTGTACAAATTACATCTCCCAGTGCCTGTTTGCCGGTGGATGGAGGATGACAGGCTATCCGAATCGTTCAAGGGGCTGGTGGTTGCAAGGGGGAACATGGAGCTATAGCTGGTCGGTAGCAAACGCATTACGGTGGTATTTAGATAGCGGTAATCGAGCCACAAGAAAGCAATATGCTTCTGATCTTCAGCTTGGCGACGTTATTTGCTATGATTTTGAAGGAGACGGGCGAGTGAATCATACGGTAATTGTCACAAAAATCCGTTCAGACGGTACGCCGCTCGTTAACGCTCATACAAATAACAGCCGGGCTAGAGATTGGCGCTACAAAGACTCTGCAGCGTATACATTGTCCACTCAGTATTTTTTTTATTCGATAAAGCCTTAATGAAACGTTGAATAGTATAGGCGTGAAGCGTTTCACAATGGTATAGTAGAAGAGATAATTGTCTTGAGGTGAATAAGTTGGGAAATCATATTGTATTGTATCAGCCTGAAATACCCGCAAATACGGGAAATATTGCACGTACCTGTGCAGCAACTGGAACAACGCTTCATTTAATCCGTCCGCTTGGGTTCTCTACTGATGATAAGATGCTGAAGAGAGCAGGACTTGATTATTGGAACTTTGTTGAAATTATCTATTATGACTCACTAGATGAATTCTTTGAAAAAAATGAGGGTGGAGAGTTTTTTTACTTAACGAAGCATGGGCAAATTCCTCATTCTGATTTTGACTATCGTTCGGAAGAAAAAAATTACTACTTTATTTTTGGAAGAGAAACGACAGGGCTTCCGAAAGATGTGATTGAAAATAATAAGGATAAAGCACTTCGTGTCCCGATGAACGATAACGTCAGATCCTTAAATTTATCAAATACAGCAGCTATTCTTGTTTATGAAGCACTTCGTCAGCAGGGGTATCCAGGGCTGAAGTAATAAAGGGCACGATAATCTTCATTGATTATCGTGTTTTTTCGTGTGTACCATTTTCTTTTTTATCAAATATTCGATACACTTTAACTTATTAACCATTATAAGTAGTTTGAAGGAGAGATACTCATTGAATACGACGATTGAAACTATACTGAATCACCGCTCGATCCGTAAATTTAAGGACCAGCCGTTAACAGAAGAACAAATACACACGATTGTTAAAGCAGCTCAAGCAGCTTCAACCTCAAGCTTTATACAGGCCTATTCGATTATAGGGGTAACAGATCAAGAGAAAAAAGAACAGCTCGCTAAGTTTGCAGGCGGACAAAGTTATGTAGCAAACACCGGTCATTTTTTTGTTTTTTGTGCAGATTTATATCGCCATTCACTGCTTGGGGAATTTCAGGATGTAGATGTTCTCCCATCCATTGAAAGTACAGAGAAATTTATGGTGACCATTATTGACGCTGCGCTTGCAGCACAAAATGCTGCACTAGCAGCCGAATCAATGGGATTAGGGATTTGTTACATAGGAGGGATCCGTAATTCATTAGAAGAAGTTAGTGAAATTCTTGAGACACCTGATTATGTTGTACCGTTGTTTGGATTAACAGTCGGAGTACCAGATCAAACGTCATCTGCAAAACCGCGGCTTCCTGTATCGGCCATTTACCATGAAAATACTTACAAGCATGATGTAGAATGGAACAAAAATCAGCTTGAACAATATGACGCTGACATTTCAAGCTATTACGAAAACCGGACGAATGGTGCACGTAAGGATAAATGGACGGAGCAAATGGCATCAATGCTCGAGAAAAAGAGCCGTTTATATATGAAAGATTTTGTTGAAAAGAAAAAATTAAATCGATTGTAATATAAAAAAGCTGCCAGTGCTTGGCAGCTTTTTTGGTAATCATTAATCTTTTGATGTGCCTGGCTTATCGTCGTAGCCAGCTGCAAAAATTGCTGCTAGGAATGCAACACAAACACCCAGAATTAAAACTGTACCCATATGGATTGCCCCCCTTGTCATAGTGATAATTAATTCACTTATTTAAAGTATAACGGAAACGCTTTAAGAAGTGAATCTTTCTCGTTACGATAATGTGGAGAAATGATGAAGCGAAGGCGAATAGGGGAAAAGTTGAAAAAAAGAATACAGTAACATTCATAAATTGATTACAGGAGAAACCACACTTATTTCACAATTTTTTGTTATGATAAAATGATCGAAATAGCTGGATGAAACGAGGAAATGACATGACAGGCCGTAGTATTTTAGTCGTCGATGACGAAGCACCAATGAGAATGTTAATAAGGTCTTTTCTTGAAAAAGAGGGGTATCGTGTTTCAGAAGCTCCAAATGGGATTGATGCACTTAACCTGGTTTCTGCCAAATCATTCGATCTTATTTTATTAGATGTTATGATGCCGTTTATGGATGGGTATGCCTTTACAAAAGAATTAAAGCAGAAAGACGATATTCCGATTATTTTTTTATCTGCGAAGGGGGAAGAATGGGATAAAATAAAAGGACTAAAGATGGGTGCTGATGATTATATCGTGAAACCCTTTCATTCAGGTGAGCTTTTAGCTCGAATTGAAACGGTCCTTAGAAGAGCCTTTCCTCTTAATCATAAGAAAAATATAATAAAAGCCGGCCCAATTAGGTTAGATTTAAACGCGCATCGAACGTTTCTTGATCAAGAGGAAATATCGCTTACATTAAAGGAATTAAACATTCTTTCCTTATTGATTCAGTGTGAAAATACAGTGTTGTCAAGAAATCGTTTGATGGAATCCGTTTGGGGGGCAGAATACAGTGGAACAGAAAGAACAGTTGATACGCATATAAAAACACTTAGAATAAAGTTGAAAAAACATGGGGAACTCATTAAAACGGTATGGGGAATCGGATATAAATTTGAGGTGTAGGAGTTGAAGATATTTAAACAGAATTTTAGTCAAAAAATCGTCATGCTGCTGGTAGGAAGTGTGGCGGTAACGATTCTTTTTTCATTTTTTTTCTTGCATTTTCTCTATAAGGATCTCTATATAAACAGTATTCGGGAATCCGTCCAGTATCAAGGTCAACGGACTGCAGCGCACTACCATTACGGAGAACTAAATGAGGAAATCATACAAAAAATTCATTGGTATAATGTCGTTTCAGAGTATGAAGTGATTGTCGTGGATAATTTAGAGGAGCTTACGAGCACTTTTCCCTACCAAATAGGAAATAAGGAGTTCATTTCTGAAGACGATCAACGGATGTTAAACGCTGGTAATTCGGTCATGAAAGAAGGATTTGTGGAAGAATTTCAACGGCAGGTGATTGGTGCCATATTTCCAATAAATGATGGTAATACGACTATTGGTTATATTTATATTTATGTTCCGTTAGCGGGTCTGTCACAGGTATTTGGCAACAGTCTTCCAGTCTTGTCAGGTACCGGACTCATTTTCTTTATTATACTTAGTTTGATTATCAACAGGATAAGAAGGTCCTTGTTTCAACCGCTTAATGAAATTCAGATGCTATCAAAAGAAGTATCAAAAGGCAATTACAGCCATCGCTTAGAGCTTGCTAAGCACGACGAGATTGGACAGATGGCAAAGGCGTTTAATGAAATGAGTGAAGCGTTGGAAAATCAAGAGGAACGCAAAAAAGAATTTCTCTCAAATGTGGTTCACGAGCTTCGCACGCCTCTGACTTACATTGGCGGATACACGGAAGCACTAAGCAAAAAGCTTTTTACTTCACCTGAAGAAGAAAAGCAATATTTGCTTACAATTGAACAAGAGGTGGATCGTTTAAATAAACTCATATTTGATCTAGTTGAGCTTAATAATTTACGGGATGAATTATATCATTTTGAGAAAGAACCAATTGTGATTGGACAATTATTATATGACACATGTGATTTATTTCTCATTCATTTATCAGAAAAATCTATATCGATTCAGCTCGATGTAGATGAAGAGCTGATTGTTTTCAATGATCCGAAACGCTTACAGCAAATTTTTTACAACGTTATTGATAATGCGATAAAATATTCAATCGGAAAAGGGTCCATTCGAATTACGCTTAGAATGAGGAATGGGGATTTCGTGTTCGAGGTGACAAATACGGGTTTGTCAATTTCTACGGAAGATTTAGATCAGATTGGAGAAAGATTTTTTCGAACCGATAAAGCACGGAACCGGGGTACCGGCGGAACAGGGTTGGGGTTATCCATTGTAAAAGAAATTATTCGATTGCAAGAGGGAACATTTTCAATTACTAGTAATACTGCCGGAGAAGTCAAGGTCAGTATTGTATTGCCAATAAACTAGCATCGTTTTAAGTGGAAATTGGACAGGAGGAGTCGTAATAAATCGTTTAATCATGAAAAAACACGTATTGGTATTGATATTCGCTTTCCTGATGCTGACGGCTTGCTCATCTCAGCAAACACAAGGTACTCCAATCTCTTCTTTTTCATTTATGAATCAACACAGTCAGGAATTTGGCATGGAGCAGTTGGAAGGAAAAGTATGGATTGCTGATTTTATTTTTACGAATTGTGAAACGGTATGTCCCCCAATGACCGCAAAGATGGCTGAACTTCAGCAAGAGATTAAGGAAAAAGAATATGACGTAGAATTCGTATCCTTTAGTGTAGATCCCGGCAATGATACACCAGAAAAGTTGAATGAGTATCTTACACACTTTACAAATAACGATGATCATTGGAATGTGCTTACAGGATATACACAAGATGAGATTGAAAAATTTGCACTGGAGGAATTTCAAACGCTGGTCCACAAACCGGATTCAACTGATCAAGTTCTTCATGGCGTGAATTTTTATGTAATCAATTCAGATGGCGTCATTGTTAATGAATTCGGCTTTACGGAGCCTGATTTAACTGAAAGTATTTTAAAAGAGATTGAAAAACAATGAAAATAATATGCCTCGCGTAAAAGCTGCCTAATACGCAGCTTTTTTTGTTGAGAAAAAGTTTATTCCTTCATAAGAATTTCACATTTCTTTGATAATATTTATTTAATGGAACGGCTATTGATCTTGTAAACAGTATGAATGGAAAGAAAGTAGGTTATGACTGATTGGAAACGTGTTTGATTCAAAACGTTCATAGGGCTAATAAAGGAGAATGAATATGGAAGAACAAGTACAAGTATTAACTTCCAGTAATAAAAAAAGCCATGCTTCTTGGTATCAAGCGGTATATCGCTGGCATTTTTATGCCGGATTGTTTGCAGCACCTTTTTTGCTGATTCTTGCATTCAGCGGAGCAGTCTATTTATTTAAACCACAGATCGAGGACTTTCTTTACAGAGATGTATATATAGTTGATCAAGGAGGAGAGCAAACAATTGCCCCATCGGCTATTATTGCTTCCGTTCATGAAATCTATCCTGATGCAGCCATTTCTACATATAAAGTATATGAAGAGCCGACAAGAACCGTTGAAGTAGGATTGATAGAAGGTGAGACAGCAAAATCAGTTTATGTAAATCCGTATACAGGAAACGTTCAAGGTGAATTAATTGTAAGTGAGAAATTTACTGAGCTATTTAAGAAGCTTCATAGTGAACTGATTATAGGAGGCACAGTTGCAAATCGGCTGGTCGAGCTGGCTGCGTGCTGGACAATCTTACTGTTGCTTACAGGTCTGTATTTGTGGTGGCCGCGAAATCGAAAATCAATTTTTGGAACAGTTCTGCCTCGCTTTGGTGTAAAGGGACGTACGTACTGGAGAGATCTGCATGCAGTTCCAGCTTTTTGGTTCTCCATCATGATTGTTGTTTTAATAGCAACAGGTCTGCCATGGTCAGGTATCATGGGTGAACAAATAAATCGGCTAGCTGTAGTGACAAATAGCGGATATCCATCCTTTGCTCAAGCCTGGGGTGAGAAACCATCTTCAACCGTTCGTGCACAAGACGTTGCAGAGGATGTGCCGTGGGCTTCAGAAAACATGACAGTTCCATCTTCCCCTACTGGAGGCTATTTGACGCTTCCTGTTGAAGACATTAGTATGATTGCATCGATGCAGCAAGTGGCGAAGCCCTTTACTATTTCTATGCCGCAAGGGGAAAAGGGGGTCTATACAATTGCGACATCTCATTCAGCTCCTTGGAATAATGCGACCTTGCATATCGACCAGTACAGCGGCGGTGTATTGTCAGATGTTCGATTCAATGAATACGGTGTATTGGCGAAGGCGATTACCGCTGGGATTGCTTTTCATGAAGGGCGCTTATTTGGATGGCCTAATCAAGCCTTAGGATTAATGACCTGTCTAGCGATAATAGGGATTGTAGTGAGTTCATTTATTATGTGGAGAAATAGAAAGCCGGTTGGACTAGGAAGCCCAAAAAAGCCTGTTAGTAAACAGGCAGCAAGAACGGTGCTGGTTTTGATGCTGGTCGGCGGAATTTTAATGCCGCTTGTTGGAGTCTCGATCATTGTCGTGTATTTATTTGATCAGCTGCTAATTAAGAGAATACCTGCCTTGAATCACTGGTTTAATGGAAAAACATCATAGATAGGGAGCGTTATAACATGAAAAAATGGATGATTGGAATGGCAGCAGGATTGTTATTGATCGCAGGATGCGGTAATGGAGAGGAAGAAGAACAAAATACTGCAGTTCCTGAGATTGTTGATGCAAAGATCATCATTCCGGAAATGGTAGAATCTAATGAAGAAACACCGCTTCAGGTAAGGCTGACACAGGGTGGTGAACCTGTTAATGATGCGAATGAAGTCGTGTTTGAACTGTGGAATGACGTTAATGGCGGAGAAAGTGATATGATTCCAGCTGTCCGTAAGGGAGACGGAGTTTATCAAATCAACATGATGTTCGAAGAAGATGGCGTCTACTCGCTTCAAACTCATGTAACGGCAAGAGATATGCACGTAATGCCAAAGAAACAATTTACGGTGGGGGAAGTAACAGAGGAGCAGCTCGAAAAAGCGAATGAAAACATACAAAATCAAGAAAGTAATCACATGGAAGGTGAACATGACGATCAAGGAGATCATGAGCATTAATTTTTATACGAATCTCTTTTTAAGATTGTAAGCCTTTTTTAAGGGTGCATGGCAGTGATACAAAAAAACGTCATCTTTGGTTGAGTTCCAAAGATGACGTTTTTTGGTGTGTTACTTTTTATTAGAGTAAATAGTCGCTATTCAAATGTTTCCTTTGCCAATATTTTAATTAAGTAAGAGAGATCAGTCGCTATATGATCATGCATTGCTTTCGCCGCAGCGGACTTGTCTCTATTTCGTATATGTTCTGCAATCATCGTGTGCTGATAAATAATCTCTTTACATCTTTCACGATTTTCAACATTCATACTTCGATAGAAAAAAGTAAGTACACGTAGATTTTCGAGCTGCTTTTCCAATCGTTTATTTTTACTGGCATGAATGATTGCATCATGATAAGCAGAGTTCAGATGAAGAATCTCCAGAGGAGAATCTCTATGATTGGCTATATAAAGTTCGTGTGAGCGTGAAATGATCATTTCAATTTTCATTATCTCTTCTTCCATTGCATGTTGAGTGGCGAGAGAGACAGCTAATGATTCAAGGACCTGTCTGCATTCATAAATTTCTACAGCATCTTTAATAGATGGCTTATAAACAAAAATTCTGGAACGATCATCCAGGATCAGCAGCCCTTCCTGTTCCAATGTTCGAATGGCCTCGCGAACTGGACTTCTGCTTACTTCAAATTCACGCGCAATTTTTGCTTCGTAAAGTCTTTCGCCGGGCTTGTAGTCCCCAACGATGATCATTTCTTTAAGTGTTTGATGAACTTGATCATGATAAGAAAGGCTTTTTTTAATAGTAGGCTTCATAGGGATTCACTCCTGATTCTGTCGACAGAACTATGGGATTAGTTTACCAAATAAAGATGGAATACAACAACTTATGCAACATAAAAACTATTAAATAACCATTTTGCACTATTTATTATAGTAAAAAACCATTGACTCTAATTTACTATTCCTTGTAAAATTAGTCTTAACCTGTCGACAGTCGGCAGAATTAAGTTTTATTAGGACTTGTATATCTTTTTGTAAGCGCTTTATTATTGAGAGGAATGGAGGACAAAAGATGAATGTTACAGCACTCTGGGATTCACTATGGAACTCCCATAGAAAGACAAAGCAGCTTTTATTCTTTTCTTTGCCAACGAAAAAGGGCAAAGAAAGTCTGAATGTTCGGCAAGATGCTATCGATACTGAACCTGAAAAACAACCAAGCTATAAAACGGCACAAAAAGTAGGATTAATTGTTGGACCTTTGTTATTTATTCTGTTTGCCTTTTTTATTTCGCTTGAGGGATTAAGCACGGAGGGCAGAATGGTCCTAGCCACAACACTTTGGGTAGCCACATGGTGGATCACAGAAGCCATTCCAATTCCAGCAGCTTCTTTGTTGCCTATTATTTTGTTGCCAATGACAGGTGCATTGGAAGGTGGAGCGGTAACGGCAAGCTACGGTGATCCGATTGTGTTTTTATTTCTTGGTGGGTTTATGATTGCCTTAGCAATGGAGAAGTGGAACTTACATAAACGAATTGCATTAAATATTATTGCCATTGTCGGAACAAGCACGTCGAATATTGTTCTTGGGTTTATGCTTGCAACAGCCTTTTTATCCATGTGGGTATCAAACACCGCAGCGGTTATGATGATGCTTCCAATTGGTACAGCGATTACCTATCAAGTTGGACAAGCGTTAAAGAACAGTAAAGAAAACTATGCAAATGAGCAGGAAAAATTTGATAAAGCACTTATTTTTGCTATTGGATATGCAGGGACAATTGGTGGGCTTGGAACGTTAATTGGAACACCACCTAACATTATTCTTGCAGGAATTGTAGAGCAGCTTTATGGCATTCAAATTTCGTTTGCTGGCTGGATGCTCTTCGCTTTTCCAGTCGTAGTCATCTTATTATTTGGCAGCTGGCTTTACTTGATCAAAATAGCTCATCCGATCAAATTAAAAAGACTTCCGGGTGGAAAAGAATTAATTCAAGCTGAAAAGAAAAAGCTTGGAAAAATGAGCTATGAAGAATTAATGGTTTCGCTTGTGTTTTTCTTTGCTGCATTTATGTGGATTACTCGTACATTCCTGTGGGAGGGTGGGAATTTCATCGATATACCAGGAATTAGTGACACGATGATTGCGATGATTGCTGCAGTCTTGCTGTTTATCATTCCAGCTTCAGGGATGGGAGGCCGTATACTTGATTGGACAGTAGCAAAGGATGTTCCGTGGGGAATTTTGTTATTATTCGGTGGAGGACTTGCGATTGCGGCAGGCTTCCGTGAAACAGGACTAGCAAGTTGGATTGGCGGACAGCTGACTGTTCTTGAAGGTGTTAATTTTATTATTATTATTATTGCAGCTACGGGACTTGTCCTATTCTTGACAGAGATTACATCCAATACGGCAACTGCTACTATGATTTTACCTGTATTAGCAGCTTTAGCACTTGCAATTAATGTTCATCCATATGCGCTAATGGTACCAGCAGCAATGGCAGCTAACTGTGCGTTTATGCTGCCGGTTGGCACACCGCCTAATGCCATTATTTTTGCCACTGGAAAGATTAAAATTTCTGAAATGGTTAAAAACGGCTGGTGGGTGAATCTTCTAGCATGGGTACTCATTGTAGGAGCGGTTTATTTCCTTATTCCATTGCTATGGGGTATTGATTTAACTGTATTTCCTGACGAGTTTAGATAAAGAGATCGCAGCATGTATAGGAAATGGGGGATGGAATGATGAAAACATATGATATTGCTGCTCTACCCGGGGATGGGGTTGGGAAAGAGGTTGTTTCTTCAGCGATAGAAGTCATTGGCGCACTATCAGATGTGCATGGAGGACTTGCCTTTCGTTTTACAGAATTTCCGTGGAACTGTGATTACTACATGGAACACGAAACGATGATGCCACCTGATGCAATGAAGACGCTGGCACAGTTTGAAGGGGTATTCCTGGGGGCTGTTGGAAATCCTGCTATTGTTCCTGATCATGTATCCCTTTGGGGGATGCTAATAAAAATAAGACGTGAATTTGAACTATCCATTAACATGCGGCCTGCCAAAAAAGTACGAGGCATAGAATCACCGCTCGTAAATCCGAAAAGCTTTGATCTGGTAGTTGTAAGAGAGAATAGTGAAGGGGAATATAGTGAGGTTGGAGGCCGTATTCATCGCGGTGCTGATGAAATGGCCATTCAAAACGCTATTTTCACTAGAAAAGCAACAGAAAGAGCGATTCGGTTTGCATTCGAGCTCGCTGGAAAGAGAAATAAGCATGTAACTAGCGCGACTAAATCCAACGGGATCTATCACTCTATGCCATTTTGGGATGAGGTATTCACAGAAGTTGCGAAGGAGTATCCGGATATTGAAAGCAGATCAAATCATATTGATGCATTGGCAGCTTTCTTTGTGACGAAGCCGTATGATTTTGATGTTATCGTAGCAAGTAATTTGTTTGGAGACGTGCTGACTGATATTGGTTCAGCGATTATGGGCAGTATTGGAATTGCCCCGTCTGCAAACATTAATTTAAGTGGTAAGTATCCATCTATGTTTGAGCCTGTTCATGGTTCCGCTCCGGATATTGCAGGGAAGGGAGTTGCTAATCCAATAGGACAGATTTGGACGGCAAAGCTCATGCTTGATCACTTTGGTGAAGAAGAGCTTGGACGCGAGCTTCTCACGATCATTGAAGACGCAACAGAAGCGGGAATTAAAACACCCGATATCGGAGGAAGATCAACGACTGCGGAAGTGACGGAAGAGATCTGTAGCAGAATTCGTAAAAAAGGTTAGGGAGTATTAGATTATTTTAAAGGATGTGTGTCACGATTTTATTGTGATTCACATCCTTTTTTTCGATTACTTTACATGCGTTGAGCCTTTTTTGCATACATTTCAACATGCAAGACAACAAGGAGGCGTCATGATTGGATATTTTAAAAAGAATGGAACGATATAGAGATGAAGAAGACAGCTTAAGATGGGAAGGAACCTTTTCAGAATATGTGGAGCTCGTCAAAGAACGCCCCTGGGTCGCTCAATCAGCCCATTCACGTATTTATAACATGATTAAAGAAGCGGGTGTAGAAGAGAAAAATGGACGACGCAATTATTTGTTCTTTAAGGATCAGTTGTTTGGTCTAGAGGAGCCGCTAGAAAGGCTTGTAGAGGAATATTTCCATCCTGCGGCCAGAAGATTGGATGTCAAAAAGAGAATTTTACTTTTGATGGGACCAGTAAGTGGAGGAAAGTCTACTCTCGTCACGATATTAAAGCGTGGGATGGAGGTTTATTCAAGAACAGATCGCGGGGCAGTTTACGCCATTAAGGGGTGCCCGATGCATGAAGACCCCCTTCACTTAATTCCACAAGCGCTGCGTCAAGATTTCCAAAAGGAATATGGTATTCGAATTGAAGGGAATTTATCACCATTAAATTTAATGAGGCTTGAGAAGGAATTTGGCGGCCGAATTGAGGACGTGCCTGTTGAGAGAATATTTTTTTCAGAGGATAAAAGGGTTGGAATTGGTACATTTAGTCCATCAGATCCCAAATCACAGGATATTGCTGATCTAACAGGAAGCCTGGATTTCTCAACTATTGCTGAGTATGGTTCTGAATCGGATCCTCGTGCATATCGTTTTGATGGCGAGTTAAATAAAGCGAATCGCGGAATGATGGAATTTCAGGAGATGCTTAAGTGCGACGAAAAGTTTTTATGGCATTTACTATCGCTTACACAGGAAGGGAATTTTAAAGCAGGGAGATTTGCCCTTATTTCTGCGGATGAAATGATTGTGGCTCATACCAATGAAACAGAATATCGTTCATTTATTGCTAACCGGAAAAACGAAGCGCTTCATTCACGGATCATTGTCATGCCATTACCTTATAATCTGCAGGTCAGCGAGGAAGAAAAGATTTATGAAAAGCTGATAGCTGAAAGTGACGTATCTGATGTCCACATTGCCCCGAATACACTTAGAATCGCAGCAATGTTTACGATTTTGACTCGATTAAAGGAACCAAAGAGAAAGGACATTGATCTGATCAAAAAGATGCGTCTATATGACGGTGAGATCGTGGAAGGCTTTAATGATGCTGATGTACATGAGCTCAGAAAGGAATATGATGATGAAGGAATGACAGGGATTGACCCCCGTTATGTCATAAACCGTATTTCATCCACTATTATTCGTAAAGAAGTACTTTCAATTAACGCACTCGATGTACTTCGCTCATTAAAGGATGGCTTGGATCAGCACGCTTCCATTACAAAAGAGACAAAGGAAACCTACCTTGGTTTTATTTCACTGGCACGTCGTGAATTTGATGATATGGCGAAAAAAGAGGTACAAAAAGCATTTGTTTATTCGTATGAAGAGTCTGCTAAAACGTTAATGGATAATTATTTGGATAATGTAGAGGCCTATTGCCATAAGAATAAACTACGCGATCCGCTTACAGGAGAGGAAATGACACCGGACGAAAAACTCATGCGCTCAATTGAAGAACAGATAGGCATTTCAGAAAATGCCAAAAAAGCATTCCGTGAAGAGATTCTTATTCGGATTTCAACCTATGCAAGGAAAGGGAAGAGATTTGATTACCAATCACATGACCGTCTTCGTGAAGCCATTCAGAAAAAGTTGTTTGCTGACCTAAAGGATGTTGTGAAAATCACGACATCTTCGAAGACACCGGATGAACAGCAGTTAAAAAAGATGAACGAAGTGATCGCAAGGCTTATTGATGAGCATGGCTATAATCCAACGAGTGCAAATGAATTACTGAAATATGTGGGCAGCCTCCTAAATCGCTGACACCACGACCTGATGTTTATCCCTATATTATCAAGGGGTACATACAGGTAAGGGGTGATGGAATTATGACAAATAACAAACATGATATTTCCAAGCATGATCAGCCTGCCAATGGCTCAATGGCACCTGACTTAGAAGAGATGGAGCAGCTCGGACGGCAGATGGAAAAGCTTCGAACCAATGAAGAATTAAAGGATCAGGATCGTCAGCCGGGAACCGAGCAGTATGTGGAAGAAGAGAAATAGTCTCTTCTTCTTTTTTGACTGATCATTCAAACAGTGATAAAATATAAAAAATGAAAGCGATTACAAAAAGGGGAGAGAACAATGCCGGGAAGAGAACATTTTCAGCAGCTTGAGCCCTTTAACGGAGGAATGGCAAACAACATGGAAGAGATGATTTTGCTTGGCAAGCAAATGGAAAAGCTTCGTACAGGCGATGAGCTAAAAGAGAATCATCGTCATTCTGACCCCATTCAATTTGAAAAAAATTATTGAGAACTAGGTCTTAGCCTGGTTCTTTTCTATTTTATGATCAATATTTAATCAACTATACTGACAGCTGTCCCTGTTGCAATAACCATCATCATGCCTTCGCGAATTGTTTCAAAGTCCAAATCAACACCAATGACTGCATTGGCACCAGGTTTACGAGCTCTTTCCGTCATTTCCTCCAAGGCAATTTTACGCCCCTCTGCCAGCTTCTCCTCATAGGCTGCACTTCGGCCTCCAATGATGTCTGTTACCGAAGCAAATAGATCCCGAACGACATTTACTCCCATAATGGCTTCTCCTGTGACAATTCCATGATAATCTGTAATGTTTTTTCCTTGTAAAGAGTGAGGAGTAGTTGTCACTAACATAAATGAAACCTCCTTGTTTTTAAAACGTATGTAGTACTAGAACGAGAAACATTTAGCTATAGTATAGTTGATAAATAAGGAGAAATATAGAAGTAGAGGTGAGGATTTTTGAAGACATCAACAATTTTAAAATGGATTACTGGAGGATTAGAAGCTTTTTTTTCCATCCCTATACTCGGGGGATTTTTAATCGTTTCCAATCTATGGGCGCCCTTATGGATCATGCTTGGGCTCCATATTTTAACACTCGTATTTGCTGCAAGGGAAATGGAGAGCAAAACCGGGAGTATTGTGGGGATCGTAACAAGCATTGTAGGATGGATTCCTTTTGTTGGTTTTATCATGCATATCATTACAGCCATTATCCTTCTAGTGGATGCGGCTGCCACTTCAGCACGTGAAAAGATAGCTTCGCAGTGAATTATAAAGAGATTGTCTCATAAGTCGATGATTAAACGACTTGCGGGACAATCTCTTTTTACAGAAAAGCGCATAGATTATTGATTAAAGTTTATAATATGTAGGTTTTGCACATGAGTTTTTGATGAAGGTCTATAGATATCTATAAGCATGAAAGTTTTACACATAAATGGTCAGTCAAAGAAGCATCATTATGGTTTCTCATATAATTATCTGCACTAGTCAAGGGAGATGCCATATCCGCTTTTCACTTAAGCTTGTCAATAATCTGATCTTTGAGCATACAATGAATTACTAAGGGAAGAAGGGAGACTCGGCCATGACGAATGATGAACAATTAACCACGATCCTATCACATGAAGATTGGTCCCTTCACCGTCAAGGACAGGATGATCAAAAAAGACACCAAGAGAAAGTACAGGAAGCGATAAGGGATCAATTACCTGAACTGATTACGGAAGAAAATATTGTGATGTCCAATGGTAAGCAAGTCGTCAAGATTCCGATCAGGTCACTGGAAGAATATAAAATCCGTTTCAATTATGATAAGAAAAAACATGTCGGCCAAGGTGAAGGTGATAGTCAAGTTGGTGACTTAATTGCAAAAGGACAGCCAGCGAAGCAACCAGGTCAAGAAGGCGAGCCGGGAGATCAAGCTGGCGTTGATTATGTCGAGGCGGAAGTATCATTACTCGAAGTCGAAGAAGCGTTATTTAAGGAGCTGGCATTGCCAAATTTGAAGAAGAAAGAAGAAACGGAAGAGGTCACGAGTGATATTCAATTTAACGATATAAGAAATAAAGGATTAACTGGAAATATTGATAAAAAGAAAACAATGATGAGTGCATATAAGCGCAATGCCATGAAGGGGGCACCAGCTTTTAATCCAATACTGCCTGAGGATTTGCGTTATCGTACGTGGAATGAAACGATGGAGAGAGAATCAAAGGCTGTCGTACTTGCATTAATGGATACAAGTGGATCCATGGGTTCCTTTGAGAAGTATGTGGCCAGGAGCTTTTTCTTTTGGCTAACTCGCTTTTTACGTTCAAAATACGAGCATGTGGATCTTCGCTTTATTGCCCACCACACAGAAGCGAAGGTTGTAGAAGAAGAGACGTTTTTTACAAAAGGAGAAAGCGGAGGAACCATCTGCTCGTCCGCATACCGAAAAGCATTAGAGGTAATTGGAGACGAATTTCCAGTAAGTAGATATAACATTTATGCATTCCATTTCTCAGATGGAGATAATTTAACGTCAGACAACGCAAAATGTGTACCTCTTATCGAGCAGCTTACAAAGGTTTGTAACTTGTTTGGATATGGTGAGGTAAATCAATATCAACGTCATTCTTCCTTAATGTCTATCTATAAAAAAATGTCTGAAGAGGAGCTCCGCTATTTTATCTTACGCAGAAAATCAGATGTGTTTTTTGCCTTAAAACATTTTCTAAGTGAAACAATAGCAGTTCAATCTTAATAGCAGAAAATTGTTTAACCTTATTGATCAATTATCTGATGAATAAGGTTTTTTGTTATGGAAAAAGCCAGAGACTCAATGTCTCCGGCTTTCAGACTGTTGGCAAACGCTCGCTTTCTTCAAAGTCCAGCTGCGGCGCCTAGCTCCTCGATGTCATAAGCCGCAAATGAATCGAAGACAAAGACCATCTTCTCTTCATTTGTGGCTTATGCTTGTCTGGGCTGATCAACGCGCTTCCACTTTTGGTGTTACTCACCTTTCTGCAGTGCTCATTACCAACCCGGTAACTCCGCTCACAGCAAGGCTTCGTGCCTCGAAAGACAAGTGTTTGCAATTCAGTCTGAAGGGATAGTGATCTTACTTTGTCTAAATACTGAAAGCATGAGATCAAGTCTCCGGTTTTAATGTGGAAGGAAAACAAGCTGGTAAAAGAATAACGCAGCGAATACATAGACAAGCGGGTGAACAGACTTCCATTGTCCTTTAAAAATTTTCAACATAGGATAAAAAATAAAGCCTAGAGCAATCCCAGTCGCAATACTGGAGGTCAGCGGCATGCTCAATATGATTAGGAATGCTGGAAATGCTTCATCTAATTCATCCCACTTGATTTTAGCGATACTGCCCATCATTAAGCTTCCAACGATGATAAGTGCCGGTGCAGTGATCGCAGATACCCCTGACACTGCACCAACTAACGGACCAAAAAAGGCAGAAAGGATAAACAGAACTGCAACGGTAAGCGATGTTAGACCTGTACGACCTCCCGCAGCAACGCCTGCAGAAGATTCAATATAAGCAGATGTTGGGCTCGTTCCAACCATTGCTCCGGCTGTAGAAGCTACTGAATCGGCAAGCAGAGCCTGGCGAGCGCGCGGCATGGTGTTTCCTTTCATTAAACCAGCTTGCTGTGCAACTCCAACCATTGTTCCTGTTGTATCAAAGATAGTAACGAGTAAAAATGAAAATACGACAGCAAACAAACCGTATTGAATGACGTCTCCCATTGCGGCAATTGGATTGACGACCATTAGTCCTTCTGGCAAGCTTGGCAGTGCCAGCACTCCGTTAAAGTTTAACTGGTTAGTTAGAAATGAAATAAATCCAGTTAATAACATTCCAATAAATAATGCTCCATTTACTTTTAAGACCATCAAGATCAGCGTTATGGCAAGACCGCTAAATGCTAGGATGACGGATGCGGAATGAAGGTCTCCAAGCTTAACGAGATTGTTTTCATCAGCTACAATCATGCCCGTCATACGCATTCCAATAAATGCGATGAACAGACCAATTCCAGCTGTAATACCATATTTTAAATTATCCGGGATCGCTTCAATTAATTTTTTGCGAAGCGGTGTAAGAGATAAGAGGGTGAAAAGAATGCCAGAGATAAATACAGCAGCAAATGCCACTTCATATGAAATACCTGTATTTGTCCCGACAACTGAAAATGCAAAGTAAGCATTCAGCCCCATGCCGGGTGCGATGGCGATTGGGTAGTTAGCAAATAAAGCCATCCATAGCGTACCAATAACGGTTGCAATAATGGTAGCAAAAAATACTTGTTCGAATGGCACACCAGTGGTAGAAAGTATAATTGGATTTACTACAACGATGTAAACCATGGTCATAAAGGTGGTAAAACCTGCAAGCACCTCTGTTTTAACGGTTGTTTTGTGTTCTTCTAGGTTGAATCGAAACATGGGAAAGCCTCCTCGATAAAATACGAACAATTAAAAAACCCAACCAATATATTATTCGTTTTTTCGTATTTTTTCAATCCTTTTTTATTGTATAATTTAAGAAGAAGTCAAATGGATGAACAGATATTGATTATTGACACCGGGATTGCAGATCATCCAATAAATATTTATGTGAGGTGGAATGACTGTGTATAATGAGCTGAAAGAAAAACCAATGCTTATTCAAGCAGAACAATTAACGCGTTATTTGACCTCCATTAAAAGCTACAATGGAACCGATGGAGAGTCAGAAAAAGCAGATGCCATCGCAAAAGTGATTCGATCATTTCCTTATTTTCTTGAGCATCCTGATGAAGTATGGATACAAGAGATCCCGAATGATCCATTTGGCCGCAAAAACGTTTGGGCTCGGCTAAAAGGACTAAGCAGCAGAACTGTATTATTTCATAGCCATATCGATACGGTAGAAACAGATGATTTTGGCCCATTGCAAAAGATTGCGCATAATTCGGACGCGCTTGAACATTTTTTTACTTCATACGATGCTGACAGCCGCGTTCAAGTGGATGCTCTTTCAGAAGATTGGCTGTTTGGGCGTGGAGCACTTGATATGCAAAGCGGGATCGCGGTACATCTTGTCAATTTATTAGCGATGTCAGAACAAAAAGAGCCCTTAGAAGGTAATATGCTCTTTCTTTTTAATTCTGATGAGGAAAGTGAGCATGCAGGAATACTTGCTGCCTTGCATGAGCTAGAAAAAATGAAGCAGCAGGGTATGGACTATATTGCAGCAATAAATAATGATTTTATTGGTCCTCTGTTTGATGGAGATCCTCATAAATACATTTATACGGGTGCAGCTGGTAAAGTGCTGCCCTGCTTTTATATTTATGGAAGAGAAGCCCATGTTGGCGATATCCTCACCTCAATTGATCCAACCCAGATAGGAGCAGAATTGAATAGGAGAATCAATCAGAATCTTGAATTAGCTGAGCCTCTGGAAGGAGAGTATGTCCTGCCTCCTGCTTGTTTGTATTTTAAAGATGATAAACATCATTACAATGTGCAAACAGCGGTTAGTGCAAGGCTGTATTTTAACTATTTTGTTTTTGAACGAACGGCAAAGGACGTCTTGGATGAACTCATGGTGATTGCAAAAGAAGCCTGTGAGGAGCTTAGGGAATTAAGTCGGGGACGCTATGAGCAGTTTCATAAAAAACATCAGCTCCCGGTAAGCAATTGGGATTGGAAGCTAGAGGTTGTCTGTTTTGATGAATTTGTCACATCTCTTCGTAAAAAAGGTCTGCCAGTGGAAGATACATTAAATAGTATTCAAGAGCAATATATTGGAAAGGACCGGCGAGATGCTGCGTTTGCAATGGTAGAAGCACTCCAACAGCTTGATCCTGAGAAAAAGCCGCGTGTCATCATCTTTTTTGCTCCGCCATTTTTGCCGCATAATTTCTTAAATGAAAAAAATGAATATGGGAACGAAATTAAAAGGAAGTTGACAAAGCGGCTGAATGAAGTGTCCTCATTAACGGGTGAAAGCTTTATGATCAAAAGATTTTTTCCATATTTAGCAGATGGAAGTTTTCTTTCTTTACATGAATCGGAAGAAGAAGTCGAAGTGTTGGAGCAAAATATGCCAAGAATGGAAATCCTTTACCCGCTGCCGATTCATCTGATCAAAAAGCTGAACATTCCATCAATTAATATCGGTGTATATGGAAAAGATGGCCATAAATGGACTGAACGGGTTTATAAACCGTATACATTTGGCATATTACCGAACCTCATTCGAGAGTTTGCTCTTGATTTAGTCGCAGAAAAAGAGAGACTGCTTTTGTAGTTCAATAGTATATACTTTTAAGGAGAAAATCCCCGTTAAGGCCAAAGAGAAAGTGTGCATTCAGGCAGCATCTCATTAAATTACACGAAAATAGGCGAGTCTAAAATACAGAAAAAGTTTTTTCTATATCGATCAACAAAAAAAGCCCGATGAAATGATCTCATCAGGCTTCAAAATAAAAATGTTTATACAAAAGTAACAACTTTATCGATGTCTAAGCGTCCGGATGGGCGAGCTTCTGTGGAAGCTTTTCCAATTGTAATCAGCATGATTGGTACATAGCGATCGGATACTTCGAACTCTTCTGCAAATTTAGTCGCATTGAAACCGCCAATCGGACAAGTATCCCAGCCTTTTGATTTTGCAGCCAGCATCAATTGCATGGCTGCTAATGATGCATTTGTAAATGCGGCATCTCGAGCGAACTGCTCATTTTCATAAGCACCTTGAATTTGACCATTCAGCGCTACTTTGATTTCCTCTGACAAGCTGCCTGCTTCAACAGCTGGATCGAATACAGGATCAACATTTTCGTTTGCATGCAGGTCACCTAAAATGGCGACTACAGCTGAAGCATCAACGATCTGCTGTTGGTTATACGCGATTGGAAGCAAACGTTCTTGTGATTCTTTATTATGAAATACATTGAAATGCCAGTGTTGCAAATTCCAGGCTGACGGTGCTTGACCTGCAAGCGCAAGTAATTCTACTAGCTCTTCACGTGAAATTTCTGCAGCTGCATCGTATTGCTTTGTTGCACGGCGATCTTGAAAAATAGACATGAAGTTCTTATCTAAAGTTGAAATAGACATCATTAATTCCCCCAATGTAGCTACAAATTGTGTAGACTTTTATTTTGTATCGGTTATCTGTTAGATAATTGTAATCAGTAAATACCTTAGTATAGTTTTATAAGAACGTCAAGAGATTGAATTTAGAACACAAAGAATGAAGGGGGACTAGGGTTATTTTTGCGATAAGGGAGAAGGAGGTATCATCGAGGATACATTTACGACAGTAGCACTATAGCAGCAAATAAAGATAATTCCTTTTTGAAATCAGCATAATCAGTTATTCAAGGCATGATAAAAATGAATTAAGCCAGCCAATTCGGCTAGCTTAATTGCTTTGCGTTCATCCATCAATCTTCTGTAGTTCGATGATTTGAAGCTTCCATGCGTTCCTGAGGTCGTGTATTCGTTGTGCCATTTGCCCGTTTAGAAGCAAATTCAGCCTTTGCTCGTCCTTCACCGGCTTCTCCGTTAATGCTGTTTTTGGGGAAATTTTTAGCTTTATTTCTCATCTTTTTCCTCCATACAAATAGTCAAATACGCGTTTCCGCGTATCCGTAGTATGGGTAAAAGAAACAAAAGTATGATGGCACAGTTTTTATAAGTGATGGAAATAACCGGATAGAATAAAAGAGAAAAAAGCGCGGTAGCGATATCCAAGCTTTTTATAAAAGTGACAATATTATTTACGATTAAAGAAATCTTTAAGTTTGGACAACTGTTCCGTATCTTTGAGGATATCCCCCGGTCTTTTCGCTTGGCCAATAAAATAGTTTTTAAAGTCCATGTCGACAAATTCAAAAATGAGACGAAACTGCAGGATAAGTGGAAGGCCTTTAAGCATAACTTGTTCTCCGCCGCAAATGATTACATAGGCCGGTTTGTTTTTTAACCTTTCTTTAAATTTTAAGTCAGGTTCACGCAGTCTTTGAGACCAGCGATCAATAAATGTTTTCATATGTCCGCTCATTCCATACCAATAGACGGGCGTTGCAAAGATCACTGCATCGGCTCTTAGCATTTGCTCGATTAATGCACGATGGTCATCATCGACCGGATCAAAGCCTCTAGGCTCATGCCGCTGATCCACAATTTGATGAATACGATGATTACGTAAATGCATCCATTCAACATCACCAGGATAAAACGAAGCAGCCGCTTTAGCCAATGTTTCGGTATTGCCATCGTTTCGTGAACTTCCACAAATAATTAATAGAGACAATTGGATCTCCTTCTTTCTCCAAAAAAACGATTGATGGTGAATACAAGGGTAAGAAAGGGAAGAAAACAATCAATATGTTCGTATTTTATGGCAGGACCTTGTAAAATATGTATAAAAAATAAAAGGAGGAAATAACCTTGATTTCCAATTTACAAGGACGTATACCTTTACATAATGGAGTTGAAATGCCCCAAATTGGACTGGGCGTGTACAAGATGAGTAACTCACAGGAAACCATTAACGCCATAACAGCGGCATTAGCTAATGGCTATCGGGCAATTGATACAGCTTCTTTTTATCAAAATGAAGTAGAAACGGGCATTGCTGTTAAAGAATCTGGCATTTCAAGGGAAGAGCTATTTATAACGACAAAGGTATGGAATACGGATCAGGGTTATGATACAACGTTAAAATCATTTGACGGCAGCCTGCAAAAGCTGGGTATGGACTATGTGGATCTTTATTTGATTCACTGGCCTGTAAAGGAAAAATATAAAGAAACGTGGAAGGCAATGGAAAGATTGTACGCAGAAGGACTTGTAAAAGCGATCGGTGTCAGCAATTTTCATATTCCACATTTGAAGGACTTATTAAACGATGCCAATGAAAAGCCTGTTATTAACCAAATCGAGCTTCATCCCCGATTAACGCAAGAACACATTCGATCTTTCTGCGATGAAAATGGGATTACAGTAGAATCCTGGTCACCTCTTGCTAGAGGAAGCTTATTATCTGAGCCGACAATTAATCATATTGCGAAAAAACATAATAAATCAGCAGCACAGGTTATACTGCGCTGGCATCTGCAGCATGACCTTGTCATTATTCCAAAATCGGTAAGTGAAAAACGCATTATTGAAAACGCAGATCTATTTGATTTTTCCTTATCGCTAGAAGACATGAGATTGATCGATCAATTGAATATGAACGAACGTGTCGGCACGAATCCAGACACATTTGAATCATAAGCATAAGGCAAAAAAGCTATCATCTTTAAAAAGATGATAGCTTTTTTTGGATTTTAGCCATCTAAAATCTTCCATTAAAGATATTTCAATTCTGAATTTTCCGTTTAATATTGCTGAGAGAGGATATTATATAAAAGAATGTCTCATCTACAGTGCGTAGCAGGAGACGTGAAACGATAAAAACCAAAAGGAGAGATGTAGAAATGTCAAAGCTTAAATTAGCCATTATTTATTACAGCTCCACCGGTACGAATTACACATTGGCGCAATGGGCGGAACAGGCTGCCAAAGAGCAAGATGCAGAAGTTAAGCTGCTAAAAATAGAAGAAACAGCACCAATAGAGGCCATCTCCTCTAATCCTGCTTGGGAAAAGCATTATGAAGAAACAAAGGAAGTTCCGACTGTGACACTTAATGATCTGGAGTGGGCAGATGCTTATATTTTCAGTGTCCCTACTCGTTTTGGTAATGTCCCAGCACAGGTGAAGCAGTTCATGGATACAGCAGGCGGACTTTGGTTCAACGGAAAACTTGTTAATAAAGTCGTCAGTGCGATGAGTTCTGCACAAAATCCGCATGGAGGCCAGGAAGCAACTGTGCAAGCGATCTATACGACGATGATGCACTGGGGTGCGATCATTGCAGCACCTGGATATGCAGATCCTGTTACATTCACCTCTGGAGGAAATCCATATGGTACGAGTGTGACTGTTGATCAAGAAGGGAATATGCAAGAAGATGTAGAGGGTGCGGTGAAATTCCAGGCGAAACGCACGGTTCAAATAGCTGGCTGGGTTAAAGCAGGTTTAGCAAGCGAATAGGGAGTTAATTTCTTAATAAAGCACGGATGGCTTTTGAATAGTCTTCCGTGCTTTTTCTTTTATAAAAATCGTGGCGGCTGCTGGAGCTCTGGTGCTTGTGCTGTGACTGTTACACCAGTAAGCGGGTGCTGAAAGGTCAATTTAACGGCATGAAGCGCTTGATAAGAAAAGCCAGATAATTTTTTCCCCCCATACAAAGCGTCTCCTATTAAAGGATAACCTAAATGTGCAAGATGGACGCGGATTTGATGAGTCCTGCCGGTATCTAAATGTAATTCAAGCCAAGTAGCCTGAAGGGATTCTTTGTACGAGATTTTTTTATAATGGGTGATAGCTTTTTGTCCAGTTGGTGAAACGCGCTTTCGTGTCGCATGGTGTCGGTCATTGCCAATGGGTTTATCGATTGTACCAGAGGCCATTTTTACATTACCTTCAACGAATGCCCAATACGTGCGTTTTATAAGCCGCTGCTCCAGCATACGATCGAGCAGCGGCTTGATCGCAGAATGCTTGGCAAATAAAATCGCACCGGATGTATCGCGATCAAGTCTGTGAATGGGCTGAGCATAACCGCTATGCCCTTTTTTGAGTAAGTAATCAACGACACCATTTACAAGAGTGCTATCGTTTAATGAATCATTTGGATGAGTGTCCATTCCAGCTGGCTTGTTAACAATCAGAAGATGTTGGTCTTCATAAAGTGGATTGATTTGAAGATCAGAGGCCAGATAGGTTGGAAGTTCATCTGACAATGTGATGGAGAGAATATCTTCTTCTTTTAATTCCGTTTTCCAAGGAATGGGCTCTTCATTTAATGTGATTGCTTTTTCCATTCGCCATTGGTGAATGGTCTTTTTGGAAAATCTCCAATGGTCTTTTAGCGCTTGTTCAATGGTTGTGCCATCGAGTTGAGTTGTTATGGTAATCGTGTAAGTTGAAGAATGTTTTTGCATTGTTTTCTCCTTTTTTAGTGTCACTCATAGTTTACTTCAAATGAATATAAAACAGTGTAAAAAGTATCAATATGTCAAGGGAAAGCAGTGGAATGAGAGACATTTGATAAAAAGCGTCGATTTTAATTAGAATTAGATAAATTTTCACGAATAATCATATATTCAGATGAATTTCAGGATGAATATGACTGAATTTTCTCAATACACTTACAAAGAATTTATCTGTATGATTGTAATCAAGGAACAGCTAGTGGATAAGGGCTAGGAGCCGTATAGTCTGTAATCTAGTCTCGTTGATTCTTAAGACCTAGTTTTCATGTTGTTATTACTGAGCATTGAAGCAAATATGAAGGGAGTTGAGAAGGTGAAAAAAATGAAGAAAATTTTACTTACTTCTTGCATTCTAACAGCGTTAATGGTGCCATTCGCTGGATCCGTTGGCGCAGAATCAAACCCTGATTATATCACGAGAATGCCAAAAGCGATCGAAGCAGCTTATTAATTTGTTTGTTTAACCTACCCTATTAAATAAATGTTTAGCCATGGAATCCCCTGACCCGGTTCCATGGCTCTTTTTATGTTTCAGTTAACTTTAAAAGGTACTGGCTTGATAACTTGTACTTCCGGTTACGATAAAAATATTCCCCAAGCTCTTTATATTTTTTCTTTAAAAATTCCTTTTCTTCCATTGATTGATAGTGTGGGATGACGATCTCTTGCAAATAGTTAATATAGTTCATTTCATCATCAAGATCATCAGGAAAAGCTTTATGGTTTAGCTTATACCAGGCTAATTGCATTTCAATCTTGCTTTTTTTAGTTAACCAAGTATATTGCTGCAGTTTGTTTAATTGAGTTTTTGCATCTTCATAGTTTCCTTCTTCAATCAAAATATCAATTAAGTAAAGAGTCGTATCAGCAATCTTTGGATCATTCTCTTCACGAAACGATAGGCTATTTAAATAGGCTTCTTTTGCCAATGGCTTGTTATTCAAAAATCCATAGTTAAAAGCTAAATTATGTAAAGCCAATGCGCGAATGGTATTTAATCCTAAACTGTCTCCTAATTTATATATATTCTTAAATACTTTTTCAGCAGCATGATAATTACCGCTTCTGGTATAGCTTATTCCGATAATCATTTTACAATCGATGCTCTTTAAGTAGAGGAGCTCTGAATCAAAAATTGTTAATGCTTGATTCGCATAAAAAATAGCCATTACCGAATTCTTTAGATGGCTATATGTTAAGGCTAAATGAAGCATCAAATGAGGATTCTTTTTTTGTAAATACTCCATGCTATCTTCGGCTTTTAATAACATTTCTAGACTTTTAGAGTAATCTTGCTTAATACCGTAGTAAATTCCAGCATAATTATAAAATTGCAGCTGTTTTTCTTGATTAAACTGGTCTACTATATTGGATAATTCCTCAAATATTAAGGCAGCCTCATCCATTTTGTACGTTACTAAACGATGATAAAAAGTTAATAAGCGAAATTGGTGAAAAAATTCAGGTTCTTGTTGGAAATAGTCTTCAAATTTATTGAGCTCTTGATAAAGTTCTTCTGCTTTTGGGTAATTAACATTATCAAAGGCTTGTCTGCATTCGTATAACGTGATTTTTAAATGATCAAAATCAAGCTTTAGATCAGAGTTGGTCGTGACACCCAAGCGTTCGTATAAGTGGTCAATTATTTCAGGGTTTGGAATAACCTTTCCGGTTTCAATTTTACTTAAATACGTGACGGAACAAATCCCTTCACATACCTGCTCCTGAGTTAGATGCTTTTTTTTTCGCATAAAGCGAATGTAAGCTCCAATCGCTCTTGCTTCTCTTAGAGATAGGCTTGTTTGGTTAAACACGAGCATTCCCCACTTCCGAAAATCCTTTATAGTATGATTTTACCATGAATAAAACAGAAAAAAACCCCTCCTTATTACTAAAGAGAGGATGTTTAAAAGCTCAGATAGATTTTAGTATATACTGTGTTACTGATTTGTTCTAAGGGAGAATTCGTTGAAGAAGGCTGAATACGTATCTTCAGGTGCCGCTCCTACAACACGCTGAACCTCTTCTCCATTTTCGTAATAAATAACTGTTGGTGTTGATTCGATTGAGAATTGATTCCACCCATTTTCAAATTCTAGCAGGTTGAACTTAACCATTTCGACATCCATATCCTCAGCTAAAGGTGAAAGGATTGGTGTTGTTTGACGGCAATATTGACATGTAGGGCTGAAAAAATAAACTGTAGTCGGTTCGCCGCTTTCAATTTTTTCTGTCAGAGCGTCAGGAGTAATTTGATTTTGATAATTAGGATCATCTAATAGCTCAATCGTTGAAGCCTCCAGTGAATCTTTTCCATATGGATTTCCTTCAGTTTGAGAAGATTGCTGCATTTGCGTAATGATGGCAATGGCTGCAAAAATGACAATAATAATGGATCCGAATATAATGACTTTTTTCATTTCGTTGATGCTCCCTTCGATTGCTTTAAAATCCAAATACTGATCGTGAAGATGATGGTGAATGCAACAAGTGCTAAAAATGGAATGGTAATAAAGCCAAGCCAATTAATATATTGTCCTGTACAAGGGACACGACCGCAAGCTGGAGCGCTGCTTGACATAAAATCTAATTTTTGAATACTGTAATGATAGATTGAAATGAGTCCGCCAAAACCTGACAGCAGGGCTGAATAAAGAGCAGCCTTGGCATCCTTTTTAATAATTGCAGCAGCAAGAAGAATAACAAGTGGATACATAAAGATCCGCTGGTACCAACAAAGCTCGCATGGCTCATACCCTCTTATTTCCGAGAAGTATAGTGATCCCATCGTGGCGATTAGCGATGTTGCCCATATCACGAACAAGCCATTCTCGATTTTTTTGGTCATAAATTTGTCCTCATTTCTTGATTATTCTAAAGCATTATAAAGTCTTACTATAAAAATTGTAAAATTAAAGCCATTAGAAAACAAGCAACTATTTTAATTGATTGTTTCGCAAGCGTTTGCATTATGTCGGTTTTTGGGCAGTTGGTCCATATTACGGGAAATATTTGTAGAATATAATGGAAAGTTAATATGGATGAATAATCGTTAGAAAAGAATAGCCTTATTAAGATCAAAAATCAAATCAGTTTTTTTTGATCATTTTTTAAAAATAGAGGATGTTCTACCCCAATTTATTTTTTTGCTTTGTTAAACGAGTCTGTTGATTTCCACTGCAGACGCTCGTTTTCCGCGGGGCGGGTGGTGAGCCTCTCCGATGCAAATGCACCTGCTTGAGTATCACCTGTCCCGCTTTAACCCGCAGGAGTCTCACGTATCCGTTCCAATCAACGCAGTGCAAAAATCAACAATGGACTTTAACATAGCTTATTTATTGAATTGATTAATTTTATTCTGTACGTTTCATCATAGGATTATAAGGGGAATCAGGATATAATAATGGGTACATAGCATATGCATCCATAGTGCTATTTTTTGCAGGATTTGTTGTGAAGGGGTGAGGTATAATGTCTGAAAAACTTGATCTGTCTCAATTTGAAAAGAAAATGATCATTCGTACCATGATTCACAAAGATATTCAAAAAATTATTGCGATGCAGCGCATGTGCTTCCCAGGAATGGACCCGTGGAAAATGGATCAGCTGGAAAGCCATTTGACCATTTTTCCGGAGGGTCAGCTCGTAGCAGAGCTTGATGGGGAAATCATTGGTTCATGCTCAAGCTTGATTATAAATTTTGACGAATACGACGATCGTCATACATGGGACGATGTAACGGATGAGGGGTACATTACCAATCATAATCCTGATGGTTATAATCTGTATGGGATAGAAGTGATGGTTCATCCAAATTACCGGAGAATGAAGGTTGGTCATCGGCTCTATGAAGCAAGAAGAGAGATTGCTCGAGAATACAATTTAAAGAGCATCATTATTGGAGGGCGTATTCCAAATTTCCATAAGTATTCAAATGAAATGTCGCCCCGTGAATATGTAGATGCTGTTCAAATGCATAAAATTTATGATCCTGTGCTGTCATTTCAGCTGTTAAACGGATTTACACTGATGCGAATCAATCCAAACTATTTACCGGATGATAAGCAATCCAATAAGTACGCGACCCTTATGGAATGGAATAATGTTGACTATCGGCCTAAGTCGAAACGCCACTTTAAAACAAGTCATCCCGTTCGAATATGCGTCGTCCAATATATGATGAGACAAATTGATTCCTTTACTGATTTTGCCAATCAGGTTGAATATTTTACGGATGTAGCATCAGATGCTCATTCAGATTTTGTTGTATTTCCGGAGATTTTTACCACACAGCTCATGTCTTTTTTAAATGAAAAATCACCAAGCATGGCCGTGCGAAAGCTAACGGATTATACAGAGGATTATATTGAATTATTTACTGATCTAGCGGTACGCTACAATGTAAATATTATTGGCGGCTCTCACTTTGTGAAAGAGGATGATGATGAAATTTACAATATTGCGTATTTGTTCCGTCGTGATGGAACAATCGAAAAGCAATATAAAATTCATATTACACCGAATGAACGAAAATGGTGGGGGATTAGTCCCGGCGATACAGTCCGTGTATTTGATACAGACTGCGGGAAAATTGCGATTCAAATTTGCTATGATATTGAATTTCCAGAGCTTGCCCGTATTGCGACAGATATGGGCGCCAGAATCATTTTTACTCCGTTTTGTACGGAAGATCGTCAAGGCTATCTCCGTGTCCGTTATTGTTCTCAGGCCCGTGCGGTAGAAAATCAGATTTATACTGTTATCTCGGGTACAGTAGGCAACCTTCCTGATACTGAAAATATGGACATCCAATATGCTCAGTCTGGAATCTTTGCCCCTTCTGATTTTGAATTTGCCCGCGACGGTATCGTGGGTGAAACGGATCCAAATCTTGAAACGGTGCTGATTGGCGATGTGGACTTGGAAATCCTGCGCCGACAGCGTCAAGGCGGCACAGTTCGACAGCTCAAAGACCGTCGTCATGATGTTTATCATATTGAATATAAAAAATAAAACTGTTTCATTTGCTCTGTAAAGCGCACTCGCTTTGCAGAGCAAATTTATCTGTTTTTTCCAAAATTCGACAGTAAATGTGGTCGATCTATTCTTGTAATCTGCTACAATAGAATAAAAGGGAAACCTATACATAAATTCAGGGAGGATATATGATGAGCTACCAAAAAACCTATGAAAATTGGAAGCATTTTGATCGACTTGATGAAGAACTTCAAGCAGAGCTTCTTGAAATAAAGGATAATGAAATAGCAAAAGAGGACGCATTTTATAAGAATTTAGAATTTGGCACAGGCGGGATGCGTGGAGAAATTGGTGCAGGGACTAATCGCATGAATCTTTATACTGTAAGAAAAGCTGCAGAAGGGCTAGCACGCTATATTGAAAAACGCGGGGAAGAGGCTAAGAATCGTGGAGTTGTTCTGGCGTATGATTGTCGCAGAAAATCTCCTGAGTTTGCGATGGAAATTGCTAAAACTTTAGCTTCTCACGGTATTCAAGCGTATGTGTTTGAATCGCTTCGTCCGACACCTGAGCTGTCATTTGCTGTTCGTAAATTAAATACATATATGGGTGGAATGGTTACAGCAAGTCATAACCCGCCAGAATACAACGGTTTTAAAGTATATGGGGAAGATGGTGCACAGCTGAATTTAGCCGATGCGGATGCTGTAATTGAAGAAATTAATGCGATTGACAATGAGCTGGAAATCGAGGTAGATTCTTTTGGGAATCTCAAATCGTCCGGATTGATCAAAGTGATCGCGGAAGAAGTGGACGAGTCTTATGTTGAACATTTGATTACCGTATCTGAAAAGCCTCAAATGGCAGCAGAAACGGATTTAAAGGTTGTCTTTTCACCGTTGCACGGTGCTTCCAATGAAATGGTGCAAAGAGGGTTGAAAGCACTTGGCTATCAAAACATTCATGTTGTAGCGGAGCAGGAGCTGCCGGATTCAGAATTTACAACGGTTGCCTCGCCAAATCCCGAAGAGCCCGGCGCATTTGAATATGCCATTCGTGACGGAAAAAAAATCAATGCAGACCTTTTGATTACAGCCGATCCGGACGGTGATCGTCTAGGACTTGCGGTAAAGGACCCTAGTGGTGAGTATACACTTCTGACAGGGAATCAGACGGGGGCACTCCTTCTTGATTATTTGCTTGCTAGAAAGCAAGAAAAAGGAAGTCTCCCTGAAAACGGACGTGTTTTCAAAACCATTGTAACGTCTGAGATTGGACGCAAAATCGCTGAGCATTACGGAATATCAACGGAAGATGTACTGACAGGCTTTAAATTCATTGGCGAGAAAATAAAAGAATATGAAACGACAGGTGAATATACCTTCTTATTTGGCTATGAAGAGAGCTATGGTTATTTAGTGAAGGATTTTGCAAGAGATAAAGATGCTGTCCAAGCGGCCCTTCTTGCGGTGGAAGCTGCCGCTTATCATAAAGCACAAGGGAAAACACTCTATGAAGTTTTACTCGCTCTTTTCGAGCAGCATGGCTACTACAAAGAAGGGTTAGAATCTTTGACACTAAAAGGAAAAGATGGTGCTGACAAGATTCAGTCAATCCTCCTTTCATTACGTGAAACACCGTTAAAAGAGCTAGCGGGATTATCTGTTCATTCTCAGGAAGATTACGGCAGCTTACGTCGTCTTTTTACCTTTGAAGAACGGGAAGAAGAAATCGTTCTGCCTGCTTCAAACGTATTAAAATATTTCTTGGAGGATGGTTCGTGGGTGTGCATTCGTCCAAGCGGCACAGAGCCAAAGGTGAAATTTTATTTTAGTGTAATTGGTTCAAGCGTTGAAGACAGTGAAGAAAAGCTTAACGCGATTAAAGAATCCTTAATGGAAAAGGTGCATGCGTTAGTTTAAACGTTATTCTAAAGAAAAGGCAGCGTCCGTCAAGGTGGATGCTGCCTTTTTTCGGTCATAAGTCGTAGTCGATCTACTTCATAAGAGGAATGCAGAGTTATTCAAAACAAAGTATACTAATAGTAAGTAAAGAGAGGTGCAGTCATGTCAGGCTTCAATGATCCATCTCATGTCATTATTTTAAAAGAAATTGCTGAATTATTGAATGAAGAAACAGAGCTTGAACCGATGCTCACGCAGGCACTAAAGAAGTTTCTTGAAGGAACGGACTTTCAAGCAGGGTGGATCTTCTTTATTGGAGAGGATGGAAGGCATTCTTTAATCGCACACGAACATCTGCCAGCGGCCCTTCTTAAAAAGGATTGCCATTTTATGAAAGCGGGTGGCTGCTGGTGTGTAAATTGCTATAAAAAAGGGACACTTCGTAAAGCTTCTAATATTATTGAGTGCAAGCGTATAGAGGGTGTGATTGGTAAAACGCATGAAGAAACAGAAGGACTTACGCATCATGCAACGGTTCCGCTTCAATCAGGTCCAGAGCGCTTCGGTTTATTAAATGTAGCGACGCCCGGAAGAACGGAATTTAGTGAGCATGAATTGGCATTGCTTGAATCGGTCGCTTTTCAAATTGGTTCTGCCATCAAACGAATCCAGCTAACAAAAAAAGAACAGGAAATCGCATTGATGCAAGAACGCAATCGACTGGCCAGAGACTTGCATGATTCTGTTAATCAGCTGTTATTCTCCATGACGTTAACTGCAAGAGGCGGAGCTGAAATGACTGACTCTGCTGAAGTGAAAGAGACATTTTATGGGCTGCAATCACTGGCTCAAGAGGCACTGACAGAAATGCGTGCACTTATATGGCAGCTAAAGCCTAGAGGAATGGAAGGCGGAATCACACAAGCAATCAAAGGGTATGGAGATATATTGGGTTTAAATGTAAAAACGGAAGTGAAAGGTGTACTACGCTTACCATCAAAGGTAGAGGAAACTATTTTTAGAATCGCACAGGAAGCCTTAAATAACTGTAAAAAACATTCAGATACCGATAAGGTCATTTTTATTATTCGATCTTATAAAGATCGAGTCACTTTTACGATTCGTGATTTTGGCCGCGGGTTTTATGCAGAGCATGTTCGTTCTCTCCCTTCAGTTGGAATGATCAGCATGAGGGAGCGAGCGCGATTACTCGGGGGAGATTTCCGAGTGGAGAGTCAACCTGGAGAAGGTACTGCGATTAACGTAACCTTGCCCTATTAGGAGGAAGTAAAAGTGAGCATTCGATTATTGATTGCAGATGATCATCATGTTGTAAGAAGAGGGCTTGTTTTTTTTCTGAAGACGCAAAAGGATATTGAAATTGTAGGAGAAGCAAAAAATGGGCAGGAGGCTGTTGATATGGTGAAAAATCTTCAGCCTGATGTTGTGTTGATGGATTTGGTGATGCCTGAAATGGATGGCATCCAAGCGACCAGAGAGATTAAACAATGTCTGCCAAAGACAGAAATTATGATGCTTACAAGCTTTTCCGACCAGGATCATGTGATTCCAGCGATCGAAGCGGGTGCTGCAGGCTATCAGTTGAAAGACATTGAACCTGATGAACTTGTGGCTTCGATTCGCAAGCTAATGAACGGGGAAAATACACTTCATCCGAAAGCAACCAATCATTTATTAACGAGAATTAATAAATCCGAAACATCGCCTCATGAGGTACATCAGCTGACGCGCCGCGAAAAAGATGTATTGATGGAGCTCACGAAGGGTAAAAGCAATAAAGAAATTGCCAATGCTCTCTATATCACAGAAAAAACAGTGAAAACACATATATCCAACATCTTTACTAAGCTTGAAGTATCAGACCGAACACAAGCAGCCCTCTACGCAGTAAAACACGGACTCGCATCATCGTAAAAGCGGAGAGCGCCTGTTTATCGGTGACAAGCATAAGACAAGCGCTGACAGAAGGCGTTTTTTTGCCTTCAGAAGCGACTGGCTTATGACCTCGAGCCGATGGTGCTCGGAGCTGGATAAAATAAAAGCGGAGAGCGGCTTGCCCAGACCCGACAAGCATAAGGCGCACAGCCTAAGTTGGCGCTCTTTGCCAGCATAGGCAGTGAGACTTATGACCTCGAGGGTCTAGCCGCCGAAGCTGGATAGAGTAAAAGCGGAGAGCGCCTGTTTATCGGTGACAAGCATAAGACAAGCGCAGTTGGATCGATAACGATCCGGCTGCGTCTCCTTATCCCCCATAAAAAAGATGAAACCCAACAAGCATAACACCTACATCCGCTAAAATATGCACAATCCAAGAGGCATAAATATGCCGGTGATTGCGGTTCAGCTCATTTAAAATGACTCCTACAGTGAAGAGTGAGACTAAGCAAAGAACAAGAATTGTCCAATCAAACCAGGATAAAAATACAGCCAAATGATAAAAGGCAAACAAACTGGCTGAAAGAATGCTTGCCGGCCAATGTCCTACGTAGGAAATAAGCTTAATATGCAAAAAACCCCGAAAGAACCATTCTTCTAAAAAAGAATTCACAAATGTAATGTAAAGAGCGACAAACGGAAATATCCTCGCAGATATTCCTAGCCGTTCTACAGTATCCTCCATAACAATAGACCAGTTGATCTTAAATCCAATTAAGTAATAAGAAGTCAAAATAATTGCTATGCAGCTTACACCAATAATAACGGCCGCGAGTTTTTTCATTGGATGAATGGGATGCCAACGAAGAAGCTGCCAAACGTCATGGGAAGTAAATAGACGTATAAAAATCAACGGAATCACAAAAAATAAGCTAATTTTGATCAATGTTTTATGTAAATAGGAAACAGCAAGCCATTGCTCTGTAACAATTAAAAACAAAATGGAGAGGAGAGCGAAAAGATAAACAACCAAAGTTAGCTTCAAAATGAATCCCCCATGTTAATAAGAGTTTATTTTAGTGTAATTTTACACTAAAATAAACTCTTGTCAATAGATGGGAAGTAATGATTGAAACGCTCTAAAGAATTTTTTCTGTAAAGGTATGGCTTGTAGTCATGCCATATTCTGCATAGCGAAAGAGCTCCAAATAGTCGTAGGCTGTTTTTTCCTGCTCTTGAGGAAAGTGAATTCCTTTTAATAAGCGTTTAATCTTTTTAGACAACAATTCATCCTTAGTGCGAACCATCAGTATTAGCAGGTCATCCCATCCATGTCTATACAAGTACAGCAGTGTCCGTTCATAATCATTTTTCATTTTTTTCCTCCTTCCACTAGAGGCTATAACTAGTATGTGCGAAAAACATTCTTCGTGTTCAAGGGAAATGTTGCAAGAGAGTTTGGTGAGCAGTTTCCTTTTGTAACAAACAAAACCAACGTATAATAAATAGGCAATATACTCATTTTATTGGGTAAGCATTAAAGGAGGAGTTCAACATGACTACTGCAGAAAACAGAACATTTTTACAACCATTCACCTTTTAAAATGGAGTAGAACTAAAAAACAGAGTTATAATGGCACCAATGACAAACTTTGCATCAAAAGATAACGGAGAGGTTTCTCAAGATGAACTTAATTACTACCGAGAGCGTGCAGGCGGCGTTGGTGCAGTAATTACAGCTTGTGCAAATGTTACAGCTGACGGTAAAGGATTTGCAGGAGAAATCGGTGTACATCGAGATGATTTAGTCCCTGGCTTAACTAAGCTTGCCCAAACCATTAAGGGAGAGGGAGCAAAAGCGATCTTGCAGATTTTTCATGGTGGAAGAATGGCACCTCCTGAATTGCTGCCTGATGGACAAACCGTCAGTGCGAGTGCTGTTGCACCTGAACGAGAAGGTTCAATGACGCCAAGAGAACTTAGTGATACAGAGATAGAAGAAGTGATCAAAGCATTTGGTGATGCGACAAGACGTGCGATTGAAGCAGGCTTTGATGGTGTGGAAATTCATGGTGCAAACACATATCTTATCCAGCAGTTCTTCTCCCCGCATTCTAACCGTCGTGAAGACAAATGGGGTGGATCGCTTGAAAAACGGATGACATTTCCACTAGCAGTTGTTGCTGAAGTATTAAAAGCAGCAGAAAAAGCTGATCCATCTTTTATAGTTGGATACCGTATTTCTCCAGAAGAAAGAGAGAACCCTGGAATCACGATGGATGACACGCTAGCTCTTGTGGACCGTCTTGCTAATGAGGAACTTGATTATCTGCATGCATCTGTTCAGGATTTCTATGCTGGTTCTATGCGTAACGAAGATGATAAAGCTTCACGCGTCCAATTAATTCAAAATCGTGTTGGTGAACAAATTCCTGTTATTGGAGTAGGTTCTCTTCATACGCCTGAAGATGTAGAAAAAGCAATGGAAGGCGGTATACCATTAATTGCTCTTGGAAGAGAACTCATTATGGAACCACAATGGGTTGAAAAAGTTAGAGATGGCAGAGCAATTCGTATTGAGATATCAGCGGATGACCGTGAAGAGCTAGTTATACCAGAAGCCCTTTGGAACGCTATTATCAACACACCGGGCTGGTTCCCAGTAAAAGAAAACGCGAAAAAATAATGCAACTTGCTCTTAAGGAACTAATGTATCTTGCTTGAGTTTAATTTGTTGAAAAAGCAGTAGGAGAAAGTGATCCTTAATTGTATGGTTTAACGTTTGAATAGTGCAACTAACATTTAGAACGTATCGACCCATGGTAGATACGATCAATCAATTTCCACAAGTTTTGAGAAAAGGCTAAAATACTTATTTTTTCCATTATAAACAGAAAACAGGGTGTCGAAATTTACTCGACACCCTGTTTTTTAGATGTAATAGATTAGTCACGGTCGTGATCGACTTCAAGTATATCTCCTGTGTGAGCATCGATTTCAATATCCGCTTCACCATCTGTTGTTTTAATTTCAATTTCATACTTGATACGGCCATCATCCTCATCGAGTTCTACTCTAACAACAGTACCAGGAGCTGCTTTAAGAGCAATCGAGATCGCTTCGTCTTGGGTGATAACATCATCAGTTAAAGCATTTTCTCCTGTTTGCTTGTCATCATCGTCATCATCACGTTCTTCTTTTACTTTAAGGAATTCACCCGTGTACGCATCTAAGTCAATATCATATTCGATCCCATCATTTTCAATATCAATGTCATAAACTTGAACACGATTTTCTCTTTCAAGCTCAATGCTTTCAACATATCCACCGTATTTTGCAACTGCGATTTCTTTTGCCTCTTCAATCGATAACATTTCCTTTTGTGTTTCACCCACGGTCTGTGATGTAATGGATGCTACCTCACTTTTTGACTGAAGACTTACTGATTCAAAGCCATTTGTCATTGCTCCTGCTCCAATTGCTCCGCCAAGTATGACTGCGCTCACCAGGGTGCCTGTGATCATTTTTCTTTTCATTGTTGTTGCCTCCTTGTAAATATTCTATTTCTTATTGATTTTATTTTATCCTTCAAAGATGAGAAAAAAAGAAAAGGAACATTAGAATTCAATGAGAATCAAAAGTGAATCCATTAATAACGAATCATGATTCCCCTTTATTTTCATATACTTGATAGAGAAGAAAGGATGTGAGAGCGTGAGTGATAAGGATTTAATGAAAGCAATTGAGGAGATTACGGAAATTGCAAAGGGGTTTGGGCTTGATTTTTTTCCAATGAGATATGAAATTTGTCCGGCTTCAATTATATATACATTCGGTGCTTATGGAATGCCGACACGATTTTCTCATTGGAGCTTTGGAAAACAGTACCATCGCATGAAGCTTCAGTATGACCTAGGTTTAAGCAAAATCTATGAACTTGTCATTAATTCAAATCCTTGCTACGCCTTCCTGCTGGATTCAAATTCATTGATTCAAAATAAGCTGATTGTTGCACATGTGCTTGCTCACTGTGATTTTTTCAAAAACAACATACGGTTCGCGCAAACAAAGAGAGATATGGTTAACAGCATGACGGCCACTGCTGAGAGAATACGAGCCTATGAGATGGAATTCGGAAAACGTGAAGTTGAGGAATTTCTTGATGCTGTACTTTCTATTGAAGAGCATGTTGATCCTTCTTTAATGAAGTCCAGCTTTGATTGGACAGCAGATGAATGGGAAACAGAAGAAATTGAAAAGAAAACTTCTCCATATGACGACTTATGGTCACTAGATGATCCAAAGAAGCCAGCACAACGCCAGCGTGCAAGAAAAAAACCAATTCCTCCTGCACCTGAAAAGGATTTGATGTTATTTATTCAACAATATAGTCGTGAACTTGGAGAGTGGCAGCGTGATATCATGACCATGGTGAGGGAAGAGATGCTCTATTTTTGGCCGCAGCTAGAGACGAAAATTATGAACGAAGGCTGGGCTTCGTACTGGCATCAAAAAATTGTCAGAGAGCTTGATTTAACGAGTGGAGAAGCGATTGAGTTTGCTAAGCTCAATGCGAATGTTGTACAACCATCCAAAACAACCATTAATCCGTATTATTTGGGTATCAAGCTGTTTGAGCATATTGAGGAACGATGGAACAACCCTGATGAGGAGATGGTAAAAAGAGGGATCAAACCAAATAGCGGCTTAGAAAAAATCTTTGAAGTAAGAGAAATGGAGTCCGATCAGTCATTTATTCGAAACTATTTAACAAAGGACTTTGTAGAGCAAGAAGACATGTTTCTGTTTCAGCGTACCGGCCGAGATTACCGGATTGTGGATAAAGACTGGGAAAAGGTTAGAGATGAGCTTGTTGCTTCCAGAGTAAACGGGGGATTTCCATACATTGTTGTAGAAGACGGTGACTATTTAAAAAACGGTGAGCTTTATCTTGTTCATAAATATGAAGGAACGGAGCTGGATCTTGAATACTTAGAACGAGTCATTCCACATGTTTATTATCTATGGGGACGTACGGTTCATCTTCAGACCGTTGTTGAAGAAAAGGGAGTTTGTTTTATTTATAATGGACGATCCATGCAAAGGAAGCATTTACAGTGAAAAATTGTGAACGGAGACAGCCGCTGTCATCCGTTCTTTTTGTCATTTCTATTACAATGGAGCAATTCAGTAAGGACGTGAGCACATTAGTTGATCGGTAATAGAATTTGCGGTAAGATATATCTCGTATTCAAGATTATTGAATTGTTATATTCGAATTATTAATAATTTGAATATATTTTCACAAATTGCAATAAAAGGGAGAGTTTCATTCATGAAAGTTTTAGTAGTAAAAGCAAACAATCGTCCGGCTGATCAAGCTGTGTCTACTCGCATGCACGATCTATTTGTAGAGGAGCTTCAAAAAAATACCGAAATTACAATCGATTCAGTTGATTTATTTGCTGAAGAGCTTCCATATATCGGACAAGACTTCTTAACAGCACAATTCAAAACTGCTCAAAGTGAGCCGCTTACAGAAGCGGAAGATAAAGTACTAACAATTGCTAATGGTCACCTTGACCGTTTCAAAGCGGCAGACGTAGTGGTATTTGCATTCCCGCTGTGGAACTTCTCTGTACCAGCAGTACTTCACACATATGTTGACTACTTATTCCGTGCAGGAGATACATTCAGATACACTGCAGAAGGTGTTCAAGGTCTTATGGGAGACAAAAAAGCAATCATCTTGAATGCACGTGGCGGCGTCTACTCAGCTCCTGCTATGCAATCACTTGAAATGAGCGCAAACTACATCCAAAATGCACTTGGTTTCTTCGGAATTCAAGATCAAACGGCTGTAATTATTGAAGGTCACAATCAATATCCTGACCGCGCTGAAGAAATTAAACAAGCTGGTTTTGACAAAGTTGTTGAAGCCGCAAAAGATCTTTCTGCAGTAGCAGCTAGATAATTAAATTGAAATGAAAAAGCATCTCCCCGCTACAAGCGGGGAGATGCTTTTTCTTATTAGCTATGTTAAAGTCCATTGTTGATTTTTCGCGCGGCGTTGTTTGGAGCGGCTGCGTGCTACAATCAGCAGACACGTTTAACAGAGCCTTCTTATTAAAAGTCTTTTAAAACAATTTTTCCAATGGTACTGCCTTCCTCAATCGCTGTATGGGCTTTCTTAAGCTGTTCAGCATTTATTGGAGATAATAGCTGTTTCAAGGTGGTGCGGATCTTTCCTTTGTCGACAAGAGATGCAACTGAATTTAATAGCTCGTGCTGCTTGATCATCGTTGGAGTTTGATGCTTTGCTCGAGTAAACATAAATTCCCACGTGAAAGTAACGCTTTTATCTTTTAATGGATTAAGTGAAAGGGGCTGATCTGTCTCAACTATACTACAGATTGTACCTTCAGCTTCAATGGCTTCACTCATCGCTTCCCAGTGGGTATCCGTTGAATTTAAACAAAGAATATAAGGGATGTGGTCAAATCCAATATTCTTTAATTGAGTTGGAATTGATTCATGGTGATTGATCACATGATCTGCACCAAGTTCCTTTACCCAATCTGTTGTTTCTTTTCGAGAGGCTGTTGAGATGACAGTCAAACCTGCCCACTTAGCAAGCTGGATTGCAATTGAACCAACACCGCCGGCACCGCCGATGATAAGGATAGCTGGAGATTGATCACCTGTTGGAATTTGTGGAATTCTCATACGTTCAAATAATGCTTCCCATGCAGTAATCGTTGTTAAAGGAAGTGCAGCTGCTTCTTCGAAAGATAAGGATGAAGGCTTTTTACCAACAATTCGTTCATCAACCAGATGATACTCGCTGTATGTACCTGCACGTGTGATATCGCCGGCATAATATACCTCATCTCCAGGCTGAAATAAGGTGCAATCCTCCCCGACAGCTTCAACAATTCCTGAAGCATCCCAGCCTATAATCATCGGCTCTGATCCCTCCGCTTTTTTTGAATTGCGGATCTTTGTATCTACTGGATTCACAGAGATAGCTTGTATTGAAATTAGAAGGTCATGCCCTTTAGGAACAGGATTTTCAATTGTAAAATCGATTAAACTCTCTTCATTATTAATTGGCAAAGACTGAAAATATCCGACCGCTTTCATTAACCATTCCTCCTTGTATTTGTTTTGTTTTACTATACACTAAAAGCATTTGAACAGAAAAGCAGAATAGCTTGAGAAATAATCCTTTAGCCTGTATTTATTCTGAGTAAATTCTCGTATAATTCTTCTATTCGTGTAAAAAATGCGAAGATATAGCTCACCTTATGGGACGGAATTTTTCTCTTTTTGAAGAATAGAATTTTGTAGGGAGAGCTATGTTAAATCATAATGAGGTGAGTTATTTGGATTTATGGTCAATATTAGTTGGTATCATTTTGGGCATTGTAGAGGGATTGACGGAATTTGCTCCGGTATCTTCAACAGGGCATATGATTATTGTGGATGATTTATGGTTAAATACTAAAGAGATTTTTTCACCGGGCGTTGCCAATACGTTCAAAATTGTCGTTCAGCTTGGATCCATTCTAGCGGTGATCGTTGTATTTTGGGATCGATTATGGTCATTGATTGGAGTAGGAAAAGCAGGAGCTGAGAAAGGACCTTCCTTAAGATTGCCAATGGTCATTGTAGGGTTAATTCCAGCGGCTGTGTTAGGCTTTATGTTTGAGGATTTTATTGATAAGCATTTATTTTCCATTGAAACGGTATTAATTGGTCTTATCGCTGGCTCTGTATTGATGATCGCGGCAGACATCATACATAAGAAAAGAAAGAATGTTACTCAAACTGTAGATCAGTTAACGTATCGTCAAGCATTGATTGTAGGACTATTCCAATGTATAGCACTTTGGCCGGGTTTTTCTCGTTCAGGCTCCACGATTTCTGGAGGCGTTATTCTCGGCATTAGCCACCGAGCTTCCGCTGATTTTACATTTATCATGGCGGTACCGATTATGCTTGGCGCGAGTGCAGTATCGTTAGTGAAAAACTGGTCTTACATGACACCAGAAGTCATTCCATTTTTTGTTGCAGGCTTTATAAGTGCATTTTTATTTGCACTGATTTCGATTCGCTTTTTCTTAACTTTAATTAGCAGAATACAGCTTGTACCGTTTGCGATCTACCGTCTTGTATTAGCGTTTGTGCTAATTGTGTTGGTATACATGTAAGTCAGGCTGCAATCTTAAGCACGGCCACTTTATTTCATGTTGAATAAAAAAGACAAGGAGGGGCTGCCAGTTGGCAGTCTCTCCTTGTCTTTTATGCTGAATGCTTTTTTCTTTTACGAATATACCAAATAACAACGAGAATACCTGTCATTGCAATCAAGGCATAGGCAACGTTTGAATAAACATCCATAAAGGAAAGGATATCTTCCCATGACTCACCCAATCGAGCTCCTAAAATGACTAATATTGTATTCCATATGATCGTTCCAAGTGTAGTAAATACCAGGAATAAAATAAACGGCATGTTGGACATCCCGGCCGGAATGGAGATAAGGCTGCGAATCAGCGGCACCATACGACAGAAAAATACCGTCCAAATTCCGTAACGGTCAAACCAGGCATCTGCTTTATATAAATCTTCTCTTTTTAAACGGAGGATATTTCCATAGCGGTCAATAATTTTTTCAAGCCGCTTAACGTCTACTAATAAGCCAAGACCATATAATGCAACAGCTCCAGCAACTGATCCGGCAGTTGAAGCGATGATGACGCCTAAAACAGTTAAATCAGTTTGAGTCGTCATAAAACCACCAAAAGTTAAGATAACTTCTGAGGGAATGGGAGGGAAAAGGTTTTCAAGAGCAATCATTAAGAAAATCCCGAAATATCCAAATTCCTCCATAAAAGATAAAATCCATTCTTGCATACTTGTCCTTCACGTCCTTTCCAATTGATTATACGTTACAAATAAGGGAGGAACCACTTATGTAATAAAACGTAATGTTAAATTTACAAATCGTTCTGCTGTTGTTCGATCGTTTGACATTCGTGTAATCGCTCAAGCACTCGTCTTTTCTGATAAAGCATTGCACCGGTTTCAGCGATATCGTGAATCATCGTTCTGTTGGCAAAAGCCCCAAAGATCATACCTGCTATTGGAACAAGCTGAAATAGTTTCTTCCATCCGATTGAATCACGGTAGGTAAAGACAACTTCACGCCACCCTTGAAGCAGAGACATCATTTCCTTCGGACGTTCCTTTTGATCGACAAGCGACATTAAATCGTTTAATACAGCTTGTTTTCCTATGATATCAGATGATGCAAATTGAAGGCATTTAATAATAAAAATTCGTTCTGTTTTTTCGGTTGGATCGTATCCATATGAGACCGCAATATCCTGCAAGGTTTTAAATGATAATCCTAATAACAGAGGGATGTCTGCAGCGAGTGTAAATAATCCGCCAATTCCAGTAGATGCACCCTGTGCAGTGGCAATATTCCCGCTGGACTGGCGGAGTCCTTTAGCTACTGTGTTCATGGTTTCAATTGAAACATGTTTAAAATCTGCAAGGGCTTCAATCGCATGATTAGGCGTTTTATCATTAATTTTTTTAATGATGCCAGATTGATTTGTTAAATATTTTCCTCCATTTTGGACAAAGTGCCCGACCTCGTCTAACAAGAGGCCGATTTTTTCCTGAAGCTTTTGTGGTGTAAATCGGTCAAGCAGCTTGAAAGGCAGGCGGCTGACTTTTTCCCAAAACCAAAGACCTCCTTGATCCTTTTCCCATTTTTCTATTGAGTCTAAATAGGCGTATAGCTCTACGCGAGATTCCATTTTATCATCCCCTATTTTATCTTTATTAAAACTATTTAAATGAGGTAGAATATTTATTCAACTTTATCACTTTTTGAAAAAATCACCTAATATGGAGCTAATAAAAAGCAGTGCCTTGTGCTGATTCCCCATGCAGGAGAAGATATTCAATTTAAGGATTCTAAATAGAAATAAAAAATCAAAGCTGTCAGCGCAGCTTTGATTTTTTATTTACTTTACGTCCATCCATCTTTTGAAGCAGCCAGACAAAAATGCCGCTCAATAATAAAACGATCCCGGTAAGAACGAGCATGGCATGAAGATAAAGAGTCAGGCTTGCAGCGTCGATACTAATGGAGGAAGCTAACGAACTTGTAATGGGATACAGCAGAATAGTTAGGGTCATAATTGCACCATATTTTAATCTTCTTTTAACTTGCTGCTGTGTTTTTCGAAGGGAGATAATGAGGACTATGAACCCAAGTCCAAATATAATGGTTTCCATAAAAAGGCTCCTTTAATAACAGTTATGTCTATTGTAGCATGAGTTAATTGGGAGAACGATAGAAAAAACCAGCATTCATTAAGCTTGATGTCCTAATAGATTTCAATTCACTTAAAACAAAACGCCATTAAACAAAATAATCATGATACCGAAGGGGAGAGGAGGAATTCGTTTTATCTAACTTTAGCCGCATATAAAAGCGTGTATAATAAAATATCTTTCATGATCATGACCAGTCTAAAAAGTTATATAAAAAACACCTTAGTAAAAGGGCTAAGGTGTCTTACATTAATGTTCTGAAGCTTTTGCCCTGGGCTTATCGTAAACAGACAAGCGTTCGAGGAGCTCCGAGCTGTCTTTGTTCAAGCCTGTAAGCGTTACTTTTACGCCTTGCTTTTTCATTTTTAAGGCGACTTTGTCAATCGTGTGAATGGCTGAATCATCCCATAAATGGGCTCTAGAGAAGTTGAACTCAACGATTGTAATGCCATCTAAATCATAGTCAACAGCGTTCATAAATCCTGTAACGGAGGCAAAGAATATTTGGCCTTCAATTTGGTAATAAACTTTAGATGCTTCTGGTTCAATACGTTTATCTACGTAAACCTTAGAAATTTTAGCCGCAAAGAAAATAGCACTAAGCAGAACCCCTGCGAATACACCAAGAGAAAGATCATGCGTTAATACAACGGTTACGACGGTTACGATCATGACGGCTGCATCTGTTTTTGGGACTTTATGCAGACGAGCAACGGAGCCCCAGTCAAACGTTCCAATCGATACCATAATCATAACTCCGACCAGCACGGCCATTGGAATTTGGACGACCACATCATTTAATAAAATGATTAATCCCATTAAAACAACCCCTGCAGTAAAGGAGGATAATCGACCGCGCCCGCCTGACTTTACATTAATGACGGCTTGTCCAATCATCGCACAGCCTGCCATTCCGCCAAAGCACCCAGTTACCATATTCGCAATCCCTTGACCACGTGCTTCTTTATTTTTATCACTTGGTGTATCTGTCATATCATCGACGATTTGAGCTGTAAGTAATGACTCAAGCAACCCAACGATCGCAAGTGAAATGGAATACGGAAGAATAATCATTAATGTTTCTAGATTAAAAGGAACATCAGGAATGAAAAACGATGGGAGTGCCTGTGTTAATGTTCCCATATCTCCAACTGTTTTGACTGAAATGCCAGTTGCCATAACAAAAACCGTAATGACAATGATGGCGACGAGAGGGGAAGGGACTGCACGAAACACTCTAGGGAGCAAATAAATGATTCCTAAAGAAGCTGCTACAAGAGCGTACATAACCCAGGTAGCGTCCACAAATTGATCGAGCTGTGCCATGAAAATAAGAATAGCAAGCGCATTGACAAATCCAATCATCACGGAATTCGGAATGAACCTCATAAGCTTTCCAAGTTTCATTACACCCATGAAAAATTGAATGATTCCTGTTAAAATGGTAGCGGCGAATAAATACTGTAAGCCATGATCCGCCACAAGTGTAACCATCAGTAAGGCCATGGCGCCTGTTGCACCAGAAATCATCCCCGGTCTTCCGCCTACGAATGCAATAACGACAGCAATACAAAAGGCAGCATAAAGACCCACCATTGGATCGACTCCTGCGATAATGGAGAATGCGATGGCTTCGGGGATTAAAGCAAGTGCAACAAGAATTCCCGACATAATATCACCTCTGATATTACCGAACCATTCCTGTTTAAGTTGTTCTGTGAACAAATAAAACACCTCTTCCTTATTTAGTTGTATGATTTGACTTTTCACTCTCAGAAAAGTCGGGTCCGTTTATAACTGAACGATTATAGCATAATAAAAAATAATAATAGAATGAATGAAAGCGTATAAATAATAGATATACTTTTAATATCTCTATTTATCTTCTTTTTTCTTATAAGTTCAAGAAAAAAATATTTTAAAAATAAAAGATTTTTCTGATAATAAGGATGAGGATCTACTCTTAAGCATGATACGATGAAATAGATTAATTCCTATTCAAAAGTAGTAGAAAGAAGAGGAGGTGTTTACGTGTTTTAAAAAATTTTACTTGCTTCAGATGGATCAGTGCACGCTATCCGAGCGGTAGAAAAAACAGCTTATCTAGCTTCAGTGATATCAGAAGCAACAGTAACTGTTCTCTATGTTGGTGGAAGTGAACAGTCAAAACCGGATGTCCTTTCTAACCAGAATTCTATTTCAATTGAAGGAAAAAGAAAGGAACGCCTGCATAAAACAGAAGAGTTCTTGATTAAACAGGGAGTATCTTATTCAGTAACGATATAAAAAGGAGAACTAGGACCGATAATTATAAACTATGCAAATCAAGAGCCGTATGATCTTGTTGTAATTGGAAGCAGCGGGTTAAACCGTTTACAAGAATTTGTGCTGGGCAGCGTAAGTCACAAAGTAGCGAAGCGAGTAGATTGTCCTGTTATGATTATTAAATAAAACAAACTGCCTATAATACTCGGCAGTTTGTTTTTACAGATCCGGTTCAATATGCACGTGAACCTGGCAATAAGGGTGGTTTTGCTTAACTTTTTGTTCAATTTTCTCAGTAATATCATGGCTTTCAATGACATTTAAATTTGGATCAACCGTGATCGTTAAATCAATAAAAATGATGTTGCCATGTGAACGTCCTTTAATATCCTGAATCGATCGGATACCTGGAATGTCGTGAATGCTTTCGGTAATGGTATCTACCTCTCCACGATCAAAACCGTCCGTGAGGGTATGAATGGCATCTTTAAAAATGGTAATGGCTGTTTTTAAAATGATGGCACCCACAATGAACGCGGCTAATGGATCCAGCCAGGAAAAACCGGCAATACTCCCGAAGATCCCAATGGATGCACCGATACTGACTAGTGCATCTGCTCGATTATCCTGAGCGGCCGCAAATAGAGAGGAGCTATTAATGCTTTTCGATAAATTTAAGTTATATCGGTAGACAACAAACATAATACCAGCGCTTAATATTGCCACCCATCCTGCTAGAATTGTTGGCGGCTCAGCTGCACCACCTTCTAGTAATACGCTGCCGGCTTGAACAAGAACCTGTATAGCGACGACTGTCATAATAAAAGCAGCAATTAAAGTCGCAATGGATTCCGCTCTCATATGTCCATAGTGATGGTTTTGATCAGGTGGTTTGCGAGAAATTTTTAACCCAATTAATACAGCTACTGAAACAACGACATCTGTTGTATTGTTCAGACCGTCTGCTCGCAAGGCTTCAGAACCTGTTAGGGTACCCACGATCAACTTCATAACAGCAAGAGCAATGTATGTAAATATACTAATCCATGCTCCTCGTTCTCCACGTTTTAAATTATCATAAAGATCCATGGGAAGACCTCCAATTTCTTTACTATCAGCGTTTATTCCGGAAAATTATTTCCCTAAAGTAGAGTATCAGATGAACAGGTAGTGGGTCTAGAGCAACGTTGTAACCTTATGCCATGCTTATTGTAAAGGTAAAAATAAGTTGAGCATAGGCAAATGAAATCTGAAAAATCGGGAAATAATAGGCTGATTTTTGTCAGTATGATCAAGAATAAATCAGCTCATACAAAAAGAGATACAAAAAGAGAAGATTCTCATTTCTGTATCTCTTATAAATTGATTATTTTTTAGACTTCAGCTTATAGACACGTGCTTCGTACGGTCGTAAAACAATCGTATCAGTTGGGCCGTGATCATCCACCGGCAAGTTATGAAGGATTAAATCTTCACTCGAAAAAGTGATGCCATCTTCGTCGATAAGGGCGTCCTTTATTGATAAATTAGTAATGATTACCACTTGTTCTTCGTCAAGTGTACGGGTGTAGGCGTAGATTTGGTGGTGATCAGGCAAAAGTAAATCATATATTCCATACGTGAAAATATTTTCATTCTTTTTCAGGCGGATCATTTTTTTGTAAAAGGATAATATTGACTGTTCATCTTGTTCCTGAGCTTTGACATTGATCGTTTTATAATTAGGATTTACCTTCATCCATGGTGCTGCATTTGAAAATCCTGCATTTTTATCAGAAGACCATTGCATTGGCGTGCGACTGTTATCTCTTGAAGAAGCCCATAACATACGCATAATATCGTTATGAGGGACACCTTCTTCTGTGCGTATACGATACAGGTTCTTCGCTGAGACATCATCATAATCATCAATGGAGTCAAATTGCACATTGGTCATTCCAATTTCCTGGCCTTGGTAAATGAAAGGTGTTCCTTGCATGAGGAAATACATTGCAGCCATAGAGGTTGCACTTTCATACCAATATTGATCATCATTCCCCCAAGTAGAAACAACGCGAGGCTTATCATGATTTTCAATGAATAGAGCATTCCAGCCTTTGTTTTCTAGCCCTTTTTGCCAGGTGCTTAGCACATTTTTCAATTCAACAATATCTAGATTAAGGTTTGTTTCTGCATCCCAGAGCCCAAGATGTTCAAATTGGAATATCATATCCATTTTCCCATGCTCTTCACCGACCCAGAGGTCCGCCTCATTAACGGTTACTCCATTAGCTTCACCAACGGTCATTACATCGTATTTAGCATAGGTGCTGTTCTTAAATTCCTCTAATAACTCATGAATCCCTTCTTGATTCATATGCATATCGAAGGAGGAAACATATTTTTTCTTTTTCGGATTTGGCATGTCTGGAAACCCAGCTCTTTTTTTAATATGGCTGACGGCATCAATACGGAAGCCATCAATTCCTTTTCCAAGCCACCAGTTGACCATATCGTATATGGCTTGACGTGCTTCAGGATTTTCCCAATTTACATCAGGCTGCTTTGTTGAAAAAACGTGCAAGTAATATTGATCCGTTTTTTTATCGTATTCCCATGCAGAACCGCCAAAAATACTTTCCCAATTGTTTGGTTCAGCCATTGTTTTTCCTTTTTTATTTTTTTTCCCGTCTCTCCAAATATACCAATCACGTTTTGGATTGTCTTTTGATGAGCGAGACTCGACGAACCATTTATGTTCATCGCTGGTATGGTTAGGAACGAAGTCCAGGATGAGCTTCATTTCACGTTTATGTACTTCTGAAAGAAGGTGATCAAAATCTTCCATCGTACCAAAATCTCCCATTATTGCTTGATAATCAGAGATATCGTACCCATTATCATCGTTAGGAGATTGATACATTGGACAAATCCAAATTATATCGATTCCAAGATCTTTAACATAGTCCAGTCTTTGAATGATGCCCTGTAAATCACCGATTCCATCTCCGTTAGAATCTTGAAAACTACGAGGGTAGATTTGATACCCAACAGCTTCTTTCCACCAATTTTTTTTCATGGTGCACCTCCATCTAAACATAAGTGCAATCGTTTGCACTTTTGGATAAAAAATTATCGGATGAAATCATCCGTTTATAAAAAGCTATAAATCCTGTATGCCAAAATATTTATAGTTATTATATTACCGCTTACATAAATATTAATCAACGACTTTTTTATATGAAAGATTAAAATAAGAGCCGGCTTCTCATTAGGAAACCAGCAATGAAAAATAAAGAAGAAATAATTTACAGTCTGCAGCTCAATTCTGAAACTACTGAGCTTTTTTAAGCTGAGTAGTCATTTCTTCACGCTCTTCCTCCGATATTTTTTTGACTTCAAGATAGAGGCTATGGAGCCCCTTTAAGTCATATATCTTAAAAACATGACCCTGCTCATAGATCTCATCACTGTTCTTAGACGCAAAATGACGTGCTCTGAACCATCCGCCAATGGTATCAACATCATTTTCATTAATATCAATTGCTAACAGATTGTTCACATTTTGAACAAGGACCTTTGAATCGAGAATATAATGATTGTCATTTATTTTCCTCACCTCTGGCACTTCATCCGCATCGAACTCATCCTGAACATCTCCAATAATTTCTTCAATGATATCTTCCATTGTCACAAGACCTGATGTTCCTCCGTATTCATCTAGTAAAATGCCAATATGCATACGATTTTTTTGGAATTTCAGTAGTAATTTATTCACGGGAATATTTTCAATTACTTGAATAACTGGGTGAGTATAATCTGTCACCAATCGATTTCCATTAGCCGGGTTTTCGATATAGGACGCCATCAATTCTTTCATATTAATCATCCCAATGACATGGTCTTTGTTACCGTCTTCAAGTACAGGGTACCGTGTATATTGCTCTTCTCCCACGAGTTTAAATACTTCTCGCAAAGTGAGGCCGCTGTTTACAAAAATAATTTCTGTCCGTGGTACCATGATTTCCTTTGCTACTCGTTCATCAAAATCGAAAATTTTGTTTACGTATCGATACTCAGATGGATTGATCTCCCCGCTTTTAAAGCTTTCAGATAAAATCATTCGAAGATCTTCTTCCGAATGAGCAAGATCATCATGCATTGAAGCTGGTTTTAACCCGAAAAACCTGGTCATTAAGTGGGCGGATCCTTTTAGCAGCCAAATAATTGGATACAATAGGCGGCTAAACAAAATGAGTGTTTTTGCCAATGACAGAATTACAGGTTCTGCTTTTTGTATGGCTAAAATCTTTGGAGAAAGCTCTCCAGCGACTGCATGAAGGAATGCAATAAATGAAAAAGCAATAATTAAAGAAGTCAATTGGGTAAGAGATGACTGTATCCCCCATTGAACCAAAAGCGGCTCAATTAAGTCGGCAAAGAGGGGAGCCCCTAATAAGCCCAGACTAAGTGCGGTAGTGGTCACTCCGAGTTGACAAGCAGACAAATACTTATCGATATTCTTTTTGATTTCTTTGGCTGCGGGTGCTTGTTTATTTCCTTCGGCAATTAGCTGTTCTAAACGTGAAGTCTTAATGGTAACGATGGCAAATTCGGAAGCAGCAAAAAATGCAGTCAGTCCAATGAGGACAGTGACCATAACTAAATTGACTATTGCCAATAAGCTGAGACAACCCCGAAGAGAGGTGTTTAGATCTACAGTAGACCATATATGATTTGATCATTGAATGGTCACGCTGTTTGTTACATTCTCCGTCAAGGGGGATGCCTCTTACACCTCCTGTTTAGTTGAAATGAACAATCTAAAATGTGCTAACCCCAAAATGTTTATTCCTGCAGGGGACGTGCTTCTTGATTGACGAATCCACAACTGGAACTGTTTTATTGTTCATTTGTTTTTTAAACTTCAGAAGGAAAGACCATTTCTAATGATCTAACCATTACTTCATTCTACCCGTTTAACCATCAAAAAATGACTAGTAATCGTTTGGCGAGCTTCGAGATTGAAATTTGAGTCAATCAACCAATGATTATTGTAATGTTTTCTTGCCCGCCCAATCAAACATACCCCCAACAAAAAAATATTGAAGCAATTATAACATAATATTTAGAAAATTTAAATATTAATAAGTAAGTGAGGACTTTGAGAGGATGGATGGAATATTGACGTTGATGATCGTTGTTGAAATTCAGGGGTGTTTTATCGAAGCTTAATCGTATTCTTTGAAAGCTGGTAAGGAAATTGTTCGCTTTTTAAGTTTATTATAGAAAAGGCTGCCGCTAATTTTCCGGCAGCCTTTCTTTTTAAGGTACGTCATGTCCGAGAGAAGCTTGGTATATCTGAAACCACTGGTGCTGATCCATGTTAAGATGGAGGGCGGAAATGGCAGATTGAATACGCTCCATATTCCCTGATCCTACGATCGGCATGATGGATGCAGGATGCACGAGTAACCATGTATAAAGAACCTCATCTATGGATTTTGCTCCGATTTCTTGTCCGACATCTTCCAGTGCTTTACGTAATCGAACCGCTTTATCTGATACACTGTTAAATAATTTACCACCAGCTAAAGGTGACCAGGCCATTGGTGGTGCCTGTACCTCCTGGCTTAAATTTAATGTACCATCTTCAATGTTTTCCAGCTGATAAGCAGAGAGTTCTATTTGATTTGTGACTAATGGCTGAGAGACATAAGCATCCAGCATTCTGTACTGGTGCTGCTTAAAGTTTGAAACGCCAAAATGGCGGACTTTTCCATCATTGAATAATTCATCAAAGGCTTCACTGACTTCTTCAGGATTCATAAATGGATCAGGCCTGTGGATGAGCAATAGATCGATGTAATCCGTATGAAGATTTTCCAATGAGCGGTTAACAGAGTGGATAATATGTTCTTTACTTGTGTTGTAATGGTGACTGCGGTTTGCCGGCCGATTATCTGATGTCAGCACGATCCCGCATTTTGTTACGATTTCCATTTTATCACGAAGGGAAGGCTTTAATGATAATGCTTCACCAAATAATTCTTCACAAACATAGCTGCCGTATATGTCAGCATGATCAAAAGTTGTGATGCCCTGCTCCATGACTTCTTCAATAAATGACAGTCTTTGTTCCTTTGATAATGACCATTCTGATAAGCGCATCATTCCATGAATGATGCGAGAAAATGTTAGTTCCTCAGCTAAAGCTATTCTTTCCAAAAGAATCCCTCCATTATGTAATTAATCTGTCCTCTGTGAGTATGAAAAGACAGAGAAGACTAATCCTAAAGCAACAATCGATCGAATTGTACTGTTTTCAGCTACTACTCCCAGGAGGAATAGCACTAATATAAGAAGATAAGCCCGCTCTTTTATTGATTGCGCCCGCATGTGCAGCAGTTCATATGTCAGTCCCAGCAAAAATAACAAAGGGAGTGCAAAAAGAATCCCTTGTGCTATAAACGGTTCGGCTACCATAAAAGGAATAAGCAAAAACACAATTAATCCCTTTTTCCATCCTTGTCCCCATTTGGTTTGAATTGTCATCACCAGCTTCCGTCCATAACATCACTCGCAGAATGACTCATCTTCCCCTAACAAATCCAGTGAAGGTGCCCCCCTTTTATAACACATGGTTTTATTATACTGAAATGAAACAACATCTGCATAAAAAATATAGAAATCGATCCTTTCGTTCGCTAAAGGGGTCAGACCCCTTTAGCGAACGAAAGGATCGTAGTTTTATTTGTTTATTCCAAATTATTGGGAGGGAATGGCGTTATTTGCGATTTTTTTGCATGAAGAAAATGAAATTATTAGTTTTATGATTTGTTTGATAGAACAGTGAGTAGCTTAAGTAAATAGATGGATTGTACAATCTCCTGATGAACATGCTATTGTTATATAACGTGAATTTTGCCTATTTATTTGTTCACTGTCATTTAAGTTGAACAATTGGGAAGTTGACTTTGCTGTTTGATGCAGTTATAAATATTTAAACAGCAATTGAATTAAGCAGATTGTTTGTTGGAATTTTCCATTTAATTTTTAGTGGAAATGATGGGGACAAACTACCGGGAAATTTCACAATACTCACAATGTTATAGCTTATAGGAGGCAGATGTATGAGTGTCTATTATTGATATTTCAATGCGACTATCAAGCACAACGGCATGTTGGCCTGGCGATACGCCTTTTGACTATGAAGCATCACTCATTAAAAGTGAAAGTGGAGTTGTTCATGTAGGGAAAATCGAAATAAGTACCTATTTAGACGCCCCTTTTCATTTTGTAGAACAGGTAGAAAAGGTACATGAGATGCCACTTGATTGTTGTATAAGCAAGGCGGTTGTAATCAATTGTACAGCCAAGGATGAAATAGGAGAAGAAGATGTCATTCCTCATTTAAACCAAGAGGATATTACGAGTGTTTTATTAAAGATATGTCATTGGGATCATTGTCAACCAATTCCGTCATCTATTCCGCTTATCCGAAACACCTTGCCTCTTCGCTTAGCCGAATTTGGTATTTCACTTATTGGTGTTGGCCTTCCTTCAGTGGATGCAATTGATAGTATAAATTTACCGATTCAGCGCGCTCTTTACAAGAATGGGATTTGGATACTTGAGGGGATCGTGCTGGACCATGTAAATTTGGGTATATATAACTCATTATCCTTCCGTAGTTGGTTGACGGAGCAGATGGAAATCCTGTACGAGCTGTCCTAAAAGAAATTTAGAACAAAAAAGCCCCATGGATACATGATGATCCCATTGGAGCTAATGACAAAAATTCAGTTTTCGTTCAAGCTCACGAATACGTATAGCAATGTCCTCGCAGATTTCCTGGAAAAGCACCCATTTCTCAATTGGATTCTCTGATCTTTTTTCGGGGTTCCGAATGTGCCAGCTTAACAATTTGTGAGTTTGATGAGCAGGTAATTTGTATAAATCATCGTTTTCAAAATCTTGAATAACCACAATGATATCAGCACGATCCAATTCTTCGTTGTTTAAAACATGAGGGCTGATTGTCGAAAGGTCGATCGAGATTTCTTTCATGGCTTCTATACCAAAAGGACTTGATTTAGCACTTAACCAACCAGCGCTCCGAAAAGTAGTATGATCGTTTTTTAAGCGGGATGCCCACCCTTCAGCGATAAGGCTACGTTCGTGATTGGATGAAAGAAAATAAACAGTTTGATTAGCCATAATCGCAAATCCTTTCTCTATACTAAGGTGTTTTGATCGTTCAAACTACTATACCCGTTTTCTTTTACAATTATTCCTATGCAAATATGTCTGGTTAGTCAAAAAGAGTTATAAAAAGCTTTAAATTGGGTAAAGTAGATCAATGCAATTATTTTAAACCTATAAAAATTCATATGTCATTGTATTTGGAGGAAAAAAATGAAGTTAAATTTAACCGCAAAGATTTTAATAGCACTGGTAATCGGGATTATTGTCGGTTTATCCCTTAATATATTTGCACCAAATTTATTTGCACCACTGGATGTATACTTATTTACACCGCTTGGACAAATCTTTCTTAATTTAATTACGATGATCGTAGTACCGATCGTATTTTTCTCAATTGTATTGGGAGTAGCAGGACTAGGCGACCCAAAAATGCTTGGTAGAATGGGTGTTAAAACGGTTGGAGCATTTTTGATCACAACGGCTATTGCCATTGTTATCGGATTAGCTCTGGCTATCGTTATACAACCAGGAGCAGGGTCACCGTTTTCTGAAGATGAATTAGCTGCTTCTGAGTTTGATGCATCTGAGGCACCTTCTGTAAGTGAAACGCTTTTAAACATTATTCCAACGAACCCTGTAGCTGCAATGGCTGAGGGGAATATGCTTCAAATTATCGCATTTGCTATTTTCATTGGTATTGCGTTAACTGCGCTTGGAGAGAAAACAAAAGGTGTTCTTAGTCTATTTGAGCAGGGTAATGACATCATGATGTTTCTGGTTGGAATTATCATGAAATTTGCTCCATTAGGTACGTTTGGACTTATAGCTTCTGCTCTAGGAAAAGCAGGATTTGAATCGCTGCGAAATATATTGTTGTATGCAGTTGTTGTATTAATTGCGTTGATTATCCATGGAATAGTAACATATGGTACCATTGTAGCTGTTTTTGCCAAGAAAAACCCTTTCTGGTTCTTTAAAAATTTCTTCCCGGCGATGGCAGTTGCATTTAGTACATCAAGCAGTAACGCTACGCTTCCAGTTTCAATGGAAACCGCTCAAAAGAGGTTAAATGTACCGAAACCGATCAGCTCATTTGTTCAGCCTCTTGGCGCGACCATTAATATGGATGGAACGGCTATTATGCAAGGTGTTGCCACGATTTTTATTGCCCAGGTCTATAACATCGACTTGAGCTTTACCGCATTATTAACAGTTGTGCTAACTGCGGTGCTTGCAAGTGTAGGTACTGCAGGTGTTCCAGGAGTAGGCTTAATCATGCTGGCCCTTGTATTAACCTCGGTTGGTCTGCCGGTGGAAGGAATCGGTTTAATTATAGGGATTGACCGTATTCTTGATATGTCTCGAACAGCCATTAACATTACTGGTGATGCCGCAGTTGCTTTATACGTGGCCGAAACAGAAAAAGATAATGTGAGTATTGAACAAAAAGCTTAATTCAAACGTTCACCATATTTACACGTTCATCCTACTTTTTTCAAAATAAAAGCATTATACTATTCTCATCCAGTTATGAAGGAGTTGGGCATTTTGAATCTTGGATTTGGTGAGATTTTAATCATTTTAGTTGTCGCCCTGCTCGTGTTTGGACCGAAGAAATTGCCGCAGCTAGGCCGGGCAGCAGGACAGACCCTGCATGAGTTTAAAAAAGGGATGAAAAACGTTATGAATGACGAAGAAGATGACGATCCTAATAAGAAAAAGCCTGTACAGTAACGCTGAAAAGCCTCGCCATTAGGAATGGCGGGGCTTTATTATATTTTCACTACTTTATTTCATTATAGCGTGCAAGCGCTCGTTCTCTTGCTGCTTTATGCTCAACAATGGGTGCTGGATAGTTTTCGTTTAAAATAATTCCTGCTTGCTCTAGCATACTTGACGATTGTTCGTGCGGTGCATGAATCGCATCGTCTGAAAGTGTTCTTAGCTCAGGAACCCACTTTCGAATATAATCACCGTTTGGATCAAATTTTTTACTTTGCAGAGTAGGATTGAAAATTCGGAAATAAGGAGAAGCGTCTGCGCCGGAACCTGCTACCCATTGCCATCCCATTGAATTATTGGCAAGACCTGCATCCACTAATGTGTCCCAAAACCACTCGGCTCCATTTTGCCATCGAATGAGTAGATGCTTCGTCAGGAATGATGCAGCGATCATTCGGACACGATTATGCATATATCCGGTCTCCCATAGCTCTCGCATTCCAGCATCGACAATGGGATAGCCTGTTAAACCTTTTCTCCATTTTATAAAGGCCTCTTGATCTTCATTCCACTTAAAATTTTCAAATTTTTTGTTCATTGGCTTTTCAATCGTATTGGGAAAATGAAACATTAGTGAGTAAGCAAAGTCTCTCCATACAAGCTGTCGCAGGAAAGGTTCTCCAGCCGCTTCAGCATTTTTAACGATATAATGATACATGCTGCGCACAGAGATCAGTCCTAGTGCTAAATAAGGTGACATTTCAGCGTGATAAACCTTACTTGGAAAATCTCGTCCATTTTTATAATGCTTTAAACGATTGCGTTCGAATGCATTAAAGTGTCTAATCGCAGCCAATTCAGAAGGGGACCAGCGCTTTTCGAGCCCATCTGTCCATTTAATGGCAGGAAGTAATCCTAAATCATTTACTGCCAGAGAGTCTTCAATCATCATTACGGGTGAATTCATTTGTTTTATTGTAGCCAAGGGTTTTGGAATATCCATTTTTTGATGTGCTTTATAAAAGGGTGTGAAGACCTTGAACGCATTTCCATCCTTTTTTTTGATTTTTGTAATTGGAAGGAGAAGTGTGCCCTCAAAGGTTTTGACTGTAACCCCTTCATTATGCAATTTTTCAGCTAGGCTATTGTCCATTACTATATTTGTTGGCTCATAAGAACGATTCCAAAGAATCGTGTTTATTGAATAGTCCTTTAATAATTTTGGGAGAATCTTAGCAGGATCCCCTATTTTAATCAGCAGCTTTCCGCCAATATCTTCAATTCTTTTTTGAAAGGATTGAAGGGCGTAATGCAAAAACCACGACTGGGCACTGCCTATTGACCATTTATGATGATTTTCTTCATGTATATACACGGGTAAAATTTCTCCGGCTTGAATCCCATAATGTAAAGCTGGGTGATCATGTAGTCTAAGGTCTTTTCGTATCCATACTAATGACGCCAAAACCATTCGTCTCCTTTCTGTTTAAGCTGACTTTTAGTATAACGAAGAGAGGAGGATCGAAGCAAAATTCAATGTGGCATGTTATGATAAAAGGAGCAGATGTGAAACTGAGGTGAGGGGTTTGACAAGGGAAGAATTAATGGAATTAATAGCAGGAAAAATGAAATTAATTCGAACGGAAGCGAACTATACACAAGACCGGATGGCTCACGTTATTGGTGTATCAAAAAAAACTCTCGTTCAAATTGAAAAAGGTCGTGTGCTTCCCAATTGGACAACCGTTGTGACAGTATGTGCTTTGTTCAGGGAACAAGAAATTCTTATGAATTTAGTTGGTGGAGATGCGCTGGAAATAGCGGAGTTATTGGCGAGAGAAGAGATCGACCACCGAAAGGAAAAAACATTAGGAGGGAAAATTTGGTGGGCGGAGATCAAAATCGAATCTGACATAAAGCTTCAGCGTAACTTAATCAGTAAACACTTCCGTATCATCGATGATGAACAATATCGATTGTTTAGTACATTTAATGAACAAGAAGCTAAAGCTAGATTTGATGAATTAGTGCAGCTGCAAAGGGACATTCTCTCTTGAGGTTATAGGAGTTAGCAATCTTATATTTATCATTAATGTGTTGTAATTCCATGTGCAATCATACTAAAGAGAAGATCCGACCACTCTTCTGAGGGGATTTTCTGATGATTCGGTATCAATACAGTATTAAAGATCATGCTCGCAACAAGAGAAGAAGGGAGGTCATGGCGAATGGCTCCTTCTTTTTTTGCATTTTCAATTTGAACGAGAAGAAGCTGAAATAATTCTTTTGAGTATGAATCAAGCACCTCAAGGTTCTGTGCTGCTCGTTTGGAAGACTTTTGGTTTATAGAGGGACGCATTTTTATCATTTCATACACCTGAGAGTATTCCATAAAAAGATTCAAAAACTCTTTCACCATCTCAATGGAGGAGGTTTTCGTTTCTAATGCTTTCACTCTTTCCATTACCTCAATCATTAGAAGCCTCATATAGTCTGTGATTAACTCATCCTTGTTGCTGTAATACTCGTATATTGTACTTCGTGCTACATTTAGCTTCTCAGACAGCGCTTTAAAGTGAAATCCTTCGTATCCTTTTTCCAACAATAACGCTTCTGTTGCTTTCATTAATTCCACTGTATCCATCTTTCGCTGTCTAGCCATTTCCATCACCCTTTAAGTGTGCATCATTTTCTTTATTATAGCTGAAGTTGGAGCCTTACACATAAATAAGCTTTAAAAGCAAAAAAGAAGCGGATTCCGCATCTTTTTGTCATCCCCTTATTTAATTACAAGCACATTGCAATGCGCCTCCTGAACAATTTTTTCACTAACGCTACCTAAAAACCATTTCTGGAAGGTATTTTTTTCTGTTTTTCCAACAATAATCAAATCAACATCGTTTCCATAGGCATATTCTACAATGGCTTCAGCTGGTGAGCCTGACAGAGGATAGAACTCAGCTTTAATTCCACGAGCATCTAAATCCTCTTGTGCCATCAGTAATGCATTATCCAAACGATCTGAGTATTCCTGATTCGAACGTCCGTTATCAGCTGGTGGTATTGGAGGCATATAAGGCGCTGACGGACGATCAAGTCCTTGATTCATGATTGGAGTAACTGCCCGCGAATGACTATAAGTATCGATATCAATAAGATGCGTTTTATTCGTTGATACATGTGTAATGGTTAGCGCCGCCTCGTCATCAATTCTGAGTAATTGAACAGCTGATTCGAGCGCTTTTTTACTGCTGTCAGTATGATCAAAAGCTACTAAAATATGTTGATACATTTCCATCCACCCCTTTATTTTATTATTATTATGTTCTATACCCTCAAAATAAACTAAATATTCTTTCGAAAGATTACAATATGATTACAGCAAAAAACTACATAAAAAAAGACCCTAAAAGGGCCTTTAGTGCCGTTATGCTTAAAACATAGGTAAAATATAGTTGATTAAAAACCAAATGATTCCAAAAAAAATGATGATATAGGCAGCATACTTTATGAATGTAGCGCCCGCCATACTATTATCAGATCTTATCTCTTTATGAACTTCAACTTTCCTTTGATCGTCCATAACATTTCACTCCTATTGTTTTCATTTCGTGATATTAAATAAGACTGATAATAAAGCCAATTACGACAATCGCACCAATAACCATAAGAATTGTTCTTAGCATTTCATTCGCTCCTTTATTAATTAATGTCAATAAAATTGATCTACTAGTATGTTACCCGTAAAGAATAGACTCAAACTATTCTATATAAAAATAGTGACAAATTATTATTTTTCTTAAACGGTGTAAAAAGATTGAACGATTTTTAACTACCACTTCTCATATGATTAAATAGAGAGAGTTAAAAGAGAGAGGCACATATATGAATGATCAGAAACGCATTCTAATAGCAAAAAAGGGGATCAGGCTTCTATTGCCTCACTGCTGCAGGAGAATTACTCTTTTATTTTTCGCTATCTCCTGTAAATAACCTTAATAAAGAACAAGCAGAGGAGCTCACACAGGACACGATGATTAAAGAGGTTGAAAAGATTCATTTGTTCAATGGAACATCAAAATTTTCGTCATGGCTTATCACAATAGGGACAAATCTGTTCATTGATCAGCAGAGGAAAGCAAAGAGAATGAACCAGGCGCTGCCTTTAATTCGACAGCTGAAATGGAAAATGGAAAGCCAGAACGAAGAGTGGCTGGATGCGATGGCGGCATTATTTAAATTACCTGAAGAGCCTGAGGGCAGCCATTGTACTGAAGCCTTATCACGGATATAGCTATGAAGAGATTTCTACTATAATGGAAATTCCTGAAGGTACCATAAAATCTAGAGACAAAAATGGTCTCAAAGAGCTTAGAAAGGAGCTTTCGAACGGTGAAAAAGAAAACTACAAATGATGAGTCAATTGATAAAATTGTAGAGCAACAATTAGACGAGGCCTTTCAGAAGCTAGATCATTAAGCTGATCAACAAATTACACCTGGAACAGAGTGGTTCTCTCAACTGGTTAGCGAAACGCTTATGGAGACACGAAAACGAATGAGAAGGGAGCTGCTTGCTTTTCTTCTCACAGGGGTCCTGCTTTTATCCATTATTGCATTGATCTTTATCCAACTGCCATTTGTAACCTATTTAACGTTTCAGGTATTAATTCTTGCTGGTGGAATAGGATATTTACTACCAAACCAAAAGATATGGGTGGATGAAAAATGAAACAAGAGGAGCTGTACTTGATCCCGTTTTTCATTATCATTCTTTTTGCCCGGAGCTTATTTCTATTTATAAATTCGAGGAAAGGAGGATACCATCATTGGTTTTGGGGGATATGGGGACCTATCCAAGCGCCTATTCCTATACTTATATATTGATTTGTTGTTGGGAGAAGGATTGAATTAAAGTCTAAATGATTTAATCATTTTAAAAATAAAAAAAGAATTGACAGTTTGAAAAAGTTGGGATAATCTAATAATGTCCAATATATGGGCGAAATTACTTAAGAAGGAGGTTGTGTGTCATGATCAAGTTATATCCGATTACAAAAGGAATTTTCCAATTGAATAACACGCAGCCAATCTCTCTTACAGTAAATCATTCTGTTCTTTTTTAATGGTGTGAACTGTCATATATGAGGCATGGACTGCGTAAAGTGGTCTGTGCCTTTTTTCATGGAAGCATGCTGTGCTTTTGCAAAGGCCGGTATGCTTCTTTTTGTTTTCCATTTTTTGGTGGTTGCGGACTCTGTCTGTTTATCATAAATAAGAAAAAATTACTTTAGGAGGCGTTGTTGATGATTAAGAAAATAACTGGTGCAGTAAAAACGGTGGAGCTGGATAGTGGGTAGCCTGCCGTATTGGAATGAAAGGGAGGTTGCGTAAATGTTTGATATTTTTTTAAAATTAGGATGGTTTTTCAAACAGCATTGGAAAAGATATACGATCGCGATTATTCTTTTACTGATTGCGAATATTTTAGAAGTGATTCCGCCATGGTTAGTTGGGTCAGCCATTGATGATATTTTTCAGGGTGAACTGACACAGGATTCATTAGTTCAGTATATAGTTATCCTGCTCGTTATCGCTTTCCTGTCCTATGCGCTGAATTATGTCTGGCAGTATTTATTATTTGGTGGAGCCAATGAAATCGAGAGAAGACTTCGCTCTATGTTTATGGGGCATCTGCTCCGCATGACGCCAACCTTTTATGAACGTAATCGTACTGGCGATCTCATGGCACGTTCGACAAATGATTTAAAGGCGGTCTCTGTAACAGCTGGGTTTGGTGTTTTGACCCTGATTGATTCGACTGCATATATGCTTACGATCCTTATCACAATGGGTGTTCTCGTGTCATGGGAGCTTACACTTGCAGCCATTATCCCACTGCCCGTTTTGGCGATCGTGATGCAGATTCTGGGGAAAAGAATACACGAACGGTATACACAGGCACAGGATGCATTTGGTGATTTGAACGACCGTGTATTAGAATCTGTGGCAGGCGTTCGGGTTATCCGAGCCTATGTACAGGAAAGAGCTGATGAACAGCAATTTTTAGATGGAACAGAGGACGTTTTTAAAAAGAATATGAAGGTCGCTTTCATCGATTCATTGTTCAATCCTCTTACAAAGATTCTCACCGGGGCAAGCTATATGATTGGTCTCGGATATGGATCGTACCTGGTATTTAATCAGTCGATTTCACTTGGAGATCTGGTGGCCTTTAATATTTATTTAGGAATGCTTATTTGGCCGATGTTTGCGGTGGGTGAACTGATTAATATTATGCAGCGCGGAAATGCGTCTATGGATCGCGTCAATGAAACGTTAAATTATAAGGAAGATGTAACAGATCCTACAAAACCTGAAAATGTCTCTAACCCAACTTCGATCACATTTAAGGAAGCAGGGTTTCAATACCCTTCCTCCAACGTAAAGAATCTGGATGACATTAACGTGACGTTAATGCAGGGAAGCACGCTTGGCATTGTAGGGAAAACAGGAAGCGGAAAAACAACCTTTATTAAACAGCTGCTAAAAGAATATCCTAGCGGACAAGGAGAAATTTCCATAGGAAACGTTTCCTTAGCGAATCAAACGAAGGAGCATGTAAGGTCATGGATTGGCTATGTCCCACAGGACCATGTGCTATTTTCAAAAAGTGTACGGGGAAATATTTTGTTCGGTGATGAAGAGGCGACTGAACAGAATTTAACCGACGCGATTAAAATGGCCCACTTTGAACGCGATCTTGAAAGGATGCCAATGGGACTGGAAACGCTCGTTGGTGAAAAGGGAGTTTCCTTATCAGGTGGGCAGAAGCAGCGAATTTCAATTGCGCGTGCATTAATTAAGAATCCACCTATTTTAATTTTGGATGATTCTTTATCTGCAGTAGACGCTAAAACAGAAGCTGAAATTATCGAAAATATTCGCAGGGAGCGAAAGGGGAAAACAACGATCATTACAACACACCGCTTGTCAGCGGTAGAGCATTCAGACTGGATTATTGTTCTTGAGGATGGTCGGGTGATCGAGGAAGGAACCCATGAACAGCTGCTTGCAGTAAAAGGCTGGTATTTGGAACAATATGAGCGGCAGCAAGTAGAAGAGTCCTTGCTTGAGGAGGTGCGCTCATGAGAGTAGGCAATCGCTTATATCGATATGCTTTATTATTTAAAAAAACCATTATCATTGCTTTGCTGATGCTGACCATTTCCGTTAGTGCAGAGCTTGTAGGTCCTTTTATCGCAAAAAAAATGATTGATGACCATATTCTTGGGATTGAAGAGCCCTGGTTTGAGTCAGAAGATACGAAGGACGCGGTATTGTATCAAGAAACCTATTATAAACGCGGAGATTATTTTGTTGAGGGTGAAGCTAAGGGAGACGAGGTTCGGATCTATCAAGACGGCCTCGAGTTTTATTTCGTTGATCAGCCGGTTTTAAATGAAGGTCAGCGATCCTATGAAAATGGAATGCTTTCATTTAACCAGAATGGAGAGAGCACTGCTGTTCCTGCAGAACAGCTGGAGGTATCAGAAATACTGGCATTCTATGAGCCGGAAATCCCGAGAATGATCCAGCTTGTTCTGTTGTATTTTGGTCTTGTATTGGTCGCTGCAGCCTTCCACTTTGGTCAGGATTACATGCTCCAGCGATCGGCTAATCGAATAATTCAAAAGATGCGCACAGATGTATTTGGACATATCCAGTGCTTGCCGATTAACTATTTTGATAATTTGCCGGCTGGCAAGGTAGTAGCTAGAATTACAAATGATACAGAAGCGATTCGAGAGCTTTATGTTCAAGTGTTATCACAGTTCTTTTATAGTGCTATTTATATTACAGGCATTTACATTGCGCTATTTATATTAGATCCACAGCTAGCAGCCATTTGTTTGCTATTGCTGCCGATTTTGTATGTATGGATCATTGTCTATCGTCGATATGCGTCAAAATATAATCATGTTGTACGTTCAAAGGTAAGTGAAATCAATGCCTCCATCAATGAGTCCATTCAAGGCATGACAATCATTCAAGCCTTTCGACGAGAGAAAAAGATGCAGCAGGAATTTGAGGAAATGAATAATACTCATTACCACTATCAAAATAAATTACTTAGCTTAAATTCACTCATGTCACATAATCTGGTTACAATTCTGAGGAATATCACCTTTGTTACCTTTATATGGTATTTCGGAAGCGGCTCAATTGGAGTCGAGTCTGTGGTAACGGTTGGGGTGTTGTACGCATTTGTTGATTACCTTACTCGTCTGTTCCAGCCTGTAACTGGAGTTGTCAACCAGCTTGCCAATCTTGAGATTGCACTCGTTGCAGGAGAAAGAGTATTTAATTTATTGGATGAAGAGGGAGAGGATGTTCAGGACATTCGTACTGGACGTTATACGGGACATGTAGAATTTGATGATGTCTCATTTGCTTATAAAGAAGAATATGTATTAAAGGAACTCTCATTTGAAGCGAAGCCGGGTGAAACCATCGGGTTAGTAGGCTATACCGGATCAGGTAAAAGTTCAATCATGAATTTACTGTTTCGTTTCTATGATAGTCAAAAAGGGGAGATTCGCATTGATGGGAAAAACATCAAAGAATTACCTCGACAGACCATACGTGATCATATGGGAATTGTCTTGCAGGACCCATATCTCTTTACAGGTACGATTGCGTCCAATGTCAGTCTCAATGATCCTCGAATATCAAGAAGACAAGTAGAGGAAGCATTAAAGGCGGTAGGAGCGGATCGTGTGCTTAAGCACCTTGAGAAAGGGCTTGACGAACCTGTTATTGAAAAGGGAAGCACGTTGTCTTCAGGTCAGCGCCAATTAATTTCATTTGCACGGGCTTTAGCTTTTAACCCTGCTATTTTAATTTTGGATGAAGCCACATCAAGCGTTGATACGGAAACAGAATCCATTATTCAAGAAGCAATGGAAACCTTGAAGGCAGGAAGAACAACTTTCATTATCGCGCATCGTCTATCAACAATTAAAAATGCGGATCAGATTCTTGTTTTGGATCGCGGTGCAATTGTTGAAAAGGGATCGCATGATGAACTAATGGCTCTGAGAGGTAAATATTATCAAATGTATCAATTGCAGCAAGGTGGAAAGCAGGCTGGGTAATGATAGCTTGTACCTTTAGCAGGCTTTAATGGATGGGCTAAACAGTCACGATCATTTGCCACAAAGAATAATCGTTGTGAAAGATTATAAATCAAACAAAATTATTTCAAACATCATGTATCAACTTCACTGGGCAGCTTTTCATGGTGAGGGGGAAATTCGGGTTCGGGCAGCCTGTTATTTTACAGAATCCGAAATGAAACGATTTGATGGTAAAGATCAGTAAAAAACACAATAAGAACGATTATATAGTAAATAATTTCTTCAACAGATGGGTACATTTCTTTAAGACCAAAGGCTATTTTAAAGTCTTTGGTCTTTTTTTATATATTATAAAGAGGCAGGACAGCACAAGTGAAATCAACAAAACAAAATTCAAATATATAATGAAGTAATTAGAACGTACAAGATTATTGGGAGATTAGATTGGAACTTAAATATAAAGGTAAAGCCCTGTGGAAAATTACAGGTATTGTATGGCTGTTAGTTGCTCTATTAAACCTAGGGTTAATGTTATTTTTATTTAATGGCTTTTTTGGTGGATTTGAATTGCTGCTGACTCCTTTACTTTGATTGATCGTATTATTCAGTTCTGTAGTGGCTGTATTTAACTTGAAATAAACACTTTTGAAATTAGCTTAAGGGATCATACACTTTCTATTCGGGAAGAGTGTTAAGGAATTAATTTATCTTAATTTTGAAGATTGAAAAAGAAGTTGAGATAAACTTAAATCTTATAACGATAAAAGATTACGAAAGATTAAAGGCGGAATTAGGTGAATCTTTTTTACTTAATGAGTGAATATCATTCTTAAACGATAGGCACATTTCTGCAAAAAGTGGAGATGTTTTTTTACTTGTTTGTTTATAATGACCGTGGCAGCAAGAATGGCTAGCGATCCATCTCTCTGGGCGGCTATCATCTTTTACAACGTTTGTTTCCCTAATAGGTAGTCACCAAGAATACAACGATTAGCGCAAAGTTAGATACCGTGTGACTTTTCATTTCTTCTAAAAGTGTTGAGAGATGCCGGATGGTATTCCGATTATATAACGATGTTCTTTTTAAAAATTGGCTTGGACAAAATTCGCGAAAGAGTAGATAAGCATAGTTTTTAATAGACTATATAAAATTCCCCACGTTATATGTGGGAATTTATATAAATCCAAAAACTCTACATCGCCTGGAAGGTGAATTTAGTAAGTTGATACTATTGAAGTTAAAAAGCTTCAATAGTTGATAGGGTGGGAAATAAGGTTGGGCTTTCTGATGACGGCCAAGCTGTAGTCACGGATTACACAGCTACGGGGAATATCTAAGAGAAAACATAAATAGAGTGGTTAGTTCTTAAGTCTAAGCTAGGATGTCTCCTTTAAAGTGAACTCTCCTTTTTATTCGGGGAACTGGAAGTTTAATGAGAGAAGTTAATAGAGAAAAAGATATTTTTAATATGATTTATATTATTTTCGTAAAATAGTTGCAATCTATTGTTTAGCATGTTATATTGAATATCTTGCTCCTGAAGAACTAGTGAAAACAGTAAATAACAGAAAAGAAATAATAAAATGTTGTTGACATAATATTCGAAAGAATGTTATACTGATATAGTTAATTGAGAGAGTGACACGCAAGAAACACCTTGAACCTTGAAAACTAAACAACCTAAAACGTCAACGTTAATTCTTGATTTAAGTAACATTTAAGAGC